>NZ_JAZDCW010000002.1:0-870571 GCF_036323765.1 Streptomyces solitudinis
CCTCGCGGAAGGTCCCGGCGTCCAGCAGCAGGCCGATCCGCTCCCGGGCGGTCAGCTTGCCCTTCGCGTGCTGCGCCTGCGTCGCGCGCTCACTCGGGCCTCGCCTGGCCTGCTCGCGGATGGCGTGCAACTCGGCCGTGCGGCCGCGGGAGTCCGTCGGGGCGGCGGCCTCGGGGGCCGGAGGCAGATCGGTCATGTATAGACCCTACGAAGGGGCAGGCCGGTTTTCCCTCGTTGGATTCGTACAGTCTCCGCCGCCGTTTCATGGCTGCGCTGGACAGAACCACTGACTTCCGGGGACGTCGAGCTGCTTCCCCACAGAGGCCGACCGCCCCGTCCTGTGGAGGTCCTACAGTGCGGCGGTCGTCCTGGCGCCCCGGGGCGCCCGCCCCGGGCGTGCCGGGCCGCGGTGCGCGGCCCGGCGCCGCCTCACTCCGTCGGCTCCACCCCCGCGCGCAGCAGCCCGTAGGTGTAGGCGTCGTCCAGGGCCTGCCAGGACGCGGCGATGACGTTGGGCGCGACGCCCACGGTGGACCACTCGGTGCGTCCGTCGCTGGTGGAGATCAGCACCCGGGTGGTGGACTCGGTGCCGTGCGTCCCGGCGAGGGTGCGCACCTTGTAGTCCACCAGCTCCAGCCGGGCCAGCTCCGGGTAGACGCGTTCCAGAGCGATCCGCAGCGCCCGGTCCAGCGCGTTGACCGGGCCGTTGCCCTCGCCAGTGGCCACGACCCGCTCGCCCTTGGCCCACAGCCGTACGGTGCCCTCGGCCGAGTGCGACCCGTCGGGGCGGTCCTCGACGATCGCCCGCCAGGACTCCACCCGGAAGAAGCGGGGGGCGCCCCCCGCGGTGGCGGCCTCGCCGCCGGACGCGCCGCGGTGGACCTCGTCGCGCAGCAGCAGCTCGAACGACGCGTCGGCGGCCTCGTAGGTGTAGCCGCGCAGTTCCTGCTCCTTGACCCGCGCCACGACCCGGCCGACGACGTCGCGGTCGGCGCTCAGGTCGTAGCCCAGCTCCTTGCCCTTCAGCTCGACGGAGGCCCGGCCCGCCATGTCGGAGACGAGCATGCGCATCGAGTTGCCGACGCGGTCGGGGTCGATGTGCTGGTACAGGTCCGGGTCGACCTTGATGGCGGAGGCGTGCAGCCCGGCCTTGTGCGCGAAGGCGGAGACTCCCACGTACGGCTGGTGGGTGGAGGGCGTGAGGTTGACGACCTCGGCGATGGCGTGGGAAATGCGGGTCATCTCCGGCAGCGCCGCCTCAGGCACCACCGTCATGCCGTACTTGAGCTGGAGCGCGGCCACGACGGGGAAGAGGTTGGCGTTGCCCACGCGCTCGCCGTAGCCGTTCGCGGTGCACTGCACGTGGGTGGCGCCGGCGTCCACGGCGGCCAGGGTGTTGGCGACCGCGCACCCGGTGTCGTCCTGGGCGTGGATGCCGATCCGCGCCCCGGTCTCCTCCCGCACCGTGCGGACGACGGCCTGCACCTGGGCCGGGAGCATCCCGCCGTTGGTGTCGCACAGCACGACGACGTCGGCGCCCGCCTCGTGGGCCGCCCGCACGACCTGCTTGGCGTATCCGGCGTTCGCCCGGTAGCCGTCGAAGAAGTGCTCGCAGTCCACGAAGACCCGGCGGCCGAGTCCGCGCAGGTGGGCCACGGTGTCCCGCACCATCGCCAGGTTCTCCTCCAGCGAGGTGCGCAGGGCCAGCTCCACGTGGCGGTCGTGCGACTTGGCGACGAGCGTGACGACGGGGGCCCCGGAGTCGGCCAGCGCCCGCACCTGCGGGTCGTCCCCGGCCCGGACGCCGGGCTTGCGGGTGGCGCCGAACGCGACGAGCCGGGCGTGGCGCAGATCCAGTTCCGTGCGGGCGCGGGCGAAGAACTCGGTGTCGCGCGGATTGGCGCCGGGCCACCCGCCCTCGATGAAGCCCACGCCGAAGTCGTCCAGGTGACGCGCGATGGCGAGCTTGTCGGCCACGGTGAGGTTGATGCCCTCCCGCTGGGCGCCGTCCCGCAGGGTGGTGTCGAACACGTGAAACGAGTCGTCGGGGGCTGCCGTGGTCATGCTGCTTCGAACTCCTAGGGAGTGATGAGTGGACCGGTGTCCTGCTGTCACCCGGTTGCCACCTGTCCCCGTGCTCCCGCGCGCCCCGGCTCCCGGCCCGGTGGGACCGGAAAACGAAAAAACCCCTCGCGGGTGCGAGAGGTCGGCGCGCGGGTCTGGGACACGGTGTCCACTGCCGCCATCGGGTCGTGCGGTCAGTGATCACTGCGGACCGGCGCGCTGTCACCAATAATCATGGCGAACGAGAGCACGGGAGAAGTCTGGCACAGTCCACCCCGGCGTCCGCGCGTGTCTCACGATGCGGGCGCCTGCGCGGGCGCGGGGTGCGCGGCCGCCTCGCGGCGTGCCTGCCCCGCGCCCGCGGGCGGCGTCTCACGCCAGGCGGTGCATCCAGCCGTGCGGGTCGGCGGCGCGGCCGGTCTGGACGGCGAGCAGGGCCTCGCGGAGCCTCATCGTGATCTCCCCGGGCTGCCCGTCGCCGACCGTCCACTCCCCCCGGGCCGACTTCACCGAGCCGACGGGGGTGATGACGGCCGCGGTGCCGCAGGCGAAGACCTCAGTGATGCTGCCGTCGGCGTTGCCCTCGCGCCACTCGTCGGTGGAGATGCGGGCCTCGCGCGTGCCGTGTCCGAGGTCGGCGGCGATGGTCAGCAGGGAGTCCCGGGTGATGCCGGGCAGGAGGGTGCCGGTCAGCTCGGGGGTGACGACGGTGGCGTCCGCGCCGCTGCCCCGCACGAAGTACAGGTTCATGCCGCCCATCTCCTCAATGTAGCGGCGTTCGGTGGCGTCCAGCCAGACGACCTGGTCGCAGCCGTGCGCGGCGGCCTCCGCCTGGGCGACCAGGGAGGCGGCGTAGTTGCCGCCGGTCTTCGCCTCGCCCATGCCGCCGGGGGCGGCGCGCACGTACTCCTCAGAGAGCCAGACGGAGACGGGCTTGACGCCGCGCGGGAAGTAGGGGCCGGCCGGGGAGGCGATGACCATGAACAGGTACTCGCCGGCCGGGCGCACGCCGAGACCGACCTCGCTGGCGAACATGAAGGGCCGCAGGTACAGCGACTCCTCGCCGGCTCCGGGCACCCAGGCGACGTCCTGCTGGACGAGCAGGTCACACGCCTCGACGAACGTCTCCACCGGCAGTTCCGGCATGGCCAGGCGGCGGGCGGAGCGCTGGAAGCGCCGGGCGTTCTCCTCGGGCCGGAAGGTGGCCACCGAGCCGTCGGCCTGCCGGTACGCCTTGAGCCCTTCGAAGATGGTCTGCGCGTAGTGCAGCGTCATGTTCGCCGGGTCCATCTGGAGCGGTGCGTACGGTTCGAGCTGCGCGTCGTGCCAGCCGCGGCCCTCGGTCCAGCGGATGGTGACCATGTGGTCGGTGAAGTGGCGGCCGAACCCGGGCGCGGACAGCACCGCCTCCCGTTCCGCGTCCGGCAGCGGCTGGGCGGAGGGCTTGAGGCCGAATTCGATACGGGGCGTGGTCATGTGCGCGTCCTTCACTGAGATGGTGTGGCGGACCGCGCACGTACGTGGACGTCCCGGTTCCTCCCCGTGCGGCAGCCCCACGTCCGATTATCGCGCGTGGGTGTCCGTGCCGGGGAGACGGGTGGCGGCCCTGGGTGAGATGGTCGCACCTGGCCGCCGCGTCGCACAGCCGCCGGGCGCGTGGCCCGGCGGCTGTGGACGGCGCCGGGCTAGCCGGCTACTCGCACGGAGAGGGCGTCGCCGATCTGGTCGGTCGAGCGCGCGGCGGCGCCGTCGCGTCCGGCGAGGTCCGCGGTGACGGCCTCCTCGATCCGGACGGCTTCGGCGGTGAGGCCGAGGTGGCGCAGCAGCAGGGCGACCGACAGGATCGTCGCCGTGGGGTCCGCCTTGCCACTGCCCGCGATGTCCGGCGCGGAGCCGTGCACCGGCTCGAACATCGAGGGGAAGGCGCCGGTCGGGTTGACGTTGCCCGACGCGGCCAGGCCGATGCCGCCGGTGACGGCGGCGGCCAGGTCGGTGATGATGTCGCCGAACAGGTTGTCGGTGACGATGACGTCGAAGCGGGCGGGGTCGTTCACCAGGAAGATCGTCGCCGCGTCGACGTGCAGGTAGTCCACGGTGACCTCGGGGTACTCCTGCCCGACGCGCTCGACGACGCGCGTCCACAGGCTGCCCGCGTACACCAGGACGTTGTTCTTGTGCACCAGCGTCAGCTTGCGGCGCGGGCGGGCCTTGGCCCGCTCGAAGGCGTCGCGGACGACGCGCTCGACGCCGTAGGCGGTGTTGACGCTGACCTCGGTGGCCACCTCGGCCGGCGTGTCCGTGCGCAGGCTGCCGCCGTTGCCGGTGTAGGGGCCCTCGGTGCCCTCCCGGACGACGACGAAGTCGATGTCCGGGCGCCCGGCCAGCGGCGTGGCGGTGTTCGGGAACAGCTTGGAGGGCCGGAGGTTGACGAAGTGGTCGAAGGCGAAGCGGAGCTTGAGGAGCAGGCCGCGCTCCAGCACGCCGGAGGGGACGCTCGGGTCGCCGATGGCGCCCAGCAGGATCGCGTCGTGCTGCCGCAGCTGCTCCAGCTCGGCGTCGGGCAACGTCTCCCCGGTGGCGTGCCAGCGCCCGGCCCCGAGGTCGTACTCCTTGGTCTCCAGCTTGACGTCCTGCGGGAGCACCGCGGACAGGACCTTCAGGCCCTGTGACACGACCTCGGGGCCGATGCCGTCGCCGGGAATCACTGCGAGATTGATGCTGCGCGCCATGCCGCGGACCCTACTCCCCGTCCCAGCGATTGAGCACATCCCGTCCATCATGCGGACGGCCGGGGAGGGTCCGGCGGCTCAGTGCCCGGTGGCCCCGCCGTTGTCACGGCGGTCCAGCGCGCGCTGCAGCGCGGCGGCGGCGTTCTTGCGGGCCGCGTCGGTGGCGGCCGGGCGGCGGGTGCGGCGGCGGGCGGTGTCGTCCATGGTCAAGGCTCCTTAGCAGGCATACCCCGAGAGGAAGGAAAGCGCCGTGAGGGGCGGGGCGTCCGGTGCGGCAGGGGTGGCCTGCGGCATGCACCGCGCTCGTCCGCCGTTCGCTGATGGAGCGATACGTCCGGCTCCCACCACGGTACGGGCCCGGGGCTGTGATGTCCCGCCAAGTAGTTGGTCTTCCTACTATCTGAGACGGCCGCCCCCGCCCGCGCCGTGACGGGTGGGGTCAGGGTGACGTGAGCAGCGCCTGGAGGTCCCCGAGGCCCGTGATGCAGGCGACCGCCTCGGAGGTGCCGCTGCACGAGCGGTCCAGCCAGATGCCGGTCAGCCCGGCCGCCTGCGCGGCGAGCGCGTCGATGTCGAGCCGGTCGCCCACGTACGCCACCTCCTTCGGCGGCAGGCCCAGCGCCGCGCACGCCGCGGTGAACGCCTCGGGGGCCGGTTTGGCGCAGCCGAGCTCGTCGGCGCACACCAGCACCTCGAAGCGGTCGCGGATGCCGAGGGCGCGCAGCTTGCGGTCCTGGTTGGCGGCCGAGGAGTTGGACAGGACGCCGTGCCGGTACCCGTCCCGCAGGGCGTCGAGCGCGGGCAGCGCGTCGGGGAACAGGCACCACGCCGCCTCGTAGTGCGCGACGTACCGCCCGAACCAGGCGTCCGCCTCCGCGTCGGTGAGCGGCCGCCCCAGGAAGTCGCGGGCCCGCCCGCGCCGGTGCTCGTGGAAGTCCAGCTCGCCCGCCAGGAAGCGGGCGAACTGCTCCTCCATCACCGCGCGCCACCGCTCCCACGCCGCCTCGGGGGTGTCGAACGCGTCGAGCAGCCCCTCCTCGCGCAGGTGCCGCAGCGCCGCGGCGCGGTCCGATCCGGTGTAGTCGAACAGCGTGTCGTCCACGTCCCACAGAATGGCCCGGACCGGCATCTGCGCACCTCCGCGTCTCTCGTCGCCCCGCCCCGTGCGGTCCTTCCAGGATGCGCCATCGCTCCGTCCATGGTCGGATGCCCCGTTGTGGACTCCATCGACTACGGACACCGCGACCGGCGCGGACTGCCGGTGACCCTGCGGCCGGTGACGGACGACAACTGGCGCGCCGTCGCCGACGTGGCGCCGCGCGACGAGCAGCGCGCCTTCGTCGCCGCCCTGGCCGCCCGCTACCTCCTGCTGTCGCTGCGCGAGGACGTGTGGCACTCGCTGGCCGTCCGCACCGGCGACCGGGTCACCGGGCACGTGATGTGGGCGCTCGACGAGACGGACGGCGCCCACTGGCTGGGCGGCATGATCGTGGACGCCGACCACCAGGGCCACGGCACCGGCCGCGCGGCGGTCCGCACGCTGGTGCGCTGGCTGGCCGACCACCAGGACTGCCGGGAGATCCGGCTCTCCTGCCACCCGGCGAACACGGCGGCGGCCGCCCTCTACACGTCCCTGGGCTTCGTCCCCACCGGCGACTACGAGGACGAGGAGTACGTCACCGCGCTGCGGGTGCGGCCCTGACGGACGGCGACGGCACGCCCTTGGGGCCCGCCCCGGCCGGGGCGGGCCCCAAGGGCGGGGGCCGGGGGTCAGCCCATGTGGGGGTAGCGGTAGTCGGTGGGCGCCACCAGGGTCTCCTTGATCGCCCGGGGCGACGTCCAGCGGATCAGGTTGAACTTCGAACCCGCCTTGTCGTTCGTGCCCGAGGCGCGCCCGCCGCCGAACGGCTGCTGGCCCACGATCGAACCGGTGGGGCGGTCGTTGAGGTAGAAGTTGCCCGCGGCGAACCGGAGCTTCTCCGAGGCGGCAGCCAGCACCTGGCGGTCCCGGGCGAACACGGCGCCGGTCAGGGCGTACGCCGCGACCGACTCCATCTGGTGCAGCATCGCGTCGAAGTCGTCGTCCGCGTAGACGTGGACGGCGATGATCGGGCCGAAGTACTCGGTGGTGAACACCTCGTTCTCCGGGTCGGAGCACTCGATGACGGTCGGGCGGACGAAGTAGCCCACCGAGTCGTCGTAGGTGCCGCCCGCGATGATCTCGCAGCTCGGGTCCTGGCGCGCCCGGTCGATGGCGGCCTTGTTCTTCGCGAACGCCCGCTCGTCGATGACGGCGCCCATGAAGTTCGACAGGTCGGTGACGTCGCCCATCGTCAGGGACTCCGTCTCCGCCACCAGCGCGTCGCGCAGCCCGCCGTCCCACAGGGAGCGCGGGATGTAGGCGCGCGAGGCGGCCGAGCACTTCTGGCCCTGGTACTCGAAGGCGCCGCGCGTGACGGCCGTCTTCAGGATGGCCGGGTCGGCGGTCGGGTGCGCGACGATGAAGTCCTTGCCGCCGGTCTCGCCGACGACGCGCGGGTAGGCGCGGTACCCGGGCAGGTTGCTGCCGACCTCGCGCCACAGGTGCTGGAACGTGGCCGTGGAGCCGGTGAAGTGGACCCCGGCCAGCTCCGGGTGCGGCAGGGCGACCTCGGAGACCTCCTTGCCGTCACCGGTGACGAGGTTGATGACGCCCTTGGGCAGTCCGGCCTCCTCCAGCAGCTCCATGAGCAGCACCGCCGAGTGCGTCTGCGTGGGCGACGGCTTCCACACCACGACGTTGCCCATCAGCGCCGGAGCCGTGGGCAGGTTGCCCGCGATGGCGGTGAAGTTGAACGGGGTGACCGCGTAGACGAAGCCCTCCAGCGGGCGGTGGTCCATGCGGTTCCACACGCCGCCGGGCTGGATCGGCGGCTGCTCGGTCAGCAGCTCCCGCGCGAAGTGGACGTTGAAGCGCCAGAAGTCCACCAGCTCGCAGGGGGCGTCGATCTCGGCCTGCTGGGCCGTCTTGGACTGCCCGAGCATCGTGGAGGCGGCGATCGTCTCGCGCCAGGGCCCGGCCAGCAGCTCGGCGGCCTTGAGGATGACGGCGGCGCGCTCGTCGAAGGACAGGGCCCGCCAGGCGGGGGCGGCGGCCAGCGCGGCGTCGATCGCGTCCCTGGCGTCGGCGCGGGTGGCGTTGGCGTAGGTGCCCAGCCGCGCGGCGTGGCGGTGCGGCTGCACGACGTCGAAGCGCTCGCCGCCGCCCATCCGCTTCTCCCCGTTGATGGTCATGGGGAGGTCGACCGGGTTGTCGGCCAGCTCCTTCAGCTTGCGCTCCAGGCGGGCCCGCTCGGGGCTGCCCGGGGCGTAGCCGTGCACCGGCTCGTTGTAGGGGGCGGGGACCTGGGTCACGGCGTCCATGGCGGCCATGTCTCCTTCATCGGGTCGGGGAAGACGGTCGGGTCGGGGCGGAATCCGCGGCGGTCAGCCGCGGGTGGCGAGCGAGCGCAGGAAGAAGGCCAGGTTCGCGGGGCGCTCGGCGAGGCGGCGCATGAAGTAGCCGTACCAGTCGGTGCCGTACGGGACGTAGACGCGCATGCGGTGTCCGGCGGCCACGAGCCTGTCCTGCTCGGCGGCGCGGATGCCGTAGAGCATCTGGAACTCGTACTCGTCGGGCTTGCGGCCGAAGCGGCGGGCCAGCTCCTGGGTGATCGACACCATCCGCGGGTCGTGCGAGCCGATCATGGGGTAGCCCTCGCCCGCCAGCAGGATCCGCAGGCACCGGACGTAGGCCCGGTCCACCTCGCGCTTGTCCTGGTACGCGACCTCGGCGGGTTCCTTGTACGCGCCCTTCACCAGGCGCACCCGGGAGCCTTCCCCGGCCAGCGCCCGGCAGTCCTCCTCGGTGCGGAACAGGTAGGACTGGAGGACGGCGCCCGTCTGCGGGAAGCGGCGGCGCAGCTCGGCGAGGACGGCGAGGGTGGAGTCGACGGTGGTGTGGTCCTCCATGTCGAGGGTGACCGTGGTGCCCGCCTCGGCGGCGGCCTCGACGACGGGCAGGACGTTGGCCAGGGCGACGTCGTGGCCGCCCGGCAGCGCCTGTCCGAAGGCGGAGAGCTTGACCGACATCTCGGCCCGCTCCCCCAGGCCCTCGCCCCGCAGCGCGTCGGCGAGGGCGAGGTAGGCGTCACGGGCGCGCAGCGCCTCGGTGCGGTCGGTGACGTCCTCGCCGAGGTGGTCGAGGGTCACCTCCAGACCGCGCCGGGCCAGGTCGCGCACGCCGGTCAGCGCCTCGTCCAGCTGTTCGCCGGCCACGAAGCGGTGCACGACGGGGCGGGTGACCGGGGTGGCCGAGACGGCGCGGCGGATGCTGTCGCTGCGCGCGGCGGCGAGGAGCACGGGACCCAGCACGGGCACCTCCAACGAAATCTTTCCTACGGCAGGGTGAGCCACCGGAAAACTTATGGACCTTCCGGGTTCCCGGCCATCGACAGCTGTCACGCTTCAGTGGTCGCCACCTCAGACAGCTGTATGAGAATGGTGGGGGCCAAGCGCGGCGGTACGCGACCGGAGAGGCGGCAGGCAGGGCATGCGGGAGGACTACCAGGCACTGATCGACGAGGTGTCGGCGCTGCTCGGCGCGCCGGCGACCCTGGAGGACCGGGACTTCGGACTCATCGCCTTCGGCGCGCACGGCAGCGACAGCGACGACGAGGAGCTGGTGCTCGACCCGGTCCGCACGCGTTCGATCATGCAGCGCCGCTCGTCGGCGGCCGTGCGCGCCTGGTTCGAACGGTTCGGCATCGCCCGCGCGACCGGCCCGGTGCGCATCCCGCCGGACCCGGCGGCGGGCGTGGTCAGGGGCCGCATCTGCCTGCCGGTGCGGCACGGCGGGATCGCCTACGGCTACATCTGGCTGCTGGACGACGGAACGCTGGAACTGACCGATGCCCGGCTGACGGAGTCCCTGGCCACCGCCGCGCGCATCGGCGCCCTGCTCGCGGCCGACGCCCGCGCCGGAGCCCGCCTCGGTGAGCTGCTGCGCACCGCCCTCACCGCGACGGCGGCCGCCCGGCGGGCCGCGGCGGAGGAACTGCGCGAGGCGCTGGGCGCCGCCGCCGGGGGCCCGCTGGCGGTGGTGGCCGTGACACCGTGGCAGGAGGGCGCCGGAGCGTCCGGCGGGGACGGCGTGCCCGCGCGGCTGCCGCAGGTCCCGGTGGCCTGCGCCCTGCCGCCCGCGGAGGCGGGGACAGGAGCGGTTGCGGGTGCGGGTCCTGCGGGGGCGGGCGGCCCGGGGACGGGGGCGCTGGCGGCGCTCGTCCGGCTCCGCGCCCCCGGCGCGCTGGAGCCGGCCCTCGCCGCGGCTGACCGGTTCCTGCGCTCGCCCCGGACGGGCGGGGCGGGAGCGGCGGGGGTGAGCGCGCCCCTGCCGGGACTGGCGGAACCGGCGCCCGCGTGGCGGCAGGCCCTCGCCGCGGCCCGTGCCGCCCGTGCCGAACCCCGGCTCGGGCCCGTCGCCCAGTGGGCCGCGCTCGGCCCGTACCGGCTGCTCACCGCGCTGCCGCCCGGCGCCCCGGCCGATCCGGCCGTCCGCCGCCTGCTGGAGCCCGCCCAGCGCGAGATGGCCCGCACCGCCGAGGTGTTCCTCGACTGCGCGGGCCAGGCGGGGCGCACCGCCGCCGCCCTGGGCATCCACCGGCAGACGCTCTACTACCGGCTCTCCCGGGTGGAGCAGCTCACGGGCCTCGACCTGAACGACGGCGAGGCCCGCCTGCTGCTCCACATGTCCCTCAAGGCCCTGCGCCTGTGACGGCGGGCGGGCCCGCCGCCGGACGGCGTCAGGAGGTGAGGTTGACCGCGCGGGCGGAGGTGGCGCCGATCTCGTGGGCGATCTCGGTGAGCACGGACTGCGGGATGGTGTCGTCGACGGTCAGGGCGACGAGCGCCTCACCGCCCTCCTCGGCCCGCGAGACCTGCATGCCGGCGATGTTGATGCCCGCCTCGCCCAGGACGCGTCCCACGGTGCCGACGACACCGGGGCGGTCGGCGTAGCGCAGGAACGCCATGTGGTCGGCGAGCGACAGCTCGATGTCGTGCTGCCCGACGCCCACGACCTTCTGGAGGTGCTTGGGACCGGCCAGCGTGCCGGAGACGGCCACCTCCTCGCCGCCCGCGAGGGTGCCGCGCACGGTCACCAGGTTGCGGTGGTCCGGGGAGTCGCTGGAGGTGGTCAGGCGCACCTCGACACCGCGCTCCTGCGCGAACAGCGGGGCGTTCACGTAGGACACCGTCTCGTCCACGACGTCCTCGAAGACGCCCTTGAGCGCGGAGAGTTCGAGGACCTTCACGTCGTGCTGGGTGATCTCGCCGTAGACCTCCACGTCGAGCCGCACCGCGACCTCGCCGGCCAGCGCGGTGAAGATGCGGCCCAGGCGCTCGGCCAGCGGCAGCCCGGGGCGGACGTCCTCGGCGATGACACCGCCCTGCACGTTGACGGCGTCGGGCACCAGCTCACCGGCGAGCGCGAGCCGCACCGAGCGGGCGACGGCCACGCCCGCCTTCTCCTGGGCCTCGCCGGTGGAGGCGCCCAGGTGCGGGGTGCACACGACCTGGTCGAAGGCGAACAGCGGCGAGTCGGTGCAGGGCTCGGTGGCGTACACGTCGAGGCCCGCGCCCGCGACGCGGCCCTCCTTGAGCGCCGAGTACAGCGCGTCCTCGTCCACGATGCCGCCGCGCGCGGCGTTGACGATCCGCACCGAGGGCTTGACCTTGTGCAGCGCCTCGTCACCGATGAGGCCGAGCGTCTCGGGGGTCTTGGGCAGGTGGACGGTGATGAAGTCGGAGACCTCCAGCAGCTCGTCCAGCGACAGCAGCCTGACGCCCATCTGCGCGGCCCTGGCGGGCTGCACGTACGGGTCGTAGGCCACGACCTTCATCCCGAAGGCGGACATGCGCTGGGCGACGAGCACGCCGATGCGGCCCAGCCCCACGACGCCGAGCGTCTTCTCGGACAGCTCCACGCCGGTGTACTTGCTGCGCTTCCACTCGCCCTGCTTGAGCGCGGCGTTGGCCTGCGGGATGTTCCGGGCGGTGGCCACCAGCAGGCCGCAGGCCAGCTCGGCGGCGGTGACGATGTTCGACGTCGGCGCGTTGACGACCATCACGCCCGCCTTGGTGGCGGCGGCGACGTCCACGTTGTCCAGGCCCACGCCCGCACGGGCCACGACCCGCAGCCTGCGGGCCGCCCCGACCGCCTCGGCGTCCACCTTGGTGGCGCTGCGGACCAGGATGGCGTCCACGTCGGCGATCGCGCTCAGCAGCTCGCCGCGGTCGGCCCCGTTGCAGTGGCGGATCTCGAAGTCGGGGCCGAGTGCGTCGATGGTGGCCGGGGACAGCTCCTCGGCGATGAGTACTACGGGCTTGCTCACTTCGGTCTCAGTCCTCACTAGTCCGTTGCGGACGGCCGCGTCCCGACGGCCGAAGGCGGTGGAGGTTGGCAGCCGCGTGGAGACGCACGACGCTGTGAGCCTGTGACGCGTATCTGCTCCGCAGTCTATCCGGGAAGCGGGGCGCGCTCGGGCGACTTCGGGAAGGGAGGCCCGACGGGTGGCGCGCCGCCTTCCACCCGGACCGGGGCGGCACGCGCGCCCCGGGGCCCCGCACCCGGTCCGGCCGGTGGGCGCGGCCGCGCGAGCGGCCGCGCCCCGCCGCGTCACGCCTCGTCGTCGACCCAGCTCATGAGCTTGCGCAGCTCCTTGCCCGTGGTCTCCAGCGTGTGGTCGGCGTCGGCCTGCTTGTACTCGTGGTACTTCGGCATGCCGGCCTTGTACTCGGCCATCCAGTTCTTGGCGAACGTGCCGTCCTGGATCTCGCCGAGGACCTTCTTCATCTCCGCCTTGGTCTGGTCGGTGATGATGCGCGGGCCGGTGACGTAGTCGCCCCACTCGGCCGTCTCGGAGACCGACCAGCGCATCTTGGACAGGCCGCCCTCGTACATGAGGTCCACGATGAGCTTCAGCTCGTGCAGGCACTCGAAGTAGGCGATCTCCGGCTGGTAGCCCGCCTCGACCAGCGTCTCGAAGCCCGCCTTCACCAGCGCCGAGGCGCCGCCGCACAGCACGGCCTGCTCGCCGAAGAGGTCGGTCTCCGTCTCCTCGGTGAAGGTCGTCTTGATGACGCCGGCGCGGGTGCCGCCGATGCCCTTCGCGTAGGAGAGGGCCAGGTCGAACGCCTTGCCGGTGGCGTCCTGCTCCACGGCCACGATGCACGGCACGCCGCGGCCCTCCTCGAACTGGCGGCGCACCAGGTGGCCGGGGCCCTTGGGGGCGACCATGCACACGTCCACGCCGGCCGGGGGTTGGATGAAGCCGAACCGGATGTTGAAGCCGTGGCCGAAGAACAGCGCGTCGCCGTCCTTGAGGTTGCCCTTGACGGACTCCTCGTAGACCTGGCCCTGCACCGGGTCCGGCACCAGGATCATGATCACGTCGGCTTCGGCCGCCGCCTGGTCCGGGGTCACCACCGTGAGGCCCTGCTCCTCGGCCTTGGCCTTGGACTTCGACCCCTCGGGCAGACCGACGCGCACGTCCACGCCCGAGTCGCGCAGGGAGAGCGCGTGGGCGTGGCCCTGGCTGCCGTAGCCGAGCACGGCCACCTTGCGGCCCTGGATGATGGACAGGTCGGCGTCGTCGTCGTAGAACAGCTCGGCCACTTCGGACATCTCCTCGTTGTGTTGCCTAGCGGGGCGGCGCCTCCGGCCGGGCCGGGTACCGCCGCGTCGGGCCCCACCGTATGCCGGTGGGGCGGGGGTGTACTGCCGGGTCTCGCCATGCGGTCTCAGCGGGGCGGCGGCGCGGCCGGCGCCGCGCCCCTGCCCCGCCCGGGCGCGTCAGGCGCTGCGCTCCAGCGCGCGCAGGGAGCGGTCCGTGATGGACCGCGCGCCGCGCCCGATGGCGATGGTGCCGGACTGCACCAGCTCCTTGACGCCGAAGGGCTCCAGCATCTTGAGCATGGCCTCCAGCTTGTCGCTGCTGCCGGTGGCCTCGATCGTGACGGCGTCCGGGGAGACGTCCACGGTCTTCGCGCGGAAGAGCTGGACGATCTCCACGATCTGGGAACGGGTCTCGTTGTCGGCCCGCACCTTCACCAGAACGAGTTCACGCTGCACGGCCGCCGCGGGCTCCAGCTCGACGATCTTGAGCACGTTGACGAGCTTGTTCAGCTGCTTGGTGACCTGCTCCAGCGGGAGGTCCTCGACGTTCACCACGATGGTGATGCGGGAGATGTCGGGGTGCTCGGTCGTGCCGACGGCCAGCGAATCGATGTTGAATCCCCGGCGGGAGAACAGCGCGGTGATCCGGGCCAGGACGCCGGGCTTGTTCTCCACCAGGACGGAGAGGGTGTGCTTGGACATGGCGGGTGGTCTTCCTCGTGGGTCGCGGTCGCTCGCGCCGGACGGTCAGTCGTCGCTGTCGCCGAAGTCGGGGCGGACGCCGCGCGCCGCCATGACCTCGTCGTTGGAGGTGCCGGCCGCGACCATCGGCCACACCATCGCGTCCTCGTGGACGACGAAGTCCACGACGACGGGCCGGTCGTTGATGGCGTTGGCCTTCTCGATCACCGCGTCCAGGTCCGCCGGGTCCTCGCAGCGGATGCCCACGCAGCCCATGGCCTCGGCCAGCTTGACGAAGTCGGGGCAGCGGGTGCCCAGCGAGGGCCGCTTCGGCGCCCCCTCCTCGCCCTCGGCGACGATGGCGGGCGCGCCCTGCGGCCCGGAGTGCAGCACGGTGTTGGAGTAGCGCTGGTTGTAGAACAGCGTCTGCCACTGGCGGACCATGCCGAGGGCGCCGTTGTTGATGATGGCGACCTTGATCGGGATGTTGTTCAGCGCCGCCGTGACGAGTTCCTGGTTGGTCATCTGGAAGCAGCCGTCGCCGTCGATGGCCCAGACCGTGCGCTCCGGGGCGCCGGCCTTCGCGCCGAGCGCGGCGGGGACGGCGTAGCCCATCGTGCCCAGGCCGCCGGAGTTCAGCCAGGTGGCGGGCTGCTCGTAGCGGATGAAGTGCGCGGCCCACATCTGGTGCTGGCCGACGCCCGCCGCGTAGACGGTGTCGTCGGGGGCCAGCTCGCCGATGCGCTGGATGACCTGCTGCGGCGAGAGCGAGCCGTCCTCCGGGAGGTCGTAGCCCAGCGGGTAGGTGTCCTGCCAGCGGCTCAGCGACTGCCACCAGGTGGTGTAGTCGCCCCGGCGGCCCGCCTCGTGCTCGGCCTGGACCGCGACGACGAGGTCGGCGATGACCTCGCGGGCGTCCCCCACGATCGGCACGTCGGCGGCGCGGTTCTTGCCGATCTCGGCCGGGTCGATGTCGGCGTGGACCACCTTGGCGTGCGGCGCGAAGGAGTCGAGCTTCCCCGTCACGCGGTCGTCGAACCGGGCGCCGAGCGCGACGATCAGGTCCGCCTTCTGGAGGGCGGTGACGGCGGCCACGGTGCCGTGCATGCCGGGCATGCCCAGGTGCTGCGGGTGGCTGTCGGGGAAGGCGCCGAGCGCCATCAGCGTCGTGACGACGGGCGCTCCGGTCAGCTCCGCGAGGACCTTCAGCTCCGCGGTGGCGCGGGCCTTGAGGACGCCGCCGCCGACGTACAGCACGGGGCGCCGGGCCTCCGCGACGAGCCGGGCGGCCTCGCGGATCTGCTTGGCGTGCGGCTTGGTGACCGGGCGGTAGCCGGGCAGGTCCGGGGTGGGCGGCCAGGAGAACGTCGTCTGCGCCTGGAGCGCGTCCTTGGCGATGTCCACCAGCACCGGGCCGGGGCGGCCGGTGCTGGCGATGTGGAACGCCTCGGCGATGGTGCGCGGGATGTCGGCGGCGTCGGTGACCAGGAAGTTGTGCTTGGTGACCGGCATCGTGATGCCGCAGATGTCCGCTTCCTGGAAGGCGTCGGTGCCGATGGCCTTGGAGGCAACCTGGCCGGTGATCGCCACCAGCGGGACCGAGTCCATGTGGGCGTCGGCGATCGGGGTGACCAGGTTGGTGGCGCCGGGGCCCGAGGTGGCCATGCAGACGCCGACCTTCCCCGTGGCCTGGGCGTAGCCGGTCGCGGCGTGTCCCGCGCCCTGCTCGTGCCGCACGAGGATGTGGCGGACCCGTCCGGAGTCCATCATCGGGTCGTAAGCGGGCAGGATCGCGCCGCCGGGGATGCCGAACACGGTGTCGGCCCCGACCTCCTCCAGCGCACGGATGAGGGACTGCGCACCCGTGACGTGCTCGACGGTGGCGGGCGCGGGCGCTCCGCTGTGACGGGGCCGCGGCTGCGGCCGGGGTGTCCCGGGGGCCTGCTCGGTCATCGGCTTTCTCTTCTCGGCGAGGTGAGGGTGGTGCCGCCCGGCCGGCGTCGGCGAGGTCCGGGACGTCCGGGCGGTGGTGCCTGGTTGGCGGCTGGTGGCACGGATACGGATGGTGCGGTGGGCTGGGGTGGCGTCGTCCGGCGTGGGCCTCGCGGTCCGCGGCCGGGCGTCCGGGTGCGCGCGGGTCCTTCGGCGCCCCCGTGCAACAAAAAACCCCTCGTGCCGGGTGGCAAGCGAGGGGAGCGCGTCGCTGAGGATCGCGGGGTGGTGTGTGACCCCGGGTCAGCCGACGCGCTGTCCAAGTACGAGAATTCGGGTGCGCATGGCACTGACCTTCCTCCGGCGACGCGCACAGTGTCAAGCGGGTGGGACGGACGTCTCACTATGTGAGCGCAGCGCCGGACGGACGACGCCCCCCGGCCCGGCGCCCGTGGTCCTTGCGGCGGGCAGCACCCCGGCCACCACGACGGATCGCGCCCCGGGCCGCGCGGCCGGGACGGGGACGGTACGTCCGGGGACGGGGTAGGTGCCGCAGGCCAGCGCCCGGCGCAGCCGGTGCTCGTCCAGCGGGCCGGCGAACAGCGTGCCGCGGGCGTGGGTGCAGCCGAGACTGCGCAGCACGGCGGCCTGTTCCGGGCTCTCCACGCCGTCCGCGAGGGAGGCCAGGCCCAGGTCCGTGGCGATGCGCAGCAGCCCGGCTGTGATGGCGTGCAGCCGGGGTGATTCGACGATGGCCTCCGTCAGGGCACCGTCCAGCCGCAGGACGTCCACCGGCAGGGTGCGCAGGGCGGCGATGGTGTCCAGGCCGCCCCCGAAGCCGTCCAGCGCGACGGCCACGCCCTCGCGGCGCAGCACGGCGAGGCGGCCGGCCAGTTCGTCGAGGGACAGGGCCGACGCGACGGAGCCGCCGCCCGGGGCCCGCGCCCCCTCCGGCACCCGTGTGCCGCCCGGTCCCCCCGCGGGGGCGAGGGAGGCGTCCGGGAACGCGCGGCAGGTGCACGTCCCGTAGCCGCCGAGGCCGCCCAGCTCCACGATGAGCCCGTGTGTGGGCAGCCCGTGCCGCCCCAGCAGCGCCTCGACGCTGCCGGGGCGGCCGGACTCGACGGCCACGTGGTGCGCGCACACCCGTACGGCGACGGGGTGGGGGAACCCGGCGCGGTGCCGTTCGGCGGCCAGCGCCACCGCCTGGCGGAGCGCGCCCGACTCGTGCCGGCCCTCCGGCTCGCGCCGTTCCTCCGCGCCGCGCGTCACCGGCTCCCCTCCGCCCGGCTCCGGCCGGCTGTGCGCACAGCGGCGCCGGGGCACGGCGGCGACGGCGGTGATCTCCCCCGTCTCCAGCTCGACGACGGGCTGGTGCAGGAGCGCGGGCTCCCCCGCGGCGCCGTCCCGTCCGGGCGCGGCCACGGCTGCGGTGAGCGCGTCGGTGCGCGGCTGCCGCGGCCCCGGTCCGCCCGGCCCGTGTTCCCAGACGTGCAGGGCCGCGCGGGTGGTGCGGGGCACGTGGACGGTGCGGGGCGCGTGCGCCGTGCGGGAGCCGTGGGGGCTGGGGGACGGCGTCTCCTCGCGCAGCTCGGGCGTGTACAGCTCCACCCGGCCCTTCCCCAGGCGCTTCGCCCGGTACATGGCGAGGTCGGCGTTGCGCATGAGGGCCGTCGGCGAGATGCCCTTCTCGGCGAAGGCGACGCCGATGGACGCGGCGACGCGCACCTCGTGTCCGGGGTTGTCCGCCTCGACGCGGTAGGGCTCGGACAGCCGGACGCGGAGCCGGTCGGCGATCTCCAGGACCCGTACCTCGCGCTCGGCCGGGCCGCCGGAGCCGTCGCCCACCACGAGGGCGGCGAACTCGTCCCCGCCGAGCCGGGCCGCGGTGTCCCCCGCCCGGACGGAGTCCAGCAGCCGCCGCCCGGCCTGGATCAGCAGTTCGTCGCCCGCCTGGTGGCCGAGCCGGTCGTTGACGCCCTTGAAGCCGTCGAGGTCGATGTAGAGGACGGCCGCGTCCCGGTCGGGGGCGTCGCCGTGGCGGCGCCCGGTGAGGGCCTGGCGCACCCGGTCGGTGAACAGGGCGCGGTTGGGCAGGTCGGTGAGCGGGTCGTGCGAGGCGCTGTGCTGGAGCTGGGCCTGGAGGCGCACCCGTTCGGTGACGTCGCGGCTGTTGAAGATGAGGCCGCCCTGGTAGCGGTTGACGGTGGACTCCACGTTGAGCCACTCACCGCCGCCGTGCCGGAACCGGCACTCGATCCGGGTGGCCGGTTCGCGGTCGGGCGGCGCGGCCAGGAAGCGGCGCAGCTCGTGGTGGACCCGGCCCAGGTCGTCGGGGTGGAGGAGGTCGGTCAGCTCGGAGCCGACCAGCGCGTCCGCCTCGCGCCCGTAGACGCCGACGGCGGCGGGGCTGACGTAGCGCAGCAGACCGCCCGGCGAGGTGATCATGATGACGTCGCTCGATCCCTGCACGAGCGAGCGGAAGTGGTTCTCCTTGTGCGCCAGTTCGCGGGTGAGCCGGACGTTGTCCATGAGCATGATGCCCTGGCGCACCACCAGGGCCAGCACGACGACGCAGGCGGTGACGAGCACGACGTGGTCCGGCGGCCGCCCGTCGCTCAGGTGGTAGAGCACGCCCAGGGTGCACACGGCTCCGGCCAGGTACGGGGTGAGCGCCGCCAGCGAACCGGCCACCGGGCGGCCCGCGACGCCCGCCGTGAGGGGTTCGTCGCAGCGCCGGCTGCCGTCGCTGGCCCACGGGGCGTAGGCGAGGAGCAGCGAGCCGGCGAACCAGCCGGCGTCCAGGAGCTGGCCCGAGCGGTACTGCTCCTGGAGCAGCGGCGAGGTGAACAGCGCGTCGCACAGCACGGTCAGGGCGAGCGCGCCGACGGCCGTGTTGATCGCGGAGCGCTGGGCGCACGAGCGCCGCAGGTGCAGGACGAGCACCATGCTCACCAGGACGATGTCCAGCAGCGGGTAGGCCAGCTGCAACGCCGCGCGGGCGACCGAGACCTGCTGCCAGGTGCCGGTGTGCTCCAGCGCCACGCTCCAGGAGAGCGTGAGCAGCGAACCGCCTATCAGCCAGGCGTCCAGGCCCAGGCAGATCCACCCGGCACGGCTCACCGGGCGCTTGGCGAGGAACAGCAGCCCGATGATGGCGGGCGGCGCGAAGAGCAGGAAGCAGAAATCCGCGAAGGACGTGGCGGGCACGGGCCGGTCGAGCACGACCTCGTACCAGCCCCACGTGGCGTTGCCCAGGCCCAGCATCGCGGAGGAGAGCCCGAACAGGTACCAGGCGGGGCGGAAGTCACCCCGTCGGGTGCGCGCGTACCAGAAGCAGGAGGCGGCGGCCAGGAAGGCGGCCGCCGCCAGTCCGAAGTCCCCCATGATCAGGGCGACCTCGCGTGAGCCCCAGCCGAGGGCGGCGCCGCCGGCGTAGGCCAGGCAGACCCCGGCCAGCACGAGCTGCGGCAGCGCCGCCGCACTGATGGCCGCCCGGATGGGGCACTTCGAACGCGTGGGCCGCGGCGCCGTCGTCCTGGGCGCCGCGGGGGCGCCGGTGAGAGTCGTTCCGTTAGCGGTCATCACACCACCCCGGGCCGCGGTGACCGTCCATGATCAGGCAGTTCGTCCATTGGCCGTGCATTCGCCCGTCGCCCCCCTCGGTGTCCTGGTATCTCCCCGCAGCGGACGATACACCAGGTCGTCACTCAGCGACATAGCCAGTCTACACAGGGTGACGATCTACGGGTTTGTCGACACGCAGCGCATTCGAACGCATCCGCTGCGTGGCGCGTGTGGCTGCGGTGAGCCACCGGGACGAAGCCTCACCCGCTCGGGGGCGCCCGGCTCAGCGCCCAGCGCCCGCGCGGGGCGCTCGACGGGCGCCGGAGGGAGCGGCCGGACGGGCCGCCGCGCCTCCCTCAGCGCTGCCCCCGCGGGGCGAGGAGGGGCGGCACGGAGGGAAGCGCGGCGGGGAAGCCGGCCTTCGTCAGTTCCTCCGACACCGTCCACAGCCGCCGCGCCGCCACCGGATCGCTCGCCGCGGCGGTACGCCCCACCAGTGTCGGCCCGCCCCGCATCTCCGCCACCCCGTCCGGTCCGACGTAGCTCGCACCGGGGAGGTCCGCCGTCGCCGCACACAGGGTCGGCAGGGCGCCCGCCCGGTCGTCCTGGGCGAGGAACCTGTTGCCGAGCCGCATGAGGGCGCGGGCGACGGGGCTCGCCGCGTGGCTCTGGAGGCTGGTGGCCGCGTAGCCGGGATGGGCGGCCAGGGCGCGGACCGGGGAGCCCGACTCCGTCAGGCGGCGCTGGAGCTCCAGGGTGAAGAGCAGGTTCGCCAGCTTGGACTGGGCGTAGGCCCCCCGCGGGGAGTAGCCCGCGTCCAGGTTCAGGTCCTCGAAGCGGATCCGTGCGCCGCCCCAGCGGTGCGCGGTCGAGGAGACGGTGACGACGCGGTCGGTGACGTACGGCAGGAGCAGGTTCGTCAGCGCGAAGTGACCGAGGTGGTTCGTGCCGAGCTGCGCCTCGAAGCCGTCCCGCGTGCGCTGCCGGGGGATCATCATCACGCCGGCGTTGTTGATCAGCAGGTCCAGCGGGCGGCCCTGCCAGGCGTCCCCGAAGTCGCGGACGGAGGACAGGTCCGCCAGGTCCAGGCGGCGCACCTCCGTCGCGCCGGTCACCGTCGCCGCCGCCTTGCGCCCCCGCTCCACGTCCCGCACGGCGAACACCACGTGCGCACCGGCCCGGGCCAGGGCGTGCGCCGTGGTGAGCCCGATGCCGCTGTTGGCGCCCGTGACGAGGGCGGTGCGGCCGGTGAGGTCGGGGAGGCCGGGGAGGCCGGGGCGGGAAGTCTCGTTGCCGCGCTTGTTCTCTTCGGTTGCCATCACCCGAAAGTAGACGGCGTCAACAATGATGTCAATGACTACAAAGGTGGCGACGTCAACATTGGGATACGATGACCCGCATGTCCCAGAGCCGCCCCTACCACCACGGCGACCTGCGCGCCGCGCTGCTGGAAAGCGCCGAGCGCACCCTGCGGGAGAAGGGCGCCGGTTCCCTGTCGCTGCGCGAGCTGGCCCGCGAGGCCGGCGTCAGCCACGCCGCGCCCGGCCGCCACTTCAAGGACAAGCAGGCCCTGCTCGACGCCCTGGCCCTGGTCGGCTACGACCGGCTGGCCCGGGCGCTGGAGACCGCCGACGAACCCGCGCTCCCGCTCCAGCCCCGCCTGACCGCCCTCTCCCGCGCCTACCTCGCCTTCGCCACGCAGAACCCCGAACTCCTGGCGCTCATGTACGCCCGCAAGCACGAACCCGAGGCCGCCGAACAGATGGCCGCCGGGGTCGACCGGACGGTGGGCTCCTTCGAGCGGGTCATCGCGGACGCACAGCGGCGCGGCGAGATCATCGAGGCCGATCCGGAACGCCTCACCCTCTTCACGGGCGCCGCCCTCCACGGCATCGCCAGTTTCACGGCGGGCGGCATGCTCGACGCGACGGCGGCCCTCGGCATGACCGAGGACCTGATCCACCACCTGCTGCACGGCCTCAGGCCCCGCTGACCCCGCCCGCGCACACCCCGCCCGTCGCCTCAGGCGCCCGGCGCAGGGTGCACGACGTGCGCCGGGCGCTCCCCGGCGGCGAACCGGGCGAGCTGGGCGCGCAGGAGCCGTTCGGCGCGCGGCCGGAACGCCGAGGTGGGCCCGCCCACGTGCGGGGTGATCAGCGCGCCCGGGGCGCGCCACAGGGGGTGCTTGGCCGGCAGCGGCTCGGGGTCGGTCACGTCCAGCGCCGCGCGCAGCCGTCCGGCCTCCAGTTCGGCGAGCAGCGCCCCGGTGTCCACCACGGCGCCGCGGGCCACGTTGACCAGCAGGGCGCCGTCCCGCATCCGGGCGAGGAAGGCGGCGTCCGCCAGGTGACGGGTCTCGTCGGTGAGCGGTACGGCCAGCACGACGACGTCGGCTGACGGGAGCAGCCGGGGCAGGTCGGCGAGTGCGTGCACCGGGCCCCGGGCCGCGCTGCGGGCGGTGCGGGCGACCCGGTCCACGCCCGCCACCTCGAACGGGAGCAGACGCTCCTCGACGGCCTGCCCGATGCCGCCGTACCCGACGATCAGGACCCGCTTGTCGGCGAGCGCCGGGCGGAACCCGGAACTCCACCGGGCGGCGTCCTGCGCGCGGACGAACCCGGGGACGTCCCGCAGCGCGGCGAGGATCAGCGTGAGCGCCAGCTCGGCGGTGCTGGCGTCGTGCACCCCGGCCGCGTTGCACAGCACCGCGCCCGCGGGCAGGCCGGGCAGCGCGGGCCGCATGTGCTCGACGCCCGCGGTCAGCGTCTGCACGACGCGCACCGCGGTCATGCGCCGCAGCGGTTCGAGGACGACGGCGGGGGGCTTGAGGTACGGCACGGCGTAGAAGGCGCACCGGGCCGGATCGGCGGGGAACTCCGGCGCGCCGTCCCAGTGGTGGTAGGTCAGCGCGTCGGGCAGTCCGCCGAGTCCGGCGGGCGGGAAGGGCAGCCACACGTCAGCAGGGTCCATGGCGCTCCAGGTTAGGCGGCCGTGCGGGCCGACCCCGGCCCGGCCCCGGCGCTTCCCGCCCCGGCCCGGGGCGCCGGCCGGCGCCGGAGCCGGGACCAGCACGCGGGGCGGGCGGGGGCAGCGGTTAGGTTGGGCCGGGTGTGACGGCGGGTGAAGAGCGTGAGGAGGGGAGCACGTTAGGTGGAGCGCAGGACAATCGGCGCGTCGGCCCTGCGCGTGGGCGCGATCGGTCTCGGCTGCATGCCGATGAGCTGGGCCTACACCGCGTCGCAGCGGGTCGGTGAGGAGTCCGTGCGCGCTCTGCACGCGGCGCTGGACCACGGGAGCACGCTGCTGGACACCGCCGACATGTACGGGCCCTTCACCAACGAGCTGCTGGTGGGGCGGGTGCTGAAGAACCGCCGTGCCGACGCGGTCGTCTCGACGAAGGCCGGTCTGCTGGTGGGCGATCAGCACATCGTGGCCAACGGGCGCCCCGGGTACGTGCGCCGGGCCTGCGACGCCTCGCTGCGCCGGCTCCAGACGGACGTCATCGACCTGTACCAGCTCCACCGCGCCGACCCCGAGGTGCCCGTCGAGGAGACGTGGGGTGCGATGGCGGAGCTGGTCGCGGCCGGGAAGGTGCGCGCGCTCGGCCTGTGCGCCGTGGGCGCTCGCGCGCACCGGCGCGCGCCGGGCGCCTCGTTGCACGGGGCCACGCTGGAGCAGCTCCGCCGGGTGCAGCAGGTGTTCCCGGTCAGCGCCGTGCAGGCGGAGCTGTCGGTGTGGTCCCCGGAGGCGCTGGCCGGACTGCTGCCGTGGTGCGCCGCGCGCGGCGTCGGACTGCTCGCCGCGATGCCGCTCGGGCACGGCTTCCTCAGCGGCACCCTGACGCCG
The DNA here is from genome assembly GCF_036323765.1 of Streptomyces solitudinis. Classification (NCBI taxonomy): domain Bacteria; kingdom Bacillati; phylum Actinomycetota; class Actinomycetes; order Kitasatosporales; family Streptomycetaceae; genus Streptomyces; species Streptomyces solitudinis. Next base: position 23,512 of record NZ_JAZDCW010000002.1, read on the forward strand.
GGCAGCGGCTTCGAGCCGGACGACGTCCGGGCCCGGCACCCCCGGTTCACCGCGGAGATGATGGCGGCCAACCAGCCCATCGTGGCCGGGCTGCGCCGCGTCGCCGCCCGGCACGGTGAGGTCACGCCCGCACAGGTGGCCCTCGCCTGGCTGCTCGCGCAGGGGCCGCAGGTGATCCCCGTGCCGGGCACCAAGAAGGAGCGCTGGGCGGTGGAGAACGCCCGCGCGGCCGGCCTGCGGCTGACCCCCGCCGACCTGGCCGAGATCGCCGGCCTGCCCCCGGCCCAGGGCTCCTGGGACTAGCGGGCTGGTCTGGACCAATACCGCGGAAGGCGCCACGGGACGGCGCGGGCGTGCCTATCGTGGAACGGTGACCCCACGCGCCGGCGCCCGGCCCCCGGAGGGCGACGGCGTGCCACTGCACCGGCTGGACGTGCCCGCGCCCGCCGTCCTCCCGTTCGCCGTCGGCTCGTTCGACACCATCGGACCGCTGTCCCGCGCCGCCTTCCCGCACCGGCACACCTTCTACGAGATCGTGTACGTGACCGGGGGCACCGGGCACCACGTCGTGGACGGCGTGCCGCTGCCGCTGCTGCCGCCGCACCTGGGGGTCGTCGCCCCCGGGCAGGTCCACCACTGGGAGGGCGTCAGCCGGCTGCGGGGGTGGGTGGTGCTGTTCAACCCCGACTTCCTGCTCGTCCACCCCGGGGACCGGGACCTGCTGGACCGCCTCGGTACCCGGCTGTGGCCGCACCTGGACGGGGACGACGCGGCCTCCCTGGCGGCCGTGGTGCTGGAGATGCGGCGGGAGTTCACCGCGCGGGCCGAGGGGCACGTCTCCGTGCTCCAGTCCCTGCTGCACGTCCTGCTGGCGAAGGCCGTGCGGCTGCCGGGCCCCGCGCCCGCCGGGCCGGGAGCCGGGCGGGGCGGTGACGTGGCCCGCGCGTTCTCCCGCATGCTGGAGGAGCCGGACGGCGTGCGGGCCTCGGTCGCGGAGCTGGCCGACCGGCTCGGCGTCTCCCCCGGGCACCTCGCGGACGTCGTCAAGCGCGCCACCGGGGTGCCGCCCGGGCGGCTGCTGCGGGACGCGCGCACGCTGGAGGCCAAACGGCTGCTGACCGCGTCCGGCCTGACGATCGGCCAGGTGGCGCTGGCGGCCGGGTTCACCGACCCGGCCTACTTCTGCCGGTTCTTCCGCCGCGAGACGGGCCTGAGCCCCGGCGACTTCCGGCGCGCCGTCCGGACGGGCCGCCCGGTGCCGCGCCCGGACGGCTGACCCGCCGCCCCGGTCCGGTGACGGGCCGGAGCGGCGGCTACCGGCTGCTCCCGGCGGACCGGCCGGTCAGCGCCCGCGCGGGACGCTCCGCCGGTGCGGGGCCCGGCGGACGGGGCGCGTCCCCGGGCGCGGGCGCGGCGGCCCGACGGCTCCGCGCGGCGCGCGCGCCGTGCGCGGAACCGGCGGCGGCGAGCGCGATGAGGACCCCGATGAGCACGGCCGTCACCGCGTCGAAGGCGGCACCGAACGCCACCTGCGCCGCGTAGGCGACGGCGGGCGAGGTGGCCAGCACCACCACGGCGGGCAGCGGGTCGGTGCGCTGGAGCCCGATCTGCAACAGGTACAGCGGGAGGACGACGGCCACGACGCCGAGCAGGGCCAGGCGCGGGAGGTCGGCCGTCCAGCCCGCTCCGGGGCCGCCGCGCAGGGCGATGAGCGCGGCGGCGAGCACGTACGTGAGGTGGAACCGCACGGCCATCACCTGTGTGGTGCCCACCCCCAGGTCGGCCAGCCGCCGGGAGACCACGGCCAGCAGCGCGACGGCCACACCGGCGACCGCGGCGAGCAGCAGTCCGTAGCGGCTGCCCGGTCCGGTCAGGCCGCCCGGGCCGCCGCCCATGCGCACCGCCAGCACCAGCCCCGCGGCGAGCAGGGCCCCGGCGAACGCCCAGGTGGCCGCTGCCGGGCGGGTCCTGCCGCGCAGCCCGGCGCAGGCGACGACCAGCGGCCCGACGGCGGCGGTCACCCCGTTCGTCAGCGCCGCCGGTATCCAGGTCAGCGCGGTGTAGACGCTGAGGAAGCAGACGGCGGTCAGCACGTTCATCGCGGCGCACAGCCGCAGCACCGCGCGCCGCTCGCCCGGCGCGCGCCGGGCGGCGGCCGGGCGGGAGCGGGCGGTCAGCAGGTGCGCGGCGCCGAACAGCACGGCGGCCACGAAGAAGGAGCCGGCGGAGAACAGCAGGCTGTCCCCCACGTCGACGCGTCCGCTCAGGTATCCCTTGGCGCCGTCCTGGAGCACCGTGGACAGGGCGATGAGGGCCAGGTACACGCGGTGCTCCTAACGGGCGTCGAGCTGGAAGAGGGTGCCCGCTTCCTCCATGGCGTGCACGACGTCCAGCGAGTGGCGCAGCAGCGGTTCGTCCTCCGAGACGAAGTAGGCGATGCCGCCCGCGCCGGTGGTCAGGTGGGGCCCGGCGACGCGGGCGCCCGGGGCGGGCAGCCGGGTGAGGCGGTGGAAGCCCGGCAGCCGCCGGACCGTGCGCAGCCCGTCGGCGGCGCTCAGCACCCCGGGCCGCAGGGCGCGCAGGAAGACGCGGGCCAGGTACCGGGCCGGCCGGTAGGGGAGGGCGAACCGGGCGGCGAACTCCTCCGGGCGCAGGAAGCGTTCGGCCACCAGGTGCTGCTGGCTGTAGCCGAAGGCGGCGAAGAAGGGGTCGGGCGCGAGGCAGGGCCCCATGACGCGGGAGTTGACCTCGACCAGCCGGGGGCCGTCCGCGGTGAGCATCACCTCGGTGTGGGCGGCGCCCTCGCGGATGCCGAGCGCGTCCAGGCAGCCGAAGGCGTAGGCGACGAGGCCGCGTTCGGCCGCGGTCGGCTCGGTGCGGGAGACGACGTGCCGCAGCAGGGGCGCCCCGTCCCGCCGGTCGACGCGCTTCTCGTACAGCTCGCCGAGCAGGTGCCGTCCGGCCATGCTGACGGTGTTGACGATGTAGAGGACGCCGTCCAGGTGCTCCTGCACCAGGACGCCGTCGTCGTTGACCCGGCCCAGGAGGTTGCGGGCGCCCGCGATCGCGGCGTACGCCCGCAGCGCCTCCCGGGGCGAGTGGCAGATGTGGCAGCCGTCGCTGCCCGCGCTGTGCCGGGGCTTGACGACGACCGGGTAGCGGCCCCGGTCCGCGAGGATCTTCTCCACCTCCTCCGGGGCGTGCGCGACGCTGCTGGCGGCCACCGGAAGGCCCGCTTCCGCGACGGCCGCGAGCATGCGCTGCTTGTCCTGGCGGGCCGCGGCCAGCTCGGGCCGGTGGTGCTCGAGCCCGAGGCGTCCGGCGAGGGTGTCGGCGAGGGCGACGCCGTACTCGCTGGCCGCGACGACGCGGGTGCAGCCGAGTTCCCGCAGCCGCCGCACGGTGGCGTCCACGTCCCGGTGCAGCAGGCGGGCCGGCGCCGCGGTGTCGGCGTCGTGGGCGGCGCGGTGGGCGCCGTCGTACAGGTGCAGGCAGTCGGCGCCCTCCTCGCGGAGTGCCTGGGCGAGGTCGGTGCCGGAGGAGAGCGGGTTGACGAGGACGATCACGCGGGTGGCCTTCCGTCGGTCGGGCGGGAGGTGCGGGGCGGGCGGGACGTGCGGGCGGGCGCGGGCCGCCGGGCGAGCTGGTCGCCGACCAGCCGGGCCTGGAGGGCGGCCGTGCGCAGGTAGTTGACGATCGCGGCGCGGGGGTGCGAGGCGGCACCGAGGACCCAGACCCGCTCCTCGGGGGCGCCGGGCGCGAAACGCAGCCGCAGCCGTTCCGTCAGCTCGGGCGCCTCCCGCGGCGCGCGGCCGCCGGGTCCGTCCGGTCCGTCGCCGAGCAGGACGCCGTCGCGGCCGGGGGTGGTGTGCAGGGCGGGCTTGCCGAAGCCGGTGGCGCACACGATGTGGTCGACGACGCCCTGGGTGCCGTCCGGCCAGCGGACGGTGAAGCCGTCGGGCCGTGCGGTCACGGTCTCCGGGATGCCCGCGGTCACCGTGAGGGTGCCCTTGGCCAGGTGTCCGGCGAGCAGGCGGGCGTTGGCCAGGGGGATCGCGGAGATGTAGCGGGAGACCGGTTCGGCGTGCCGGGCGAGGACGGCGGAGCGGTGGGCCGGGTCCCAGCCCGCGGTGGTCTCGTTGACGAGGTCGATGATCTCGGCGACGAGGTCCTGCCAGGGCAGTGCGCCCGCCTCGGCGCGCGCGAGGTCGCCGTCGAGCCGCTGGAGGGCGCCCGCCTCGTCCCGCGGGGCCCGCCAGCGGGGCCGGCCGCCCCCCGCGGCGGCCATGGCCCGCAGGACGCCGCGCAGGACGAGCCCGTCCAGGTCCGGGTCGTCCGGGTGGTGGGCGGCCCAGGCGGCGTGGTCCAGGCGGGGCGTGTCCTGGCGGGTGAGCCGGGTGCGGACGGCGGGCAGCCGCCCGCTGGGCGAGGCCATCGTGACGGTGCGCCCGTCGCGGCACAGCACCAGGGCGGCGTCGATCGCGGACAGTTTGCTGCCGAGCACCAGCACCCGGGCCGACGGGGGCAGCGCGCGCAGGCGTTCGACGGGGTAGGGCGAGGTCAGCAGCCGCGGCCGTCCGGCGTGCCGTGCCAGGACGGCGGGGAGGCGGGGCTGTTCCAGGCCGGGGCAGAGCAGGACGTCGGTGGCGGTCACCCGGCCGCCGCCGGCCAGTTCGACGGCGTAGCCGCCCCCCGCCCGGCGGACGGCGGTGGCCCGGTCGGCGGCCTGCCGCACCCGCACGCCCCGGGCACGGGCCTGCGCGCGGCGGGCGAGGAACTCCTCGCGCAGGTACTGGCCGACGAGGTGGCGGGGGACGAAGTCCTCGCGCCGCACCGGCCAGCCCCGGGCGGACAGGTGGCGCAGCAGGCCGGACTCGCCGTCCGGATCGAGCGAGGTGACGTCGGCGGAGGTGTTGCACAGCAGTGCCGGGTCACTCGTGCCGAACGCCACGCCGAGTCCGGCCGGACGGGGGTCGATGAGGCACACCTGGGACAGGCCGTCCGCCCCGGCGAGGCGGGCGAAGACGCCGACGGCCGTGGCCCCCGCGCCCACGATGGCGACGTTCCTGTTCATGTCCTCTTCCCTGCGGTGATTTCCCGGGCGGCTGGCACCGTACGGGAAGCGCATTCCGAAAAAGGCCGCACAGGGACTCCCTTGTCGAAAGCACCGGCGTCGGGCACTATGCATGCATGATGAGCGAACCGGTGCGTCTCCAGCAGGTTCTCGACACGTTCGAGGAGCTGTGGAGCCCTCGAATTGTCGGGCAGTTCAACGACTACGACGTGCGCGTCGCCAAGTTCGACGGCGAATACATCTGGCATTCCCACGCGCACACGGACGAGTTCTTCATGGTGATCGAGGGGCAGCTCACCATCCAGCTCCGCGACGACGACGGGACGGAGCGCGCGGTGCACCTGCCGCGCGGCGGGGTGTTCGTCGTGCCACGTGGTGTGGAGCACAAGCCGGTGGCCGCCACGGGGGCCTCCATCCTCATGATCGAGCCGACCGGGACGCTGACGGTCGGCGACCGCCACGACGAGGTGCCCGACTACGTCGACGCGACCACCGGGCACCACCTCACCTGATCTCCGCCGGGCCCCGGACCGCGGGAGCGGCCCGGGGCCCGGATGTTTCCGGCCGCTCTTCCCGGGCTTTTCCCCCCGGCACTTACCAGCCCGCCCGGACACTTTTCCACCGGCATTAACGACCCGCCCCACGGTCATTTCCCAAAGACGCGGCGCCCGGTGCCGTACCGCCGCTCCGGGCGCCTTTCCCGGCCGTTTCCCCCGGCCGCCCCGGCCCGGCACAGCCGCACCTCAGCGATGCGGGAGCAAGGCGGGGGAAACGGCCTCCACGACCGCTTCCTCGTTCTCACGCAGGTAGTGGTGACCGCCGGGAAAGGAGCGCACCTCCAGCGTCTCGGCGGTGGCGTCCTGCCACGCGGACAGCCCGGCGACCGGGCACGTGTCGTCCCGGTCACCGCCGAACGCGGTGACGGGTGCCTTGAGCGGGGTGACGTCGTCCGGCAGGTAGGCGTCGAGCAGCCGCAGGTCCGAGCGCAGCGGCGGCAGGATCAGCGGCAGGAGCTGCGGGTGGTCGTACACCGCCGCGTCCGGCCCGCCCAGGTGCCGCATGGCCGCGACCAGTTCCTCGTCGGTCAGCCGGTGGCGGTGCTCCCCGTCGATGCGGTGCGGCGCGGTGCGGGCGGAGACGAAGAGGCGGTTCATCACGAAGCCGCTCTCCCGTTCCAGCCGCCCGGCCACCTCGTAGGCGAGGCCGGAGCCCATGCTGTGTCCGAACAGCGTCATCGGCAGGTCCAGCAGCCCGCGCAGCTCCGCCGCGAGCCGGTCGGCCATCTCATGCATGTCGGTGACCACCGGTTCGGCGAGCCGGTCCTGCCGGCCCGGGTACTGCACGGCGAGCATCTCCACACCCGGCGGCAGCCGGGCGGGCCACCCGGCGAACGCGCTCGCCGTGCCGCCCGCGTGCGGCAGGCAGACCAGGCGTGCGGTCGCCGGGGTGCCGCCCCTGACCGGGTGCGGCCGCAGCCACGTTCCCATGTCGCTCTCCTTCGTCTCTCGTCCCGGCCGCGCGCGCCGCGGGCCGTCAGGAAGTGCGCCGCAGTTCCTCGAGGGCCTCGGCGAGCCGGGCGATGCCCTCGGCGATGGCCCACTCGTCGGAGCTGAGGCTCAGCCGGACGCACCGGGTGCCGTGCCCGGCCAGGAACGGGGTGGTGAGCGGGCCGATGAAGAAGTGTCGGCCGGGGACGACGAACATCCGCTTGCGCTTGAGCAGTTCGTACAGCCGCAGGTCGTCGAACCAGTCGTGGTCGATCCACAGCCAGCAGAACATGCCGCCGTCGCTACTGTGCAGCCGCCAGTCGACGTCCGACGGGAGGGCGTCGTGCAGCAGCGACTCGGCCATGTGCCGCTTGGCCCGGTAGTACGGTTTGACGACCTTCGTGGTCAGGACGTCGATGCGGCGGGTCGTGAGCGCCCGTTCCACGACCGCCTGCACGAGCTGGGGCGCGTGCAGGGCCGCGTTCGCCATGAACGACACCATGGGGCCGATGTGTTCGGCGGAGCCGATGGCGAAGCCGACGCGTTCCCCGGGCAGTCCGGCCTTGGAGAAGGTGAAGCAGTTGATGACCTGCGGGTGCAGCAGCGGGGCGAGGCGGGTCTCGACGACGCCGGGGAACGGCTCCCCGTAGGCGTTGTCGACCACCAAAGGCGCGTCCAGTTCGGTGGCGGTGTCCACCAGGGCGCGCAGTTCCTCGGCGCTGATGCTGCAACCGGTGGGGTTGGCCGGGTTGGACAGCAGCAGCATGCCCGCGTCCCCGTGCCGCCGCAGCGCCTCGACGTCCACCGCGTAGGAGAACGCGCGCTCGCCCTCGCGGACGACCAGCGGTTCGATGCCGACCACGCCGCCGTCCTGGAGGCCGAGCCCCTGGTAGCCGGTGTAGTCGGGCAGCCGCGGCAGTACCAGCGGCCGGTTCCCCGACGTGTGCGGGCCGGTGAACAGCGTGGTGGCCAGGAAGCACAGCATCTGGCTGCCGGGGCCGACGAGGACGTTCTCCGGGCCGATGGACCACCCGTAGGTGGTGTTGAAGTACTGCACGATGGCGTCGACCAGCGTGTCCGAGCCGCGGGAGGGGCCGTAGCGGCAACTGGCCTCCACGAAGCGCTCGTCCAGCGCCTCGCGGGTCAGCTCCCGCCAGGTCTCCACGACCTCGGGGATGAGGGCCGGGTTCCCCGGGCTGAGGTTGAGCCACTCGCCGCCGGCTCCCGCGCGGCCGGCGAGGGCGATGTCCTCCATGATGGTGCGGATGCCCGACAGGCGCGACATCTGCGCGCCCCAAGCCGATAGCTGCACGGAAGGGTCCTATCGATGGTGGGGTGCGGGCGGTGGCGGGCGGCGGCCGCAGGGGGCGGTGCCCCCTGCGGTGCCGCGCGGGCCGCCGTGGCCCGTCAGGAGACGGTGAGCGAGGAGTCGATGTGGGCGGCGATGTCCTGGACCGTGGACTTGCGGAAGAGCTGGTCCATCGGCACCTCGACGCCCAGCTCGTCCAGGATCGACTGCTGGATGCGGGTCATGATCAGGGAGTGGCCGCCCAGGGCGAAGAAGTCGTCCGTGTCGGAGAACTCCTCCAGCTTCAGCTCCCGGGCCCAGATGGCGTGGATCTTCTGCTGCGCGGTCATGTCCTGCTCCGTTCGGATGGGGTGGCAAGGGGCGGGGAAGGGACGGCACGCCGGACGGCGCCGGCGGCCCGGGTCACCGGGCGGCCCCGGTCACTGCGCTGTCCGCGTCACCGCACGGAGCGGTGGGCGAACTTCTCGCCGTGGTTGTTGTCGGTGCGCAGCCGGTTGTGGCCGTAGGTGTTCTCACCGGAGACGAGCACGCTGCCGTACTCGGCCAGGTCGAACGTCGCGCCGTGGGCGCTGAAGGAGTCCTGGTCGGGGTAGACGCGCACGTGGGTGGGCACGTAGCGGCTGGCGATGGCGAAGCGGGTCTCGCGCTCGGTGTTGTTCGGCGTCGAACCGTGGACGCAGGAGGCGGTGAAGATGACGGCCTCGCCGGGCTTCATCTCCATCTCGACGACGTCCTCGGGACGGGGCTCCCAGTTCGGGTCGACGGCGAAGTCGGAGAAGTCGTAGCCGAAGAAGCCGGTCTTGGCGTGCGCGACGTCGTAGTCGGTGCTGCGGCCCTGGTCGGTCTTCTTGTGCTCGTCGAAGATCCAGTCGCGCTGCGAGCCGCGCACGAACTTCATGCAGGCGGTGTCGTGGGTGGCGGGGGTGAAGGTCGTCCACACCGTGATGTCGATGTAGGCGTTCCACTCGGACTCGGTGGGCAGGAGCTGCGGCTTGCCGTTGGCGTAGCTGTAGTCGCGCACCTGGTGCCACTCGGTCGCCTTGGCCCCGGGGAACTTCGGGAACCACTCGGTGCGCCAGCACAGCACGTCCGGGCCGAGGATGGCCGTCAGGTACTTGACGATCGTCGGGTGGGCGATGTGCCGGCTCAGCTCGGGGATGTCGAAGTGCCGGTCGTAGTTGACGCTGTTCTGGTACAGGGCCCGCGAGGTGTTCTGGTTGTTGATGCGGATCTCGCGGATCAGCTCGGCGGCCTCCTCGGGCTCGTACAGCTTGATCGGGCCGGTGAACCCGTCCTGGCTGAACTGCTCGATGTCGCCCTTGATGTCGTCGGGCACGACGGCGTTGGAGGAGATCTGGGCGGCGGGGACCGGTCGCTGGGTCTGCGTCATGGTGCTGCGTCTCCTTGGGTGGGGTGGTTCGGCGGGCGGGAGGTCCGCCGCGCCTGCTGGGGGCGGTGGGTGGGCCGCGGGCTCAGGCGCCGGCGGGGTGCGGGGCGGGGCGGGCCGCGGCGGCCAGCGCCCGGCGGTCCGTCTTGCCGTTGGGGTTCAGCGGGAACGACGGCAGCGGCACGAACTCCTGCGGCACCATGTTGCGCGGCAGGGCCGCGAGCAGGTCGGCGCGCAGCGTGCGGGGTTCGACCGCGTCCCCGGCGGCCAGGACGAACGCCACCAGGCTCGTCTCCCCCGCCGGGTCGGGGAGGGCGAGGACGACGGCGTCGCGCACGGCCGGATGGGCGCGCACCCGGTGCTCGACGTCCCCGAGGTCGATGCGCATGCCGCGGATCTTCACCTGGGTGTCGGCCCGGCCGACGACGACCAGTTCGCCCTCCGGGGTGATCCGGCCGAGGTCGCCCGTCCGGTAGATCCGCTCGCGGCGGCCGTCGGTCCCGGTCTCCGTCTCGGTGAAGCGCCGGGCGTCCTCGGGCGAGCCGTTGAGGTACCCGGCGCTGACGCTGCGGCCCGAGATGCAGATCTCGCCGGTCTCCCCGTCCGGCACCTCGCGCAGACGGTCGTCCAGCAGCCGGATCTCGGTGTTGTACACCGGTGTGCCGACGGGTGTGGGGCCGGTGCGGTAGCGGGGGTAGTCGGCGAGGACGTGGGAGGTGGCCACGTCGGTGCACTCGGCGACGCCGTACTGGTGCAGCAGGGTGCAGCCGTTGCCCTCGCGGGTGGCCCACTCCTCGACGCGTGCGGTGTTCAGCGGCTCGCCGCCGATGAAGACGTAGTCCACCGCCATGAGCGCGTCGGTGCCGCGCATCAGTTCCAGGTCGGTGAGCAGGTAGAGGGTGCTGGGCGCGCAGTGCAGCGTCTTCACGCCGTGCTCGGCGATGAGCCGGTAGGCCATGCCGGGGTCGAAGCTGCGGCTGGGCAGGAGGTGGATGGCGGCGCCGGTGAACAGGGGGGCCATCAGGCCGCGCTGGCTGATGTCAAAGCCGAAGGAGCTGACGCTCAGGCCGCTGGAGTCGTGGTCCAGGCGGTAGGCCAGGCGCAGCCATTCGAGCAGGTTGTACCAGCCGTCGTGGCGCACGGCCGTCGCCTTGGGCGTGCCGGTGGAGCCGGAGGTGAACACGACGTAGCACAGGTCGTCGTTCGCCATCTCCACGCCGGGGTCGGTGGCGGGCGCCGAGGCGAGGGCGTCCGTCTCGTCCTCCAGCACGAGCGTGTCGGCGAACGCCCCGGCCACCAGGCCGCGGGTCTCGGCGGAGGCGACGTTGACCTTGACGCGGTCGAGCTGGCCGAGCATCAGCTCCAGCCGTTCGGCCGGGTAGGACGGGTCGAGCGGCACGTAGGCGGCCCCGGCCTTCAGCACGCCGAGGATGGTGGTCATCAGTTCGGGCGTGCGGTCCAGGCAGACGCCGACGACGGAGCCGCGGCCCACGCCCCGGGCCGCGAGCAGGTGTGCCGTCCGGTTGGCCCGTGCGTTCAGCTCGGCGAAGGTGAGGGACTGCCGTCCGCAGGTGACGGCGGTGCGTTCCGGGTGCCGGTGGGCGTGCGCCTCGACGGCCCGGTGCACGAGCAGGTCCTGGGGCAGCGGCACGCGGGTGCCTGTGAGAGACATCGGGGTTCCTCCGGGAGTGGCCGGTGGGGACGGCCGGGCGGCTAGGCGGGGATGGCGACGCGCTGCTGGACCAGCACGCCCTCGTCGTACTCGAGGAGGTAGCGGTAGAAGGCGCTGGTGGAGCGGAAGGACCGGGAGACGAGCTGGCTCACGGCGAGCTGCACCGCCTGGGCGCCCGGCGACGGCGGCAGGCCGGGGACGGGTTCGAAGCCGAGCTGTCCGAGGGCGGCGGCCGCCGCCTCGTCCGCGACCTCCGCGACGACGTAGCGCACGTCGTGCAGGACGGCCCACTGGAGGCAGCCCTTCACCAGGCCGCCCACCGCGCCGAACGGCATCTCCGGCCGCGCCGCGCGGGCGTGGGCGGTCAGCGTCAGGGGGCGGCGGCACTGCACGAGCCGGTGGTGACCGGTCAGGACGGCGCTGGCCGCCTTCCAGGACCGCAGCGGCAGTCCCAGCGGCGAGTACGCGACCAGTTCGGCGCCCGCCACGATCTCGCCGTCCACCATGACGGCGAGGTGGGTGGTGTGCGGGGCGAAGGGGTCGGTGCCGCCCCGCCCGCCGTCGGGCACGGGGGCCGGGCGGCCGAAGAGGTCGCGCGGCACCCGGCGCCGCAGGGCGGCGATGCCGAGGAGGTCCAGGTCGTCGTGGGCCGTGTAGATGAAGCAGTCGCGCTCGGGGTCCTTCTTGCTCTCGGTGAAGGTGAACTCCATCGCTCCGCTCGCAGGGTCGGTGAAGGACGGTGGGGGACGGGCGTCAGCGGCGGGCGCGGTTGACGGCGGAGAGCACCGCGTTCAGGAGCGCCGTGTCCGCGTCGGCGTCCAGTCCCGCGCCGTGCCAGGCCGTTCCGTCCACGGTGACCCGCGCGTAGGCGGCCGTGCGCCCGCCCAGGCCGTCGGGGAGCGGGTGGTGGGTCAGCTCCTCCAGTGCCACGGGGAGCCCGTCGGCTGACAGGGCGGCGGTGAACGCGGCGGCGGCACCGGGGCCGTGCCCGCGCACCGTGGCCTCCTGCCCGCCGGGCCGCACCAGGAGCGCGTGGACGGACGTGCGCCCGTCCTCCTCCCGGGTGACCTGGTGCTCCTTGAGCAGCAGGTGCGGCCGGGCCGGGTTCAGGTACTCGGCGTCGAAGACCTCCCACAGCCGGCGGGAGGTCAGCTCGGTGCCGTCGCCGTCGGCGACCGTCTGGACGAGCCGGGCCAGCTCCACCCGCAGCGCCCGGGGCAGGTCCAGGCCGTAGGCGCTGTTGAGGACGTGGGCGATGCCGCCCTTGCCGGACTGGCTGTTGACGCGGACCACGGACTCGTAGGTCCGGCCCACGTCCTTGGGGTCGATCGGCAGGTACGGCACGTCCCAGGGCACGTCGGCCGACTGGCCCCCTCGCTCCTCGGCCTGGCGGGCGAGCGCGGCCAGGCCCTTGGAGATGGCGTCCTGGTGGGTGCCGGAGAAGGCGGTGTAGACGAGGTCGCCCGCGTACGGGTGGCGCGGGTGGACGGGGAGCTGGTTGGCGCTCTCCACGGTGCGGCGGATCTCGTCGATGTCGGAGAAGTCGAGCTGGGGGTCGACGCCCTGCCCGAAGAGGTTCAGCGCCAGGGTCGCCAGGCAGACGTTGCCGGTACGCTCCCCGTTGCCGAACAGGGTGCCCTCGATGCGGTCGGCGCCCGCGAGGACGGCCAGTTCGGCCGAGGCGACGGCGGTGCCGCGGTCGTTGTGCGGGTGCACGGACAGGATGATGCCCGCGCGGTGCCCGAGGTTGCGGTCCATCCACTCGACCTGGTCGGCGAAGACGTGCGGCGAGTCCGTCTCGACGGTCGTCGGCAGGTTCAGCGTCACGGGCCGGTCCGGGCTGGCGTCCCACAGTCCGGCGATGGTGTCGGAGACCCGCAGCGCGAACTCCGGTTCGGTGACGTTGAAGGTCTCCGGCGAGTACTCGAAGCGCAGTTCGGTGCCGCGCGTGGTGCCGGCCAGCCGCGCCACCCGTTCGGCGGAGCGGACGGCCATCGTCTCGACCTCCTCGGCGGTCATGCCGAAGACGACCTCGCGCCACAGGCAGGCGGTGGCGTTGCACAGGTGCACCATGGCCCGGTCGGCGCCCTGGATGGCCTCGAAGGTGCGGTCGATGAGCTCCGGGCGCGCCGGGGTGAAGACGGAGATGGTCACGTCGTCCGGGATGCGGTCCTGCGTGATCAGGTCGCGGACGAAGGAGAAGTCGGCGTCGCTCGCCGAGGGGTAGCCGACCTCGATGTCCTTGAAGCCCATGCGCACCAGCAGGTCGAACATCATGCTCTTGCGCCGGGTGTCCATCGGGTTGGCCAGGGCCTGGTTGCCGTCGCGCAGGTCCACCGACGCCCACAGCGGCGCGCGGGTCAGCGACTTCGAGGGCCAGGTGCGGTCGGACAGTTCCTGGGGCAGTCTCGGCCCGCCGCGCTCGTACCGGTGGAAGGGCATGGACGACCCGCGCTGCGGGTTCCACCACGGCTGGCCGGTGCGGGCTCCGTCCGGTGTGGTGATGCGGGACGGCGTGTGCAGCGACGTGGGCATCTGGGCCATACCTGTCTCCCTGGACGTCCAGCGGGTGGCCGCTGGCTGCGGATTCGTGGGGCAACCGGTGATGGCGGCAATCTAGGAAGCGGCGTCCTCACCGCGTCATCGCCCGGTCCTCCCGCGGGCACTACGCGGTCTTCGCGGGCTCGGGACGCTCACCGGCCGGAGCCCGGAGCGCGGGCGCCGCGGCGGGGCGGGGGCCGTCCGCAGCGGGCCGGGGACCGTCCGGGGACGGGGTGGCGGCCTTCCCGGCGGTGGCCGCGTCCCCGGGGCCGAATCCGGTGAGCCGGAGCAGCGGTCCGGTCATCGCGGTGGTGAGGACGGCCATCACGATCATGATCGAGTAGAGGTCCTCGGTGATGAGGCCCAGCTCCAGGCCCACCGCCACGATGACGATCTCGGTCAGCCCCCGGGTGTTCATCAGCACGGCGGCGGGCAGCGCCTCGCCGTGCCCGACTCCGGCCAGCCGGGCACCCGCGTAGGCACCGCCCGCCTTCGTCAGCACCGCGACCGCGAGGACGGCGGCCAGCGCCCCGAGCGCCGCCGGGCCGAAACCGGAGACGTCCACCTTCGTTCCGGCCAGGACGAAGTAGAGCGGCAGCAGCAGGCACCCCGCCAGTTCGATGTTCTCGATGAGCCCGGTCCGCAGCGTGGGCCCCAGGGAACGGGGCATGACGGCGCCGAACGCGAAGGCGCCGAAGATGAAGTGGACGCCCAGCCACTCGGTCGCCGCGCAGGACAGCATGAGACCGGCGACGAGGGCGGGCAGCAGCCTGGGCGCCGGGATGCCGCGCCGCTCGGCGCGGGCCAGCGCACGGGCCAGCAGCGGCCGTACCACGCAGGCCATCAGCACCAGGTAGACCGGCAGCAGCGCCATGCGCCACTGCCCGGCCGCGCCGGCGTACGCGGTGATCCCCGCGAGCAGGAGCCACGCCACGAGGTCGCCGACCGCCGCGGCGGCCAGCGACATCCCGCCGACGGGATGCCGGTTCAGGCCGCGGTCCGCGAGGATGCGCGCGAGGACGGGGAAGGCCGTGACCGACAGGGCGACGCCCACGAACAGGACGAACGGCAGCCGCTCCCCTCCGGCGTACGTGCCGGACAGCGGCACGGCGAGCGCCACGCCCCCGGCGAGCGGCACGAGTACCGAGCCCGCCGCCAGTCCCCCGGCGGCGCGGCCGCGGCCGCGCAGGAACGAGGCGTCCATCTCGTAGCCGATGACGAGCATGAAGAGGGCGAGACCCACGTCGGCGAGGGCGGTCAGCAGGGGCTGCGCACTCGCGGGCAGCAGCGCGCCGTCCGTCATGCCGGACAGTGCCATGGGTCCGATGAGCAGGCCGACGGTGATCTCGCCGACCACGGCGGGCTGGCCGACGCGGCGGGCGAGGGCGCCGAACGCCTTCGCGCCGCCGAGGGCGACCGCGAGGGCGAGGAAGAAATCCACCAGGGGACTTCCGGTCATGTGGGGCTCCGTGAGGTGGAGGGCTACAGGCGGTCCGGGTGGCCCCGCCCGGCCACCGGCCCGGCCCGCCGCTCCCGTTGCGGGCGCGGGCGAGCAGGCAGGCAGGCAGGCGGGAGCGGGAGTGGGGGCAGGTGAGAGGTGAGGGGCGGGCGGCCGTCACGGCGGCGGGACGGGCGCGGGGCGGCGTCCGCGGGCATGCGCGGGGCGGGCCGGGGCGGGCCGGGGCGCCGCCCGCTCAGGAGGCGGGGGCGGGAGGCGTGGGGCGAGGTGCGCGCGGCGGCGACGGCGCAGGCGGACGGCGGGGACACGGCGAGGACGGCGGGCCGCTGCGGCGCCCGTCCGCCCGCTTCCGTCCCTACTCAGGACGTGCGGACGGAAGCGGGCGGACGCGGTGGTCGCAGGGGGGCGCGGGCGGCTCCGGCGCTCAGGCGGCGGACGGGTGCGGCGGGTGCGGGCTGTACGGCGGCGGTTGGACGGGCACCGTGGCCAGGCGCGCGGCGGTGAGCGTCCTGGGAGCCCGGTCCCGCGCCCGGCGGTGTGCGCCCTCCCTGCGTCCGGGCGGGCCGAGCAGTTCCGGCATGCCCGCGCAGTACACCTTGACCAGTTCGTGCATGCGGTACCGGCCCGGCCCGTGCAGCTCCAGCAGGTGTTCGTCCACCAGGGTCTCCAGCAGCCGTTCGGCGACGGCCATCGTGCGTCCGAGCAGCGCGGCGGCCGACTCCGCGTCCGTCCACCGGTCGGGTGAGGTGCCCAGCAGCCGCAGGAGGCGCTGCTGTTCGACGCACAGGTGGCGGTAGGACGCCTCGAAGCAGCCGGCCAGGCCGCCGTGCTCCGTCTGGAGTTCCGCCAGGCGGCGTTCGGGGTCGGCGAGCCGGGCCGCCAGGTGGGCCAGCGGCCAGCTCGGCCGGTGCCGCAGCCGCGCCGCGGCCGCGGAGACGGCGAGCGGCAGGTGTCCGCAGTGCCGCAGGACGGCGTCCAGCAGGTGCGGTTCCGGGGCGGGGTGCCGGTCGCCCACCAGGGCGCGGAACAGCCTGCGTGCCTCGTCGGGGGCGAGCATGTCCAGCGAGATGATCCTGGCCGGGCAGAGCACCGTCAGGGGCAGCCGGCGGCGGCTGGTGACGAGCGTGAGGCAGTCGGGGCCGTCCGCGAGGAGCGGCGAGATGTGCTCGGGGAAGGCGGCGTTGTCCAGGACGAGCAGGACGCGGCGTCCGGCGAGCCGCTGCCGCCAGAGCACGGTCCGGTCCTCGGCGGACGGGGGGATCTCCGCCTCGGGCACGCCGTCGGCGCGCAGCAGCCGCCCCAGGCCCTCCACGGCGGTGAGGGGGTCGTGGTCGGCGGCGTGGCCGCGCAGGTCGAGGAAGTACCGGCCGTCCGGGTAGTGCGGGGCGAGGCGGTGCGCCGCGCGCACGGCGAGCACCGACTTGCCGACGCCGCCCATGCCGTCGATGGCGATCACCCGGCGGCCGGCGGTTCCGGCCGTGGTGGTGCCCGTCTCCTGGCCGCCCGCGGCGGCGTCGAGCAGTTCGGCCAGTTCGCGGGTGCGGCCGACGAAGTACGGCAGGTCGGGCGGCAGGGTGTCGCGGACCGGCCGGGGCGGACCGGCCGGGGCCGGGCGCGGGGGCGGCGTGTCGGTGTCCTCGCGGAGCATCTGCCGGTGGGCGTCGAGCAGTTCGGGTCCCGGGCTCAGCCCGAGGGATTCGGCCAGGGTGCGCCGGGTGCGCTCGTACACGGCGAACGCCTGGGCGCGGGCGCCGGCGCGGTAGAGGGCGAGAACGTAGGGGGCCACGATCCGCTCCCGCAGCGGGTGTTCGGCGGCCCACGCGGAGAGTTCACCGGCCAGGCTCTGGTGGCGGCCGAGTTCCAGTTCGAGCTGGGCGCAGTCCTCCAGCGCGGTGAGCCGCTTCTCGTTCAGCGCGGCCGCCTGGGCCTGGAGGACGGCGGTGTCGAGTCCGGAGAGCGCCGGCCCCGTCCACAGCGCGAGCGCGGCGCGGAACGCTTCCACGGCGCGGGCCGTGTCCCCGGCGCGCTGGTGGTCCCGGGCTCCGGCGAGCAGGCGGTGGAAGCGGTCGGCGTCCACGTCGGCGTCCACGACGTCCAGTTGGTAGCTGTCGGTGACCGCCCGGATGGTGGCCCCGCTCGCCCCGAGGAGGTTGCGGAGATCGGATACCGCGTTGCGTATCTGCTTGCCGCCGGTGCTGGGAGGTGCCTCGCCCCAGACGGCGTCGATGAGGCGGCTGACGGACACCCGCCGGCATTCCGCGGTGAGCAGGGCACCGAGCACGATCTGGTGCTTGGTGCCCCGCAGCGGCACACGCCGCCCGTCCACTTCGAGTTCCAGCGGACCCAGTATGCGAAGTTCGACCTTGGACACGACGTGGATATCCCTTCTGCCGCCGCGTGACCCTCGTGACGCGGTGGCCCGTGACTCACGTGAAGGGAGCGGAGCGGCACCGGACGGCCTCATTGCCGTCCCGCCGCTGTCGGCTCGTCCCCCGGTACCGTGTGCGGCCGGTGGGGACGGGCCGGGCCGCGTGGACATCGCTTTGCCCCCTGTGGCGATGTCGCAGCCGGTGTCG
The DNA here is from genome assembly GCF_036323765.1 of Streptomyces solitudinis. NCBI lineage: Bacteria > Bacillati > Actinomycetota > Actinomycetes > Kitasatosporales > Streptomycetaceae > Streptomyces > Streptomyces solitudinis. The sequence continues at coordinate 41,017 of NZ_JAZDCW010000002.1, forward strand.
TCGGTTGGACGACCGAGCTCAGCCCTTGGTCAGGGACTGCGGCTCATCGTTCGGGTGTGCGGCGTCCGCGTCCGGAGCAGCCTTTCCCCTGGCATTTTCCGGCAGCCGCTTCTGGGTCACCGCGAGCAGTGCCCCGGCCAGCATGACGACGGCGCCGACGAGTTGGAGGCCGGTGATGGACTCCCCCAGGAACACCACGGCGCACGTGACGCCGAACACGGGCACGGTGAACATGACGACCGTGGCGGTCGACGGGCTCACCACGCGCAGCCCGCGGTAGTAGAAGAGGTAGGCCACTGCGGTGGGGCCCACGGCGAGGTACACGACGTTGGCCCAGGTGTGGCCGGGCGTGCCGGACCACTCCACGTCGGGGAGGAAGGGCAGGGCCAGCAGCAGCAGTCCGAGCGCTCCCGCGGCCGTTCCGTAGGTGGTCGCACGGAGCGGGTCCATTCCGACCAGGACCTTTTTGGAAGCGATGCTGTAGGTCGCCCAGGATGCCGCGCCGAGGAGGAAGACGAAATCTCCGGCGAGGCGGGTGGAATCGACGTCGGAACCCACGCCCCCGGCTCCCAGGAAGAACACCACCGCTCCGGCGAGGCCGATTCCCAGACCGCACATGCGGCGGGCCGACGCGGTTTCCCGACGGGTTATGAGGAGGAAAAGGGTGGTGAGTACCGGACTGAGGACGGGAACGATGATGCTGCCGTCCGCCGAAGGAGCGAGAGAAAGTCCCCAGAAGAAGAAGAGATTGTAAGCGAATACTCCGATGAGCCCCACGGCGGCGGCCCTGGCTATCTGTTTTCCGGTGAGTTTTCCGCCCCTCGCCGACCTGCTCGTGATGAAGGCCAGGATGACGAGCAGAATGACGGCCCCGCCGCCGAACCGGAGAAATGCGGCGACCTGGTGCGGCATGTGTCCGACGACGGCCTTGGAACTGGCGAAAGCGCTGCCGAACAGGGCCATGGTCACCAGCAGGTACAGGTGGGCGTCGACCGACTGGCTCCGTCGTCCGGCTCCTTCCGGCATCGGGTTCTCCTCGGGATAGTGGACACGGACGGTGACGGAAACGGTTCTGCACGGCCGGGGGCCGACCGGGGGCGCCTGTGCGGCGAACCGGTGGCCTCAGGGCCGGAGGGGGACGCACCTCACGGGTGCATGCGGGCACCCTTGAGGATCTTGTCCACGGCGTTGCGCGGGCCGTAGACGGCCAGGCCCACGAGGTCGAGCTGGCTCTGCGGGACCGCCGCCACCGCCGCCCGGTTGTCCCGGTCGTTGTTCGTGCTGAACAGGTCCGACGTGAAGACGGACATGGGGACGACCCGGCTCAGGGCACGGCTGTGCGACGTGGTCAGCGCCTCCTTCGTGCCCTCGAAGACGAGCACGGGCTGACGGAACATCGGCAGGTAGTCGGTGGCGTCGGCGTCGGCGTACGGCTCGCCGATGACCTCCGGGACCCGGCTGCTGATGCCGCTGACGAGGAAGGCCGTGACGTTGAGTCGCTGCCAGGTCTGGAGGTCCTCGCGGAGGAGCACCGCGATCTTCGTGTCGAACCGGACGGGCGGGTTTGCGGAATCCATGGAGTGGATTGTTTCGTGGTCCGGCCACCCAAGTCTTGTACGATCTTTGCATGGTTGCTCGCCCGGACATCAAGGCATGGCGCCCGCAGGTGGACGGGATCGCGGAAGTCCTCCACGCCCGCATCACCGAGCACGTCTATCCGATGCACACCCACGACTCGTGGACTTTGCTTATCGTCGATGACGGAGTGGTCAGGTACGACCTCGACCGGCACGAGTACGGTGCCCTGGAGCAGCTCGTCACCCTCCTGCCGCCGCATGTACCCCACAACGGGTGTTCGGTCAAGCCGACCGGATTCCGGAAGCGCGTCATCTATCTCGACTCCTCTCAGCTCGGCGACCATCTGATCGGCCTGGCCGTCGGCAACCCCGCCTGCGACGATCCCGTGTTGCGGGAGAGAATTCACCAGTTGCACAACGCCCTGACACATCCCGGCGACGAACTGGAAGCGGACAGCAGGCTGGCCTTCGTCGCCGAGCGGCTGCGCGCCCACCTGGAGCGGCGGTGCGAACCGAAGGAGCCCGCGGCGGACCCGGGGCTGGCCCACCGGTTACGCGAACTCCTCGACGAGTGCTTCGTGGAGGGCGTCACCCTCCGGGAGGCGTCCGAGCAGCTCCACGCCCACCCGGCCCACCTCGTCAGGGTCTTCAGCCAGGAGTTCGGCATGGGCCCGCACCAGTACCTGACGGGCCGCCGGGTGGACCTGGCACGCGGGCTGCTGCTCGCCGGGATGGCGCCGCGCGCGGTGGCCGCGTCCGCCGGTTTCTACGACCAGTCGCACTTCACCCGCCACTTCAAGCGCATCCTGGGCATCAGCCCGGGGCAGTACGCGCGCACCGGTCCCCCGACGGGTCTGCGCCGCGTCACGGTCTGACCCGACCGGCGCGGCGCGCCCCTCCCGGCAGGCCGCCCGGGAAAGTCACCACGTTCCCCGTGGCCGGTCCATCGCCCGCCGGTGCCGCCCGTCCTAGCGTCGTCCGCGACCACACGACGGCGTGAAGGAGTGCGCGATGGAGGACACGACGACGCCCGCGGAGCGGGCGCCGGGCGGCATCAGCCGCAAGAACGTGCTCAGGGCGGCCCTGGTGGCGCTGCCCGTACCGGCGCTGGTGGGCTCGACCGCCCTGGCCCGCGACGCCCGGCCGGACACCGCGGGCCAGGGGCTGCTGACCCCGACACCGATGTGCGACGACGGCGACGACCCCACCCCCGAGCAGATGGAGGGCCCCTACTTCCGGCCCGACTCACCGCGCCGCACCTCCCTGCTGCAACCGGGCACCGTGGGCACCCGGCTCACGGTGAGCGGCTACGTCTTCGGCCGCTCCTGCCGGCCCGTCCCCGACGTCCTGCTCGACTTCTGGCAGGCGGACGCGAACGGCGCCTACGACAACACCGGGTACCGCTTCCGGGGTCACCAGTTCAGCACCGCGCGCGGCGCCTTCACGCTGGAGACGATCGTGCCCGGCCTCTACCCGGGCCGCACCCGGCACCTGCACGTCAAGGTGCAGGCCCCCGGACGCCCGGTGCTGACCACGCAGCTCTACTTCCCCGGCGAGCCGCGCAACAACACCGACGCCCTCTACGACCCGGCGCTGCTGATGCAGGTGCGGCAGAACGGCAGCGTGCGCGAGGCCAGCTTCGACGTCGTCCTGGACCTCGACCAGTCCCCCGGCGATCCCGGCGACCCCGGCGACCCGGGTGAGCCGGGCGGCGCCTGGCGGGCGGGCACCGCCTACCGGGCCGGGGACCGCGTCACCTACGCGGGCAGCGGATACCGCTGCCTCCAGGCGCACACCGCGCACCCCGGCTGGGAGCCGCCGTCGGTGCCCGCGCTGTGGCGGCGGGAGGCGGCCGCCGGGCGGTGAGGGCCGCTGGCGGAGGGACGGAGCCGGGGCGGCGCCACGCCGGGCTCCCCCTCCGCCAGGGGGCCGCGGGGCGCCGCCGCGATGTGGTGTGCTGGGTGCCCGGCCGACGAGAGGAACCCACCGTGCGACGCACCGGTCTGACCGCCACGGCAGCCGCCACCGTGCTGCTCACCGCCGCCTGCGCCGGAGGACCCGCGGCGCAGGGCGGCGACGACACCGCCTCGCCCGCGCCCGGCCCCTCCGGCGCGGCGTCCGCCCCGCCCACCGCCGGTGCGGCGACCGACCGGCCGGTCCCCCCGCCGCCCGCCGAGGGCTCGGTGGACGTGACCCGCACCGTCGCCACCGGTCTGCCTTCGCCCTGGGGGCTGGCGCCGCTGCCCGACGGCGACTTCCTGGTGTCCTCCAGGGACGAGGCGACGATCCTGCGCGTCGACGGGGAGAGCGGCGCGACGACGCGGGTGGGCGAGGTCCCCGGCGTGCAGCCCGGCGGCGAGGGCGGGCTGCTGGGCATCGCCCTGGGGCCGGGCGCCGGCTCCGGCCAGCTCTACGCCTACTTCACCAGCGCCTCGGACAACCGCGTGGTGCGCATGAACTACCAGCCGCAGCGGCCCGAGGGCCAGCAGCTCGGCGCGCCGGACGCCGTCGTGCGGGACATCCCCAAGGCCCAGACCCACAACGGCGGGCGCATGGTCTTCGGCCCCGACGGCATGCTGTACGTGGGCACCGGCGACGCGGGCACCGGCGGTGACGCCCAGGACCCGGACTCGCTGGCCGGCAAGATCCTGCGGGTGCAGCCGGACGGCAGCCCGCCGCAGGACGGCAACGTCGGCGACGGCTCGCTCGTCTACTCGCTCGGCCACCGCAACGTGCAGGGCCTCGCCTTCGACGGCGCGGGGCGGCTGTGGGCGTCGGAGTTCGGCCAGAACACCTGGGACGAGGTGAACCTCATCGAACCGGGCGGCAACTACGGCTGGCCCGAGGTGGAGGGCGAGGCGGGCGAGGAGGGGTTCACCGACCCCGTCGCCCAGTGGCGGCCCGAGGAGGCCTCACCCAGCGGGCTGGCCTGGGCGGAGGGCTCCCTGTGGCTGGCCGGGCTGCGCGGGGAGCGGCTGTGGCGCATTCCGCTCGACGGCACGGAGCTGGTGGCCGAACCGCAGGCGTTCCTCCAGGGCGAGTACGGACGGCTGCGGACCGTCGCCGCCGCGGACGGGAACGGGCTGTGGCTGGTTACCAGCAACACCGACGGGCGCGGCGACCCGGCCGACGGCGACGACCGTATCCTGGAACTGACGGTCGAATGACCACGCGAACCGCCCGCGGGGGCGGGGAGAAGGAGGCCGGCATGTTCGGTGCCGCCGAGGAAGTGTTCCATCCCGGCGCCCAGTACGCCGAGGACGAGCGGCAGCGGCTGGAGCACAGCCGCTTCCAGGAGAACGCGCACGCCCCGGGCAAGGGCCCCATCGACCTCGACTCCGGCCGGGTGCTCATGGGGCTGGCGGAGGAGGAGGGCGTCGTCCTGCCGGCCCGCCCCAGGGTCGAGGAGTCCGACGAGGAGGAGCCGCGGGGCGTCACGCTGTGACGCCCCGCGCCACCGGGCGCACCACGGCCGTTCAGCCCGCCCCGGCGGGCTGAACGGCCGCGACCATGCCGAGCCGGTGGGCCAGCGCCGCCGCCTCGCCGCGGCTGCCGACCGTCAGCTTCGCCAGGATGTTGGAGACGTGCACGCTCGCCGTCTTCGGCGAGATGAACAGCTCCTCGGCGATCTGCCGGTTGCTGCGACCGCCGGCCACCAGGGTCAGCACGTCCCGTTCGCGCCGGGTGAGCCCGAAGCTTTCCCCCGGGTCCGCCGGCCCCCCGTCCGCCTTCTCCTCCGGGGCCGGGCGGTGGGCCGCCAGCGCGATCCTGGCCCGCGCGGCCAGCCGCTCCACCGCCTCGCCCAGCGGGGCGGCGCCCAGCGTCACCGCGACGGCGTGCGCCTGGGCCAGCAGATCACCGGCCTGCTGCCGGCCGGCCTGCCCCGCTCCCGCGTCGAGCAGCGACTCCGCCCGGCGGAACCGGGCCAGCGCCAGCAGGTGCGGCATCCCGAGCCCCTCCACCGCCGCGACGGCCTCCGCCCAGCGCCGCGGGCACGCCCGGCCCTCGGCGCGCAGCAGTTCGGCGTCCACCATGAGCCCGTACGCCGCCGGGACGCAGGAGAGGCGGGGCAGTGACCGGCTCGCGCTGCGCACGGTGGCGAGCGTGCGGGACCGGCCGGCCTCGGCGGCGGGCAGCCCGCGCGACTCCGACTCGGCCGAGGCCGCGGCGAACAGCAGCGGCCACGCGTACCGCTCGGTGCCCATGGGGAAACCCTCCCCGACGGCGCGCGCGAGCAGGCCGCGCACCTCGTCGACGCGGCCCCTGGCGGCCTCGATGTCCATCTCCAGCGCGGTCAGCGGGATCGTGTACTGCGGCTGCGGGTCGTGCGTGCCGTAGTGCCGGTGCGCCTCCGCCAGCTCCCGGGCGGCCAGCCCGGTGTGGCCGCGGAGCACGGCGAGCTGCCCGCTGAGCATCGCCGCGGTGCCCAGGGGGCGGGAGTCCAGCGCGTGCTGCCGGGCGTCGGCGACCGCCTGCTCGGTCTCCTCCCAGCGGCCCAGGGCGAACAGCGCGTCCCCGCGGTTCCCGTACAGCCACGCCTTGACGCGCTGCTGGCCGTACCGCCTGGCCAGCTCCAGCCCCTCCACCAGCACGTCGAGGGCCTCGGTGTACCGCCCGAGGCCGTGCAGCGCGGAACCGAGGTTGACGTGGGCGCGGCTCATGGCGGAGACGACGCCCTGCTCGGCGACCCGGCGGGCCGCCGAGCACATCTCCGCCACGCCCTCCCGCGCGTCCCCGGCCGCGATGAGCAGGTGGCCCAGCGTGGTGCGCGCGTGCAGTTCGATGCCCTCGGCGCCGACGACCCGGGCCAGCCCGACGGCCCGCTGCGCGGTGGTCAGCGCCTCGGGCGAGGGTGCGTGCATGGCGGACCAGCCCGCGACGAAGGCCAGCACCTCGGCGTGCACGGGCGAGGGCGGCAGGCCGCGCACCAGCTCCTGGGCCCTGGCCAGCTCCGCCCAGCCGTCGCCCTGGCTCGTCAGCTCGGTGAGCTTGGACTTCTGCGTCCAGAACCAGGCGGCGCGCAGCGGGTCGTCCCCGTCACCGCCGTCCTCCAGGAGCCGCAGGCCCTGCTTGATGGCCGTCAGCGCCCGCTTGCGCTCACCGGCGAGCAGCGCGGTGGAGACCGTCTCGGCGAGCAGGTCCAGGTAGCGCAGGGCGTCGTCGTCGCAGCCGCAGGCGGGGTACCCCTCGGCCTGGTCGAAGGGGCGCAGCGCGCGGCGCGTCGCGGGGGCCGCGGCCTCCCACAGCTCCAGGGCGCGGTCCAGCAGGCGCAGCTGCTCGGCGTAGGCGTAGCGGCGCCGGGCCTCGACCGCGGCGTCCAGCACGGCGGGCAGGGCCTTGGCCACGTCGTGGGCGTGGTACCAGTAACTGGCCAGGCGGGCCGCGCAGTGCTCGGCGCGGATGAGGGCGGGATCGGCCTCCACGGCCTCGGCGTAACGGCGGTTGAGGGCGCTGCGCTCGCCCGGCAGCAGGTCGTCGCTGACGGCCTCGCGGACCAGGGCGTGCCGGAAGCGGTACCCGTCGCCGTCCTCGGTGGGGGCCAGCACGTGGGCGCCGACGGCGGCGCGCAGGGCGGCCAGCAGCTCGCCCTCCGCGCCCCCGACGACGGCCGCCAGCAGCCCGAACTCCACCGTCGTGCCGCCCTCGGCGGCGATCCGCACCACGTGCTGCACGGACTCCGGCAGCGTCTCGACCCGCACGAGCAGCAGGTCGCGCAGGGAGTCGCTGATGTCGCAGCAGGCGCTGGCGCCGCTCGCGGTCAGCTCCTCGACGAAGAACGGGTTGCCCTCGGAGCGCTGGTACACCTGCTCGACCAGCTCGTGGGCCGGTTCGGGGACGCCCTGGATGCCCGCGATCTGCGCCCGCACCTCGTCCCGGCTCAGCCGGGGCAGCTCGATGCGCTGGACGGTGCGCAGCCGGTCCAGCTCGGCGAGGAAGGGCCGCAGCGGGTGGCGGCGGTGGATGTCGTCCGAGCGGTAGCTCGCCACCAGCACCAGCCGGGCGTGGTGCAGGGAGCGGAAGAGGTAGGCGAGCAGTTCGCGGGTGGAGCGGTCCGCCCAGTGCAGGTCCTCCACGGCCAGGACCAGGGTGCGCTCCCGGGAGAGGGACTCCAGCAGCCGGGCGGTCAGTTCGAAGAGACGGGCGCGCCCGTCCTCGTCGCGGAAGCCGTGGGTGGGCTCGCCCAGTTCGGGCAGCAGCCGGGCCAGCTCGCCCTCCTGGCCCGCGGCGGCGGCCCGCAGTTCGTCCCCGAGCTGCCGGTGCAGGGAGCGCAGCACCGTGGAGACGGGGGCGAAGGGCAGGCCGTCGGCGCCGATCTCGATGCAGCCGCCGACGCAGGTGACCGCGCCGGAGCTGCGGGCGGCGGCCAGGAACTCCTCCAGCAGCCGCGTCTTGCCGACGCCGGCCTCGCCGCCCACCACCAGCACCTGCGGCTCGCCCGCGGCGGCGCGGGCGAGCGCATCGGTGAGCTGGGACTGTTCGGCGCCACGGCCGACGAAGACCGGGCTGATGCTGGAGGCGTACACGTCGCCGAGCATCGCACAGGGGGCTGACGCGGCGGCAGGCATTTTCTGCCGGGCGGTCAGGCGGCCTTGGCCCAGCGGGCCCGGCGCCGGGTGGCCTCCTGTTCCCGCGCGGCGTCCCGCTGGCGCCGCCGTACGAAGGCGACGAGCCGCTCCTGCTCGGCCTGCGCGCGCAGCTCGGCGATGCGGGCCTGGTGGGCGATGATGTCCTGGTACACGGGTGCTCCCGGATGCGGTTGCTGCGAGGCTCCACCGCCTGGTGAAGCTCCTCCCAGCGTGCTTCCTGAGGAGCCGCGCCCGCATCGGGCGCCTGCCTGATCCCTTCGGCGAAAGGGCCTTAGACGGCCGCGGGAGCCGCCTTAGGGCATGGCGCGCAACCTGTTTTCCCACACCACGCGCGAAGCCGGGGAGGGCTTCGCCGAAGCCCTCCCCGGCGCGGGGAGCGTGCGGGCGCGTTCCGGGGCCCGCCGTGCGCGGTGCGTCCCTAGCCGGACACGCCCAGCTTCTCCAGGATCAGTTCGCGCACCCGGGCCGCGTCGGCCTGGCCTCGGGTGGCCTTCATGACGGCACCGACCAGCGCGCCGGCCGCCGCGACCTTACCGCCGCGGATCTTGTCCGCGATGGCCGCGTTGCCCGCGATGGCCTCGTCCACGGCCGTGCCGAGCGCGCCCTCGTCCGAGACGACCTTCAGGCCGCGCCGCTCCACGACCTCGTCGGGCGAGCCCTCGCCCGCGAGCACGCCCTCGATCGTCTGGCGCGCCAGCTTGTCGTTGAGCGAGCCCTCGGCGACCAGCGCGCAGACCCGCGCCACCTGCTGCGGGGTGATGGGCAGCGCGGCGGGTTCGGTGCCCTCCTCGTTGGCGCGGCGGGCCAGTTCGCCCATCCACCACTTGCGGGCCTGGTCGGCCGGGGCGCCCGCGTCGGTCGTGGCGATGATCAGGTCCAGCGCCCCGGCGTTCAGCACGGACTGCATCTCGTGCTCCGAGATGCCCCACTCCTCGCGCAGCCGGTTGCGGCGCAGCCGCGGCAGCTCGGGGAGGGCGGCGCGCAGCTCCTCGACCCAGGCGCGCGAGGGCGCGACGGGCACGAGGTCGGGCTCGGGGAAGTAGCGGTAGTCCTCCGCCTCCTCCTTGATCCGGCCCGCGGTGGTGGAGCCGTCCTCCTCGTGGAAGTGCCGCGTCTCCTGCACGATCGTGCCGCCGCCGCCGAGCACGGCGGCGTGCCGCTGGATCTCGAAGCGGGCCGCGCGTTCCACGCTGCGCAGCGAGTTGACGTTCTTGGTCTCGCTGCGGGTACCGAAGGCGGTGGTGCCCTTGGGCATCAGCGACAGGTTCACGTCGCAGCGCATCTGGCCCATCTCCATGCGGGCCTCGGAGACCCCGAGCGCCCGGATCAGCTCGCGCAGCTCGGCGACGTAGGCGCGGGCCACCTCGGGGGCGCGCTCACCCGCGCCGGTGATCGGCTTGGTGACGATCTCGATGAGCGGGATGCCCGCCCGGTTGTAGTCGAGCAGCGAGTGGGAGGCGCCGTGGATGCGGCCGGTGGCACCGCCGATGTGCGTCGACTTCCCCGTGTCCTCCTCCATGTGCGCCCGCTCGATCTCGACGCGGAAGACCTCGCCGTCCTCCAGCTGGACGTCGAGGTAACCGTCGAAGGCGATGGGCTCGTCGTACTGGGAGGTCTGGAAGTTCTTCGGCATGTCCGGATAGAAGTAGTTCTTCCGGGCGAAGCGGCACCACTCGGCGATGGAGCAGTTCAGCGCCAGGCCGATCTTGACGGCCGACTCCACGCCGGTCGCGTTGACGACCGGCAGGGAACCGGGCATGCCGAGGCAGGTGGGGCAGGTCTGCGCGTTGGCCGGCGCGCCGGGCACGGTGGCGCAGCCGCAGAACATCTTGGTCTTGGTGCCGAGCTCGACATGGACCTCCAGGCCCATGACGGGGTCGTAGGACGCCAGCGCGTCCTCGTACGACACCAGGTCGATGACGGTCACGAGGGATTGCCTTCCGATCAGCCTGCGTCAGTCGCCGGCGAGGATGTCGTCGCTGGACATGCGCCGCAGTTCGCGGACCAGGAGCAGCACACCGGTGGTGATGGCGGCGGCCGAGATCGCGGCGTCGACGAGCTGGAGCCGGTCGCCGTCGTGCCGGGCCTGCTTGGCCTGCTTGACGACGCTGACCGCGCCGAACAGCGAGGTGCCGATGGACAGGTAGGTGCCGGCCTTGGACTTCTTGAACCCCTTGGCCTTGCTGAAGGTGCTGGACTTGCTCACAGCGACGGTGCCTCCTCAAGCAGCGGATGCCCCCACCGGGTGTGGAAGGCGGCTTCGACGGCCGCGCCTACCCGGTAGAGCCGGTCGTCAGCCATGGCGGGGGCGATGATCTGCAGCCCCACCGGCAGCCCGTCCTCCGGCGCGAGGCCGCAGGGCAGCGACATGGCGGCGTTGCCGGCCAGGTTGGACGGGATGGTGCACAGGTCGGCCAGGTACATGGCCATCGGGTCGTCGGCGCGCTCGCCGATGGGGAACGCGGTGGTGGGCGACGTCGGGGAGACCAGCACGTCCACGGAGTCGAAGGCCCGCTGGAAGTCGCGGGTGATCAGGGTGCGCACCTTCTGCGCCGACCCGTAGTACGCGTCGTAGTAGCCGGAGCTGAGCGCGTAGGTGCCCAGCATGACGCGGCGCTTGACCTCGGCCCCGAACCCGGCCTCGCGGGTGAGCGCGGTGACCTCCTCGGCGGAGCGGCTGCCGTCGTCGCCGACGCGCAGGCCGTAGCGCATGGCGTCGAAGCGGGCCAGGTTCGAGGAGCACTCGCTCGGCGCGATCAGGTAGTAGGCGGCGAGCGCCCTGGTGAAGGACGGGCAGGAGATCTCGGTGACCTCGGCGCCCAGTTCCCGCAGCAGGTCCACGGACTCGGTGAACCGCTGCATGACGCCGTCCTGGTAGCCCTCGCCGGAGAACTCCCGGACGACGCCGACGCGCAGACCGCGCACGTCGCCGTTCCTGGCCGCCGCGACGACGTCGGGCACCGGCGCGTCGATGGAGGTGGAGTCCAGCGGGTCGTGGCCGGCGATGACCTCGTGCAGCAGCGCCGCGTCCAGCACGGTGCGGGCGCACGGGCCGCCCTGGTCGAGCGAGGAGGAGAAGGCGACCATGCCGTAGCGGGACACCCCGCCGTAGGTCGGCTTCACGCCGACGGTGGCGGTGAGCGCCGCGGGCTGGCGGATCGAGCCGCCGGTGTCGGTGCCGATGGCCAGCGGTGCCTGGAAGGAGGCGAGCGCGGCGGAGGAGCCGCCGCCCGAGCCGCCGGGGGTGCGGGTGAGGTCCCAGGGGTTGCCGGTGGGCCCGTAGGCGCTGTTCTCGGTGGAGGAGCCCATGGCGAACTCGTCCAGGTTCGTCTTGCCGAGCAGGACGACGTCGGCGTCCTTGAGCCGCCGCGTCACCGTGGCGTCGTACGGCGGCACCCAGCCTTCGAGGATGCGGGAGCCGACGGTGGTGGGCACGCCCTCGGTGGTGAAGATGTCCTTGAGCGCCAGCGGCACCCCGGCCAGCGGGCCGAGCTCCCGGCCGGCGGCGCGCTTGTCGTCCACGCGGCGGGCCGCGGCGAGCGCGCCCTCGCGGTCGACGTGCAGGAAGGCGTTGACCTTCTCGTCGACGGCCTCGATGCGGGCGAGGTGCGCCTCGGCGACCTCGGTGGCGGACGTCTCGCCGCGGGCGATGCGCTCGGCGGTCTGGGCCGCGGTGAGCCTGGTCAGATCGGTCATGCCCGTCACTCCTCCCCCAGGATCTGCGGCACCTTGAAACGCTGCTGCTCCTGGGCGGGCGCGCCGGAGAGCGCCTGCTCGGGCGTCAGGCTCGGACGGACCTCGTCCGGGCGCATGACGTTGGTCAGCGGCAGCGGGTGGGAGGTCGGCGGCACGTCCTCGGTGGCGACCTCGGAGACGGTGGCGACCGCTCCGATGATGTCGTCGAGCTGTCCGGCGAAGTGGTCGAGCTCTTCGTCCTTCAGCTCCAGGCGTGCCAGCTTCGCGAGGTGCGCGACCTCCTCGCGCGTGATGCCAGGCATGCGGCGGTCCTTAGGGGTTCTGTGGCTTTGCGGTCCGGGTATGCGGGCCAATCCTAGTCGCGTGAGTGACGTGCGTGGCGCTGACCCGGTGCGGCCGCGCGGGCAGGCGCACGCGGACGTCCCCGTCCCGCGCCCCCGGCTTCTAGCCGCCACTGCCCTTCAGCGGTGCGGGGACGCCGGGGGGCAGCACCCGGGCGCCCTTCAGCGCGGCGGCGCCCCGGGCCGTCGGCACGCCGCGCGCCCGCAGCCACGCCGTCGCCTCGGCCGGGGGCATCGCCGCGGCGACGAGCCAGCCCTGGACGGCGTCGCAGTGCAGGTCCCGCAGGCGTTCCCACGTCTCGTCGTCCTCCACGCCCTCCGCGACGACGAGCAGCCCGAGGGAGTGGGCGAGGTCCACCGTGCAGCGGACGATCTCGGCGTCCTGGCTGTCCACGGCGAGCCGGGCCACGAAGGAGCGGTCGATCTTCAGCTCGCTCACCGGCAGCCTGCGCAGGTGCACCAGGGAGGAGTAGCCGGTGCCGAAGTCGTCCAGCGACATCTTCACGCCGTGCCCGGTGAGCCCGGCGAGGGTGTCGGCGGCCTGCTGCGGGTCCTCCAGCAGGACGTGCTCTGTGATCTCCAGCTGGAGCGCGCCCGGGGGGACGCCGTGCCGGGCCAGCCGCGCGGCCACCGCTCCGGCGAAGCCGGGGGTGTGGACGTCCCGCGGCGAGACGTTGACGGCCACGGGCACCGTCAGCCCCGCCCTGCGCCAGGCCGCGACCTGGCGCAGGGCCGTCTCCAGCACGTACTCGGTGAGCCGGGGCATGAGCCCGGAGGTCTCGGCGATGGCGATGAAGGTGTCCGGGGGGACCCGGCCGCGCTCGGGGTGCTCCCAGCGCACCAGGGCCTCCAGCCCGGCGACCTCGCCGTCGAAGCGGACCTTGGGCTGGTAGTGGAGCGCCACCTCGCCCGCGTCCAGGGCGCGCCGGAGGTCGGCGAGGAGGCCGAGGCGGTCGGGGGTGTTGCCGTCGCGGGCGGCGTCGTAGACCTCCACGCCGCTGCGGTCCCGCTTGGCCTCGTACATCGCCACGTCCGCGCGCCGCAGCAGCCCTTCGGCCTCGCGGGCGTGGTCGGGGTAGACGGCGACGCCCGCGCTGGCCTCCAGGACGAGGGTGAGGCCCTCCAGGTCGAGCGGGGAGCTGAGGGCGGTGACCAGGGCGCGCGCCACGCGCTGCGCGCTCGTGGTGGACACCGCGTCGGGCAGCAGCACCGCGAACTCGTCGCCGCCGAGCCGGGCGGCCTCCGCGCCGCGCGGCAGGGCCGCGCGCAGCCGGTCGGCGGTCTGGAGCAGCAGCCGGTCCCCGGCAAGGTGGCCGAGGGTGTCGTTGACGGACCGGAAGCGGTCGAGGTCGATGAGGACGAGCGCCGCCCTGGTGCCGTGCCGCTCGGCGGTGTCCAGGGCGGTCCAGGTGCGCTCCATCAGCCACAGCCGGTTCGGCAGGCCGGTGAGCGGGTCGCGGAGCTGCTCCTCGGCGCGGGCACTGGAGATCCACAGCGCCGTGTCGAGCGCGATTAAGGGGACCGCGAACAGGGGCAGCACGACCGGCATGGCCACGGCGACGACCACGATCAGCGGCGAGATGCCCAGCAGCGCCAGGCACACCAGGCCCTGCCGGATCAGCGCGGCGCGCGTCGCGGTGGGCAGCGCGGCGCACGGGCTGAGGCAGTACCACAGCAGGACCCGGGTGACGACGAGGTAGGTGCACGCCACCGCGAGCACCTCGGGCACGGCAGCCCAGCGCCAGATCTCCGGTGCCCACGGCACCTCGACGGAGGGGTGGGTGCCGAAGACGGCCATGGTGAGCGCCGCCGCGCCGATGCCGAGGACGTCCACGGCACCGTGCACGAGGGCCTGGTGGATCTTGCGGCGGTGCCGTGCGGCGCCGGCGAGGGCGACGACGGCCACGCTGACAAGCGTGGCGGGCACCCAGCCGTAGAGCAGCAGGATGGCCAGGGTGAGGGCGGCGCCCGAACCGGTGCCGCACCGCCAGCGGTCCCGGCCCAGCGCGACGAGGTGGCCGACCACGACGCCGGTCAGCAGGGCGAGGGCCCAGCCCGCGGGGCCCGAGGGGAACAGGGCGCGGCCCTGGTCGAGCACCCGGTAGACGCCCGCGAGCAGCACACCGCCCGCCGCCGCGAGGACGAGCGCCGGCAGGTGCGGCACGGCGGCGAACAGGGCGCGCCGCAGCCGCGGTCCGGCGCTCCCGCCGTCCCCGCGCGGCCCGCCCCCGCGCGGCCCGCCCCCGCGCGGCCCGTCCCCGCGTCCGTCCCGGGTGCCGTCCGGGGCGGGCGGGGGCGGCGCGGGCGGCACTCCGGCCCCGGCGGTGGCGGGCACGGGACCGGGGCCGGGCGGGCGGGAACGGTCGGTGCGGGTGCCGCGCGGCGCGCGCGGGGCGGGACCGGCTGGCGAGCGGTACGGGAGTGACGGGCGGGGGCTGCCCTCTCCACGCTCCTCAGGTGTCTGCTGCATGCGCGTCCCTCTCACGGCCGTCGGTGCACCGCGCCACGGCGGGCGCACGTCTCCCACAGTAGGCGCCAGACGGGTGTCAGGGGCACCGATCGGCCGCGGCAACTCGCCCGCGGCGGGCTAATTGTCCGTCACATTCCAGCCGACGCAAGGGTGTTGCGCGGACGCGCGGCGGCCGGGCGGCGCCGGGCGGCCGGGGTGACGGGGTGTCTCATGACGGGGTGTCAGGCTGCTCCCCCGGCCGGTTCGCCGACCGGTTCACCGGGCTGCTCCCCGGCCTGCTCAGCGGCTTCCTCGCCGGGCGGGGCGAGGGCCACCGCGCGGGCCGCTTCGGGCCCCTGCTCCAGCAGGACGGCGAGCCCCGCGTCGTCGAGAACGGGTACCTTCAACTGCACTGCCTTGTCATATTTTGATCCCGGATTATCACCCACAATGACGAATCCCGTCTTTTTCGAGACCGAACCCGTGACCTTGGCGCCGCGGCTCTGCAACGCCTCCTTGGCCTCGTCGCGGGTGTGGGTGGCCAGCGTGCCGGTGACGACGACGGTGAGGCCGTCCAGCGGACGCGGGCCGCTGTCCGCCCCGCCCTCCTCCGCCATCCGGACGCCCGCGGCGCGCCAGCGCTCCACGATCTCGCGGTGCCACTCCTCGGCGAACCAGTCCTTGAGCGAGGCGGCGATCGTCGGGCCGACGCCCTCGGTGGCCGCCAGCTCCTCCTCGCTGGCCTCGGCGATCCGGTCGATCGAGCGGAACTCCCGGGCCAGCGCCTCCGCCGCGACCGGGCCGACGTGCCGGATCGACAGCCCGGTGATGACGCGCGCCAGAGGCCGCTGCCGGGCGGCCGCGATGTTCTCCAGCATGGCGACCGTGTTCTTGCGCGGCTCCCCCTTGAGGTTGGCGAAGAGCGTGACGACCTTCGCCTCGCCCGTCTCCGGATCGCGCTTGGGAAGCCCGGTGTCGGGGTCCAGGACGTGCGACTTGATGGGCAGGAGCTGCTCCACCGTCAGGTCGAAGACGCCGCCCTCGTCCCGCAGCGGGGGCTCGGCGGGCTCCAGCGGCTGGGTCAGCGCCGTGGCGACGACGTAGCCGAAGTGCTCGATGTCCAGGCACTTGCGGCTCGCCAGGTAGAACAGCCGCTCCCGCAACTGCGCCGGACAGGAACGGGCGTTCGGACAGCGCATGTCCACGTCCCCCTCCCTCATCGGCTTCAGCGCGGTGCCGCACTCGGGGCAGGCGGCGGGCATGGTGAACTCGCGCTCGCTGCCGTCCCGCAGGTCCGCCACGGGCCCGAGGATCTCGGGGATGACGTCACCGGCCTTGCGGAGCACCACGGTGTCCCCGATGAGGACGCCCTTGGCCTTGACGACGTCCTGGTTGTGCAGGGTGGCGAACTCCACCTCGCTGCCCGCCACCGTGACCGGCTCCACCACGGCGTAGGGGGTGACGCGCCCGGTGCGTCCGACCCCCACCCGGATGTCGGCCAGTTTGGTGTTGACCTCCTCGGGCGGGAACTTCCAGGCGATGGCCCAGCGCGGCGCGCGCGAGGTGGAGCCGAGCCGCCCCTGGAGCGGGATCTCGTCCAGCTTGACGACGGCGCCGTCGATCTCGTGCCCGAGCGCGTGCCGGCGGCGGCCGGACTCCGCGATGAACTCCCGCACCCCTTCGAGGGATCCCACCACGCGGTTGTGCGACGAGGTGGGCAGGCCCCAGTCGCGCAGCAGGCCGTACGCCGCGGAGAGGCTGGCCGGACGCGTGCCCTCCAGGGCGCCGATGCCGTGCACGAGCATGTGCAGCGGGCGGCCCGCGGTGACCCGCGGGTCCTTCTGGCGCAGCGATCCGGCGGCGGCGTTGCGCGGGTTGGCGAACGGCGGCTTGCCCTCGGCGACGAGCCGGGCGTTCAGCTCCTCGAAGCGCTCCATGGGGAAGAACACCTCGCCGCGGATCTCCACCAGCGCCGGGACGTCCTGCCCGCGCAGCCGCTCGGGGATGTCGGCGATGGTGCGCACGTTGGGCGTGATGTCCTCGCCGGTGCGGCCGTCGCCGCGAGTGGCGGCCCGGGTGAGGCGGCCGTGCTCGTAGGTGAGGTTGACCGCGAGCCCGTCGATCTTCAGCTCGCACAGGAAGTGGTACGGCACCTCGCCCAGTTCGCGGGCGACGCGCTCGGCCCAGGCGGCCAGCTCCTCCTCGTCGAAGGCGTTGTCGAGCGAGAGCATCCGCTGCCGGTGGGCCACGGCCGTGAACTCGGTCTCGTAGTGGCCCGCGACCTGCTGGGTGGGCGACTCGGGCGTGCGCAGCTCGGTGTACCGCTCCTCCACCGCCTCCAGCTCGCGCAGCAGCCGGTCGAACTCGGCGTCCGAGACGACCGGCGCGTCCTTCACGTAGTACCGGAAGCGGTGCTCGTCGACCTCCTCCGCCAGGCGCTTGTGCTGCTCCCGCACCTCGGCGGGCACGCTCACGGCCTCTTCGGCAGCCACCGTCTCGTCCTCCCGTTGCTCGGCCCGGTCAGCCCCGGCCCGTCACCCAGATCCGTTCACTCAGGGTCATGGGCGAGTGAACGCGCCGCCCGGACGCAGTGCGCCAGCGCCTCACGGGCGTACCCCGGCGCGGCCCCCGCGAGACCGCACGCCGGAGTGATCACCACGGACTCCGCGAGGAGACCGGGCGACAGCCCCAGCCTGCGCCACAACGACCTGACACCCATGACGCTACCGCCCGGGTCCGACAATGCCCCGGCGGCGGGCACCGCGCCGGAAACGACACCCCCGGCGGCGGGAACGATCCCGGCGAAGAGCGCGGTGCCGCCCTCGACGGCCTCCCCGATCGCCTCGTCATCACGCTCGGTGAGCAGCGCGGCGTCGAAGGAGACGCCGGCGGCCCCCGCCCGGCGCAGCAGCGCGAACGGCACGTCCGGGGCGCACGAGTGCACCACCACCGGGCTGTCCCCGGCGGCGGCGACCAGCTCGGCCAGCGCGTCGCGCACCACGGCCCGGTCGACCGCCCGGTGGGTGCGGTAGCCGCTGGCCGTCGGCACCCGGCCGGTCAGCACCGGGGTGAGGGACGGCTCGTCCAGTTGCAGCACGGGCCGCGCCCCGGGGACGCGGCGCCGCACGTCCGCGAGGTGGTCGCGCACCCCCTCGCTCAGCGACGCCACCAGGTCCCGGCGGGCCCCCGCGTCACCGAGCACGGCCTCACCGTTGCGCCGCTCCAGCGCGGCGGCCAGCGTCCACGGGCCGGTGACGGACAGCTTGAGCGGGCCGGTGAAGCCCTGTGCGTGCTCCTCCAGGGCGTCCAGGTCCTCGCGCAGCCAGGCGCGGGCCCGGCGGGTGTCGCGCCCGGGCCGGTCGCCGAGCCGCCAGCCGCTGGGCTCCACGCGGGCGTACAGCTCCACGAGCAGGCCCGTGGTGCGGCCGATCATGTCGGCGCCGGGGCCGCGGGCGGGCAGCTCCGGCAGGAACGGCAGGTGGGGCGGGGCCTCCAGCGTCCCCACGACCGTCCTCGCGGTCTCGCGCGCGTCCTCCCCGGGCATCGATCCGATGCCGCTCGCCGCGCCCGGACCCCAGCTGAACCTCGACTTGTTGCTCACGGTGTCACTCACGCCTGCAGCCTACGGACGCCGGGCCCGGTGCGCGGCACGGGTCCGGCGCCCGGACCGGGCCCGGGGCGTGCGGGCGTGCCGCGCGCGGGTCCCGCACGGCCGGGAGACGTCCGGCGTCAGCCGCCGGGGCGGACGGTCAGGTCGGTGACCTCCGCGTCGCGCGGCAGGTCCAGCGCGGCCAGCACCGTCCGCGTCACGGACTCGGGCGTGATCCAGTCCTCCGGGCGGTACGCCTTGCCCTCCTGGCGGTGCACCTTCTCCTGCATCGGCGTGGCGGTGCGGCCGGGGTAGACACTCGTCACCCGCACGCCGTTGCCGCGCTCCTCGCCGCGCAGCGAGTCCGCGAGCGCCTTCAGCCCGTGCTTGCTGGCGGCGTACGCGCTCCACTGCGGGTGCGCGTGCAGCCCGGCGCCGGAGTTGACGAACACCACCTGGCCGCGCGCCTGCCGCACCTGCGGCAGGAGCAGCCGGGTCAGCTCGGCCGGGGCGACGAGATTGGCCGCGAGGGTGGCCTGCCAGACCTTCGGGGTCAGCTCCCCGACGGCCCCCAGTTCGCACACGCCCGCCACGTGCAGCAGGGAGTCCAGTTCGCCCGGCAGTCCCTGGTGGCCGAAGGCCCAGGACAGCCGCTCGGGCTCGGCCAGGTCCCCGACGAGGGTGCGGACGGTGCCCGGGGCGTCCGCGAACGCCCCGGCGAGCTGCCGGGCCCGCCCGGCGTCACGGGCCAGCAGCCACACCTCGTCGCCGCGTTCCAGCAGCGCCCGGGTGACCGAAGCCCCGATACCCGAACCTGCTCCGGTGATCAGATGCGTAGCCATGCCGACACCCTATTGCCGTAGCGGTCCGGCCCGTCCGGTGGCACGACGCGGCACGAGGGCGACAATTCAGACAAGGCTTCACGTACCGCCGCTCCCCCGCCGGCCCGCCCGTCAGCCCGCATCCCCAGCACCCGCCCAGCCCCAGCCCACCCCGCTCACAGTGGAGTCGCGTCCATGGCCAACACGACGTCCTTCAGCACCCGTGACCTCGGCATAGACCTCGGTACCGCAAACACCCTCGTGTACGCCCGCGGGCGCGGCATCGTCCTGAACGAGCCGTCCGTCGTGGCCGTCGACACGCGCACGGGCAACGTGCTCGCCGTCGG
The DNA here is from genome assembly GCF_036323765.1 of Streptomyces solitudinis. NCBI lineage: Bacteria > Bacillati > Actinomycetota > Actinomycetes > Kitasatosporales > Streptomycetaceae > Streptomyces > Streptomyces solitudinis. Next base: position 60,424 of record NZ_JAZDCW010000002.1, read on the forward strand.
CCACGAGGCCCGCGAGGCCGTGGGCCGCACGCCGGGCTCCATCATCACCACCCGCCCGCTCAAGGGCGGCGTCGTCTCCGACTACGAGGCGGCCGAGGGCATGCTCCGGCTGTTCATCAACAAGACCAGGCGCAGCCGCAACCGGGCACCGCGCGTGATCGTCTGCACCCCCAGCGGCGTGACCGGCGTCGAACGGCGCGCCGTCCTGGAAGCCACCTCCCGGGCGGGCGCCCGCTCGGTGCACCTCATCGAGGCGCCGATGGCCGCCGCCATCGGCGCCGGGCTGCCCGTCTACGAGCCGTGCGGCTCGATGGTCGTCAACATCGGCGCGGGCTCCACGGAGGTCGCCCTCATCTCCCTCGGCGGCGTCGTCGCCGCCCGCTCCTCCCGCGTCGCCGGCGACGCGCTGGACGCGGCGATCTCGGCGTACATCGAGAAGAAGCACACGATATCGGTGGGCGCCCGCACCGCCGAGCAGATCAAGACGGCGATCGGCAAGGACACCCAGCTCATGGTGCGGGGCCGCGACAAGGTCACCGGGATGCCCAAGAGCGTCCAGCTCGGCACCGAGACCGTCCTCGAAGCCCTGGACACGCCCGTACAGGCCATCGCCGACGCGGTGAACGCCACCTTCGACGCCTGCCCGGCCGAACTGTACGGCGACATCATGGAACGCGGCATCGTCCTCACCGGCGGCGGCGCCCTCCTGCACGGCCTGGACGAGCGGCTCTCCCGGGCGACCGGCATGCCGGTCATCGTCGCGGACGAACCCGCCAGCTGCGTCGCCCTCGGCACGGGCCGCTGCCTGGAGGACTTCTCCCGACTGGAGACCCGCTTCACCCCGCCCGCCGCGGTGGCGTGACGGGCCGATCGCGGGGTACGCGCAGTGACGTGCCCGGCGAAAGCGGACGATCCCGCACGTCAGGGCGCATGAAGCACACCACCCTCCCCAAGGGAACCGAAGGAGCGAGGTCAACGGATGTACGCCGTGAAGAGCACACTGCCGGAGCAGGACCTCAAGGTGGTCGGTGAGGCGCTGCAGGGCGCGCTGGTCGATCTCGTCGACCTCTCGCTGGTCGCCAAGCAGATCCACTGGACCGTCGTCGGCCCGCGCTTCCGGACGATCCACCTCCAGCTCGACGACGTCGTGGACACCGCGCGCCAGTACTCGGACACCGTGGCCGAACGCGCCTCCGCGCTCGGCATCGCCCCCGACGGGCGCGCCGCCACGGTCGCCCAGGGCAGCGGCATCGCCCGCGTCACCGAGGGCTGGCAGCAGGACATCGACGCCGTGGCCGCCATGACCGAGGCCCTCGGCGCGGTCGTCGCCCGCATGCGCGAGCGGATGTCGGCCACCGGCAAGGCCGACCCGGTCACCGAGGACATCTTCATCGGCCTCACCGGCGAACTGGAGAAGCACCACTGGATGTTCCAGGCCGAACACAAGCAGTGAGGTGAGAGCGTCATGGTGCGCTGACCTGCGCGTACTTGATGCTTCGCTTCGTTCGTTACGTTCACTGGGTTACGTGAGATTGCGTAATTCAGGCGTAAGACGAGTAATCCACGAGTAAGGAAGAGCCCCCCGGCAATCGCGCCGGGGGGCTCTCCTGGCGACCTCGGAGTCCCCGCCATCTGGACGGGACGGCCCTTGCACGAGAAGCCGTCTCCAGCAGCCGCCAGCTCGGGCACGCGCAGGCAAATGCCCGGCGGTCGCGCTGTGGGGGCAGCAGGCGATGCGTGAGTTCTGCACCTATCTCGCACAGTGTGAGCTACCAAGCGTCAAGATCACAAAATGTATTACCAGCGATACAGACATCTCCCCAGGTGCGGCGCAGCGTGCATCTGGTGTCTCATGATCGACCGCCACCCTGGGTACTCGACCGGCGCCGGGCCCTCGGCGACCAGCTGCGCGCCGCCCGCCTGCAGGCGAACCTGACCCAAGAGGCGCTAGGGGAGCTTGCTGAGGTCGACCGCCAGTCCGTCAACCGCATCGAACAGGGCCACCAGGCCCCACGCCTCGACACCCTGATCCGGCTCGCTGATGCCCTGCAAGCGGATATCGGGCTCGTGTTCCGCCAGCCGCCGAGCGGTCCGCCCGCCGACGACCCGGCCTAGGGGGCGCTGGGTCGGCATCCGGGGCAGGCGCGGGGGAACCAGAAGCTGATGTCGCCGTGCCACCGCCACCGCTGCGGCGGCGCATCGACCGCGTCGGCCCCCAGCAGCACACCGCAGTGCACGCACGCCTCCGCCCGCACCTGCGCGTCGCTCAGGCCGTCCCGGGCGATCCGCTCGTACGGCGGCCCACCCGGCGGCGGCGCACCGTGTACCCGGGCGGCCCGCCACGCCTCGTAGGCCGCATGCCCGTCCGGACAGGTACCCGCTGCCGGGGCGGCGGCACGCCGGACAGCCACGGCCGTGCCGCAGCAGATCCCCCCACGCCCGGTCCGCCGCCCGCTGCCCGGCAGTCAGCGGTTCCGCGGCCGCCGCCCGGCGCGTCACCACGGCCCGCACCCTTCGGGCGCCGGCGGTGCGCCGCCGAGCCGGGGCACCCGGGCGACGTACGGCCGCACCAGCGCGAGGCCGGTGTCGTCGGCCGCGGCGGTGCGGGGCGGAGCCGGGCGGCACACGCACACGACCCGGCCCGTGACCACCAGACGCCGCAGCGCGCGGCTCACCGGCGGGGCCACCGCGCTCACGCGGCGGCCGTCCCGTACCAGCACGGCGGGCACTCCCACACCGATTCCACCGGCGCCCCGGATCTGATACGGGCGCTGCAGAGCTGCAGGTCGTCGCAGGCCGCACCGCAGGTGCTGCAGTGGGCCGGCGGTTCGCCCTCGGCGGCCAGACACGCCGGGCACAGAGTCCGCTCCCACCCGGGGCCCGAAGGGGCCGCGACATGGCTGACCACCACGCCCTCATCGGTTCCGCAGCCGTCGCAGCGTCCGCTCACGGGGCGGTCACCTCGGCCGGTCCGACGCCGGGCGGCAGCGCGGGGGCGCAGTCCGGGCAGGCGTAGGTGCTGTGGTCCGGTCCGGACGCGGCCGGTGCCGCCGCGACGAGCACCGGGACGGCGGTGTCCCGGCCGCAGCCGCCGCAGCGCACGGCCCGGACCGTCCGCGGCCCGTACAGGCGAGCGGACGCCTCCTGCAGCGCCCCTTCGAGCCGGTCAGGGTCAGTCAGGGGGCGGTCCGGCAGTAACCGCCAGAACAGCACGCCCCGCTGGCCGCCCGTCGGCGGGATCTCGATCGACAGGCCCAGCCCAGCGGTGAACACCTGCACGCCCTCGATGCGCGGCCAGGCCAGTCCCGCGCCCGGAGCGATGAGCCACGTCCAGATACGGTCGGCAGCATCCTCAATCACGGCCCCGGATTCGTCCCCCAGCTCGTCGAGTGTGGCTCGGGCCAGGGTCTCCGGAACGCGAACGGCATCCCACCAGCGGCCTACCGGCTGGAAGGCCGCGTCCGGACCGGGCGGAGGGGACCAGGAAGCAAGAGGCTGCACGACAACTCCAGGGTGGGTGATCACGGTCACGCCGACCGTAGAACCCCGGAGCGAAGAGGAGGGGCACAGATTGTGCCCCCTACCTCACGCCGCGAGCACCCCTACCTGAACCGCCAACTCGCACGCCTGGCGCCGCAGGGCAGGCACCCGTGATTCAGCCTCCTCCAGCAGTATCCGCCGCGCGTAGCCGTTCCACCGGACCGTCTCCGGCGCAGTCGCAAAGGCTTTCTCCAGCGTGGTGAGTGCCGTCTCAACCTGTCCAGCCAGCTGGTAGCCGCGCGCCTCCTCAATCCGGTGCCGGGCACGCCGTGGACGCGACGGGATCGTCAGCACGTCCGCACGCCGTGCCTGACGCACCGACTCCCCGCCCGCGTGCAGCTCCACGGCGACGGTGACGGCGTGCGCACCCATGATGGTCCGGGAGAACGAGGTGATCGGGTGGTAGTAGCCCTTGTCCAGCCCCTTGGCCGAGGCGCGAGCCTTGTCCCACCACCCCCACGCCGTACCGGTGTCTCCCCGGCGGGCCGCCGTATACCCGGCAGCCACCTCCAGGGCTCCGGCGATCGCGCGCACGTCGTCGCCGCCGTCCGGCCGGTGTCGTGTCAGGTACCGCAGTGTCTCGGTGGTGACCGCGTCGGCGGCGTCGTACCCGGCCGCGTCCCGGTGGGCCTCGGCCATCAGCCACGCGGCGACACCGATGGCGTGCGGGTCCTCGGACTCCTGGGCGGCGACCATGCCGCGATCGGCGACCCGCCACAGCAAGCTGGAGTCCGGTTGGTAGGCGAGGAAGAACTGACCGAGGGCGTACACCTCCGCCAGGAGCGCCTGCGCGGTCCGCCGGTCGGCAGTCCGCTCTGTCTGCCGGGCCGTCAGCTGCGCGTCCCGGATGAGGTCCGGCAGAAGGGCGCCGATCACCTCGCGGTGCTCGGGGGCCGAGTGCCGGGACGACCAGGCCCTGGACAGGCGGGCCCGCAGGTGGTCGATGGGCGGTGCCTGGCGGGAGGTCGTCAAGGGGTAGGAGTCCAGCGCGGCCCGCACCGCAGGCAGCCGCTGGTGCCCAGGCCCGATGAAGAGCTCCGTAGGGAGTGATACAGCGTCCTCGACACCGGTCAGGTCTGAAAGGTCGCGCACGCGCAGGACCTCAGCAATGCGGAGGATCATGGGAAGCTTCGGGGGCTGGAGGGAGCCGTTCTCCACGCGCTTCACCCACGAGGGCGACATGCTGAGGAGCCCGGCCAGGACTTCGCGGGTGATACCGCGTCGGGTGCGGAGGATCTGGAGTCGCTGTCCGAACGCGATCGGCTCGATTGCGGGGGTCGCAGAGTTCTGCGGGGTAGCATCAGAGGACATGGCGGCCTTGCCCCTTTCCTGTGCAGCTCGTCACTGACCAGGCTATGGGGCAAGGCCCGCTTTGTGTCTACGAGTCGTCACGCCACCGGGCATCCTGTCGAGCATGAACACTCCCCCGCCGCCCCACCCCCGCCCAGGCACCGGGCGCAGCACTCTGCGGCCAGTGCGACGAGCGGCCCGGCATCCACCCCCGCACCGACGCCGCTGAGCTCACCGGCCAGGTGTGCGACGCCTGCCAGTGGGAGCCCAGCGAAGCGCTCAGCTTCGGCTAACCCTCGGGCAGGACAGCGCCCCCACCCGGCCTCGACCGACACTGTTGGCCAGACGGCCAGACGGGGGCACAGGTCATTCAGTACCGGGCGGTGATCCCGGCGCAGGGTCCGGGGCGAGTTGCGCGATCCGCCGATCCACCCGGTCCAACGCATCCCGCGCCGACGCCCCCCCATTGGGATGCAGCTCATGCTCGATGCGGTTGACCCGGGCATCCACCGTCCGCAGGCAGTCTGCGGTCTCCTGGGTCTGCCCCTCAATCGCGGCCAGCCGCGCCAGCGCCCCAGCCCTGGCCGGTACGCCCGGCCTCGATGCGTGCCCTGGAGAACGTCACCAGGTCGTCCAACGCCTTCGCGCCGCGCACGAGCATGCGCATCACCCGCCAGACGAGGGTGGCCACCGGGTGTCGTAGCCCCGCCCCCGTGCACTCCCCCGGGCGCGAGCGGCGCAGGCCGGTGCAGCGCCCCCGGGGGTGAGTGCGGGACGCCCGGGGGTCGGGCAGGTGCGTATGCCACGGCGGCGGCTCACGGGCTCCTCCTCGCACTCACCCCCGAACGTGCCTGGAGGGACCGGCGCTGAGCGCGGGCCCTCCAGATCGATGGGATAGGTCAGGGGCAGGTCTCTTCGAACTTCACGACATCCAGCGTGACCGGATCCCCGTCGAACGGGTCACCAGCGGCCGGTGCTTGGGCGCATATCTGCCAGTTGGATTCCATGAGGACCATGCGGTCCTGCCCGGAGACGTCGGTGACGATGATGCTGGCGTTCGTCGGCAGCGTTCCGCGAGCAGCCTTTGCGGACTCGCCGACGAGATCGGGCATCGTGCCCGCCTGGGCGGCCTCGCCCGGTGCGCTGACGTCATCCTGGGCGGGGCACTTCTCCTCCAGCTTGACGGCAGCGAAGTCGACTTCTGTGTCCGCCGGGTGCTCTCCAGCCCCGGGGGTCTGGAAGCAGACCTTCCAGTTGCGGTCCATGGCCTGCATGCGGTCGCGGCCCAGGGCGTCGTGTGAGGTGAGGGCGTAGAAGCCCGCTTCCTGAGCGGCGTCCTGAGCGGCTTGCAGGCCCTTGCCGACCATGTCGGGGAGCGTCGCCGTCTCGGCCTCCTCGTCCTCAGCAGGGGCCTCTTCGGCAGGGGCAGACTCAGCGGGTGCTGACTCCCGGGACGCAGGGGTCTGGTCGGGGACGGGAGCCTCTTCATCGGTGCAGCCGGTGAGGAGCAGCCCAGCAAGTGCCAGGGCCGCCGTGGCGGTGGTAAGTCTTCGCATGCAGGAACCGTGCGAGTTTCTGTCACCGTGCGTGTACGGATCGCGGCAGCTGTTGCCCGCTTGTGACACTGCGGACTGCTGTCAGGGCGGGGGAGGCGGCCGCTGGTGTGGCGCGCGCCCAGGCCACCATGGCGGCAGGCCCCGGGCACTTTCCCCCTCCACTTCCTGCGAGCGGTCTACGGCTGTTCTGCAGCGCCTTGGTCGATGAAATCTTGCAGGGCGTCACGGCCCTTCTCGTCGCTCTTCCGCAAGCCCTCCACGTACCGGTCCATCCACTCGCTCTTGGGAAGGTCTTACATTGCTCCGGTTCGACCGGAATTCCGCACTGCGCACGGAGCAGGCAGTAGAGGCCGCGCGCCGTACCCAGTCCGGCCGGGTCCGCGCACAACTGGCGGACCTCTACCCGTACAAGGTGGGCCACGGCGCCTCGCCGGGCATCGCCCAGGCGCGGGATAGTATCCGCGATTTGCTGTCGAGCTGAGGAGTTGATCCCGGTGACCACCCTTGCGGTAACTGGCCACATGGACCTGACCGACGACAGCGTGCCACTTGTCAGGGAGGCGCTGCGGACGCTGCTCGCCGAATACCACGGCGCGGAACTGGTAGGGCTCTCCTGTATCGCGAAGGGCTCCGACTCCCTGTTCGCGGAGGCGGTTCTCGAAGCCGGTGGGCAGCTTGTCGCGGTCGTCCCGTCGGAGGACTACCGAGAGCGGAAGGTGAAGCCGGACCACGCTGCCACGTTCGACCGACTGGTGGGAACGGCGGCCGAGGTACTGGTGATGCCGCACGCGACGGCGGACCGGTCGGCGTACGAGTCGGCGAACTCGGTCCTGCTGACGCGGGGCGAACGGCTCGTCGCCGTGTGGGACGGGAAGCCGCCGGGCGGCAAGGGGGGCGGCACGGCGGACGTCGTGATGGCCGCACGCGCGGCGGGGCTGCCGGCGGACGTCGTGTGGCCCGAGGGCGCGGCCAGACGCTCCTGACCGTCGCACGCACGCCTTCGGCTGGCCCCTTCAGGAGGAGGCGCCCCCGCTCGTCGTCTCACGACCGCGAGCGAGTGTGCCCCCCGCACCCCGGACCGCGTCACGCGGGTGACGGGGGCGCGCCCAGGCCGGGGATCACGGCTGCGTGGTGTCTGCGGCGGTTTCGTGGGCGTGACCGTATTCGATGATGAGCGGGGCCAGGCCCGGTTCGCCGAACTCCTCGGTCAGCGCGGCGAACGCGGCGGCCTTCCCCGTTCCGAAACGGGCGACGTGGGCGGCGTAGGCGGCGGCGTCCACGAACCTGGGCGGGCTGCTCTTGGAGTGGAACTTGTCGGCGTACATCACCAGGCGCTCCTCGGCCGTCTCCGCGACGTAGTCCCTGGGCGGGAGCGGCAGGCCCTGGCGGCGGATGTCGTCGCGCGTCAGCCCCACACCGGTGTGCCGGGAGGCGAAACGGCACACCTCCTCGGGCAGCCCTTCGGCGCGCAGCAGCGCGTACCCCTCGATGCCGTGCCGGATGTAGGCGGCGCCCTTGAGCCGGTACACGCCGATGTCGTGCACCAGGGCGCCGGTCTCGACGAGTTCGGTGTCGACCGGCACCGGGGAGCGCTCCGCGAGCTGCCGGGCGATGCGGGCCACGATCTCGCAGTGGGTGTGGACGAGGGCCAGTGCCAGCGGGTCCGGCGCGTGCCTCTCGTGCAGGAGCCGGGCGTCGTGGGCGGTGAGGACGGGCACCGGCGCAGCCTAGCAACGGACCGGTGGGCGGGCGGCAACGAAGGCCGGGGGAAGACTGCCTGGTCCCGGCGACGTCCACCGTGGCCCTCCTCTGTGATGATCTTCGTACTGACAAAACCGGCCACGGAGGCACACACCCATGAGAACGCACCGCGCCGCCCTGCTCGTCACGGCCGTCGCCCTGACGCCCGCCCTGGTGTTCAGCACTCCGGCGTTCGCCGCAAGCCCGGCGGCCACGTCCGCGAGCGTGACGTCTTCGTCCGGAACGCCGGTGGACGAGATGTCGGAGGAGGAACTCCGCATCGCGGTCCTGCGCCTGATGGCCCGCGAGGAGGCCGGAAGGGGGGTGGACCGGGAGGGGAGCGAGGCGCTCGACGGCACCGTGGAGGACCTGCGCGCCTTCCTGACCACGGGCTACCGGCTCGCGCAGGCCGAGGACGACCGCGTCGCCGTCTTCCGGCTCCTGGCCGACCCGGACTCCGGGAAGGCCGTCGTCCGCGAGATCAACGAAGTCCTCGACACCAACACCCCCGAAGCCCTGCGCGCCTACCTCGAAACCGGCCACCGCCTCGCCCAGGCCGAGGACGACCGCGTCGCCGTCTTCCGGCTCCTGGCCGACCCGGCCATCAGCGACGCCCTCCGCGCGCTCGCCCTGGAGACCATCGAAGGCACCCCGGAGGAGCTGCGGTACTTCCTGGAGACCGGCCGGTACGAGGTGGACGGCTGACCGCCCCACCGGCGGCCCGTGCGGGAAACACACTCCGGCACGGGCCGCTGGGAGCGCACGGCCACGGCCGCTGCTGCGGTGGCCCGGACACGGCGCCCGGCCTCGTCGTCACGGCACGGCCGCTCATGGCTCATGCGCGCCGGAGGGCTGGCCGTACCGGGGCAGGGGCCCCGTCCGGGTGAATCGGGGGCCGCCGCACAACCCTCGTCGCGCGGAACGGGTCTTCTCCGGCGAAGCGCCCATATCCGGCGCTCTGCCAGAAACGGAGTAGACGTATGTTCCGTTCACCCGACCGTCCCGGCCGTCCGTTCTCACGGCGCGCGCTCGCCGCCGCGGGATGTGCCGCCGCCCTCGCCCTGACCACCGCCGTCCCCGCCACCGCCGCCCTCATCGCCGGCCGGGCCGACGGGTCCGACCGGACCGGCCGGGCCGACCGGGCGGCCTCGGCCGCGCCCGTCAGCCCGGCGGAGTCCGCCGGCCGGTACACGGCGGAGGAGATCCACCACTTCCTCGAGGGCTTCTACGGCAACACCGGCCCGCGCCCGTGGGAGCGGAAGAACCTGGTGGCCGACGGCCTCAAGCGCCGGGCCGCCGGGACGACCGGCTACGACCTGCTGCTGTGCGCCCAGAACACTCCGCGCGACATCGCGGTCGGGGAGGTGACGGCCGCGCAGTCGGCGGGCGTCGGCTGGGCCCCGGTCCGGCTGGGCTGGGGCGGGGGCCAGGCGGTGTCCACGTTCACGGCCTACGTGCTGCTCGACGGCGGGCAGCCGCTCAGGCTGTACGACGTGAGCTGCACCCCGCCCGAGGCCGGATAGTCCGCCCGGGGATGCGGCGGGCGGCGGGGCGGCGCAGCCTGGACGCATGGCAGCGCCCGTGATCGTGCACGCCCCCGCTCCCGCCGGCGGCCGGGCGGTCACCACCCGCAGCGGTGACCGGCTCGGCGTCGCCTACGGCCCGCAGGACCTGTTGGAGTTCCTGCGCCGGGCCGGGCTCGCGGAGGACGACTTCGCCCTGGACGACCGGTCCCTCATCGAGTGGCGCGGCGCGGGGCCGGATGTGTGGGAGGCGGCCTGAACCGCCGCGGACCGGCGGGCTGTGCCGCCACGCGCGGGGACTAACCTGGGTGCGTGATCACGTTGATGACGTACGGCGGTGCGGTGGCGGCGGACACGGCGGAGACGCGGACCGGCGGCGTGCCGCTGGTGCCGGACGGGTTCCGGTGGCCGCCGTGCGCGAACTGCGGTGAACCGATGCAGTTCCTCGCCCAGCTGCGGCTCGACGCTCCGGTCGGCGACGGGAACGGCGTGCTCGCACTCTTCATGTGCGACGCGCAGCCGGGCCTGTGCGAGCAGTGGGACCCGTGGGACGGGGGCAACCGGGCGGTACTGCTCCCGGCCGACGGGGTGGCGCCCGCCGTGCCGCCGGACACCGGGGTCACCCGGCTGGGCGCCGTCAGCGGCGTGCGGTACGAGCGGGTGGACGCACCCACGTACTTCGATGCCTCCGAGGAGTGGGCCGAGGTAGAGGGCCGGACGCGGCGGGGTGTGCTCGGGCAGTGGGGCGGGGAGCCCGAGTGGCTGCAGGGCGAGGAGACGCCCGCCTGCCCGGGGTGCGGGGAGCCGATGGGCTTCGTCGCACAGCTGGAGGAGGGGCGCGACCACACCACGGCGGCGAACTTCGGCGGCGGAGGCTGCGCTTACGCCTTCGTCTGCGGGCCCTGCGCGCGGGCCGCCTTCCTGTGGCAGTGCTGACGTCCGGGCGCGCGTGTCGTCCGGGCGGCGCGTGACGTCCAAGCGGCGCTGAGGTCCCGTACGGGGCCGACGGCCGGACGGTGCGAGCCGCGGGCATGGGCCGCGGTCCGCGGGCGCGGGGTGCTCAGGAGGCGCGTTTGCGCGGGGCCGCCTTCTTCGCGGTGGTCTTCTTCCCCTGCGCCGCCTTCTTCGTCCCGCCGCTCTTCTTCGCCGCCCCGCCCCCCGCGGTCCGCCCGTCCGACGCCGCCCGGCCCGCCGCCTTCGGTGCCGCCGCCTTCTTCCCGGCCGCCTTCTTCCGCGCGGGCTGCTCCTTCGCCGCCGTCTTCCGCCCGCTGGTCTTCTTCGCCGGGGCCTTCTTGGCCGGACGTTCGATGGAGTGGACGGTGGCCTCTGCGGTCGCGGCCTCCTCGCCTCCGCCGCCTCCGCCGTCCCCGCCCGCCCCGCCGCGCCCGGCGCCGTCCTGCGCCGCGCCGTCCTTCCCGTCGCGGGCCTCGCGGGCCGCGGCGACGCTGTTCTCCAGCGCGGCCATGAGGTCGATGACCTTGCCGCCGCCGGGCGCGGCGGCGACCTCGGCCGGTTCGCGGCCCTCCAGCTTCGCGTCGACCAGTTCCTCGACGGCGTGCCGGTACTCGTCGTGCAGGTCGTCCCAGTCGAGGTCGCCGAGCGAGTCCATCAGCGTCGTCGCCATGTCGAGTTCGGCGTCCCGCACCGAGACGTCCTCGGCGGGTGCGAGGCCCCCGGCCGAGCGGACCTCGTCCGGCCAGAGCATCGTGTGCAGCACGAGGGTGTCCTCCAGCGCCCGCAGCAGCCCGAGCGACTCCCGGCCGCGCAGGGCGAACTTGGCGACGGCCGCCTTGCCGCTGCGCTGGAGGGCCTCGCGCAGCAGCACGTAGGGCTTGGCGGCGGCGGCCGTCTCGGCGCCCATGTAGTAGGCGCGGTCGAGCTGGATGGGGTCGATGTCCTCGGCGGGCAGGAAGGAGAGGATCTCGATCGTCCTGGCGGTGGGCAGCGGCAGGGAGGCCATGTCCTCGTCCGTGAGCACGACCGTCCTGCCGTCCTCGGCGGTGAAGCCCTTGCCGATCTCGTCGGAGGGCACCTCGACCTCTTCGATCTCGCACACCTTGCGGTAGCGGATGCGGCCGCCGCAGTCGTGGGCGGTGTGGATCTGGTGGAAGCCGACCGAGTGGTTCTCGGTGGCGCCGTAGAGCTGGATGGGGATGCTGACCAGCCCGAACGAGATCGAGCCCTTCCAGATGGAGCGCACGTCCTCAACCCCTCACCGGCCCGGGCACTGCCCGGGCCACCTGCCGCTTTCCGCCCGTTCCTGTGCTTTTCATGGGATTCTCAGGGTATGCCGCCGACGACGAACGTGGAGGGCCGGCGCCTGGTCCTCAGCAACCTGGAGAAGGTGCTCTACCCGGACGGCACCACCAAGGGCGAGCTGCTGCACTACTACGCGACGTGCGCGCCCGTCCTCCTGCCCCACCTGGCCGGACGCCCGCTGAGCTTCCTGCGCTACCCCGACGGCGCGCAGGGCGAGCGGTTCTTCGCCAAGAACGTCCCGCCGGGCACGCCTGAGTGGGTGACGGTGGCCGACGTGCCGCGCTCGCGCCGGATGGGCGGGCGGCAGGTGGTCATCGACGACCTGCCCTCGCTGATGTGGGCCGCGAACCTCGTCACCGAGCTGCACGTGCCGCAGTGGCGGTCGGACGCGCCCGCGCTGGCCGACCGGCTCGTCCTCGATCTCGACCCCGGACCCCCGGCCACGGTCGCGCAGTGCTGCGCGGTCGCCCGGTGGCTGCGCGAGCGGCTGGCCGCCGACGGGCTGCGGGCGTGGCCGAAGACGTCCGGCGGCAAGGGCCTGCACCTGATGGTGGCGCTGGAGCGCACCCCTTCGGAGGAGGTCGGCGCGTACGCGAAGCGGCTGGCGGCGCGGGCCGAGCGCGAGCTGCCCGGGCTCGCGCTGCACCGGATGGACCGCGGCCTGCGCAGGGGGAAGGTTTTCATCGACCACAGCCAGAACAACGCGGCCAAGACCACCGCCGCGCCCTACACCGTGCGGGCCGGGCACACGCCGTCCGTCTCGGCGCCGGTCACCTGGGAGGAGGTGGCCGGGGCCGAGGAGGGGGAGCCGCTGGCCTTCGGCGTCCGGGAGCTGCCCGCGCGCGTCGAGCGGCACGGCGACCTGTTCGCCGCGCTGCTGGACCCCGGGCACGCCCACGCGCTGCCCCGGCCCGGGTGAGGCGGGGCGCGGAGGGCCGCTGCCGCGCGACCGCCGTGCGCCCCCGGCGGGCTCGTAGACTTGCCGCACCATGGCCTATCTCGATCACGCCGCCACGACGCCCATGCTGCCGGAGGCGGTCCAGGAGCTGACGGCGCAGCTCACCGTCACCGGTAACGCCTCGTCCCTGCACGGGTCGGGGCGCCGGGCCCGCCGAACCGTCGAGGAGGCCAGGGAGCGGCTGGCCGGGGCGCTCGGCGCCCGGCCCAGCGAGGTCGTCTTCACCTCCGGCGGCACCGAGGCGGACAACCTGGCCGTCAAGGGCCTGTTCTGGTCCCGCCGCGCCGCCGACCCACGGCGCACCCGGGTGCTGGCCAGCCCCGTCGAGCACCACGCGGTGCTGGACGCCGTGCGGTGGCTGGCCGACCACGAGGGCGCCCGCGTCGAGTGGCTGCCCGTGGACGGCGTGGGGCGGGTGCGTCCCGACGCGCTGCGCGAGGCCGTCGCCCGCGACCCGCAGGACGTGGCGCTGGCCACCGTGATGTGGGCCAACAACGAGATCGGCACCCTCCAGCCGGTGCACGAGCTGGCCGAGGTGGCCGCCGAGGCCGGTATACCCCTGCACAGTGACGCCGTGCAGGCGCTCGGGCAGTGCGAGGTGGACTTCGCCGCCTCCCGGCTCGCCGCGATGGCCGTCAGCGGCCACAAGGCGGGCGGCCCCTACGGCGTCGGGGCGCTGGTGCTGGGGCGGGAGCACAGCCCCGAGCCGCTGCTGCACGGCGGCGGCCAGGAGCGGGACGTGCGGTCGGGGACGCTGGACGTCCCGGCGGTCGCCGCCTTCGCGGTGGCGGCCGAGCTGGCCGCCGCGCGGCGGGCCGCGTTCGCCCGGGGGGTGGGCGCGCTGCGGGACGCGCTGGTGGCCGCGGTCCTGGCGGCCGTGCCGGACGCCGTGCTCGGCGGTGACCCCGATCCGGCGGGGCGGCTCCCGGCCAACGCGCACTTCGCCTTCCCCGGCTGCGAGGGCGATTCGCTGCTGCTGCTGCTGGACGCCCAGGGCATCGAGTGCTCCACCGGTTCGGCCTGCACGGCGGGCATCGCGCAGCCCAGCCACGTCGTGCTGGCCACCGGGGCCGATCCCGACCTGGCCCGCGGCACGCTGCGGTTCTCGCTCGGCCACACCTCCACGGAGGCGGACGTCGCGGACGTCGCGGGCGCCATCGGCCCGGCCGTCGAGCGCGCCCGTTCGGCGGGGCTGACCTGACCCGGCGCTGGGCCGCCCCGGGGCGGACGGCGGCGGGCCGGGCCGTCCCGGCGGGCCCTCAGCGGTCCGGGCGGTGTTCCGTTACGGAGGCGGCGGGGCGGGGTAGTCGGTACGTGATCACGACTTGACCTCACGGAGCCGACGCGAAGGGATGCCGCAGTGACTTCCTACCCCCCGCCCCCGCAGGACCCGGGCCCCGGAGGGCCGTACGGTGGCCAGGGCAGCCACGGCGGACATCCCGGCGGGTACCCGGGGGGCGACTCCGGCGGCTACCCCGGCGGCGGGCACCAGGGCTCCCCGCCGCCCAGCCCGCGCAACGGGCTCGGTATCGCCGCGCTGATCCTGGGCATCGCCGCCGTCGTGCTGTTCTGGACGGTCATCGGCGGTCTGCTGCTCGGCCTGCTCGCGCTGGTCTTCGGCATCCTCGGGTACCGCAGGAAGAAGCGGGGCGAGGCGACGAACGGCGCGATGGCGATGATCGGCCTGATCCTGGGCGTCCTCGCCCTGATCGGTTCGGCCGTGATGATCGCGGCGGGTGTGGCGTTCTTCAACTCCGACGAGTTCACCAACTTCCGCGAGTGCATCGACAAGGCCGACACGCAGTCGGAGATCAGCGACTGCGAGCAGGAGTTCAACGAGCAGTACCAGCCCTGACGGCGCTCGCCCCGGTGCGGGGCACCGGCCGGGCGTCGCGCACCATGCGCAGGTAGCGCTCCCAGTCCCAGTGCGGGCCGGGGTCGGTGTGGTCGGCGCCCGGCACCTCGTTGTGCCCGACGATGTGCTCGCGGTCCTTCGGTATGGAGTAGCGGTCGCAGATGTCGGCGGTCAGCCGGGCGGAGGCCCGGTACATGCCGTCGGTGAAGTCCTCGGGGCGGTCGACGAACCCCTCGTGCTCGATGCCGATGCTGCGCTCGTTGTAGCTGCGGTTGCCCGCGTGGTAGGCGACGTCGAGTTCGCGGACGGTCTGCGCCACCCGCCCGTCCGAGGTGCGCACGACGTAGTGGGTCGCGGCCCGGTGCAGCGGGTTCTGGAAGACGTCCAGGGCGGTGGCGTAGCTGCCCTGGATGACGTGGACGACGACCCGGTCGATGGCGAAGTCCAGCGGGCGGCTGGCGAGCCGCCAGTTCTGCGACGAGGCGGCCACCCAGTCGGCGCCGGGGTAGTCGACCTCGCCCGGTTTCCTGGGCACCTCGTTGCCCGGCACCTGGTACCACAGCTTGGCCAGCTCGTCGCGCTGCGACAGCCCGACGCCGCCGAGCACGGCGGCGGTGCCGCCCAGGAGCAGCGCCCGCCGGCTGACGCGGCGCCCGCCCCGCCTGCTCCGGTCGGGTGGTGCTGCGGTCATCGATTCCCCCTGTGCCGTCCCGCTTCCCTGCCCCCGCCGGGCGGCGCCGCGCCGCGGTGGGTCCACGTCCCCGCACAACGCTGCCGCCGTCCGGGTGGTTCCCCGCGGGCCGCGCGGGCGTGCCCGTACCCTGGAGGGGTTATGACTGACTCCCCCGACGCCGCCCCCGCCCCCAGCACGCCCGCCGGCCCCTCCGGCGGCACCCCGCCGGACGGACGGCTGCGGGTGCTGGCCGCCATGTCCGGCGGGGTGGACTCCGCCGTCGCCGCCGCCCGCGCCGCGGAGGCCGGACACGAGGTGACGGGCGTCCACCTGGCGCTGTCGGCCAACCCGCAGTCCTTCCGCACCGGGGCGCGCGGCTGCTGCACCCTGGAGGACTCCCGCGACGCCCGCCGCGCCGCCGACGTGATCGGCATCCCGTTCTACGTGTGGGATCTGGCCGAGCGGTTCCGCGAGGACGTCGTGGAGGACTTCGTCGCGGAGTACGAGGCGGGGCGCACGCCCAACCCGTGCCTGCGCTGCAACGAGAAGATCAAGTTCGCGGCGCTGCTCGACAAGGCGCTGGCGCTGGGCTTCGACGCGGTGTGCACCGGGCACTACGCCACCGTCGTCGTGCGCGGGGACGGCACCCGCGAGCTGCACCGGGCCGGTGACGCGGCCAAGGACCAGTCCTACGTGCTCGGGGTGCTGGACGAGCGGCAGCTCGCGCACGCCATGTTCCCCCTCGGGGACACCCGGGCGACGAAGGACGAGATCCGCGCCGAGGCCGCGCGCCGGGGGCTCGCGGTGGCGAAGAAGCCGGACAGCCACGACATCTGCTTCATCGCCGACGGCGACACCCAGGGCTTCCTGGCCCGCCGCCTGGGCGCGTCCGAGGGCGACATCCTGGACGAGGACGGCCGCAGGCTCGGCACGCACAGCGGCGCGTACGGCTTCACGGTCGGGCAGCGCAAGGGGCTGCGCATCGGCCATCCGGCTCCCGACGGGAAGCCGCGCTACGTGCTGGACATCTCGCCGGTGGACAACACCGTCACGGTCGGCCCGGCCGAGGCCCTGGACGTCACCGGGCTGACGGCCGTCCGCCCGCGCTGGTGCGGGACCGCGCCGTCGGGCCCGGGCACCTACACCGCGCAGCTCCGCGCGCACGGCGGGGAGACGCCGGTCACGGCGGAGCTGGCGGACGGGGAGCTGCGGGTGCGGTTCGCGGAGCCGGTGCGGGGGGTGGCGCCGGGGCAGGCGATCGTGCTGTACGACGGCACCCGCGTCGTCGGTTCGGCGACGATCGCGGCGACGGCGCGCGCCGCCCGCGCGGAGCGCGTCACCGGCTGACGGCCGCGCCCCGGCCCCGGGCGCCGCTGCCCGCTCCCGGCGCCGCCTCAGCGGGTCAGCACCCGGGCGAGCTGGCGGGACTGGGCGCACAGGCGGCCCGCGCTGTCCCAGACCTCGGCGTCCTCCTCCAGGAAGCCGCCCGCCAGGTTCCGGGTGGTGATGGCGACGCGGACGGGGCCGGGCGCCGGGTGGCAGCGGACGTGCGCGGTCAGTTCGACGGTGGGCACCCAGCCGCTGAGGCCCAGCTCGAAGGCGGTCGGGGGCAGGGCGTCCACCGCGAGCAGCAGCGCGAGCGGGTCGAGGTCGCGGCCGTCGGCGAGGGCGAACCAGGCCCGGATCTCGCCGCGGCCGCTGGGCGCGCCCAGGGCCCAGCCGGCGGTGGCCGGGTCGAGCCGGAGGTCCAGGCGTCCGGCGATGGGCGGTCCCGCTTCCGGTCCGCCGGGGTGGTCCTTGGCCCCCGGGCACTGCTCGAAGGGCGGCAGCACGGGCGGTTCGGCGCTGGTGCGGACGTCGCCGGGGAGGGCGGCGAGGTCGCCGTAGGTGGCCAGGACGCGCAGCCGCTCGGTCTCGGTGCCGTCGGGCTCGCGCTGCACCAGCGTGGCCGAACCGGCGGACAGGGTGCGTCCGGGCGGCGCGGCGTCGGTGCGCACGAGGGCGGGCCCGGGCCGGGTGGCGGTGAGGTAGTGGGCGGTGACCGTGAACGGGTCGGGGTGCGCGAGGGCGTCCCCGAGCGCGCGTCCCACGACGGCGAGGAGGTAGCCGCCGTTGAGGGCGTCGCCGATCGCCCAGCCCGCGGGCAGGTCGGCGGCGTAGTGGCCCGCCTCCCGCCGCTCCACGCGGGTGTCCCGGTCGAACTCGCTGTCGCCGATCGTCGCCCTGCTCGTCGCCCGGAGGGCGCCGGGGGCCTGTGGTGCCTGCGTCATGGCGGCACCGTACAACTTTTTATTACTCATCGGTAGCCAGTCGTGGTGCGATCATCGTCCCATGCTCCACGTGCTCTACCTGGTGGGTGTCGGCGCCTTCGCGGCCAGCGGCGTGCTCGCCGCGCACCGCGCCAACATGGACCCCTTCGGGGGTCTCGTGCTCGCCTTCGCCGCGGCCGTCTCCGGCGGCACCCTGCGCGACGTCATCCTGAACCGGAACCCGCTGTACTGGACGCAGGACTGGGTCCTGCTCACCGTCGTCGCCTCCGTGGGCGTGGCCGCCATCGTCTACCTGCGGTTCCGCACGCTGCCGCACCGCACCCTGCTGCTGGTGGACGCCGTCGGGCTCGCCGTGGTGACCGTGATCGGCGCCCGCGCGGCCATCGAGTCCGGCGTCACGCCGCCGGCCGTGCTGATCCTGGCGGTGCTCACCGGCGTCACCGGCGAGGTGGTGCGGGACGTCCTGTGCGGCGAACTGCCGCCGCTGCTGCTGCGCGAGGACGTCTACGCCACCGCCGCGTTCGCGGGCGCGCTGTGCTACCTGCTCCTGGACTGGCTGGAGGTGGCGCCGACGCCCGCCGCCGCCGTCTCGGCCGCGCTGGTGTTCGCGCTGCGCATCGGCGCGATGTACTTCGGCCTGCACCTGCCCCGCCCGCGCGCGGACGACGCGTACGGGCGGGGCTGAGGAGCGCGCGCGGGCGGGGCTCAGGACGGCAGCCGGGCCGGGGCCCGCTCCGCGTCCGGCAGGGTGATCGTGCCGTCGGCGATCTGCTCCGCGTAGTGGCAGGCCACCTTGTGCCCGTCGCCGAGGTCGCGCAGCGCCGGACGCTCGGTGGCGCACCGCTCCTCCTGCTTCCACGGGCAGCGGGTGTGGAAACGGCACCCGGCCGGCGGGTTCGCCGGCGAGGGCAGGTCACCGGTGAGCAGGATGCGCTCCCGGGCGTCCTCCACCACCGGGTCGGGCACGGGAACGGCCGACATCAGCGCCCGGGTGTAGGGGTGCCGGGGCTCGGCGTACAGCAGGTCGCTGGGCGCCTCCTCCACCAGCGAACCCAGGTACATCACCCCGATGACGTCGGAGATGTGCCGCACCACCGCCAGGTCGTGCGCGATGACCAGGTAGGTGAGCCCCATGGACTCCTGGAGCTCCTCCAGCAGGTTGAGCACCTGCGCCTGGATGGAGACGTCCAGCGCCGAGACCGGCTCGTCGCAGATGATGACGTCCGGCTCCAGCACCAGCGCGCGGGCGATGCCGATGCGCTGCCGCTGCCCGCCGGAGAACTCGTGCGGGTACCGGGACAGCGCGTTGCCGGGCAGCCCCACCTTCTCCAGGATGGCGAGGATGCGCTCGCGCCGCTCCGCCGCGTCCGCGCCGATGCCGTGCGCGGCCATGCCCTCGGCGAGGATCGACTCGATGTTCTGCCGGGGGTTGAGGCTGCCGAGCGGGTCCTGGAAGACCATCTGGAGCCGGCGCCGCTGGCGGCGCATCTCCTCGCCCGGCAGCTTCGCCAGGTCGGTGCCGTCGAAGACGACACTGCCCTCGGTGATGTCCACCAGCCGCAGGACGGCCCGGCCCAGCGTCGTCTTGCCGCAGCCGGACTCCCCCACCAGGCCGTAGGTCTGGCCCGCCGTGACGGACAGCGAGACGCCGTCCACCGCGTAGACGTGTCCCACCGTGCGGTCGAAGATCACGCCCTTCTTCACCGGGAAGTGAACCTTCACCCCGTCCAGTTCGAGCAGGCTCATCGGCCGGCCTCCGTCCTCTCAGGGCCGATGGCGCCCTCGGGCATCACCGGGTTCACGCACCGGGCCTGGTGGCCCGGCGTGTGCGGCTCGGTCAGTGCGGGGGTGCCGGACAGGCACTCCAGCGTGTAGCGGTCGCAGCGCGGCGCGAAGGCGCAGCCGTCCGCCCAGTCGATGCGGTCGTTGATGGAACCCCGGATCGGCCGCAGCGGCTCGCCGCGCGGCAGGTCCAGGCGCGGGATGGAGCCGAGCAGCCCGTGCGCGTACGGGTGGGTCGGGCGGGCGAACAGCTCCCGGCGGGCGGCCGACTCCACGGCCTTGCCCGCGTACAGCACGTTGACCTGGTCGCACAGCCCGGCCACCACGCCCAGGTCGTGGGTGATCATCAGCAGGGCGGTGCCCTCCTGGTCCACCAGATCCTTGAGCAGCTCCAGGATCTGCGCCTGGATGGTGACGTCCAGCGCGGTGGTCGGCTCGTCCGCGATGAGCAGCCGGGGCGCGCAGGCCACGGCCATCGCGATGAGCGCGCGCTGGCGCATGCCGCCGGAGAGCTGGTGCGGGTACTCCTTCAGGCGCCGGGCGGGATCGGGGATGCCGACGCGGTCCAGCAGGTCCGCGGCCTCCTTGCGGGCGGCCTCGCCCTTCATCCCCCGGTGCCGCCGCAGGATCTCGGTGACCTGGACGCCGATGGGGACGACCGGGTTCAGCGAGGACAGCGGGTCCTGGAAGATCATGGCGAGCTGGGAGCCGCGCAGGTCCCGCATCCGCGCGGCCGGCAGGCCCAGCAGGTCGGTGCCGTCGAAGGCGGCCCGGCCGCCCACCCGCACCCCGCGCTGGGGCAGCAGGCCCATGAGTGCCAGCGAGGTGACGGACTTGCCGCACCCCGACTCCCCCACCAGTCCGACGACCTGGCCCTGGTCGACGTCGAAGGAGACCCCGGCCACGGCCTGCACGTCGCGCCGGCCGCGCCCGGTGAAGGTGACCGTCAGTTCGTCCACGGAAAGCAGTGGCATGGTCATCAGCTCCGGAGTTTCGGGTCGAGGGCTTCGCGCATCGCCTCGCCCAGCAGGGTGAAGCCGAGGGCGGTGATGATGATGCCGAGCGCCGGGTAGACGGCCAGCATCGGCGCGCTCTCGAAGAACTCCTGGGCCTGGGCGAGCATGACGCCCCACTCGGGCTGCGCGGCGTCGGGGTTGCCGAGCCCCAGGTAGGACAGCGCGGCCGCCTCGATGATCGCCGTCGCCAGGCTCAGGGTGGCCTGGACGATGACCGGGCTCAGCGAGTTGGGCAGCACGTGGCCCACCGCGATGCGCCGCTTGCGCACGCCGAGCGCCTGGGCCGCCACGACGTAGTCGGAGCCGCCCTGGGCGAGCATCGCCCCGCGCAGCAGCCGGGCGAAGATGGGGATCTGCACCACGCCCACGGCGATCATGACGGTGGTCAGCGACTGGCCGAGCACCGCCGCGACGGAGACGGCGAGCAGCAGCGAGGGCAGCGCCAGCATCATGTCGATGACGCGCATGATGACGTTGTCGATGCGGCGGCCGACCGCGCCGCCGAGGGTGAGCGCGGCTCCGGAGGCGCCGCCGACCAGCGCGCCGACGGTGAAGCCGAGCAGGGTGGCGACGATGCCGACGAGCAGGGTCTGCCGCGCGCCGACGAGCATCCGGGACAGTTCGTCGCGGGCCAGGTTGTCCAGGCCGAGCAGGTTCTCCGCGCGCGGCCCGACGAAGATGTTCTGGTTGGGGAAGACCTCGCCGCGCCACAACTGCGCCGTCGGGTCGTGCGGGGCGATCCACGGGCCGAGGACGGCGAGCACGACGAACACCGCGATGATGGAGCCGCCGATGAGCGCCATCTTGCTGGTGCGCAGCCGCCGCGTCGCCACGACCCACAGGCTGGCGCCCGTCGCGGTCTCGGTCGTCGCGGTCAGCTCCGCGAGCCGGTCGATCTTGTCGGTCTTGGTGCTCATCAGTGCACCCGCACTCTCGGATCGATGAGGCTGTACGCGAGATCGACCAGCAGGTTGATCAGGACGTAGGCCAGCGCGATGAACATGATGAAGCCGACCAGCACCGGGTAGTCGCGGTGGTCGATCGCCGTTCTGATGAAGGAGCCGAGGCCGCCGAACGCGAAGACGGACTCGGTGAGCACGGCGCCCGACAGCAGGCCGCCGGTGAGCAGGCCGATGGCGGTGACGACCGGCAGCAGCGCGTTGCGCAGCACGTGCCGGCCGCGCACGACCCGCTGCTGGAGGCCCTTGGACTCGGCGGTGCGGACGTAGTCCTCGCCCAGCACCTCCAGCACGCTGGCGCGCGTCATGCGCACGATGATCGCCAGCGGGATCGAGGAGAGCGCGAGCGCGGGCAGCACCAGGTGGTGCACGGCGTCCAAGGCGGCGTCGAACTCGCCGGTGAGGAGCCCGTCCAGGACGTAGAAGCCGGTCACCTCGGTGGCGTCCAGGCCGGTGGTCTGCCGCCCGAAGCTGGGGAACCACTGGAGGTTGACGGCGAAGACGGCCTTGAGGATGAAGGCGAGGAAGAAGACCGGGATGCAGATGCCCAGCAGCGAACCGGACACGGCGCTGACGTCCAGCCAGGTGCCGCGGCGGCGGGCGGCGAAGTAGCCGAGCGGGATGCCGACGGCGACGGCGATGATGATGGCCGTGAGGCCCAGCTCCATGGTGGCCGGGAAGGCGCGGGTGAACTCGTCCCACACCGGCTGGCCGGTCTGCGTCGAGGTGCCCAGGTCCAGGCTGGCCAGCCGCGTGAGGAACTTCCCGTACTGCACCCATACGGGCTGGTCGAGCCCGAGTGCCTCCTCGATCCGTGCCTTGTCGCCCTCCGTCGCCCGCTCCCCGAGCATCGCCGCGGCGGGACCGCCGGGCAGTGCGTTGAGCCATATGAACAGCAGGACCGACAGGCCGAGCAGGGTGGGGATGAGCTGTAGCACTCTTCGTACGACGAGACGCAACACCCCGCTGTTCCCCTTTCTTGTCGCGCGCGCACATCCGCCCGGCCACCGGGTTGCCGTGGCCGGGCGGACCTCGCGCGTGGTGCGGCTAGTTGTGGTGGACGGTCACTTGAAGGTGACCTCGGCGAAGTTCTCCTGCGTCAGCGGGGAGACCTCCGGCGGGTTGACGTCCGCGGAGAACGCGATGGACGGCGGGGAGGAGGAGATCGGGACGCCGGGGACGTACTCCATGACGGCCTCGTTCGCCTTCTTGTACAGCTCGACCCGCTTGGCCACGTCCGGCTCGGCCTCGGCGGCCTTCACCGCGCCGAAGACGGTGTCGTCACGGAAGCCCCACTGCTTGTCGAAGCCGCCGAACCAGGTGCCGATGAAGTTGTAGGCGTCGTTGAAGTCACCGGTCCAGCCCAGCAGGTGCAGGTCGCAGGAGCCGTTCTCGGTGGCGTCCAGGTAGTCGGGCGCCCACTTCATCGGGCGCGGGGTGACCGTGACGCCGGCCCGCTCCAGGTCCGTCTTCATCAGCTCGAACATGTCGGCCGGGGCGGGCATGTAGGGGCGGGTGACCTCGGTCGGGTAGCAGAAGTCGACGGCCAGGTTCTCCTGGCCCGCGTCGGCCAGGAGCTGCTTGGCCTTGTCGGTGTCGTAGGCGTAGGTGGCGACGTCCTTGGAGTGGCCGTCCACGGTGTCCGGCATGAACTGGGTGGCCACGACGCCGCCCTCGGGCAGCTGGGTGTCCACGACGTTCTGCCGGTCGATGGCGTGGCTGAGCGCCTGGCGGACGTCCCGGTCCTCCAGGGCCTCGTTCGCGCCCTGCGAGAAGCCCAGGTAGAAGATGTTGAACACGCCGCGCACGGGGACCTGGAAGCCCTCGTCCTCCAGCGTCTTCACGTCCTGCGGGGCCACCAGGTCGTAGCCGTGGATGTTGCCCGCCTGGAGCGCCTGGCGGCGGGCCGACTCCTCGTCGATGGTGCGGAAGACGAGCGTCTCGACCCCGGCCTTCTCACCCCAGTAGTCGTCGAAGCGCTTGAGGGTGATCTCCTTGTTGCCCTTGTCCCACTCGGTGATCTCGAAGGGGCCCGTCCCGGCGAGCGTCCCCGCCTCCTGGCTGTACTTCGGGTAGTTGATGGCGTCGTCCTGGCCGCTGGCCTGGTCCTTCTTGTACGCCTCGATGGCCTTCGGGGAGTGGATGGCCAGCGCCTGGAGGGAGAAGCCGCCCGGCAGGTTGGCGGAGGGCTCCTTGACCTCGATGACGGCGGTCAGCTCGTCCTGGGCGGTGCAGCCGACGTAGTTCGCCTCGGCCGTGTCCTCGTTCTCGTTGTCCGCGAAGCCGCCGAATATGGTCTGCCAGTAGTAGGAGAGCGCCTTGTTCTGGTACGTCCCCGTCCAGTTGAACCAGTAGTCGTAGTTCGCGCACACGGCCTCGGCGGTCAGCTTCTCGCCGTCGTGGAACGTCACCCCGTCCTGGAGGTTGAACGTCCACTGCGTGCCGGTCTCGTCGCTGTCCCACGACTCGGCGAGGCCGCCGACGAGCTTGGTGCCGCCCGGCTCGTGCTCGATGAGCGCCTCGAACGCCTGGCGGGTGACGCGGAACGTCTCGCCGTCGCTGGCCAGGGCCGGGTCCAGGGAGGCCGGGTCGCCCGCGGCCCCGAAGACGAAGGTGTCGCCACCGCCGCCGTCGTCGCCGCGTTCGCTGGCACAGCCGGCCGTGATCACTCCGACCGCGAGGGTGGCCGCGAGCGCCCGGACGACCCTGGTTCTGGTTCTACGCATGGTCCACCTCAGGGGTCAGTGGTGGTGCAGAAGGTCTTGGTCGCCCGCACATTACTGTGCATCCATAGAGGTGTGAACCGTCCGCATGTCGGTGATACCGAGCTGAGACCAGGCGCCGCGCCGTACCGGGCGATACCGCGCAATCGGACGTGCGGACCGGGCGGACGGTGTCCCTTGCCGCCCCCGCGTCAAGGCTGTGACGTGCGGGTTTCGTGCAGGATCCGCCCTCGGCGGTGCCGGGCGCGCGGGCCGGTCAGTACGGGCGCGGGTAGCCGTAGCCGGGGGCGGGGGCGGGGGCGGCCACCGGCGCGGTGGCCTGTGCGTCGCGGTCGAAGAACGGCCGGGCGTGGGCCCGCAGCCACATCGCCACCGGGTCGTGCGCGTCGGACATCGCCACGGTGGCCAGGGGCAGCCCCTCCGGCACCGCGCCCGCCGCGTCCCGGACCATGTCCAGCGCCGTGTGCGACGCCTGCGGCGCCGGATCGTAGAGGTCCACCCCGATCGCCAGGAACGCCGCGCCGTGGGCGGGCTGCACCCAGCCCCGGCGCAGGCTGCGCACGACGGGCGTGCGCTGCGCGTTGTGGGTCAGCCGCGCGTAGAACTGCGGGGCCCGGACCGTGGGCTCGCTGATCCGCAGCGGCCCCGCCGGGAGCCGGTCGAGGCCGACGGCGACCCGGCGCAGGTCGAGCCAGGGCACGCCGACGCCGCCGCCCCGGGCGTGCGGGTCGAGCCACAGCCCGTAGCGCTCGGGGTAGAGGGCGGCGGCGAGCTGCCGCCCGGTGGCCGCCTCGTGGCCGCGGGTCCAGCCGCAGGCGGCGAGTTCCCGCGCCGAGGTCACGCACGGCACGTAACCGTGGCCGGCCATCTCCATGCGCGCGTACTGCGCGGCCGGGTCCTCGGCACCGCCGTGCCACAGCAGCGGCCAGACCTGGCCGTCGGCGAGCCCCCGCAGCAGGGCCTCGTAGGCGTCGTACCGTCCCGGCGTCACCTGGCGCAGCAGCTCCTCGACGCTTCCACCGGCGCTCACGTCCGCCGCCCTTCCTCGCTGTGACCCGCTTCGGCCCCTGCTCCGGGCACGACCGCGCCCCCCGACATCCAACCAGCTTACGAGCCGGCGGCGGCATGGCCGTCCCTACTCAGGACTACCCCGCGCGGGTACTCAGCACGACGGCGTCGCGGTACTCAGGCGCGCCCGCGGGGACGGTCCCGGGGCCCGCACGGGACGGGAGCGCTCAGGTCCGCTCGTAGAAGGGCCGCACGCACTGGCGCATCCAGTCCACGACGGCGTCCTGCGCGGCGTCCAGCAGCACCATCTGCACCGGCCACCGCACCGGCACCGCGGCCAGCGCCCCGGCGAGGGCGTCGTGGGCCGCCTGGCGCGCCTCGGGGTCCAGCAGGTCCAGCTCGACGCCGACGAACAGGGCGGGCGCGCCGCCTTCCACGCTGGCCAGCCCGCGCCGGGCGGTACGTACCTGCGGCAGCCCGGCGAACCCGGCGGCCGCGGCGTTCAGGAAGTCGACCGGATCGTCCTGCCAGTCCGGTTCGAACAGCCGCACCCGCGCCCCGCTCGGCACGCCGGGTATCCGCTCGGCGCCCCCTTCCCGGCACAGCTCCGCGACGGCCTCGGGCGGGAGGGGCACCGCGACGGCGCCCTCCAGGTTCACCACGATGCCCACCTGCGGCGGCAGGCCGCGCGCGAACTCCCGCGCGGGCACGACGCCGCACGGCATCTCCATCCGCACGCACGCCCGGAACTGCCGCTCGGAGCTGTAGACGGGCACGTAGGGCGCGCCGCCCAGTTCGACCGTCGGCAGGTCCAGGTCCCGGCTCTGCGGGCCGCCCCCCTCGGGGAGGGGCACCCACAGGCTGCTGCGGCCCAGCACCTCCAGCAGCCGCCCGCCCGCACCGGCGACGCCCACGGAGGCGGCGAGCGTCTCCTCCAGTTCGTTGCCGGGCCGGTCCGGCCCGTCGCCGGGCAGGTCCGACGCGGTGCCGGGCCGGCCGTCGCCGTGCGTCCGGTCGTGCGGGGCGGGGTGTCCGGGCGGCGACGCGGGGTCGGAGGGCTGCTGCGGCACTGTCATGGACGGCACCCTAACGGGGCGCCGCCGTGCGCCGGCGCGGTGTCCACGTCACCCGCATGACCACGCTGGGCGCCTTTCCGGTTGCGCAGCGCGACGAACGGTTCCAGCGTGGGCGCTGTACCTCCGTCGCACCCCCGGAAGGGATCGTCCCGATGCCCAGCGCCCGCAGGACCGCGTCCATCGCCCTCGCCTTCGCCGTCGCCGGAGCCGGCACGCTCACCCTCGCCGGAGCCTCCGGTGCCGGAGCCGCCGCCGAGCGGCCCGCCGCCGCGTCGGCCGTGCCGGGCGGTGACCGGCTCGCCGACCGGGCCCGGCAGCTCGACCTCCTCGGCGACGCCGTCTCCTCCGTCTCGGAGCTGGTCGGGGACGTGCTGCGGTCACCGGACGGCAGGCTCTCCCGCGAGGAGGCCGACGACCACCGGGAGGACGTCCTGGAGGAACTGCACCGTCTGGAGGCCGCCCTGGGCCGCGCCGACGGGCGCCCGGCGGACGCGGTGGCGGCGCCCGCCGTGCCGACGGGCGTGCCCACCAACCTGCCGACGGGCGTGCCATCGAACCTCCCGACCGGTGTGCCCACCGGCCCGCCGAGCGGGCTGCCCGAGAACATCCCGACGGGGCCGCCCACCTGTCTGCCGATCACGCTGCCGACCGGCGTTCCGGGGCTGCCCGCCCTGCCCATCCCCCCGTGCGACTCCTCCGCCGGGCCCGGCGGCGCCCGCCCGGCCCCGGCCGGTGTCCCCGACCGGGGCACCGCCGCGGCGCTCACGACGCTGGAGGAGGTCCGCAAGCAGGTGGCCACCCTCTTCGCCGCCGCCGAGGCGGGCGACGCGGGACGGGTCGCGGAGCAGGCGGACGGGCTGCTGGCTCGCCTGCAGAAGCTGATCGGGTCGCTGCTCGGCGGAGGAACCGGAGGCACCGGCACCACCGGCGGCGACGCGTCCGGCACCCGGCAGCGTTCCTGACCGGCGTCCCGGCGGCGCGTCCCGGCCGGGGGCGCGTCCCCGGCCGGGGGCCGGTCAGTCGTCCGTCCGGCGCCGGAGGCCGTCCACCGCGGCCCGGTCCAGCAGGACCGCGGCGTCGCAGCCGGCGGGCAGCCGTCCCGCCTCCAGTTCCGCGAGCAGCCGCTCCACCGCACGCCGGTGCCGGGCGAAGGCCGCGCGGGAGACGGTGCGGCCCCGCTCGGCCTGACCGGCCAGGGCGACGCCGGGCGCCACGTCCAGCAGGACCAGGTGCAGCCGCAGCCCGCGCCGCCGGGCGTCGCGGGCCAGCCAGCGGCGCACCCACGGCAGGTTCCCGCAGTCGTGCACCACGACGCTCGTCCCCGTCCGCAGGGCGCGCCGCAGCCGCAGGTAGTGCTCGACGCGCACGGCGGGACGGTACAGCGCGTACGGCAGGCGGCCGGGCAGCCGCCGCTCCCAGTGCTCCCGCACGTCCTGCGAGTCGATGGGC
Organism: Streptomyces solitudinis; assembly: GCF_036323765.1. Classification (NCBI taxonomy): domain Bacteria; kingdom Bacillati; phylum Actinomycetota; class Actinomycetes; order Kitasatosporales; family Streptomycetaceae; genus Streptomyces; species Streptomyces solitudinis. The sequence continues at coordinate 88,101 of NZ_JAZDCW010000002.1, forward strand.
AGGGCGGCGTCGCCGAGGCGGGCCGTGAGCACCTGGATGAGCGTGGACTTGCCGCTGCCGGGCAGCCCGGAGACCACGACCCGGTCCCCGGGGGCCAGGCACAGCGCCGGGGGCTCCCCGGTGGCGCGCAGGTCCCGGACGGGCGGCGGGCACGTCCGCGCCGGACCGTCCAGGACGCGGTCCGGGGCGCGCTCGGGGGTGCCGTCCGGTGCGGCGTCCGGCGGGGGCGCGGGGGCTCCCCGGGGGCGTGCCGGAGACGGGACCGCTGGCGGGACCGGGACCTGGGTGTGCCGGATCATGCCGTTCTGCTCCCTCCCCGGGCGGCCGTCCGCCGTCGCGCTCGCGGCCACCTCTATGATGACCGTTCGCCACACCGCGGTTCCCGTCGGCTACCCTACGGCGGTCCGGCCCGGCGGGGGTGCCGTTGGCGCACGTCGCCGTGCAATGATGAGGCCGCGAACTTCATACCGGCCGTTCGAGCCCGCGCGGGAGAGTCCCACGCCCCGGATCACCCCGGGGGCGGGGCGCCGAAGGAGCAAGTCCTCCCTTGAATCTCTCAGGCCCCGATACCGCGCGAGCGAGGCAGATCTGAAAAGCGGGCGGGCCCCGACAGCGGGGCCGGTCCCACCCAAGGTGCAAGCCGATGGCCCGAACGGGCCTGCGGCGAACCTCTCAGGTTCCGATGACAGATGGGGAGGACATGTCCGCCCTGCCTGGGAGCCACTTCATGCCTGACGCCACGCCCGACACCGCCGTGCCCCGCCGCACGGCCCTCGACGCCGTCCACCGCGCGCTCGGCGCGACCATGACCGACTTCGCCGGCTGGGACATGCCGCTGCGCTACGGCAGCGAGCGCGACGAGCACCACGCCGTGCGCACCCGCGCCGGCCTGTTCGACCTCTCCCACATGGGCGAGATCGCCGTCACCGGCCCGCAGGCGGGCGAACTGCTGGACTACGCGCTGGTCGGCCACCTCTCCGCCCTCGCGCCCGGACGCGCCCGCTACACGATGATCTGCGCCGCGGACGGCGGCATCCTCGACGACCTGATCGTCTACCGGCTCGCCGAGCAGGAGTACCTGGTCGTCGCCAACGCCGCCAACGCCCAGACGGTGCTGGACGCCCTCGGGGAGCGCCAGGCCGGGTTCGACGCCGCCGTGCGCGACGACCGCGACGCCTACGCCCTGCTCGCCGTGCAGGGCCCCGAGGCCGCCGGCGTCCTCGCCTCCCTCACCGACGCCGACCTGGACGGGCTCAAGTACTACGCGGGCCTGCCCGGCACCGTCGCCGGCGTCTCCGCGCTCATCGCCCGCACCGGCTACACCGGCGAGGACGGCTTCGAGCTGTTCAGCGCCCCGGGCGACGCCGAACGGCTGTGGCAGGCGCTGACGGAGGCGGGCGCGGACGCCGGGCTCGTCCCGTGCGGGCTCTCCTGCCGCGACACCCTGCGCCTGGAGGCGGGCATGCCGCTGTACGGGCACGAGCTGACCCGCGCGACCACGCCCTTCGACGCCGGGCTCGGGCGCGTCGTGAAGTTCGGCAAGACGGCCAACGGCGGACGCTTCGTCGGCCGCGAGGCCCTGGAGGCCGCCGCCGAGCGCACGGCCGCCAGCGCCCCGCGCACGCTCGTCGGGCTCGTCGCCGAGGGCCGCCGGGTGCCGCGCGCGGGCTTCCCCGTCGTCGCCGCCGATGGCACGCCCGTCGGCGAGGTCACCTCCGGCGCGCCCTCCCCCACCCTGGCCAGGCCGATCGCCATGGCCTACGTGGACGCCGCGCACGCCGAGCCCGGCACCAGCGGGGTGGCCGTGGACATCCGCGGCTCCCTGGAGCCGTACGAGGTCGTGGCGCTGCCGTTCTACAAGCGCCAGCGCTGACCGTCCCGCCCCGCGTCCCACGCCACCACCCCTCATCCGGGAGAATCCGAACCATGAGCAACCCCCAGCAGCTTCGTTACAGCAAGGAGCACGAGTGGCTGTCGGCCGCCGAGGACGGCGTCGCGACGGTCGGCATCACCGAGCACGCGGCGAACGCGCTCGGTGACGTCGTCTACGTCCAGCTCCCGGAGGTCGGCGACGCCGTCACCGCGGGCGAGACCTGCGGCGAGCTGGAGTCGACGAAGTCGGTCAGCGACCTCTACGCCCCCGTCACCGGTGAGATCACCGAGACCAACCAGGACGTCGTGGACGACCCCAGCCTGGTGAACTCCGCCCCCTTCGAGGGCGGCTGGCTGTTCAAGGTCAAGGTCACCGAGGAGCCGGACGACCTCCTGAGCGCCGACGAGTACACCGACTTCACCGGCGCCTGACCCGCCGGGCCGACCAGGGACGGAACGCAGACCCATGTCGCTTCTGAACAGTTCACTCCACGAGGTGGACCCGGACGTCGCCGCCGCCGTCGACGCCGAGCTCCGCCGCCAGCAGTCCACCCTCGAGATGATCGCGTCGGAGAACTTCGCTCCGGTCGCGGCGCTGGAGGCGCAGGGCTCGGTACTGACCAACAAGTACGCCGAGGGCTACCCCGGCCGCCGTTACTACGGCGGCTGCGAGCACGTCGACGTCATCGAGGACATCGCCCGCGAGCGGGTCAAGGCCCTCTTCGGCGCCGAGGCCGCGAACGTCCAGCCGCACTCGGGCGCCTCCGCGAACGCGGCGGCGATGTTCGCCCTCCTCAAGCCCGGCGACACCATCATGGGCCTGGACCTCGCCCACGGCGGGCACCTCACCCACGGCATGCGGATCAACTTCTCCGGCAAGCTGTACAACGTCGTCGCCTACCACGTGGACGCCGAGACCGGCCTCGTCGACATGGACGAGGTCGAGCGCCTCGCCCAGGAGCACCGGCCGCAGCTCATCATCGCGGGCTGGTCCGCCTACCCGCGCCAGCTCGACTTCGCCGCGTTCCGCCGCGTCGCGGACGCCGCCGGGTCCCTGCTCATGGTCGACATGGCGCACTTCGCCGGGCTCGTCGCCGCCGGGCTGCACCCGAACCCGGTGCCGCACGCCGACGTCGTCACGACCACCACGCACAAGACCCTCGGCGGCCCGCGCGGCGGCGTCATCCTGTCCCGGCAGGAGCACGCCAAGAAGATCAACTCGGCGGTGTTCCCCGGCCAGCAGGGCGGCCCCCTGGAGCACGTCATCGCGGCGAAGGCCGTCTCCTTCAAGATCGCCGCCACCGAGGAGTTCACCGAGCGCCAGCGCCGCACCCTGGCCGGGGCCAAGCTGCTCGCCGAGCGGCTGACCCGCCCCGACGCCCAGGCGGCGGGCGTCTCCGTCCTGTCCGGCGGCACCGACGTGCACCTGGTCCTGGTGGACCTGCGCGACAGCGAGCTGGACGGCCAGCAGGCCGAGGACCGCCTGCACGAGATCGGCATCACCGTCAACCGCAACGCGGTGCCGAACGACCCGCGCCCGCCGATGGTCACCTCCGGGCTGCGCATCGGCACCCCGGCGCTCGCCACCCGCGGCTTCGGCGAGGACGACTTCCGCGAGGTCGCCGACGTCATCGCCGAGGCACTGCTGCCCGGCTTCGACGACGCGAAGGCGAAGGACCTGTCGGCGCGCGTCACCGCCCTGGCCGACAAGCACCCGCTGTACCCGGGCCTGACCAAGTAGCCCGCACCGGCCGGGACGCCACGCGCCACCCCTGCGACGGCGTCCCGGCCACCCCCGCACCCCGCCCCGCCCCGCCCAGCGCTCGCTGAGACCCACGAGCAGACGAGGGAGTCCGCACCGTGGCCATTTCCGTCTTCGACCTCTTCTCCGTCGGCATCGGACCCTCCAGCTCCCACACCGTCGGCCCCATGCGCGCCGCCCGCATGTTCGCGCGCCGCCTGAAGAACGACGGCCTCCTCGCCCGGACCGCCGCCGTCCGCGCCGAACTGTTCGGCTCACTCGGCGCCACCGGCCACGGCCACGGCACGCCCAAGGCCGTCCTCCTCGGCCTCGAAGGCCACTCGCCCCGCACCGTCGACGTCGCCCAGGCCGACGCCTGGGTGCGGCGCATCGAGGAGGACAAGCGGCTGCGGCTGCTCGCCGCCGACATCGGCGACGCCCACGAGATCGCCTTCGACACCGACGCCGACCTCGTCCTGCACCGCCGCCGCTCCCTGCCCTACCACGCCAACGGCATGACCCTCTTCGCCTACGACGACGGCGGCCGCCCGGTGCTGGAGAAGACGTACTACTCCGTGGGCGGCGGTTTCGTCGTCGACGAGGACGCCGTCGGCGAGGACCGCATCAAGCTCGACGACACCCCGCTGCGCCACCCCTTCCGCACCGGCGACGAACTGCTGCGCCTCACCCGCGAGACCGGCCTGTCCGTCTCCGCGATCATGCTGGAGAACGAGAAGGCGTGGCGCACGGAGGACGAGATCCGCGCGGGGCTGCTGGAGATCTGGCGCGTCATGCAGGACTGCGTCGCGCGCGGCAGCTCCCAGGAGGGCATCCTGCCCGGCGGCCTCAAGGTGCGCCGCCGCGCCGCCATGACCGCCCGTCAGCTCCGCGCCGAAGGCGACCCGCTGGCCCACGCGATGGAGTGGGTCACCCTCTACGCCATGGCCGTCAACGAGGAGAACGCCGCCGGCGGACGCGTCGTCACCGCCCCCACCAACGGCGCCGCCGGCATCATCCCGGCCGTCCTGCACTACTACGTCAACTTCGTGCCCGGCGCCGACGAGGACGGCGTGGTCCGCTTCCTCCTCGCCGCCGGAGCCGTCGGCATGCTGTTCAAGGAGAACGCCTCCATCTCCGGCGCCGAGGTCGGCTGCCAGGGCGAGGTCGGCTCGGCCTGCTCCATGGCCGCCGGCGGCCTCGCCGAGGTCCTGGGCGCCTCCCCGGAACAGATGGAGAACGCGGCCGAGATCGGCATCGAGCACAACCTGGGCCTCACCTGCGACCCGGTCGGCGGCCTCGTCCAGATCCCGTGCATCGAACGCAACGGCATGGCCGCGGTCAAGGCCGTCACCGCCGCCCGCATGTCCCTGCGCGGCGACGGCCGCCACCACGTCTCCCTCGACAAGGCCATCAAGACGATGCGCGACACCGGCGCCGACATGAGCGTGAAGTACAAGGAGACCGCCCGCGGCGGTCTGGCGGTCAACATCATCGAGTGCTGACCCGCTCCGGCGAGGCGGTACAGCAGACACCTACGATGGTTCCCGTACTTCGGTCTGCCGCGTGTTCCGACGACGCGGGCAAGAGTGCAGGAACAGCCAACGGCCCGTTCCCCCACTCCTGCGGAGGGTTCCCGGACCGCCACCACCCACCCCGACGACCCATACCTGCTCCCCGCGTACGCGGGGATGTTCCCTGTAAGCGTCTACCTTGACTGACCGAGCAACATTGATCCCCACGCCTGCGGGGATGTTCCCAGCGATCGGCCCCGAGGGGGTCGTCCTGCGGCTGCCCGTACCCGCGAGGAGGTCCTTCTTCTGAAACTGTAAGCGTCTACCCTGTTCATGGAGGACGCAACAACGTTTGCCGACAGAATGTCTCGTCTCCTAAGCTGCTCGCACTGGCAGGCGGCCTCGCGGGGCCTCGCAGCACACAGCCGAGGCCGGCGCCCTCCCGTTCCCAGGGACGGCACCCGCCAATGTGCAACTCTCAGCAGGAGGATCGCGTCAATGACGAACGGGAACAGCAGCCCAGACGACGGGTTACCGCAGACGCAGGGTCGGTACGGGCTGTTGATGGCCCTCATCGCGGCCTGCTCAGCGGCACCGCCCGAGGCGGCGCACGTGTGGTGGATCGTGGTCGTCGTCACCGTGCTGGTGATGTGGCCGAAGCCGCGGAGGTGCAGCGGCTGACGCGGTCGGTGTCCGGCACCAATACAACCGGCGCCGGACGCTGTTCCAGTCAGGTGAGACGGGCGGTGGCCGCCGGACCGGACGCAGGTGCTTCTAGCGGTCGTCCGCATGCCCCTGCGCGGCGACGGCCGCCACCACGTCTCCCCCGACAACACCATCAAAACGATGTGCGACGCGGGCGCCGACATGAGCGTCAAGCACAAAGAGACCGCGCGCGGCGGGCTGGCCGTCAACATCATCGAGTGCTGACGGAACAGACCCTGACCAGGGTTTTCGCCTGATGGCCCGCCGTGCGCACAGGATGGAACGCCCACCTCGCGGCTTGGCGTCCGGCGCCTGCCGACTCAACCGCCCTGGCCCGACGGCCAGGGCCGGGGCCGAGGTGGTTCCGGATCAGCGGGACCGACCTGAAATCCCCGTCAGCTAAGTGATCCACACCGCGCCGCCAGGCGGTACGTGCCTCAAGCACGCCGCCCGGCGGCGCCATACACGAGCCCGCAATATGCATGGGCGTCCCGTGGCCCGTCAGCCGGTGGGCGGGCCGCTGCCTCGGCTTCCGCCTTCACGGCACAGGCAGGTTGCCGGGCCGTTCTTCTCGGTAAGCTGTCAGTCACCGTGGACCCTCGGCCGGGAGTCGCGGAGCCGGGAGACGGCCATGCACTCTCCCGGGCTGGAGAGAACTCGCAGGCAGCGGACACGTCTTCGGGGACCATCTGATGCACCTGACACACTTCCGCGTCAACACCGTCCGCTTCGGACCCGTCGGCTCACCGCACCTCATGCACGGCACGGTGAACAACCCTTTGCCGGGCTCCAGCTCCGGAAGGGCCACTGCGGGTGCTCCGGTGGCCGGTGCGCGTCATCGACGCGTCCGTCCGCTTCGACAACCGCCAACACCAGCCGAAAGGCCCGTTATGCCGGTTTCCCTCAAAGTAAGTAAAAACCGCTGCCCCTACGGATAAAACCCCAGCTCACGCCCCTCCTCCCCGCACCTGCGGGGGTGTTCCCGACGGCGAACCGCTCCGACCGGGGCCGCGCGGCTCCTCCCCGCACCTGCGGGGGTGTTCCCGGGGCGTCGATACCGCGGTGCCGGTACAGGCGCTCCTCCCCGCACCTGCGGGGGTGTTCCCGGCTGATAGCCCGCGGGCACGGCGATCCGTGGCTCCTCCCCGCACCTGCGGGGGTGTTCCCATCCAGTCCGCGATCGTCGAGCTGGAGCAGGTCTCCTCCCCGCACCTGCGGGGGGTGTTCCCCCCGGGCCGCGTGATCCGCGTCGACGACGAGACTCCTCCCCGCACCAGCGGGGGTGTTCCCGAGCGGGCGCGGACGCCGGGGATGCCGGCGACCTCCTCCCCGCACCTGCGGGGGTGTTCCCGGGGTCACGGACTTCCGTCCCCGGCCCGTCTTCTCCTCCCCGCACCTGCGGGGGTGTTCCCGCCCGCGTGACGGACTTGGAGACGGGCCTGGGCTCCTCCCCGCACCTGCGGGGGTGTTCCCTCCTTGACCGACCTCGCAGACCGGCACGGCTTCTCCTCCCCGCACCTGCGGGGGTGTTCCCTGTTGGAGGCTCGGAAGGGTGGTGAGGGCTGACTCCTCCCCGCACCTGCGGGGGTGTTCCCCGCTCGAGGCGGGCACCGTCCATCGTCAGATTCTCCTCCCCGCACCTGCGGGGGTGTTCCCTGGGACGCGCCGCCGCAGTCCCCGCCTGAAATCTCCTCCCCGCACCTGCGGGGTGTTCCACGGTCAGGTTCTTGACCTGCGGTTTTCTTGTGCTCCTCCCCGCACCTGCGGGGGTGTTCCCGTGAGCACGGCCGTCGCCGTCCGCGACAACGGCTCCTTCCCGCACCTGCGGGGGTGTTCCCGAGCCGTGGCCCGGCGGGACGCAAAACCAGCTCTCCTCCCCGCACCTGCGGGGGTGTTCCCAGCGGCCCGGCGGTGGGGTGCTGGAGTACGGCCTCCTCCCCGCACCTGCGGTGGTGTTCCCGTCGAGATCCCCGCGGCGGACGGGGGCTGAGCCTCCTCCCCGCACCTGCGGGGGTGTTCCCGCCGCCGGGGCCAGCACGCGGGCCTGCTGCTGCTCCTCCCCGCACCTGCGGGGGTGTTCCCTCCCAGTCGTCGCCGACCTCGAAGCTCGCGCGCTCCTCCCCGCACCTGCGGAAGTGTTCCCGCCTCGACGGATTGCGGTGACATGCCCTCGGGCTCGTCCCCGCACCTGCGGGAGTGTTCCCGGTTTATAACGGTCATTCGTCACGTCAAACCCCTCGTCCCCGCACCTGCGGGGGTGCTCCCGAGGAGCAGACCGCCCAAGGGCTGATGTTCGCCTCGTCCCCGCACCCTGCGGGGGTGTTCCCCCGTCGGTGCAGGGGATGCCACTCGGCGCGGATCTGCCCTTCCCAGTAAGCACGAAGTGCCGAGTTCCCGCATATCGTGACGGAAAGTTGCGGTCCTTACACCGCACGCGGGAGGTGTCAGGACAGAAGCAGAATGGCGTCCCAGGCGGCTGACTGCGGATGCGCGAGAAGACCGGCATAGTCGGCCAGAGCCAGGGCAGATCCCCCGTTACCGTTGAGGAAACCGGGTGTGGCAGAGGTCATCGTCAAGGAGGCGTTCGCAACGGTGTCGGCGAGGTGGGGAGTGCAGCGGCTGCTAGCCAGGAGTATTCCGGCGCTGCCGTGGCATATGGCGGTACCTTCCGTGTCCCACTGCCCGGGGTACGGTGCGATGTGTGCCAGGGCGGTCCTCGCGGTATCCCACAGGTCGGAGTCGTTGAGAGCACGGGATGCGTGTGTGAGGGCTGTCGCGGTTCCGGCAATGCCGTAGCACCAGGCAGTCTTCCGGCCGCGTACGTCGCTGGTGCCGGGCCCTGGTCCAGTGTCAAGTTCGGCTCCACTGATGTAGGGCGGCCAGGAAGAGCCCGGATCTGCCCAGGTGAGGAGCCAGTGGGCGGCGGCGCGAATGGCCTCTCGTTGGCCGGAGACGGTGTGGCCGGCACGTTGGGCGATGGCGAGGAGGGCCAGGGGCCCGGCAATGCCGTGAGCAAGGCCGGTGGTGGCGGCGCCGGAGGTAGGTACGCGGACGGTCGGGGGGTGGGCGTGCGCGGGGAGCCACCAGCCCGGGCGGTTGCCCTGACTGGTGAGTATCATGCGCGTGAGGGTGGTGAGGGCTGCGCGCAGTCCGTCGTTGGCTTCGGCGTGATGGCCCGCTGCGTGGGCGGCGAGGAGGATACGTCCGATGCCGGTGAGTCCCTTGATCGCATCGTAGACGGCCCAGCATGTCCACCCGTGCGGGCTGGCCTCCTGGTGGTGGGCGAGCGCCTGGGCACGGGCGGAGAGCCAACTGGTGGCGCGAGGCACGAACTCGTGGTGAGGGCCGGGCTTGGGAAGATAGGCGGTACCGATGATCAAGGAGGTGGCGAGGGAACCCGGTCCAGTGTGGATGCCGTCGGGTGGAGCGGTACCGAGGGCGCGGGAGGCGGCGTTCCAGTGCGTCACGGCGGTTGCGGCGTCCTGGAGGCAGGCGTGGAGAAGTGCGGTGCCCGCGAGCCCGTAGCAAAGGGTATGTGCGGCTCGTGAGGAGACGGCAGCGGTGACGGCTCCCGGTTCGCGGAGGCTCTGGGCGATCGCTGTGGCCTTGGCGGCGGCCCGCGTGCGGATGTCAGCGCTCATGGCCGGTGGAGGAGGTCGGCAGCCAGGGTCCGGGCGAGGCGTTCGCGGCCTGGATCGACGGCGAGGACCCGGTTGGCGTGCATGTGGATGACGTCGAAGGCGCACTGAGCGACTGCCTGTGGGGGAAGGGTGTCGCGGTAGGCGACGAGGGTGTCGTGGCGCTCCTCATGAGCGGTAGTCAGTGACCGGGGCAGCGGGGTGCTGGCGCCCTGGCGTACGGCGGGGCGGAGGATGTCGCGGTGGCGGCGCTCGGCGGAGGTGAGGCGGCCGGGGCTGAGCGCAAGCCTGGGCTGGTCGGGGGCTAGGGTGGCGGCGATGTCGGCTGCGGAAACGGCAGCGATGAGAAGGCGTTCGTCCTCGGTATGGGAGAGGGCGAGGAGCGCTAGGTGACTGTCGGCGCAGAACAAGCGCTCGGCGGCAGAGATGGCTTGTGGTCCGCCGTAGCGTTCGATCTCCTGATCGTAGGGCTCCAAATGCATGCTCCTGCACAGGCCGCGGCGGCGTAACCGTGCTACCGCGTGGGCCAGCTGAGGTTGTACACATGAGGTGAGAGTGGCGGGGTCACCATGGAAACGTAGGCGCACGTGGGCGCCGAGCGCGGGGGTGGTGTAGCGCAGCCAGAACCAGCGGTGCACCCCGGCTTCGGCGGCGATGCGTTGCAGCAACGGGGCAAGTTCGTGCAGCGCTGCGTCGTGGAGGTCGGTGGGTCCGGGAAGTGCCGCCGAGAGCCAGCTGCTGCCGGGCAGATGGCGGCCGGTGTACGGGGCGCGAAGGGCCCGACGCGGGGTGGCTGGTGCTCGTGGTGCCCGGCGGCGGTTGAGGGCTACGACAAGTTCAACGAGATGGCGTTCGCCGTTGGGCCCGGGGAGAACGCCTAGCGTTTCCGGCGGGCCGAGAGGTTCGAGGAGGGTGCGGGTGCCTCGGTGGATGCTGCGGCGCAGGACCTCGCGTTGATCTGGGTCGCGCAGGAGGAGCGGGAGGTGACGGTCGCTTTCCGCAGCGACCACGGTGTCAGGTGGGGTGGGGCGAGCCTGGCGACACCACGTTTCCAGTTCACCGGCGAAGCTTTGGCGGTTGCCAGCAGTGACAGCCAGCGCAGCGGGTACCTGCCAGCGGGCCGGGGCGAGGAGGATGTTCCGGTAGCGCACGCGTGGTGTGAAGGGGAAGCTGGACAGCGGTCCCCAGTTCCACGGGTGCCACGGGCGGGTCCCGGCGTGGCCGAGTAAGTACAAGGCGCGGCCTGCGGGAGGCAGCAGACGCGGGGCGATGCGGCTATAAAGGACTGGTGCGACAGGGCGGTGGTTCCGGGTGGACCACAGCAGCAGATGTTCACCTGCGGTGGTGACGGCGAGGTCTTCGGGCAATAGGTCACCGGGCCGGGTGGGAACACCCAGGGGGATGCGCCAGGGGGCGGCCTTGGTTTCCGTGGCGAGGGCGCCGGGGGCAGCGGTGCGGGTACGGCAGACAATCTCGGCGATCATCGGGCCGGTTCCGTCGTCGTGGGGCTCGGCAGGGGTGAGGGCGGGCAGCCAGCGTGCCCAGCGTCCGAATGCGGCGCCGGCATCCTGGGAACCGGTACCGGGACACACAGCGATGCGCAGGTCCTGGCCGGGACCGTTGAGGAGCTGGATGTGGATTTCAGCGGTCCGTGGCGGTGGCAGCGCCGAGTCATGGGCGAGCTGCTCCAAGTGGTGATCCTGGAGGGCGATCTCGTGGGCCTGCGTGCACAAGGCGTCGGACAGCAGAGCGGCCAGCGCGGCGGTGCGGGCAGCACCGAGTTCCTCATCGGCGCCCATCGCGTCGTCCAGCAGGGGTGGTCCTAGCCCGGTCACGGGGTCGAGGACCTCCAGCAGCGGGACGAGCCGGTGTTGGCCGTACGCGGCGCGGAACCGCTGGTGGTAGTCAGTCAGTGGTGGCTTGCGGTGGCCGATGCTCCAGAGCACCGATGCGGCCAGGGCAGCGCTGTCGCCAATGGACGGGGGCAGGGCGATCTCGGCGTTCACCAAGGTGTCGGCGGTCAAGGGGCGGGATGTGAGGTGTAGGGCGTCTGCCTGCTTGCGTGCCGCTGTCAGCAGAGCGCGTCGACGTGATGTTCCGGGAGGGTGGGCGTCAGCCTCGGAGATGAGCATGCGGAGCCGTTCCAGGTTCGTGGAGGCGGACGCCCCGGCGGGAAGGCGGTCAAGCAGGTGCTGGAGCGGGTCGTCACGCAGGTCAGCCGGGAGAACGTCGCACAGCAGCAGCCCGGCCTCGATCATGTCGTGCACGGCACGGGAGATGTCCGCTGGCTTTGCTGTGGGATAGCGATCGGTGAGTTGGGCGAGTACGTCATCGGCCCGTGCTCCGTTGGTACACGTCTGCATCAGCCAGCGTGAGACCTCGGTCTCCCGGACACTTCCGAGTTCGGCGCCGTGCTGTGCCGGGTGCTCGGCTTCCAGCCGGTCGCCGCGCCGACTGGCTAGATTCGTGGTGGTCAGTGTCAGTGCCGTGAGAAGTGCGGGTTCTTCCGCGAGCAGTCGCTCGGCCACTGCCGTCAGCCATGCCGGGCTGGGCGTGGTGATGGTTCGGTGCGGCTGCTTGAGTCGCAGTGTGGTGGTGCGTGAGGTCAGGGCCGCCACGGCCACACCGGTGAAAACTCCGTGCGGTGTTGTGCGGGAACGCGAGCGAATGTCGTAGGCCCTCAACGTGGTTCGAGCGCGTTTCCCGTCGTTGGCTGCGGCTTGCTCGGCACTGCGGCTGGCGAGAAACAGGCCTTCCGCCAGCAAGCCGTCACCCGAAGGGCTGGGCCCCTGGTAAGGACGGAGGGGCACGCGGGCCATGGCGAGGGGCTGAGCGAAGAAGAGCCTGCGGGACATCGCACCACCAGTCGTCCGGGGCGGGGCCCGAGAGGGCAAGGAGAATGGCCGGGTGCACGAGCACCCGGCCATGGGTACTGAAAGTGGTTCAGCAGCCGGTGGTCGGGCCTTGGGGCGGGGACTCGCCGCAGCCGTCACCCGTGGTGTCGCCTTCCTCCTCACCGCCGCCCACCCAGACGGACTGTTCACCGATAGAGCGTTGTTGCAGGTCGAGATCGAAAGCGTCCGCCAACTCCTGTGGCGGTGGTGCCGTGGGCAGCGTCATTCCGTTCTCCTTGTTGGAATAGGTCCCCGGATTTTGCTCCCGAGACGTCATACGGGCTGGTCCGGGGCGGGCCGGTCCGAGCACTGGTTTCCGAGCACTGGTTCAAGAGACCGTCAGCCGGGTGCTGGGCTTCTCGATCGTGACGCCGCCGGGATGCTCGGTTCCTCGGCGGGGGTAGGCGCGCACGACGGGTTCCCCGCAGCCGCGCGCCGTTGCGTCCCAGCGGGCCAGGGCATCGGTCAGGGTTACGGCCAAATCTTCCCGGTCGAGGCCGTGACCAATGGCGCCGAGTTCGAAGTATCCCGGTTTTGCGGGGGCGTTGCGGAGGGCGAGATAGGCGAGTGACTCATCGTTCCAGACGGCGGCTGCGCCGGTGCCCAGGACCCATCCGACGAGCCCGCGCTCGGCTGCGCCCTGCGTGGCGCGGAGTCGCCCGTACGGGGCCAGAGTTCCGGCGAGCCAGACGTCCAGACGCGGCAGCAGCCCTTCCGAGCCGGTGAGGTGCACTCCGCTCCATTTCTCGCACCGGGAAGCGGAGAACGCTGTTCGCAGGGCCAGGTCGTCAGCGGGCTGCCCCTCGTCGACCGTGAGCCTCACCTCGGCATCGGCCAGCTGCACCACACGCGGCGCGTGCGCGCTCTGCCCCTGCATCGCGAGGAAGCCGGAGACGATGGTGGTGTAGCTCCGCAGGTGTGCGCCTTCCCAGGCGAAGGCGAAGGTGCGGGCAAGACCGCGGAAGCGGAGCGGAACGACCAGGCGGCCCCCGTCGGCCAACTGGCTGAACCACGCGTCGGGTAGGTCGGCGGACCCTGTGGTGACGATGATGCGGTCCCAGCCTCCGGGCGGTGCGTCGGCCAACGGCTTCGCGCCGTCCCCGGTGTGGACGCGAACGCGGGTGTATCCCGTCTCGTCCAGCAGCCGACGCGCCCGGCCGGTGATGTCCGGGTCGATGTCCACGCTGGTGACGGACCCGCCCGGGCCGACCATCTCGGCCAGGAGTGCGGCGTTGCACCCCCCTGAGCCGATCTCCAGGACCCGCATCCCGCGAGCCAGGCGGGCCGCCTCCAGCATGCGCGCGTGCAGCCACGGTGCGGAGACGGAGCTGACCGGTCGGCCGTCGGTAGCGTGCTTGGTGAAGACGGCCTCCGGCGCCTCGTACGCATCCGCCGCCATTACCTCGGGGACGAAGCGATGCCGGGGCACCGTCCGGAACGCTGCTTCGACATCTGGGGACTCGATCGTCCCACGTGCAACGAGACCTCGCACCATGCGTTCACGCAGATCTGCGGAGCTTGCTTCCACGTCCGTTGTCACGCCGTTGACCTCCCACGCACCGCCCGTCACTCCCCTTACACGTGAAAGGGATTCACGTGCCGCGAGCCCCAGACTATGTAAACACACGGCTACGTTGAGTCGTCTCGGTCTGGCAGGATTGCCACAGTCGTTTGTGGGGCGGGCGACAATGCTCCGCGAGCGGCCGACGTGAGGCCCGCCATTCCAGCACGCGGCGGGACGCGCTCTCCCTGACCTGCCGCGCCTCCTGCGGACACAGCGTCGCGCGCCCTCCTGGATGTGCACCGGTGCGGGCGGCCCGGCTCGGGATGCGTCAAGCAGTGACAGAGGCACTGCGAAAAGTAGTAAAGTCCGACGCGACGTCCGCTCTAACGGCACCCGGCGCTGGATGCCGCGTTCCCCACGCGAGGCCCCGCCGCGCTGTAGATGCCCACCACAGGGCCACCTCTGCCGCGGTGGCCCCGGCCGACCGCACACCGCCTGGGTGCAGAACCACAAGAAGGCTCCGTTCATGGTCTCCGTAGACAGTGCTCCCTTCCCCCGTCTCTCGCGCGCCGCGCGGACGGCGTGGGCCAAGCACGACCGGAAGACCGACGGGTGGCTGCCGTTGTGGCGGCACATGGCGGACAGCGCGGCGGTGGCGGGAAAGCTGTGGGACGCGTGGGTGCCCGGCAGCGTCAGGGCGCTGGTGGCCGAGGCGCTGCCGGAGGGCGAGGCGGACGCGCGGCGGCTCGTCGTGTTCCTGGCGGCGTCTCACGACACGGGCAAGGCCACGCCCGCGTTCGCCTGCCAGGTGGAGTCCTTGGCGCAGGACATGCGGGACGCGGGCCTCGACATGCCGTACCAGCGGGAGTTCGGGGCCGACCGGCGGCGGGCGCCGCACGGGCTCGCGGGGCAGGTGCTGCTCCAGGAGTGGCTGGCCGAGCGGCACGGGTTCAGCGGGCGGGCGTCGGGGCAGTTCGCCGTCGTGGCCGGGGGGCACCACGGCACGCCGCCGGAGCACCAGCAGCTCCACGACCTCCAGCTCCGGCCGAGGCTGCTGGGGCACACCGGGGAGAGCGCGGACCGGTGGCGGCGGTTCCAGCGCGAGTTGATGGACGGCTGCGCCGAACTGGCCGGGGTGACGGAGCGGTTGCCTGCGTGGCGGGAGGTGCGGCTGCCGCAGCCCGCGCAGGTGGTGCTCACGGCCGTGGTGATCCTCTCGGACTGGATCGCGAGCGCGGCCGAGCTGTTCCCCTACGACCCGGATTCGTGGCGGCCCGCCGGGCCGGTCGGTGAGGCGCGTCGGCTGGACGCCGCGTGGCGGGGGCTCGACCTGCCGCAGCCGTGGGCCCCGAAGGAGCCGGAGCAGGCGGCGGACGAGCTGTTCGCGGAGCGGTTCGACCTGCCCGGCGGGGCGCGGGCGAGGCCGGTGCAGGTGGAGGCCGTGCGGATGGCGCGGCGCATGCCCGCCGCCGGGCTGCTGATGATCGAGGCCCCCATGGGCGAGGGCAAGACGGAGGCGGCGTTCGCCGCGGCGGAGATCCTCGCGGCCAGGACGGGCGCGGGAGGCTGCCTCGTCGCGCTGCCCACGCGGGCCACCGGCGACGCCATGTTCCCGCGCCTGCTGGCCTGGCTGGACCACCTGCCGCTCGACGGCCCCCGGTCCGTCGTCCTGGCGCACGCCAAGGCCGCGCTCAACGACGTGTGGGCGGGGCTGATGCGGGAGGGGCGCCGGACGATCGCCGCGGTCGAACCGGACCTGCCCGACGAGGCCGGGGTGAGGCGTTCGCAGGGCCGTGAGCCGGCCGGGCTCCACGCCCACCAGTGGCTGCGCGGCCGGAAGAAGTCGCTGCTCGCCTCGTTCGCCGTCGGTACGATCGACCAGGTGCTGTTCGCCGGGCTCAAGAGCCGTCACCTCGCGCTGCGGCACCTGGCGGTGGCGGGCAAGGTCGTCGTCATCGACGAGGTGCACGCGTACGACGCCTACATGAACCGGTACCTCGACCGTGTCCTGGAATGGCTCGCCGCCTACCGGGTGCCGGTGGTGCTGCTCTCCGCGACGCTTCCGGCCGGGCGCCGCCGCTCCCTGGCCGCCGCCTACGCGGGGCCGGACGGCTGGGAGGCGGACACGGCGGACGACGCGGCGGACGACGCCTATCCGCTCATCACCGCCGTCGCGCCGGGCGCGCCGCGTCTGTCCGCGCGGCCCGGGACCGCGTCGGAGCGCCGCACGTTGGTGGCCGTGGAGCGGCTGGACGACGATCCGGCGCTCCTGGCCGACCGGCTGGCGGAGGAACTGGACGGCGGCGGCTGCGCGCTCGTCGTGCGCAACACCGTGGCGCGGGTGCTGGACGTGGCGGACGTGCTGCGGCAGCGGTTCGGGGAGGGGGCGGTGACCGTCGCCCACTCCCGTTTCCTGGCCGCCGACCGCGCGGCGAACGACGCCGCGCTGCGGGAGAGGTTCGGGCCGGACGGGGACCGGCCCGCGGGGCCGCACGTCGTCGTGGCGAGCCAGGTGGTCGAGCAGTCACTCGACGTCGACTTCGACCTGCTGGTCACCGACCTCGCCCCCGTGGACCTGCTGCTCCAGCGCATCGGACGGCTGCACCGGCACCCGCGGCCCCGGCCCGCGCGGCTGGCGCGGGCCCGCTGCCTGGTGACGGGTGTGGCCGACTGGCAGGCCGTGCCGCCCGAGCCCGTGCGGGGCTCGCAGGCCGTCTACCAGCGGTACGCCCTGCTGCGGGCGCTGGCCGTGCTGGAACCGCACCTGGACGGTGCGCCGCTCATCCTGCCGGACGGCATCAGTCCGCTGGTGCAGGCCGCCTACGGGGACGGCGACGTGGGGCCCGCGCCGTGGGCCGAGGCCCTGGAGGCGGCCCGTGCCGAGGAGGCACGGGCGCTGAAGGGCAAGCAGGAGCGGGCCGGTGCGTTCCTGCTGGGGCCGGTGCGCCGGGCGGGCCGTCCGGTCCTCGGCTGGCTGGGGGCCGGTGCCGGGGACGTGGACGACACCCGCACCGGACGGGCGCAGGTGCGTGACAGCCAGGAGAGCCTGGAGGTCCTGGTCATCCAGCGGATGAGGGACGGCCGTCTGACCACCGTGCCGTGGCTCGACGGCGGGCGGGGCGGGCTGGAGCTGCCCACGGACTTCGCCCCGGACCGGCGGGCCGCGGAGGCGGTCGCCGCGAGCGCCCTCACGCTCCCCTGGCAGTTCTGCAAGCCGTGGGTGATCGACGCGACCATCGCGGAGCTGGAGCGGTTCGGTGTCCCGGCCTGGCAGGTCAAGGAGTGTCCGTGGCTCGCCGGAGAGCTGTTCCTCGTGCTGGACGGGGAGTGTCAGACCCGTCTGTCAGGGTTCGTGCTGCGCTACAGCGCGGTGGACGGGCTGCGGGTGCTGCCGGACGACGCGTCCGCGACGGCTTCGCCGCGTCCGCAGAACACAGCGCATGTCGAGGAGGAAGACGAACGTGAACGACCAGCGGGCAACGGCGCCCGTGCCGACGACCCGGCCGGTGGGGCACCGGTTATCCCGGCCGACGGAGCGTCCGGGGCCACGCTCACCGCGCCGGACGGCCGCCGGGGAGGCGGCATGACGGCGCCCTCCGCTCCGGCGGCTCCCGCGGGGCCGCCCTCCTTCGACCTCGTCACCTCCCCCTGGCTGCCGGTCGAGTACCTCGACGGCCGCACCGGGGAGTTGTCGCTGCGGGACGTCTTCGCCCGGGCCGGTGAGGTGCGGCGGCTGGTGGGGGACGTCCCCACCCAGGACTTCGCCCTGCTGCGCCTGCTGCTGGCGGTCCTGTACGACGCGCTGGACGGCCCCGCCGAGCTGGAGGACTGGGGGAGCCTGTGGGCGGCGCCGGAGACGGCCTTCGACGCTGTCCCCGGCTACCTCGACGCCCACCGGGACCGCTTCGGCCTGCTGCACCCGAAGACGCCGTTCTTCCAGGTCGCGGACCTGCGCACGGCGAAGGACGAGGTGGCCTCGCTCAACCGGATCGTCGCCGACGTCCCCAACGGCGAGCCGTTCTTCGCCATGCGGCGTCCCGGCGTGGAGCGGCTCTCCTACGCGGAGGCGGCCCGCTGGCTGGTGCACACCCACGCCTTCGACCCCTCGGGCATCAAGTCCGCCATGGCGGGCGACGAGCGGGCGAAGGCCGGGAAGGTGTATCCGCTGGGCGTGGGCTCGGCCGGTGACCTGGGCGGGGTCTACGCCGAGGGGAACACCCTGCGCGAGACGCTGCTGCTCAACCTCGTCCCGCTGGAGGAGGACATCATCGAGGTGCCCGGCGGGGACGGGTCGCACACCGACGACCGCCCGGCCTGGCGGCACCCGCCCTACGGCCCCGGAGCCACCGGGGACGCCTCGGGGCCGCGCACGCCGAAGGGCCTGCGCGACCTCTACACCTGGCAGTCCCGGCGCGTGCGCCTGCACCACGAGGACGGCGCGGTCACCGGCGTCGTCCTCGGCTACGGCGACCGGCTGGCCCTCCACGCGCCCTGGAAGCTGGAGCCCATGTCGGGCTGGCGGCGCAGCCCCGCGCAGGAGAAGAAGCAGGGCCGGGCGCTGGTCTACATGCCCCGGCAGCACGATCCGAACCGGTCGGCCTGGCGGGGGCTCGCGAGCCTCCTCCCGGACCGGACCCCGCGCGAGAGGGGCGGGGAGCCCCCGGAGAAGCTGCCCTCCGGCATCGTCCGCTGGCTGGCGATGCTCACCACGGAAGGCGAGCTGGACCCCGGTGCCCTACTGCGGGTCCGCACGGTCGGGGCCGTCTACGGCACGCAGCAGTCCGTGGTGGACGAGGTCGTGGACGACTCCGTCCTCATGCCCGTCGTCGTGCTGCACGAGGAGAACTCGGTGTACGGCGAGACGGCCATCGACGCCGTGGAGGACGCGGACGAGGCCGTCGCTGCCCTCGGGCACCTCGCCGCGAACCTGGCCCGCGCCGCCGGTTCCGATCCCGAGGGCGCCGTGAACGCCGCCCGCGACCGGGGTTTCGGCGCGCTCGACGGCCCCTACCGCCGGTGGCTGGCGGAGCTGGCCCGCCACACCGACCCGGAAGCGGCCCGGCAGCAGTGGCGGGACACCGCGCGCGGTCACATCGTCCGCATCGGCGGCGAACTGCTCGACGCCGCGGGCTCGGCCGCCTCGGAGGGGCGGAAGGCGGACGTCCCCGGGCTCGGGAAGCGCTGGATCGACGACGCCTGGGCCCAGCTCCACTTCCGCCAGCGGCTGGCCCGGGTCCTGCCCCGGGCCGCCCCGCGTGACCACGCCACCCCGACGGAGGCCACCCCGTGAACACCGCACAGACCCCGGAGCGCAGCCGCCCCGAGCTGGCCACCGCCCGCTGCGTCGGCCGGCTCCAGGCCCTCTACCGCAGGGACAACCCGGCGGCGGTGGCCGCCCTGGCACGGCTGCGGCGCGGCGCCGGGCATCGCGCGCACGACGCCCCGGCGGGCTGGGGCATCGACGGCCTGGAGTACCTGGCCGAACTCCGGGAGGAGGCGGGAGCCGCACCGCTGCGGCACTTCTCCCGCGAGGAGGCGCGCCGGGCGGAGACGCGCGAGAGCCGCGAGGAGGAGGCGGTGCACGTCGCGGTGACGCTGTGGGCGCTGCACCAGCAGTCCGTGCACGACGCGGACATGCACGTGCGCGACTGGCCGCTGGGCCGGGCCGTCCGGCGTCTCGCGGAACACGGCCGGGGGGCCGCCGGCGACGGCGCGGGCCCGGACGCCCTCGGGGGCGGACGGCCTGCGCCGCGCCCGGAGGACACCGTCCACGACACCCTCCGCAAGCGCTTCGTGCGGATCGGGACCTCGTCCTCCTTCGACTCGCTCGCCGTGCGGCTGCGGGAGATGGTGCTGCTGCTGCGCGGCGCGCGCATCCCGCTCGACTACGGTCGGCTGGCCCACCAGCTGTGGCTGTGGCAGGACGAGGAGCGGCAGGCCGACGTCCGCCGCGCCTGGGGACGCGAGTTCCACCTGTCCTACACCCGCGGCCCCCGGGACGCCGAAGCCGGTCAGGCGCCGGACGACCCGCTCCCCGGTTACGACGGCGACGCCGACGACTCCGGCGAGTGACCGCCCCGGCCCGTCCCGCACCAGCCCCCGCACGGCACCGCACACCCCACTGACACCAGTACGCACAGGAACGGAACACGCCCGTGACGCGCACCATCCTCGACGTCCACGTCCTCCAGACCGTCCCGCCGAGCAACCTCAACCGTGACGACACCGGCACGCCCAAGACCGCCACCTACGGCGGCGTGCGGCGCGCCCGGGTGTCCAGCCAGGCGTGGAAGCGCGCGACGCGCAAGGCGTTCGACGACCTGCTGCCCGCCTCCGAACTGGGGGTGCGCACGAAGAAGGTGGCCGAGGCGCTGGCCGAGCGGATCACCGCGCTGGACTCCACACTCGACGCGTCGCTGGCCGTGGAGCTGGCCGCCGAGATGATGCAGACGGCCACCGGCTCCAAGATCGAGGTGCCGAAGCGGAAGGCGAAGGCCGGTGACGAGGACGGGGAGAAGGCGGCGGCCCCCGAGTCCGCGTACCTCATGTTCCTGAGCAAGCGACAGCTCGACGCCCTCGCGGCCCTCGCGGTGGAGGGCGGCCCCGGTGGGGACCTCCCGGCGCTGAAGAAGTTCCTCAAGGACAAGGACAACAAGAGCAGGGCCCGGCAGGCGGTCGACACCCGGCATTCGGTCGACATCGCCCTCTTCGGCCGCATGGTCGCGGACTCCTCCGACCTCAACGTGGACGCGGCCACCCAGGTCGCCCACGCGATCGGCGTCCACCGCACGGAGATCGAGTCCGACTACTACACCGCCGTGGACGACCGGAACACCGAGGACGAGTCCGGCGCGGGCATGATCGGCTCCATCGACTTCAACTCCGCCACGCTCTACCGCTACGCCGCCGTGGACGTCGACGCCCTGCACCGCAACCTCGGCCTCGGCCTGCGTGACGGGGAGTCGCCCTCCACACCCGCCGAGAAGGCGACGGCGGCCTTCGTCGAAGCCTTCGTCAACTCCCTGCCGACGGGCAAGATCAACACGTTCGGCAACCACACGCTCCCGGCGGCGGTCATCGTCAAGCTCCGCACCCGGCGGCCCGTCAGCTTCGTCGACGCCTTCGAGGAGCCCGTGCGCCGGGGCGAGTCGGGCGGCTTCCTCGCCGAGAGCTGCAAGCGCCTCGCCCAGCACGTCCCCGAGCTGGAGCGGGCGTATGACGAGCCGGAGAGCACGCGCACGTGGGTGATGCGGGTGGGCGCCGACACCAAGCCGCTCGCCGCCCTCGGCACCGAGGTCACGCTGTCCGAGCTGCTGGCGGACGTGCGGGAGGCCGTCGCCGCACAGCTGGGAGCCGGAGCGTGAGCGTGCTGCTCCTGCGGCTCGCGGGGCCCCTCCAGGCGTGGGGCTCCGCGTCCCGGTTCGCCCGGCGCGGCACCGAGAACGCGCCGACGAAGAGCGGCGTCCTCGGGCTGCTCGCCGCCGCGCAGGGCCGCCCGCGCGACGCGGACCTCTCCGACCTGGCGGCGCTGCGCTTCGGCGTGCGGATCGACCAGCCCGGCTCGCGGTTGCGCGACTACCACACCGCCCACCACGCCGACTCCGGCAAGTCGATGCCCGTCTCGGAGCGGTTCTACCTGGCCGACGCCGTCTTCGTGGCGGGCGTGGAGGGCGACGCGGACCTCCTCGGACGCCTCCACCGGGCCGTGCTCGAACCGCAGTTCCTGCCCTACCTCGGCCGCCGCTCCTGCCCGCCGTCCCGGCCGCTCGACATGGGCGGACCGGCGGAGGGGACGCTGGAGGAGGTGCTGCGGAACGCCGAGTGGCAGGCGTCCGACTGGCACGCCCGGCAGGCGGCCGGGCAGCGCGGCGGCCCGGGGGACCACGCGTCGCTGGAGCTGCTGACCGACTGCCCGCCCGGCGGGACGCCGGAGTTCTCGGTCCGGGACACCCCGCTGAGCTTCGACCCGCGCCACCGCCGCTACGGACCGCGCGGTGTCCGCACCGGCCGGACCGCGCCGCCGCCCTCCCACGATCCCACGGCCGCGCTCGCGCCCGTCCCCTCCGGCCCGCCGCCCGCCCGGCCGGGAGGGGACGCGCAGGCGGCCGACACGTCTTCGAGGACCACCTGATGTACCTGACACGCTTCCGCGTCAACACCGCCCGCTCCGGGGCACGTCGGCTCATCGGCTCGCCGCACCTCATGCACGGCGCGGTCAACATGTCCTTCCCCGGGCCCCAGCCCCGGGAGGGCCAGGGGCCGCGGGCGCTGTGGCGGATCGACCGCGACCACGACGCCGACACCACGCTCTACATCGTCAGCCCCGACCGTCCCGACCTCACCCACCTCGTGGAGCAGGCGGGCTGGCCGACGCTGGAGACACCGGGGTGGACGACGTTCGCCTACGCCGAGTTCCTGGACGCCCTCACGGAAGGCGACACCTGGGCCTTCCGCCTCACGGCCAACCCGGTGCACAACATCCGCCGGGCCCAGGACGCCCCGGACTCGCCCACGAAGCGCGCCGCGCACCGCACGCCGCGCCACCAGATGAAGTGGCTGCTGGACCGGCAGGAGAAGTCCGGGTTCGAGGTCGTGCGCAAACCCGCCGACCTCCGGCTGACGGAACACGGCGACGCGTACGAACTGGTCGTCCGCGACCAGGTGCCGCTCCAGTTCCGCCGCCCACCCGCCGAGCGGGGCAGGAACGACGTCCGCTTCACCCGGGTCACCTTCGACGGCCGGCTGCGCGTCACCGACCCGGCCGTCTTCCGCCGCGTCCTCACCCACGGCCTGGGCAAGGCGAAGGCGTACGGCTGCGGCCTCCTCACCCTCGCCCCGGCCGGGCCGCGATGAGCACCGTCAGCCGCCGGGGCGCCTCCTCGCCCCACGAACTCGGCCGCATCGGTGACCGAGTCTCCTTCATCTACCTGGAACGGTGCACGGTGCACCGCGAGGACAACGCCATCACCGCGACGGACGCGGAGGGGACCACCCACATCCCCTCCGCCACCATCGGCACCCTCCTCCTCGGCCCCGGCACCCGGGTCACGCACCAGGCCATGTCCGTCCTCGGCGAGTGCGGAGCCGCGGTGGTGTGGACGGGCGAGCACGGCGTGCGCTTCTACGCGGGAGGGCGCGCCCTGAGCCGCTCCTCCGGACTGGCCGAGGCCCAGGCCACGGCCTGGGCGAACCGCCGCACCCGCCTGGACGTGGCGCGGGCCATGTACCGCATGCGGTTCCCCGGCGAGGACACCGCGGGCCGCACCCGCCAGGACCTGCTGACCATGGAGGGCCGCCGCGTGAAGGACTGCTACCGGCGGGAGGCCGCCCGCACCGGCGTGCCCTGGCGGCGCCGCGAGTACCGGCCCGACGACTTCCTCGCCGCCGACGCCCCGAACCAGGGCGTGACGGCAGCCGGGCAGTGCATGTACGGCATCGCGCACGCCGTCGTCGCCGCCCTCGGCTGCTCCCCGGCCCTGGGCTTCGTCCACTCCGGCCACGAACGGTCCTTCGTCTACGACGTAGCCGACCTGTACAAGACGGAGATCGGCATCCCCGCCGCCTTCGACGCGGCCGCCGAGGGGGAGGAGGACATGGCCTCACGGACCCGCCGGGCCGTCCGGGACCGCGTCCGCCAGACGAAACTGCTCGACCGCTGCGTCCGGGACATCAAGGACCTCCTGCGCTACGACGGCACCCGCGACACCGGCGACGGCCAGGACCGCGTGACGCTCCAGACCGACGACGACACCCACGTCACCGGCGGCCGGAACTACGGGGACGAGCCGATCTGGTGACCGTCATCGTCCTCGCCAACTGCCCGCCGGGCCTGCGCGGCTTCCTCACCCGCTGGCTCCTGGAGATCTCCCCCGGCGTCTTCCTCGGCGCCCCCTCGGCCCGCATCCGCGACCTGCTGTGGGAGGAGGTCCGCACCTACGCGGGCCAGGGACGCGCCCTGCTCGTCTACCAGACCGACAACGAACAGGGCTTCACGTTCCGCACCCACGACCACGCCTGGCACCCCACCGACCACGAAGGACTTACCCTCATCCACCGCCCGTCCCCCCGCGACGTCCCTCCCCCGGCGCTGCCACGCCAGGGCTGGAGCAAAGCCTCGAAACGCCGCCGCTTCGGCAACCGCTGACACCACGCCACGACTCCAGGAACACCCGATATGCACGCAATGCCGGTTTCTCAAGAAGTAAGTAAAAACCGCCGCCCCCGCCGATAAAACCCCAGCTCACGCCCTCTGCTCCCCACGCCTGTGGGGGTGTTCCCTACGTGATGGTGTTCGGCGACCTGTCGAACTACCTGCTCCCCACGCCTGTGGGGGTGTTCCGCCCGCGAGGTGTCCCCGGAGTCGTTTGCGAAGCTGCTCCCCACGCCTGTGGGGGTGTTCCTCTCGACACCACGAGAACCGGAGACGTTGCTCACTGCTCCCCACGCCTGTGGGGGTGTTCCCAGCGGCGGCTGCACCAGGGAGCGGGGACGGCGCTGCTCCCCACGCCTGTGGGGGTGTTCCCCGGATCTCGGTCCTGTGACCTGCGGATTCGCTCTGCTCCCCACGCCTGTGGGGGTGTTCCCGGCACCGCCCTCAAGGAAGCGCTGGACCTGATCTGCTCCCCACGCCTGTGGGGGTGTTCCCCTTGTCTCCGACGTTCAGCCGGGTCCCAGTGTCTGCTCCCCACGCCTGTGGGGGTGTTCCCTTCATGCTGCCCCGCCCCCGTCCTCCGGCAGGCTGCTCCCCACGCCTGTGGGGGTGTTCCCTCCAAAAGCGCCTGATCCCTGGCGTACTCGTACTGCTCCCCACGCCTGTGGGGGTGTTCCCGTGAGCCGCCGGGACCAGGAACCGCCGGACGACTGCTCCCCACGCCTGTGGGGGTGTTCCCGCGGCCGAGGCCGACAACCCGGTCGTGGCGACCTGCTCCCCACGCCTGTGGGGGTGTTCCAGCCTCAAGCAGACGCAGAGATTCCCGGGCACCCTGCTCCCCACGCCTGTGGGGGTGTTCCCGCCCTTGCGGGGTCCGGAGATGCCGAGCTGGACTGCTCCCCACGCCTGTGGGGGTGTTCCCGGCTCGTGAGCCTGACCGGCAGGGGGCGAGTGCTGCTCCCCACGCCTGTGGGGGTGTTCCCAGGCCGTGGTGAAGCTCGTACTGGAGGGTTCCCTGCTCCCCACGCCTGTGGGGGTGTTCCCGCGCCGCGATGCGCCTGGAGAAGGAGAAGGCCCTGCTCCCCACGCCTGTGGGGGTGTTCCCGGCAGCAGCGGACCACAGCACCAGGGCATCCACTGCTCCCCACGCCTGTGGGGGTGTTCCCCGACCTGGAATACGAGCGGGTCGCCGCCCGCTCTGCTCCCCACGCCTGTGGGGGTGTTCCTCTTCGGCCTTGCGGTGGAGGACATCGACGAGGCTGCTCCCCACGCCTGTGGGGGTGTTCCCTGTTGTGTGGCTGAAAGTGTCGGAGTAGCGTCCTGCTCCCCACGCCTGTGGGGGTGTTCCCGACCGCCGACCCGTCCCCGGCCGGCGTGCAGACTGCTCCCCACGCCTGTGGGGGTGTTCCTTGGCGGCGGTCCCCAGGTGGGAGTGGTTCGCGCTGCTCCCCACGCCTGTGGGGGTGTTCCCTTGAAGTCGTCGGACTGCCTCGCCTGCATGGCCTGCTCCCCACGCCTGTGGGGGTGTTCCCGCACCCGGGACGACTACCGGCGCGACGTCGACCTGCTCCCCACGCCTGTGGGGGTGTTCCCGCGTCGTGGGTGGCGAACAAGCGGATCTACAACTGCTCCCCACGCCTGTGGGGGTGTTCCCCGGTCGAGGTGGGCAGCGCGCGCCTTGGCGGTCTGCTCCCCACGCCTGTGGGGGTGTTCCCTTCACGAGGCACCCCCCGACGTCGTCCGGGTCCTGCTCCCCACGCCTGTGGGGGTGTTCCCTGGGTGATCCTCGCGGTGCCGGGGCAGGCGGTCTGCTCCCCACGCCTGTGGGGGTGTTCCCAGCCGCCGTCCTCGGCGTTGTCTTTGAGGTCCTGCTCCCCACGCCTGTGGGGGTGTTCCCGTGCAGTAGAGGTACTTCAGCTCGTCGGTCGCTGCTCCCCACGCCTGTGGGGGTGTTCCCGTGCGCACCTCGGACAGGTCCCACGGGTCGCGCTGCTCCCCACGCCTGTGGGGGTGTTCCTCGACTCACCCAAGCGAAAGGGAAAGACCTCGTCTGCTCCCCACGCCTGTGGGGGTGTTCCCACGGGCACGCTCTACGGCGGCCAGCACCGCACGCTGCTCCCCACGCCTGTGGGGATGTTCCCGGCACGTTCAGCTTGTACCAGCCCGGCGGGACCTGCTCCCCGCACCCGCGGGGATGTTCCCACGACCACGGCCGGCCGGTCCGGAGAGACTCGCTGCTCCCCGCACCCGCGGGGATGTTCCCACCGCCTCGTGATGGAAGCGCACATCGGGCGACTGCTCCCCGCACCCGCGGGGATGTTCCCGGCGGGCCGGACGACAACGCCCGCGCCTTGGACTGCTCCCCGCACCCGCTGGGATGTTCCCGTCACGGGCAACACACCGCCAAGCCGCGACCGCTGCTCCCCGCACCCGCGGGGATGTTCCCGATGGAGAGCACCATGACCGCACGCAGCGCCACTGCTCCCCGCACCCGCGGGGATGTTCCCGACACCGAGCTGGGCGAACTCCTCGCCAGCGCCTGCTCCCCGCACCCGCGGGAATGTTCCCCGATCGCCGTGCGCGCTACCCGCTGGCACTGCCTGCTCCCCGCACCCGCGGGGATGTTCCCTGGACGCACTCCTCCAGCAGGGCGTTCAGTTCCTGCTCCCCGCACCCGCGGGGATGTTCCGGATGCACGCATGACGCAGAAGACACCGGCCCACTGCTCCCCGCACCCGCGGGGATGTTCCCCCGTAAACGGGCAGCCGCGTCCACGGGATCTTCTGCTCCCCGCACCCGCGGGGATGTTCCCGACCGTGGCCGGCGCGAGCCGGTGATGATGGGCTGCTCCCCGCACCCGCGGGGATGTTCCCGGGCGCTGCGCGGTGACGTAGTGGTACAGCGCCTGCTCCCCGCACCCGCGAGGATGTTCCCTGGCCGCACGCGTCGGTCGAAGCCGCACGCTGCTGCTCCCCGCACCCGCGGGGATGTTCCCTGGGTGATCGGCCGCTGGAACGGCCTGTCGTTCTGCTCCCCGCACACGCGGGGATGTTCCTCCTCGGCACTGTGTCTCCTACGCGCCAGCATCGACGTGGCGGCCGAGTACGCAGCCCCGTCCCGGCGGGACGGGCCGGCAGGGACGCTTCGTCACGCCCGGGTACGGCAACGGCCCCCACCTCGGTGCGAGATGGGGGCCGTTCACTGTCTCCCGCGCTGCACAGGCGGGTACCGTCCGGAGTGTCTAGGTCAGAACGGAGGCACCAGTATGCCCGACCCCACCGACACCCCCCAGACCTTCGGCCAGCGCGTGCGACGCCTACGCGAACGCCGGGGTATGACCCGGCCCGTACTTGGCGGACTCGTAGGCCGCTCCGCCGAATGGGTCAAGGCCATCGAGTGCGGCCGCCTCGGAGTCCCCCGCCTGCCCGTCTTGCTGCGCTTGGCCGACGTCCTCGCCGCCCAGGACCTCGCTGACCTCACCGGCGAGGAACGGCTCACCGCGTCCTCCTACAGCAAGGCCGCCCACGACGCTCTTCCGGCCGTCGCCGCCGCCCTGACGAGGTACCAGCTCGGCACGCCCGATGAAGAGCCCGGCTCGGCGAGCGTGCTGCTGGACCGCGTCGCTGACGCATGGCGACTGTGGCACGCCGCCGGCGCGCACCGTACACGCGTCGCTGCGCTGCTGCCCGACCTCCTGGCCGACGTGCAGCACGCCGCCCGGGCCGCCACCGGCACCGAGCGGCGCCAGCTCCTCGCCGCTCAGACCGAGGTCTACCACCTCGCGCAGCTGTTCCTGTCCTTCCAGCCAGTCCCCGAGCTGGTCATGCTGACCGGGGACCGGGCGATGACGGCGGCGCAGGACGCGGACAGCCCGCGGGCCATCGCCTCGGCCGCCTGGTACATGAACCACGTCTTCCGCGACGCCGGGGAGCAGCATGAGGCGCGCGTCGACCTGGCGATGCGCGCCGCCGACCTCCTGGACCCCGAGCGGGACGCGGACTCACGGGCCCGCTGGGGCCTGTTGCACCTAGCAGCCGCGTTGTCCTACGCGAAGGTCGGCCGCCGAGGTGACGCCGAGCGGTACTGGGACCACGCAGACGACGCGGCCCGCAGCCTCCGCGATTACGTGCACCCCTACCTGATGTTCGGGCAGGCGATGGTGGACGCCTACGCCATCACGATGCGCGCAGACCTGGTACAGGGTCGGGACGCGGTGGAGGCGGCTGAGCGAGTGGATGTGTCGGCTGTGCCGTCGGCGACGCGCCGCGCGTTCCACTCGGTGGAAACCGCGCGGGCCTACTCGCTACAGCGCGAGCCGGTGGCGGTGGTGCACATGCTGCAACGGGCATGGACGGAGTCGCCGGAGACCGTGCGCTACAACCTGTTCGCACGGGGTGCGGTGGCGGAGGTCACGGCGAACGGACCGGCGACGGTGCGGCGTGATGCTGAGGTGCTGCGGCATCGCATGGGGGTGCCGGTAACTGCCTGAGTGAGGGGTAGGGCCTGTACCTCTTCTCCAAGGGGTACAGGCCCTACCCCTCCGCTCCCCGACCGGCGCCTACTTTCGGTGACATGGATATCACTGAACCTGCGGGTGCCGGTCCGGGCGGCTACCCGCCCGTGCGGGCTCTGCGCCGCTGCTGCCGTTGCTCGGAACTGACCCAGGACGGTGTGCCCGTGGGCACGCTGAAGGCCGATGCGCACCCGTCTGAGCGGCTGTACGCCTGTCCCGGATGTGTTTCGGCTCTCCGGTCCGGCCTTGGTTCGGGTGAGGTGACCGCCTCGTGAGCGCGACGTGTGATGGATGCGGTACGGCGACCGGCGTGGTGGTCAGCTGCGTGGAGGCGCTGTCCGGGCCGGGGTGGGAGCGGCGGTTGTGCCGGGGGTGTCTAGCCGCCGAGGACGAGCCGCCGGGCCGCTGCACCGCCTGTGGCGCGCCCAGTGATGACCTCCATCTCGCCAGCGCCCGTATCAGGTCGGGGGCGCCGGTGGAGTCGGTGTGGGAGTGTCCGCAGTGCTGGTACGGGACGGTTGTCGCGTGAGCGGGTCGGTGCCGCCGCCGGTGTGCATGCGCTGTCACAGGCCCGGTGTTCTGGAGCGGGTCGTGGACATTCCGGGTGAGTCCCGGGGCGGCTGCACGGTGTGGTGGTGCGCGGACTGCCGGACGCCGCTTCCCGCGCGGTGGTGGGAGCGGTGATGCCGCCGGTGGTCGGTGTGCGGCGCATCGTCGTCACGGGCCGGGTGGTGTGCGTGTGCCGTCCGGTTCCGCCGCGCACGATCGCGGTCGGGGAGGTGGAGCGTGTGCTGGTGCGGCGGTATGTGGCCCGGCTGGCGCTGCTGGATGGTCTGCCGCCGGTGCCCGGGGGGTGCGGGCCGTGGTGACGTGCGGAGCGGCGGCGGCTGGGCCGTTGACGGCCGGGCAGCGGGCGGCGGACCGGGCGTGGGGGGACATGCTGCGGCACGGCCGGCGCTGTCCGACGTGCCGGAGGCGGGGGGCTGTGTGCCCGGTCGGCGGCGGCCTCTACGACGCCTGGCAGGCCACCCGCATCCCCGGCCGCCGGCCACCGGGCGGGCCGCCGTAGGAGCGGATCACCCAGGACGGGCTGACCGACGCGCAGGTGCGGGCGCAGGCGTGCGTCCACTGCGGCCTGCCACTGGGCGCCGACGCCGTCGAAGCACCACCCCAGCGGCGACGCTGGCACGGCGACATCAGCTTCTGGTTCCCCCGCGCCTGCCCCCGATGCCGACCCTGACGCGTTGCGCGGTGACCGGCTCGGCCGCCGGACGGACGGGCCGACAGCCCCCGCACCTGCGGGGCTGTTCGCCTTTTGACGGGTGTGCGCAGCCGCTAGAACCCCGGTGCGCGGGTGGGTGCGGGTGTGGTCTGGTGGGCGGTGCTCGCGCGGGCGGGCCGGTGCGATGATCACGTGAAGGCTTCGCGTACCGGCACGCCGACCGGCGTCCCGTTGCAGCGGTGCCGGAGCAGACCGACGGAAGGAACCCGGCGTGCGCCGACTCGTCCACTACATCGCCAGCACTCTCGACGGCTTCATCGCGGGCCCGGACGGCGCGGACCCCACCGGTCCGGACGGCTTCTGGCCCATTCCGGAGGACTACCTCCGGCACCTCGTGGCCGAGTACCCGGAGACGCTGCCCGGACCGGCCCGGCAGGCCCTGTCCGTCACCGCGGCGGGCACGCACTTCGACACCGTGCTCGAAGGCCGGCGCAGCTACGGGATCGGTCTGGCGGCCGGGGTCACCGACGCCTACCCCCACCTGCGTCACCTGGTCTTCTCCCGGACCCTGACCGAGACGCCGGCCCCGGCCGTCGAACTCGTCGCCGACGATCCGGTGGCGACCGTGCGGCAGCTCAAGCAGCAGGACGGCAAGGACATCTGGCTGCTGGGCGGCGGCGAACTGGCCGGCTCGCTGTACACCGAGATCGACACGCTGATCCTCAAGGTCGCCCCGATGACCATCGGCAACGGCATCCCGCTGTTCTCCCGCAAGGCCGCCTTCGACCCGCGCACCTGGACGCTCACCGACCACACCGTCCTCAAGAGCAGCGCGATGATCCTCACCTACACGCGCGCCACCGGCTGAGCCCTCCGGGCACACGGCGCCGCGTGCGGCCGCCACGTCCTGCACCGGAGACGCCCCGGTGTCGTCCCGGGCAAGCGCCCTCCTGCTGTGAGGACCCGTGCGCATTCCCGCCGTCCGTCGTTCCGGGCGCCTCCCCGACCGGCGTCACCACGCGTGCCCGCATGCGCGATGATGCTCCCTGGCGCCCCGCACCGCGCCGGTTCTCGGCCTGTGCTCCTCGCTACCGCGAGGGTGCTCCCATCGCGGGGGTCGCGGCAGGGGTGCTGCGCACCTGCTCCCCGCGCCTGCGGGGGTGCTCCCCTGGTCTCGGGAGACGCCGGGCGTGTGCTGACCTCCTCCCCGCACGTGCGGGGATGCTGCCCGGCTGCGGCCCACGGCCGATGCCGAGGGGCCGATCCGCGCAGGTGCGGAGGAGGGGCGGCCGGAGGCGGGTCAGGGGGCGGGCTCAAGGGGCGGGTTCAAGGGGCGAGCGGGGTCGGCCGGGGGCGGAGCCTTTCCAGGACGCGGGTGCGGAGGAGTGCGTACTCCTCGCGGAGGCGGCGTATTTCGCTGTCCGGCGGGCGGGGGATGACGACGCCTTCGGTGACGGTCTCCTCCGGCCGGAACTGCTCCCGGGTGAGGTCGATCTCGACGCCCATGCCGAGCCGGTTCCACCAGTGGTAGTCGGTGCGCTCGCCCTTCACCCGGACCTCGCCGCGCAGCAGTTCCCCGCCGAGGAGGTCGTTGAGGACCATGGCCGTCACGCCGCACTGGTCGCGGGCCGGGTTGTCCGGGGACCAGCGCGCCCGGTACTCGGGCGTGCACGTCTCGGCGCTCCAACTGCCGCGGATGGCGCGTTCGATGTCGGGGAGGAGCAAGGGCGTCATGGGCCCACCCTCGCAGCGGGCACTGACAGCCGACCGGCGACGGCGGACGACCGACGATGACGAGCGACCGGCGACGGCGGACGGCCGGTGAGGCGGCACGTCCCCGGGAGGCGGACCCTGACCGGGCGTCGGTTAGGGTCGGGGCATGACCTTCGTCTTCGTCCGGCTCCGGACCGTCTGAGCGGCATGACGCCGCCGATCCTCAGCGACCGGCGCCAGCCGGGTGCACCCCGCGGGTGACCGCCGCGTACGGGGCTCCGCCCCGCGGGTACCGCCCGGCCATGCCCGCCGCCGCGCGCCGTCGCCGGTGAGCGCTTCCGCGCCGCGTGCCGCCCCTGCCGGGGCCGCCGCGCGCTGACCGAGCGCTGCCACCGGCCCCTGCGCGCCCGGCGCCTCGACCCCGGCGCGTCCGGTCCACGGGCGCGTCCGCTCCCTCTTCCCGCCCCGGCGGCCCACCGCGCGGGCACGGCTTCCCGGCCCTGCGCGCCGCGCCGCCCACCGGACCTAGGACGCGCATCCGTATGACATCTGTTCCCGGCACCTCCTCCCCCGCCCGGCGGGCCCGCGACGCGGGCGTCACCTTCGTGCTGGTGCACGGTTCGTGCTCCAGCTCGCTGATGTGGGCTCCGGTCCAGCGTGAGCTGGCCCTGCTCGGCCACCGCAGCTACGCCGTCGACCTGCCGGGTCACGGCTTCGACGCGCAGTACCCGGCCGCCTACCAGGCGCCGCAGGACCTCGACGCGTGGGCGGCCGAGCCGTCCACGCTGGCCGGGGTCACGTTGCAGGACAACGTGGACGCGGTGGCCGACGTCGTCCGGCGCCTCGCCGCGCTCGGGCCGGTGGTGCTCGTGGGTGCCAGCCTCGGCGGCACCACCGTCACCGGCGTGGGGAACACGGTTCCCGAGCTGGTGGACCGGCTCGTGTACGTGTCGGCGTGGTCGTGCGTGCGGCGGCCGAGCCCCGTCGCGTACATGCAGGAGCCCGAGTTCGCGGAGAACCTGCTGGCCCCGCTGGCCGCGCTGAACGTCGGTGACCCGGCCGAACTCGGTGTCGGCCGGGCGAACTACCGCACCGCCGACCCGGATCTGCTCGCCGCGCTCAAGGCGGCGACCATGGCGGACGGCACCGACGCGCAGTTCCTCGCCTTCCTCAACCTGCTCCAGCCGGACGAGTCGCTGGCGGTGATGACCGCCGACGCGCGCGGCGACGCCGCGACCTGGGGCACGATCGCCCGCAGCTACGTCCGCCTCACCGAGGACCGGTCCCTCCCCGTGGCCATGCAGGACCGGCTGATCGCCGAGGCGGACGCGCTGACCCCGGACAATCCGTACGACGTGCACACGCTGGAGACCAGTCACACCGGTTTCCTGCTCCAGCCGGACCGGCTGGCGGGCATCCTCGACCGGCTGCCCGTCTGACCGGCTGCCCCGGCCGCCCCGTCCGCGCACCAGCGGGCGGGGCGGCCGGGCCCGGGGCCCGCGGGCAGCGGCGCGGGGCCGTCAGGGGGCGGGGCGGCCGGGGGTCTCGCGGTACTCGGCGTCGGAGCCCTTCGCGGTGAGGGCGCGCAGTTCGGTGCGGCGGATCTTGCCGGAGACGGTCTTGGGGAGGTCGGCGAACTCGATGACGCGGACGCGCTGGTAGGGGGCGAGGACGGCGCGGGAGTGGGCGAAGAGGGCTTCGGCGGTCTCCGGGCCGGGTTCCCAGCCCGCCGCGAGGACGACGTACGCCTTCGGGACGGCCAGGCGCAGCGGGTCGGGGGCGGGGACGACGGCGGCCTCGGCGACGGCCTCGTGCCGCAGGAGGGCGCTCTCCAGCTCGAACGGGGAGATCTTGTAGTCGGACGCCTTGAAGACGTCGTCGGCGCGGCCGACGTAGGTGAGCCGCCCTTCGGCGTCGCGGGCGGCGATGTCGCCGGTGCGGTAGTAGCCGTCGGCCATGGCGTCGGCCGTGCGCCGCGGGTCGCCGTGGTAGCCGGTCATGAGCCCGGCGGGGCGGGGATTGAGGGCGAGGCAGATCTCGCCCTCGTCCGCGCCGGGGCGTCCCGTGACCGGGTCGAGGAGTTCGACGGTGTAGCCGGGGCAGGGCCGTCCCATGGAGCCGGGGGTCAGCGGCTGGCCGGGGGTGTTGGCGACCTGCACGGTCGTCTCGGTCTGGCCGAAGCCGTCGCGGATGACGACGCCCCAGGCGCGCCGGACGGTCTCGATGACCTCCGGGTTGAGCGGTTCCCCGGCGGCGACGGCCTCGCGGGGCGGGGTGCGCAGCTGGCCCAGGTCGGCCTGGATGAGCATGCGCCACACGGTCGGCGGGGCGCAGAAGGTGGTGACGCCGGCGCGGTCCATCTCGGCCATGAGGCGGGCCGGGTCGAAGCGGGTGTACTGGTGGATGAAGACGGTGGCCCCGGCGTTCCACGGCGCGAAGAGGTTGGACCAGGCGTGCTTGGCCCAGCCGGGCGAGGCGACGTTGAGGTGGACGTCGCCCGGCCGCAGCCCGATCCAGTACATCGTGGACAGGTGCCCGACGGGGTAGGAGGCGTGGGTGTGCTCGACGAGTTTGGGGCGGTCGGTGGTGCCGGAGGTGAAGTAGAGCAGCAGCGGGTCCCCGGCGCGGGTGGGGCCGTCGGGGGTGAAGTCGCGCGGGGCGTCCTCCGTGTCGTCGTAGCGGAGCCAGCCGGGGACGGCAGGGCCGGTGGCGATGCGGGTGTAGTCGCCGGGGACGTCGTCGAACTTGGCGGTGTCCCCGGCGCGGACGAGGACGTGGCGGGCCTCGCCGCGCGTGACGCGGTCGCGGAGGTCGGCGGGGCCGAGCTGCGGGGTGGTGGGGATGACGACGGCGCGCAGTTTCATGGCGGCCAGCGCCGTCTCCCACAGTTCGCGCTGGTTGCCGAGCATGACCAGGACGCGGTCGCCCGCCCGCACGCCCCGGTCCCGCAGCCAGCGGGCGACCTGGTCGGAGCGGGCGGACATGGCGGCGAAGGAGACGCGGGTCTCGGTGCCGTCCTCGTCCACGATGTGCAGGGCGTCGCGGTCGTTGCCGTCGGCGATGACGTCGAACCAGTCGAGGGCCCAGTTGAAACGCTCGGGCCGCGGCCAGGTGAAGCCGTCGTAGGCCGCCTGGTAGTCCTCCCGGTGCCGCAGCAGGAAGTCGCGGGCCGCCCGGAACTCCTCGGTGGCCTCGCTGCCCTGAACCGCCGCCATGCGTCCTCCTCGTCGCCGTGCCGTGCGTCGTGCCGTGCTCCGTGCCGTGCGTCGTGCCGTGCCGGGACGTGCGCTGCCGTGCGCGTCCCGGCAGGCGCCATGCTGCCGCACGGGGCGCGCCGGGGCGAGGGAAGCGGCGGGCCGGGTCAGGGCAGGAGGGCGCGGCGGGCGGCGGCGAGCGCGGCGGCGCGGTCTCCGGGGACGAGCCCGATGCGGGTGCGGCGCTCCAGGAGGTCGGCGTCGTCGAGCGCGCCCTCGTGGCGGACCGCCCAGCGCAGTTCGGCGCCGGTGACGCCGGCCGCGACGGGGGCGAGGAGGGCCGGGTCGCCGCCCGCTTCGGCGAGGACGGCGGGGGCCTCGGTGCCGTAGCGGGCGACGAGGCGGGCGGGGGCGCGGACGCGGGCGAGTGCCGCGGGGGCGGCGGCGCCGACCAGGGGCAGGTTCCGGGTGCGGCAGGGCCCGGCGGCCAGGGCGGCGTTGGCGCAGGCGGTGTCCACGGCGTCCTCGGCCATGCGCCGGTAGGTGGTGAGCTTGCCGCCGACGACGGTGATGACGCCCTCGGGTGAGGTGAGGACGGCGTGGCGGCGGGAGAGGTCGGCGCTGCGGCCGGGGGCGTGGCCGGGGGCGGCGTCCAGGAGGGGGCGCAGTCCGGCGAAGGCGCCGATGACGTCGGTGCGGCGCAGGGGGGTGGCGAGGGCGCTGCCGGCGACGTCGAGGAGGAAGGCGATGTCGGATTCGGGCGGGGCGGGCACGTCGGGGGCGGGTCCGTCGAGGGGTTCGTCGGTGAGGCCGACGTAGACGCGGCCGTCCGCCTGGGGCAGGACGAGGACGAACCGGTTGCGTTCGCCGGGGACGGGGAGGGTGAGGGCGGCGCGGGGGTGGCCGAGCCGGGCGGCGGGCAGGACGAGGTGGGTGCCCCGGCTGGGGCGCAGCCGGACGCCGGGGACGAGCCGGTCGGCCCACACGCCGGTGGCGTTGACGACGGCGCGGGCGCGGACGTCCAGGCGGGTCCCGGTGACGTCGTCGCGCAGGACGGCTCCCTCGCGGTGCAGTTCCTCGGCGGCGCACCGGGTGACGACGCGGGCTCCGTGGGCGGCGGCGGTGCGGGCGAGGGCGACGACGAGCCGGGCGTCGTCGACGAGCTGCCCGTCGTGGGAGAGCTGCCCGCCGCGCAGGCCGTCGGGGCGCAGGGCCGGGGCCAGTTCCAGGGCGCGGTCCCGGGAGACGCGGCGGGTGGCGGGGAGCACGGAGCCGGGGGTGCCGGCGGCGCGGCGCAGGGCGTCGCCGAGGAGGAACCCGCTGCGGGTCAGGGCGGCCTGGGCGCGGGTGACGCCGGGGTGCAGCGGCAGCAGCATGGGCAGGGCGCGGACGAGGTGGGGGGCGGTGCGGGTCAGGAGCACGTGCCGTTCGCGGGCGCTCTCGTAGGCGATGCCGAGCTGCCCGCCGGCGAGGTAGCGCAGTCCGCCGTGGACGAGTTTGGAGCTCCAGCGGCTGGTGCCGAAGGCGAGGTCGCGCTGTTCGGCCAGCAGGACGTGCAGGCCCCGGGAGGCGGCGTCCAGGGCGATGCCGGTGCCGGTGACGCCGCCGCCGACGACCAGGACGTCGACCACCGCGGTGCGGCGGACGTCGTCGAGGTCGCGGGCGCGGCGGGCGGCGTTGAGGGAGGACGCTTCGGCGGGACGGTTCACGGCGTGGCCTCCGGGGGTCGCAGGTAGGCGTCGAGCAGGTGGCGCAGTTCGCGGGTGAGCCGCTCCAGGGGCAGGACGTCGTCCACCAGGCGCCAGGAGGTGGCGGTGGTCTGGACGAGGAGCATGACCATGCGGGCCAGTTCTGCGGGGTCCCCGGCGCGGATGGAGCCGTCGGCCTGCCCGGCGCGGATCTGCTCCTCGGTGAAGGTGAGGGCGTCGCGCTGGCTGGAGCCGAGCCGCTGGAAGGTGTAGGTGACCAGGGTCTCGGGTTCGGTGTCGAGGATGCGGGCGACGAGGGGGTGGTCGCGCAGGGCGGCCAGGACGGCGGCGGCCCCGGCGACGAGCCGGGTGCGTCCGTCGCCGCCCCGTGCGGCGGCGACGGGGACGGCGGCGAGGAGGACGCCGTGCATCTCGCGGGTGAGGAGGTCGCCGACGAGGCTGTCCATGTCGCGCCAGCGGCGGTAGATCGTCGGGCGGCTCACCCCGGCGCGGCGGGCGACGTCGGTGAGGGTGAGGCGGCGCAGTCCGAAGGTGGCGACGCAGTGGAAGGCGGCGTCGAGGAGTGTGTCGGCCATCGGGTCGGCGGCCGTGCCGGGTGCGGCGGCCCCCTCCCCCGCGGCGGGCGGCGTCCCGGCGTCCCGGCGCGGGGCGGTCTGGCGCCCGGTCTCCCGGTGGCCGGTCTCCCGGTGGCCCGCTTCCGGGTGTCCGGCGGGTGGCGCGTCGGCGGCGTCCCCGGTGCGGTGCCTGCTTCGGTCCTGACCCTCGTTACTGATTGACACCATGTGCCAGACTGTAACGCATGACGGTTCCGAGCCACCGTGTCGGCGAGATGTCCTGGAACGCCTGGGGCGACCCCGCACACGCCACCGCCCTGCCCGAGTCCGTGCGCGGCCTGATCGCCGACGTCCTGGGCGTCGGCCTGACCGCCGCGCCCCGGGTCGCCGAGGCGGACCTCGCGGTGCCGCCGGGCGCCCTGCCCCCCGCCGCCCGCGCCGCGCTCGCCGCCGCCGTCGGGGACGGCCACGTGGACACCGGCGCCGCCGCCCGCGTCCGGCACGCGGGCGGCAAGTCGACGCCCGACCTGCTACGCCGCCGCGCCGGGGACGTCTCCCACGCCCCGGACGCCGTGGTGCGGCCCGGCGGCCACGACGAGGTGGCGGCGGTGCTCGCCGTCTGCGAGGAGCACCACGTGGCCGTCGTGCCCTTCGGCGGTGGCACGAGCGTGGTCGGCGGGGTGGAGCCGCTGCGCGGCGGCCGGGCCGCCGTCATCGCGCTGGACCTGCGGCGGCTGGACCGGCTCCTCGCGGTGGACACCGTCTCGCGCACCGCCACCCTCCAGGCCGGGCTGCGCACGCCCGAGGCCGAGGAGCTCCTCGCCGCGCACGGGTTCACCCTCGGCCACCAGCCGCAGAGCTACGAGTACGCCACCCTCGGCGGCTACGCCGCGACCCGCTCCGCCGGGCAGTCCTCCGCCGGATACGGGCGGTTCGACGCGATGGTGCTCGGCCTGCGCGCCGCCACCCCGCGCGGCACCCTCGACCTCGGCCGGGCCCCCGGCTCGGCCGCGGGGCCCGACCTGCGGCAGCTCCTCCTCGGCTCCGAGGGCGTGCTCGGGGTCATCACCGAGGTGACGGTGCGGGTGCGGCCCGTGCCCCGCGAGCAGCGGGACGAGGCGTGGTCGTTCCCGGACTTCGCCACCGGCACGGCCGCCCTGCGCGCCCTGGCCCAGAGCGGCGCGCGGCCCACGCTGGTGCGGCTGTCCGACGAGGCGGAGACCTTCGTCAGCGCGGCCCTGTCAGGGGCGCGGGCCACCGGCGGCTGCCTGGCCGTCGTCGCCCACGAGGGCGAGCCGGAGCACGTGGCGGCGGTGCGCGCGCTGAGTGCGGCGGCCCTGCGCGCGGCCGGGGGCACGGAGCTGGGCGCGGAGCCCGTCGCGCAGTGGCGGCACAGCCGCTACGCGGGCCCGTACCTGCGCGACGCGCTGCTGGACGCGGGCGTGCTCGCCGAGACGCTGGAGACGGCCGCCACCTGGTCCGCGCTGCCCGCCCTGCGCACGGCCGTCACCGACGCCCTGACCGGCGCGCTGTCCACCGGCGGGAACCCGCCCGTGGTCACCTGCCACGTCTCGCACGTCTACCCCGAGGGCGCCTCCCTGTACTTCACCGTCGCCGCGGCCGGCGGCGACGACCCGCGGGGGCGCTGGGCGGCAGCCAAACGGGCCGCGTCGGACGCGATCGCCGCCTGCGGGGCGACCATCACCCACCACCACGCCGTCGGCGCCGACCACGCCCCGTGGATGGCCGCCGAGGTGGGCGAGCTGGGTCTTGAGGTGCTGCGGGCCGTCAAGGGCGTGCTGGACCCGGCGGGCGTGCTCAACCCCGGCAAGCTCGTCCCGGAGCGTGCCTGATGCCGGGCGCGGGAGCGGGCGCCGGGGCGGGCGGGCGTCCGGTACCGCGGCGGGTGACGCTGCTGGTCAACCCCGCCGCGGGCGGGCGGCGCGGCGGCGGGAAAGCGGCGGCGGCCGCCCGGCGGCTGCTCGCGCACGGCGTCGAGGTGGACGTGGTCGCCGGACGCGACGCGGCCGAGGCCCGCGCCCGGGCGCGCGCGGCGGTGTCGGCGGGCGCCGACGTCCTGGCCGTGGCGGGCGGCGACGGCCTCGTCCACCTGGCCCTCCAGGAGGTCGCGGGCACGGGCACGGCGCTGGCCGTGCTGCCCTCCGGCACCGGCAACGACTTCGCCCGGGTGCTCGGCATACCCCGCGCCGACCCGGCGGCCGCCGCCGACGTCATCACCGGCGGCGTGGCCCGCACCCTGGACCTGGGCCGGGCGAACGCCGGGGACGGCGGCGGGCCGTGCTGGTTCGGCACCGTGCTGACCAGCGGTTTCGACTCGCTGGTCACCGACCGCACGAACCGCATGCGGTGGCCGCGCGGCCGGGCGCGCTACAACCTGGCCGTCCTCGCCGAGCTGGGCGTGCTGCGCCCTCGCCCGTACCTCCTGGAGCTGGACGGGGAACGCTCGGAGCTGTCCGCCGTCCTCATCGCCGTGGGCAACACCACGACGTACGGCGGCGGCATGCGGATCTGCCCGCACGCAGCCACCGACGACGGGCGCCTCGCGGTGACCGTCGTCGGACCCGCGGGCGTCGCGCGGCTCGTGCGGGCCTTCCCGCGCCTGTACCGGGGCACGCACGTGAGCGATCCGCTCGTCGCCACCTTCCACGCCCGGCGGGTGCGGGTCCACACCGAGGCGATGCGCGCCTACGCCGACGGCGAGCTGGTCGGCGCCCTGCCGGTGACGGCCGAGGCGGTGCCGTCGGCGGTGCGCGTCCTGGTGCCGGAGACGGCCGCGGGACGCGGGCCCGGGCCGGTTGTCGGCGCGGGCGGCTAGCCTTGGGGGACGATGAGTTACGCAGAGGTCCGTGAGCTTCAGAACGCGCTGAGCACCGCGTCCGACATCGCCTTCGGCCTGGAGGGGTCGCCCCCGGCCGACCAGCTGGCGGAGGTGTCGGACGCGCTGCGGCGCGCGCTGACGGCCGTCCGGTCGCTGGAGTCGGCGCACGGCGGGACGACGGGCTGCCGCGAGCACCCGATGGGCGCGGTGGACCCGCTGCACGGGGACCGGGAGGACCCACTGCCGCCGGGCTGGGGCAAGTGCCTGCTGTGCAACGACCGCCGCCGCCGGGCGACGACGGCGCGCCGCCGCACCCGCTGACCGCGCGGCGCCCGGCGGCGGCCCCGGGGAGGGCCGGTCCGGGCGGCCGTCCGTCAGAACACCGACCAGTCCGAGCGTGCGGTGAAGTCCTCCAGCGCCGCCATCGCGCCCACCGAGTTGCCCACCGCGTCCAGCCCCGGGCTCCACGCGCACACCGCGCCCCGGCCGGGGACGATGGCCAGGATGCCGCCGCCGACGCCGCTCTTGCCGGGCAGCCCCACGCGGTAGGCGAACTCCCCGGCCGCGTCGTAGGCGCCGCACGTCAGCAGCACCGCGTTGATCCGCTTGGCGTCGCCCCGGCCGAACAGGCGGCTGCCGTCGGCGCGCAGCCCGTGCCGGGCCAGGAAGCCGCCCGCCAGCGCCAGGTCACGGCAGTCGGCGGCCACCGAGCAGTGCGCGAAGTAGTGCTCCAGCACCTCCTCCACCGGGTTGTGCAGGTTGCCGAACGAGGCCATGAAGTGCGCGAGGGCGGCGTTGCGGTGCCCGTGCTCGGCCTCGGACGCGGCCACGGCCGGGTCGACGGCGAGGCTCGCGTTGCCGGACTCCTCGCGCAGGAAGTCCACGACCGCGCCGCGCGCGTCACCGGTCAGGCTCAGCAGCGCGTCCGTGACGACGAGCGCGCCCGCGTTGATGAACGGGTTGCGCGGGATGCCGTGCTCGGATTCGAGCTGGATCAGCGAGTTGAACGGGTTGCCCGAGGGCTCCCGGCCGACCCGCTTCCACAGTGCGGTGCCGCCGTGCGCCAGCGCCAGGGAGAGCGCGAACAGCTTGGAGACGCTCTGCACGGAGAACGGTTTGCGCCACTCGCCGGTCCCGTGCACCTCACCGTCCACGGTGGCCAGCGCCATGCCGAAGTCGTACGGGTCGGCACAGGCCAGCGCCGGGATGTAGTCGGCCGGCTGGCCGCGTCCCAGCACCGGCAGCGCGGCCGCCCTGGCCCGCGTCAGCAGCTCCTCGTAGTCCATCGGGCCATTGTGTGCACAGGGCCGGGGAGGGGGCCCGGCGGGGCGGGGGCCCGGCGGGGCGCGGGCGTGCCGGGGGTGCGGCGGCCGGGCTCAGTGGTCGGCGACGCGGATCTCGAACCACGTCGTCTTGCCGCGCGGCAGGAGGTCGACGCCCCAGCGGTCGGCCAGGTGCTCCACGAGCCACAGCCCGCGCCCGCTGGTGTCCAGCTCCCGCACGGGCAGCAGGCAGGGCAGGCCCCGGGACGGATCGCGTATCTCGACGCGGACCCAGCCCCTGCGGCGGAACATGCGCAGGCTGAAGTGGTGGGCGCCGGTGTGCCGCACGGCGTTGCCGACCAGCTCGGAGACCAGGAGCACGCCGTCGTCGGTGACCCCGACGGGCAGCCGCCACTGGCCGTGCAGGACGGCGGCGGCCAGCCTGCGGGCCAGCCCGCAGGACTCGGGCCGGTTGCGGAACTGCACCTCGTGGAGGCTCGGATCACCGAGGAGGGCCAGCGCGTTGTCCCGCACGACACCGCCGCCCGCCGACACCGCCGTTGGTGCCGTTTCCTCCAGTCCCGCCATGGGCCCCATCATGGCGTGAGTTTGCACGGCGTGTGGCCGGAGTCATTGATTCCGCTCTGCCGGGGGCCGGCGGGCGGGGCCGGACGGGGGAGGAGGCGCGGGGTGGCGCGCCGCGTCCGGCCCCGGTCAGGGCCGTGGTCTCCGTCTCCGGCCCGCTCAGGGGGCGGGCCGGAGCGGGTCGTGCCCGATCCGCATCAGCCGGTAGCGCCAGTTCTGCTGCCCGGCGGTGGGCTCCAGGTCCTCGCGCCGCTCGGCGGACACGGTGTCCACGACGCCGCGCATGACGCGCAGGTCGTCGTCGGACAGGTCCACCTGGCGCTTGCGCAGGATGGCCAGCACGTGCTGCCCCTTGACGGTGCCCGCCTGGTCGGGCAGCTCCTCACCGTCCTCGTGCGCGGTGTCGGTGCGCAGCCAGTCGCTCAGCTCCTGGGACGTCATGTTGACCACCCGGTGGAACTCGTCCCACAGGGCGTCCCGCTCGATCGGGGAGATGTCGTCGGACACGGTGCCTCCTTCGGGCTGTCGGGCTGTGTCGGGCCCCGTCGGGCCGACGGGACGGGCGGGTCGAAGGGGCGGCGGTCAGGCGGCGGCGTGCAGGAGGGCGTCGGACTCCTCGGCGGACAGCTCGGCCCCGTACACGGCCGTGCCCGGCTGGTGGCGGCGCCCGCCCTGGCCCAGGTTCCCGGCGATGACCGGGTCGAAGCCGATGTCGCGGACGAGCCCGGCCACGACGGCCTTGGCCCCGTCGTCGCTGCCGGAGAGGGGGATGGCGAGCCGCCCGGGGTCGCCCTTGGGCCGGGCGCGGTCGCGCAGGTGCTCCCAGTAGATCGCGTTGAACGCCTTCACCAGGTTGCTGCCCGTGTGCTCCTTGATCTTCTCGCTGGACGTGGTGGTGTCGGTGTCCAGCTCCCGGTCCTGGCCGTCGCGCTCGGGGTAGTAGTTGCAGGTGTCGATGACGACCTTGTCCCGCAGCGCGTCGGCGGGCAGGTCCCGGTAGTGGCCGTAGGGGATGCTGACGACGACCACCTCGCCGAAGCGGGCGGCGTCCTCGGCGGTGACCGCCCGGACCGAGCCGCCGATGTCGGCGACGACGTCCTCCAGCGTGTCCGGGCCGCGCGAGTTGCTGATCACGACCTCGTGGCCGATGCGGTCGAAGTGACGGGCGAGGGTGGAGCCGATGTGTCCGGCCCCCAGGATTCCGATGCGCATGAGGTCTGCCTCCTTGGCTGTCGTTCCCCGCCGGGCGGGCGCGGTGCGCCCGGGGTGCGGGCACCCGGCGCGTCCGGGGGCGCGCGGCTAGCCGCCGGTGCCGTCCCCGCCGGACGTGCCCGCGGTGGTGGCCGCGCCCGTCCCGGCGGCGTCGCCGAGCCCCGGGGACACGGCGCCGGGGCCGCCGAGGCCGAGCGCCACCTTCGTCCAGCCGCTCTCCCTGCGGTCGAACGTCCGGTACGCCTCGACGGCGTCCTCGGTGGCGGCCCACCGCGTGATGAGCGGCGTCGGGTCCAGCGTCCCGGCGGCGACGCGGGACACCAGGTCGGGCACGTAGCGGCGGTG
The DNA here is from genome assembly GCF_036323765.1 of Streptomyces solitudinis. Classification (NCBI taxonomy): domain Bacteria; kingdom Bacillati; phylum Actinomycetota; class Actinomycetes; order Kitasatosporales; family Streptomycetaceae; genus Streptomyces; species Streptomyces solitudinis. Next base: position 131,264 of record NZ_JAZDCW010000002.1, read on the forward strand.
GTTGCAGTTGCCGAGCCGCAGCGTCAGGTTCTTCTGGAACGCGGCGCCCAGCGGGAAGTGCTCGGCGTGCGGCGGGTAGACGCCGATCACGCCGACGGTTCCGGCCTTGGCGGCCATCTCCACCGACCAGCGGGCGGCCAGCGACGGCGCGTTGCCGGGCACCCAGGTCCGCCCGTCGGGGTGCTGCTCGGGGGCGATCTCGCGCTGCTCGCGGTCGAACCGCTCCTCCTGGCCCTCGAGCGCGCGGGCCGCGGGGCCGCCGGGGCGCTCGGCGTCGATGCCGACGGCCTCGATGACGCGGTCCACCCCGATGCCGCCGGTCATCTCCCGCACGGCCTCCACCGGGTCCTCGGCCTGGAAGTCGATCACCTCGGCGTGCTGGCGCCGGGCCAGTTCCAGCCGGTCGGGGACGCCGTCCACGACGATGATCCGGCCCGCGCCCTCCATGCGGGCGCAGGCGATCGCGGCCTGCCCGACCGGGCCGGCGCCGAGGACGGCCACCGTGTCGCCGGACGTGATCTCCGCCAGCCTGGCGCCGAACCAGGCCGTCGGGTAGATGTCGGAGAGCAGGATCGCCTGGGCGTCGTCCACGCTGTCCGGCAGCGGGACGAGCCCGACGTGCGCGAACGGCACCCGCGCGTACTCGGCCTGGAGCCCGTCGAGGCCGCCCGCGGCCTCCGGGCCGCCGAAGAAGACGGTCCCGGCCTGCGGGCCGCCGGGGTTGGCGTTGTCGCACTGCGCGTAGTAGCCCGCCCGGCAGTAGCTGCACACGCCGCAGGCCACCGTGGACGGCACGACCACGCGGTCCCCCGGGCGGAGGTTGCGCACCCCCGCGCCCGTCTCCTCGACCACGCCGACCGCCTCGTGCCCCAGCACCCGGCCCTCGCGGAGCCCCGGCATGGTGCCGCGCACGAAGTGCAGGTCGGTGCCGCAGACGGCGGACGTCGTGATGCGGACGATCGCGTCGTACTGGTCCTGGATCTTGGGTTCGGGCACGTCGTCGAGCCGGATGTCGCCGACGGCGTGCCAGACCACGGCCTTCATGGGGCGCTCCTCGTGTGGACGGCTGGCCAACGCCACCCGGGTGCCCGACGTCCCGCGCCCGAAACGGGCGCCCGTCCCGCGCGGCACGGGACGGGCGCCGGTGTCAGCGGAAGCGGGCCTTGCCCGGTCCGTCCTCCACGAAGCTGCGCATGCCGCTCTCGCGGTCCTCCGTGGCGAACAGCCCGGCGAACCAGGTGCGTTCCAGGGCCAGGCCGGAGTCGATGTCGGCCTCCAGGCCGAAGTCGACGGACTCCTTCGCCGCCCGCAGCGCGATCGCGGGCCCCTTGGCGAGGCGGGCGGCCCAGGCGTGGGCCTGGTCGTGGACCTCGGCGGCGGGCACGACGCGGTCCACCAGGCCCATCGCCAGCGCCTCGTCCGCCCTGACCTGGCGCCCGGTGAAGATCAGGTCCTTCGCGCGGGACGGCCCCACCAGGCGCGCCAGCCGCTGGGTGCCGCCCGCGCCGGGGATCAGGCCGAGCAGGATCTCCGGCTGCCCCAGCTTCGCGTCCTCGGCGGCGAACCGCACGTCGGCGCAGAGCGCCAGTTCGCAGCCGCCGCCGAGCGCGTAGCCGGTGACGGCGGCGACGACGGGCTTGGGGATGCGGGCGATGGCGGTGAAGGCGTCCTGGAGGTCGCGGGCGCGGGCCACCATCGCCGCGTGGTCCATCTCCCGCATCTCCTTGATGTCCGCGCCCGCCGCGAACACCTTCTCGCCGCCCCACAGGACGACGGCCCGTACGTCGTCGCGCCGGGTCACCTCGGCGGCCAGCTCGCGCAGCCGGTCCTGGGTGGCGATGTCCAGCGCGTTCATCGGCGGGCGGTCCAGCCGCAGCGTGCCGACGCCGTCGGCGACTTCGAGGTTCACAGTCATGGCGGCAGGGTAACGCCCGTTAACCTCCCTGTCCCCGCCCCCGGCTGTGACGTGCCCTACGGCCCGGCGGTCCCCCACTCGCTCCAGTCGAGGTTCCAGCCGTTGAGGCCGTTGTCGGGCGCGATGGTGGCGTCCTGGCTGTTCTGGACCACCACCACGTCGCCGAGCAGCGAGTTGTCGTAGAACCAGGCCGCGTCCGCCGCCGGGTCGCCGCCGCCGCGCCGGTCGAACAGGCCGACGCAGCCGTGGCTGGTGTTGGCCGAGCCGAACGTCCCGCGGGCCGCCCAGTAGTTGCCGTGGATGAAGGTGCCCGAGGTGGACAGCCGCATCGCGTGCGGGACGTCCTTGATGTCGTACTCGCCGCCGAAGCCGACGGTGTCCCCGTTCATGCGGGTGACCTCGTGCTTCTCGCTGATCACCATCGTGCCGTTCCAGGTGGGCGTGTGGGGTGCCCCGGCCGTGACCGGCAGCGTCCTGACCACCTCGCCGTCGCGCCGCACGGTCATCGTCTTCTTCTTGGCGTCCACGGTGGAGACCATGGAACGTCCGACGGTGAAGGAGACGTCCTTGTGCTGCGTGCCGTACACGCCCTCCGCCGCCTCGACCCCGGAGAGGCGCAGGCTCAGCGTGACCTCGGTGCCGGGCTTCCAGTAGCGCTCGGGGCGGAAGTCCAGGCGCCGGTCGCCGAACCAGTGGCCGCGGATCTCCACGGCGGGTTCCGCCGTGACCTCGACGCCCGCCGCGACGGCCTCACGGTCGGCGACGGGATGGCTGAAGGTGAGGGAGACGGGCATGCCGACGCCGACCGTCGACCCGTCCTCGGGCGTGAAATGGCCGATGAGGGTGTCCCGCGCGACGACGGTCGTGAAGTGCGCGCTCCGGGCGGACGTGCGTCCCTGACCGTCCTCCGCGACGGCCTCGACGGTGTAGCGGGTGGCCGTCGCCAGCGCCCGCACCGGCTGCCAGGCCGTTCCGTCCGCGCTCAGCCGGCCGTCGACGGCGTTGCCCTCGCCGTCCTCGACGGTGACGGAGCCGAGCGTGCCGCCGGTCGCGGTCACCTTGAGCGCACCGGTGGTGGCGACGCCCTCGGCGCCGTCCCGCGGCTCGATCCGCACCGTCGCCGCCGACTCCCCGTCCGCGTCCCGCTCCTCGCTGACGGTGTCCGCCGCGGCCGGCGGCTTCCCGTCCGCCGCGGGCGCGGCCGCGTCGGCGCCGCCGTCCCCGTTACCCCCGCACCCCGCCACCAGCAGCGTGACGCCCAGCAGGACGGCGGCCAGCCTCCCGCCGCCCCGCCTTGCCCGCACCCCTGTACCCCGCACCCGTCTCCCCCGCACCCCGGTACCCCGCACCCGCCGACCGTCCTCGTCTCTCGCACCCCGGGCGCGCCCTGTCACGCGCCGCCCCCACGCCCCGGCCGGTGCCGGTCCGTACGGCCCGCCGCGCCGGGCCGTGCGCCCGGTCGAAAGTCCATCACAACCTCGAACGGGTGAACTCCCGTGGAATGTCACCGTTTCGTTCCAGGATCACGACGCGGTCCGTCCCGGGTAATCGCACGCGGCGCGGGGTGAGGCGGCCGGTCGTTGCGGGAAGCATCACCGCAAGGAGCGGGACCGCGCGCGACGGCACGGACGCCGGAGCACCCGGGGCCGCGCGCCCGCACGCACCGGCGGGCGGCGCCGTGGCCGCATGCGCGGGGCCGCACGTCCCGACCGCGGGAGGCCGTGCCGTGTGCTGCCCTGCCCCGACGAGACCGGCCCACCACCGCACCGGGAAGGAGGGGCGATGACCCGGCACGTGGCACCCGGCACCGCGCTGGACGACCGGCGGTCGCCGCGCCCAGGCAGCGCCGGAGGCCGTCCGGACCCGTCCGGGGACGCCCGCGCCGTGTGGCCCGGCAGCCCGCAGCCCCTCGGCGCCCGCTACCGCACCGGCCCCGGCGGCGTGACCGGCACCAACTTCGCCCTGTGGGCGGGCGGCGCCGAGAACGTCGAGCTGTGCCTCTTCGACGACGCGGGGCGCGAGACCCGCCGGGCCCTCACCGAGCAGACGCACGAGATCTGGCACGGCTTCGTCCCCGGGGCCGGGCCCGGACAGCGCTACGGCTACCGGGTGCACGGCCGCTGGGATCCCTGGTCAGGCGCCCGGTGGAACCCCGCCAAACTGCTGCTCGACCCCTACGCGCGGGCCGTGGACGGCGAGTTCGCCCTGCCGCCCGAGGTGTACGGGCACGTGCGGGACTGGCCGCAGCAGCACCTGGCCGACACCGTCCGCGACGAACGCGACTCGGCGCCGTTCGTGCCCAAGGGCGTCGTCGTCCACGACGGCGCCCCCGCCGGGCCGCCCGGCAGCCCGCCCGACGACGACTGGCGCGACGACCGCCGTCCCAAGACGCCGTGGGCCGACACCGTCCTGTACGAACTGCACGTGCGCGGCTTCACCATGCGCCACCCGGGGGTGCCCGAGCGGCTGCGCGGCACCTACGCGGGCCTCGCCCACCCGGCGGCGGTCGAGCACCTCACCCGGCTCGGCGTCACCGCCGTCGAACTGCTGCCCGTCCACCAGTTCGCGCACGAGGACCACCTCCTGCGCCGCGGGCTGCGCAACTACTGGGGCTACAACTCCGTCGGCTACTTCGCCCCGCACGCCGCGTACGCCGCCACCGGCAGCCGCGGCCAGCAGGTCGGCGAGTTCAAGGACATGGTGCGGGCCCTGCACGCCGCCGGGATCGAGGTCATCCTGGACGTCGTCTACAACCACACCGCCGAGGCGGGCGAACTCGGCCCGACGCTGAGCCTGCGCGGCATCGACAACCGCGGCTACTACCGCCTCGCCGGGGACCCCCGCCGCTACGCGGACTACACCGGCTGCGGCAACACCCTGCACGTCGTCCAGCCGCAGGTGCTGCGCCTCATCACCGACTCGCTGCGCTACTGGGTGCAGGAGATGGGCGTGGACGGCTTCCGCTTCGACCTCGCCGCCGCCCTGGCCCGCTCCATGCACGACGTGGACATGCTCTCCCCGTTCCTCGCCGTCATCGCCCAGGACCCGGTGCTGCGCCGCGTCAAGCTCATCGCCGAGCCCTGGGACGTCGGCTCCGGCGGCTACCAGGTCGGCGCCTTCCCGCCGCTGTGGACGGAGTGGAACGACCGCTACCGCGACGCCGTGCGCGACTTCTGGCGCGGCGCCCTCCCGGACGTCCGCGACCTCGGCTACCGCCTGTCGGGCTCCAGCGACCTCTACGCCTGGGGCGGCCGCCGTCCCTACGCCTCCGTCAACTTCGTCACCGCGCACGACGGCTTCACCCTGCGCGACCTGGTGAGCTACCACGGCAAGCACAACGAGGCCAACGGCGAGGAGAACCGCGACGGCACCGACGACAACCGCTCGTGGAACTGCGGCGCGGAGGGTGACAGCGACGACCCCGGCGTCACCGCGCTGCGCCACCGGCAGCTGCGGAACATGATGACGACCCTGCTCCTGTCCACCGGCGTCCCCATGCTCGTCGCGGGGGACGAGATGGGCCGCACCCAGCACGGCAACAACAACGCGTACTGCCAGGACAACGAGGTGAGCTGGCTCGACTGGTCACTCCTGGACGATCCGGCCTGGCGCTCCCTGCACGACCTCACCGCGCGCCTGCTGCGCCTGCGCCGCGACCACCCCGTCCTGCGCCGCCGGGCCTTCTTCTCCGGCCGCCCGCACGGCCCGGGCGGCCTGCGCGACCTCGCCTGGTTCACGGCCCGGGGCACCGAGATGACGGAGTCCGACTGGTACGCCCCCGGCTCGACGCTCGGCCTCTTCCTCTCCGGCCACGACATCCCGCACCGCGACGAGACGGGCGAGCCCGTCACCGACGACAGCTTCCTGGCGCTCCTGCACGCGGGCCCGGACCCGGTGGCGTTCCGCCTCCCCGGGCCGCCCTGGGCGACGACCTGGGAACTGCTCCTGGACACGGGCCGCGAGCGCCAGTCGGAGCCGCCGGGCACCCTGCACCCCTGCGGCGAGGAGGTCGCGGTCCCGCCGCGCTCGCTCCTGCTGTGGCGCGCCCTGCCCCGGCCGGTGTGAGCCCGCCGCCCCGGCCGACGGGCGCGGGGCCTGCGGCGGCCGCGGGGCCGGGCGGTCTCCGGGTGGGGGCGCGGAGACCGCTCCGGGCGGCGTGTCAGCACATGCGGTAGTCGGCCCGGGTGGAGTTGTAGGAGCAGACGTCGACGCGGGTGCCGTTCGCCCTGCGGAGGGTGGCGGTGTCCTTGTCGTTGTTCCACACGTACCAGGCGCGGCCCTGGTAGCGGTTGACGGAGGTGTTCGTGCCCTTGCCGGTGCGGACGGTGACCGTCTTGCCCTTGGCCAGGGTGAAGGTGCCGAAGGTGTACCGGTGGTTCACCGCGTCGGTCAGCGTCCAGCCCCGGAGCTGGACGGAGGCGCCGGTGGTGTTGCGGATCTGGACGTACTCGGCGTTGAGGCTGGAGTTGGCGCCGCGGTCGGAACCGGGGCTGTCGTAGTAGACCTTGTACAGGTGCACGGAGCCGGCCGCCTGGGCGGGCACGGGTATCAGCGCGAGGCCTGCAGCCGCCACCACGGCGGTGGCTGCGGCGATGGAGCGGGTACGGATCATGGACGTCCCTTTGCGTCGGCAGCCGGGCGCCCCCCAATCGGGCCCGGCGGGAGCGTCAGCATAAGGAGACCCCCGCCCGGCCGCGCCCCCGTTACCGAACCGGGACCTGACACGTCCGACCACGTCACGCCGGCCCCCGCGCGGAACGCGTCCGACGCCCCCCGGGACGTCTCCGAGCAGAGCGAGCGGCGTGCCCTGACGGTGAGCTGTGAGCCCGGCGTCCGCTTCGTGCTCAGCGTCGGACGGTGGCTGCCCGCCGCCTTCCCAGCGCCGTCAGGAGCACGCATATCACGGCATAACACCTTGCACGCCCCCATGCGCCGCCGACCGATGGGGACGGAGTCATAATGATAATGTCATCTCACCAACGGGAGGCTTGTGTGCGAGTCAAATGGACACTTTACGCCGTAATTCCTGCACTCATGTTGTCCTGTGGATGCGTGATCACCTCCGAAGCATCTCCAGACGCCACGGCCACACCTTCCATGCGGACCGTCACACCGGATGTGGAACCCACCCCGGTCATTGACTACGACGGGAAGACCAAGACGGTCGCGCTCGGCGACGTCAAGGTCGCGGCGACGGTGGAAGCGCCGGTGATCCACCTTGTCGTCACCGCGAGCAACACAACAGAGAGAAAATTGAGCTACAGCATCGATGTCGCTGTCAGCAACGGTGAAACTCCGGTATACACGAAGACCCTCGACATCCGGGACATCGAGCCTGGACTGACAAAAGAGAAATCCAGGGAAATAGACATTTCAGGTTACACGCGAACCTTCGGCGAACCGAAAGTCTTCATCAACGACGTCGCCACCTCCGCTGAGTGAAGCACGTTTCATGCGGTGAGCTGGCACGTTTCTTGTAACGTCGGACAGGACGTGAAATCTGCCGCTTTTCCTGCTCCGGTCGACCGGATCGCGCCCGGTCAGCGATCCGCACCAGCACGCTGAATCCCAGTCACCTCATCGGCGTCCAGCAGCAACCGCACGGCCGTTTCAGCCCCGCCACCGCCACGGTGCCCACACGCCGCCCGGAAAGGCACGCCTCCGAGCTGAGCCCGGCGTCCGCTTCGTGCTCAGCTTCGGGCGGCGGCGCCCGGCCGCGGCCCGGGCCAGTACGGGCCAGCGTGCGGATTCCCGCACCACACGACCTGGCTGTGCGGCTCGACGGCGACGGTCATGCCGAAGTCGTACAGCCCGGGGCTCCCCCGCCGAAGCCACCACTCCCACGCCTGGTCCAGCTCGGCGGCCAGGTCGCGCGGCCCGCCCCCGTAGACGACGGCGTGCGAGCCCACCAGGGTGGCCCATGACGACACGCCGTCGTGCAGCCACACGGTCACCTGGTCCCCTTCGGTCCGGGTGAGGACCTGGACGTCCGGCAGCACGACGCGGACGGCGAACAGCAGGTCGGCACTGTCCCGGAGAGGCCGCAGGTCCCGGGTGAGCCGACGTTCGCGCCGGGGCGGCGCGTCACCGCGGACCTGGCGCCAGCCCAGCGCGGGGGCCGCGCCGCGCGCGGACATGAACATCGCCAGGCCCTGCATCCATCCGGTGGCCGACCGGCCGTCGGCTGCGACGGTGAGGGCCACATGGCCCAGCCGTCCCCACGGCGTGACGATCCGTCCGCCGGGCCGGGTCTGGGTCACCCACGCGGCGGGGACCTCCTCGACGGCGTAGGTGGCGATCACCCGGTCATAGGGCGCTCCCGCGGGCCAGCCCGCCTGCCCGTCGGCGACCTCCACGGCCACCTCGGCGCCCGCCGCGTCCAGACGTTCCCGCGCGGCGAGGGCGAGCCTGCTGTCGGTCTCGACGCTGACGACGCGGCCGGAACCGGCCCGCCAGGCCAGCAGGGCCGCGTTCCAGCCCGTGCCGGTGCCCAGTTCCAGCACCCGCTGCCCCGGCTCCAGCATCACCGCGTCGAGCATGTCCGCCACTACCGCCGGTGCGGACAGGCTGGAGGACGCCCGGCCGTCGGTGACCTGGGTGACGGCCGCGACGCCCGGCCCGCCGTAGACCTCGGCCGCCCAGCCCCGGGGGTCAGCGGCCCGGTCCACCGGCACGTAGGCGTCACCTGTCCACCGCCACAGCCGCCCGGGCGCGTAACGGTCCCTGGGCAGCGCCTGCATGGCCTGCCGCACCCACGGCGAGTCGGCGGGCCAGCGTCCCCCGTCAGCCATCGCCTGTGCGGCCTGCTCCCGCAGGTCCTCCGTGCTCGCCATGGACAGTGCCTACTTCCTGCGGGTCCCCGAGGGAAGCGGAGCCTTGGGCACTTCTCCGTCGGAGTTGCCCGGCGGCGGCGTGCCCTGTCCCGGGTCCGGGTCCGGTTTGCGATGCTCGCCCACGGTCGTCCGCCCTTTCCCCGCACGGTTCGGTCGCCACATCCTGACGCGATCGCACGCCTGCGCACAGGGGGCCCAACGGAGAGGCGGCCAGAGCGCCGCCATCCGAAGACGATCGGGCACAGAACCCCAGATACCGGCCAGGTATGGTCGCGCAGCCGCCCGTTGATCGCTGGATCGTTCGACCCGCTGAACCCGCGGAACCCGCGTCCCGTGCGGGACTGGCCCGCCCTCGCGAGGGTGTCGGAGGTGCCGGACGGAAGCGTCGTCGCACGGCCGGGCCCGGCGGGGCGTCGGGGACGCTCCCGCCGGGCCCGGGTGTGCTGCCCGGTGGGGAGGTGCGGCGGCCGGGCGGGCCGCCTCCGGGTCAGGAGAGGGTGATGGACGCGGGCGCCGGGTTGGAGCCGCTGGTGGTGGCGTTGAAGCCGAACGTGGTGGAGCCGCCCGCGGGGACGGTGCCGTTCCAGCTCACGTTGGTGCAGGTCACGCGGGCCCCGGACTGGGTGCACGAGGCGTTCCATGCGTGGCTGATGCGCTGGCCCGCCGGGAAGTCCCACGTCGCCGTCCAGCCGCTCAGCGAGGAGCCGGTGCAGCGGATGGTGACGTTGCCGGTGAAGCCGGAGTTCCACTCGTTGGCCACGGCGTAGTCGGCCACGCAGCCGTCACCGGGCGGGTCCCCCGGGTCGCCCGGGTCACCGGGGTCGGTCGTGCCGCCGAGGGCCTCGGCGACGGCGTCGTAGGCGGGCTTGGCCTGGTAGTTGCCGTCGTACATCAGCGGGGCGCCGTAGCCCTCGAAGACGTCGGGCACCCAGGAGTCGTTGTCGCCGACGCCCCAGACGGTGACGCCCTGGCAGCGGCTGACGGCCAGGCACGCGTCGAAGACGGCGCGGTAGTCGTCCGCCTGGCGCCGCAGCTCGTCGGCGCTGGCGGGCATCTGGATGCGCACGTCCAGTTCGGTGATGTCCACGTCCAGGCCGAGGTCGGCGAAGCGCTGGATGTTGGCCTGCATGGTGGACGGCACCTGGCCGAGGATCAGGTGCGACTGGAGGCCGATGCCGTGCAGCGGGACGCCGCGGGCCTTGAGGTCGCGGGCGAGGTTGTACATCGCGGTGCTCTTGGCGTTGACGGCCTCGACGCTGTAGTCGTTGAGGTAGAGCTTCGCGGTCGGGTCGGCCTCGTGGGCCAGGGTGAGCGCCTCGGCGATGTAGTCGGGGCCGAGCGCGTCGTACCAGATCGTGCGCCGGAAGCTGCCGTCGTCGTTGAACATCTCGTTGACGACGTCCCACACGGCGATGCGGCCCTCGTAGCGGCCGACCGTGGTCTCGATGTGGTTCCGCATGAGCTGGCGCATCTCGGCGGCGCTGAAGTCGCCGTTGTCCAGCCAGCCCGGGTTCTGGCTGTGCCAGATGAGGGTGTGGCCGCGCACCTGCTGGCCGTTGGCCTCGGCGAAGTCGACGAGCTGGTCGGCCTCGCCCCAGTTGTAGCTGCCGCGGTTGGGTTCGAGCACGCCCCACTTCATCGCGTTCTCCGCGGTGACCGAGTTGAACTCGGTGGCGGCGATCTCCCGGTAGCGGGCGTTGTTGGTCAGCTTCGAACCGGCGAGCGCGTTGCCGATGTGGATGCCCTTGGCATCGGCCAGGTCGCGCAGCGGCTGGTCGGCGGCCTGAGCGGGGGCGGCGCCGGTGGCCAGGGTGCCGAGCGCCGTCGCGGCGCACAGCACGCCCGTGGCCAGGGCGCGGCCCAGGCGGGAGCGGGGTGGTCTCATGGGTCGGGGGTTCCTTCCGTGGTGGGTGCGGCCAAGTGGGGGGTGAGGTCGTAGGTGTCCAGGCGTCCGCACATGCCGAAGCGGCGCGCGGACGGTGGCGCTGCCGTGGCGACGGAGGCGTCCAGCAGGTGGCCGATGCGTCCGTCGGTCAGGGCGGCGAGGTGCTCCTCGGTGCGGTCGGCGGCCCGCCGGGCGCCGGTGCGGCAGCGTTCGGCCCAGTCGGGGAACCGGTCGCGGCGCAGGGCGAGGGCCTGCCGGTAGAAGCGCGGCAGCGCCTCGGTGTCCCCGGCTGCGGTGCGGGCGAGGAGGTCGCGGTAGCCGCGGACGGCGAGGTCGCGGCGGCGCCGGGCGGAGGCGGCGTCGTCGGCGTGGCTGGCGGCGGCGTACGCCACCGGGTCGGCCAGCACCTCGGGCGGGAAGGTGAAGACGGCGTCGCCCGCCTCGGGCAGGCCGCCGTTCTGCATGACGACGACCACCCGCAGGGCGTCCTCACCGGTGACCACGGCGCGGTGGACGGTGCCGGGGCCGAACCAGGCGACGGCGCCGGGGCGCAGCGGCGTCCTGGCCGGCCCGCCGGCGGTGAGGGTGTCCAGGCTGCCCTCACCGGCGGCGACGACGTACCCCTCGGTGCAGGCCAGGTGGACGTGCGGGGAGCCGCCGCGCAGCCCGTCCGGCGCCGGCCAGTCGTAGACGGTGAGGCCCGAGACGGCGGTGCCGCCGGGGAAGGCGGGCGCGGGCGGGGGCGTCACCACGGGTGGTCCGCGAGGTGCGCGGCGATCCGCCGGGCGTCCCACTCGCCGTCCGCGACGACGAGCCGGTAGGCCAGGCGCAGCCGTTCGCCCGCCGCGAGCGGCAGCGCGTCGTAGAAGGCCAGCGAGGGGTTGACCACCGGGTAGGGCTCGCTGCGCACGAACCAGTGCGGGGGGTGCCCGGGGTGGTCGGGGGCGGCGGTGAAGACGAGGGTGGCGGCGCCGTCGCGTCCGTCGAACCGCCCGGTGAAGGCCAGCCACTGGCCCGGGCGGCCCATGACCGCCTCGCCCTCGGTGCCGTCGGACAGCAGCACCCGGCCGCCGGTGAAGGAGCGCGGGCCGCGCCAGAAGAAGCCGCAGTACCCGGCCAGTTCCCGGCCGAAGACGGTGGGGCTGCCGAACTCCAGCGTCGAGGCGCGGACGTTGTGCAGCTCGGAGGTGAACTCCAGCGTCCAGCTCCCGCCGTCCGGGTCCACGTCGCGCACCGCCAGCTTCCGGTGCTCGGTGATCCAGTGCTCGCCGTCCGCGGTGTGCCAGGCCAGTTCCTCGCCGAACCCGTGGCCGCTGTCCGGGGCGGTGAAGCGGACGTGGTCCATGCGTCCGACGTTGGGCAGGTCCAGGTAGCCGTAACCGGGGGCGCCGGGGGTGTAGGTGCCGCCGCCCCAGAAGTTCTGGCCCGACAGGTGGGAGGCGGTCATGGACAGGCCCTTGTGCCACCGGTGGTCGTGCGGGCGGTTGCCGGTGACGGTGCCGCCGGACAGGGTGCGCAGCGGGTGGGCGTAGGGCATGGGGCACTCGGCGGCCGGGAGCCCGGGCCGGTAGTGGTAGCGCAGCAGTTCGGTGCCGGCGGCGCTGAGGGAGACGGTGGCCGCGTCCTCGTCGTGGGCGGTGGCGGCGGTGCGGGCGTCGGTGGTCATGCGGGCTCCTGGAGGGTCCGGACGGTGGGCGCCCAGCCGGGGGTGTCGCCGTGCAGGCGGTGGTAGAAGGGGTCGTCGGGGCCGAGCTGGTCGCGGCGGACGGGCTGCCCGGTGAGGGCGGAGCGGTAGAGCGCGGTGACGAGTTCGAGCGTCTCGCGGCCCGCGCGCCCGCTGGCGGGGGGCCGCTGCCCGCGCTCCAGCGCGTCCAGCACGTGCGGGTACTGGGCGGAGTGGGAGCTGCGCACTTCCCCGGACGCGGCCGCCTCGTGCCACGCCCGGACGGCGGCCTCGGGGACGCCGGGCGCCGGGGTGACGCTCCAGTCGGCGTCGCCGTAGCCGTACAGGTGGGTGAGTTCCACGGTCACGTCCTGGAAGTCGAAGCGCAGCCGGCTCTCCTCGCGCGGGGACAGCACGCTGTTCAGCACGGTGGCGACGGTCCCGGAGGTGAAGCGGACGAGGGCGAGCGAGACGTCCTCCGTCTCCACGGAGCGGTCCAGCCGCCCGGCCATCGCCCGGACCTCCGCCCATTCGCCGAGCACGGAGAGCATGAGGTCCATCTGGTGGATGCCGTGGCCCATGGTGGGGCCGCCGCCCTCGGTGGCCCAGCGGCCGCGCCAGGGCACCTCGTAGTAGTCGTGGCCCCGGTACCAGGCGGTGACGCACTGGGCGACGAGCGGCCGGCCGAGCGCTCCGGACGCGGCGAGTTCGGCGAGCCGCAGGGCCCCGGAGCCGAAGCGGTGCTGGTAGACGACGCTGGCGTAGGGGCCGCCGGGACGTTCCGCCGCCTCGATGCGGTCGAACTCGGCCAGGGACAGGACGGGTGGTTTCTCGACCCACACCCAGGCTCCGGCCTCCAGGCAGCCGACGACGGCGTCGGCGTGCGCGGCGGGCGGGGTGCACAGGTGCACGAGGTCGGGTCGCTCGGCTTCGAGCATGGCGGCGACGGAGGTGTGGGCGGCGGGTATGCCGTGCCGGGTGGTGAAGTCCCGCAGCCGGGCGGGGTCGGTGTCGACGGCGGCGACGAGGTCCACGCGGTGGGACTGGCTGCGCAGGGCGGGCAGGTGCCCGACCTCGGCGATACCGCCGGTGCCGACGATGGCGGCGCGCAGCGGGCGGCCCGGCGGCCGGTGGGGGGCGGGGTCCTGGGCGGGGCGGGGGACGGGCCGGTTGTGGGGCATGGCGGGCACGGGCCTGCGCACGCGGGCCGCCTGGCCGGACGGGGCCGGGCCGGGCGGTCGCGCGGACCCGCGTGCCTCCCTTCGCGCGTGGGGCGACAGCGGAACGTGCGGGTGGTGCGGGCATGCTGCGGGTGCGGTGCGCGGCGCGCGGTGGGGTGCGGCGGTGCGCGCGGCGCGCTGGTGCGTGCGGCGGTGCGGGACGGGTGGCTGCGACGGACGTGGGGGCGGCTCAGGACGTGCGGGACGTTCGAGGCGTGCGGGACGTACGAGGCGTGCGCGGTCGTGCGGCGGTGCCGGGCGTGCCGGGTGGAACGGTCCGGTCCCGGGGCGCGGACGACCCGGGCGCACCGGGTGTGCCCGGTGCCACGGGTGCCGCCGACCGTCCGCGCACCTCTTCGAATGTTTCGAAGAAAGCGCCGATCTGCTTCGGTGACGTTAGGAGTCTTCGCCGTGAGCCGTCAATACGTCGGCGCGCAGTTCGTGGGAGCGCTCCCCGCCCCACCGTCCCACACCGCGCCTCAGCGCGTGGGGGAAGCGGTGGAACTGCGCACGACCAGGCTGGTGGCCAGCTCGATCCGGGTGACGGCGGGCCGCTCCCCCCGCCCCAGGTCCAGCACCATGCGGGCGGCGGCCTCGGCCATCTCCGTGAGCGGCTGCCGCACCGTGGTGAGCGGCGGCGCGACCCAGCGGCTGAGCGGCAGGTCGTCGAAGCCGACCACGCTCAGGTCCTCGGGCACCCGCAGCCCCAGCTCGCGGGCCGCCTCGTACAGGCCGAGCGCCTGGATGTCGTTGCCGGTGAAGACGGCGGTCGGCGGGTCGGGGAGCCGCAGCAGCTCCCCGCCGACGCGGAAGCCCGCCTCGTGGTGGAAGTCGCCCTCGCGGATGAGCTGCGGGTCCACGGGCAGGCCCGCTGCCTCCATCGCCGCCCGGTAGCCGTCGATGCGGGCGCGGCTGCACATCATGCGCCGGGGGCCGCCGATGACGGCGATCCTGCGGTGGCCCAGTTCCACCAGGTGCCGGGTCGCGGCGAGTCCGCCCTGCCAGTTCGTGGCCCCGACCGAGGGGACGGAGTCCCCCGGGTCGCCCGCCGGGTCCATGACCACGAACGGCACGTTGCGGCTGGTCAGTTGCGCCCGCTGGGACTCGTCCAGGCCGGAGAGGACGAGGATGACGCCCTGGGGGCGGCGGGCCAGCATGCGCTCCACCCAGGTCTGCCCGGGGGTGAGGCGGCCGTCGCTCTCGGAGAGCACGACGCCGAGGCCCTCCTGCCGCGCGACGTTCTCCACGCCACGGATGACCTCCATCGCCCACGCGCTCTCCAGCTCGTGGAAGACCAGGTCGAGCAGGGGGGAGCGGCTGGCCTCCGCGCGGCGCCGGCGGTAGCCGTGCCGGACGAGCAGCTCCTCCACCCGCGAGCGGGTCCCGGCGGCGACGTCAGCCCGGCCGTTGAGCACCTTCGAAACAGTCGGAGCCGACACTCCGGCCGCCCTGGCGATCTCGGCGAGGGTGGCGGCGCCGCCCGCCTGACCGCGGTCACGGTGCGGCGGACGCGCACCGCGGGGCTGTGCTTCTGCGGAACTCATGACGGCGATGGTAGCCCCGCACCGGCGTCGGCCCCCGGCGGGCGTGGACGCGCGGGCTCCGCAAAGAGCCGCCGCGCGACGTCTTGACGCGGCGCGTACGGCACCCTACGTTGCTCGAAAATTCGGAAACACCTCCGAAATCTTTCGAAGAGAGGCGCTGCCATGACGCCGGGTTTGTTCACCGACAGGACTTTCAGCAGGCGCGGCGTGCTGGCGGCCGGTGCGTCCGCCCTGGCCGCCGCGGCCGTCTCCGCCTGCGGTTCGGGGTCCCAGCCCGGCTCGGGCGGCGGCACCCTCACCGCCTTCGTCTACGGCGACGACGCCGTCAAGGTGCAGGAGGGCGCCGTCAGCCGCTTCAACAAGGGCTCGGACGTGCGCATCAAGCTGGAGCCGATCCCCGGCTCGGACTACAGCACCAAGCTCCGCACCGCCATGGGCTCCCCCAGCGGCCCGGACATCTTCTTCAACTGGGGCGGCGGCAGCATCCGGCCGTTCCAGGAGGCGGGGAAGCTGGTGGACCTCACCGACGCCGTCCGCTCCGACGCACAGCTGGCGAACGGCTTCCTGCCCGCCGTGCTGGAGGCCGGGACCCTGGCCGGGCGGAACTACGGCATCCCCATGCGCGGCATGCAGCCGGTGATCCTCTTCTACAACAAGTCCGTCTTCGACGAGCACCGGCTGACCCCGCCGGAGTCCTGGCAGGACATGGAGCGGCTCATCGACACCCTGCTGGGCAAGAAGATCACGCCGTTCGCCCTCGGCGGCTCCGACACCTGGACGGAGCTGATGTGGCTGGAGTACCTCGTGGACCGCATCGGCGGCGCCGAGGTCTTCGCCCGCATCCAGGCCGGTGACTCCGAGGGCTGGGGCGACCCGGCGGTGCTGCGGGCCGCGCAGACCGTCAAGGACCTCATCGACCAGGGCGCCTTCGGCGACAACTTCAGCTCGGTCAGCTACGTCAGCGGCGGCGCCCCCGCGCTGTTCGCGCAGGGCAAGGCCGCCATGCACCTGATGGGCTCCTGGGAGTACGCGACCCAGCTCGGCAAGTACCCGGACTTCGCCAAGAAGCACCTGGGCTGGGCCCTCTTCCCGTCCCTGCCCGGCGGCAAGGGCGACCTGCGCAACGTCGTCGGCAACCCCACCAACTACTGGTCGCTCAACGCCCGCGTGAAGGACCACGAGCCGGCGCTCGCCTTCTTCCGCGAGATGGCCTCCGAGCAGTACGCGCAGGCGCTGGTGGACAACGGCGACATCCCCACCACGACCGGCGCGGAGAACCTGCTCGACGCCTCCCCCAGCCCGCAGTTCGCCAGGTTCCAGTACCAGCTCGTCGAGGACGCCCCCAGCTTCACGCTCTCCTGGGACCAGGCGCTCGGCGCGGACCTGGCCACGCCCATGCTCACGGAGATCAACAAGCTGTTCGTCGGCCAGTCCTCCCCCCAGGCGTTCACCGAAGCGATGAAGGGACTGGCGTGACGTCCGCCGCACCCCCCACCGCACCACCCCGCACCGGGCGGCGCCGCGGCGGCGCCGCCCGCGCGGGCAGCAGCGTCGCGCGCCCCAGCGCGGCGTGGGCGCTGCCGGGCATCGCGTTCTTCGTCTTCTTCGCCATCGTGCCGCTGCTGCTGGCCGTCTACCTCTCCTTCACCGAGTGGGACGGCCTCACCTCGCCGCAGTTCACCGGTCTCGACAACTGGTCGCGGCTGCTGGCCGACCCGGAGATGGCCAAGGCGGCCGGGCTCACGGGGATGATGCTCGTGCTGAGCTGGTCCTTCCAGACGCCGGTCGCCCTCCTCATGGGGGTGTGGGCGGCGGGACGGCAGCGCAACCGCGCCGTGCTCTCGGCGGTGTTCTTCCTCCCGCTGCTGCTGTCCAGCACCGCCATCGCGCTGCTCTTCCACTCCTTCCTCGACCCGAACTTCGGCGTCGTACGGCAGATCGGGCCCTGGTTCGGGCTGGAGAACGGCAACGTGTTCGGCTCGTCCACGGGCGCCTTCCTGGCCGTCGTGTTCGTCGGCGGCTGGCAGTTCATCCCGTTCCACGCGCTGATCTACCAGGGCGGCGCGCGGCAGATCCCGCAGGTGCTCTACCAGGCCGCCGCCATCGACGGCGCCGGGGGCCTGCGCCGGTTCTTCTCCATCACGCTGCCCCAGCTCCGCAACACCATCACCACCTCCACCGTGCTGATGGTCGTGGGCACGCTCACCTACTTCGAGACGGTCCTGATCCTCACCAAGGGCGGTCCCGGCACGGACACCACGATCCTGCCCTACCTGATGTACCGCACCGGCTTCCAGAGCTACGACCTGGGCTACGCCAGCGCCATCGCCACCTTCCTCGTCGTCGCCGCCACCGGTCTGTCGCTCCTGCTGGTGCGCTTCACCGGCTTCGGCGCGATGCGCAGCACCCGAGAGGGGATGTGACGACCGATGCCCACCGGCACCACCGAAGCCACGTCCGGCGGCGCCCACGGGGCGCCGCCCGCACCACGCCCCGGTGACACCCCGCCGCGCCGCACGCGGCGGGCCTCGGCCCTGTCGCACCGCGCGGCGGCAGGCCGCCGACCGCTGCGGCGCCGACTCAACCCGCTGGCCGGGCTCGGCTCCTTCGGGTGGCTGATCGTCGTCCTGGTGCCGCTGTACACGCTGGTCTCGGCGTCGCTGATGGACCAGACGCAGGCGCTCACCGGCAACCCGCTCACCCCGCCGCAGAACCCGTCCCTGGACAACTACAACACCGTCCTGAGCAGCGGTTTCCCCCGGCTCATGGGCAACACGGCGCTGGTGGCCGTCGCCACCGTGACCCTCGTGCTCGTCCTGTCGGTGCCCATCGCCTACGTCGCCGTGCGCACCCGCAGCCGCCTGTCGGGCCTGGCGTTCCGGGTGTTCCTGCTGGGCGTCGCCATCCCGGCGCAGGCCGTCCTCGTGCCGCTCTACCTGCTCATCGCGGAACTCGGCCTGTACGACACGCTGCCCGCGGTGATCCTGCCGACGGCCGCGTTCGCCATGCCCGTCGCCGTCATCGTCCTCACCGGCACCATGCGGGACATCTCCGAGGAGCTGTACGAGGCGATGGCGCTGGACGGCGCCACCCCGCTGCGGATGCTGCTCCAGCTCGCCGTGCCGCTGTCCAAGGCGGGCATCAGCACCGTGGGCATCTTCTCCGCCCTCCAGGCGTGGAACGGCTTCATCTTCCCGCTGATCCTCACCCAGTCCGAGGGACCGCGCGTGCTCACCCTCGGACTGTTCAACTTCATGGGCCAGTTCGGGATCAACATCCCCGCGCTCCTCGCGGCGGTCGTGCTCTCGGGCGTCCCCATCTTCGCCGTCTACCTGGTGGCGCGGCGCGCGCTGATCAGCGGGCTCATGGGCGTCGGCGGCAAGTAGCCCGCCCGGCCCCGCACCGCACGCGGGGCACCCGCACCCCACGCAGGACAACAGAGAGGAACCCCGTTCCATGACCATCCGCCCGGCTCAGGAAGTTGCCGCGCCCGTCGCGGCCGACCCCGCGGAGGTCACCGGCGCGGCCCCGTGGCGCGACCCCGCGCTGCCCGTCGACGCGCGGGTGGCCGACCTGCTCGGCCGGATGACGCTGGAGGAGAAGGCCGCCCAGCTCTACGGCGTCTGGGTGGGCGCCGACGGCGACGGGGAGGGCGTGGCCCCCTACCAGAACGAGATGGGCGGGGAGGTCGACTGGGACGCGCTCGTCACGCGCGGCCTGGGCCAGCTCACCCGCGTCTTCGGCACCGCGCCGGTGGACCCGGCGCGCGGCGCGCTGAGCCTGGTCCGCGCGCAGCAGAGCATCGCCGCCGCCGGACGGTTCGGCATCCCGGCCATCGCGCACGAGGAGTGCCTGGCCGGGTTCACCGCACACGGCGCCACCGCCTACCCGGTGCCGCTCGCCTGGGGCGCCACCTTCGACCCGGAGCTGGTCGCCGAGATGGCCGGGCGCATCGGACACGACCTGGCGTCGGTGGGCGTCCACCAGGGGCTCGCGCCGGTCCTCGACGTCGTCCGCGACCCGCGGTGGGGCCGGGTCGAGGAGACGATCGGTGAGGACCCCTGCCTGGTGGGCTCCATCGGCGCCGCCTACGTGCGCGGGCTGGAGGAGGCCGGCGTGGTCGCCACGCTCAAGCACTTCGCCGGCTACGCCGCCTCCACCGGTGCCCGCAACCTCGCCCCCGTGCGGGCCGGGCGGCGGGAGCTGGCCGACGTCGTCCTGCCGCCCTTCGAGGCCGCCCTGCGGGCGGGCGCCCGTTCGGTGATGCACTCCTACGCCGAGATCGACGGCGTCCCGGCCGCCGCGGACGTCTCCCTGCTCACCGGCCTGCTGCGCGAGACGTGGGGCTTCACCGGGACCGTCGTCGCCGACTACTTCGGCATCGGCTTCCTGGAGACGCTGCACCGGGTCGCCGACGGCCCCGGCGACGCCGCCCGGCTGGCGCTGGCGGCCGGGGTGGACACCGAACTGCCCACCGTCCGCTGCTACGGCGACGCGCTGGTCGAGGCGGTGCGGGCCGGACGGGTGCCCGAGGACCACGTGGACCGGGCGGCCCGGCGGGTGCTGCGGCAGAAGTGCGAACTGGGCCTGCTCGACGCCGGCTGGTCGCCGGTGCCGCCCGCGCTCGCGCACACCGCGGCACCCGAGGCGCCGCAGGGCAGCGTGGACCTGGACCCGCCGGAGAACCGGGCGCTGGCCCGCACCCTGGCGGAGCGGTCGTGCGTGCTGCTCGCCAACCGGGGCGGCGCGCTGCCGCTGGCGCCGGTGCCCGGCGCCCGCGTCGCGGTCGTCGGGCCGCGCGCCGACGACCCGTTCGCCATGCTGGGCTGCTACTCCTTCCCCGCCCACGTCGGAGTCGTCCACCCGGAGGTGCCGCTCGGCGTGGAGATCCCCACCGTGCTGGACGCCCTGCGCGCCGAGTTCCCCGCCGCCGACGTGGCGTACGCGGAGGGCTGCGACGTCACCGGCGCCGACATCTCCCGGCTCGCGGCGGCGGCGGAACTGGCCGCCGGCGCGGACGTGTGCGTGGCCGTCCTGGGCGACCGCGCCGGCCTGTTCGGGCGCGGCACCTCAGGCGAGGGCTGCGACGCGCCCGACCTCGCCCTGCCGGGCGTCCAGGGCGAGCTGCTGGACGCCCTGGTCGCCACGGGCACGCCCGTGGTGCTGGTGCTGCTCACCGGCCGCCCCTACGCGCTGGGCCGCTGGTCGGACCGGCTGGCCGCCTCGGTGGTCGCGTTCTTCCCCGGCGAGGAGGGCGGCCCGGCGGTGGCCGGGGTGCTCTCGGGCCGGGTGAACCCCTCCGGGCGGCTGCCCGTCAGCGTCCCCGCCCAGCCCGGCGGCCAGCCGTGGACGTACCTCCAGCCGCCGCTGGGCGGCAGGAGCGAGGTCAGCAGCATCGACCCGACGCCGCTGCACCCCTTCGGGCACGGGCTGAGCTACACGTCGTTCGACTGGACGGACGTGGACGTCCCGGCCACCGAACTCGCCACGGACGGCGCCGTGGACGTCTCGCTCACGGTGCGCAACTCCGGCGGGCGGGACGGCATCGAGACCGTGCAGCTCTACCTGCACGACCCGGTCGCCCAGACGACCCGGCCCGAGGTGCGGCTGATCGGCTACGCGCGGGTGCCGCTGGCGGCCGGAGCGGCCCAGCGGGTGCGGTTCCGCTTCCACGCGGACCTGGCGTCGTTCACCGGGCTCGCCGGGGACCGCGTCGTGGAGCCGGGCGAGCTGGAACTGCGGCTCGCCGCGTCGAGCACGGACGTCCGCCACACGGTGCGGGTGCGGCTGACCGGCCCGGAGCGCCGCGTCGGCTCCGACCGCGTCCTGTCCTGCCCCACCGAGCTGACGCCGCCCGGCACCGCGTGACCGGGGCGCCCCGGCCCGGCCGGGGCGCCTGACCCGCCGTCCGCGCCACCGCGCGGCCGGCGGCGGCACGCCCGCACGGTTCCGCGGCTGCGCGGACGGCGGGAAATACGGTGCGTCGCGTCAGGGGTGAATCGTAGGATCACTCCTGATGAGTGCCGCCGTCGAGAATCCCCCCGCCCCCGCGCCCCCCGGCCCGCCGCGGTCGGCGGTGCGCTCGCTGTCCCGGTTGTGGCCCTACGTCCGGCCGGTGCGCGCCCGGGTCGGCACCGCCGCGCTCGTGGCCGTCGTCGCGTCCTGCACCGGACTGGTCATCCCACTGGCCCTGAAGTGGATCATCGACGGTCCGGTCGCCGCCCGGGACACCGCCGGGGTGTGGTGGGGCGGCGCGCTGCTGCTGGTGATCGGCGTGGCCGAGGCGGCGCTGTTCGGGTTGCGGCGGTGGCTGGTGGCCCGGCCGCTCGCCGGGGTGGAGGCGTCGATGCGGGCGGATCTGTTCGCCCACCTCCAGCGGCTGCCCGTGGCCTTCCACGACCGCTGGGCCAGCGGGCAGCTGCTGTCCCGGGCCACCACCGACCTCCAGCTCCTGCGGTTGTTCCTGGCCTTCCCCCTGACGTTCCTGTTCGTCAACAGCGTCACGATCCTGGTGGGCTGCGCGATCCTCCTTGTCCAGGAGTGGACGCTCGGGCTGGTGCTGCTCGCGCCCGTCGTGCCGCTCGTGGCGCTGTGCGCCATGTTCGAGAAGCGGTACGCGCTCGTCGCACGCACCGCGCAGGACCAGGTGGGCGACCTGACCACCGTCGTCGAGGAGGCCGTCCTCGGCATCCGGATCATCAAGGGGTTCGGGCGGCACCGCAGCCAGGCGCGGGCGTTCCGCGCGCTGTCGGACCGGCTGCGCGGCACCGAGCTGCACAAGGCGCGGCTGCTGGCGACGGTGTGGGGGCTGATCCTCACCCTGCCGGAGCTGGCGCTCGGCACGGCGCTGGTGCTGGGCACCGTGCAGGTGGCGGACGGCGCGCTGTCGGCGGGCACGCTCGTGGCGTTCCTGTCGACGGCGCTGGCGCTGCGCTGGCCGGTGGAGTCGATCGGCTTCCTGCTGGCCATGAGCAACGAGGCGGCCACGGCCGCCGACCGCTACTTCGAGGTCCTGGACGAGCCGGTGCCCGCCGAGCCCGTCCCGGACCGCTCCCGGCCCGGAGCGGCGGCCGGGGCGCGGACGGAGACGGAGACGGGGCTGCGGTTCTCCGGCGTGCGGTTCCGCTACCCGGACGCCGACCCGGCGGCCGGGCCGGTGCTCGACGGCGTGGACCTGCACGTGGCCTCCGGCGAGACGGTCGCGCTGGTCGGCGCCACCGGCAGCGGCAAGACGACGCTGACGGCGCTGGTGCCCCGGCTGCACGAGGTCACCGCGGGCCGCATCACCCTGGACGGCACGGACACCGCCACGCTGCCGCGCGCCGAGGTGCGCGCCCTGGTGGCGGTGGCGTTCGAGGAGCCGACGCTGTTCTCCGCGTCCGTGCGGGAGAACATCGTGATGGGCGCGCCGGACGCCACCGACGAGGAGGTGTGGCGGGCGCTGCGCGTCGCGCAGGCCGAGGGGTTCGTCTCCGCGCTGCCGCGCGGCCTGGACACCCAGGTCGGTGAGCAGGGGCTGAGCCTGTCCGGTGGCCAGCGCCAGCGGCTCGCGCTGGCCCGCGCGGTGGCGGGACGGCCGCGCTTCCTGGTGCTGGACGACCCGCTGTCCGCCCTCGACGTGCACACCGAGGCCAAGGTGGAGGCCGCCCTGCGCGAGGTGCTGGCGACGACGACGGCCCTGGTCGTCGCCCACCGCCCCTCCACGGTGCTGCTGGCCGACCGCGTGGCGCTGCTGTCGCAGGGCCGCGTCACGGCCGTGGGCACGCACCGCGAACTCAGCGCCGCGAGCGCCGAGTACCGCCGCCTGATGTCCGGTGACGGCTCGCCCACCACGATGTCCGCAGAAGACGAGGGGGAACGGTGACCACGACCTCGACGGCCACTCCGGCGAGCCCGGGGCCGCCGCCGTCCGATCCGGCGGCCCCGCACGGTGAGGGGGACGGCGATCCCTTCGACCGCGACGTGCTGCCCGCCCCGAAGGACGCGGCCCGCACGCTGCTCGGCTCGCTGCTCGTGCCGCACCGCCTGCGGGTGGCCGTCGCCGTCGGACTGCTGCTCGCCCAGCAGGCGGCCGTGCAGGGCGGCCCGCTGCTGGTGGCGTTCGCCATCGACGACGCGGTGCCCGCGCTGCGGGACGGCCGGCACGGGCCGCTGGTCGTGCTCGCGGTGGCGTACGCCCTGTGCGCCATCGCCTCCGGCGGGCTGCAGTACGCCTTCACCCGGGCCGCCGCGCGCGTCAACCAGAGCGTGCTGCTGGAGCTGCGCGGCCGGATCTACCGGCACGCCCAGGCGCTCAGCGTGGACTTCCACGACCGCTACACCTCCGGACGGCTCATCTCCCGGGCGACGACGGACGTGGAGGCCCTGCGCGAGCTGCTGGACGAGGGGCTCCAGGAGCTGCTGGGCGTCATCGTCTCGGTCGGCTACATCGCCATGCTGCTCCTCTACCTGGACCTCGGCCTCGGCGGCGCCGCACTGGCCTCCTTCGTGCCGCTGCTGCTGCTGGTGCGCGACTTCCGGCGGCGCTCGATGCGGGTGTACCGCAAGCGCTCCACGGCGATCGCGTCCCTCATCGTGAAGTTCGCCGAGACGATGAACGGCATCCGGCCGGTGAAGTCCTTCCGCCGCGAGAAGGCGAACGAGACCGCCTTCCGGAAACTGAACGAGGACCACCTGCGGGTCAACGGAGACGCGATCCTGGAGATGGCCCGCTACGTGGTGCTCTCCCGGCTGACGGCCAACGTCGCGGTGGCCGCCATCGTGCTGTGGGGCGCCTACCGGGTGGCGGACGGCACGCTGGCGCTGGGCGCGCTGGCCGCCGCCGCGCTGTACGTGCGGCGGCTGTACGACCCGATCGACCGGCTGGGCATGTTCCTGAACTCCTACCAGTCGGCGGCGGCCTCGCTGGAGAAGATCGCCGGACTGCTGGCCCAGCGGCCCGGCGTGCCCGAGCCCGAACGGCCGCGCCCGCTGCCGCCCGCGAGCGGCAGCGGCCCGGCCCGCACCGTCACCTTCGAGGGCGTCAGCTTCGGGTACCGCACCGGCGGCGAGGTGCTGCCCCGGTTCGACCTGACGATCCCGGCCGGGCAGACCGTCGCGGTGGTCGGCACGACGGGCGCGGGCAAGTCCACGCTGGCCAAGCTGCTGGCCCGCTTCTACGACCCGAGCGCGGGCCGGGTCCTGCTGGACGGCACCGACCTGCGGGAGCTGGCCGTGCCGGAGCTGCGGCGCGGCGTGGTGATGGTGACGCAGGAGGCGTTCCTGTTCTCCGGCACCGTGGCGGAGAACATCGCCATCGGACGTCCGGACGCCACCCGGGAGGACGTCGAGCGGGCGGCGAAGGCCATCGGGGCACACGACTTCATCGCCGCGCTGCCGGACGGGTACGACACCGACGTGCGCAAGCGGGGCAGCCGCATCTCGGCGGGGCAGCGGCAGCTCGTGGCGTTCGCGCGGGCGCTGCTGGCCGATCCGGCGGTGCTGATCCTGGACGAGGCGACGTCCTCGCTGGACGTGCCCGGCGAGCAGGCCGTGCAGCGCGCCATGCACACGGTGCTGGGCGACCGCACGGCGGTGGTCATCGCACACCGGCTCTCCACGGTGGAGGTCGCCGACCGGGTGCTGGTGATGGCGGACGGGCGGATCGTGGAGGACGGCCCGCCCGCGCGCCTGCTGGCGGGCACGGGCGGGTTCGCGCGACTGCACCGCGCCTGGCGGGAGAGCCTGGGCTGAGCGGCCCGGGATCCAGGATCCGCGATTCCGTGAACAATCCCGCGTGACCATGAGCACTGTCCGAGCAGATCCCGGCGATCATGAGCAACGGTTACGGTCAGTAGTAATCAGTTGTTGGTCTTTGCGATCTTCCGGGATACGTGAGAGGAGTCCTTCCTACCGTCCCGGCCACAGGCAGTCCCACCCGTCACCAGGAAAGGCGCGGCGTGGGCGGAAGGCCGGTCAGGTAGCGGTTGATGCCGTCCCGGATGAAGAACGAAATCCTGAGGTCGTCCAGGAACTCGGGGGCGGGGAACTGGAGCCTGGCGCCCTCGGCCAGCAGGAGCTGGGTCTCATCTCGTACCGGTGGGCGGAGACGAAGGTGATCAGCTGCCCGGTCCGTGCTCGTCGCGGATGTCGCAGAGCTGCCGCAGGCCCTCGGCCTCGTCACCCAGTCCGGCTTCCTCAAGGCGCGTCCGCCGGAGTGTCTGCTGGCGCTGGTGGGGCTGAAGAGTCACCGAGAGGCTTGGAGTCTCCTCAGGTGCTGGGATCGGCGCGGGGGACCCAGCCGTTGGCGGCTCCCGTGTGGATCAGTTCCTGTGCATACTGCCAGAGGTCTACGGACGCATCCTTGATCACGGACTTGCGGGCGAGCACGTCCTTCTCGGTGACTCCCGGGGTGCGCCAAGTCCCGCCGCGGTTGCCGTAGTTGAGCAGCAGGGGCTGGAGCCGGTCCATCGCCTTGGCGAAACGGGCTTCGGGCGTGCTGCGTTCCTCGAACTCGTCCCACAAGGACCGGAAGTGGTCTCGTTGGTCGAAGGGCAGGAGCGCGAAGAGCTTGTCCGCCGCCTGTTGCTCTCGTGCCTCCTGATCGGCGGCAGCTGCTGTGTCGTACAGGAATGTGTCCCCTGCGTAGATCTCTACCAGGTCGTGGAGTACGACGAGGGCGAGAACCTTGCTTGTGTCGATGGGTTCGTCTGCGTATTCGGCGAGTACCAGGGTCATCAAAGCGAGGTGCCAGGAGTGCTCGGCGTCGTTCTCCTTGCGGTTCGCGGCCAGCAGCGGACTCTGCCGGAAGACGTCCTTGAGCCGGTCCACCTCGATGATGAAGTCGATCTGGCGGCGCAGCCTTTCCGGGGTGCCGTCGGGCTGCTGGACCGATTCGGCGAGCAGGGGGGAGTCATCGTTGGGCATGGCAGGCTCCTTGAAGGGTTTCATGCGTGCGCTCATGATCAGCGGACACGAGCAGTGCTCATCACACGCGAATTCCGACATCGCTGCAGGAACTCGTGCTCAGGATCCCGCGCTCCCTGCACGGGACCCGGCGGGCGGCCCCGGGCCCCGGGGCCGCCCGCCGGGCGCGCCGGTCAGCGCAGGAGCACGCCCGCGGCCTCGTCGGACGCCGCGGTGCCGGGCGGCACGACGGCCAGTCCCAGTTCGGCGGCGCCCGCCAGGAGCCGGTGCGCGGGCAGGACGCGGACGGTGTAGCCGAACGGCCCGGTCCGGTCGAGGGCCAGCTCGCCCTCGTAGAGCCGGCAGCCCGCGAGGTCGGCCCCGCCGGCGGGCTTGAGCACGACCGTCTCCGGATCGGTGATGGTGTCGGTGCGGTCCACCCGGCCGGTGACGGCCTGCACCTCCACCTCGCCCGGCTCCAGCGCGCCGAGCCGGACCCGGACCCGCAGGGTGAGGCAGCCGCCCAGCTCCAGGGAGCCGGAGGCGGGACCGGCGGCCTCGACGTGGTCCACGGCGACGTGGCTCCACTCGGCGCGCACCCGCGTCTTCCAAGCGGCCAGTTCCCGGGCGGCGTCCGGGTCCATCGCGCGGTGGGCGCGGGCGGCCGGCGCGTACAGGCGCCGCACGTAGTCGCGGACCATGCGGTCGGCGAGCACCTTGGGACCGAGCCGGGTGAGGGTGGCCCGGACCATC
Source organism: Streptomyces solitudinis (assembly GCF_036323765.1). Lineage (NCBI taxonomy): Bacteria > Bacillati > Actinomycetota > Actinomycetes > Kitasatosporales > Streptomycetaceae > Streptomyces > Streptomyces solitudinis. Next base: position 157,961 of record NZ_JAZDCW010000002.1, read on the forward strand.
TGGAGCCAGCGTTCGGGGCGGTCGTAGAAGCAGGGGGCGACCTGCTCCTCCAGGACCGTGTAGAGGGCGGCGGCCTCGATGGCGTCGCGCCGGTCGGCGCCGTCCGCCGGGCTGCCGTCGTCAGCCGGGCCGTCGGCGGTGGGGATGGCCCAGCCGAAGTCGGGCTCGTACCACTCGTCCCACCAGCCGTCCAGCACCGACAGGTTGAGGCCGCCGTTCAGCGCGGCCTTCATGCCGCTGGTGCCGCACGCCTCCAGCGGGCGCAGCGGGTTGTTGAGCCACACGTCGCAGCCGGGGTAGAGCTTCCGGGCCATGCCCATGCCGTAGTCGGGCAGGAACACGATCCGGTGCCGCACCCGCGGGTCGTCGGCGAAGCGGACGAGTTCCTGGATGAGCCGCTTGCCGCCGTCGTCGGCCGGGTGGGCCTTGCCCGCGACGACGAGCTGGACGGGCCGCTCCGGGTGGAGCAGCAGGTTCCGCAGCCGGTCGCGGTCGCGCAGCATGAGGGTGAGCCGCTTGTAGGACGGGACGCGGCGGGCGAAGCCGATCGTGAGCACGTCGGGGTCCAGGACGCCGTCCACCCAGCCCAGTTCGGCGTGGCCCGCGCCCCGTTCGCGCCAGGCGTCGTAGAGCCGCTGCCGCACCTCGCCGACGAGCTGCTCGCGCAGGCCGCGGCGCAGGTCCCACAGGTCGGAGTCGGACAGGCGGGGCGCCTCCTCGGTGACCTCGGGGGCGGTCCAGGTGGGGGCGTGGACGCCGTTGGTGAGGGAGGTGATGGGCACCTCGGCCGCGTCGAAGCCCGGCCACAGACCGGAGAACATGCGGCGGCTGACGTCGCCGTGCAGGGTGGAGACGCCGTTCGCGCGCTGGGCCAGGCGCAGGCCCATGACGGCCATGTTGAACAGGCCGGGGTCGCCCTCGGGCGGGCTCTCGGTGCCCAGGCCCAGGACCTGTTCGGCGCCGATGCCGGGCAGCTCGCCGTCGTCGCCGAAGTAGCGGGAGACGAGGTCGCGGTCGAACCGGTCGATGCCCGCGGGCACGGGGGTGTGGGTGGTGAAGACGGTGCCGGCCCGGACGGCCTCCAGGGCGGCGCCGAACTCCAGCCCGTCCGCGCACAGCTCCCGGATGCGTTCCAGGCCGAGGAGGCCCGCGTGTCCCTCGTTGGTGTGGAACACCTCCGGGGCGGGGTGGCCGGTCAGGCGGCAGTAGGCGCGCACGGCGCGGACGCCGCCGATGCCGAGGAGCATCTCCTGGAGGAGCCGCTGCTCCCGGCCGCCGCCGTAGAGCCGGTCGGTGACGTTCCGCTCGGCCGGGGCGTTCTCCTCCACGTCCGAGTCGAGCAGGAGCAGCGGGACGCGTCCGACGCGGGCGAGCCAGACGTGGGCGTGCAGGGTGCGGCCGCCGGGCAGCGCGAGGACGACGGTGACCGGCGTCCCGCCCTGCTCGCGCAGGAGTTCGAGCGGCAGCTCGTCCGGGTCGAGCACGGGGTAGCTCTCCTGCTGCCAGCCGTCCCGGGAGAGCGACTGGCGGAAGTACCCGTGCCGGTAGAGCAGGCCGACGCCGACGAGGGGGACGCCGAGGTCGCTGGCGGCCTTGAGGTGGTCCCCGGCGAGGATGCCGAGGCCGCCGGAGTACTGGGGCAGGGCGGCGGTGATGCCGAACTCGGGCGAGAAGTAGGCGACGGCGGCGGGCAGGCCGTCGTCCGCGCTCTGATACCAGCGCGGTTCGGTCAGGTAGTCGCCGAGGTCACCCGCGCCCACGGTGAGGCGGCGCAGGAAGCGGCGGTCCCGGGCCAGCTCGGCGAGCCGGCCGGCCGGGACGGAACCGAGCAGCCGCAGCGGGTCGCCGCCGGCCGCCCGCCAGCCCTCGGGGTCGACGTACCGGAACAGCTCTCGGGTGTCGGGGTGCCAGGACCAGCGCAGGTTCCGCGCCAGGTCGCTGAGGGGTCGTAGGGGCTCGGGAAGGACGGGACGCACGGAGAATCGACGGATGGCCTTCACCCCTCGAAGGTAGCCGCGCCCGGGCGGCGCCCGGCGCCGTTCGCGGCGTTTCCCTGCGTGTCACCTCCGCGCGCGCCGCCCGCGCGCCGTCCCCGCTCCCCGGGTGTCCGCAGGGGTGCGCGCGCGCCGGGCGCACCGCCGCGTCCGACGGGACGTCAACACACCGGAACTGAACTGCTGTACGACGGGTGATTCCGCGCTGCGGCCGGGCGCGCCGCTTCCGTGCGCCCCGCATGCGCCGGTCAGCACGACCGCGCGGCTACCTACGAGTAGTTCACCTGGGCGTGGCATCCGCCCCCCTGAGCCTGGGCAGGTAACTCCCCTGCGCGACGAGACCCCCAGCCGAGTGAACGCGGACAGGAGCGGTCATGCCCGCACATCCCCCCGCCGTTGAAAAACGGATACAAAGTACAAAACCACTCCGTTCGACCACAGGTGAGAACCCATGATCGGTCGTATTCCCGTCCTGGACGTCCAGCCGCTCGTCGACTGCGGGCGGCGGCCCGCCAAAGCAGCGGTGGGAGAGTCCTTCCAGGTGTCCGCCACCGTCTTCCGGGAAGGGCACGACGCGGTGAACGCCAACGTGGTGCTGCGCGACCCGAGCGGACGGACCGGGCCGTGGACCCCCATGCGCGAGCTGGCCCCCGGCACCGACCGGTGGGGTGCCGAGGTCACCGTCGACGCCGAGGGCCGGTGGACCTTCGTCGTCGAGGCGTGGAGCGATCCGGTGGCGACCTGGCGCCACCACGCGGGCCTGAAGATCCCGGCCGGTGTGGACACGGAGCTGACCTTCACCGAGGGCGCCGCGCTGCTGGAGAAGGCCGCGGGCGAGGTGCCCAAGGACGAGGGCCGTGCCGTCGTGCTGGAGGCCGCCGACGCCCTGCGGGACACCGGCGCGCCGGACGCCGCCCGGCTGGCCGCCGCCCTGCACCCGGAGCTGACGGCGGTGCTGGCGCGGCATCCGCTGCGCGAGCTGGTGACCGCCTCCCGCTCGATGCCGGTGCAGGTCGAGCGGCGCCGCGCCCTGTTCGGCTCCTGGTACGAACTGTTCCCGCGCTCGGAGGGCGCCGTCGTGACCGGGGACGGCCCGCCGGTCCCCGGCACGCTGCGCACGGCCGCCGAACGGCTCCCGGCCGTGGCCGCGATGGGCTTCGACGTGGTGTACCTGCCGCCCGTCCACCCGATCGGCACCGCGTTCCGCAAGGGCCGCAACAACAGCCTGGACGCCGGGCCGCACGACGTGGGCTCGCCGTGGGCCATCGGCTCGCCGGAGGGCGGCCACGACGCCCTCCACCCGGACCTGGGCACGTTCGCGGACTTCGCGCACTTCGTCGAGACGGCCCGGAGCCTGCGGATGGAGGTCGCGCTCGACTTCGCCCTCCAGGCGTCCCCCGACCACCCCTGGGTCACCGAGCACCCCGAGTGGTTCCGCCGCCGGGGGGACGGCACGATCGCCTTCGCCGAGAACCCGCCGAAGAAGTACCAGGACATCTACCCGATCCACTTCGACAACGGCCTCAAGGCGTACCGGGGCCTGGTCGCCGAGACGCTGCGCCTCCTGCGGTTCTGGATGGAGCGGGGGGTGCGGATCTTCCGGGTGGACAACCCGCACACCAAGCCCGTCCGCTTCTGGGAGAAGGTGATCACCGAGATCAACCGCACCGACCCCGACGTCATCTTCCTGGCCGAGGCGTTCACCCGGCCCGCGATGATGCACGCGCTCGCGCAGGTCGGCTTCCAGCAGTCCTACACCTACTTCACCTGGCGCAACACCAAGCAGGAGCTGACCGAGTACCTCACCGAGCTGACCGGGCAGGCCGCCGCCTACATGCGCCCGAACCTCTTCGTCAACACGCCCGACATCCTGCACGCCTACCTCCAGCACGGCGGGCGGGCCGCCTTCGAGGCACGGGCGGTGCTGGCCGCCACCCTCTCCCCCACCTGGGGGGTGTACGCGGGCTACGAGCTGTGCGAGGCGACCCCCGTGCGCGAGGGCAGCGAGGAGTACGCGGACTCCGAGAAGTACGAGCTGCGCCCGCGCGACTGGGCGGCGGCCGAACGTGAGGGCCGCTCGATCGCCCCGCTCATCACCACGCTCAACCGGCTGCGCCGGCGGCACCCCGCGCTCCAGCAGCTCCGCTCGCTGCACTTCCACCACACGGACAACGACCAGATCATCGCGTACTCCAAGCGCAGCACAGCGCCCTACGCCGACTCAGTGCTGGTCGTGGTGAACCTCGATCCGCACCACACCCACGAAGCCACCGTGTCGTTGGACATGGGGAAGCTCGGCCTCACCGAGGCGCAGGAACGTGGCGCCGAGACCTTCCCGGTGCGCGACGAGCTCACCGGCGAGACCTACCACTGGGGCAGGGACAACTACGTGCGGCTGGAGCCCGGCCGAGCCGGCTCGCCGGCTCCGGCGCACGTCCTGACCCTGCGACCGTCCTCACCGACCGGAGGGTCACCCAACGATGAGCGTCAATGAGCCCGTCCCCGACACCTTCGAGGACACGCCCGCCAAGGACCGCGACCCCGAGTGGTTCAAGCGCGCGGTCTTCTACGAGGTCCTGGTGCGTTCGTTCCAGGACAGCAACGGTGACGGCGTCGGCGATCTGAAGGGCCTCACCGCCAAGCTCGACTACCTGCAATGGCTGGGCGTCGACTGCCTGTGGCTGCCGCCGTTCTTCAAGTCACCGCTGCGCGACGGCGGGTACGACGTGTCCGACTACACCTCGGTGCTCCCGGAGTTCGGCGACCTCGCCGACTTCGTGGAGTTCGTCGACGCGGCGCACCAGCGCGGCATCCGGGTCATCATCGACATGGTGATGAACCACACCAGCGACCAGCACGAGTGGTTCCAGCAGTCCCGCTCCGACCCGGACGGGCCCTACGGGGACTACTACGTCTGGGCGGACGACGACAAGCGGTACGCCGACGCGCGGATCATCTTCGTCGACACCGAGGCGTCCAACTGGACCTTCGACCCGGTGCGCAAGCAGTACTTCTTCCACCGGTTCTTCTCCCACCAGCCCGACCTCAACTACGAGAACCCGATGGTGCAGGAGGAGATGATCTCCGCCCTGCGGTTCTGGCTGGATCTGGGCATCGACGGATTCCGGCTGGACGCCGTGCCCTACCTGTACGCCGAGGAGGGCACGAACTGCGAGAACCTGCCGCAGTCGCACAACTTCCTCAAGCGGGTCCGCGCCGAGATCGACGCCCACTATCCCGACACCGTGCTGCTGGCGGAGGCCAACCAGTGGCCGGAGGACGTCGTCGACTACTTCGGCGACTACGCCAAGGGCGGCGACGAGTGCCACATGGCGTTCCACTTCCCGGTGATGCCGCGCATCTTCATGGCCGTCCGCCGGGAGTCCCGCTACCCCGTCTCGGAGATCCTGGCCAAGACACCGGCCATCCCCTCGGGCTGCCAGTGGGGCATCTTCCTGCGCAACCACGACGAGCTGACCCTCGAAATGGTGACGGACGAAGAGCGCGACTACATGTACGCCGAGTACGCCAAGGACCCGCGCATGCGGGCCAACATCGGCATCCGGCGGCGGCTGGCCCCGCTGCTGGACAACGACCGCAACCAGATCGAGCTGTTCACCGCGCTGCTGCTCTCCCTGCCCGGCTCGCCGATCCTGTACTACGGCGACGAGATCGCCATGGGCGACAACATCTGGCTCGGCGACCGGGACGCGGTGCGCACGCCGATGCAGTGGACTCCGGACCGGAACGCGGGCTTCTCCTCCTGTGACCCCGGGCGGCTGTTCCTGCCCGCCATCATGGACCCGGTCTACGGCTACCAGGTCAGCAACGTCGAGGCGTCGATGAGCTCGCCCTCGTCCCTGCTGCACTGGACGCGGCGGATGGTGGAGATCCGCAAGCAGAACCCGGCGTTCGGGCTGGGCCAGTACACCGAACTGCCCTCCTCCAATCCGGCGGTGCTGGCCTTCCTGCGGGAGGTGCGGCTGCCCAGCGGCGAGGACGACATCGTGATGTGCGTCAACAACTTCTCCCGCTTCCCGCAGCCCACCGAGATCGATCTGCGGACCTGGCGCGGTCTGCACCCGGTGGAGCTGATCGGCGGGGTGCGCTTCCCCGCCATCGGCGAGCTGCCGTACCTGCTGACGCTGGCCGGGCACGGCTTCTACTGGTTCCGGCTGCGCAAACAGCCCACCGCGCCCGCCGCCCCGGCGGCGCCCGCGGCGCCGGCCGGCTAGGCGCACCGGCCCGTGTGCGCGCCACGACGGCCCGGCAGGTTACACCCGGGCCGCCGTGGGCACACGTACAGACACCCGTGCGGCCCAGCGCGCCACCGCCGCACGAACGATCTCCCTCCAACACGTACCGCACAGCCGGACAGCCACTGCCGCCATCCGGGACACTCTGCGTACATTTCGTGTGCCCGGGGGAAGGAAGCCATGACCGCCATGCCGGACAGCTCCTCGCCCCGCGTCACCGGGCCGCCCGGCGGCCCGGCGGCCACCGAGCTGCTGCGCTCGCTCGCCCCCATGCTGACCCGGTGGCTGCCACGGCAACGCTGGTTCGCGGGCAAGGGCCGTCCCCTGGACGGCCTGACCCTGTCCGCCGCCACCGAGCTGCTGCCCTGCGCGGGCGCCGGGCCGGGGCTGCTGCACCTGCTGCTCGAAGCCCGCCAGGCCGAGACCGTCGACTGCTACCAACTCCTGCTCGGCGTACGCCCGGTGATGCCGCCGCCGCTGGCCCCCACCCTCATCGGCCGCCCCGCCCGGGGGCCGCTGCGCGGACTCGCCGTGTACGACGCCGTGCCCGACGAACGGCTCACCGGCGTGCTCCTGGAACGGCTGCGCACCCCGGGCCGCCTCGGCGCCCTGCGGTTCACCCGCGAACCCGGCTGCGCCCTGCCCGGCGGACTGCGGGCCCGCCCGCTGCGTGCCGAGCAGTCGAACTCGTCCATCGTCTATGGAGATACGTTCATCCTCAAGCTGTTCCGGCGGGTCAGCCCCGGCGTGAACCCCGACCTGGAGCTGCCGCTCGCCCTGGCCCGCACCGGCTGCGACCGGGTGCCCGCGCCGGTCGCCTGGTTCGAGGCGAGCGCGGCGGACCCCCTCACCCTCGGCGTGCTCCAGCCCTACCTGACGGGCAGCAGCGACGGCTGGCGGCTCGCGCTGCACGCCCTGCACCGCAGGGCCGACTTCACCGGCGCCGCGCACGCGCTGGGACGGGCCACCGCCGAGGTGCACACCGCGCTCGCCGCGGCGCTGCCCACCTCCGTCCTGCGCGGCGAACCGCTCGCCGCGCTCGCCGAGGACATGGCGGGACGGCTCAAGCTGGCCTGCGACGCCGTCCCCCAGCTGCGGCCGTACCGCGCCGGGCTGCGCGAGGCGTACGCGGCCGTCGAGGAGCTGGCCCGCGCCGGTGAGGGCCACCCCGTCCAGCGCATCCACGGCGACCTGCACCTCGGGCAGGTGCTGCGCACCGCGACCGCCGGCCGGGGCCGGGGCCGGGGCCGGGACGGAGGCTGGTCCCTCATCGACTTCGAGGGCGAACCGGCCAAGCGGCTCGACGAGCGCCGCCGCCCGCAGCCGGTGCTCCAGGACGTCGCCGGCATGCTCCGCTCCTTCGACTACGCCGCCTGTCAGGACGGGGCCGGGGACTTCGCCCGGAGCTGGGCGCAGGCCAACCGGGACGCGTTCTGCGCCGGTTACGCCGCGGGCGGCGGCACCGATCCGCGCGAGCACGCCACCCTGCTGCGCGCCTACGAGACGGACAAGGCCGTCTACGAGGTGCTCTACGAAGCCCACCACCGCCCCGCCTGGCTCCCCATCCCGCTGGCCGCGATCCGCCGCCTCGCGCAGGCGCCGCAATCCCCGAGGAGGACCGCCCCGTGACGCCCCGCCCCGAGGTACCCGACACCTTCCGCGCCGCCCCGCCCTCGGCGCCCGCACCGCGCCGCCCGGCCCCCGGCGCGGCGCGGGAGGCCCGGGAGGAGGAGGCCGCGGCGCTGGCCGTCCTGCCCGCACCGGCGCTGTCCGACGCCGACCGGGGCCGCCTGCTCTCCGGTGCCCACCACGACCCGCACGGCCTGCTGGGCGCGCACCCCGTGGACGGCGGCCTGCTGCTGCGCGCGCTGCGGCCGTACGCCAGGTCGGTCACCGCCCGCCTCGCGGACGGCCGCACGGCTCGGCTGCACGACGAGGGCGACGGCCTGTTCGCCGCGCTGCTCCCGCCCGCGGAGGGGCTGCGCGGTGGCTCCGTGCCCGGCTACCGGCTGCGCGTGGCCTACGACGGTGACACCGTGCTGGAGACCGAGGACCCCTACCGGTTCCTGCCGACCCTGGGCGACCTCGATCTGCACCTTCTCCGCGAGGGCCGCCACGAGGAGCTGTGGCGGGCGCTGGGCGCCCACCCCACCGTCCACGACGGCGTCGCCGGGACCCGCTTCGCGCTCTGGGCGCCGAACGCCCGGGGGGTGCGGGTCGCCGGGGACTTCAACCACTGGGACGGGACGGGCTTCCCCATGCGCTCACTGGGCGCGAGCGGCGTGTGGGAGGTGTTCCTGCCGGACGTCGGCGAGGGCGCCCGCTACAAGTTCGACGTCTGCCGCCCCGACGGCAGCCACAGCCTGCGCGCCGACCCCATGGCCCGGCGCACCGAGTGCCCGCCGGCCACCGCCTCCGTCATCACCCGCTCGGCCTACACGTGGGGGGACGGGGAGTGGCTGGCCCGGCGCGCCGAACGCCCGGTGCACGCCGCGCCGTTCTCCGTCTACGAGGTGCACCTCACCTCGTGGCGGCCCGGGCTGGGCTACCGGGAGCTGGCCGAACAGCTCCCCGCCTACGTCAGTGAGCTGGGCTTCACGCACGTGGAGCTGCTGCCCGTCATGGAGCACCCGTTCGGCGGCTCGTGGGGCTACCAGGTCACCGGCTACTACGCCCCCACCGCGAGGCTCGGCACCCCGGACGACTTCCGGTACCTGGTGGACGCCCTGCACCGGGCGGGCATCGGGGTGCTGATGGACTGGGTGCCCGCGCACTTCCCCAAGGACGACTGGGCCCTGGCCCGCTTCGACGGCCCGCCCCTGTACGAGCACCCGGACCCGCTGCGGGCCGAGCACCCGGACTGGGGGACGCTGGAGTTCGACTACGGCCGCCCGGAGGTGCGCAACTTCCTCGTCGCCAACGCGGTGTACTGGTGCGAGGAGTTCCACATCGACGGGCTGCGGGTGGACGCCGTCGCCTCCATGCTCTACCTGGACTACTCCCGCGAGGAGGGCCAGTGGACGCCCAACGAGCACGGCGGCCGGGAGAACCCGGACGCGGTGCGGTTCCTCCAGGAGATGAACGCGACCGTCTACCGCCGCTGCCCCGGCGTCGTCACCGTCGCCGAGGAGTCCACCGCCTGGGACGGCGTGACCCGGCCCACCCACCACAGCGGCGGGCACGGCTTCGGCGGGCTCGGATTCGGGCTGAAGTGGAACATGGGCTGGATGCACGACTCCCTGGAGTACGTCGCCAAGGAGCCCGTGCACCGCAGGTACCACCACGACGAGATGACGTTCTCGATGGTGTACGCCTACTCGGAGAACTACGTCCTGCCCATCTCGCACGACGAGGTCGTGCACGGCAAGGGCTCCCTGGTGTCGAAGATGCCGGGCGACTGGTGGCAGCAGCGCGCGGGCCACCGTGCCTACCTCGGCTACATGTGGGCGCATCCCGGCAAGCAACTGCTGTTCATGGGACAGGAGTTCGCCCAGGGCGCCGAGTGGTCGGAGAGCCACGGACCCGACTGGTGGCTGCTGGACCCGGCCTACTCCGCCCAGGGCGACCACCGCGGCGTCCGTGATCTGGTGGCCGACCTCAACGCCCGCTACCTGGAGACTCCCGCGCTGTGGGAGCAGGACACCGACCCCTCCGGCTTCGCCTGGGTGGAGGCGGACGCGCGGGAGGACAACGTCTTCGCGTTCCTGCGCTTCGCCGCCGACGGCTCCCCGCTGCTGGCGGTCAGCAACTTCTGCCCGGTGGTGCGGCACGGCTACCGGCTGGGCGTGCCCGAGGGCGTCCCCGCGTGGCGCGAGGTGCTGAACACCGACGCGGCCCGGTACGGCGGCTCGGGGGTGCACAACCCGGAGCCGGTCAAGAGCGAGGCCGTCACCGCGCAGGGCCGCCCCGTCAGCGTCGGCCTGACGCTGCCGCCGCTGGCGACGGTGTGGCTGCGCCCGGCCTGACCCCGGCCGGGCGGCCCGCGTCCGGCCCCGCCCCGGCGGCCCCGGCGGCCCCGGCGGCCCCGGCGGCCCCGGCGGCCCCCGGGCAGCCCCCCGGCCGCCCGCTCGCGGCCCGGGGGCCGCTGGGGCACCGTGGAAGTGGAGAGAGCACGGTGCCCACACTGCAGGGAGACGGCCATGAGCGAGCACACCTACCGGGTGACGGAGATCGTCGGCACCTCGCACGAGGGCCTGGACGCGGCGATCCGCAACGGCGTCGGGCGCGCGGCGCAGACGCTGCACGGCCTCGACTGGTTCGAGGTGACCCAGGTGCGCGGGCACATCGAGGACGGCCGGGTCGCCCACTTCCAGGTGGGCCTGAAGGTGGGCTTCCGGCTCGACGACGCGGGCTGAACCGGCGCCCGCCCGCGGTAACGGCGCGGAGCCCGGGGGGCCCGCGCCGTCGCGGAGCGGGAGGGCCGGGGCGGGGGCGGGAGAGGCGCGGGCCGGGGGCCCGTCGCCGCGGGGCGGGACGGCCGGGCGGCGCGGCGCGGCCGGACGCGTGGCGGGTACAGGGAGCCACGCACTGTTGTCATACCTCTTGACCCATGACCGGCGGCCCCCCAGGATGCATGTGGGAGCGCTCCCACAGCCGGGGCGGCTGTTGCCGTTCGGACCGTCCCGGCACCTCCCACCCCCATCCCCACATTCGCCGGAAGGACCGAGCCGTGACTCCTCGTCCGTCCCGTGCACACCCGGAGCCGCGAGGCGCCGGGCACGCGCACCGCGGCAGACTCCGCCGTCCCCGCCTGGTCGGCGCCCTCGCGCTGGCCGGGCTGGTGGCCGCGAGCGTCACCGCGCCCGCCGTGGCGCAGCCCGCCGCCCCCGCGGCCGAAGGCCCCGAGCTGATCTCCAACGGGTCCTTCGACAGCGGCACCGCCCCCTGGTGGTGGACCGAGAACACCGAAGGCGCCGTGGTGGACGGACGCCTGTGCGCCGACATCCCGGGTGACCTCACCAACCCCTGGGACGCCATCGTCGGCCACGACGACCTCCCGCTCACCGCGGGGGAGAGCTACACGCTCAGCTACTCGGCCAGCAGCACGGCGCCCATCACCGTGCGGACGCTGGCCCAGATGGCCGCCGACCCGTGGACGGCGGAGCTGTCCGCGAACGACCGGCTCGGCGCGGAGCCGACGACCTTCGAACACGTCTTCACCGCGGGCGCCGACCACGAGGCGGCGCAGCTCGTCTTCCAGGTCGGCGGCAGCGCGGAGCCGACCACCTTCTGCCTCGACGACGTGTCGCTGCGCGGCGGCGCCGAACCGCCCGTGTACGAACCGGACACCGGCTCGCCGGTCCGCGTCAACCAGGTCGGCTACCTCACCCACGGCCCCAAGAGCGGCACCGTCGTCACCGACGCGACCACGCCGCTGACCTGGACGGTGAACGCTGCGGACGGGAGCGAGGCGGCCAGCGGCACCACGACCCCCGAGGGCGTGGACCCCACCTCGCGGCAGAACGTCCACACCTTCGACTTCAGCAACGTGACGGAAGCCGGTGACGGGTACACCGTCACGGTCGACGGGCAGACGAGCGAGCCGTTCTCGCTCGGCTCCGACCTCTACGAACCGCTGCGGACCGACGCGCTCGCGTACTTCTACCACAACCGCAGCGGCATCGAGATCGACGGCGACCTCGTCGGCGAGGAGTACGCGCGCCCCGCGGGCCACGTGGGCGTGGCACCCAACCAGGGCGACCTGAGCGTGCCCTGCCAGCCCGGCGTGTGCGACTACCGCCTCGACGTCTCCGGCGGCTGGTACGACGCGGGCGACCACGGCAAGTACGTGGTCAACGGCGGCATATCCGTCGCCCAGCTGATGTCCTCCTACGAGCGCACGCTGACCGTCGACGGCGCCGACGGCGAGCCGCTCGGCGACGGCCGGCTGCGGGTGCCCGAGCACGGCAACGGCACGCCGGACATCCTGGACGAGGTCCGCTGGCAGATGGACTTCCTCATGCGCATGCAGGTGCCCGAGGGCGAGCCGCTGGCCGGCATGGTCCACCACAAGATCCACGACCGGGCGTGGACCGGTCTGCCGCTGCTGCCGCACGAGGACCCGCAGCCGCGTGAGCTGCACCCGGCGTCCACCGCGGCGACGCTGAACGTCGCCGCGACCGGGGCCCAGTGCGCCCGGCTCTTCGAGCCCTACGACGCGGACTTCGCCGCCACGTGCCTGGACACGGCCCGCACGGCGTGGGCGGCGGCGCAGGCGAACCCGGAGGTGTACGCCGACCCGAACGACGGCGTGGGCGGCGGTGCCTACAGCGACGGCGACGTGCGGGACGAGTTCTACTGGGCGGCGGCCGAACTGTTCACCACCACCGGTGACGAGACCTTCCGCCAGGCGATTCTGGACTCCGAGCTGCACGGCGACACCGACGCCGTCTTCCCGCGCGGCGGCATCTCCTGGGGCGCGACCTCGGGGCTCGGCGCCCTGACGCTGGCCACGGTGCCCAACGAGATGACGGACGCGCAGCTCGACGGCGTCCGGGACATGGTCACCGAGGCGGCCGACGGCTTCGCGGCCGACTCCGACGCCATGGCCTACGGCCTGCCCTACGCGCCCTCCGGGATGAACTACGTCTGGGGCTCGAACAGCCAGGTGCTCAACAACATGGTCGTCCTGGCCACCGCCCACGACCTGACCGGCGAGAGCGACTACCGGGACGCGGTGCTGCGCGGCATGGACTACCTGCTGGGCCGCAACCCGCTCAACCAGTCCTACGTCACCGGCTACGGCGAGCGCGACTCGAAGAACCAGCACCACCGGTTCTGGGCGAACCAGCTCGACGCGAGCCTGCCCAACCCGGCCCCCGGCTCCGTCGCCGGCGGTCCGAACGTCAGCATCGACGACCCGATCGCGCAGGACATGCTCCAGGGCTGCGCACCGGCGATGTGCTACGTCGACCACATCGAGTCGTGGGCGACGAACGAGATCACCATCAACTGGAACGCGCCGCTGGCCTGGATCGCCTCCTACCTGGACGACCTCGGCACCGGCGACCCGAGCGACCCCGGTGACCCGGGCGACCCCGGTGACCCGGAGCCCGCCGCCTGCGAGGTGACGTTCTCCTCGAACCGCTGGAACGGCGGCTTCACCTCCAACGTGACGGTGAAGAACACCGGCACGAGCGCGGTCGACGGCTGGGAGCTGACCTGGTCCTACGCCGACGGGCAGCGGGTCACGCACCACTGGAACGCGCAGATCACCCAGTCGGGGCGTGACGTCACCGCCAAGCCGGTGAGCTGGAACCGCACGCTCGCCCCCGGTGCCAGCGCCAGCTTCGGCTTCAACGGCACCGTCTCGGGAGCCGCCGCCGACCCGACGGAGTTCAGCCTGAACGGGGGCGACTGCGACACCCCCTGATCCGGTCGGACACCTCACGCGCGAGGCCGGGGCCGCCACGGTGGCGGCCCCGGCCTCCGCCGTGCGCGGCCCCGGGCGGCGGGGCCGCGCCGGTCAGGTCGCCGAGCCCGCGGGGACGGTGGCGTCGTCCTCGGGGCCGGGCCTCCCGGCCCCCTCCCCCGCCGCGTCCGCCACGGTGTCCCCGGTGGCGTTCGCCGCCGCGCTGTCCCCGGCCGTGGTGTGCCCGGCCGCGGTCTCCTCCGCCAGCCGCTGCATGCCGCTCGTCGTCTTGAGCGGCTTCTCCTTGAGGAACACCACCGCGACGAGTGCCAGCACGGCGAACGGCGTGGCGACCAGGAAGAGGTCGGCCGTCGCGGCCGCGTAGGACTGCTCCACGACCTCCCGGACCGGTCCGGGCAGCGTGGAGACGTCCGGCACCGCGCCGTGCGCACCGCCCCCGGCCTGAGGAGCGACGCCCGCGTCGCCCAGGCCCGCGGACATCTCGTCAGCGACCCGGTGCGCGAGGACGGCGCCCAGCACGCTGGTGCCGATCGTGCCGCCCATGCTGCGGAAGAAGGACAGGACGGAGGTGGCCGAGCCCAGGTCGGCCGCCGCCACGTCGTTCTGCGCCGCCAGCACGAGGTTCTGCATCAGCAGGCCGACGCCCACGCCCAGCACCGCCATGTAGAGGCTCAGCTCGCCGAAGCCGGTGTCGGCGCCGATCGTGGACAGCAGCCCGAGACCGGCCGTCATGACGGCCGCGCCCGCGACGAGGTACACCTTCCACCGGCCGGTGGCGCTGATGACCTGCCCGGCCACGGTGGAGGAGACCAGCAGGCCGCCGACCATCGGCAGGCTCATCAGCCCGGCGACCGTCGGCGACTTGCCGAGCGCGAGCTGGAAGTACTGCGAGAGGAAGACGGTGCCGCCGAACATCGCCACGCCGACGAAGAGGCTGGCGACGGTGGTGAGGGTGACGGTCCGGTTGCGGAAGATGCCGAGCGGGATGACGGGTTCGGGCACCCGGCCCTCCACGTACACGGCCAGGGCCAGCAGGACCGCGCCGCCACCGGTCAGGGCCGCCGTCTGCCAGGACGCCCAGGCGAACTCGTTGCCCGCCAGCGTGGTCCAGATGAGCAGCGCGCACACGCCCGCGACGAGCAGGAAGGCGCCGAGGTAGTCCACCTTGGCGTCGCGCCGCACGGTGGGCAGCTTCAGCGTGCGCTGGAGCAGCACGATGGCCAGCAGGGCGAAGGGCACGCCGACGAAGAAGCACCAGCGCCAGCCCAGCCACGGGGTGTCCACCATGACGCCGCCCACGAGCGGTCCGGTGACGGTGCCGACGGCGAAGACGGCCCCGAAGATGCCCGCGTACTTGCCCAGCCGGCGCGGCGGGACGATCGCGGCCATGACGACCTGGGCGAGGGCGGTCAGTCCGCCGGCGCCGATGCCCTGGAAGACCCGGCTGAAGATCAGCGTGCCGACGTCCTGCGAGAAGCCCGCGAGCAGCGAGCCGACGACGAACATGCCCAGCGAGAGCTGGAGCAGCAGCTTCTTGTTGTAGAGGTCGGACAGCTTGCCCCACAGCGGGACGGTCGCCGTCATCGCGAGCAGCTCGGAGGTGACGACCCAGGTGTAGGCGGACTGGCTGGCACCGAGGTCGGCGATGATGCGCGGCAGCGCGTTGGCCACCACGGTCCCCGCCAGGATGGCGACGAACATGCCCGCCATGAGGCCGGACATCGCCTGGAGTATCTGGCGGTTGGTCATGGCGGCGGGCGGCGCCTGGGCCTCCCGCGCGTCGGTTGCGGTCACGGAGTCCTTCTTCTTCGGTGAGGGGTGGGGGTACTGAGGGGCGCGGGCGTCTCGTCAGGACGCGGGCGCGGACAGCCCGGCGCCGAGCTGCTCGAAGACCCGGCGGAAGACCTCCGGGAACGGTCCGGTGTCCTGGTTCTCGCTCCAGTGCTGGACGGCGACGCGCACGGCGGTGGCGGCCATGGCGGCGACGACGCGCGGGTACAGGGCCAGGTCCGCGGGCGCGTCCGGGGCGGAGCACCCGCCGCCGTCCGCCCGGGGGGCACCGTCCGTCCGGGGGCGCGGCGGCGCGCCCAGCCGCTCCGCGACGGCGGCGGCGAGCCCGCGTTCGTCGGTCATGTGGGCCCCGAGGCTGCGGGCGAGCAGGTGCGGGGACCGGTGCAGGACCTGGCCGCGCAGGTGCCACAGCTCGTGGCGTTCCTCCAGGTCGGCCAGCTCGGCGGCCAGCGCGTCGCGGACGGCCTCCAGCGGCGAGAGGGCGGCGGGCGCCTCCAGCACGGCGCGGCGCACCCGCTCCCCCACCTCGGCGTCGAGCATGACGAAGGCGTCGTCGCGGCTGTCGAAGTAGTTGAAGAACGTGCGCGGCGAGACGCCGGCGGCCTGGCTGATCGCCTCCACCGTGACGTGCTCGGCGCCGTGCTCGGCGGCCAGCCGTACGGCGGCCTCGGCCAGGGCGGTCCGGGTCGCCCGCTTCTTGCGCTCGCGCAGGCCGGGGTGGGGAGTGTCGGTCACACATTGCAGGGTACGCAAAAATGCAGATCCTGCAAAAATGGCCCGGGTCCGAGCCCGTCCCCGGGACCGGAGCCGGGACCGGAGCCGGAGCCGGAGACGGGACCGGAGCCGGACCGGGTCAGGCCCCGGCAGTCCCCGGCGCCCTCATCCGTCCTCGCCGACCTCGACGCCCCGCGCCATCGGGCAGCTGCGCACCGCCTCCCGGATCACGGCCGCGCGCTCGTCCGCGTCCAGGCGCGGCAGCTCCACGGTGAGGCGCGCCTCGAAGGAGTACCGCAGGGACCCGTCGTGCTCCAGCGCCACCCGCGCGGTGACGCGGCTGTCCGCCGTGTCCGCGCCCCGGGTGCCCGCGGCCAGTTCGACCGCCTGGTGCATGCAGGTGGCCAGCGCCGCCGCGTAGAGCCGCTCCGGATTCCAGCCCTCGGCCCCGTCCGCCCCGCCGAGCCCGGCCGGGGTGGACACGGCCAGCCGCAGGTCGGCCTCGTCCTCGATCTGCACCCGTTCCAGGCCGGGCAGCGAACGGGCGGTCGTCGTGTACAGCGTGCGCTGGTCAGCCGTCATGCCGCCAGTGTCCGGCGACTCGGCGCGCTCCGCGACTCCACGGAGTGCCGCGCCGCCCCGCCCGGCGGGCGGGGGGGCCGTCCGGCGGGCTGCCAGAATGACGGCATGCGCACCCGGGCGAGCCTCGCCAGGCAGCTCCTCGTCCTCCAGCTCGCCGTCATCGTCGTCCTCGTCGCCGGCGGGGGGCTGCTCGTCGTGCTGGACGCCCGCGACGACAGCGCCGGGGACGCCGAACGCGAGGTGCTCACCCTCAGCTCCGGGCTGGCGGAGCTGCCGGGCGTGCGGGCCGCGTTCGCCCTGCCGGACCCCACGCGCACGCTCCAGCCGCTCGCCGAGTCCGTGCGCCGAGCCACCGGCACCGACTTCGTCGTCTTCATGGCACCGGACCGCACCCGGTACTCGCACCCGGACCCGGACCGCCTCGGCGAGCGGTTCGTCGGCACCGTCGGCCCGGCGCTGGAGGGCCGGCCCGTCACCGAGACGTACCCGGGCACGCTCGGCCCCTCCGTGCGGGCCGTCGTGCCCGTCAGCACGCCGGACGGGCGGCTGCTGGGGCTGCTGTCCGTCGGCATCCTCCAGGAGCAGATAGGCGGGGACGTGCGGCGCCGCATGGTGCCGGTCGCCGCCGTCTGCGGCGGGGCGCTGGCGCTGGCCGCCGCCGGGTCGTGGGCGGTCAGCCGGCGGCTGCGGCGGCAGACGTTCGGACTCGGCGCCCCGGAGATAGCCCGCCTGTACGAGCACCACGACGCGGTGCTGCGCACGGTACGCGAGGGCCTGGTCATCGTGGACCCGGCCGGGCGGCTGACCCTGGCCAACGACGAGGCCCGCCGCCTCCTCGGGCTGCCGGACCGCTCCGAGGGACGCCCGGTGGCGGCGCTGCGGATCGACGGACCGCTCGGCCCCCTCCTCGCCTCGGGCACCCCCGTGCACGACGAGCTGTGCGTGTACCGGGACCGGGTGCTGGTCGCCAGCCAGGAGCGGATCGAGAAGGACGGGCGCCCGCTCGGCACCGTCACGACGCTGCGCGACCACACCGAGCTGGAGGCGCTCGCCGGGGAGCTGGACTCGGTGCGCGGCTTCGCCGAGGCGCTGCGCAGCCAGGCCCACGAGTCGGCGAACCGGCTGCACACGGTGGTGACGATGATCGAGCTGGGCCGCCCCGCGGACGCCGTGGAGTTCGCCACCGTCGAGCTGGCCTCGGCGCAGCACCTCGCGGACCGGCTGACGGGCGCGGTCGCCGAGCCCGCGCTCGCGGCCCTGCTGCTGGGCAAGGCCGCGCAGGCCGCCGAGAAGGGCGTGGAACTGGAGGTCACCGAGGACACCGCGGTGGCGGAGGCCGAGCCGTCGCCGTTCGCCGCCCGCGACCTCGTCACGCTGGTGGGCAACCTGGCGGACAACGCCATCGACGCCGCCCTCGCGGGCGACCCGCCGCGCCGGGTGGCCGTCACCGTGCGCTCCGAGCCGGACGGCGGCCTGCTCGTGCGGGTGGCGGACTCCGGGCGGGGCGTGGACCGCGCGCACCTGGACGCGATCTTCACCCGGGGCTTCTCCACGAAGGGCGGCCCGGGGGGCGTGCGAGGACGGGGGCTCGGCCTCGCCCTGGTCACCCAGGTCATCAACCGCTATGACGGTGAGGCCGACGTCGCCGCCGGCGGCGGCGCGGTGTTCACCGTCCGGCTGCGGCCGCGCGGCGAGCGACGGAGACGACCCTGCGGAGCGTCATGATCACCACCCTGGTCGTCGAGGACGACCCGCGCATCGCGGACGCGCACGCCCAGTTCGTGGACCGTGTGCCCGGTTTCACGGCCGTGGGCGCCGTGCACCGGGGGCGGGAGGCGCTGGACTTCGTGGAGCGGGAGGCCGTGGACCTGGTGCTGCTGGACTTCTACCTGCCGGACATGACCGGGCTCGACGTCTGCCGGGCGCTGCGGACGCGCAGGGGCACAGCGGACCTCACCGACGTCATCGCCGTCACCTCCGCGCGGGACGCGGGCGTGGTGCGCTCCGTGGTGGCCCACGGGGTGGTGCAGTACCTGATGAAGCCGTTCGCGTTCGCCGCCTTCCGCGACAAGCTGGAGCGGTACGCCGACTTCCGCCGGGAGCTGGTCCCGCGCGCCGGGGCGACGGCGCAGCAGGACGTGGACCGGGCCTTCGCGGCGCTGCGCGGCAGCGTCGGCGGACCGCTGCCCAAGGGGCTGAGCGCGACGACGCTGGAGGCCGTGGTGGGCCACCTGCGGCGCGCGGCGCCCGCCGGGCTCTCCGCGAGCGCGGTGGGCGAGCTGACGGGGGTATCCCGGGTGACGGCGCGGCGCTACCTGGAGCACCTGGCCGCGCAGGGCCTGGCCGGGCGGGCGCCGCGTTACGGCGGCCAGGGCCGCCCGGAACACGTGTACCGCTGGGCCGGAAGGGGCTGAGGGGCGGTTCCGCCCGCCGCCGGACCAGCCCGGACCAGCCCGGACGCGCCCGGACCGGACCGGGCCCGTCCGCCACCGCTCAGAACACCGCTTCGGTCTCGTCCATCCGGTCCTGCGGGACGGTCTTCAGCTCGCGCGTCGCGTCGGCCAGCGGCGTCATGACGATCTCCGTGCCGCGCAGGGCCGTCATCATGCCGAAGTCGCCGCGGTGCGCCGCCTCCACCGCGTGCCAGCCGAAGCGGGTGGCCAGCACCCGGTCGTAGGCGGTCGGGGTGCCGCCGCGCTGGACGTGGCCGAGGATGACGGGCCGGGCCTCCTTGCCGAGGCGGTCCTCCAGCTCGCGGGCGAGGCGGTTGCCGATGCCGGTGAAGCGCTCGTGCCCGTACTGGTCGATCTGGCCCTTCTCGTAGGCCATCGAGCCCTCGGCCGGGCGGGCGCCCTCGGCGACGCAGATGACGGCGAACTTCTTGCCCCGGGAGAACCGCTCCTCGACCATCTTGCACAGGGCGTCCACCTGGAACGGCCGCTCGGGCAGGCAGATGCCGTGCGCGCCGCCGGCCATGCCCGCCTCCAGGGCGATCCACCCGGCGTGGCGGCCCATGACCTCCACGACCATGACGCGCTGGTGGGACTCGGCGGTCGTCTTGAGCCGGTCCATGGCCTCCGTGGCGACGCCGACCGCCGTGTCGAAGCCGAAGGTGCGGTCGGTGGCGGAGATGTCGTTGTCGATGGTCTTGGGCACGCCCACCACGGGCAGACCGGCCTGCGCGAGCATGCTGGCGGCCGTCAGGGTGCCCTCGCCGCCGATCGGGACGAGCGCGTCGATGCCGAGGCGGCCGAGGAGTTCCTCACCGTTCGCGCACGCCTCGGCGAGCCGCCCCCGCTCCAGCCGGGCGGAGCCGAGGATGGTGCCGCCCCGGCCGAGGATGCCGCCGACGGACTCCAGGTCCAGTTCGCGGTAGCGGCCGTCGAGCAGGCCCTTGTAGCCGTCCTCGAAGCCGATGACCTCGTCACCGCGATCGACCACGGCCCGGTGCACGACCGAGCGGATGACGGCGTTCAGGCCGGGGCAGTCGCCGCCGGCGGTGAGGACTCCGATACGCATGCTGATCGTTACTCCTGGTCGGGGACGGTCCGATGGCCGGGGGGATTGTTTCACGTCCGGCCCGCCGCGGCCCTGGCTGTCCGAATGCTGTGGCCTGGCGCGCGGCGCGTGGGGGGCGATGGGTACCGTCAAGGGCATAGCCGGGTCAAAACGGGTACTTTCCCGGTGCCCGGGTTGACGCTCGCGGGCCCGCGGGCGTCCGTCCCGCTCCCCCGGGAAAGCGCTACGGCACGGGCGGACGGTCCGGGCGGACGGTCGGATGACGCAGTCGGCCCGGATGACGCAGCCGGCCCGGACGCCCGGAGCCGGGCGGTGGACGGCCAGGAACGCAGAGAGCGAGGAGAGCCCCGCGTGACGCGCAGCGTGTACGTAACCGGCATCGGCCGCGGCGACGGCCGGCAGGTGGTGGAGCTGGGGGTCATGGAGCTGCTGACCCGGCAGGTCGGCAAGGTGGGCGTCTTCCGCCCGCTCGCCCATGACGGCCCGGACCCGCTGCTGGACCTGCTGCGCAGCCGCTACCGGCTCTCCCAGCCGCAGGGCACGATGACCGGCCTCGGCTACGACGAGGCCGCCGCCCTCCAGGCCGAGAGCGGCACCGACGAGCTGATATCGCGGCTGGTGGACCGCTACCACGAGATCGCCCGCGGCTTCGACGCCGTCCTGGTGCTGGGCACCGACTACGCAGACACCAACCTGCCCGCCGAGCTGTCGCTGAACGCGCGGCTGGCCAACGAGCTGGGCGCGGCCGTACTGCCGGTCGTCGCGGGGCTGGACCAGAGCGCCGACTCCGTGGTCGCCGAGGTGCGCAACGCCCACCACGCCTTCACCTCGCTGGGCTGCGAGGTCCTGGCCACCATCGCCAACCGGGTGCGCGACGGCCACGCCGCCGAGGCCGCCCGCTGGCTGGGCCGCCACCTGCCCGAGCCCGTGTTCGTGCTGCCCGAGGAGCCCGCGCTGGCCGCGCCGACCGTCCAGCAGGTGGTGGACGAGCTGGGCGCCCGGGTGCTGCTCGGCGATCCGGCGGGGCTGTCCCGCGACTGCCGCGACTTCGTCTTCGGCGGCGCCATGCTCCCCACCTTCCTGCCCGCGCTCACCGAGGGCTGCATGGTCATCACCCCCGGGGACCGCGCCGATCTGATCATCGGCTCACTCGCCGCGCACTCCGCGGGCGCGCCGCCGATCGCCGGGGTGCTGCTCACCCTCGACCAGTACCCGGGCGAGGAGACCATGGCGCTCGCCGAACGGCTCGCCCCCGGCACCCCCGTGCTGGCCGTCCCCACCGGCTCCTTCCCCACCGCCGCCGGGCTGTTCTCGCTGGAGGGCAAGCTGAACGCGGCGAGCCCCCGCAAGGTGGAGGTCGCCCTCGGGCTGTTCGAGACGCACGTGGACACGCGGCAGCTCACCGAACGCCTCTCGGTGGTCCGCACCCACCGGGTGACGCCGATGATGTTCGAGCACGAGCTGATCGAGCGCTCCCGCGAGGCCCGGCGCCACGTGGTCCTGCCCGAGGGCACCGAGGAGCGGGTGCTGCGCGCCGCCGAGGTCCTGCTGCGCCGCAACATCTGCGACCTGACGCTCCTCGGCGAGGAGCAGGCGGTGCGCAAGCGCGCCGCGGAACTCGGCGTCAACCTGCGGCTGCTCGGACCGGAGGAGGCCGAGTGGGGCGGCGGGTCGCTGGCGGCGTGCGCCCGCATCGTGGACCCGGCCACCTCGCCGCTGCGCGAGCGCTTCGCGGAGCTGTACGCCAAGCTGCGCGCACACCGGGGCGTCACCCACGAACTGGCCTACGACGTGGTGGCCGACGTCTCCTACTTCGGCACCCTGATGGTGCGCGAGGGCCTGGTGGACGGCATGGTCTCCGGCGCGGCGCACTCCACCGCCGCCACGATCCGGCCCGCGTTCGAGATCATCAAGACCAAGCCGGACGCCTCGATCGTCTCGTCGGTGTTCTTCATGTGCCTGGCGGACAAGGTGCTCGTCTACGGCGACTGCGCGGTGAACCCGGACCCGGACGCCGAGCAGCTCGCCGACATCGCCATCCAGTCGGCCGCCACCGCCGCGCAGTTCGGCGTGGAGCCGCGCGTCGCCATGCTGTCGTACTCCACCGGGACCTCCGGCAGCGGCGCGGACGTGGACAAGGTGCGCCAGGCCACCGAGCTGGTGCGCACCCGCCGCCCCGACCTGCTGGTGGAGGGGCCGATCCAGTACGACGCCGCCGTGGAGCCGTCCGTCGCGGCGACGAAGCTGCCGGGCTCGGACGTCGCCGGGCAGGCGACGGTGCTGGTGTTCCCCGACCTGAACACCGGCAACAACACCTACAAGGCCGTGCAGCGCTCGGCCGGGGCGATCGCCGTCGGCCCGGTGCTCCAGGGGCTGCGCAAGCCGGTCAACGACCTCTCGCGCGGCGCGCTCGTGCAGGACATCGTCAACACCGTGGCCATCACCGCCATCCAGGCCCAGGGAAGGAACCCCTCCGCATGACCGACGCCCCCGACGGCAACCGCGCCCCCGGCACCGGGCCGGCGCCCGGCGCCGCCACCCGCGTCCTCGTCCTGAACTGCGGTTCGTCCTCGGTCAAGTACCAGCTGCTGGACATGGCCGACGACTCCCGGCTCGCGGCCGGGCTGGTCGAGCGGATCGGTGAGGACGCGTCCCGGCTGGTGCACACCCCCGCGGGCGGGCGGCGCCGGGAGCGCACGGTCGCCGTGCCCGACCACGAGAGCGCCCTGAAGGCGCTGTCCGCGGAGCTGGCGGCGGACGGGCACGGGCTCGACTCGCCGCGGCTCGCGGCCGTCGGGCACCGGGTGGTGCACGGCGGGCTGCGGTTCACCGAGCCGACCGTGGTGGACGACGGCGTGCTGGCCGAGATCGAGCGGCTGGTGCCGGTGGCGCCGCTGCACAACCCGGCCAACATCACCGGCATCCGCACCGCGCGCGCCCTGAACCCGCGGCTGCCGCAGATCGCCGTCTTCGACACCGCCTTCCACACGACGATGCCCGAGCACGCCGCCCGGTACGCGATCGACGTGGCGACCGCCGACGCGCACCGCGTCCGCCGCTACGGCTTCCACGGCACCTCCCACGCCTACGTGTCGCGGCGCACGGCCGAGCTGCTGGGCAAGCGGCCGCAGGAGGTGAACGTCATCGTGCTGCACCTGGGCAACGGCGCCTCCGCCTCGGCGGTGCGCGGCGGGCGCTGCGTGGACACCTCCATGGGGCTGACCCCGCTGGAGGGCCTGGTGATGGGCACCCGCTCCGGCGACGTGGACCCGGCGGTCGTCTTCCACCTGGTCCGGGTGGCGGGCCTGTCCGTGGACGAGGTCGACACCCTGCTGAACCAGCGCAGCGGACTGGCCGGGCTGTGCGGGGACAACGACATGCGCGAGATCCTGCGGCGCGTGGACGAGGGCGACGAGCGGGCGCAACTGGCGTTCGACGTCTACGTGCACCGGCTGAAGAAGTACATCGGCGCCTACAGCGCGGTGCTCGGCACGGTGGACGCAGTCGCCTTCACCGCCGGCGTCGGCGAGAACTCGGCGCCGGTGCGGGCGGCAGCGGTGGACGGGCTGGCGGGGCTGGGCCTCGCGGTGGACCCCGGGCTGAACGCCGAGCGCTCCGACGCGCCGCGGCTGATCTCCCCGCCGGACGCGCCGGTGACCGTCGCCGTGGTACCCACGGACGAGGAACTGGAAATCGCCGCACAGGCGTACGCCCTGGTCGCGCACGCCGACGGGTGAGCTGGATCACCCCCAGTAGGTTTGGCTTCTAAACAAAACGATAGGATCGCCCCATGCGCCGTTCCAAAATCGTCTGCACCCTGGGTCCCGCCGTTGACTCCTACGATCAGCTCAAGACGCTGATCGAGGCCGGCATGAACGTGGCCCGCTTCAACATGAGCCATGGCACCCAGCGCGAGCACGAGGAGCGGTACGCCCGTCTCCGCAAGGCCGCCGAGGAGACCGGCCGCGCCGTCGGCGTGCTCGCCGACCTCCAGGGCCCCAAGATCCGTCTCGCCACCTTCGCCGAGGGGCCGGTCGAACTGGTCAGGGGCGAGGAGTTCACCATCACCACCGAGGACGTCCCCGGTGACCGCACCATCTGCGGGACGACGTACAAGGGCCTGGCCGGTGACGTCTCCAAGGGCGACGCCGTCCTGATCAACGACGGCAACGTCGCCCTCCAGGTGACCGAGGTGGACGGGCCGCGGGTGCACACCATCGTGATCGAGGGCGGCGTCGTCTCCGACCACAAGGGCATCAACCTGCCGGGCGCCGCGGTCAACGTCCCGGCGCTGTCCGAGAAGGACATCGCCGACCTGGAGTTCGCGCTGCGGCTGGGCTGCGACATGGTCGCCCTGTCCTTCGTGCGCGACGCGGGCGACGTGCGGGACGTGCACCGGGTCATGGACGCGGTCGGCCGCCGGGTGCCGGTCATCGCCAAGGTGGAGAAACCGCAGGCGGTGGAGAACATGGAGGAGGTCGTCCTCGCGTTCGACGGCGTGATGGTGGCGCGCGGCGACCTGGCGGTGGAGTACCCGCTGGAGAAGGTCCCGATGGTGCAGAAGCGCCTGGTGGAGCTGTGCCGCAGGAACGCCAAGCCGGTGATCGTGGCGACCCAGATGATGGAGTCGATGATCACCAACTCGCGGCCGACGCGCGCGGAGGCGTCCGACGTCGCCAACGCCATCCTGGACGGCGCGGACGCGGTGATGCTGTCGGCGGAGTCCTCGGTCGGGCAGTACCCGATGGAGACGGTCAAGACGATGTCCAAGATCGTCATCGCGGCGGAGCAGGAGCTGCTGTCCAAGGGGCTCCAGCCGCTGGTGCCGGGCAAGAAGCCGCGCACCCAGGGCGGCTCGGTGGCCCGCGCGGCGGCCGAGATGGCGGACTTCCTCGGGGCCAAGGCGCTGGTGGCCTTCACCAAGTCCGGGGACACCGCGCGGCGGCTCTCGCGCTACCGCGCCGAGCAGCCGATCCTCGCCTTCACCGAGGACCCGAACACCCGCAACCAGCTCACGCTGAGCTGGGGCGTGGAGACGTACGTGGTGCCGCACGCGGAGAACACGGACGCGATGGTCGGGATGGTGGACCAGGAGCTGCTGAAGCTCCAGCGCTACAACGAGAACGACGTGATGATCATGACGGCCGGCTCCCCGCCCGGCGTCGTCGGCACGACCAACATGGTCCGCGTCCTGCACCTGGGCAAGGACAGCTGACGCACCCCCCGGGGACCGTCGTACGCCCGCGGGCCCGCACCCCTGCCGGGGGTGCGGGCCCGCGTGGCCGCCGCCCGGCGGGCGGTCAGTCGTAGTACAGGTCCATGCCGGGGATCGTGAGCGTGCCGCCGAACTGCGCGGCCTGCGTGACCCGCACGTCGGTGAAGAACACGAACGGCACGTTCAGCGGGGGCGGGGTGCGGGGGCTGAAGGTGATCGGGATGAGCCCGAAGAGGTTGCCCTTCAGCTCCTCGGTGTACATCGTCACCGTCCCGTCGCGGAAGGTGGACGTGGAGCCCGGCGCGCCCTTCACGTGGGCGGTCGCGCCGTCCGGGCCCACCACGATCTGGTGCAGGTCCTTGATGTCCAGCCGGTCGGCGGTGAACTTGAGGACCTTCCTCGGGCCGGCGGCCGTCGCGACCTCCACGATGCCCTGGTAGTCGAGCCCGGTCAGCGTCAGCCGGGTGCTCTCCAGCCGCCACGGCTCGGCGGGCAGCAGCGGCAGTCCGGGTTCCAGCTCGGCCGCCGCCAGCGCCTCCGGGTCGGGCGTCGGGCAGGGGTAGGGCTGCCTGGCGTCCGGGTCGGGCTCCGCGGTGGGCTCCGCACCGGCCCCGGCCCCGTCCCCGGTGCCCTCCGCCAGCTCCTCGACCTCGGCTCCGACCTCCTTGGCCGCCTCCCGGATGGCCCGTTCGGTGCTGCGCGCCCCGGTGTCGCCGGACTCCTCCGGGGCGGCGGACTCCTCCGGGGCGGCGGACTCCTGCGGGGCGCCGGACTCCGCCCCGCGGGCGGGCGCCTCGTCCGGCCGGCCGCCGCCGTCCCGGTCCCCGCCGTCCCGGCCGCCGGGGGTCTCCCCGGTGCCCGGCGCGGGGCTGCCCGCACGCGGCGCGGGCTCGTCGTCCTCCCCGCCGAGGAGGTCCCTGAGCGCGTCCCCGAGGCCCAGCGGGTCCCACGGGTCGCGGCTCCGGGTCGGCCCGGGCTCCTCCTGGCGCGGCTCCTCCCGCTCCGGGCCGGCCTGCGGCGCGGGCGGCGCCGGTTCCCCGGCGTCCGGCGGCGCGGCACGGCTCTCCGCGGGCGCCGGTTCGGACGCGCCGCTCCCGGTCCCGCTGTCCGGCCCGGTCCCGCCCGGCCCGGTCTCCGCGGGGCCGCTCCCGTCCGGTCCGGCGGCGTCCGGCGGACCGCCGGGCTCCTCCGGCTCCGCCGTCCCGGACGGTTCCGGCGTGGGGGACGGCGACGCGGGCGGCTCCGTCTCCTCCGGACGGTCCGGCTGCGTGACGCAGGGTCCCGGCGCGAAGGGGTTCACCGGCTGCTCGTCGGCGAGCGCGAGCCGCGGCGTCAGCCCCATGCCGACCAGCAGGGCGCTGGGCATCGCGGCCAGCACGATGGCCCTGCCCGCCGGGAGCTGCATCCGCGTGAACAGCGACTTCCGGGGGGCCGCGTGGCGCGGTCCGTCCTGCGCGGCGCGGCCGGGCGCGTCGTCAGCCTGCACGGTGGGTTCCCCCGTTCGGGTCAGCCACGGCCGGGCCGCCCGTCCACTCGTCCCCGGGGGCGGGCAGCGGCGCGGTATCCCCCTCGTCCGGCCGCGTGCCGGGGTCCGGGTCCGGGCCCGGATCCCCGTGGTGGCCGGATCCGGCGGCCCGCTCCGTGCCCGGGGTCCAGGACACGGCCAGCGCGCCGCCGATGAGCGCGGGCAGGAAACCGAGTCCGAAGCCGCCCAGGTTGGCGACGGGGATGGAGACCAGGGCGAGCAGGATCGA
Source organism: Streptomyces solitudinis (assembly GCF_036323765.1). Lineage (NCBI taxonomy): Bacteria > Bacillati > Actinomycetota > Actinomycetes > Kitasatosporales > Streptomycetaceae > Streptomyces > Streptomyces solitudinis. The sequence continues at coordinate 185,158 of NZ_JAZDCW010000002.1, forward strand.
GGCGATGCCCGCGAAGACGCGGACGAGCTGCTGGTACCACATCGTCAGGCCCAGCGTGACCAGCAGCACGCCGATGATGAGCGAGCCCGCGCCCGCCGTGGTGGCCATGGTCAGCGTGAGGTGGCCGAGCTTGAAGTCGTGGTACGGAAGGTAGGCGATCGGCAGACCGCCCCAGAGGGTCAGCAGGCCCGCCCAGAACGGGCGACTACGCCGCCAGGCGCGGAACCGCAGCCGCAGGTGCGTGAATCGGCCGTCGCGGGGACCCGGAGACTCGGCGCTCATGTATACAGCTCCCTGGAACCGGCATTGCCGTGGAGATCAGATCGGGAAACCTGCGAGGGCGGGCGGGGCTGCCCTGGGCGTCCCCGCCCGCCCGGGTGGTGCTAGAAGCACTCCTTGACGCCCTTGTGCAGGCGCATGCTGAGACCGCTCAGCTCGAAGGTGCCGGCGGTGGTGGCCCAGGCCGTCTGTTCGACGTTCGTCAGCGTGGCCTCGTCGGCCCGCTGCGAGAAGCCGTACGGGTTGGCGTTGCGCTCACCGGGCTTGATGCCGGCGTCCTGGGCGGCGACGCCGATGTCCATGCCCTTGAACGTCGCGTCGGCGTCCAGCTGGGCCACGTCGATGTACAGGTTCTTCGCGTGGACGGGCGTTCCGCTGCCGCCGGCCCGCAGCACGAGGCTGACGGACCCGAACACCGGCACGCCCGGCGTGACGACGGACTGGCACATGTTGGTGATGTCCGCCGTCTCGAACCCGGACACCGCGACCGGGTGGGATGCCTTCTCACCCTTGAGGTCGTGCCCTTGGGCCAGGGCGCCGTACTGCACGAACCCCTTGCCCTCCAGCCGCTCGGCCTTCACCTTGAACGACTGGCCCGAGACGCTGAACGACGCGGCCAGCGCGCCCTGGGCCAGCCCGACACCGATCGCGGCCGTCGCGGCCAGGCTCGGCACCATGACCACGGCGAACCGCTTCCATCTCGTCCCGCCACGAACGTGGGACTCCATATGTCCTCCTTCTCGGACGTACACCCCCGCCGGGCCGTCGGCCGGGCGGGAATGGAGAAGTGCTACGTCCTCGGGAAGAAGCGCCGTCACGCTGACGCGGGCTCCGCGTCCACCGGCGGCGTTCACCCCCGAGCGACAACCACGGGCCGCGCTCGCGCGCGGCCTGCCGGACAGGCCCCGCCGTCCGGCGGAGACCCCCCTGTCCGTCTCGCCGGGCGTGGGAGATCCCGGCGGCCCGGTGGGGATTCCGCTCGCGCTGGGCGCCGGTTGGCTGCCGGGCTGCGGGAGAGGACCGAGCGTGGCCGATCGTCGTCCATCGGCGGGGCGCGGCACAAGGGGCTCGTTACTTACGGGTAACGGGGAGGTCGCGGGCACCGCGCGGGAAGGCCCCGGCGATCACCGGGAGCACGCGGGGCTATGGGGGGACAAAAGGTCATATGGGTGGCGCGCGGCCGACGAAGGGCAACGCGCGACTTACCTCCAGTTACAGCTGCGGCCTTCGTCAAATTCTGGCAAAGTGCGGCCGCTGTTCGTCAGCGCGTCAACAGGGGGGCGCCCACGCGGCGCACCGGCCCGTCATACGGGCCGGTGCGCGGGGCGTCAGGAAGGAAGGGACGGTGGCGACGGGACGCCGCCGGGAGCCGTCAGAACAGCACGCGGGCGAGCGCGCCCCGCGCCGCGACGACGCGCGGGTCCTCCGCGCCGATGACCTCGAACAGCTCCAGCAGGCGCAGCCGGGCGGCTTCCCGGTCCTCACCCGCCGTGCGGCGCACCGTCTCCACCAGCCGCCCGAAGGCGTCCTCGACGTGCCCGCCGACCAGGTCCAGGTCCGCGGCGCGCAGCTGCGCCGGGACGTCGGCGGGCCGGTCGGCCGCGTCCTTGCGGACCTGCGCCGCGTCCAGGCCCTGCACCCGGTCCAGCAGCTCGGCCTGCGCGAGGCCGAGCCTGGCCTCCACGTTGCCCGGGTCGCCGGAGAGCACGTTGCGGTACGCCTGCACCGCGCCGCCCAGGTCACCGGCGTCCAGCGCCGCGTGTGCGGCGGCCAGGGCCGGGTCGGCCGGGGGCTCGGGCACGGACCGCGGCACCTCCTCGTCCCCCGGGGCGACGTCGACCGGGGCGCCCTCGATGCCGAACTGCTGCCGGGCGGCGTCGATGAGCTGGTCCAGCACCTGCCGGACCTGCTGCTCGGGCGCCGCGCCCTGGAACAGCGGCAGCGCCTGCCCGGCGATCACGGCGAACACCGCCGGGATGCCCTGGACGCCGAACTGCTGGAACAGCGCCTGGTTGCTGTCGACGTCGATCTTGGCGAGCAGGAACCGCCCGGAGTACTCCCGTGCCAGCTTCTCCAGCACCGGCCCGAGCTGCTTGCACGGCTCGCACCACTCGGCCCAGAAGTCGATGACCACCGGGACCTCGGCGGAGCGCTGGAGCACCTCGCTCTCGAAGTTCGCCTCGTCGACGTCGATGACGACCTGGGCGCCCCCCGCGGGGGCACCGCCGTCCTGATCCCCGGAGGCCGCCCGCCGGACGCGGGCCTCCTCCGCCTTCTGCCTGGCCTCACCGGCCGCCTTCACCGCGGCGAGGTCGACCACACCGCTCATGGACATGTTGCGTGGCTGCATGAGACCAGTCTCCCCCCTCCGCGCGGTGGTGTGTGCCGGGTCCCCACCCGGCTCGTGTGGTTGTCGCGGGGCGCCGCCGCAGACCGGCGGATTCCGCTACGGGTCGTAGCGTAACCGATGGCGGCGATAGGGTCACCCCATGGCCAGACCCCGGAGCAGCGCGGCCCACGAGGCGATCCTCCTCGCCACGCGCGCCGCCCTGGTGGAGCTGGGCTGGTCCCGGCTGACCATGGCGGAGGTGGCCGCGCGGGCGGGCGTCGCCAAGACGACGCTCTACCGCCGCTGGCCGGGCAAGAGCGAACTGGTCGTGGACGCCGTGGCCGTCCTCTTCGACGAGCTGGAACTGCCCGACCGGGGCAGCCTCGCGGCGGACGTGGAGGGCGTCGTCCTCTCCTTCGCCGCGCTGCTGGAGCACCCCGAGACCAAGACGTCCCTCATGGCGGTGATCGCCGAGTCCACCCACGACCCGGCCCTGCGCACGCGCATCCGCAGCGCCGTCGTGGAGCGCCAGAAGCGCCTGGTGCTCCAGGGCCGCGCCCGCGCCCAGGCGCGGGGCGAGCTGCCGCCGGACGGCGCCGACGCGGCGGAGACCGCCCGCACCGTGGACCTCATCTTCGACGTGATCGCCGGCGCGGTGGTGCACCGCAGCCTGGTGAGCGCCGAACCGGTGGACGCGCCCTGGGCGCGGCGCTTCACCGCGCTGCTGCTCGGCGGCCTGGCGGCGGGCGGAGCCGCCGCCGGGCCGCCGCCCGGCGGTCAGAAACCGGCGGGCTCGGTGTAGACGCCCCACTCCTCGCGCAGCACGCCGCAGATCTCGCCGAGCGTGGCCTCGGCCCGGACCGCCTCAAGCATCGGGGCGATCATGTTGGAGCCGTCCCGGGCCGCGGCGAGCATGGCGTCCAGACCGGCGCGCACGGCCGCCTCGTCCCGGCGGGCCTTGCGCTCCCCCAGCGCCCGCACCTGCTCGCGCTCCACCTCATGGCTGACCCGCAGGATCTCCAGGTCCCCGGTGACCGAACCGGTGTGGCGGTTCACGCCGACGACCTTCTTGTCGCCCTTCTCCAGCGCCCGCTGGTACTGGAAGGCGGCCTCGGCGATCTCGCCGGTGAACCAGCCGTCCTCGATGCCGCGCAGGATGCCGGAGGTCACCGGCCCGATCGGGTGCCGCCCGTCGGGGTGGGCGCGCAGGCCGCGCTCCTTGATCTGCTCGAAGATCTTCTCGGCGTCCGCCTCGATCCGGTCGGTGAGCTGCTCGACGTACCAGGAGCCGCCCAGCGGGTCGGCGACGTTGGTGACGCCCGTCTCCTCCATGATCACCTGCTGGGTGCGCAGCGCGATCTCGGCGGCCTGCTCCGAGGGCAGCGCCAGGGTCTCGTCCAGCGCGTTGGTGTGCAGCGAGTTGGTGCCGCCGAGCACCGCGGACAGCGCCTCCAGCGCCGTGCGGACGACGTTGTTGTACGGCTGCTGGGCGGTGAGCGAGACCCCGGCCGTCTGGGTGTGAAAGCGCAGCCACTGGGCCTTCTCGCTGGTCGCCCCGTAGACGTCGCGCATCCAGCGTGCCCAGATGCGGCGGGCGGCGCGGAACTTGGCGATCTCCTCGAAGAAGTCGAGGTGGGCGTCGAAGAAGAAGGACAGGCCCGGCGCGAACGTGTCCACCTCCAGCCCCCGGCTGAGCCCCAGCTCCACGTACCCGAAGCCGTCCGCCAGGGTGTACGCCAGCTCCTGCGCGGCCGTGGAACCGGCCTCGCGGATGTGGTAGCCGGAGACGGACAGCGGCTTGTACGCGGGGATGCCCCGCGCGCAGTGCTCCATCAGGTCGCCGATGAGCCGCAGGTGCGGCTCGGGCTGGAACAGCCACTCCTTCTGGGCGATGTACTCCTTGAAGATGTCCGTCTGGAGGGTGCCGTTGAGCACGGCCGGGTCCACGCCCTGCCGCTCGGCGGCCACCAGGTACATGCAGAAGACGGGCACGGCCGGGCCGCTGATCGTCATCGACGTGGTGACGTCCCCCAGCGGGATGCCGTCGAACAGGACCTCCATGTCGGCGGCGGAGTCGATGGCCACGCCGCAGTGGCCGACCTCGCCGAGCGAGCGCGGGTCGTCGGAGTCCCGGCCCATGAGCGTCGGCATGTCGAAGGCGACGGACAGCCCGCCGCCGCCCGCCTCCAGGATCATCTTGTAGCGCTCGTTGGTCTGCTCCGCGTTGCCGAAACCGGCGAACTGGCGGATCGTCCAGGTCCGCCCCCGGTAGCCGGTGGCGTGCAGACCCCGGGTGTAGGGGAACTCGCCGGGCCAGCCGATGCGCTCGAACCCCTCGTAGGAGTCACCGGGGCGCGGGCCGTAGACGGGCTCCACCTCGTCCCCGCTGAGCGTGGTGAAGTCGGCGTCCCGCTTCCGTGCGGCGTCGAACCGGGCCTGCCACCGAAGGCGGCCCTCTGCGATGGCGTCAGCGTCCATACGGACGAATTTACTAGGACGTCCAACTATTTACCAGCAGTGACCCGGACGGGTCTGCCGCCCGTCCGGTGACCGGGCCCGGCTGCCGGGGCCGACCGCCAAGCCCGGCGCCCGCGCGGCGGTCAGGCGCCCGCCGGCGTGCGCACCTCGTCCTCCTCCGGCTCCACCAGGGGCTCCACCTCGCGCGCCACCTGCCGCTCCACGAAGAACGCGGCGAAGGGGATGCAGCCGGCGAGCAGCACCCACAGGAGCTTGCCGAACGGCCAGCGCGCCTTCGAGCCGAGGTCGAAGGCGAAGACCACGTAGACGATGAAGAGCACGCCGTGGATCTGGGACACCAGCATCGTGTCGCCGGTGTCGAAGGCGTACTTCGCGACGATGAAACCGGTGAACACCAGCAGCCACACGGCCGTGACGTAGGCCATCACCCGGTAGCGGGTCAGCACCTTCTGCTTCACTGAGCCATTCCTCGCATAGGGCAGCCCGCCCGGACGGGGTACGGGGGCTGCCCCGCGGCGGACTGCGGCGTCGCCGTCGAGCGTAACCGCCGCGGCCCACCCGCCGGGCGTCAGCCCTCGTCGAAGTCGTGTGCGGCCAGTCGCAGCGGGCGCAGGAGGGCGAAGATCTCCGCGCACTCCTCGGCGTCGTAGGCGCCGAGGCCGAAGTCCACGCGCATCAGGTCCCGCGTCGCCGCGTCGCAGACCTCACGGCCCTTGGCGGTGATGGACGCGAGCGTGCCCCGCCCGTCGTTGGGGTTGGGGCGCCGGGCGACGAGACCGGCGCGCTCCAGCCGGTCGATGGTGTTGGTCACCGACGTGGGGTGGACCATGAGCCGTTCGCCGATCTTGGACATCGGCAGCTCGCCGTGCTGGGAGAACGTGAGCAGCACCAGCGCCTCGTACCGGGCGAAGGTCAGCCCGTACGGCTTGACCACCGCGTCCACCTCGGCCAGCAGGATCTGGTGCGCCCGCATGATCGAGGTGATGGCGGCCATGGAGGGCGCGGGGCCCCAGCGGCGCTGCCACAGTTCGTCGGCGCGGGCGATGGGGTCGAAGGAGAGGCTGAGCGGCTTGGGCACGCGGCCGACCCTACCGGGCGGTCATATGGCGGTCAGCCCCGTCTCACCACCCGGTCCGGCCCCGGGACGTCCGCCGTCCCCGGCCCGTGCCGGGCCGGGGACGGCGGACCCGCGGTTCACGGCAGGTGGACCCACTTCGCCTCGGAGGGGGTGCCCTCCTCGTCGGTGAGGAAGAGCATGTACCAGCCGGGCGGGATCAGCGACCGGTCGTCCGGGACGGTCAGGGTCACCCGTCCCTCCTCCTTGCGCAGGCCGAGCGCCACCGAGCGCTGCTCCACGTCGGTGACGTGCGTGACCGCGCTGGGCCGCATGAGGCGGGCCTTGGTGACGCGGCCCGCGTCCGGCGTGCGGTAGACCGCCTCGGCGCCCCGCTCAAGCTCCGTCGGCCCCTCACCGACCACCGGGCGCCGCTCGGCGCGGCCGCCGTGCAGGTAGGGCGGGGTGTACACCTCGACACGCTTCTCGAAGACGCCGAGCTGCGTGTTGTCCTTGTCGGCGAACAGCGGGTCGGAGCCGAAGGTGGCCACCCGGCCGTCCGGCAGGAGCAGCGCCTCCGCGTGGTAGTTGCGGCCCACCTCCGGCGCCGCGGCCTCGCGGAACTCCTCGGTGGCCGGGTCGAAGATCTGTGCGGCGAGGATGTCGCTGTTGCCGCGGCCCCGGTAGTCACGGGAGCCGCCGGTGGTGAAGACGGTGTCGTCCGGCAGGATCACGCTGTTGAGGTAGCGGGTCGGCTCGGGCAGCTCGGGGCCCGCCCGGTAGGCGGGGCTCTCCTCGGTGAGGTCCACGATGGCGGTGCGGTCGGTCGACTTCGCCGACTCCCCCACCCCGCCGCCGCCGAGCACCATGACCTTCTGGTCCTGGGCGGGGGGCAGCAGCAGGGAGCTGGAGGTCTCCAGCTGGTCCGGGTCCTTGATGCCGCCGACCTCCTTGAAGGTGTTGGCGCCCACGTCCCAGATGCCCGGCACGCGGCCCTCGTCGGCGGGGCCGTACCCGGCGTTGGAGCCGGAGTAGAACAGCTTGCCGCCCTCGACGAGGAAGAGGGCCGGGTAGGTGGGGAAGTACCGCTTGGCGGCGGTGGACCACTTCTTCGTCCGCGGGTCGTACAGCTCGTTGTCGCCGGGGAGGATCTCTCCGATCTCGTCGAGCCCGGAGACGGAGAGCACCTTCCCGTCCGGCATCGTGACCAGCGTCGGGTACCAGCGGGCCTTGTCCATGGGGTCGACCGGGACGTACTTCTCGGCGACGGGGTCGAACTCGAAGGACTCCTTGATGCCCTGGAAGTCCTGCTTGTCGAGGTTGATCTTCTCGGCCAGCCCGTAGAGGTTGTCCGCCTCCTTGCCCTTCAGGCCGACGATCTCGTACTGGGCGGGCTCCTCGGTGACGGCCTGCGGCCCCTCCTCGACGGCCTCCACGAAGACCCGTGCCTCACCGGCGGTGATGGTCACCTCGCCGTCCTCGTCCACGGTCTTGTCGGCGCGGGGCACCAGGACGGGGAAGGCGGAGGCGTACTCGGTGCCGTCGGGCGCGCGGAACCGGGTGCCCTCGGGGAAGGTGCGGGGCTCGTCCGGGTTCTCGTTCTTCACCCGCATCGCCCCGCCGGCGCGTTCGACCTCGCCGTCGAGCTGCTCGTAGCGCGCGGTGCCGCCCGCGACGAGCAGCCTGCCGTCGGCGAGCTGGGAGTGCCCGGCGCAGAACAGGTCGTCGGGGGTGTCGACGCGCTTGAAGGTGTTCGTCGCCGGGTCCCACAGGACGGAGACGAAGGTGCCCGCGTCGAACTGGTCCTGCTTGTTGCCCGAGCCCGCGATGAGCAGCACCTTGCCGGTGCGCAGCAGCGCCGCGTGGATGGCGTTCGTCTGGTACTGGGAGGGGACGTCCATCACCTCCCACGAGCCGTACCGCGCCTGGTACTCGGGGCGGGACGTCCGGTAGTCGTGGAGGCGTTCCTTGGCGAAGCCGAAGGTCGCCGGGGCGTTGAGCCCGGCGAGCACGAGGGTGACGCCTGTGCCTATGAGGGTCTTCTTGAACTGGGCGCTGGGGCGGTAGGGCATGGGTCAGTCAGCTCCCGCTGGACGTGGCGACGAGCGCGGGTTCCCGCTCGTCGCGCGGTTCACGGCGAATGCGTTTCGTGCGGTACTCGGTGAGGCTCCACATCGCCACCGGGGCGAGCGCGATGACGAGCGCCAGCACCGTCCAGGTGCGCATGGCGACGTGGGTGTGGCCGAGGACGAAGGAGGCGGCGAGCCCGGTGCCGAGCACGCCGATCCAGAACAGGTGGATGCGGAAGGTGGCGAGCCGGTCGGGGCTCGCCGTGTCGCCCTTGGGCGTCACCACGAAGCGGCACTCGCGGCGCAGGACGGCGGCGACGGCGGACCGTGCGTAGACGGGGGCGCAGATGGCGGACATCGCCATGCCCGCGAGGCCGCCGGACCCCTCGGGCTCGTGCGGCGAGACGTTGTGGCGGCGGTTCCACACGTACAGCCCGATCTGGAGGGCCGCGACGTCGCTGTAGAGCATCATCCACACCGCCGCCGGGACCTGGGTGCCCGAGGCGCCGAGCCACAGGAAGAGGGTGCAGCTGAGCGCGCCCAGCAGCCAGGTGACCGCGCTCATCGGGTAGTACGCCAGCATGAGCGCGTAGTTGAGGAGCTTGCCCGGCGGGAAGCGGTGCGGGGCGCGCCACAGCTGCCCGATGACCGTCTCGTAGGTGCCCCGCGACCACCGCATCTGCTGGGTGAAGAAGTCCGTCCAGCACTCGGGGCCCTCGCCGACGGCCAGGACGTCGGGGGTGTAGACGGAGCGCCAGGTGCGCCCGGTGAGCGGGTTGCGGGTGCGGTGCAGCTCGAAGCCGGTGGCCATGTCCTCGGTGATGGAGTCCCGCAGCCCGCCGATCTGGAGGACGGCCGAGACGCGCACGGCGTTGTTGGTGCCGACGAACATGGCGCCGCCGTAGGCGTTCCCGGCGCGCTGGATGAGCGCGTGGAAGAGGAACTGCTGGCTCTCGGCGGCCTTGGTGACGGCCTTGTCGTAGTTGCCGTACACCTGCGGCCCGACGACGAACGCCACGTCGGGGTCGCGGAAGTAGCCGAGCATCCGCTCCAGGTAGTTCGGCAGCGGCACGTGGTCGGTGTCCACGGAGGCGAAGACGTCGTAGCCGGCGCCGTACGCCGCCAGCCAGGCGTTGTAGTTGCCGTGCTTGGTGCGGGCCCGGTGGACCCCTTCCGCGCGGTTCCACTCCGCGACGCCCTTGCGGGTGAAGTGGTGGACGCCCAGCTCGCGGCAGAGCGCCTTGGCCAGCTCGTCGTCCCCCTCGTCCAGCAGCCACACGTCCAGGGGGCCGTCGTGCCGCAGGGCCACCGCGGCCTCCAGCGTGGCGCGGAGCATGTCGAGGGGCTCCTTGCCGGGCACGTACGTGGTGAGGAACGCGACCCGGGTGCCGGGCTCGGGCACCACCGGCACCGGATCGCGGGCGACCATCGTGGCGTGCGCGATGGAGAAGACGTTGACCAGGCGGAAGAGTTCGATCAGGCCGATGCAGCCGAGCATCACCCAGTCCGCGGCCACCAGCCAGACCGGGGCACCGGTCCGCTCGGTCCAGTGCGTCGGCCAGACCAGCCACAGCAGCAGGACGGCGGACAGCGCCGGCGCCGCGGTCATCAGCAGCACCGCCCTGATCCGGTGCGGCTCGGTGGACAGCAGCCTGCGGTAGCGCACCCGGTAGGGCAGCCGGCCCGGCTCGGTCAGCGGTCCGGCAAGACGGCTGTAGGTCTCGTAGTCGTAGCCCTCCGGCCGCACGATCCCTCCACAGCTCGTTCCGACGAAACCGACATGTCCCAGCAGAAGGGACACGCGGTTCCGTGTCGAACGGAGTGCGGAGGGTGGTGTCCGCCGGTGGGCGGGGCCCCGGGCCGACGGGCTGCGGCTTTGGGCGCCCCGTCAGCGCAGGTGCCGCTCCAGGGTTTCCACCTTCCGGGCTAGTCCATCGGTGACGCCCGGACGGATGTCCGCCTTGAGCACGAGCGAGACGCGCGGAGCCCTGGCCTCGACGGCGGCGACCGCCCGCCGGACGACGTCCATGCACTCCTCCCACTCGCCCTCGACGGAGGTGAACATGGCGTCGGTGCGGTGCGGGAGGCCGGAGGCGCGCACGACCCGGACGGCGTCGGCGACGTACTCCCCCACGTCCTCGCCGACGCCGAGCGGGGTCACCGAGAAGGCGACGATCATCCGCCGACCACGCCCTCGCGCTGGGCCCGGGTGGCGATGACGCTCGCCTCGGACTCCCGGCGCAGCAGCTTGTCGGCGTAGAAGCCGCCGAAGGGCAGCACGGCCAGGACGAAGTAGAGGGCGGCCCGGCCCAGCGGCCACCGGGTCCGGTTCCAGGCGTCGGCCCAGAACAGCCCGTAGATGACGAACAGCGCACCGTGGATGGCACCCATCACCGGGACGGCGTTGAAGTCCGTGGTGCGCTTCAGCACGGAGGCGACGAGCAGCAGCAGGAAGGAGACGGCCTCCGGGGTGGAGACCAGGCGCAGGCGGCGCAGGGCGGACGCGGTCTTCAGGTCCACGGCGGTTCCTCGGGTCGAAGGGACTGGCGGGGCCGACGGCGCGTGCGCGAACCGCCTCCCGCGCTTGTGAAGAAAAGCACAAGCAGAGTCCATTGTGGCACCCTCCCGGGGCGCTCCGGCGCCGGGGTAGGTTCGGGGCGTGGTTCAGTTCCGGCTCCAGGGCAGCAAGGTGCTCGCCGTCGACCTCAGCGGCGACGGCGTACGCGCGAAGAACGGTTCGATGATCGCCTACGAGGGGGACATGGCCTTCAAGAAGCTCACCGGCGGCGGTGACGGCCTGCGCGGCATGGTCACCCGGCGGCTGACGGGCGAGCAGATGGAGGTCATGGAGGTGAAGGGACACGGCACCTGCTACCTCGCGGACGCCGCCACCGACATCAGCCTCGTCACGCTGCACCAGGACACGCTGCACGTCGAGGCGAACAACCTGCTGTGCACCGAGGGCGCCCTGCGCACGGGGACGACGTTCACCGGGCTGCGCGGCGCCTCGCAGGGCAACGGGCTGTTCACCACCACCGTCGAGGGCACCGGGCAGGCGGCCCTGACGTCCACGGGACCGGCCATCGTGCTGCGCGTCAGCCCGCAGACACCGCTCACCGTGGACCCGGGCGCCTACCTGGCCCACACCGGGCGGCTGCGCCAGGAGTTCCAGAGCGGCGTGACGTTCCGCACCTTCGCCGGTGAGGGATCAGGCGAGGCGTTCCAGATCCGCTTCGAGGGCGAGGGACTCGTCTACGTCCAGCCCAGCGAGCGCCTCACCGTGGGAGGGCAGCTGTGACGGGCTTCAGCCGGGTCGGCAGCAAGATGGTCGAGGCCCGCGTCGCGCCGGGCCGTCCCCTGTACAGCCAGCGCGGCGCGATGCTCGCCTACCGCGGCGAGGTCTCCTTCACCCCGAACCTGGTCGGCGGGCAGGGCGGGCTGATGTCCGCGCTGGGCCGGCGGGCGCGCGGGGAGGCGGCCCCGCTGATGACGGTCGAGGGCGACGGCACCGTCTTCTTCGGGCACGGCGGCCACGAGGTGCACGTCATCGAGGCCGCGGGCGCGCTGCTGCACGTGGAGGCCGACCGGCTGCTGGCCTTCGAGGGCACGCTGCGCCAGGGCACCGTCTTCCTCGGCGCGCAGGGCGGGGTGATGGGCCTGGTGCGCGGGCAGGCCACCGGGCAGGGCCTGTTCACCACGACGCTGGAGGGCCACGGCGCGGTGGCGGTGCTGGCGCACGGCGGCGTGCTGGAGCTGCCGGTGACGCCGCAGCGCCCGGTGCACGTGGACCCGCAGGCCTACGTCGCCCACCTGGGTGACCTGCGCAACCGGCTGTCCACGGCGCTGGGCTGGCGCGACATGGTCGGCCGCGGTTCGGGCGAGGCGTTCCAGCTGGAGCTGTCCGGCCAGGGCACCGTCTACGTCCAGGCGAGCGAGGAGAAACTGTGAACGGCCCGATCGTCCACGACGCGCACACGCTGCCCGCCAACGACAACGTCGGCTCGTACGCCTTCTGCGTCGAGCTGGACGGGCAGTGGTTCCTCCAGAAGGGCAAGATGATCGCCTACTTCGGCGACATCCGTTTCGACGGCGTCGGGCACGGCCCGCTCGACCATCTCGTCGCCCGCAGTTTCCACTCCCCGCTGCACGCCGCCGACTGGGTCGTCGCGCAGGGCCGGGGCCGGCTGCTGCTGGCCGACCGGGCGTTCGACGTCAACTCCTTCGACCTGGAGGACGGCAACCTCACCATCCGCTCCGGCAACCTGCTGGCCTTCGACCCGAACCTGTCGCTGAAGCAGTCGATCATCCCGGGCTTCGTGACGCTGATCGGCACGGGCAAGTTTGTCGCCGCCTCCAACGGCGCGGTGCACTTCGTGGAGCCGCCGGTCCGGGTGGACCCGCAGGCGCTGGTCGGCTGGGCCGACTGCCCGTCCCCCTGCCACCACTACGACCACGGCTACCTGCGGGGCTTCCTCGGCGGCGTGCGGGCGCTGACCGGCTTCGGCGGCGCCTCCGGCGAGGAGCACCAGTTCGAGTTCACCGGAGCGGGGACGGTCCTGCTCCAGTCCTCGGAGACGCTGATGCCCGAAGCGCCCACGGGCGCGGTGCCGGGCGCCCACGGCGTGCCGGGCGCACCCGGCGGCGGAGCGGGCTGGACTGGGTAAAGTCGCAGGTATGGACACCGAAGACGGCCCCCGCTGGCTCAGCCGGGACGAACAGCGGGTCTGGCGTACCCACCTGGACGTCAGCCGACTGCTGATGTACCAGCTGGAGCGGGACCTCCAGCCGTTCGGGCTCACCCTCAACGACTACGAGATCCTGGTCAACCTCTCCGAGTCGGGCGACCGCCGCATGCGGATGAGCGACCTGGCCGGGGCCACGCTCCAGTCCAAGAGCCGCCTGTCCCACCAGGTCACCCGGATGGAGAACGCCGGGCTGGTGCGCCGCGAGCACTGCGACACCGACAAGCGCGGCCTGTTCGCGGTGCTCACCGACCACGGATGGCACACGATGCGCGAGGTCGCCCCGCACCACGTGGCGTCCGTCCGGCGGCACTTCATCGACCTGCTCAAGCCGGACAGCCTCGCCGCCCTGCGGGAGTACCTGGAGCCGGTCGCCGACCACCTCAGAGAGCACCGCGGACGGGTCTAGGACCGCACGGCGAGCGGGACGGCGAGCGGAGCCGGGGGACGGCGCGCGGGGCCCGGGGCGGCGCGCGGGCGGGAACGCCCGCCGGTCACGTCAGGGCCGGGAGCCGCAGCGCGAACAGGGCGCCGCCCTCGGGCGCCTCGCCCACCGTGAGGCTGCCGCCGTGCCGGGCGGCCACCTCCCGGGCGATGGCCAGCCCCAGGCCCGCGCCGCCGTCGTCCCGGCTGCGCGCGTCGTCCAGCCGCACGAACCGTTCGAAGATCCGCTCCCGCTCCCCGGGCGGCACCCCGGCGCCGTCGTCCGCGACTTCGAGCACCGCCCAGCGGCCGGTGCGCCGCACCGACACCCGCACCACCGCGTCGGCGTGCCGCTGCGCGTTGTCCAGGAGGTTGCCCAGCACCCGCGCCACCTGGGCGCGTGACCCGGCCACCTCCGCGCCGGCCGCCGGACCGCACGCCACCGGCACCCGGTCCGCCGTGCGCCGGGCCAGCTCCTCGTGCACCAGGGCGGGCAGCGCGACGCGCCCCTGCACGGGGCGTTCCCCGGCGTCGAGCCGGGCCAGGAGCAGCAGGTCGGCGGCGAGGTCCTGGAGCCGCACGGTGTCCTGGACGGCCTCCGCCACGTCCAGCAGCTCCGGGTGCGCCTCCCCCACCTCCAGCTGGGTGCGCAGGGACGCGATGGGGCTGCGCAGCTCGTGCGAGGCGTCGGCCACGAACCGCCGCTGCCGCTCCACGGCCCCCTCCAGCGCGGCCAGCGTCTCGTTCGTCGTACGGGCCAGCCGCCCGATCTCGTCGCGCACCGCGGGCTCGGGCACGCGCCGGGACAGGTCGGTGGAGCGGGTGATCTCCGCCATGCTCCGGCGGATGCCCTCGACGGGGCGCAGCGCCCGCGCGATGACCCCCGAGGTGGTCGCGGCGACGACGACGAGCATGAGCGGGACGCCCACCAGCAGCGCCGTCCGCACCGTGCCGACGGCCGCCTGCTCCAGCGCGAGCGGCGCGCCCGCGTAGACGGTCAGCGGTTCCCCGCGCGGGGTCACCACCTCGGCGACGGCGTAGCGGTAGTCGCCGCGCCGGCCGTCCACGGTGGCGGTGCCGTCGGTGAACTCCACGTCGCCGTCCACCTGGCCGGGGCCGAGCCGCTCCGCCCCGTCGACGTCGCCGGGCCCGGCGGGCAGCCGCACGCCGTCGTCCTCGTCGTCGTCCTCACCGTCGTCGCCGTCGTCGCCGTCGTCACCGCCGTCGTCGTCACCGCCGTCGCCCGTGCCGGGCGCCGGGGCGGTGGGAGCGGCCGCGGGCGGGACGGCGACCGGCTCGACGCTCGGGCTGGACGTGCCCGTGAGCGCCTCCAGGCCGTCGCTCACGCCCCTGACCCGACGCGCGCCGTCGACGATCTGCACCGGCCCCTCGGCGGACTCGATGTCGGCGAAGGCGACCCCGGTGGCGAGCTGCCCCGCGATGTCCCGCGCCTGCACCTCGGCCCGCAGCTCGACCTCACGGATCAGGTTGGCCTCCAGCAGCCACAGCACCGCGCCCGCGGCCAGCGCGAGCGCGAGCGCCACGACGGCCGTCGCCCCGGCCGTCGCCTTGGCGCGGACCGTGCCGAACGGGCGGCGCGGTGCGTCACCGGCCACGGTCCACCGCCAGCCGGTACCCGGCGCCCCGCACGGTGGTGATCAGCCCGGCGCCGAGCTTGCGGCGCAGCGCGCTCACGTACACCTCGACGATGTTCGGGTCGCCCGCGTAGGCGAAGTCCCAGACGTGTTCGAGGATCTCCGCCTTCGAGACCACCTCGCCCGCGCGCACGGCGAGCTGCTCCAGCACGGCGAACTCCTTGGCGGTCAGCTCGGTCTCCCGCCCGTCCCGCTCCACCCGGCGCGCGGCCCGGTCCACGGACAGCCCGCCCAGCCGGAGCACCGGTGCCGCGCCGCCGCCGCGCCGCCGCAGCAATGCCCGGATGCGGGCCAGCAGGACGACGTAGGAGAACGGCTTGGTGAGGTAGTCGTCCGCGCCGGTGTCCAGCCCTTCGGCCTCGTCGTACTCGCCGTCCTTGGCGGTGAGCATCAAGATGGGCGTCTCGTCGCCCGCGGCCCGCAGCGCCGAGCAGATGCGGTACCCGTTCAGGCCCGGGAGCATGATGTCGAGGACGAGCAGGTCGTAGGGGTTCTCGGTGGCCATGAACAGGCCCTCGCGCCCGTCGTGGGCGACGTCGACGGCGAAGCCCTCGGCGGTCAGTCCCCGGGCCAGTGAGCGGGCGAGGCGGCGCTCGTCCTCCACGATCAGCACGCGCATGGGGGCCAGCGTGGCAGATCGTTCCTGAAGCGGTCTTCAGGTTCGTTCAGCGGGGCTTCAGCTTGCTTCCGGCACCGTGGGCAGCGGTTGGCCGGGCGACCGCGCACCGGCCGGACACGGTGGAAGGGGACCTCATGCAGCGGAACCACACGATCGCGGCCCTCGCGGTGGCGGCCGTCGTCGGCGGCGGCATCGTCGCGGGCACCGCCCTGGCGGACGGCGACGGCGAGGACACGTCCCGGGCGCTGCGGACGGCGGCGGGCACACCGGCCGGCGACCGGACGGACGGCACGGGGAACGCCCCGCCCCCGGCGGGGAGCGGGTCCGTCACCGCCGAGCAGGCCGTCCAGCGGGCACTCGCGGCGGCGCAGGGCACCGGGACGGAACTGGACGCGGAGGAGGACGGCCGGGTCTGGGAGGTCACCGTGCTGGGCGCGGACGGCACCTGGCGGGAGGTGGACGTCGCCCGGGCGGACGGGCGCGTCCTGGGCGTGGACCGGGACGACGACGGCGACGACCGCGACGACGACCGGCACGACGCCGCGCGGGTCCGCGAGGCGCTGCGGGGCACGCAGGTCACCCTCGCCGACGCCGCCCGCATCGGGGCGGAGCAGGGACGGGGCACGGTCGACGACGTCGAGCTGGACGGCACGTGGTGGACGGTCGGCCTGGGGGGCGGTGAGGACGACGACGACCGGGAGGTGCGCGTCTCCCTCACCGGGGACACCGCCCCCGCGGCCGACGACGACGCGGACGACCGCGACGACGACGGCAAGGACGACGACAGCCGGGACGACGACCGCGACGACGACGGAGACGACGACCGTGATGACCGCGGGGACGACGGTGACGACGACCACGGGGACGACTGAGCCGACCCGGCTCACTCGCCCTCGGTGACCCCCGCGACCAGTTCGTCCGCCGCCGCGTAGGGGTCCAGCGAACCGGCTACGATGCGCGCGGCCAGCGCCCCGAGGCGGCGGTCGCCGTGCAGGTCGGCGATCCGCTCGCGCAGGGCGGTCACGGCGATGTTCTCGACCTCCCTGGCCGCCCTGCGGGTGCGGCGCTCCGTCAGGACGCCGCGCTCGTCCATCCAGGCGCGGTGCTTCTCCAGCGCCTCAACGACCTCGTCCACACCCTCGGCCCGGCTGGCGACGGTCTTGACGATCGGCGGCCGCCAGTCGCCGGGGGCGCGGGCCTCGCCCAGGCCGAGCATGTGGTTCAGCTCGCGGGTGGTGGCGTCGGCGCCGTCCCGGTCCGCCTTGTTGACCACGTACACGTCGCCGATCTCCAGGATGCCCGCCTTGGCGGCCTGGATGCCGTCGCCCATGCCCGGCGCGA
The DNA here is from genome assembly GCF_036323765.1 of Streptomyces solitudinis. Lineage (NCBI taxonomy): Bacteria > Bacillati > Actinomycetota > Actinomycetes > Kitasatosporales > Streptomycetaceae > Streptomyces > Streptomyces solitudinis. Next base: position 202,147 of record NZ_JAZDCW010000002.1, read on the forward strand.
GCAGCACCACGGAGGTGTCGGCCTGTCCGGCGATGTCCACCTCGGACTGGCCGACGCCGACCGTCTCGACGAGGATCACGTCGCAGCCCGCCGCGTCCAGCACCCGGATCGCCTGCGGGGCGGCCCAGGAGAGCCCGCCCAGGTGGCCGCGGGTGGCCATGGAGCGGATGTAGACACCCGGGTCGGAGGCGTGGTCGGACATCCGCACCCGGTCACCCAGGAGCGCCCCGCCGGAGAACGGCGAGGACGGGTCGACCGCCAGCACGCCGACCCGCCTGCCCGCCTTCCGGTAGGCGCTGACCAGCGCGGACGTCGACGTGGACTTGCCGACACCGGGCGAGCCGGTCAGCCCGACGACGTACGCGGAGCCGCTCAGCGGCGCGAGCGCGGCCATGACCTCGCGCAGGTGCGGTGACGCCCCCTCCACCAGCGAGATGAGCCGGGCCACCGCCCGGGGTCTGCCCGCGCGGGCCTGCTCCACCAGTTCGGGGACGTTCACCGCCATGTGCGCTGTGCTCCTCGCTCGCTCACCGACTCCGCGCCTGCCGCCGTGCGGACGTCACCTGCCCGGCACCTTCACGATGAGGGCGTCGCCCTGGCCGCCGCCGCCGCACAGGGCGGCCGCACCGGTGCCGCCGCCGCGCCGCTTCAGCTCCAGCGCGAGGTGCAGCACGATGCGGGCCCCGGACATCCCGATCGGGTGACCGAGGGCGATGGCGCCACCGTTCACGTTCACCTTTTCGGGGCTGATGCCCAGCTCCTTCACGGACTGGTGCGAGACGGCGGCGAACGCCTCGTTGATCTCGACCAGGTCCAGGTCGGCGACGTCCAGGCCCTCCTTGCCCAGCGCGTGCCGGATGGCGTTGGCGGGCTGGGACTGGAGGGAGTTGTCGGGGCCCGCCACGTTGCCGTGGGCGCCGATCTCGGCGATCCACTCCAGGCCCAGCTCCTCGGCCCGGGCCCGGGACATCACCACGACGGCCGCCGCGCCGTCGGAGATCTGCGAGGCGGAGCCCGCCGTGATGGTGCCGTCCTTGGCGAAGGCCGGACGCAGCTTGCCCAGGGACTCGGCGGTCGTCTCGCCGCGGATGCCCTCGTCCTTGCTGAACACGACGGGCTCGCCCTTGCGCTGCGGGATCTCCACGGGCGTGATCTCGGCCTCGAACAGGCCGTTCTTCTGGGCGGCCGCGGCCTTCTGGTGCGAGGCGGCGGCGATCTCGTCCTGCTCGGCGCGGCCGATGCCCAGGCGCGTGTTGTGCTTCTCGGTCGACTCGCCCATCGCCACGTTCTCGAAGGCGTCGGTCAGGCCGTCGTGGGCCATCGCGTCGAGCATCTGCACGGCACCGTACTTGTGCCCCTCCCGGGAGCCGGGCAGCAGGTGCGGCGCGTTCGTCATGGACTCCTGGCCGCCGGCGACGACCACGTCGAACTCGCCGGCCCGGATGAGCTGGTCCGCCAGGGCGATGGCGTCCAGCCCGGACAGGCAGACCTTGTTGACGGTCAGCGCGGGCACGTTCATGGGGATACCGGCCTTCACCGCGGCCTGGCGGGCCGGGATCTGCCCCGCACCGGCCTGGAGGACCTGTCCCATGATGACGTACTGGACCTGGTCGCCGCCGATGCCCGCACGGTCGAGGGCGGCCTTGATCGCGAAGCCGCCGAGATCCGCCCCGGAGAAGGACTTCAGCGAGCCGAGCAGCCGTCCCATGGGCGTACGGGCGCCCGCGACGATCACTGAGGTGGTGCCGGTCGTGCCAGTCATGCTGCGGCCCCTTCGGAGAAGGAAGTGAACGAGGGTTAATCGCCAATGTACTGAGCGGTACCCGGCCGGTCACCGGTCCGTCGGTGTGACCGTGCGCACGTTGCGTAATCAACCCCGCAGGCGGTGTCCTTGTTCCATGCTGACGCGCATCGACCACATCGGGATCGCCTGCTTCGACCTGGACGCGACCGTCGAGTTCTACCGCGCCACCTACGGCTTCGAGGTGTTCCACACCGAGGTCAACGAGGAGCAGGGCGTCCGGGAGGCCATGCTCCGCATCAACGGCACCGACGACGGCGGCGCCTCCTACCTCCAGCTCCTGGAGCCGGTCGACGAGGAGTCGACCGTCGCCAAGTGGCTCGCCAAGAACGGCGAGGGCGTCCACCACATCGCCTTCGGCACGGCCGACATCGACGGGGAGTCGGAGGCGATCAGGGACAAGGGCGTGCGGGTCCTCTACGACGCGCCGCGCACCGGCTCCATGGGCTCGCGGATCACCTTCCTCCACCCCAAGGACTGCCACGGGGTGCTCACCGAACTCGTCACCTCCGCCTCCGCCGCACCGCACGAGGGGCAGGCGCCGGACGGCGCCTGACGCCCGGCGGCCGCCGGCCGTCCCCCGCACCCGTCCCCACGCCCGTCCGTTCCCCCCGGCACACGCACGGAATTCGCGCTCGGGGGCGCTAGAGTGGCCGCGCGGCGCACAGCCGTGGGCGGCCGGGCAGGTCCTGGGTCCCGTTCCGCGTCCCGCCGATGATCTGACACCATTTCCTCGGAGGTTCTTCGGGAGATCCGCGGAGCTTTCCGCGGACGTTCTTCGGAACAGCCAGTTCACCTTACCGACCAGGGGACGGATGGGACCGCGCAGTGCGGGGCTACGACCGCTACGAGGCTGACGACCACCTGTCGCGTTTCGAAGCCGAGATGGAACGGCTGAGAAAGGAACGGGACAAGGCGGTCGACCACGCCGACGACCTCGGCTACCAGGTCGAAGTGCTCCGCGCCAAACTGCACGAGGCGCGGCGCTCCCTCGCCGCGCGCCCGGCCGGTTACGACAACCTCGCCGGTCAGGCGGAGCAGCTCCTGCGCAACGCCCAGCTCCAGGCCGAGCAGCTGCGCGCGGACGCGGACCGCGAGCTGCGCGAGGCCCGGGCCCAGGCCCAGCGCATACACCAGGAGCAGGCCGAGGCGCAGGCCCGGCTGGAGTCGGACCTGCACGCCGAGGCCGTGCGCCGCCGTCAGCAGCTCGACCAGGAGCTGGCCGAACGCCGCTCGACCGTCGAGTCGCACGTCAACGAGAACGTCGCCTGGGCGGAGCAACTGCGCGCCCGCAGCGAGGCCCAGGCCCGCCGCCTCGCCGAGGAGACCCGCGCCGAGGCGGAGCAGACCCTCGGCGCCGCCAGGGCCGAGGCGCAGCGGCTGGCCGAGCAGTCGCGGCAGCGGCTCACCGAGGAGGCGCGGGCCGCCCGCGGCGAGGCCGAAGCCCTGCTGCGCCGGGCCCGCGCCGACGCCGAGCGGCTGCTCGCGGCCGCCTCCACGCAGGCGCAGGAGGCCACCGACCACGCCGAGCGGCTGCGCAGCAGCACCGCGTCCGAGACGGAGGCGGCGCGGCGGGAGGCCGCCGAGCTGGCCCGCCGCGCCGAGCAGCGTGTGCGGGAGGCCGACGAGGCGCTGCGCAGCGCCCGCAGCGAGGCGGACAAGGTCCTGGAGGCGGCCCGCGAGGACGCGGCCAAGCGGCTGGCGGACGCGGAGTCGCAGAACGAGCAGCGCACCCGCACCGCCAAGGCCCAGATCGCCCGGCTCGTCAGCGAGGCGACCTCGGAGGCCGAGGCGCTGAAGGCGGAGGCGGAGCAGACGCTCACCGACGCCCGCGCCGAGACCGAACGCGCGCTGGCCAAGGCCCGCGAGGACGCCCGCGCCTCCGCCGCCGAGGAGACGGCCGCCCAGCTCGCCGAGGCGGCCCGCAGCGCCGAGGAGATGCTCGGCAAGGCGTCCGCGGAGGCCCAGGCCACGACGAAGGCGGCGGCCGAGGAGGCCGAGCGGCTGCGCACCGAGGCCGAGGAGGAGGCCGACCGGCTCCGCGCGCAGGCCCACGACACCGCCGAGCAGCTGAAGGGGTCCGCGCAGGCGGACACCAAGGCGTACCGGGCCAAGACGGCCGAGCTCCAGGAGGAGGCGCGGCGGCTGCGTGGCGAGGCCGAGCAGCTGCGCGCGGAGGCCGTCGAGGAGGGCGAGCGGCTCCGGGCCGAGGCCCGCAAGGACGCCGTCCAGCAGATCGAGCAGGCCGCGGGCAAGGCCGAGGAGCTGCTCGCCCAGGCCAAGGCGGACGCCGAGGAGACGCGCGGCGCGGCCACCGCCGAGGGCGAGCGCGTCCGCACCGAGGCCATCGAGCGGGCCACCGGGCTGCGCCGCCAGGCCGAGGAGCTGCTGGAGCGGGCCCGCGCCGAGGCCGAGGAGCTGCGCCGCGGCGCGCAGGAGCAGGCGGACGAGGCCAGGGCGGAGGCCGAGGCAGCCGCCCGGCGCATCCGCGAGGAGGCCGAGGAGCAGGCCGGGCAGGCCGCCACCGAGGCCGCCGGTGAACTGGCCCGGCGCCGGGAGGAGGCGGAGGAGAGGTTCGCCGCCGCCGAGGAGGAGCTGCGCGGCGCCCGGGACGAGGCGGCGCGGCTGCGCGAGGAGGCGCGGGCCGAGACGGAACGGCTGCGCGCCGAGGCCGCCGAGCGCGTCCGGACGCTCGGGCAGCAGGCCGAGGAGGAGGCCGAGCGGCTGCGCACGGAGGCCGCGTCGGACGCCGCGGACGCCCGCGCCGAGGGCGAGGCCCTGGCCGTCCGGCTGCGCACCGAGGCGGCCACCGAGGCGGAGCGGCTGCGCTCCGAGGCGCAGGAGACCGCCGACCGGGTGCGCGCCGAGGCGCAGGCCGCGGCCGAGCGGCTCGGCACCGAGGCGGCCGAGGCGCTGGCGGCGGCGCGGGAGGAGGCCGCCCGCCGGCGCGGCGAGGCCGACGAACTGCTGGCCGACGCCCGCGAGGAGGCGCACCGCGAGCGCACGCAGGCGCGGGAGCAGAGTGAGGAGCTGCTGGCGTCGGCGCGTCGCCGCGTGGAGGAGGCGCAGAGCGAGGCGACGCGGCTGGTGGCCGAGGCGGAGGAGCGCGCCGCCGGGCTGGTGGCCACGGCCGAGGAGCAGGCGCGGCAGGTGCGGGAGGTTGTGGCCGGGCTGCGCGAGCGCGCCGAGGAGGACGTCGCCGGGCTGCGGTCGGCCGCCGAGCACGCGGCGGCGACGCTGCGCCGGGAGGCCGAGGAGGAGACGGACGCGGCCAAGTCGCTGGCCGAGCGCACCGTCACGGACGCGATCGCCGAGGCGGAGCGGCTGCGCAGCTCCGCGCAGGGCGAGGCCGACCAGGCCCGCGGGGACGCCGACCGGGTCAGGGACGAGGCGCGCCGGGAGGCGTCGCGGAAGCTGAACGAGGCGGCCGGGCAGGCCGACGAGCTGCTGGCGAAGGCGCGGGAGGAGGCCGTCCGTACCGCGGCCGCCGCCGAGGAGCAGTCCGACACGATGGTCGGCGTCGCCCGCGCCGAGGCCGAGCGGCTGGTGTCCGAGGGCCGGGCGGAGAGCAGCCGGCTGGTGGAGCGGGCCCGCGCGGACTCCGACACCATGCTGGAGGAGGCCCGCAGGGACGCGACGGCCATCCGGGAGCGCACCGAGGAGCTGCGTCAGCGGGTGGAGGGCGAGGTCGAGGAGCTGCACGAGCGGGCCCGCCGGGAGGCGGCCGAGACGATGAAGTCGGCGGGCGAGCGCACCGACAAACTCGTGAAGGCCGCCGAGGAGCAGTTGACCGAGGCGCAGGAGAAGGCACGGAAGCTGGTGTCGGACGCCGGTTCCGAGGCGGGCAAGGTGCGCATCGCGGCGGTGCGCAAGGCCGAGGCGCTGCTCAAGGAGGCCGAGCAGAAGAAGGCCACCTTGGTCAAGGAGGCCGGGGATCTGCGCGAGGAGGCCCGGCAGGAGGCGGAGCGGATCGTCGCGGAGGGGCGGCGGGAGCTGGACCTGCTGGTGCGCCGCCGCGAGGACGTCCAGGCGGAGATCTCCCGGGTGCAGGACGTGCTGGACGCGCTGGAGTCCTTCGAGTCGCCCGGCGCGGGGAAGCCGGGCCGGGACAAGGGCGAGAGCCGCGAGGGCAAGGACGGGCGCGACGGCAAGGGGACGGTCAAGGCGGGGGCCGGAGCGGGCGGTTCCCGCGGCGGCAAGTCGCCCCAGGGGTAGCCACCCGAAAGAGCGCACCTCTTCCGGTCGGGTTCCGGTCGTGTGCGCGGTAAAGGGCACCAAGTGAGGCAACCGCTCGAAGAGGGGGCGCCCTGGCCCCTAGGATTCCGGTTATCACCTCACCGGTCTCTTTCGACAGGAACCCCATGAGCGACACTTCCTCCCCCTTCGGCTTCGAGCTCGTGCGGCGTGGTTACGACCGCGGACAGGTGGACGACCGCATCAACAAGCTCGTCGCCGACCGAGACAGCGCACTGGCCCGCATCACCTCGCTGGAGAAGCGGATCGAGGAGCTGCACCTCGAAACGCAGAACGCCCAGGCCCAGGTCAACGACTCCGAGCCGTCCTACGCCGGGCTCGGCGCGCGGGTCGAGAAGATCCTCCGCCTCGCGGAGGAGGAGGCCAAGGACCTGCGCGAGGAGGCCCGCCGGGCCGCCGAGCAGCACCGGGAGCTGGCCGAGAGCGCGGCCCAGCAGGTGCGGGACGACGCCGAGGCGTACGCCGCCGACCGGAAGGCGAAGGCCGAGGACGAGGGCGTCCGCATCGTCGACAAGGCGAAGGGCGAAGCCTCCACGCTGCGCTCCGACGCCGAGCGGGACGCGCAGTCCAAGCGCGAGGAGGCGGACGCCCTCTTCGAGGACACCCGCGCCAAGGCGGCCCAGGCCGCGGCCGACTTCGAGACGAACCTCGCCAAGCGGCGGGAGCAGTCCGAGCGTGACCTCGCCTCCCGGCAGGCCAAGGCCGAGAAGCGGCTCGCGGAGATCGAGCACCGTGCCGAGCAGCTCCGCCTGGAGGCGGAGAAGCTGCGCACCGACGCCGAGCGCCGCGCCCGCCAGACGGTCGAGACGGCCCAGCGGCAGGCCGAGGACATCGTGGCCGACGCCAACGCCAAGGCCGACCGGGTGCGCAGCGAGTCCGAGCGCGAGCTGGCGGCGCTCACCAACCGCCGCGACAGCATCAACGCGCAGCTGACCAACGTGCGCGAGATGCTGGCCACCCTCACGGGCGCGGCGGTGGCCGCCTCCGGGCAGCCCGCCGACGACGAGGACGGTGCCACCAGCGGCGTCCCGGCGCAGCAGACGCGCTGACGCGGGGCGTCGCCGCCGGGCGGTGGTGACATCCCGCACCTATCGGTCCAAGTGCCGCACGACGGTTGGCGTGCGGCACTTGGACCGTCTAGCGTCGGGCCCATGATCGAGCTTGACGGGCTCACGAAGCGCTACGGCACCACGACGGCGGTCGACCGGCTCACCTGCACGGTCCAGCCCGGTATGGTGACCGGCTTCCTGGGCCCCAACGGGGCAGGCAAGTCCACCACGATGCGGATGATGCTCGGCCTGGACCGGCCGACCGCCGGGGACGTGCGCATCGACGGCCAGCACTACGACCGGCTCCGGGACCCGCTGAACTCCATCGGCGCGCTCCTGGAGGCCAAGTCGGTGCACGGCGGGCGCACCGCGTACAACCACCTGCGGGTGCTCGCCCAGTCCAACGGCATCCCCGAGCGGCGGGTCACCGAGGTGCTGGGCCTGGTGGGGCTGTCGTCGGTCGCCAAGAAGCGCCCCAAGGGGTTCTCCCTGGGCATGGGCCAGCGGCTCGGCATCGCCGCCGCCCTCCTCGGCGACCCGAAGATCCTGATGTTCGACGAGCCCGTCAACGGGCTCGACCCCGAGGGCATCCACTGGATCCGCAACCTGATGAAGCACCTGGCCGAGCAGGGCAAGACCGTCTTCGTCTCCAGCCACCTCATGAGCGAGATGGCGCTGACCGCCGACCACCTCATCGTCATCGGGCAGGGCAGGCTGCTGGCCGACACCTCGATGCGGCAGTTCATCCGGGAGAACTCCCGGTCGTACGTGCGGCTGCGCACGCCCGAGCAGGAGAAGGCGCGGGACGTGCTCGGCGCGGCGGGGCTCACCGTCGTGGCGGGTCCGGACGGGGCGCTGGAGGTCGAGGGCGCGGAGTCCGACCGGGTGGGCGAGCTGGCCGCCGCGGAGGGTCTCGTCCTGCACGAGCTGAGCCCGCAGCAGGCGTCGCTGGAAGAAGCGTTCATGCAGCTGACCGCGGGCGCCGTCCAGTACCAGGCGCAGGGCGAGACCCCGCCGCCGGGCGCCGTGCCTCCGGGCGCCGCACCGCCGCCGGGCGCCGTGCCCCCGGGCGCCGCACCGCCGCCGGACCCGGGCGCCGGTCCGTCCCCGCAGCCCAGGAAGGGGTCCTGACCATGGCCCACGCGACGCAGGTCCTCCGCTCGGAGTGGACCAAGGCCATGACGATCCGCTCGACCGTCTGGACGCTGGGCAGCGCCTTCCTCGTGACGGTCGCCTTCGGCGTCCTGCTGAGCCTGCTGATCCGCACGACGTACGACGACCTCCCCGAGGAGAACAAGCTCACCTTCGACCCCGTCGTCACCAGCTTCGCCGGGATGTCGATCGGCCAGCTCGCGATGATCGCTTTCGGCGTGCTCATCGTCTCCAGCGAGTACAGCACCGGCATGATCCGCGCGTCCCTGGCGGCCGTGCCGCAGCGCGGCACCTTCATGGCCGCGAAGCTGCTCGTCGGCACGGCCCTGGTCCTGGTCGTCGGCATGGTCACCAGCTTCCTGTCCTTCTTCCTGGGGCAGGCGGTCCTGGGCGACCTGGCCACGTCGATCAGCGAGCCGAACGTGCTGCGCGCCGTCGTCGGCGGCGGCTTCTACATGGCGCTGATCGGGCTGTTCGCCATGGGCGTCACCTGGATGCTGCGCACGCCCATGCTGCCGTTCGCCATCCTCACGCCGCTGTTCTTCCTGGTCAGCCCGATCCTGGGCTCGGTGGAGGCCACCCGGGAGGTCGCCTGGTACCTGCCGGACCAGGCGGGATCGATGATCATGACGGTCGTGGACACCGGAGACCGCCCGTACGGGCCCTGGGCGGGGCTGCTCATCATGGCCGCGTGGACGGCCGCGTCGCTGGTCGGCGGTTACCTGCTGCTGAAACGGCGGGACGCGTGAGGGAACCGCCGGCGTCCCGGTAGCCTCCTGGTTCTACGGGGGCGGGCGTCGCCCCGATGTTCCCGCGCAACACCAGGGGCTGGGCCGATGATCGAGGCTTACGGGCTGACCAAGACCTACGGCGGCAAGACGGCCGTGCACGACCTCTCCTTCCAGGTGCGGCCCGGCGTCGTCACCGGCTTCCTCGGCCCCAACGGCTCGGGGAAGTCCACGACGATGCGGATGATCCTGGGGCTGGACGAGCCGAGCAGCGGCACGGTCACCGTCAGCGGCCTCCCGTTCCGCCGACTGCCCAACGCCGCCCGGCAGGTGGGCGCGCTGCTGGACGCCAAGGCCGTGCACGGCGGGCGCAGCGCCCGCCAGCACCTGCTGTGCCTCGCCCAGCTCTCGGGCATCCCCGCCCGGCGCGTGGACGAGGTCCTGGCCATGGTGGGCCTCACCTCGGTGGCCAGGAAGCGTTCCAAGGGCTTCTCCCTCGGCATGGGGCAGCGGCTCGGCATCGCCGCCGCCCTGCTGGGCGACCCGCGGGTGCTCCTGTTCGACGAGCCGGTCAACGGCCTCGACCCGGAGGGCATCCGCTGGGTACGGCAGCTGATGAAGGCGCTGGCCGCCGAGGGCCGGACGGTCTTCGTCTCCAGCCACCTGATGAGCGAGATGGCGCTGACCGCCGACCACCTCATCGTCATCGGACGCGGTCAGCTCCTCGCCGACCAGCCGGTGCGGGAGTTCATCGCCGCCAACTCCGCCGGCTTCGCGCGCGTGCGCACCCCGGACGACGCCCCCGAGCAGCGCGAGAAGCTGTCGGCCGCGCTCGCCGAGGCGGGCGGCGGGGTGCAGCCGGAGCCGGACGGCGCGCTGCGTGTGGACGGGCTGCCGCTGCCCCGGATCAGCGACGTGGCGCACGGCGCGGACGTGCGGCTGTGGGAGCTGTCGCCGCACCAGGCGTCGCTGGAGGAGGCGTACATGCGGATGACGCAGGGCGCCGTGGACTACGCCGCCGCGCCGGGGACCCGCCCCGGTCCCGGCTGCCCCGGCTCCGGGCAGCCGGGGCAGCCGGTGCCGGGGCAGCCGGTGCCGGGCCAGCACGGTCCGTACGCCGGGCCGCCCGGAGTGCCCGGCGCCGCACCCGGGCCGTACGCCGCGCAGCCGCCCGGCGCCGGATGGCCGGGGCCGTCCGGCACCGCGCAGGCCCCCGGGTCCGGCCCGCCCGTCCCGCCGGCGGCTCCCCCGGCGCCGCCCGCCCCCGTCCAGCAGCCCACGTCCGACCGCGAGGACGCCCGATGACCACGCCCTACGCCCCGTCCTCCGCCACGCCGCCGGCCCGGGCCGCCCAGGGCCCCGGGTCCGGCCACGCCCCGCCGCTGCCCGAGCGGCGCGCCCACCTCGGCCACGCCATCGCCTCGGAGTGGACGAAGATCCGCTCGGTGCGCTCCACGGTGTGGACGCTGGCCGTGCTGTTCGCCCTCGTCGTCGGCGTCGGCCTGCTCGTCGCCGTCGGGATGAGCGGCAGCGCGTACCTGGACATGCCGGTGCTCTCCGGCGGCTTCTTCGGCCTGATGCTGGGGCAGCTCGCCGTGATCACCCTCGGGGTGCTCGTGGTGACCTCCGAGTACAGCACCGGGATGATCCGCTCCACGATGACGGTGTGCCCGCAGCGCGGCCGGGTGCTGTCGGCCAAGGCCATCGTCTTCTTCCTGCTGTCCTTCGTGATGACGCTGGCCGCGTGCGGGATCACCGCGGTCATCCAGTCGGCCGTGCTGGAGGGCAAGCCGCTCAGCCCCTACGCCGACACAGCGTCGACCGGCGAGGCGAGCCGCGCGGCCGGGGAGGCCGTCGTCACCTCCGGCGAGTGGCTGGACGCCACGGTCGGCGCCGCGCTGTACGTCGCCCTGCTCGGTCTGCTCTCGCTCGCCGTCGGCACGCTGCTGCGCAGCACGCCCGGCGCGGTGACGACCATGCTGGGCCTGGTGCTCGTGCCGTTCATCGTCTCGCTGTTCCTGACGACCGAGAACACCTTCGAGCTGGGCGAGACGATCCGCGAGTACTCGACGCTCAACGGCCTGGCCACGCTGTTCCACATCCCGATCGAGCTGTCCTCCGCGGACCCGGGCACCCCGAACGGCTGGCCGCTGCTCGGCGTCCTCGCGGCGGTCACGGCGGCGGCACTCGCCGCCGCCTACGCCCGTATCGCCCTCCGCGACGTGTGAGCCGCGGCCCGGCTGCCGGGCCGCGCCGGACGGCTTTAGGATCGGTTCATGGAACAGCGCATACTGGGCAGGACCGGCCGGCCGGTCTCCGTCGTGGGGCTGGGCACCTGGCAGCTCGGCGCCGACTGGGGCCAGGTACGGGAGGAGGACGCCCTCGCCGTGCTGGACGCGGCGGCGGCGTCCGGCGTCACCTTCTTCGACACCGCCGACGTGTACGGGGACGGCCGCAGCGAGCAGCTCATCGGCCGTTTCCTGCGGGAACGCCCGGACGCCCCGGTGTTCGTGGCGACGAAGATGGGCCGCCGCGTCGAGCAGGCGCCCGAGCAGTACCACCTCGACAACTTCCGCGCCTGGACGGACCGCTCCCGCCGCAACCTCGGCACCGACACCCTGGACCTGGTGCAGCTGCACTGCCCGCCCTCGCCGGTGTACTCCTCCGACGCGGTCTTCGACGCCCTGGACACCCTGGTGGCCGAGGAACGGATCGCGGCGTACGCGGTGAGCGTGGAGACGTGCGAGCAGGCGCTCGCGGCCATCGCCCGGCCGGGCACGGCCAGCGTCCAGATCATCCTCAACCCGCTGCGGCTCAAACCGCTGGAGCGGGTGCTGCCCGCGGCCGCCGAGGCGGGCGTCGGCATCATCGCCCGCGTGCCGCTGGCCTCCGGGCTGCTGTCGGGCCGGTACACCCGTGAGACGGTGTTCGCCCCCGACGACCACCGCGCGTTCAACCGGGACGGCTCGGCGTTCGACCAGGGCGAGACGTTCTCCGGGATCGACTACGGGACCGGTCTCGCGGCGGCCGCCGAGTTCGCCGCGCTGGCCCCCGAGGGCGCCACCCCGGCGCAGACGGCCCTGCGCTGGGTCATCCAGCAGCCCGGCGTCACCTCCGTCATCCCCGGCGCCCGTTCCCCCGAGCAGGCCGTGGCGAACGCGGAGGCCGCCGCCCTGGCGCCCCTGCCGCCCGCCGTGCTGGACGCCGTGCGCGGCCTGTACGACCGCTACGCCCGCGCCCAGGTCCACGACCGCTGGTGACGGGCGGGCCGCCCGCGCGCCGGGCCGCCGTCCGGGCGCCTGAGCGGGCGGCCCGGACGGCGGGCGCCGCCGGGGAGCGCCGGGGGTCAGTAGCGCGGGGCGTTGCGGGAGCGCTGGACGCGGACGCCCCGGCGGTCCCGCGCCGACCAGCACGGCCCGTGCCAGTGCCTGCGGTTGTCCACGTCCCCGTACTGCGGCCAGGTGACGACGTGCGGCACGCCGGGCGGGATCTCCTGGTCGCAGCCCGGGCAGCGGTAGTGCTTGGCCGCTCCGCCGCCGCTGATGCGCCGCACGACCCAGTCCTCGCCCCGCCAGGACTCGGTGCGGTCCAGGCTGACCGACCGCGGGCCGCCCCCGGCGGCGCTCGGGTCGGCCTTGGCACCGCCGCGCGGGCGGTTTCGTCGCGGAGACACGGGAACCTCGGAAGGAGTCGGGGGCCGTACCGGCCCGGGGCTCGGGCTGTCCGACCGCTGCGGACTGTCCGACCAGCCTACGCACCGGACGCTGCGCGCCCGAACCGTCCGTGCTCCACCGCGGCGTCGTAACGATGATCCGAATAACGGGGTGCCGTGAGCGTGCCTTCGGCACGTGTCAGGCGTTAATGCCAGGAGGGGGCAGCACGGCCACGGGCGCCGCCGAGGAGGTTGACGACAATGCGCGTAGGGACGTTCGTACTGGCCGCACAGTTTCCCGGGCAGAGCCAGGAGGAGGCGCTGCACCGCGCGGTGCGGTCCGCCGTGGCGGCCGAGGAGGCCGGGCTGGACGCGGTCTGGCTGGCCGAGCACCACTTCGTCCCGTACGGCACCTGCCCCTCCGCGGTGACGCTGGCCGCCCTGCTCCTGGGGCGTACCCGGCGCATCGGCGTGGGGACGGCGGTCAGCGTCCTGCCGACCGCGCACCCGGTGGCGCTGGGCGAGCAGGCCGCGCTGCTGCACCTGACCACCGGCGGCCGGTTCACCCTGGGGGTGGGCCGGGGCGGCCCGTGGGTGGACCTGGAGGTCTTCGGCAGCGGCCTCGCGGCGTACGAGTCGGGCTTCCCCGAAGCGCTGGACCTGCTGCTGCGCTGGCTGCGCGAGCCCCGCGTGGGGGCGGACGGGGAGCGCTACCGCTTCCGCGAGGTGGCCGTCGTCCCCCGCCCCGCCGAAGCGCTCACCGGCCCCGGCGGTCCGCCGGTCGTCATGGCGTGCACCTCGGACGCCTCCGTGCGCCTCGCCGCGGTGCGCGGGCTGCCGATGCTGCTCGGCATGCACTGCGGGGACGAGGAGAAGGCCCGCCTGGCCGCCCTGTGGCGGCGCGAGGCGCTGGCCGCCGGGCACGACGCGGAGACGATCGCCGACGGGCACGTGTCCGCCGGCGTCGTCCAGGTGGCCGACACCGCCGCCGAGGCCACCCGGACGCTCTGCGAGACGATGCCGGGCTGGCTGCGGCAGGGGCTGGGCGCCCACGTCACGGTGGACGGCCGGGCACGCACGATGCGGGACCCGGCCGCGTACACGCGGCTGCTGTGCTCCCTGCACCCGGTGGGCCCGCCCGTGCTGTGCGCCGACCGGCTCGCCCGCACCGCCGAGCGCACGGGCATCCGCCGTTTCGCCCTGCTCGCGGAGGGGGCGGGCGGCCTCGCCGCCACCGAGGCCAACATCGCCCGGGTCGGCGCGGAGGTGCTGCCGCTCCTCGGCTTCGAGGAGCGGCAGCGTCCGCGCCGGGTGTTCAGCAGTCGCGCAGCACCGGCGACTGGTTGAGGAGCTGGCCGCGTATGGACGTGAAGCGCTCCAGCCGCTCGTCGGCGGAGGCGTCGAGCGGGAACACGGCGACGCGGTGGCAGTTCTGGAAGGCGAGACGCACCCCGAAGTGCCGTTCCATGGCCCCCCGGATGGCGTTACTGGCCATGGCCCGCAGGAGCTGGCCACGCGCCTGCTCGTCCGGCGGCGGGGTCTGGTTGTCGGCGAACGCCCCACCGTCGACCTGGAGTCTGGCGACGAGGGAGCTGACCATCTCCCAGGCGTACGGGAGGGAGTTCTTGACGCAGTCGACGAAATCCGCTTCGTCCACCTCGCCTCGCTCGGCCTGTTCCAGGAGGGCCGGTGAGACGTCGAGCGACATGGGGTTCTCCTCTCGCGACCCCGGCGGCGCCGGGGTCCCACGGACGGGGCAGGGGGCCTCGCCGTAACACGCTTTCGTTCGGCGACGCCCCCATCACCTACGGTAAAGCCGTAGCCACCAGTCGACCAGTGCGTTGCGCGCACAACAAGCCACGCATGAACGGGGAGAAGCAGGGGCGAATCGCTACCCGGCTCCGAGGTCGGATAGCGTGCCGCCCATGCGTCTCGTCATCGCCCGCTGCTCCGTCGACTACGCCGGCCGGCTCACTGCACACCTGCCCCTGGCACCCCGGCTGATCCTGGTGAAGGCCGACGGGTCGGTGTCCGTCCACGCCGACGACCGGGCCTACAAACCCCTCAACTGGATGTCTCCTCCGTGCACGCTCAAGGAGGGTGAGGACGGGGTCTGGACGGTGGTGAACAAGGCGGGCGAGAAACTGATCATCACGATGGCGGAAGTCCTGCACGACTCGTCCCACGAACTCGGCACGGACCCCGGCCTCATCAAGGACGGCGTCGAGGCGCACCTCCAGGAACTGCTCGCCGACCGCATGGAGACGCTCGGCGCGGGCTGGTCCCTGATTCGGCGCGAATACCCCACCGCCATCGGACCGGTGGACATCCTGTGCCGCGACGGGGGCGGGGCGACCGTCGCCATCGAGATCAAGCGGCGCGGCGAAATCGACGGCGTCGAGCAGCTCACCCGCTACCTGGAGCTGCTCAACCGCGATCCGCACCTGGCCCCGGTGAAGGGCGTGTTCGCGGCGCAGGAGATCAAGCCGCAGGCCCGCGTGCTGGCCACCGACCGCGGCATCGACTGCGTCACCCTCGACTACGACGCCCTGCGCGGCATCGACGACGATAAACTGCGCCTCTTCTGACGGTCGTTGCCTGACGGTCGTTGACTGACGGGTTCGCCGCCGGGTCCGGGCGCGCCGGAGACGGCGTGCCCGGACCCGGCGTCAGACGAGCAGCGTCCCGCTCTGCGCCGGGGACGGCGAACCGGAGCCGGTCACGGTGACCGTGGGCTCGGGCCGCGTAGCCGTCGGCGTCGCCTCGCCCGGCTCGTCGGTGGGTTCTTCCGTCGGCTCACCGGTCTGCTCGTCGGTGGATTCGTCCGGATCGGGTTCGCCGCCCCCGGGAGAGCCCGTCGCCGGGTCCGACGGCGTGCCGCCCGTCTCACCGCCGCCATCCGGCCCGTCGCCGCCGGGCGTTCCGTCATCGCCGCCACCCGGTTCGCCGGGCGTGCCGCTGTTCCCGCCGCCGGGCGTGCCGCCGTCCCCGGTGCCGCCGTTCGTTCCCCCGGAGGCACCGTCGCCCGTGCCGCCGGAGGTGCCGCCGCTCGTTCCCCCGTCCGGGGCGTCGCCGCCGCCTCCGGGAGCCGAGGTGTCCTCCCCGCCGTCGCCGGAGGGGGACGCACCGGAGTCCGGGGGCGTGGCGCCGGGGGCACCGGAGGAGCCGGGGTCCCGGGAGGGCCGCGGGCCCTCGGAACCGGCCGGCTCGCCGGGGGTCTCGGGCGTGCCGTACCCGTCGTCCTCCGGCTGCGTTGTGGAACTGTCCGGCCTGACCCGGTCGGCCGTGTCCTCCTCGCCCGAGGTGCTGGCCACCGTCACGACCGTGCCGAGGACGACGGCCAGCACGGCTCCGGCCGCCGCGGCCAGCACGTTGCGGCGGCCGTTCGCCACGAGCACGCGCCGCAGGCCGCCGCGCGGGCCGGTCCCCGGATCATCCGGCAGGACCGCCGGGGCAGCGTCGGCGTAGGCGCCGAACGGCTGGGACGGCGTCGCGCCGGTGACGGCCGCGGCCGTCACCGTGGCGTCCTCGCTGCCGGAGGGCGCCGTCGCCCCCTCCTCCGCCTCGGCACCCGGCACCGGGTCCAGCGCGGGGGTGAGCGGCACGCCGGAGCGGTCGGCGACCAGCGCCAGGGCGCGGCGGCCGGCGAACGTACCGCTGCGGTCGGCGAGTCCGCCCCGCAGGGCCATCGCCGTCTCCAGCTCGGTGCGGGCCCGGTCCAGGTCGGCCGTGCACAGGGCGAGGACGCCCAGCTCGTGGTGGAAGTACGTTTCTTCGGCGACCTCGCCGGACTGCCGGGCCGCCTCCTGCCCGGCGGTGAGCACGCGCTCCCAGGCCGACCAGTGCTGCGCGGCGGCGAAGACCGGTGCGGCCGTGTGGGCCAGCAGGACGGCCGCGCTGGCGTGCCCGGCGCGCTGGGCGCCCCGCACGGCGGCGAGCACCGCCTCCGACTCCGCGGCGACCCGCTCCGCGGTGACCGAGGGGTGCCCGGCCCACCAGGCGTAGTGCTGGGCGGCGGTCCGGGCGCGCGCGCCCGCGCCCTCGGCGTACCCGGCGTCGACGAGCTGCGCGGTGACCTGGGCGGCCAGGCGGTAGTGGGCGCCGGCCGCCGTGGCGAGCCCGGCGGCGGTCAGCTCGGCCAGCGCCGCGTCGGCCCGTTCGTCGTCCAGCAGGGCGGGCAGGTGCGCGGCCTGCGGCACCTCGCCGTCGAGCGCGACGGCGAACCGCAGGACGTCGCGGCCCTGCCCGGAGAGGGCCTGCGCGAGCCGTACCGCGGTGACCGAGGCGACGGTCAGCCCGGCCGGGCGCTCCGCCTCGCCCGGCTCGGCCTCCTGCGCCCCGGCGCCGTCCGGCGCGGGGTCGTCGTCACTGGGGGCGGCACCGACGGCCAGGCCGCGCGCGTCGCGTTCCCGCAGCAGCGCGCCCGCCTGGACGAACCGCAGCGGCAGCCCCTCGGACTCGAACCACAGGTCGCCGGCCCAGTCGGCCTCGCCCTCGGTGAGCGGCCTGCGCGCGGCGCGCTCCAGGAGGTCCACGCAGGCGGTGCGGCTGAGGCCGCGCAGGACGACCTCCTCCAGGTCCGAGTCGGCCGAGGGGGCGGGGACGTCCGGCGTCGCGGCGAACAGGAAGGCGCACTCGGGGGTCGCCTTCAGCAGCTCGTCGAGCGCGGCGCCGCCGAACTCCAGGTCGTCCAGGACGACGACGGCGCCGACCTCCGCCAGCGCGTCCAGCAGCTCCGCCAGCTCCGGCCGGTGCCGGGGGGCGTCGTGGACCGCGTGGTAGAGGGCGTAGAGCAGGTCGGTCACGCCGCGGCGGTGGCCGCTGAGCCGGACGACGCCGTCGGGCGCCAGGTCCGCGCATCCGGCGGCGACGGCGGCGAGCAGCCCGGTGCGGCCGGAGCCGCTGGGCCCGGTGAGCCGCACGGAACGGCCGCGGGCCAGGAGGCGGACGAGCCGTTCCCGCTCCTCGTCGCGCTCCAGCAGCGGCAGGTCGAGTGCCGCCTCGCCCACCGGGGCGGGCGGCGCGGCGGCGCGGGCGAGGTCGGCGCGCGCCCGCGGGCCGCGGCGCCGCGGCGGCCCGGGCAGTCGTCCCGGCGGACATGGCTCGATTTCGCTGCCGTCGACGGGGTTGACGGTCAGCAGGTATTCACCCGCGACCAGCTGGACGGTACGGGCCAGAGCCCCGCTGTCGTGGCTCTCGCGACCGCCCTTGTCCTCCGGTCCGCGGTGAGTCGGGTGCATGGTGAAAGCCCCCCAGATGCGGTGCTCGTGGTACTCCCTGGGCCCTTCCCGGCAGTGAAGCGAACCCTAGACGCAACCGGGGCCGCGGCGAAGCCCGACCCTGCGGCCCGGCCCCGAATCGTCATGGCTTTGTGAGCGTTTGCCCCTCGATGGCGAGGATGCGGTGCAGGCGTGTCGCCACGAGGACCCGCTGCATCTGCGGGGGGACGTCCCGCAGGACGAGCCGCCGTCCGCAGCGGCCCGCCCTGCGGTGGGCGCCCATGATGACGCCGAGGCCGGTGGCGTCGCAGGAGTCGAGCTGGGCGAGGCTGAGCACGAGGTCGCCGTCACCGGCGTCGAGCGCGGTGTGCAGCGCCGTACGGGCGTCGGCGGCGCTGCGCACGTCGAGGCGTCCACCGACGAACAGCTCGGCGTGGTCGCCCTTGATGTGCATAACGCGCTCCCCGATGGTTACGTCGCGTAAACCTTCGTGTCCGAATGTCTCACTACACTTGACGGCCCGCCCGGGAGCGAAGTTGCCGTCCGTGTGCGAATCGATACGGAATCCACCCCTGCGGGTGACGTCCGTCCGGCGGTGCCGGCGCGCGGCAGCGGCTCAGTAGCGGTAGAAGCCCTCGCCGCTCTTGCGCCCCAGGTCCCCGGCGTCCACCATGCGGCGCATCCGCTCGGGAGCGGCGAACTTCTCGTCCCTGGACTCCGTGTAGATGTTGTCCGCCGCGTGCAGCAGGATCTCCACGCCGGTGAGGTCGGCGGTGGCAAGCGGGCCCATGGCGTGCCCGAAGCCCAGCTTGCAGGCGGTGTCGATGTCCTCGGCGGTGGCGACGCCCGACTCCTGGAGCTTGGCCGCCTCCACCACCAGGGCGGTGATGAGCCGGGTGGTGACGAACCCGGCCACGTCCCGGTTGACGACGATGCACGTCTTGCCGACGCCCTCGGCGAACTCCCGCGCCACGGCGAGGGTCTCGTCGCTGGTCTTCAGGCCGCGCACCAGTTCGCACAGCTGCATCATCGGCACCGGCGAGAAGAAGTGGGTGCCCACGACCCGCTCGGGGCGCCGCGTCGCGGCGGCGATCTTGGTGATCGGGATGGCCGAGGTGTTGGAGGCGAGGACGGCCTCGTCCTTCACGATGCCGTCCAGGGTGCGGAAGATCTCCTGCTTGACGTCGATCCGCTCGAAGACGGCCTCGACGACGATGTCGGCGTCGGCCACCGCGTCCAGGTCGGTCGTCGTGGTGATGCGGGCGAGCGCGGCCTGCGCGTCCCCGGCGTCGAGACGGCCCTTCTGGACGAACTTGCCGTAGGACGCCTCGATGCCGCCGCGGCCCCGGGCCAGCGCCTCGTCGGTCACATCGCGCAGCACCACGTCCCATCCGGCCTGGGCGGAGACCTGCGCGATGCCGGAACCCATCAGTCCGGCTCCGATGACGGCGAGTTTCCTGGCCACGTGTGTCCCCTCGACGGTCGTTGGCGGGTGTTCTCAGCCGGACCATAGCGCCCGTGAGGGCCCGGTGGGCGGCGAAGAGATACGCGTCACGTCTCATCTGATGGACATCACATCGGATCATTACCGAGCAGGCGGCACACCCCAGTTGGGCCGGACACCACCCGCCCGCACCCCCGCGCGCCGTCCCCCGGCAGGGCCCGCCGGTGAGGGGCTAGGGTCGGCCGCATGGTCAATCTGACGCGCATCTACACCCGCACCGGGGACGACGGCACGACGGCGCTCGGTGACATGAGCCGCACCGCGAAGACCGACACCCGCATTTCGGCGTACGCCGACGCGAACGAGGCGAACGCCGCCATCGGGGTGGCGATCGCGCTGGGCGGACTGCCCGAGGACGTCACTGCGGTGCTCACCCGCGTGCAGAACGACCTGTTCGACGTCGGCGCCGACCTCTCGACGCCGGTCGCCGAGAACCCCCAGTACCCGCCGCTGCGCGTCGAGCAGAGCTACGTCGACCGGCTGGAATCCGACTGCGACCGCTTCCTGGCCGACCTGGAGAAGCTGCGCAGCTTCATCCTGCCCGGCGGCACGCCGGGGGCCGCCCTGCTGCACCAGGCGTGCACGGTGGTGCGGCGGGCGGAGCGCTCCACGTGGGCCGCGTTCGCCGAGCACGGCGACACGATGAACCCGCTGACCGCCACCTACCTCAACCGCCTGTCCGACCTGCTGTTCATCCTGGCCCGCACGGCGAACCGGGAGCAGGGCGACGTGCTGTGGGTGCCCGGCGAGAACCGCTGAGCGGGGCGCGGGGGCGGAGGCCGGTGCGCGGCTCCGCCCCCGCGCGGCCTCACTCCCGCGGGGCGGCGTCCGCCGCCCCGCGCCTGCGGCGCAGCAGGAGCAGCGCCAGCACGGTGAGCAGCAGCACCACGGCGGCCAGCAGCAGCCACGGGACGACGAGGAACGACGTGCTCGCGCTGGCCCGCTGCCCGGTCGCCTCGTCGGTGACCGTCACGGTGACGTCACCCCTGTCCATCGCGGGCGGCTTTGTCCACGACTCAAAGAGCCGCACCCGCTCCCCGGGGAGGAGTTCCAGGGGGACGGCCCCGGCCGCGCGCTCGACCAGTTCCCGGCCGAACACGCCCTCGGCCGCGAGGCGCACCTCGGGCCGCAGCGTCACGTTGCCGCTGTTGACGAGCGTGTACCGGATGGTCGCCGGATCGTCCCCCGTGCCGGGGACGGCGGGCGCCTCGTACTCCCAGCGCACGTCCTCCACCTCCACGGCGGGCTTCCGCTCGCCGGTCACCTGGAGGTAGACCCGGGCGCCGACGGCCTGGCGCACCCCCACGCCCACCGCTCCCCCGGCCTTGCGGACCTCCTGGTCGAGCGCGATGACGGCACCGGGGTGGTCCCCCGGCTCGGCGTTGGTAGGCACCGTGAGGGTGAAGGGCACCGTGGTCCGGCCCCCGGCGGGAATCCGCAGCTTCTCGCGGTCCAGACGCAGCCAGACGCCGACGCCCCGGTGCTCCTCCTCGGCGCCGCGCACGGCGAAGCCGCCGTCGCGCGGGGTGTTGTAGGCGTCCGCGCCGTAGAGGTGGAACGTCCTCGCGGAGCCGGAGAGGTTGGCGACGGTGACCTCGTCCCGCACGGTGGAACCGGGCGCGGCCTCCAGCCGGAAGTGGGCGCGGCCTTGGACGTCTTCGCCCGTGGCGGGGAAGACGGACCACTTGCCGTTGTCCGCCGCGTGCGCCGGTGGCGCGACCGGCGAGAGCAGCAGGCCGAGGACGAGTATCAGGAGTGCGGACGCTCGTGCGCGCATGGGTGGGGACCCCCTGGGACACCTGGGACTGGGATGCCTGGGACGGGAAGGGGGTGGGCCGGCCGCTGCGGCCGGCCCACCCCGGGGTGGTGCCGGGGACCTGGGCGTCAGGTCAGGGTGAGGGTGAGCACGCTGGAGTACGTGCCGGGGGCGGCCAGCTCCGGGACGTCCAGGGAGAGCCCGGCGTCCACGGCGAACTCACCACCGGTGGCATCGGCGTCCGGAGCGCTGGCCAGGGCCGCGCCCTCGCTGCCCACGACACCGGGGGAGCCGGCGACGCAGGTGCTCTGCGAGCCCGCGGCGGCCACGCAGGACGGGTTCCAGCTCAGGTTCTCCGCGGGGATGGTGTCGCCGTCGCCGGTGAAGTCGGTGACCTTGCCGGTGAGCGACCAGCCGGCCGTGCCACCGCGGAAGTCCTCGACCGTGACCGTCTGGAGGTCACCCGTGGAGGTGCCGCCCGCGCCGTAGTCGACGGGGGTCATCTCGACCGTGTCGCCGGCCTGGGACATCGACAGCGAACCGCCGCGCACCGAGGTCCTGAGGTTCTGGCTGCCGTCGCCGACGGGCTCCTCCGGCTCCTCCGGCTCCTCCGGCTCCTCGGGCTCCTCCGGCTCCTCGCCGGGGCCGGTCTCGACGATCTCGAAGGTGTGCAGCACCGTGTTCTGGTCCTGCGGCGCCAGGGTGCACGGCGCGTCGAAGGTGCCGAGTCCGGTCTCGCCGCCGGTGGCGGTGCGGGGCGTCATCGTCAGCGTCAGCGCGTTGACGTTGATCGTCGCCGTGCCGGTCTGGTTGAAGGTCAGCGACGGCGACTCGCCGAAGGCCAGGACCTCGAACGGGGCCGGCGGGTTCGGCACGGGCGTGCTGGGAACGGTGTTGACGACCGACAGGTCGAGCGCGCCGGACGGCAGCTCGACGGTGACGTCGGCCGTGGCGGTGCCCTCGACGGTCACGCCGCCCACCAGGCCCATGCCCTGGGCGGCCTTCGCGCTGACCTGCGTGACGGCCTCGATGGCGAAGGCTCCGGTGGGCTGGCCCTTCTCGACGGTCGCCGGCATGTCCGAGTTGATCTCGACGCTGATCGGGTCGGCCCCGATCAGCGGGAGGACGCAGCTGTAGGTCTGCGTCAGCGACACCGGCTCGGCCGAGGCGGGACCGGCGGCGGCGAGACCGAGCATGCCCGCGGCCATTCCGGCCGCGGTGACGGCCCCGAGCGCTGCCCTGGAACGGGGCTTCCGTCTGTGGACTCCCATGAGTTACCTCTCCGGTTCCAAGATCGGCGCCGCGTACACCGCCACGTCCGCCGGAATACCGGTCGCCGCAGCCCGGTAAACGATCGCGGGCCGAAATACCATTGACGCGGTAATGCACGTGAAATGCGGGACGGGGTCGGCCGTGCGCTGAGCGCCTCAGATCGATACGAACGGGTTGTGGATCGGTAAATTACGGATCAGTAGCCAACGGGGTCAAGGCCGTGAACTCCAGGAAATCCGAAACAGGACGGCGCCGGGAATTCTTGCGCGCCGCATGAGTACACGCAATTCCCGCTTCATCACCCGCTGAGTGCGCACACGAGTGCCGGAGCCGGCGGGAACCGGCTCCGGCACTCGGAGGGAAGATCCGCGGCCCGTGCTTCAGCCGCGGTCGCCCATCGCCTTGCGCACCGCGTCACGCGTGCGGTCGATCAGGGCGGCGACGGGCCCCGCGGCCATGTTCGCCGGCCCCGACTCGACGCCGGGGTGCGGCCGGGTGGGCGCCATCGCCTCGGCGGCCTTCACGGCCTTGGCCATCGAGGCGAGCTGCTGCGCGCTCATCGTCCGGCGCAGCTTGGTGAACTCGTACCGTTCCTCGGCGCGCGCGTGCTCCATGACGTCCCGGCGCAGCTTCTGCAGCTTCGGGCCGAAGTCCGGGTCGTCCGGGTCCATGTCGTCCAGGCGGCTGAGCTGCTCCTTGGCCTCCTTCTCCTCCGCGAGGCGTTCCTCGACGACCTGGTCCCCGCCGTCGAAGGCGCGGCGGGCGGCCGGGTGGACGACCTCCTCCTCCGCGGTCTCGTGCACGGCGAGCATGCGGACCAGACGCCGGAAGGCGTCGCGCCGCTCGTCGCCCCGGCTCTGCTCCACCTCGTCGAAGAGGTTGCGCACCTCGCCGTGCTGCTGCATCAGCAGCGCCACGACGTCCTTTCCGGCGTCACGCATGCCGGACTGGGCCTGTTCTGTCACGGTGTCCTCCGCCTCGGTGCCGGTCAGTGGGCGGCGCGCAGGGACGGCACCGGGTGCTCGCCCTCCGTCTGGAGCCGGTACTCGCCGCCCATCATCTCGCGGTGCCGTTCCATCAGGCGCTCGCTGGGCGGGGCCTGGCCGTCGTTGAGCTTCTCCTGCATGCGCTCGAACCGCTCGTGGGCCTCGCGCACGTAGCCGGCGCCCAGCGTGGTGAGGTCGATCTGGGTGTCCAGCAGCTCGCGGAGGTACTCCTTGTTGGGCTCGAAGGTGAGCACCTGCGGGAGCTGCGGGGCCAGCACCTGCTCGGGCTCGCGCCCGTCGTGGCGGCGCATGAGGTCGCAGGCGACGTGCAGGTGCTCCAGCTCCATGTTCAGGTGCAGCTCCCAGATGGCCTTGATCCGCGGGTCGCTCTCCTGCTCCATGAACGAGTAGTACAGGTAGCACTCGTTGTACTCGTGGTTGACGAGCTGCTCCCACCACGTCTCCCCCGGGTCCACCAGGGACTCGTAGTGGGTGACGTGCTCCTCCTCGATGAGCCCGATCTCCTGGTAGAGCTGGCGGGCGATGGGCTCCATGTACGTCGGGCCGACGTTCATGTAGAAGTTCATCGTCTGCTGTTCGGCCGACATGACCGTCAGCGCGTGCAGCTTGGACAGCGGGTCGGCCGTCGTGCGGTCGTACGGGTCGCGGACGTTGTCCACCGGGTCGCGGTGGTGGAACTTCGTCGGACGCCCCGGCATGACCTCGGTGAGGCCGTCGACGATCTTCTCCGCCTTGCGGTGCTCGATCATCTCGTACAGGTTGGCGTACCGGTACAGGTGGTCGAAGTCCTCCAGGACGCCGAACTGGTACGCCTGCTTGAGGTACGGGTCCGGCTCCATGCGGGCCACCCATGCCGTGAGGTCCACGGCGACCTGCTCGTAGGCGATGGTCGTCTCCAGCACGGAGGACACTCCGGGCAGCAGCCAGTTCACCACCTTCTGCTGCTGCGCCTCGATGTAGCGGGTGGAGGCGAGCTGCCGCTTGACCTGGGGGTCGGGGCAGTGCCGGGCCATCTGGTGGCTGAAGAGGATCGCTTCGACCTCGATGCCGTTCATGGTGATGATCCGGCACCGGGTGTACGGGTCGCAGTGGTCGGGGTCGATGGGCTCGACATCCAGCTCCCGCCAGTTGCGGAGCTGGCGGTCCAGCGGGATGCCCCGCTGCTCCAAGGGGTTGAACGACATACGCGCCTCCTGGTCGACGAGGGACCCAGCGCGAGTGCCCCCTTCTGCCCGGATGGAACCCGAAAACCCGCACACCGCCCGAACAGCCGCCGGACGCCCCCGCGGCACGTGGTCCCGGGGGCGTCCGCCGTCGCGTACCGAAGCCGTCAGGACCGGGGCGGCTGGTCACCGCCGTGCTCCGGCGGCTGCGTGCCCAGCTGGTCGTTCAGCTTGCGCTGGGCCGTGTCGACGTGCTCGCTGTGCTTGCCGCCGGTGCGGCGGTCGATCTGGTCGCCGCCCTTCTCCACGCCCTGCCGGGCCTGGCCCTCGTGGCCCTTGAGCATGCCCTTGAGCTTGTCCTTCATGGACATGGCAGTCCCTTCGCCGATGGGCTGTGTCGTCCCTCCAGCATCACAACCGTCGCCACGTCCCGCATCCGCACACCGCTGACCAGCGCGGACCGCCGCACCGGCGCCGATGCCCCACCGCCACGCAGGCGGGCGGTGCCCCTGGCGCCGCGGGTCAGCTCCGGGAACGCTCGCCGGACGGCTGCGCCCCAGGCCCGGCGGCGGACGAAGCGGGCGGGGCGGGCGGGCGCTTCGGCCAGAGGGTGTAGCTCAGCGCGACGACCAGGCTGATCACGACGACCAGGCCCATCCGCTCCTGCCAGGCCCGCAGCGACTCGGCCCGGCCCGCGTCACCGACGTACCAGACGGCGGCCTGGAGCAGTCCGGCCGCGATGGCGGCGGCGCCGATCGCGCGGGCGGACATCTTCCACTCGTGCACCGCCCTGGCCGTGCCGTAGCGCGGCGGCCGCACCGGCGGCGGGCCGTCCGCGAACCGGTGCGCGAAGCGGGCGTCGGCCCAGCGGATCAGGTAGTGGCCGTGGGTGAGGGTGAAGCCGATGTAGACGGCGGCCAGCCCGTGCGTGAAGTCCGGCTCCGCGCCGTTGCGCAGGTCGGCGGCGGTGGCGACGAGCAGCACCACCTCCAGGACCGGTTCGCACAGCAGCACGGCCAGCCCGGCGCGGGGCATGCGGGCCAGGTAGCGCAGGGCGAGACCGGCGGCCAGCAGCACCCAGAAGGCGACCTCCACGGCGATGATGAGGGTGACGACCACGGCGTGCTCCTTCCGTCCCCCCAAGCCTCGCCGCGGCGCCGCCCCCGGGCGTCGTCGCGGGTGACGATTCCCGGCTGCACCCTTCGATGTACGGCCCGGCGTCCCCCCGTCCGCCACCTCGCCCCCGGGGCGGTCGCCGGACCGTGCTGAGATGGGGGCATGCCCCCTCCGTGCGCGCCCGGCCGCCGACCGCACCGGTCGGACGTGTGGATCGCGGCGGCCGGGCTGCTCGGCGGGCTGCTGCTGTGGTGGCTCGGCCTGTACACCGTCCAGCCGCTCGGCCGCGAGCGCGGCCAGTGGGTGCCGCTGCCGCTGGCGGTGATGTGCCTGGCCGTGCTGGGCCGTCGCACCGCGCAGCCCTGGGCCCTGTGCCTGGCGGTGGCGGCCCTGGCCGCCGACCAGCTGACCGGAGGCGTGCTGCCGACACTGCTGATGTTCACCGACGTCGTCTACGCGGCCGTCCTGTACGGAACGCCGCGCGCGGCCCGGCTGCTGCCGCCGTGGTCGGTGGCCGCCAGCGTCGCGTTCACCGCCGGGCTGCTGGCGCTGCTGCGCGAGCCGGAGGCGCTGCTGCTCGGCATCCTCTTCGCCGGTGTCACCGCGGCCCCCGCGTACACCGGGCTGCTGGTGCGCACCCACCAGGACGCGGCGGCCGCCGAACGGCTGCGGGCGGAGCAGACCGCGCTCCTGGCCGAGATGGACCGCGCCCAGGCGGTGACCGCCGAACGCGCCCGCATGGCCAGGGAGCTGCACGACGTGGTGGCGGGCCACCTCTCGGCGGTCGCCCTGCACGCGACGGCCGCGCAGGCGCGCGAGGAACCGGCGGCGACCGCCCGCGCGCTGGCGGTGATCCGCGAGAACAGCGTGCAGGGCCTGGCGGAGATGCGCCGCCTGATCGGCATCCTGCGGACCCCGGGGGACGAGGAGGCACCGGCCGCAGCCCCGACACTGGCCGGCCTCGACGCGCTGGTGGCGGCCGCCCGGACCGGCGGAGCGGCGAACGGGCTGCGCTTCACCCTGCACGACGAGCGGGCCGGCGGGCCGCCGCTGCCCGCGCCCGTCGAACTGGCCGCCTACCGTGTCGTGCAGGAGTCCCTGACGAACGCGCTCAAGCACGCCGCCCCCGGGGAGGTCACCGTGCGGCTGGCCCGTGAGGACGGGCTGGTGGTGACGGTCGGCAGTCCGCTGGGCCCGCGCGGCGGCCCGCGCGTCCCGGGCACGGGCACCGGCCTCGTCGGCATGCGCGAGCGGGTGGAGCTGCTGGGCGGGACGTTCGACGCGGGCGCGCGCGAGGGCGCCTGGCGGGTGTCCGCCCGGCTGCCCCTGACCGAAGGAGCACCTCGCCCATGACGATCCGGGTCCTGGTCGCCGAGGACCAGTCGGCCGTACGGGCCGGTCTCGTCCTCATCCTGCGCGGCGCGCCTGGCATCGACGTCGCCGGGGAGGCGGCCGACGGACAGGAGGCGGTGCGGCTGGCCCGCGAGCTGCGGCCCGACGTCGTCCTGATGGACGTGCGGATGCCGCGCCTGGATGGTGTGTCGGCCACCCGGCAGGTGGTGGCCGAGGAGCTGGCGGACGTCCTGGTGCTGACGACGTTCGACCTGGACGAGTACGTCCTCGGCGCGCTGCGGGCCGGGGCCGCCGGTTTCCTGCTCAAGGACAGCGACGCCGCGACGCTCGTGGACGCCGTCCGCACCGTCGCCCGCGGGGAGGGCGTGGTCGCGCCTGCGGTGACACGGCGGCTGATCCGGGAGCTGGCCGCCCCGGCGGCGGCGTCAGCGGGCCCGGCGCGGGACGCGCCCGCGGAGCTGGCCGCGCTCACCGCGCGGGAGCGCGAGGTGCTCGGCCTGCTCGGCGAGGGCCTGGCGAACGCGGAGATCGCCGCGGCCCTGTCCATGGCCGAGGCGACGGTGAAGACGCACGTCAGCCGGATCCTGCGCAAGCTCGGGTTGCGCAGTCGCGCCCGGGCCGCCGTCCGGGCCCGCGAGTGGGGTGTCACCGGCCGGTGAGCACGGCCCCTGCCGCGGGCGGGCGGCGCGGGCCCGTACGTCAGGCCGGCACGGCGGCCCGGGCGCGTCCTGCCTGTCCCGCGCCCGTCCCGCGCGACGCCTGGGACGAGCGGCGTCACCGCAGGTCAGAGCCGTCCCACTGATGAGGCGTCCCACGTTGCCGGCGCGGGGGTGCGCGGGCGGGCCGCCGGCGGCCATGCTCGCTCGTACCGGGGCGAACTCCGGTGCGAGCGAAGGGGTGTCAGGTGAGAGATGTCCGCGGGGCCCGGCGGCTGCTGCCGGGGCCGGGTGGTGTGTGGGCCGCGGCGTACCGCCAGAGGGTCCGGGGCTTCTCCTGGTGGCGGGCGGCCGTGCCCGTGCCGCGTCCGGCGATCGGCTGACCGGCCGCCGCCACCCCGGCGGAGACGCTGGCCGCCTGGTGGGCGCCGGGCCGGTAGCGGTTCTCGTCGGTGGGGGCCTCGGACAGCGGTGAGGCCCCGCCCGGGGCGGTGCAGACCTCCGCCGCCTCGCCCAGCGTCGCGCAGGCCCGGGCGGACGCCGGGTAGGGCGCTTCCACCATGGGCGAGTAGGTGTCCCGGTCGTAGCTGATCGACCGCTCGTGGCTCACGCCCCCCGGCCCGGCCACGCGGGCGGTGTCCCCCACCGCCGCCTCGGTGATCCGCGCCCAGGCGGCGCGGCACTGCGGGCTGTACCGCAGCTCCAGGTAGACGTCGCCGATCTCCCGCACCGCCGCCGTCCAGACCCCGATGTGGCAGCCGAGCCGGGTCGGGTCCTTGCCCCGGCACTCGAAGCCGACGCAGCCCGGGGCGTGCGGGGTGCCGTCCCCGGTGGCCGACGCGGCGCTCCCGACGGCGGCCTCGTCCGCGCCGTCCGCGCCGTCGCGTCCCTGTGCCAGGCCGAAGCCCGCGGCGAGCCCGACGACCAGCCCGGCCACGGCGAGGAGCAGCGGGAGGAGCCCGGTTCCGCGCACGTGCGGCACGCGCGGAAGGCGTCCGGCGCGTCCGGCCGCCGCGGACCACCGGCGCTGCGGCGCGTCAGCCGCCGGTGCGGGGGCGGGCGCTCCGGCCGGCGGGCCGCCCGGTGCGCCGTCCGCCGCCGGGGTCTGCGGCCGGGTGTCGCCCAGCAGGCTGCGCAGCACCAGCAGCCGGGCCGGGTCGACGCCGACGGCCCGTCCGAAGGCACGCAGGGCCTGTTCCGGCGGCAGTGCCTTGCCGTTGAGGTAACGCTCCCAGGACGACTTGCTGTAGCTGGTGCGCTGCGCGAGCGCGGCGAGCGTGAGCCCGCTGCGGGCGCGCAGCCTCCGCAGTTCTCCGGCGAGGTCGGACGGGGCCGGCGGGCCGCCCCGGTCCGCGCCGTCCCCGCCCGTTCCGCCGCGCGCGTCCCGCCCGCCGCCTGCCTGTCCGTCGCGGTCCGCCGTCATGGGCGGTGCCACCCCCTGCTCGCCGTGCTTGACGCCTGCTCAGACGCACACCCCAACGTTACGCTGGAGCCCCACCGGGAGCGGAGGGGCCTGCGCCGCGAGCGCTGCGGTACGGCACGGAGCCGCCGGTCCTCCGATGGCGTCTTCGGCCCGGCGCGGAGCGGTCAGTTGGTACTCCGTCATGTTCATCATCTGGTCCAGACCTATTGACCAGTGGTCCAGACCTCCTTAGTGTCACTTGGCAACTGCGAGCAGCGTGTCAGGCACAGGTCACGCTCACCGGGCGGCGCAGCGATTCCCGTCGGACCGGCCCCCGCCGGCCCCAGCTCTGGAGCGCTCTTGAGAACGGAACGCAACACCCCACGTCGCGTCACACGCCGGGCCGTCGCGGCCGCGGCGGCACTGCTCATCCCCCTGGGCGGCATGGTCGCCCTCGCCCCCTCGGCCCAGGCCGCCGAAGGAGCCACGGCAACCTTCGCCCGCACCGCGGACTGGGGTACCGGCTTCGAGGCGAAGTGGACGATCAAGAACACCGGCGACACCACCCTGAACGGCTGGGAGCTGGAGTGGGACTTCCCCGCCGGCACCAGTGTCAGGAGCCACTGGGAAGCCAAGGTCACCAAGGACGGCAACAGCTACACGGCCGTCAACGCGGGCTGGAACGGCACGCTCGCGCCGGGCGCGAGCGTCAGCTTCGGCCTCTCCGGCAGCGGCGCGGGCGACCCGAGCGGCTGCCTCATCAACGGCCAGCCGTGTGACGGCTCCGGCGAGCCGGACCCCGAGCCGGACCCGGACCCCGAGCCCGACCCGGACCCGGAGCCCGACCCGGACCCCGAGCCGGAGCCGGAGCCCACGCCGCCGGGTGAGTACGTCAACCTCGGCTACTTCACCGAGTGGGGCGTCTACGGCCGCGACTACCACGTCAAGGACCTGGTCACCTCCGGCTCCGCCGAGAAGCTCACCCACATCAACTACAGCTTCGGCAACGTCCAGGGCGGCGAGTGCACCATGGGTGACGCCTACGCTGCCACGGACAAGGCGTACACCGCCGCCGAGTCCGTCGACGGCAAGGCCGACACCTGGGACCAGCCCCTGCGCGGCAACTTCAACCAGCTCCTGAAGCTGAAGGAGATGTACCCGCACATCAAGGTGCTGTGGTCCTTCGGCGGCTGGACCTGGTCCGGCGGCTTCACCGACGCCATGAAGAACCCGGCCGCGTTCGCGTCCTCCTGCTACGACCTGCTGCACGACCCGCGCTGGGAGGGCCTGTTCGACGGCATCGACCTCGACTGGGAGTACCCCAACGCCTGCGGCCTGAGCTGCGACGAGAGCGGCCCTGAGGTCCTTGAGGACATGATGCGCGTCTTCCGCGCCGAGTTCGGTGACGACCAGCTCCTGACCGCGGCCATCACCGCTGACGGCTCGGACGGCGGCAAGCTCGACGCGGCCGACTACGGCGGCGCGGCGCAGTACATCGACTGGTACAACGTCATGACGTACGACTACTTCGGCGGGTTCAACAAGAACGGCCCGACGGCGCCGCACTCCCCGCTGACCGCGTACGACGGCATCCCGGCCGAGGGCTTCAACTCCGCCGCGGCCATCGACAAGCTGAAGGCCAAGGGCGTCCCGGCCGACAAGCTGCTGCTGGGCATCGGCTTCTACGGCCGCGGCTGGACCGGCGTCACCCAGTCCGCCCCCGGCGGCTCCGCCACCGGCCCGGCCCCGGCCACCCACGAGGCCGGCATCGAGGACTACAAGGTCATCAGTGAGCGCTGCCCGGTCACCGGCACCATCGCCGGCACCGCCTACGCGCACTGCGGCAACGAGTGGTGGAGCTACGACACCCCGGCCACCATCGACGGCAAGATGGACTGGGCCAAGCAGCAGGGCCTCGGCGGCGCCTTCTTCTGGGAGACCAGTGGCGACACCGCCGACGGTGAACTGATCACCGCCATCCACCAGGGGCTGAACGGCTAGTCCCGGCACCTCCGCCCCGGACCGCCGGGGAGACGGCCCGCCCGCCGTCTCCCCGGCTTTTCTCGTGCCCACGAACTTTGGTCCAGACCTATTGACCGTTGGTCCAGACCACTTTACGCTCCCACTCGAACTGTGGTGAGCACGTCAGGCCCGCCTCCAGGCGGCGGCGCTCTCATCGGGCGGCGCAGGTTCCACGTTCCATCGGATACGAACCGAGGAGCTCGTCTTGAACCACGGAACCATCAGGCGCAGAACCATCGCGGTCCTCACCGCGCTACTCCTTCCGCTGGCGGCGCTCACCGGACTGGCCAGCACGGCCCAGGCCGCCGACACGTCCGCGACCGCGACGTTCACCAAGACCTCCGACTGGGGCACCGGCTTCGGGGGGCAGTGGACGATCAAGAACACCGGCACCACCGCCATCAACGGCTGGACCCTGGAGTGGGACTTCCCCGCCGGGACGACCGTCGGCTCCTTCTGGGACGCCAACGTCACCAGCAGCGGCGGCCGCTACACCGCCAAGGACCGCGGCTGGAACGCCACCATCGCCCCCGGCGGCACCGCCAGCTTCGGCTTCAACGGCACCGGCGGCGGCAGCCCGAGCGGCTGCACCCTCAACGGCGCCTCCTGCACCGGCGGCGGAGGGCCCGGTGACAACCCGCCCTCCGCTCCCGGCACCCCCACCGCCTCCCAGGTCGGCCAGACATCGGTGACGCTCGGCTGGTCCGCCGCGACCGACGACAAGGGCGTCAAGAACTACGACGTCTACCGCGGCACCACCAAGGCGGGCACCGTCACCGGCACCTCCTTCACCGACAGCGGACTGACCAAGGACACCGAGTACACCTACACCGTCCGCGCCCGCGACACCGCCGACCAGGTCGGCCCGGCCAGCAGCCCCCTGCGCGTGCGCACCACGGGCGGCGACGAGGAGCCCCCGCCCCCGCCCGGAGCCCTCAACGTCGGGTACTTCACCGAGTGGGGCATCTACGGCCGCAACTACCACGTCAAGGACATGGTGACCTCCGGCTCCGCGCAGAAGCTCACCCACATCAACTACAGCTTCGGCAACGTCCAGGGTGGCAGGTGCACCATGGGCGACTCCTTCGCCGCCATCGAGAAGTCCTACACCGCGGACCAGTCCGTCGACGGCAAGGCCGACACCTGGGACCAGCCCCTGCGCGGCAACTTCAACCAGCTCCTCAAGCTGAAGCAGAAGTACCCGCACATCAAGGTGCTGTGGTCCTTCGGCGGCTGGACCTGGTCCGGCGGCTTCCCCGCTGCCATGCAGAACCCCACGGCCTTCGCCAAGTCCTGCTACGACCTGGTGCACGACCCGCGCTGGGAGGGCCTGTTCGACGGCATCGACCTCGACTGGGAGTACCCCAACGCCTGCGGCCTGACGTGCGACAACAGCGGCTCCGAGGTCATGGAGACCATGATGCGCGCCTTCCGCGCCCAGTTCGGTGACGAGCTGCTGACGGCCGCCATCACCGCCGACGCCTCCAGCGGCGGCAAGATCGACGCGGCCGACTACGGCGGCGCGGCCCAGTACGTCGACTGGTACAACGTCATGACGTACGACTTCTTCGGCGCCTGGGCGGCGCAGGGACCGACCGCGCCGCACTCCCCGCTCACCGCCTACGACGGCATCCCGGCCGACGGCTTCAACTCCGCCGCCGCC
Organism: Streptomyces solitudinis; assembly: GCF_036323765.1. NCBI lineage: Bacteria > Bacillati > Actinomycetota > Actinomycetes > Kitasatosporales > Streptomycetaceae > Streptomyces > Streptomyces solitudinis. Next base: position 234,916 of record NZ_JAZDCW010000002.1, read on the forward strand.
ATCAACAAGCTCAAGGCCAAGGGCGTCCCCGCGCAGAAGCTGCTGCTGGGCATCGGCTTCTACGGCCGCGGCTGGACCGGCGTCACCCAGTCCGCACCCGGCGGCACCGCCACCGGCCCCGCCCCGGGGGCGTACGAGCAGGGCATCGAGGACTACAAGGTGCTCAAGGCGCGCTGCCCGGCCACCGGCACCATCGCCGGCACCGCCTACGCGCACTGCGGGAACCAGTGGTGGAGCTACGACACCCCGGCCACCATCGACGGCAAGATGGACTGGGCCAAGCAGCAGGGCCTCGGCGGCGCCTTCTTCTGGGAGCTGAGCGGGGACACCACGAACGGGGAACTGATCACGGCCATCCACAACGGCCTGAAGTGATCCCCGTCCCCTGATCCACCCCCCACGGCCGGGGTGGCGGTCCGCCCGCCGCCGCCCCGGCCAGCCGCACGTCCGCGCCCCTCGCCGGGCGCCCCGGCCCCGCCCGTCACGCCACGTCCGTCGGGCCCCGCCCGTCAGGCCACGTTGACGCGCTGGCCCGGGGGCGCGGCCTCCAGCCAGGCCAGGAACCCGGTCAGCGCGTCCTCGCTCATGGCCAGCTCCACGCGGGTGCCCCGCAGCAGGCACGTGAGCACCAGCGCGTCCGACAGCAGCGCCAGCTCCTCCTCGCCGCGCGGCGTGCGCCGCTGGAGCACCTCCACGGCCTCGCGGTCAAGCATCCGGCGCGGGCGGGGAGCGTAGGAGAAGACCCGGAACCACTCGACCCGGTCACCGCTGTACCGGGCGACGCCGTAGCTCCAGCCCTTGCCCGAAGGGTCCTCGGACTCGTCCTTCGGCACGTCCCAGCGCAGGCTGCAGTCGAAGGTGCCGCCCGAGCGCTGGATCAGCCTGCGGCGCAGGCCGAAGACGAACAGCGCCAGCAGGACCAGCGCCACGAACGTTCCGCACAGCACCAGGGCGAGGGCCATGTGTCACCGACCTCCTCGCAAATCCCTGCGTGCCGCGCGCGGTGCGCGGACCGCCTCCAATGATGGCTCAGCCGCGGACCGTCCCGGAGCAGGACTCCGGGGCCGTCCGCGGCTGAGTGAGCAGTGCGTGCGGGTTCAGCGTGCGACCGCCACTGCCCGCAGCCGGACCTCGGCACGTCGTTCCGCCGACGCGTCCTGGTCCGCCTTCGCCTGGTCGAGCGCCCGCTCGGCGCGCTCGACGTCGATCTCGTACGACAGCTCCGCGATCTCGGCCAGCAGCGACAGCTTGTCGTCCGCGAACGAGATGAAACCGCCGTGCACCGCCGCGATCACGGTGCCGTCACCGGTCTCCCCGGTGGTGCGGATGGTGACCGGGCCGGACTCCAGCACACCGAGCAGCGGCTGGTGGCCGGGCATGACACCGATCTCACCCGAAGAGGTGCGCGCGACGACCAGCCTGGCCTCACCCGACCAGACCCGGCGGTCGGCGGCGACCAACTCGACGTGCAGCTCAGCCACAGTGGCTCCTCAGACTGGGATTTCCAAAGGATACGGGGTGCGGACGGCGAGGGGCGGACGGACCCGCCCCTCGCCGCGTCGGGGCCCGGCGTCAGGAGACGCCGAGCTCCTTGGCCTTGGCCTTGAGGTCGTCCAGGCCACCGCACATGAAGAACGCCTGCTCCGGGAAGTGGTCGTAGTCACCGTCGGCGATGGCGTTGAACGCGGCGATGGACTCGTCCAGCGGCACGTCGGAGCCGTCGAGGCCGGTGAACTGCTTCGCCGCGTGGGTGTTCTGCGACAGGAAGCGCTCGATGCGGCGGGCGCGGTGGACGGTGAGCTTGTCCTCCTCGCCCAGCTCGTCGATGCCGAGGATGGCGATGATGTCCTGGAGGTCCTTGTACTTCTGGAGGATCCCCTTGACCCGGGAGGCGCACTCGTAGTGCTCCGCCGAGATGTAGCGCGGGTCCAGGATGCGGGACGTGGAGTCCAGCGGGTCCACCGCCGGGTAGATGCCCTTCTCCGAGATCGGACGCGAGAGCACCGTCGTGGCGTCCAGGTGCGCGAACGTCGTCGCCGGGGCCGGGTCGGTCAGGTCGTCGGCGGGGACGTAGATCGCCTGCATCGACGTGATCGAGTGGCCGCGGGTGGAGGTGATGCGCTCCTGGAGGACACCCATCTCGTCCGCCAGGTTCGGCTGGTAGCCCACCGCGGAGGGCATGCGGCCCAGCAGCGTGGAGACCTCGGAACCGGCCTGGGTGAAGCGGAAGATGTTGTCGATGAAGAACAGCACGTCCTGCTTCTGCACATCGCGGAAGTACTCCGCCATGGTCAGACCGGCCAGCGCCACCCGCAGACGGGTGCCCGGGGGCTCGTCCATCTGGCCGAAGACCAGCGCCGTCTGCGGCAGCACGCCCGACTCGGCCATCTCCTCGATGAGGTCGTTGCCCTCACGGGTGCGCTCACCGACACCGGCGAACACGGAGACGCCCTCGTGCAGCTTCGCCACACGCATGATCATTTCCTGGATGAGCACGGTCTTGCCGACGCCGGCGCCGCCGAACAGACCGATCTTGCCGCCCTTGACGTACGGGGTCAGCAGGTCGACGACCTTGAGGCCGGTCTCGAACATCTCGGTCTTGGACTCGAGCTGGTCGAAGGCCGGGGCCTTGCGGTGGATCGGCCAGCGGTCGGTGACCTCGGACTCGGCCTCCGGCTCGTTGAGGATCTCACCGAGGGTGTTGAACACGCGGCCCTTGGTGACGTCACCGACGGGCACCGTGATGCCGTTGCCGGTGTCGGTCACCGGGGCCTGGCGGACCAGACCGTCGGTGGGCTGCATGGAGATGGCGCGCACCAGGCCCTCGCCGAGGTGCTGCGCGACCTCCATCGTCAGCTTCTTGGTGGCGCCCGCCGCGGCCGGGTCGGCGACCTCGACCGTGAGGGCGTTGTAGATCTCCGGCATCGCGTCGACGGGGAACTCCACGTCGACGACCGGGCCGATGACCCGCGCGACGCGGCCCGTCGCGGCGGCCGTCTGAGCAGTGGTGGTCATAGTTATCGGTCACTCCCCGCAGAAGCGTCGGCCAGCGCGCTGGCACCACCGACGATCTCGCTGATTTCCTGGGTGATGTCGGCCTGGCGGGCCGCGTTGGCAAGCCGCGTCAGCGACTTGATGAGGTCTTCCGCGTTGTCGGTCGCCGACTTCATCGCCCGGCGGCGCGCCGCGTGCTCGGAGGCGGCGGCCTGCAGCAGGGCGTTGTAGACCCGCGACTCGACGTACCGCGGCAGCAGCGCGTCGAGCACCTCCTCGGCGGACGGCTCGAAGTCGTACAGCGGCTGCACGCGCTTGTCACCGCGCGCCTCCACGGCCGACGGCTCCAGGGCGAGCGGCAGCATCCGGCGCTCGACCGGGCTCTGCGTCATCATCGAGACGAACTCGGTGAAGACGATGTACAGCTCGTCCACCCCACCGTCGGCGGAGTCCCGTCCGACGGCTTCGATGAGCGGCGCGGAGACCCGCTTCGCGTCGGCGTAGGCGGGGCTGTCGCTGAAGCCCGTCCACGACTCCTTCACCCCGCGGCCGCGGAAGTTGAAGTACGCGACGCCCTTGCGTCCGATGACGTAGGTGTCGACCTCCTTGCCCTCACCGGAGAGCCGGGCCGTGAGCTGCTCCGCCGCCTTGATGGCGTTGCTGGAGTAGCCGCCGGCCAGACCGCGGTCGCTCGTGACGAGCAGCACCGCGGCCCGCTTCGGCGCCTCCGCCTCGGTGGTCAGCGGGTGCTTGACGTCCCCGCCGCCCGCCACGGCGGTCACCGCGGCGGTCAGCTCGTCGGCGTACGGCGTGGAGGCCGTCACCTGGCGCTGCGCCTTGACGATGCGCGAGGCGGAGATCATCTCCATCGCCTTGGTGATCTTCTTGGTGGCCTTGACGGACTTGATCCGCCGTTTGTAGACCCGGACCTGGGCACCCATGCTCAGCCCTCGCCCAGGAGCTTGCCGTCCGAGGTCTCGAACTGCCGCTTGAAGCCGTCGATGACCTCACGGAGCTTGCCGAGCGTGTCGTCCGACATCTTGCCGCCCTCGCGGATGCCGGTCATCAGGTCCTTGTGCTCACGGTGCAGGTAGTCCAGCAGCTCCTTCTCGAAGCGGCGGACGTCGGCCACCGGCACCTCGTCCATCAGACCGGTGGTGCCGGCCCAGATGGAGACGACCTGGTTCTCGGTCGGGTACGGCGCGTACTGGCTCTGCTTGAGCAGCTCGACCATGCGCTGGCCCCGCTCCAGGGACGCCTTGGACGCGGCGTCCAGGTCCGAACCGAAGGCGGCGAACGCCTCCAGCTCGCGGAACTGGGCCAGGTCCACGCGCAGCCGGCCGGAGACCTGCTTCATGGCCTTGTGCTGGGCCGAGCCACCGACACGGGAGACCGAGATACCGACGTTCAGCGCCGGGCGCTGGCCCGCGTTGAACAGGTCGGACTCCAGGAAGCACTGGCCGTCGGTGATGGAGATGACGTTGGTCGGGATGAACGCCGACACGTCGTTGGCCTTGGTCTCGACGATCGGCAGACCGGTCATCGAGCCCGCGCCCATCTCGTCGGAGAGCTTCGCGCAGCGCTCCAGCAGCCGGGAGTGCAGGTAGAAGACGTCACCCGGGTAGGCCTCGCGGCCCGGCGGGCGGCGCAGCAGCAGGGACACGGCGCGGTAGGCGTCGGCCTGCTTGGACAGGTCGTCGAAGACGATCAGGACGTGCTTGCCCTGGTACATCCAGTGCTGGCCGATGGCCGAGCCGGTGTAGGGCGCCAGGTACTTGAAGCCCGCCGGGTCGGACGCCGGGGCGGCGACGATGGTGGTGTACTCCAGCGCGCCGGCCTCCTCCAGCGCGGCACGCACGCCCGCGATGGTGGAACCCTTCTGGCCGATGGCGACGTAGATGCAGCGGACCTGCTTGCCCGGGTCGCCGGTGCGCCAGTTGTCGCGCTGGTTGATGATCGTGTCAACGGCGAGGGCCGTCTTGCCGGTCTGCCGGTCGCCGATGATGAGCTGACGCTGGCCGCGGCCGACCGGGGTCATGGCGTCGACGGCCTTGTAGCCCGTCTCCATCGGCTCGTGGACCGACTTGCGCTGCATGACCGTGGGGGCCTGCAGCTCCAGCGCGCGGCGGTCGTCGGACTCGATCTCGCCGAGGCCGTCGATGGCGTTGCCCAGCGGGTCGACGACCCGGCCGAGGTAGCCCTCGCCCACCGGCACGGAGAGGACCTCGCCGGTGCGGCGCACCGTTTGCCCCTCCTCGATGCCGCTGAACTCGCCGAGGACCACGGCACCGATCTCGCGCTCCTCAAGGTTGAGGGCGAGGCCGAGGGTGCCGTCCTCGAACTTCAGCAGCTCGTTCGCCATGGCCGAGGGCAGACCCTCGACCTTCGCGATGCCGTCACCGGCAACGCTGACCGTCCCGACCTCTTCGCGCGAGGCCGCGTCCGGCGTGTACGACTGAACAAAGTTCTCCAGCGCGTCCCGGATCTCATCCGGCCGGATCGTGAGCTCCGCCATCTGGGTTCCCTGCTCTCCTTGTTGGGCCCGTATGTATCTGCTACGGCCCAACTCGGGCCGCTACGTACTGCTTGTTGAGTTGGTGTGGCCGGCTCAGCCGGCCATCCGCCGTTCGACCTCGTCGAGGCGGGCGGCGACGGAGCCGTCGATGACCTCGTCACCGATGCGCACCGTGATCCCGCCGAGGACCGCCGGGTCCACGTCGAGGTTGAGGTGCACCTGCCGTCCGTAGAGGCGGGTCAGTGCCGCGCCGAGGCGCTGCCGCTGTACATCGGTGAGCGGTACCGCGGAGGTGACGACGGCCACGGACCGGTCGCGGCGCTCGGCCGCCAGCCGGGAGAGGGCCTCCAGGCCCCCTTCCAGGCTACGTCCCCGCGGCTGACCGACCAGCCGGACCACGAGCCGCTCGGTGGCGGGCCGGGCCCGCCCGCCGAGCAGCCGGTGCAGCAGCTCCGTCTGCGCGGCCTTGACCGACGCGTCGCCGGTCTTGCCGCTGAGCGCGGCGCGCAGCTCGGTGGAGGACGCGACGATCCGGCCGAACCGGAACAGCTCGTCCTCCACGTCACCGAGGGTGCCGTCGCGGTCGGCCGCGATCAGGTCGGCGCTGTCGGCGAGCTGCTCGACGGCGTCCACCAGGTCGCGCGGCCGCGACCAGCGGGCCCGGACCATGCCGGTGACCAGGTCGGCGGTCGCCCCGCTGACCCGGCCGGCCAGCAGGCGGCCGGCGAGGCCCGCCTTGGCCTCGCCGGACTGCGCCGGATCGGTGAGGGTCCGGCGCAGCGACACCTCGCGGTCGAGCAGCGCGGTGACGGCGGCCAGCTCGTCGGCCAGCTCCCGCGCGTCGACGGACGTGCTGTCCGTCAGCGTGTCGAGCTGTCCGCGCGCGGTGGCCAGGGCCTCGCGGCTTGCTCCGTTCATCGGGCGGCCCCGGTGTCGGCCTTGGCCTCCAGCTCGTCCAGGAACCGGTCGATGGTGCGGCTCTGCCGGGCGTGGTCCTCCAGGGACTCCCCGACGAGCTTGCCGGCCAGGGCGGTGGCGAGCGTGCCCACGTCCTGGCGCAGCACCTGGGCGGCCTGCTTGCGGTCGGCCTCGATCTGGGTGTGACCGGCGGCGATGATCTCCTCACGCTGCCGCTGACCCTCCGCGCGCATCTCGGCGATGAGCGCGGCACCCTGCTCCTGGGCGTCCTGACGCAGCCGGGCGGCCTCGTGGCGGGCCTCGGCGAGCTGCGCCCGGTACTCGTCGAGCGTCTGCTGGGCCTCGGCCTGCGCGGCCTCGGCCTTCTCCATGCCCCCCTCGATCGCCTCGCGGCGCTCGTCCAGTGCCTTGTTGATGGACGGGAGGAGCTTCTTGGCGAAGACGAAGAAGACGATGCCGAAGGCGAGCAGGCCGATGACGACCTCGGGCCAGACCGGAAGCAGCGGGTTCTGCGCCTCCGTAGCAGCCAGGTTCATCATGGTGGACCTTTCGTCGTATGCGGCTGTGGCCCGGTCGTCAGAGGATGAACGGGACGACGAAGCCGATCAGGGCCAGGGCCTCGACGACCGCGAAGCCGAGCAGCATGTTCTGGCGGATGAGGCCGGCGGCCTCGGGCTGGCGGGCGATGGCCTGCACACCGTTACCGAAGATGATGCCGACGCCGATACCGGGGCCGATCGCGGCAAGGCCGTAGCCGATCGTGCCGACGTTGCCTTCAACAGCCGCGAGGGTCTCGAGAGCAGCAGACATTGCGTGGTTCCTTCTCTTGGTGGGCCGGTGGGTGGTTGGTCCACCGGACGTCTCAGGGGGTTTCGCTGGGTGCGCCGGGCAGGCTCAGTGAGCCTCTTCGAGCGCCTGGGAGAGGTAGGTGGCCGTCAGCACCGTGAAGACGTACGCCTGGAGAGCCTGGATGAACAGCTCGAAGACGGTCAGCACGATCGTCAGCACGAAGGACGCGGACGCGTAGACGGTGCCGAGGACGGTGCCCAGCATGTACCAGGTGGCGATCGTGAAGATCAGGATCAGCACGTGCCCGGCGAACATGTTGGCGAAGAGTCGCACGGCGAGGGTGAACGGCCGCACGAAGATGTTCGAGACGAACTCGATCGGCGTCAGGATGACGTAGATGGGCTTCGGCAGCCCGCCGGGGACGCACAGGTTGCGGATGCCGCCCACGAACCCGTTCGTCTTGAACGTCACCGTCATGTAGGTGGCCCACACGACGATGGCGAGACCGGCCGGGTAGGCGATGACCGAGCTGACCGGGAACTGGGCGAGCGGGATGAGCGCCCAGAGGTTCAGCATCCACACGAAGAAGAACAGCGAGACCAGGAAGGGGACGAAGGGCTCGCCCTTCTTCCCGATCACCTCGCGGACGATGCCGCGGCGCACGAAGTCGTAGCCGGCCTCGGCGACCATCTGGAGCTTGCCGGGAACGACCTTCGGCTTGGAGAACGCGGCCCAGAAGAAGGCCAGGATCAGGAACGTACCGAGCAGCGCCAGCAGCATCGGCTTGTTGAACTCGACGCCGCCGACCACGAAGAGCGGATCGAAGATGAACGACCACACACTGGGGGCTTCGAAGCCACAGTCCTTGAACAGGTGGCAGTCGGTCTCGAAGGCGAGCAACTGGTCACTACTCACCGCGAGCTCCTTCGGTCGGACGCATAGGTACGGCTACCTCGATGTGTCGGCGTGGCGCAGGCCACGGAGCGGCACTGGACTGGGTATCGCGGGAGGGGAACCGGCCGGCGCGGGGGCTCGGCGGCCCCGAGACGGGACGGGGAGCACGCAGCGCTGTCCCGCACAGCGCACGCTTCACTGCTCGCCACCCTCTCGGCGTCGGACCATAGCAGTCCGCCGGGGAGGCGCTTATGCCGCCCCTACCTTCGGCGCCCACCTGGCCACTCATGCGCGGGGCTCCGTCCGCCCGGCCTTCTGCGGCTCGGCGGGCTCGACGTAGAGGGTCTTGACACGGGTGCTCGTCCACGCCTGCGCGGCCAGCCACACCAGGAGGGCGCCGAGCACGGTGAACCCGAACACACGCCCGTCCATGAACGTGGCGTCGCGCAGCAGCGCGAGCAGGAGGAGCATCACCAGGATCTGTGTCGTGTAGACGAGGAATCCGGCGCCCAGGAGGAGTTCCGGCCAGCGCCGGCCGATGCGGCTCAGCGCGAGGAGGCCCGCGCCGAAGAACGCCAGCACCACCACGGTGCCCAGGCCCGCGCCCAGCGCACCCTCGGCACCGGCGACGGCCGCACCGACGATGACACCGATCAGGCCGGCGCACGCCGAGGGGATCGCGGCGCCGCGGAGAATCCGGGCGTCGTTCGACTGCATCAGTGCTGCTCCAGCAAGGGGACGGAAAAAGCGGTGACGTGACCGTCGGGGGCGAGCGTAACCGAGCGGCGCTCACGCACGGACGGGGCCCTATCGACGCAGGCCACCGACCTCCTCGCCGGTTCTCGTGAACGGTATCACAAACTATTTGATGAGGTCTTTACCAAGTTCGTGTGCATGCCGTCACACCGGGGAGTGGCCATGTGCTCCACCCTGCTGACGCACGGCTCAGGGCCGCGAATCGATCGTGCGGCGGTGCGCGCCGCGGTCGTGTTCGCTGACCGCCGTGGCCCCGTGCAGCCCGGCGGCGCGCGCCCGTGCGGCGGCGCCGACCGTCTCCGGCGCACGGGCCCCTGCGGAGGCGTCCTGCTCCGCCCGCCCCGCGGCCGCCCCGGGCTCCGGCTCCGCCTGCGGCTGCGTCGCCACGCGGCGGTAGCGGGGCGGGACCACCCGCTGCGCCCAGCGGGGCACCCGCGGGGTGAAGCGCGGCAGGAGCAGGACGACGAGCCCGGCCGCGCTCAGCAGCACGATGGCCAGGACGATCAGCAGGCTGCTGGACTGCACCGAGAAGGCCACGGCACCGAAGGCGATCAGGGCCGACCAGAAGTACATGATGAGCACCGCGCGGCTGTGCGAGTGGCCGATCTCCAGCAGCCGGTGGTGCAGGTGGCCGCGGTCCGCGGCGAACGGCGACTGGCCCTTCCACGTGCGCCGCAGGATGGACAGGGCGAGGTCGGCCATCGGCACCGCGAGGATCGTCAGCGGCAGCAGCAGCGGCATGTAGACCGGCACCATGGCCTGCACGCCCTGCCGGATGGAGCCCTCGTGGGCCGTGATGTTGTCCGGGTCCACCTGGCCCGTGACGGAGACGGCGCTGGCCGCCAGCACCAGGCCGATGAGCATCGACCCCGAGTCGCCCATGAAGATCCGGGCGGGGTGCATGTTGTGCGGCAGGAAACCCAGGCACATGCCGATGAGGATGGCCGCGAAGAGGGTCGCCGGGGACGCCTCCTGGATGCCGTGGCCGTACCAGATGCGGTAGGCGTACATGAAGAACGCGATGGCCGCGATGCAGACGACACCGGCGGCCAGCCCGTCGAGCCCGTCCACGAAGTTCACGGCGTTGATGGTGACCACGACCAGCGCCACGGTGAGCAGCGTGCCCTGCAACGCCGTCACCGCGACGTTGCCCACCCCGGGGATCGGCAGCCACAGGATCGTGAGGCCCTGCCACACCATGACGCCGGCGGCGATCATCTGCCCGCCGAGCTTGACGAGGGCGTCCACGCCCCACTTGTCGTCCAGCACGCCCAGCAGCCAGATGATCGCGGCCCCGGCCAGCAGCGCGCGCGGCTCGTCGGAGGCCGTGAACACCTCGCCGATGTTGAGGAGCTGGGAGGCCACCAGCAGGCCCGCGCACAGCCCGCCGAACATGGCGATGCCGCCGAGCCGCGGCGTCGGCTCGCGGTGCACGTCGCGGGCCCGGATCTGCGGCATGGCGCCCGCCGCGATGGCGAACTTCCGCACCGGCCCGGTCAGCAGGTAGGTGACCGCGGCCGTGACGCACAACGTCAGCAGATATTCCCGCACGGGCTCCCCAGGAGTTCTCGGGCGTCGTGGCCCACAGGCGTCTTGGCCCCACAGACTAGGACACGGTGAGGGTGGTGGCTGGTTCCGCACCCCTACGCGGGGGCGGGCACCCCGGTCAGTGCGGTGACCACCGGGTCGAGCGCGAGGCTGATCTCCTCCCCCACGCTGCGGAAGTACGTGATGGGCGCCCCGTACGGGTCGTACACCTCGTCCGCCTCGGCGCTGGGCGCCTGGAGCCAGCCGCGCAGGGCCGCCGCGGCCCGCACCAGGGCGCGGGCCCGCTCCGCGACCCCGCCGGGAGAGCCGGCGTCGGGCAGGCTGGCCGCGTCGATGGCCCGCACCAGGCGGGTGAACTCCTTGAGCGTGAACGTGCGCAGCCCCGCCGAATGGCCCATGGAGATCACCTGCGCACGGTGGTCACGGGTGGCGGTGAGCACCAGATCGGCGCGGATGACGTGCTCGTCCAGCAGCTCCCGCCCGGTGAAACCGCCCGGGTCGGCTCCGTAGTCGGCCAGCACGGTGGCCGCGTGCTCCTCCATCGGGGCGCCCTCGTGGCCCCAGGTGCCCGCGCTCTCGACGACCAGCCCGTCCACCCGCCCGCCGTCGAGCCGCGCCGCCAGAGCGTGCCGGGTGAGCCGCTCGGTGATGGGCGAGCGGCAGACGTTGCCGGTGGAGACGTGGAGGATGCGGAAGGGCGGGTCGGCCGGGGGGAAGACCGGTATGCCACGCCCTTCGGGCGAGGTCAACTGGCCTCCTCTAGATCGGGTACCACCTTGCGCAGCTCCTCGGCGCTGATGGCCCCGGCACGCAGCAGGACGGGCACCCGTCCGGTGACGTCCACGATCGAGGAGGGCACGTTGTCCTGCGTGGGGCCGCCGTCGAGGTAGACGGCGACGGAGTCCCCCAGCATCCGCTGCGCGCTGTCACAGTCCTGCGGCGCCGGGTGGCCGGTGAGGTTCGCCGAGGAGACGGCCATGGGGCCCATCTCGGTGAGCAGCTCGATGGCCACCGGGTGCAGCGGCATCCGGACGGCCACGGTGCCCTGCGTGTCACCGAGGTTCCACGTCAGGGACGGCTGGTGGCGGGCCACCAGCGTCAGGGCACCCGGCCAGAAGGCGTCCACCAGCTCCCAGGCCGCCTCGGAGAAGTCGGTGACGAGCCCGTGCAGGGTGTTCGGGGAGCCGACCAGCACCGGGGACGGCATGTTCCGCCCGCGGCCCTTGGCCTCCAGCAGATCGGCGACGGCCTCCGGGCTGAAGGCGTCCGCGCCCACACCGTAGACCGTGTCGGTGGGCAGGACGACCAGTTCGCCGCGTCGGACGGCGGAGGCCGCCTCGCGCAGCCCGTTACGGCGGTCGGTCGCGTCGGAGCAGTCGTAGCGCCGTGCCATTTACGGCACCTCCCTGCGGGCTGTGGCGAATCGGGGTCGGTTGTTGAGGTCGGGGTGGTCGGCGGCGTCGGCCCAGCCCCGGTCCTCGGTGAAGATCCACGGCACCTGGCCGCCCTGGGTGTCGGCGTGCTCCACGACGACCAGCCCGCCGGGGCGCAGCAGCCGGTGCGCGGCGCGCTCCAGGCCGCGGATCAGCTCCAGGCCGTCCTCGCCGGAGAACAGGGCCAGCTCCGGGTCGTGGTCGCGGGCCTCGGGCGCGACGTGCTCCCACTCGGTGAGCGGGATGTAGGGCGGGTTGGAGATCACCAGATCCACCTGGCCGTCCAGCTCGGGCAGGGCCGTGCGGGCGTCCGCGTGGTGCAGCCGCACCCGCGACCCCTCGACGTTCCGGCGTGCCCAGTGCAGGGCGCCCTCGTCCAGCTCGACTGCGTGCACCCGCGAGCGGGGCACCTCCTGTGCGAGGGCCAGCGCGATGGCACCCGAGCCGGTGCACAGGTCGACGATCAGCGGCTCGGCGACGTCCATCGCGCGCACCGCGTCTATCGCCCAGCCGACGACGGACTCCGTCTCCGGGCGGGGCACGAACACCCCGCGGCCCACCTGGAGCTCCAGGTAGCGGAAGAAGGCCCGCCCGGTGATGTGCTGGAGCGGTTCGCGGGCCTCGCGGCGGGCGACGGCCTCCCAGTAGCGGGCGTCGAAGTCGGCGTCGGCGACCAGGTGCAGCTCACCGCGCCTGACGCCGTGGACGTACCCGGCCAGCTCCTCGGCGTCGAAGCGCGGCGAGGGCACGCCCGCGTCGGCCAGCCGCTGGGTGGCCTGGGCGACCTCCGCCAGCAGGACGCTGCGCGGATAGGGGGTCCGCCCCCCGGGGGACTGCTGCATCGCTGTTCCTCACCCGTGCCCTGTGTGCGTCAGCTCGCCGCGGCCAGCTTGGCCGCGGAGTCGGCGTCGACGCACGCCTGGACGACGGCGTCCAGCTCGCCGTCGAGTACCTGGTCCAGGTTGTACGCCTTGAATCCGACGCGGTGGTCGGAGATCCGGTTCTCCGGGTAGTTGTAGGTGCGCACCCGCTCGGAGCGGTCCACCGTGCGGACCTGGCTGCGGCGCGCGTCGGACGCCTCCCGCTCGGCCTCCTCCTGCGCCGCGGCCAGCAGCCGGGCGCGCAGGATGCGCAGCGCCTGCTCCTTGTTCTGGAGCTGGCTCTTCTCGTTCTGGCAGGAGACGACGATGCCGGTGGGCAGGTGGGTGATGCGCACGGCCGAGTCGGTGGTGTTCACGGACTGCCCGCCGGGCCCCGAGGAGCGGTAGACGTCGATGCGCAGGTCGTTCGGGCCGACCTCCACGTCCACGTCCTCGGCCTCGGGCAGCACCAGGACGCCGGCGGCGGAGGTGTGGATGCGGCCCTGCGACTCGGTGGCGGGCACCCGCTGCACGCGGTGCACCCCGCCCTCGTACTTCAGGCGCGCCCACACGCCCTGGCCCGGCTCGGCGTTCGTCTTGGCCTTGACGGCCACCTGCACGTCCTTGTAGCCGCCGAGGTCGGACTCGGTGGCCTCGATCAGCTCCGTCTTCCAGCCCTGCCGCTCGGCGTAGCGCAGGTACATGCGCAGCAGGTCGCCGGCGAACAGGGCGGACTCGTCGCCGCCCTCACCGGCCTTGATCTCCAGGATGACGTCCTTGTCGTCGCTGGGGTCGCGCGGCACGAGGAGCAGGCGCAGCCGGTCGGTCAGCTCCTCGCGGCGGGCCTCCAGCTCCTTGACCTCACCGGCGAAGTCCGGATCGTCGGCGGACAGCTCGCGGGCCGTCTCGATGTCCTCGCCGGTGCTCTTCCAGGCCCGGTAGGCGCCGACGATGGGGGTCAGCTCGGCGTAGCGCTTGTTCAGCCTGCGCGCGCCGGCCTGGTCGGCGTGGATGGCCGGGTCGGCGAGCCGCCTTTCGAGGTCGGCGTGTTCGCCGATGAGTTCCTCGACCGCCTCGAACATCGGGGTTCCTCACTGGAAGACGAAGGGGTGGACCGCGCTGGGGCCCCGGTGCGGCACCGCGCGTGGCGACGACAAAGCGCCGGTCCCGCACCGCCTGGGCGGCGGGTACGGGGACCGGCGCTGAGGGTCGCTACTTGGTCCCGGCCTTCTTGCCGAAGCGGGCCTCGAAGCGGGCCACGCGGCCACCGGTGTCGAGGATCTTCTGCTTGCCGGTGTAGAAGGGGTGGCACTCGGAGCAGACGTCGGCACGGATGGTGCCGTCGTTGACGGTGCTACGGGTGGTGAACGACGCGCCACAGGTGCAGCTGACCTGGGTCTCGACGTACTCCGGGTGGATGTCGCGCTTCACGGTGTCTCCTAGTGATCGGGAGGGCGCCGGGTCGCCGCGCGGGATGCGTTCGGCGTGAACCGGGGCCGACGGTCCAGTCTGCCATCAGGTGGGCCGTACCTTCAAAACGCGCCGGCCCCGCCCCTTGTTCCAGGGCGCGGACGGCGCGCGGGCCCGCCCTTGGACGCGCCCGTCCGGTGCCGCGGGGCGCGGGCCGCGTCGGCCGTGCGCTCCGCGGCACCGGACGGGAGGCGGGGTGCGGGAGCCGGTCAGTCGCCGTTGCCGGGGGCCGGTGTCGTCTTCTGGATCTGCATGAGGAACTCGGCGTTCGACTTGGTCTGCTTCATCTTGTCCAGCAGCAGCTCGATCGCCTGCTGCTGGTCGAGGGCGTGCAGCACCCGGCGCAGCTTCCAGACGATGGCCAGCTCGTCGCTGCCCATCAGGATCTCCTCCTTGCGGGTGCCGGACGCGTCCACGTCCACCGCCGGGAAGATCCGCTTGTCCGAGAGCTTCCGGTCGAGCTTCAGCTCCATGTTGCCGGTGCCCTTGAACTCCTCGAAGATCACCTCGTCCATCCGCGAGCCGGTCTCGACCAGCGCGGTGGCCAGGATGGTCAGCGAGCCGCCGTCCTCGATGTTGCGGGCGGCGCCGAAGAACTTCTTCGGCGGGTAGAGCGCCGTGGAATCCACACCACCGGACAGGATGCGGCCGGACGCCGGGGCTGCCAGGTTGTAGGCGCGGCCCAGGCGGGTGATGGAGTCCAGCAGCACGACGACGTCGTGGCCCAGCTCCACGAGGCGCTTGGCGCGCTCGATGGCCAGTTCGGCGACCGTGGTGTGGTCCTCGGCGGGGCGGTCGAAGGTGGAGGAGATGACCTCGCCCTTGACCGACCGCTGCATGTCGGTGACCTCTTCGGGACGCTCGTCGACGAGGACGACCATCAGGTGGCACTCGGGGTTGTTGCGGGTGATGGCGTTGGCCACCGCCTGCATGATCATCGTCTTGCCGGTCTTCGGCGGGGCGACGATCAGACCGCGCTGCCCCTTGCCGATGGGCGAGACGAGGTCGATGATCCGGGTGGTCAGGGAGCCCGGGTCGTGCTCCAGCCGCAGCCGCTCCTGCGGGTACAGCGGGGTGAGCTTGCTGAAGTCGGCGCGGCCGCGGCCCGATTCGGGCGCCATGCCGTTCACCGAGTCCAGCCGCACGAGGGCGTTGAACTTCTCGCGGCGCTCGCCCTCGCGGGGCTGGCGGACGGCCCCGGTGACGTGGTCGCCCTTGCGCAGCCCGTTCTTGCGGACCTGCGCCAGGGAGACGTACACGTCGTTGGGGCCCGGCAGGTAGCCGGAGGTGCGCACGAACGCGTAGTTGTCGAGGATGTCGAGGATGCCGGCGACCGGGATCAGGACGTCGTCCTCGGCGATCTGCGGCTCGAACTGCTCCTCGCGGTTGTTGCGGCGGCCCCGGCGGTCGCGGTACCGGCCGCGGCGGCCCCGGCGGCCGCCGTCGAAGTCGTCGTCGTCGCGGTTGTCCCGGGCGTCGCGGTTCTGCCGTCCCGAACCCTGACCGCCCTGACCGCCCTGCTGCTGGCCCTGGTTGCCGTCGCTCTTGCCGCCGCCGTCGCCGCCCTTGCGGCGGTCGCGCTGGCGGTCGCGCTTGGACGGCCGGTCCTGCTGACCCTGCTTGGCGTCGCTGTTCTTGCCGTCCTGCTGGGACTGCCCGGCGCCGTCGGCCTTGGCGTCCTGCTGCTTGTTCCTGCCCTCGGCGGTGTCCGCCGCGGCCTCGGCCTTGGCCTGGCCGCGCTCGGCGCCGTTCCTGGCGTCGGCGGTCTGCGTGTCGGCGGCCGGTGCCTCGCCCTTGCCGCGGCGCCCCGCGCCCGGCTCGTCGCTCACGGGCTGCCCGGGGATGTCGATCTGCTGCTGGGACGTCTGGGACGCCTGGGACGGCTGGCCCTCGCCGGCCGTCTCGCCGCCGGCTGCGGCCTCGCCCGTGCGGGCGCGGGAGGTGGAGCGGCGCTTGGGCTTGTCGGCGGACTTCGCGGCCTCGCCGTCGCCCGCGGCGGCGCTCGGGGAGCCCGAGCCGCCTTCGGCCTGCTTCTCCCGGATGACCTCGATCAGCTGGCTCTTGCGCATACGCGCCGTGCCCCTGATGCCGAGGCCGGACGCGACCTGCTGTAGCTCCGCCAGGACCATGCCCTCAAGGCCGGTGCCGGAACGGCGCCGCCGCCCGGCAGTGCCCGAGGGAGCACCGGAGGCAGGCGCGGCAGAGGCGTCCGTGGCAGGCGCGTCGGCGTTCACGCCCATCAGATCGGTGGTGTCGCTCACGAAGGGTCCTTCCCTGGAGCGGACGTCGGCCTGTCTGGCTCGGCGACCGGTTGTGCTGTCCGGCTGCGGCCCTGGGTTCGCGGACCGTGCCGGGGCGGTGGTCCCGCCTGTGCGTACGGCGGAGGAATCAGTTCATCGACTGGCGCGGCAGGGTGACCTGCGTCGTTCGCGCCGGTTCCGGGGCAGGCTCGGCACTGCTCGGCAAAGTGCTCGGACAGTGTGGGAGGCTCCCGGAAGAGGGGGTGGCCCCGGAAGGGGGCGCTGTGCATCGCACCACGTCGGCTGCGGGTGCAGACTTGAGGTTAACACTACCGGGTCTTTCAAACATTCCCCCTCTCCCAGACCGGCAATCGTGTTCACTGCTCCCGGCCGGTGCCGGGGGCCGCGCCGGTGACGTCGGCGGACGCGCCGCTGGTGGCGGGGGTGCCGACGGCCCCGTCCGCGCCTCCCGCGGCTCCGGCCGTGTCGGTGAGCGGCAGGACCGCGGCCCCCGACAGATCCAGTGGCAGCCGGTTCGCCGTCCACCCCGCGCCGGTGGCCCTGGCGATCTTCTCGGCCGCCTCCACGGTGCCGTCCGGGCCGTCCTGGGCGAGGGCGAGCACCGTGGGACCGGCCCCGGAGATGACGGCCGGCACGCCCTCGGCGCGCAGCCGGTTGACCAGGTCCACGCTGCCGGCCATCGCCGGTGCGCGGTACTCCTGGTGGAGGCGGTCCTCCGTGGCGGACAGCAGCAGTTCGGGGCGCCGGGTCAGCGCTTCCACCAGCAGCGCGGCGCGGCCCGCGTTGGCGGCGGCGTCCACGTGCGGCACGGTGCGCGGGAGCAGCCCGCGGGCCGTCTCCGTCAGGATCGGCTTGCCGGGCACGAACACGACGGGGACGACGGCGGGTGCCGGGTCCATCCGGATGGCGCGCGCGGCGCCGCCCTCCGTCCAGGCCAGGGTGAAGCCGCCGAGCAGGCAGGCGGCGACGTTGTCGGGGTGGCCCTCGATCTCGGTGGCCAGTTCGAGCAGCGCGGTGTCGTCGAGCCTCTCGGGGCCGCCGGTGGTCACCGCGCGGGCGGCGACGATTCCGGCGCAGATCGCCGCCGAGGACGAGCCGAGGCCGCGGCCGTGCGGGATGCGGTTGGCGCACACGATCTCCAGGCCGCGCGGCTGCCCCCCGAGCAGGTCGAACGCGGTGCGCAGCGACCGGACGAGGAGGTGGCGCTCGTCACGGGGGACCGTCTGCGCCCCCTCGCCCGCGATGTCGATGTGCAGCCCGGAGTCGGCGACGCGGACCACCACGTCGTCGTACAGCCCCAGGGACAGGCCGAGGGCGTCGAAGCCGGGCCCGAGGTTGGCGCTGGTGGCGGGCACCCGCACCCGGACGGCGGCGGCGCGGAACGCTGGACCGGCCATCGCTCGATGACTCTCCTTGGTTGGTGGGTGAGCAGTGCCCCGGATACCGGCGAGCGCGGGATACCGGAACCCGGCCCGCGCGGACGCCGCTGTGGGCGGCTCCCGCAGGGAACGCGGTACAGGCCCGCGGCACATGCGTGCGCGCTGGGCGGAGGCTGCTCCTAGCCTATCGAAGGAAGGTTCTGTGGCGACATAGGGCGCACAGGAGGCGCACGATGCGTGTCGCACACCGCCCTGTGCTCCTTCGCTCCGGGCGCCCGCCCGCGCGGGGCGTCCGTCTCAGGCCAGGCCGAGGCGGGCGGCCGCCGCGGCGGCGTCGACCGGGACGGTGACCGGCTGCGGGGCCCCGGCCACGGCCCAGTCGGGGTCCTTGAGGCCGTTGCCGGTGACCGTGCAGACGATGCGCTGCCCCCGGTCCACCTTGCCCTGCTCGGCGGCCTTCAGCAGCCCGGCCACGGACGCCGCCGAAGCGGGCTCCACGAAGACGCCCTCCTGCGCGGACAACAGCCGGTAGGCGGCGAGGATCTGGCGGTCGGTCACCTCGTCGATGAGGCCCCCGGACTCGTCCCTGGCCTGCTCGGCGCTCTCCCAGGACGCCGGGTTGCCGATGCGGATCGCGGTGGCGATGGTGTGCGGGTCCTTCACCGGCTCACCGCGCACGATCGGCGCGGAACCCGACGCCTGGAAGCCCCACATGCGCGGGGAGCGGGACGCGGGGCCGTCGGCCGCGTACTCCCGGTATCCCCGCCAGTAGGCGGTGATGTTCCCCGCGTTGCCGACCGGCAGGACGTGCAGGTCCGGCGCGTCGCCCAGCATGTCGACGATCTCGAAGGCGGCCGTCTTCTGCCCTTCGATGCGCACCGGGTTCACCGAGTTCACCAGCGACACCGGGTAGTTGTCGGACAGGCCGCGCGCGAGGTCGAGACAGTCGTCGAAGTTGCCGTCCACCTGGAGGATCTTCGCGCCGTGCACGAGCGCCTGGCCCATCTTGCCGAGCGCGATCTTGCCCTGCGGCACCAGGACGGCGCACACCATCCTGGCCCGCACCGCGTAGGCGGCCGCCGAGGCGGAGGTGTTGCCGGTGGACGCGCAGATGACGGCCTTGGCCCCCTCCTCCTTGGCCCGGGAGATCGCCATCGTCATCCCGCGGTCCTTGAAGGAGCCGGTGGGGTTGGCGCCCTCGACCTTGAGGTACACCTCGCAGCCGGTGCGCTCGGAGAGCACCTGCGCGGGGACCAGCGGCGTGCCGCCCTCGCGCAGGCTGACCACCGGAGTGGAGCCGCTGACCGGCAGGCGGTCGCGGTACTCCTCGATGATGCCGCGCCACTGGTGGGTGGCCGGGCGGACGGCCCCGGCGGCGTTGTCGGTTGCGGACATCTTCCTCATTCCCCTTCGACCCGCATGATGCTCGCGACACCGTGGACGGTGTCAAGGCTGCGCAGCGCCTCGACGGTCGCGCTCAGCGCGGCGTCGGTCGCCTGGTGGGTGACGACGACCAGCGACGCGTCCCCGGCCACGCCCTCCTTGCCCTGCTGCCGGACGGTGTCGATGGAGACGCCGTGCTCGGCGAAGACCAGCGCGCACTGGGCCAGGACACCGGACTTGTCGGCCACGTCCAGGCTGATGTGGTAGCGGGTGACGACGTCGCCCATCGGGCTCACCGGAAGCTGCGCGTACGCCGACTCGCCGGGGCCGCGTCCGCCACCGGTCTTGTTGCGGCAGACGGCCACGAGGTCGCCGAGGACGGCCGAGGCCGTCGGGGAGCCCCCGGCCCCCGGCCCGTAGAACATCAGCCGCCCGGCGGCCTCCGCCTCGACGAAGACGGCGTTGTACGCCTCGCGGACCGAGGCCAGCGGGTGGCTGAGCGGGATCATCGCCGGGTGCACCCGCGCGGTGACCGAACGTCCGTCGGCGGCCCGCTCGCAGATGGCCAGCAGCTTCACCGTGCAGCCCATGCGGCGTGCGGAGGCGATGTCGGACGCGCTGACGTCCGTGATGCCCTCGCGGTGCACGTCGTCCAGCCCGACGCGGGTGTGGAAGGCGATCCCGGCGAGGATGGCCGCCTTCGCGGCGGCGTCGAAGCCCTCGATGTCGGCGGTCGGGTCGGCCTCCGCGTACCCGAGCGCCGTCGCCTCGTCCAGCGCCTCGGCGTACCCGGCGCCGCTGGTGTCCATGCGGTCCAGGATGAAGTTGGTGGTCCCGTTGACGATGCCGAGCACCCGGTTGACCTTGTCCCCGGCCAGCGACTCACGCAACGGCCTGACCAGCGGGATCGCCCCGGCGACAGCGGCCTCGTAGTACAGGTCGGCGCCGTGCTTGTCGGCGGCCTCGTGCAGGGCCGGTCCGTCCTCGGCCAGCAGCGCCTTGTTGGCCGAGACGACGCTCGCCCCGTGCTCCAGGGCCGTCATGATGAGGCCGCGGGCCGGTTCGATGCCGCCGATGACCTCCACGACGACGTCCACGTCCGGCTGTTTCACCAGAGCTTCCGCGTCCGTGGTGATCAGGTGCTCCGGGACGCCCTCGCGGACCCGCCCCGGCCGGCGCACCGCGATCCCCGCCAGCTCCACCGGGGCGCCGATCCGCGCGGCGAGGTCGTCCGCGTGCGTCGTCATCAGGCGCGCCACCTCGGAGCCGACCACTCCACAGCCCAGCAGCGCCACCCTCAGCGGACGCGTACGCATCATCTGACCTCGTCTCCCGGGTCTCGGATTCCGCGGATTCCTTGAATCCCTGTCGGTTTCGGTGCCTCAAGTCTCACGCACCGGTCCACCGAACCCCTACGGAGTCCAGTATGTGAAATATCGCTCCCGGCCTGTGAACGGCCGTGCACGGCCTCCCCGCGCGGTGCGGGCCGGGTCAGCCGACGTCCAGCCGCAGCAGGTCCTCCTCCGTCTCCCGGCGGACGATGACCCGGGCCACTCCGTCCGCGACCGCCACGACCGGCGGGCGCAGCGCGTGGTTGTAGTTGCTGGCCATCGAACGGCAGTAGGCGCCGGTGGCCGGAACCGCGAGGAGGTCCCCGGGCGCCGCGTCGGCGGGCAGGAAGGCGTCCCGGACGACGATGTCGCCGCTCTCGCAGTGCTTGCCCACCACCCGGCTGAGCATCGGCTCGGCCGTGGAGCTGCGCGAGACGAGGGAGACGGAGTACTCGGCGTCGTACAGCGCGGTGCGGATGTTGTCGGACATGCCGCCGTCGACACTGACGTAGGTGCGCAGCCGCGGCAGCGGCTTGACCGTGCCGACCTCGTAGAGCGTGCAGGTCGTCGGACCGGCGATGGCCCGGCCCGGCTCGACCGACAGCCGCGGCACGGCCAGCCCGGCCAGCTCGCACTCGCGGGTGACGATCTCGTGCAGCGACTTGGCGATGTCCTGCGGCTCCCTGGGGTCGTCGTCGGCGGTGTAGGCGATGCCGAGGCCGCCGCCGAGATCGATCTCGGGCAGCTCCACGCCGTGCTCGTCGCGGACGTCCCTGAGCAGGCCGACGACCCGGTGGGCGGCGACCTCGAATCCGGAGGTGTCGAAGATCTGCGACCCGATGTGGGAGTGGATGCCGGTCAGTTCGAGCCCGTCGAGCTTCAGGGCGCGGCGGACGGCTTCGGCGGCCTGGCCCCCGGCCAGGGGGATGCCGAACTTCTGGTCCTCGTGGGCGGTCGCGATGAACTCGTGGGTGTGCGCCTCCACGCCGACCGTCACGCGGATCTGCACCCGCTGGCGGCGGCCGAGCTGCTGGGCGAGGTGGGCGACGCGGGCGATCTCCTGGAAGGAGTCCAGCACGATGCGGCCGACCCCGGCCTCGATCGCCCGGCGCAGTTCGCGCGTGGACTTGTTGTTGCCGTGCAGGGCGATCCGCTCGGCGGGCATCCCCGCCGCCAGGGCGGTCGCCAGCTCGCCTTCGGAGCACACGTCCAGCCCCAGGCCCTCCTCGTGCAGCCAGCGCACCACGGCGCGGCACAGGAACGCCTTGCCGGCGTAGAAGACGTCGGCGTCCGGGCCGAACGCCTGGTTCCAGGCGCGGCACCGGGCACGGAAGTCGGCCTCGTCCAGGAGGTAGGCGGGGGTGCCGAACTCCTCGGCGAGATCCGTGACGCGCAGCCCGCCGACGGTCAGCACACCCTGCTCGTCGCGGGCGGCCGTCCGCGACCAGACGCGGGCGTCGATGGTGTTCAGGTCGGCGGGCGGGGGGGCGTGGTGGCCCTCGGGCAGGACGTCGGCGTGGCGGGGGCCTGCGGGGTGGGCGGAACGGCTCATGTCTGTCTCTGATCCCCTCAGAGGTGGTCCGGTGCGCTGATGCCGAGCTGGGACAGGCCGCCGGCCAGCACCACCCCGGTGGCCTCGGCGAGGGCCAGCCGGGCGCGGTGGGCGGCCGTGGGTTTCTCGTCTCCGCGGGGCAGCGGCGGGTGGGCGTCGTGGACGTCGAAGAAGGCCGCCGCCGTCTGCTGGAGCAGCCGGGCGAGGGCCGCCGGGGTCACGGCGCGGCTCGGACGTGCGGCCTGGTGCGGGCGCGCGGCCTGGCCGAGTGCGTCGGCGCGGCGGGCGGTCTCCGCGAGGAGGGCCGTCAGGGTCTCCTCGGCCGGTGCCGTGCCCGGTCCGGGCTCGGGACGCAGGCCGAGGTCGGCGGCGTTCCGCACCAGGGACCGCGCCCGGGCGTGCGCGTACTGCACCTGGAACAGCGGACTGCTCACGCGCCGTTCGTACGTCACCGGCGTGCCCGTGACGGCGGACCACCGGGCGGCGTCGGCCGCAGGGTCCTCCGCAGGCGCGGCGGGACGGGGGCGGGCGAGCAGTTCGCGCACGACGGCGGTGCGGGCCCCGGCTCCCACGGTGATGTTGAGGAAACCGGCTCCCGCCACCTCCACCCGGTCGATGCCGGGATCGGCGCTGAGGCGGTCCCGCAGGACGGCGGCGATCCGCGGCGCCGGGCGGTCCATCAGCGGGGCCAGCCGGAGCGCCAGGTTCGACGCGTAGTCGGCGTCACCGCGCGGCGGCCGGCGCAGGGTCACGCGGTCGGGCAGCCCGGCCGGCTCGGGCAGCTGCCCGGCGGCCACGGCGTCGCGCAGGGCGAGCCGCACGGTGCGCGAGAGCTGGGCTGGGGTCACGGGCCAAGCGTAAGGAGCCGGACGCCGCACGGGCGAATCCGTCCCACTCTCAGGGACGCCTGACCACGGATTCGGCGGTGCCGGGCACGGAGGGCGACGGGGTGGCGGGCGGTGCGCCGGAAGCGGAGGCGACGGAGGCCGGGGCGACGGGAGCGCCGGGGGTGCCGCCGTGGCGCAGGCGACGCATCAGACGGACCAGTTCGGCGGGCTCGAAGGGCTTGGCGAGGAAGGCGTCCACGCCCCGCCCGGCTCCGAGCTGGGCGCAGCCGCTGACGATGGCGACCGGGATGTGCCGGGTGCGCGGGTCCGTGCGCAGCCGCTCGGCCGTGCGCAGGCCGTCCAGGCGGGGCATGGTCACGTCCAGCGTGACGACGTCAGGGCGCACGTGGTGCACGACTTCGAGGCACTCGGCACCGTCGGCCGCGGTCACCACCTCGAAGCCTTCCAGTTCGAGATTGACCCTGATCAGCTGCCGGATCGCCGCGCAGTCATCCACGACGAGCACCCGGCCGGATGTGCCTGCCACGCGTCCCAGCGTAGGGGCGGGCCGCGCGGCCCGTCCGGCTTTTCCCCCGTTTCCCCCGGCCGGGGTGGCGGCGGGGCTGGGGAACCGAGGGGTTCCGCAGCCCCGCCGCGCCGTGGGCTGGGCGGTCAGCAGGTGCGGACGCCCGGGAGCCAGGCGGCCGAGTGGTCGATGTAGATGTTCGAGATGTAACCGCCGAAGTCCGGCAGGTAGGACCAGGCGTCGTTCTCGTAACCCTCGGCCCGCACCAGATCACCCCGCTTCTGACACGTCACCCGCACCGCCGTCGGACCAGCCAGCGTGCGGACGACGCTCGCGTTCAGCCGGGCCTCCGCACGCACCCGCACACCCGTACCCCAGGTGGTGAAGTTCGTCTGGCCCCCGCCGCCGCCCGGGGTGCACGGCAGGCTGACGCCGCGGTCGGCGAGGTAGCGGATGGGGTCGATACCCGTCCGTGTCGAGGTGTTGGGCTGCACCTCGAAGTGCAGGTGCGGGCCGGTGGACTGGCCCTCGGAGCCCATGAGGGCGATCTTCTGCCCGCCGGAGACGCGCACGTTGGCACCGACGAGACGGCTGTACATGTGCCCGTACTCGGTGACCGTGCCGTCGTCGTGCCGGATGCGGATGGACTGCCCGTAGCCGCTCGCAGCGCCCGAGTGGATCACGGTGCCGGGGCCCACGGCGTAGATCGGGGTGCCCTTGACGTTGGCGATGTCCACGCCCTCGTGGCCACCGTGGAAGCCCTGGCTGACGCGTCCCGCGGCGGGGCAGGACCCGGCGTAGGCAAGCGCCGCGGCCGGTGCCGCGGCCGGTACGGCGGTGTTCGCCTGGGCGGTGACGGCGGTCAGGGGCAGCATGGCGGTGGCCAGGGCCGCGATCAGTGCGGCGCGGCCACGGCGGATTGCAAGCATGAAACGGTTCCTCTCAGAGGGTGAGTGAGTGGCGGAGCGGGCCGGGAAGACGGAGGAGCACCGGCCAGCCGGTGTCCGGGGCGGGGCCGCCGGTGTGCCGTGGAGGCGGCCCCGCCGGGCGGTCAGCAGGTGCGGACGCCCGGGAGCCAGGCGGCCGAGTGGTCGATGTAGATGTTCGAGATGTAACCGCCGAAGTCCGGCAGGTAGGACCAGGCGTCGTTCTCGTAACCCTCGGCCCGCACCAGATCACCCCGCTTCTGACACGTCACCCGCACCGCCGTCGGACCAGCCAGCGTGTGCACGGTGCTCGCGTTCAGCCGGGCCTCCGCACGCACCCGCACACCCGTACCCCAGGTGGTGAAGCGCTGGCCGCCTTCGTCCGGCGGGGTGTCGGAGTCCGTCAGACGCAGCGCCCCGGCGTACTCGGCGTTGAGGCGCACGTCGCTGACCATGATCCTGGTGCCGGATTCGCGGGCCTCGACCATCTTGCCGTTGCCCAGGTAGACGGCGATGTGGTGCACGGAGCCGAGGTTGCGGGGGTCCTTGCCCCAGAAGAGGAGATCGCCCGGGAGCAGTGGCGCGGTGCCCTGGGAGCGGCCGAACCGGGCGACCGCCCCGCTCCACTGGGCCTGGTTCCAGGAGCCTTCGGGCAGCAGGATGCGGGCGCCCTGCCAGGCGGCGTACTGCACCAGGTGCGAGCAGTCGAAGCCCTTGACCTGGCTGTCGTTGCCGCCGGGACCGCCGCCGGGGTAGTCCTGCCCGTAGGTGGGGCCGTGGATGCTGCCGCCGCCCCAGGAGTAGGGCACGCCAAGCTGCGAGCAGGCGGCCCGCACGATGGCTTCCGCCTGCTGGGACGCGCCGCTCTGGAGGGGCTGGCACTGGGCGGCGGCCGTCTGGGCGGACGCGGCCGAGGGCAGGGGCGTGGCGGTGGCCAGGCCGGTGCCCGCGACGCTGAGCGCGGCGGCCAGGAGGAACCCGGCACCGGCTCGGGCGAGTGGCGCTGCGGGCAGGGTGGGCGTGAGGGTGGTGAGACTCCGGGACGGGCGGTGCATGGTTCCCCCTGAGGTTCGGTGCGCTGGCTTGACCGGGTCGTTGCTGATCGTTTCGTCGGTGATCGGATCGCTGGCGGGCCGGTGAGGGGTCGGCCGGGGCGGGTCCGGGTCAGGAACCGGCCCCGGACGGGCTCGTCGGGTGGGGGCGTCGGGTGGGGGCCGGCCGGTCAGCCCGGAGCGGCCCTCGCTGGAGGGACGGAAGTGAACGGCGCCTCGTATGACCGCTCGTCCCGTTCTTCGCGCCGAGTGCCGTGCGGAGCTTGGCCAGCGCGCGCTGCCGGTTGCGCTGCACGCTGCCCCGGTGGGTGCCCAGCCGCTGCGCCGCCGCGTCGTGCGACATGCCGTGTACGTCGATGAGGATGACCGCCGCCGCCTCCTTGGGCGTCAGGCGGTCCAGCAGCGCCTGGAGGGTGAGCTGCCACTCGCACGCCGCGACACCGCCGTCCCAGCCGCGGTCGGGCAGCTGGTCGGTGCAGCGTTCACGGTGGGCGGGGCTGCGCCAGCTGTCGCGCAGCAGGTTGACCGCGGCGGTGACCGCGTAGGCGTAGGGCGCTTCCGGCCGGGTCAGCCGCGAGGCGCGGACCCGTGCGGACAGGCGCAGGTACGTCTCCTGCACCAGGTCGTCCGCGTCGTACGGGTTGCCCGTCACCGTCAGCAGCCGGTGGCGGAGCCGGGGCATGACCGCGGCGAACGCTTCGTCGAACTCGCTCTCGGTCATGCGGGTGGTGCCGTTCACGTACTTCCCCCTTGTGCGTACTCCTGTGCGTGGAACCGGTCACCCGCCGTCGGACACGGGCCCGTAGGCCGCGGCGGGCTCCTGGCCGAGCAGCGCCCAGTACCGGTCACCGAAGGACCAGTGCCACCACTCGGTGGGGTAGTTGACGAAGCCCTGGGCGCCGAGGGCTTCGTCCATGAGTGCCCGGTTGCGGCGGGCCTCGGGGCTGGTCGGTGCTGCCGTGCGGCAGGCTCCGCCGCTCTCCTCCGGGGTGGCGTTCACCTCGGTACCGAGCGGCAGTTCCTCCCCTTCCTCGGTGCACAGCGTCAGGTCCACCGCGCCCCCGGTCACGTGGGGCGCGACCTCGGGCGGGGATATGTAGGCGCTGGCGAGCGCCCGCAGGCGCTCCGGGGGCTCCCCGGGCCGGGCCTGCCGCAGGGTGCCGAGGTACTGCTCGAAGTACCGCCGCTGAAGGCTGGGCGGCCGGTAGCCCTCCACGACGAGGAAGCGCACTCCGGCCGGGAGCCGCTCCTGCGCGGCCAGCAGCCGTTCGACGGCGCCGGCGCGCAGGTGGGCGAAGGCGCCGGTGCCGTCGGCCTGGCGTTCGTCCACCCGCAGCCGGGTGACGGTGCGCAGGTCCACCAGGGGCTCGTCGCACTCGGCGACGGGCACGGCGGCCACGCGGGGATCGGAGAGCAGGATGATGTCGGGCACAGGACCAGCGTGGGCCCGGTGGTTGCATTTCTTCTGCAGATCCTCTGCAGAGCCGCTCCACCCCCGTCCCAGGCCCGCCCTCCCGGCGGGCGGGATGGTGGACACCGTGGCCCCGGCGGACACCGCGGCTAGCGTGGCGGTGGCTCGTGGGCCTCCCTGCTGCCCACGGAGCGGAACACCTCGTGCGCCGCCCGCCAGAACCCTTCCGCCCCGTCCTCCTCACCGCGTGCGCTTGCCACGGCCCCCAGGTCCCGCAGTGTCCGGGCCTGCCACAGCGGCAGGCGGAGCGCCTTCCAGAGCGCCAGCGCCTCGTACAGGTGCCGGTCGGCCTCCTCCAGGTGTCCGGCGGCGAGGTGCCACTCCCCCAGTGTGCGCAGCACCAGCGCCTGCCCGAACCGGTCGTCGCGCTCCCGTACCGTCCGCAGGCACGCGTGCAGGTGGGTCTGCGCCGGGGGGAGCCGGCCGTCCCGCAGCAGCACCTTCGCCAGCGCCTGTTTCGCGTACATGGCGCCGAAGGCGTCGTCCAGGTCCTCGAACGTCCGCAGGGCGGACCGCAGCATCAGTTCGGCGTGGGCCAGTTCGCCCCGGGCCCGGTGCACCAGGGCCAGGGAGCGCAGGGCGAGCGCCGCCCCGTGCCGGTCGTCCTCGGCGCGGTAGTCCGCCATGGCCTCGTACAGGGCCGCGAACGCCTCGTCGTCGCGGCCCTGTTCGCGGTGCACGTAGCCGAGGCCGCTGAGCACGTGTGCCCGCGCCGCCACGTCACCGAGCCGTGCGAAGAGACCGCGGGCCTCCTCCAGCAGTTCCAGCGCCTGCGGATAGCGGGCCTGCTCCCGGCGGGCGGTGCCCATGCCGGCCAGCGCCGTGGCCCGGCCGCGGACGTCCCCGAAGGCGTCGAACAGGGCGAGGGCCTGCCGGTAGTAGCTGTAGGACTCCTCCATCTCGTCCTGCTCGTAGCGCAGCTGGCCGAGCCCGCACAGCAGTTGGGCCTCGCTCTCGCGGTCGTCGTCCCGGCGGGCGGCGTCGAGGGCCGTGCTGTGGGAGACGGACCACGCGTCGAAGGCGTTGTACAGGGCCGCCGACCCCGCACTGAGCGCCCCGGCCAGGGCGCTGGCCTGGGCGGCGAGGCCGTGCTCCGCGCAGTAGGCGACGGCTGCCAGGAGACTCAGCTGCTCGGCAGCGAACCAGTCGGCCGGCCGGGCGAGCAGCAGGCTCCGCGTCTCCTCGTCCAGCGGCCACTCCACCGGCGGGCCCGGCAGCAGCCGCAGGACGCCGCCGGGCCCGCGCGCCGCGGCCTGCCGCGCCAGCGCGAGCCAGCAGGTGACCGTGCGGAGCACGGCGGCCTCGCGCTCGCTCACCGGCTCCTCGATCCGGCAGCGTTCCGCGGCGTGCTCGCGGGCCAGTTCGGGGATGCGGTACCGCATCTGGCCGGTCGGATCGTCACCGGCCAGCTCCAGGAAGTGCTGGTCGCCCAGGCGCTCGACGGCGTCCTCCGCCTCCCGCGTGGTGACGTCGAGCAGCGGCGCGGCGATCCAGGCCGGGAAGTCGGGGAGTTGCAGCAGCGCGAGACGGCGCAGGGCTCGGCGGTCCGGCCCCCGAAGCTCGGCGTACCCGAGTTCGAGGCTGGTGCGCAGTTCGAGATCACCGGCCCGCAGCTCGTCCAGCCTGCGGCGTTCGTCGCGCAGCCGGCCGGCCAGCCGGGCGGCCGTCCAGTGCGGCCGGGCGGCCAGCCGGGCCCCCGCGATGCGGACGGCCAGCGGGAGCCGGCCGCACAGGGCGACGATCTCCGCGGCCCACTGCGGCTCGGCGGCCGTGCGGGCGTCCCCGGCGACCCGGCCGAGCAGGGCCACGGCTTCGTCCTCACAGGGCGGCGCCAGGTCCAGGTGCGCGGAACCGGCCAGGGCGACCAGGCGGCTGCGGCTGGTGACCAGCACGCCGCAGCCCGGCCCTGGCGGCAGCAGCGGGCGCACCTGCGCCTCGTTCACGGCGTTGTCCAGGATGAGCAGCATGCGGCGGCCCACCACCAGGGAGCGGTACAGGCCGACCAGCTCCTCCTCGGTGGCGGGCAGGGCCGCGGGATCGGCGCCGCAGGACCGCAGCAGCCGGTGGAGCGCCTCGGCGGGCGCCACCGGCTGCGTGTTGGAGCCGCGCATGTCCAGGAACAGCCGTCCGTCGGGGAACCGGTCGGCGAGGCGGTGCCCGACGTGCACGGCCAGCGCGGACTTGCCGACCCCCGATCTCCCGGAGAGCACACCGATGGGCGGCGCGGTCCGGCCGGCGCCGGGCGCCTCGCCGAAGAGCCGCAGAATCCAGGCGCTCTCACAGGCGCGGCCGACGAAGTCCGCGATGTCCGGAGGGAGTTGCGCGGGCACCGGAGCGGCCCTCGCCGCCTGGTGGCTGCCGGGCGCGGCCGGGGTGCCCTCCCCTGACCGGGCGTCGGGGAGCGCCCGGCCCGGCCCTGCGGCGGGGCCGGGCACGGACTGCGGCCCCGTGGCACCGGTGCGGCGCGGCGCACTGGCGGGGGCCGGTTCTCGCTGCCGGACGGGGGCGGCAGCCGTCTTCTGGGCGGGGACGGCGGAGGGCAGCGTCCCGGCGAGGACGGCCTGGTGCAGGGCCTGGAGCTCGGGGCCCGGTTCGATGCCGAGATCCTCGCGCAGCCGGTCGCGGCCCTCCCGGTAGACCCGCAGCGCCTCCGGAGTGCGGCCCGTGCGGTGCAGGGCCGTCATCAGCTGCCCGCGCGGCCGCTCCCGCAGCGGACTGGCCGCCACGTGCGCCATCAGCTCAGCCACCAGTTCGGCGTCCCGGCCGAGGGTCAGCTCCAGCGCGAAGCGCTCCTCCACAGCCTTGAGCCGGAGTTCGGCCAGACGTCCGCCCTCGATGCGTGCGAAGGACTGGCCGAGCCCCTCCAGGGCCTCGTGACCGCGCCACAGGCCCACCGCCTCCCGCAGGATCTCCACCGCCTCGGCGTGGCGCCCCTGCACCACGGCACGGCGGCCTGCCGCGAGCGCCTCCTCGAAGCGGTAGGCGTCCACGTCCTCGCACGGGAACTCGGCGGCGTACCCGGGGGAGCGGGTACGGATGGCGCCAGCGCGCCCGGTGGGCGCCAGGCATTTGCGCAGCGCCGAGACGTACGAGGCCACCAGCGCCTCCGCCGTCGCCGGAGCGGCGCTCGCCCACACCAGATCCACGAGCCGGTCGGTGGACAGCAACTGCCGCCGGTGCACCAGGAGCGCGGCCAGCAGTGCGGTGGGTTTCGGCCCGCCCAGCGGCACACGCCGGCCTTCGCTCCACACCTCGACCGGGCCAAGCAGCCGCACCTCGAACATCGTTCCCCGCCCTCGTAGCCGCGCGTCGCGGCTGCCTGGTCACGGCGGGCCGCAGCGGCGGTACCACAGCTACGAGGGAACCTTACCCGCCGCATGCCTGATCGACCGGCCGCCAAACGGGTGACGGCGACCGGCCTGGGGCACGAAGCACGGGAGGGAAGGCGGTCAGGCGAACGCCCCTTCGGAAGCGGTCAGATGTACTCGCAGTCGATCGTCGGGTCGTTGAGGCTGTCCACCGGGACGCCGGGCACCGGGCCGTTGTTGCTGCCCCCGCTCACGTAGACGGCGGAGACCCAGCCCAGCCGCTTGCCGGGGGTGATGACCTGCACCCAGTAGGTGTTGGTGTACCGGCCGTCGGTCACCCGGCCCCGCTCTCCCGCGTCGAGCTGGCAGTACGCCTTGACGGTCACCCGGCTGAGCCGCTCCTGCGTGGCGAGGTCGCAGCTCGTGCTCTGGCAGTTGCGCACGCGCACGTCGGTGGCCCAGATGTGGGCGGTCGCGGACGGGGGGTGGGCTGCCGCGGGCTGCGGCATAAGCGTGACCGCGGCCACCGCGGCACCCGCGACGCCCACCGTCGCGCGCAGACGGCGGCGGACGGCGCCCGCCGCACGGATTGCTGCCATGAGGTCTCCCCTTCCCTCCGCGGGCCGGGCAGCCCGCGCGTTCTGTCGAGGGGACGGGTGGCGGGGCGTCCTCGTATGACCCCGAACAGAAATCGGTGCCGACTCATACGAGAGTCCGTCCGCATCCGTCCTTCGCATGCAGTCGCCCGGACGCCCCGAGCGCGCCCGGACCTTCCCGAGAGAAGAGGCACGCATGACGCCCCGCATCCGCCGAGCCAGCGCGATACTGGCCGCAGCCGCCACCGGTCTGCTGGCCTTCCTCACCGCTCCCACCGCCCAGGCAGCCCAGGCCGCTTCGGCGGCGCCCACCGGCACGGCCGCCGCCGACTGCCGCTACGCCTACTGCGTGGACATCTGGGCGTCGAACGTGAACGTCCGCTCCTGCCCCGAGGTCAGCAGCCGTTGCCAGCCCGTCGGTTTCCAGGTCAGCCGGGAGCAGGTGGGCGCCTACTGCCAGGCGCTCGGCGGATACGTCCGCGACGGCCAGTACGAGAACCGCTACTGGGTGCACATCCTCACCGGCCGTGGCAGTGGCTGGGTCAGCGCCGTCTACGTCAGGGGCGGCTCCAACAACAGCGGCATCCCCGGCATCCCCGGGCCCGACAGCTGCCCCTGAGGCAGCCGCACGACAGGAGTGCGCATGATGAAGTCCCCGGCCCTGCTGGTCCTGTGCGCCGTCGCCACCCTGGGTGCCCTGGCACCGGCCCCGGCGCAGGCCGCCGACGGCCCGCGGTACCCCCTCTTCACCACCTGGGCCACGAACGTGAACGCGCGCACCGGCGTGCCCGGCAGCATGGCGTGTCCGGAGCACCCCTCGCCCGCCAACTGCCCCACGGTCCGGGGTCAGTCGCAGCCCGGCGACCAGCTCGCCGTGGTCTGCCAGACGCGCGGGGAGCACGTCGGCACCAACCCGAACTGGGTGTTCGCGGAGAACCGCACACGCGGGTTCGAGGGGTTCATGGCGAGCTACTACATCAAGCATCCCGACGACTGGCTGCCCGGTGTCCCGCAGTGCTACGGCCCGTGACGGCCACCGCAGGAGGGGCGCCCACCGGCCCGCCGACCGGGTCAGGGGCTGAACGGGCCGGAGTGCGTCTCCCCCGGTGCAACAGCCGGGGACCGCAACGGGACGGCCGCCGCGAGCTGCCCACTCGCGCCCGGTCCGGGCGGGAGTGCCGTCACGTACGGGGTCGCCATGTGCCATCCCAGCCGCCCGGCCACCGAGTGCCGCCCTCGGCCGGGGAAAGCCGAACCGGGGCCGGGTGGTGACGAGTGACTCAGCCGTGCCAGACGGCGGCCACCGCCCGGGCGTGCGCGGCTGCCTGGGCCCGTCCGGCGCGGGCGGCGGCGGCCCGGCGGGCCGGGTCCAGCATGTTGCGGCCGAACGCGGCGCGGGACGCGGCGTCCGGGGTGACGACCGCGACCCGGGCGCCGTCGGCCGCCAGCCGTTCGGCCTGGGCCCGCACGGAGACCAGCGGCCCGGCTCCCCCGGCCATCGGGGCGAGGATGACCACTCGCGCGCAGCCACGCGCCAGGTCGGCGTTGGCGCCGGAGCGCACTCCTCCGTCGATCCAGCGGCGTCCGGCGATGGTGGCGGGCGGCCACACCCCGGGCACGGCGCAGCTCGCGGTCACGGCGTCCACGACGTCCACGCCGCTCGCCGCGCCGAAGGCGCGGAACTCGCCGGTGCGGGCGTCCACGGCGGTCACGTGGAGCGCGGGGCGGCCGGGCCAGCGGTGCGAGAGCAGCCGTCCGGCGATGACGGCGCGCCGTTCGGCCTCCGGCGGCGTGGGCGCGTCCAGCGCCATACGCCCCAGCCGCGCGCGGAAGCGTCGGGGGTCCCGCGAGCGCAGGGCGGCCAGCGCCCAGCGCGTGAGCACGGCGGGCCCCAGCCGGGCGAACGTCTCGCCCGCGGGGTCCACGAGCTGCCGTTCGTACAGCTCGTCCGGGGTGCACGCGCCCGAGGTGAACTGGGCTCCGACGACGGAGCCCGCGGAGGTGCCGATGACGTGGTCGGCGGTCGTCAGGTCCACGCCCGCCCCGGCCAGTCCGGCGAGGAGGCCCGCCTCCCAGCCGATCCCGGTCAGTCCGCCTCCGCCGAGTACCAGTGCCGAGCCCTCCACGTGCGTCCTCCCTCGGTCCGGGCCGCGCCGGGTGACGTAAACCCGCCACGGCGAAATGCCGGATTGCACCGGCGTTCCGGGTGTTTGCGCAGGCGGCGGGCGGGGGCGCCGCCCCTAGAGTGTGCCCGACCGGGGCAGGACCGGCAGCCGTCGCGCCGGGGCCGCCCCTTTCGAGGCTCGGACGAGATCACGGGGTTGCAGGTGCTTCGCAGACGTCGTCACGCCGCGATCGCCGTCGTCGTGGGCGCGGTGGTGCTCACCGGGGTGGGCGTGAGCGCGGGCAGTGTCATCAAGTCGCCGCAGCAGGCCGCCGCGGACGTGGGCCCGCCCGCACCCGACACGCTGACGGCCCCGGTCGAGCACCGGGTGCTGACCGACACGGTGGTGACGCGCGGCCAGGTGACCTCCGGGCACACGGTCGACGTCGCTCCCGCCGGACCGGCCGGAGCGGAGGCGGGCCTCGCGGTCGTCACCAAGATCATGGCGGAAGCCGGTGGCGCGGTGGAGCCCGCCACCGTACTGCTGGAGGTGTCGGGGCGGCCGGTCTTCGCGCTGCGCGGCACCCTGCCCGTCTACCGGGACCTGAAGCCCGGGGCGCAGGGCGACGACGTCCGGCAGCTCCAGGAGGCGCTGGCCGGGGTGGGGTTCGGCACGGCCGCCGACACCCCCGGCACCTACGGCGAGGGCACGACGAGCGCGGTGCGGGCGCTGTACGCGGCGCTCGGGTACGACCCGGTGTCCGCGGAGCCGGACGGCGAGCAGCGCGTGCGCGACGCCGAGCGGGCGGTCCGGGACGCGGAACGCGCCGTGGAGGACGCGGCACCGGGCACCGGCCGCACCCGTGCCGCCGAGGACCTCGGTGCCGCCCGGGAGGCGCTGGCCGCCGCGCGGCGGGCGGCGGGGCCGATGGTGCCGACGTCCGAACTCGTCTACCTGCCCGGCTTCCCGGCCCGGGTGGACGCGCTGAACGCCCGGGTCGGCGGCCCGGCCGGGGAGAGACTGCTCACGCTGTCGGCGGGCGAGCTGGTGGTCGAGGGCACGCTCGGCGCCCACGAGAAGGGCCTCGTCCGCAAGGGCCAGAAGGTGGAGCTGTTCTCCGAGACGACGGGCAGGACAGCGACGGGCACGGTCGCCTCGGTGGCCGCGCAGCTCACCGTGCCCGGCGAGCAGCCGTCCGAGGAGGGTGCCGGGGCGGCGCTGACGCAGGGCGGTGCCGGTTACGCGTTCGTGGTGGAACCGGACAAGGCGCTGCCCGCGGAGCTGGCGCACGAGAACGTGCGGCTGACGGTCCAGGCCGCCTCGTCGACGGGGAAGGTGCTGGTCGTGCCGTTGTCCGCGGTGTCGGCGGGCGCGGACTCGCGGACGTCGGTCACGGTGCGGGAGGCCGGGGGGCGGCAGCGGCGCGTCGAGGTCCGGCCCGGCATCTCCGGTGACGGGTACGTGGAGGTCACGCCGGTGGGGGACGGAGAGCTGCGCGCGGACGACCAGGTGATCGTCGGCGTCTCCCCCGGCGCTGCCGCACCCGTCCCCGCTCCGGACGGTGCCGGACACCCGGCGGACCCCGCGCCCGGACCCGGGACGGCCCGGTGACCGGCGGCCCGGCCACCGTCGGCGCCGTCGGGAGCGGCGGTGCCGGTGCACCGCCCGTCATCGAGTTGCGCGGCGCGGGCCTGACCTACCCGGGTCCGCCGCCGGTCGAGGCGCTGAGGCCCTGCACGCTCACCGTGCGCGCCGGCGAGTACGTGACCATCGTGGGGCCGTCGGGCTCGGGCAAGTCCACGCTGCTGAACATCCTCGGTCTGCTCGACGTGCCCACCGCCGGGACCTACCGGCTGAACGGCACCGACACCACCGCCGTCCCGGACCGGCAGCGGACCGCGCTGCGCGGCCACCGCATCGGTTTCGTCTTCCAGTCCTTCCACCTGCTGCCGCACCGCACGGCGCTGGAGAACGTGGCGCTGGCCACCGTCTACAACCAGGCGGTCCCCCGGCGGCAGCGGCGGGCGCGGGCCCGGGAGGCGCTGGAGCGGGTGGGCCTCGCCCACCGGACCGACGCGTCCCCGCCGCACCTGTCGGGCGGGGAACGGCAGCGCGTGGCCATCGCCCGGGCCCTGGTGGCGCGCCCCGCGCTCCTGCTCTGCGACGAACTGACCGGCAACCTGGACACGGTGACCGCCGAGTCGGTGCTCGCCCTGCTGGACGAGCTGCACGGGGACGGCATGACGGTTCTGGTCATCACCCACGACCCGGCAGTCGCCGCCCGTGGCCGCCGGACGGTGCGCATCCGCGACGGCGTCCTCACCGAGCAGCCGGCGGTGGCCGCGTGACCACCGGCGAACCCACCGCCCCGCAGCCCACCGCCCCGGGGTCCACGGCCCCGGAACCCACCGGCCCCGCGCCCGCCGCTCCCGGGCCCGCCCGCGGCGCTTCCGCTCGCGCCTCCGGGCGCCGGGCGCGCGGCCGCCGCGCCCGGCGCGGCGCCCGTGCGGTGCCGCGGTCCCGCCTCGCCCTGCGGGATCTGGTGAGCGAGGCGCTGGCCGGTGTCCTGCAACGGCCGGGGCGGTCGGTGCTGACGGCGCTGGGCACGGTTCTCGGAGTGGGCACCTTCGTGGCGGTCCTCGGTCTGACCTCGACGGCGTCCTCGCAGATCGACTCCCGGTTCAACACGCTGACGGCCACCGAGGTGACCATCGAGGACACCGGGGGCGACGACGCCGAGTTCGTCACCAACTCGTTCCCGGACGACGCCGCCGAGCGGATCGAGCGGCTGAACGGCGCCGAGCACGCGGGCGTCTACTGGCAGGTCACCCCCGGCGGCGCGCCCGGCGTCACGGCCGCTCCCGTGGGTGACGGCGCCGGGGGTGAGGAGACGCAGATCGTCGCCGCCTCCCCCGGTGTGCTCCTGGCGGCCGGTCCGCACCTCAGTCACGGCCGTGTCTTCGACGCGTTCCACGACGAGCGCGGTGAACACGTCGCCGTCGTCAGCGGCGGCCTGGCCGCGCGGCTGGGCATCTCGACGCTGGAGACGCGGCCTGCGGTCTTCATCGGCGGGACGGCCTTCACGGTGGTCGGCGTGCTGGACGACGTGGACCGCAAGCCGGACCTGCTGCTGTCGGTCGTCGTGCCGCGGGGCACCGCCGAGCGCGTGTGGGGCGGCCCGCAGCGCGGGGAGCGGGCGCGGATGCTCGTCTCCACCCGGCTGGGCGCCGCCCCGCAGATCGCGGCCGAGGCGGCGCTCGCGCTGGACCCCGCACACCCGGACCGGTTCAAGGCCATCCCGCCGCCGGACCCGAAGACGCTGCGCGGCAACGTCACCGCTGACCTGGACCAGCTCTTCCTGCTGCTCGCGGGCATCTGCCTGATCATCGGCACGGTCGGCATCGCGAACACGACGCTGGTGGCCGTGCTGGAGCGCACGGGGGAGATCGGGCTGCGCCGGGCGCTGGGGGCCCGGGGGCGGCACATCACCGTGCAGTTCCTCGCCGAGTCGGCGGCGCTGGGTGCGCTCGGCGGCCTGGTGGGCACCTCACTGGGCACCCTGACGGTCGTCGCCGTCTCGGCCCTGCGCGACTGGACGCCGGTGATCCACCCGGACACGGTCGCGGCGGCTCCCGTCGTCGGGCTGCTGACCGGAGTGGTCGCCGGTCTCTACCCGGCCTGGCGCGCCAGCCGCATCCAGCCGGCCGAAGCGCTGCGGAGGTGAGCCGGGCCGGGCTTCGCGTCCGGCCCGGAGTCCGGCCGCGGAACGGGTCCTGCCGCACGCCGCGCGACGGTGTGGCGGCGTGCGGCGCGCCCCGCGAGTCGGTGCGGGCGTGATGCGCGCCTACGACGCCGCGGACGGCGCCGGGGAGGCGGACGCGGCCGACAGGACGGCGCGGGCGGACCCGGCCGGGACGCACGGGCGGGCCGCGGCCCCCGGGCGTGCGGCTGCCAC
The DNA here is from genome assembly GCF_036323765.1 of Streptomyces solitudinis. Taxonomy (NCBI): domain Bacteria; kingdom Bacillati; phylum Actinomycetota; class Actinomycetes; order Kitasatosporales; family Streptomycetaceae; genus Streptomyces; species Streptomyces solitudinis. The sequence goes on from NZ_JAZDCW010000002.1 coordinate 271,765, forward strand.
GTCGAACCAGCCGAGGCGTTCCGCCTTGGCTCCCAGGGCGACGCGTCCGGAGACGCCGAGCACGGTCATCATGCGGCCCACCCGGCGCTGCACGGTGCGGTGACCGATTCCCAGACGGCGCCCCACCGCCGCGTCGCTCAGTCCGTCGCACAGCAGGCTCAAAATGCGCAGGTCGATTTCGTCGGTCTTCGGTGAAATGGTCATTTCCCCCGCCCGAGGTCACATCAGAAAACTGGTCCAGACCATAGCTGAGCACTGCACGCAGTTGCAACGGTATTTACATAGCGGGCAAGTCGGACACATCAAAGGGGAGCTGGCGGGATTGCGTCATACACTGGAGCCGGGAGGCGCGGTCTTCTAATGTTTTCCTGCCCTGCCGTGCGGGTCAGGAATACACCGCACGCTGAATACCGCACCAAGGAGCCGAAATGCGGCGAACGAGCACGCGCAACCTGACCCGGTCCGCCCTCGCGGCTGCCACGTCCGCAGCGGCGCTGCTGATGACGGTGCCCTCGGCGTCCGCCGTTCCGACCAGCTACGAGAGCGACGCCTGCAGCTCCGCGAACAACAGGTACTGCTTCGAAATCTACTACAACAGCCACGGGGCGACCACGGGCTACTCCTACAGCGCCTGCTTCGTCGCCAACAAGAGCATTCCGGACCACTACGGCTATTCACCCAACGGCGCTGTTCTCGTGCGCTACGTCTACCGCGGCGGCCAGCTCCCGAACCACACCGGCTGCGACATGGCCAGCGGCAGCGGCCTGGGCATCAAGAACAACGCCGCCTCCGCTGCGAACAACGAATGCGGTGTGAGCAACCGCATCTACTACAATTCCGGATACCAGGGCACCTACGAGACGTTCCCCGCGGGCTGCGGCAGCTACTGGCCGGCCAGCAACCTGAAGTCCTCGCTCAAGAACGAGAACGCGTCGCACAAGCGACTGTGAGCCGATGAGGAAAGCCATACGTCCGGTCGCCGCGGCGGCCGTGCTGATGACGCTGGCCGGGTGCGGTTCCGGGGGCGGCCCGCCCTGGGCCTCCCCGGACCCGGCACCCTCGGTCAACGAGGACGCCTGGCCCGCGCCCGTCCCCGAGGAGGGGCTGGCCAAGGGCATGGTGCTGCCCATCGAGCAGTACCTCGTGTCCTACCCGGACAGCGTGGCCTGGGAACGGGCCCGGCAGAGCCTGTGGAAGTCGTGCATGGGCCGGTTCGGCTTCGCCTTCGACCCGCCGGAGCCGGGCCTGTACCCGCTGCCCGGTTACAACGACGCCAACATGCAGCGCCGCTACGGCATCACCGATCCCGAGGTGGCCGCCGAGTTCGGCTACCACCTGCCCGACGACCCGGGCGAGCCGCCGGTGTGGGAGCCGGGGCAGGGCGCCGAGGAAGCGGTGTTCCGCGGCGGGGGCCCGTCGGTCAGCGGCGGGCGCTACCAGGGTGAGCCGGTCCCCGAGGGGGGCTGCCTCGGGGAGTCCCAGCGCAAGCTCGGGCACTACGACTACACCCTGGCCGGGCAGGTGGAGTTCGCCAGCCTGGAGGAGTCGCAGAAGCGTCCGGAGGTGCGCGCGGCGCTGGGGCGCTGGTCGGCGTGCATGAAGCAGAACGGCTACACCGTCGAGCACCCCTACAAGACGCCGAACCTGCTCGGTAAGGCGCTGGGCGCCGAGCAGCCGTCCCGCGAGGAGCTGTCCCTGGCCGTCACCGACGTGAAGTGCAAGGAGACGAGCGATCTGGTGCGGACCTGGTTCACCGCCGAGACGCAGGTGCAGAAGCGCCGCATCGAGGAGAACCAGCTCGCCCTGGACGAGGAGTGGAAGGCCAACGAGGCCGTCCTCAAGAAGGCCGCCAAGATCAACGGCTGACCGCGCGGCCCGGCGCACGCCCGGGCCCGGTGCCCGCGCGGCCCGGCCCGGCGGCCTGGCGGGGTGTCAGCCCGCCCGGCGGTCCTCCCCGCTGGTGTGCGGGCCGTCGCCGAGTGCGCGGGCGGCCTGCGCGGCGAGGGCGGCCAGCTCCGTCCACCAGTGGTCGTGGTGGCGCAGCGCCGGAACGCGGAACACCGCCTCCGCGACACCGGCCACCTCCCGGTGCAGGCCCGCGGCAGCGGCCCGCCGGGTGGCCGCCGTCCAGTTGGGGAACTCCGTGTCCAGCCAGCTGAGGGCGTCGTCCGGCCCGCCGGGGAAACCGGCGTCGGGGCCCGCCTCCCCGGTCGCGGGCGCGGCGCGGCGGCCCGCGGCGGTGGCGCGGCGCAGCAGCGACTCCGTCAGCCGCGCCTCGGCCGCCGTCCGTCCGGCGTGCCCGTCCTCCAGCACGAGCACCTCGGACGCGAAGATCCGCACCAGGTCGTGGAAGCGGTAGCGGAACGCGGCCGGAGCGGGCTCCAGCATCCCGGCGTCGACCAGTTCGTCGAGGACCGCCCCCGCGCGGCCGGGCGGCAGCCCGGCCAGTGACGCGGCGAGTTCGGGCCCGAAGTCCGGGCCGGGCACCAGCGTCAGCAGCCGGAACAGCCGGCGGACCTCGGTACCGAGCTGCCGGTAGGAGAGCTGGAAGGCGGTGCGGACGTGCTGGTCCCCGAACCCCAGCCCGTCCAGCCTGCACTCCTTGCTGCGCAGCAGTCCGGCGAGCCGCCGCGCGGGTGCCGGGTCCAGCCGTTCGGCGGCGCAGGCGAGGCGGCTGCCGGCGATCCGCAGCGCGAGGGGCAGGTGGCCGCAGAGGCGGGCCAGTTCCCCGGCCGCGTCCGGTTCGGCGGCCACCGTCGTGCCGCCCGCCGTCCTGGCGAGCAGTTCCACGGACTCGGCCGGGGTGAGGACGTCCGGCTGGACGCGTGCGGTGCTCTCCAGACCGGCGAGGGTGCGCCGGCTGGTCACCAGGGCGAGGCAGCGCGGGCCGCCGGGGAGCAGGGGCCGCACCTGCCCCTCGTCGGCCGCGTTGTCGAGCAGCAGCAGGAGCCCGCGGCCGTGGACCAGCGACCGGTAGAGGTCGCCGCGCTCCCCGGCACCGGCCGGGACGTGGGAGGCGGGAACGCCCAGGGCCGCCAGCAGCCGGGCGAGGGCTTCCTTCGGCGGCACCGGCCGTGTCCCGGCGCCGCCCAGGTCGAGGTGGAGGAGTCCGTCGGGGAAGTGCCCGGCGCACAGGTGCGCGGCCTGGAGCGCGAGCGCGGTCTTCCCCAGGCCCGGCTGTCCCGAGACGGTGACGACGACGGCGGTGCCGGTGGTGCCCGCGGCGGCGGCCGCGGCGAGCGGGCGCAGCAGCGCCAGTTCCCTCTCCCGTCCGGTGAAGTCCCTCGGCGGTGCGGGGAAGGCGGGAGGGGCGGGCCGGTGGGGCGCGGCACGCGGCGGCCAGGGCTGCGGCCACCGCGCTCCGGGCGGTCCCGGGCCGGGGTCCGCCGCGCGGCGCCGGGCGGCGCGGCCCCGGGCCGCCGCGCGGTGCAGTTCCTCCCGGAGCTGCGCCGTGGCGCCGAGGGCGTCCGCGAGCGCATCGACGGTCGCCCGGTGCGGGCCGCGGCTGCGGCCGCTCTCCAGCGCGCTGACCGAGCGGACGCTGACCCCCGAGGCCGCGGCCAGTTCGCGCTGGGTGAGACCCGCCGTACGACGGCTGCGCACCAGCAGGTGTCCGAATCCGAAACAGGCCGGGGAGTGGTCGTTCGCCATGGCCGCCACGTGGTCGTCGGAACCCGGGTCCGGCCCTCCCCCACGAGTGCTGTTACCTCAACAAGCGTTCCCCGGCTGCCCTTTCGGCTTTTATATACTACCTTTCGTGCATCAGCAAAGCGTGTACGGGCGGTCACGCACTGGTGTCCACGGGCTGGTCGGCGAAGGGTCCCCGGCCGGACCCGCGGCATCGCGCGGCACGCTGGCGGACCTGCTGGCGGCCCACCGGGCCGAGACGGGCCTGAGCCAGGAGGCGCTGGCCGAGGCGGCCGGGCTGAGCGTCCGGGCCGTCCGGGACCTGGAGGCGGGACGGGTACGCGTTCCCCAGCAGCGCTCCGCGGCCTCCCTGGCCCGGGTGCTGTCCCTGAGCGGCGCGGCCCGGGAGCGTTTCCTCGCCACGGTCGCCGAAGCCCGGCGGGACCGGGCCCGTGTCCGGGCGGACGGGCCACCCGCGGCGCCCGTCCCCGCGCAACTCCCGCCGTCCCCTCCGCACTTCACCGGGCGTGTCGCCGAGGCGGCCGTGCTCGGCGACCGGCTGCTCCACGACGCGGCCGCCCGCCCCGGCGAACCGCCCGCCCGGCGCGCGGGCGGCGGCATCGCGGTCGTCACGGGGCAGGGCGGGCTCGGCAAGACGGCGCTCGCCCTGCACACCGCGCACCGCCTGCGGGAGCACTTCCCCGACGGGCAGCTCTACCTCGACCTGCGGGCGAGCCGGGGAGCCCCGCTGGACACCGAGGCGCTGCTCGCGCGGCTGCTGCGCGCTCTGGGCGTACCGGACGGGTCCGTTCCGCCGGATCTGGCCGCCCGGACCGCGCTGTACCGGCGGGCGACGGCCGGGCGGCGGCTGCTGGTCGTCCTGGACGACGCGCCGGGCGCCGCCGGGGTGCGGGCCCTGCTGCCGGGCGGGCGGACGTGCGCGGTCCTGCTCACCAGCAGGCACCGGGACGCCGGGCCGGAGCCCGGCGCCGCGGAGCTGCGGCTGGCCCCCCTCCCGCACGCGGAGGCCGCCGAGCTGTTCGCCCGGCTCGCGGGCCCGGGGCGGGTGGCGGCGGAGCCGGAGGCCGCAGCCGCCCTGGTGGACTTCTGCGCCGGTTCGCCCCTCGTCCTGCGGGTGACCGCCGGGCGGCTCTCCCGGCGTCCCGGGTGGAGCATCGCCGCCGTGCTCAAACGGCTGACGCAGGAGTGGAGCTGTCTGGACGCGCTGGTGGCCGGGGACATGTCGGTGCGGGAGAACCTGCGGTGCGCCTACCTCGGGCTGCCCCTCCCGTCACGGGTGGACGCCGTGGACCCGGCGCTGGTCTTCCGCGCGCTCGGTACCTCGGGGATCGACACGGTGACCGCCGAGGCGGTGGCCCGGCTGCTCGGGGTGACCGGTGACGTCGCGGGCGCGGCCCTGTCCGCGCTGGCCGCCGTGCACCTGCTGGAGCCGTCGGCTCCGGGGTGCTGGCGGCTGCCCGGACCGGCGCGGCTGTACGCGCTGGAACTGGCGGGTGCCTGGCCCGGCGCGGGCGACTCGTCCCGGCGCCGCTGAACCACCCGGGCGCGCCCGCGTCCGGGCGGGCGCCCCGGGTCCGTCGGGGACCGGCGCGGGTGCGCTGGTCAGCCGCCCGTCCCGGACCGGGACGGGGCGCCGGTGCCGGCCGGTTCCGGCGGCACGCCGAGCGAGCGCAGGGTGCGGGCGTACGCGCGGCGGGAGTTCGCCGCGCCTGCGGCGTCCCCGCCGCGTTCCCTGGCGGCCACCAGCGTCCGCCACGCCTCGTCCAGGTACGGGTCGAGCGCGAGTGCCTGCTCGGCGGCCGTCCACGACGCGTGGGCCCGGCCGAGCCGCAGTTCGCACCCGGCGAGCGCCGAGTACAGGCGGGCGGCCCGGCCGCGCAGGCGTCCGCGCGCCTCCACCACCCAGTCGGCGGCGCCCTCCTCGGGCAGCAGGTCCCCGCCGTACCAGCGCAGCGCGGCGCGCAGCGCCACGGCCTGCCGCTCCGGGTCGCCGCCCGCCTCGCGGCCCGGCTGCGGGCAGGACGCCGCGTGCCGGTCGAACTCCCGCACGTCGGAGGTGAACCAGCGGCCGAGCGCCAGGCCGTAGGAGTGCTCGTCGCGGGTCAGCAGCGTCGCCCCGCCCCGGCGCGTCCCGGGCTCCAGCAGGACGCGCAGCCGCGACACCGTCACCTGGAGGTTGCGCACGCCGGACTCGTGCGGCAGGTCCGGCCACAGCGCGTCGAGGAGCACGTCGCGGTGAACGGGCGTGCCCGCGTGCAGCGCGAGGACGCGCAGCAGGCTGCGCACCTTCGGCCGGACCGTCCCACAGTTCACCGGCGTGCCGCGTACCGCGACGCGGAGGCCGCCGAAGCAGCGGATCTGCACCACCGGAACGGCGGGTGCGGCAGCGGCGCCCGGGGAGAGGGAGGCCGGGGGGAGGGCGCCCGGGGGCGGGAGGTGCTCCGGCGGGGGGTCCGTGGTCTCGGTGACGTAGGGCCGCAGCAGCACCGCCGCCCGCGCCAGCAGCTTCTCCACCTCCGGCAGCCCGTGCCCGCCCTCGGGCACGCCTCCCGGCCCAGCATCCGCACGACTCGTGTACACAGCGCCGCTCCCCTCACGCGCGGGCCCACCCGGCCCATGCCACGCCCCCGGACCGCGACGGCCCTGGCCCTGGTCGGGACCCGCGGTCGCGGACCCTCCCAGCACACCATCGCGGCCGACTCCCGGACGAGGCAGAAGTGGTAGCAGAGTTCGTGGAGTTCAGGAGCGGCGGAAGAACTCCACCTCGCCCAGGGCCACGAGCCGGGAGGGCCCCTGCCCGTGCACGGAGCGGACGGTCAGGCGGAGCCGGGAGACGTCCGTCATCGTCAGGCGGTGGGCCTGCTCACCGGGTTCGTCCTTGAGGACGAGGGTGCGCTCGGCCGTCTTGCGGCCGTCGTCGTCCCAGGCGGTGACGGTCAGCGATCCCGGGCGCGCCTGCCGCAGGTACGCGTCGGCCCGGTCGGAGCTGCCGGAGTGGAAGACGAGGTCCGTGAGCCGGAAGGGCTTCTGGAAGGACGCCTCGAACCACTGACCGGTCGCGTCCTCGCCGGACGCCGGGGCCCAGAACGTGTTCCAGGTGCCGTCCACCGCCGACTCGGCCGGGTGGCCGGACGCGGCGCCGGACGCCCGCACCGACTCGGGACGGACGGACGTGGGCTTGGTGAACCGGTCCCGCAGCGTGCTCACGACCCCCGGACCGTAGGCGGTGGCCGCCCAGACGAGCGCCGCCAGCGCGAGGAACAGCGCCAGCCAGCCGAGCAGCCGCCGCAGACGGCCTCCGGGCCCGCGCCTGCGGTTCCGGTTCCGGCGCCAGCGCCGCCACCACGGAAGCTGCGGACCGGCGGCGCGCTCGGCCAGCGGCACGCCGCAGCGGCGGCAGAACGAGCGCTGGGCCGGGTTCGCCGCGCCGCACGCGGAACAGGTCACGTCGTCCGGGGAACCGGTGTAGTCGTCGACGACCGCGCGCACTTCGGGACGGCGGGCCGCCGCACGACCCGGCTGCACCGCGACCGGCCGGACCGCCGACGGCGGCCCGCCCCGGCCCGCGCCCCGCGCCGGTGGCCGGTCGTCCTCGCGGGGCTGGGACCGGGGGCGGGGGGTGCCGGTCGGCGCCGGTGCCAGCAGCGCGGCCGCCCGCGCCGCATCAGCGGCGTCCCCGGACCCGGACGCCGGTTCGGGGGCGGGTTCCGGTCCGGGAGCCGGTTTGGGGACGGGGGCGGGTTCCGGTCCGGGAGCCGGTTTGGGGGCAGGGGCGGGTTCCGGTCCGGGAGCGGGTTCCGGTTCCGGCGCGGGCACGGGTTCCGGCTCGGGCGCGGGTCCGGGGCCGGGTTGCGGCGGGGCGGCGCCGGAACCGGGACCAGGGCCGGATCCGGGCGCGGGCGGGGCCGGTTCCGGGGTCGCGGGCGGCACCGGTTCCGCAGCCGGTTCCGGTTCCGCAGCCGCAGCCGGTTCCGCAGCCGGGGCGGCGGGCGCCGGGGCCGCCCAGTCGAGGAAGGCTCCGCACACGCCGCAGAAGGCGTCCCCGTCACCCACCCGCGCGTCGCACTGCTCGCAAGTCGCCACCCCGGTCACCCTTCCGTTCCTCCGCTGTTCCGCTTCCGCTGGTCCGCGTGCCGCCCGTGCCGTGGGGCGGGCTCAGCCCTCGTCCGGCCCGACGACGTCCACCGTGCACGGCACGTGGGCCGGGCGGTTGGCCTCGACCAGCAGTTCCAGCCGGTGCCGGGGCAGCGCGTCCGGGTCGTCGGTGCGGACCCGCACCCGCACCCACGGCTCGGCGGTTCCCGGCAGCTCGCCGCCGGGCGCCGCCGACCACGCGGCCCCGCCGCTGTCGGTCACCTCGGCCGCCACGCCGAAGGACTCGCGGACGAGGTCGGCCAGCCCCCGCGCCGTCCCGCGCATCCGGTGCAGCTCGGTCGCGCGGGCCACCGCCCTGCGGCGTGCGGGCAGCGGCCGCCCCGGGTCGGCACCGGCGCCGGCGGCGACCCAGCCCGCGAGCCAGGCCAGGAAGTCGTCGGGCGCCAGCTCGGGGTCCCAGTACGCGTCCAGACAGTCCAGCACGGCGAGCGCGGGCGCCAGGACGGCGTCGAAGGCGGAGACGAAGCGCTGGGCGAAGGCGTCCTCGGCGAAGGGGCCCGGCAGCCGTTCGCCGAAGGGGTGCGGCGAGGGCAGGTCCTCGACGCCGTACCGCCGGGAGGGCGGGCCGCCCAGCGGGCCGGGGGCGGAGTCTGTCACCGCTCCTCCACCCGGACCTGGTGCTCGTAGGAGAAGACGAGCGCGTTGCGTTCCAGGTCGATCCGGTCGCCGACGTCGTCGCGCTCACCGGTGAGCGGGTTCGCCGAGAAGATGCGCACGTCCTCGACGAGTTCCACCCCGGGGACGTTCTGGAGCACGGCGTGGGCCTCTCCCGTCTGGACGGGCCGCCCGAAGGGCCAGCCGTCGCCGCCGGGCCCGCCGGTGACCGGGTTGAGGTGGCGGTAGAGCGCGTCCAGGGCCCGTTCCCGCACCTGTCCGGCCGGAGCCCCGGGCACGGCGACGATCCGGGCGGCCACGGTGACGCCCTGGTAGGAGGGCGGCTGGACGAGCAGCCGGGCGCCGACGGGCCTGCGGGCGTCGAGGTGGCCGGTGATGGCGGCGAGCATCTCGTCGGGCGGGACGAGCTGTTCGAACCGCAGCCGGTGCCCGGAGTCGGCCACCACCTCGGGCACCACGAGCACCCGCACGCCGCCCGCCTCGGCGCCGTCCCCGGCGGGCACGCAGCGGATGCGGGCCGCCGAGGGCGCGGCCTGCCGGGCGAGCAGCTCGTAGTCGGCGGCCGTCACGGCCCGGTCCTGGGCGCGGAGCTGGAGCGGGGCGCGCAGCTTGGCGCCCTCCACGGACTCCCCGTCCACGCCGCCCGACGCCGCCTCGCGGTTCTCCACCCGCGACACGTACGGGATGGAGGTGCGCAGCACCGTCAGCGTCCCCCGGGCGACGTTGCCGCCGCGTCCGCCGCCGGTGCGGTAGCGGCGCACCCGGACGCGCGCGCCCTTGGGCGGTGCGGCGCCGTAGCGGCGCAGCGAACCGTCGCGTTCCCGCACGGCCGGGCCGAACGCGACCTCGCCGGTGGTCGGGTCCAGGCGGATGTGGCGGTCGTCGGGCGAGGAGGCGCCGAAGGTCTCGACGCGGCTCCACTCCTGCCAGCCGCCGCCGTCGGAGGTCTCCACGACGAAGGGACCGGCGGCGGACAGGACGGGCGGCCTGCTGACCGCGAACCGCTGGCCCGGCGTGCCCTCGGACGTGCCGATGGTCTCGCCGTCCACGGTCTCGGCGTGCAGCACCTCCGTGGTGCCGCCGATGGTGAACGCCTCGGCGCCCCGGACGGTGGGCGAGGCGGAGTAGAACGGCTGGCCGGGTTCGGCCGCGACCACCCGGCAGCGCAGCCACCCCGCGCGGCGTCCGGCGATCGCGGCCGGAGCGTGCCCGCCGGGCACGTGCAGCACCACGTCGCCGGGCCGGTTGAGCCCGCCGGTGCTGTCCTCGTCCACCTCGCAGGGCTGCCATGCGGAGCCGTCGTACGCCTCCCAGCGCAGCGGGGGCTGGCGCGGGTCCACGCCGACGCCCTCGACGCTGCTGTCGAGCCGCAGGACGACGGCGCAGTGCGGGACGGCGTCCGACAGCCCGATCAGCATGCTGTCGCCGGGGGCCGGGGACGGGTCCGTGCCGAAGCAGGGCACGTCCTGGCCGTGCAGGGCGTGGTCGGTGTGTTCCGCGGGACGCCCGCCCTCAGCCTGGGTGAGGAGGTGGGTGAACGCGCAGGGCCGCACGGTCAGGTCGGCCGTGGTGGCGAAGACGCGGGCCTCCTCGTTCTCGGTGCGGTCGGTGGCGACCTCGGTGCCCTCGTGGATCACCACCGGTGCGGACTGCGGGGCGGAGAGCCAGAAGGTCTGCCGCGTCCCGGCGGGCGTGGGCGGGAACAGGGTGACGCCGACGAGGTCGAGGAAGGCGAGGTAGCTCTTGTCCGGCACCCGGTTGAGCCGGTAGAGGAGCTGATCGGTCATGTGGGCGAACGCCTCGATCAGGGTGACACCCGGGTCGGAGACGTTGTGGTCGGTCCACTCGGGGCAGCGCTGCTGCACGAACCGCTTGGCGTCGTCGACGAGTTGCTGGAAGCGGCGGTCGTCCAGGTGCGGGGCGGGCAGGGCCATCAGCGGACACTCTCCTGGACGTACGGGCCGCCCGCCGCCCCGGCGCCGGGCACGGGCGTCCCCGGGGCGGGCGCGGGTGCTCCGGGCTCGGGCATGTCGTGCGAGGGGATCACGTAGAACGGGAACACCAGGTTGCGCGGGTCGTTGGTGCCGCGGTGGACGTAGCGGACGTCGATGTAGAGGGTGCCGTGCTCCTGGCGGTCGAGGACCACGTCCACCTCGGTGACCTCGATGCGCGGCTCCCAGCGGTCCAGCGCCCGGCGGACCTCGTAGGCGAGCGCTCCGGCCGTGTTCTCGTCGGCCGGGGCGAAGACGTAGTCGTGCACGCCGCAGCCGAACTCCGGACGCATGGGGCGCTCCCCCGGCGCCGTGGCCAGGATCAGCCGGATGGACTCGGTGATCTCCCGGTCGCCGGAGACGAGCCCGATGCCCCCGGTGGCGCTGGTGCGCAGGGGGAAGGCCCAGCCCGCGCCGATGAACTGCCCGGCCATCAGTTGATCTCCACGATTCTCGCGTTCACCGAGCAGCTCGCGCCGCCGTTCAGTTCCAGCCCGGCCCGTGCGTCCACCGACACCGACCGGCCGGTCAGCTTCAGCTCACCGCCTCCGGCGTCGAGCGTGATGCCCCGGCCGGTTACGGTGACCTCGCGGCTGGCGGAGATGGACACCGTGCCGTCGCTGCGCACGGTGATCTCCGTGTTCTGCTGGTCCAGGTGCACCACGAGCTTGTCCCGCTCGGTGCGCAGCCGGACGCCGGAGGGTCCGGGAACGGCGTCCAGCAGCTCGATCCGCTGCCCGCCCCGGGAGGCGAACGAGCGCCGGTTGACCTTGCCGCTGCTGCCGTCCACCAGCGCGAGCCGGTCCGAGGTGGGCTTGTCGACGCCGTTGTAGAGCCCGCCGATCACGTACGGGCGGTCCAGCATGCCCTGCTCGAAGGCGACGAGGACCTCGTCGTCCACCTCGGGGCTGAACACCCCGCCACCGCCCGCGCCGCCGAGCTGGACAGTGCGCACCCAGTCGGTGACGTAGGCGCGGTCCCGTCCGGAGTCGTCCGACAGCCAGGGCAGCTTCAGCCGCACCCAGCCCTGGTTGCGCAGCTCGCGCGGTGCCTTGACGTCGGTGACGACACCGATGGCGACGCCGGGGACGCGCGGGACGCGCGCCGGGGCGGAGGCTCCCGCCGCGAGGCCGTAGGCGGTGCGGTCCTGGCGGGCGCTGACGGTCACCCACGTCTCGTAGCCGGTTCCCGGCTGGTCGGTGTGCCTGCTGGCCGTGACGGTGTACTTGCCGTCGAACGGCGTGCCCGCGCCGTCCAGCAGGACCGGGGTGCCCGCGCGCAGCAGCGGGTTGCCCAGGACGCCGATCTCCAGGTCGGCGACGGCGTCGGCCAGGTCGGCGGCCATCGCGGTGGACACCGCCTTGACCTCGGCGTCGGTCCGGTACGGGTAGTCGGCGATGAGGGTGTCGGAGGGCTTGGCTCGCTCGTACGGCGCGACGGCCCGCGGCGGGTCGACGCCGATCCGCAGGCCGTCGCCCGCCTTCACCTTCTGCTGGGCGCGCAGGGCCTTCTTGCGCTTCACGTCCCAGCCGCGCACCGTGACCGTGGACGTCTGGTTGACCGAGGTGACCGCCGAGCGGACGAAGAGCGCGTTCTCGCCGACCTTGATGCCGACGGGCATGTCCTCCACGGCGGCGGACGGCCCGGGGGCGGAGGCGGCGGGCACCGGCGCGCGGAAGAAGAACGCGCCGTCCCGCACGCCCATCTCGCGGTCGTTCTCCCGGGCGAGCGCGGTGAGGAACTCCCAGTCCGTCACGTTGGCCTGGGAGCGCAGCGGGTACGTCGTGGCGGTCGCGTCGATCCGGCCCACCGGGACGCCCGCGGCCAGCGCCACCTCACGGGCGATGTCAGACGCCTTGCGGCTGACGAAGCCCGTCACCTTGCGGCCGCGCTGAAGACGGTGGGAGGCGTCCATCGCCCGCACGGTGGTGAAGCTGCCCTCGCCGTCGTACTCGACCTCCATGGACACCACCTCGCCGGTGAACAGCGGGAGGACGCCGGACCCGTCCCCGGGCTTGACCTTCACCTCCAGGGGGGTGCCGATCCTGATGCCGGTGTCCTCCAGCAGCGTCCGCTCCGGGTCCATGAAGCGCAGTTGCGCCACGGCGGGCAGGGCGTTGCTCTCCTCGACGTCCACGCGGACCGGCATCGCGTCCCACGGCGGGGGCAGCGGGCCGGGGGCCTGGATGAGGAAGGTGTTGGTGTTCTCTCCGGTGGCCATCGGGCCTCACCTCATCCCGGTCGCGGGGGCGGCAGCGGCGCCGTGGGGCGAGGGCACCGCGGCCGGACGGGTGTGGGCGCCGGGCGCGGGGAGTTCGTCGGCGGACGGGACGAGGAGTTCCGTGCCGGGACGCAGCCGCAGCGGGTCGTCGATGCCGTTGGCCTCCGCGATGACCCGCCAGGCGGTCGCGTCGCCGTACTCCTGGTAGGCGAGCATCTCCAGGGAGTCGCCCACGACGAGCCGGTGCGTGCGGCGTGTCGTCGGGGAACCGGAGGTGGGGTTCTGGCGGGGCGTCGGGTCACCGGCCTCGGTGAGCTGGATGCCGCACGTCGCCCGCAGCGGCGTGCCGTCGGTGTCGAAGAGCGAGTAGGTGGCGTTGACCTCCTCCAGGTAGCCGAAGAAGGACACGCTGTCGAACGACCCCCAGGTGAACTTCACCCGGGGCGCCGAGGACGCCTTGGCCGCGATGCTCCGCGCGGTGGGCACGCACCAGCCGAGCAGCGTCTCGACGCCCTTCTGGACGCTGGTGTCGTGGGTGGCGGTGGCGTCGAGGAACAGTTCCACGGTGAGGCGGCGCGGCAGTGATCCGGTGAACTCGGGCACGCCCACCTGGGTGGCGCTCCTGGCGCGGTGCCGGATCCACTGCGCTCCCTTGACGAGGGTCAGCGTGTTCGGGTTGAACTGGAACGACACCGGCGACCCCAGCATCCCGCCGGGCGGCCTGCCCGGCTTCTTGGGGGGCTCGTACGCCGTGAGCGTGGCACGTGCCCGAGTGGCCATCGTGCGGTTCCTCCTGCTGCTCGTCGTGTCGGGGTCTGGCGCTGGCTGCCGCGGCCGGTGCGGCCGGACCGGCCGCCTGCCCGGACGGACCGGACGCCTGCCCGGTCCGGCCGCACCGCTCGCCGGGCGGATCAGAGGAAGCCGTGGTGGGCCAGCTCGATGCTCTCGGTCGCCACCTCCGAGCGGCTCGGATCGAACGACGGTCCGGTCCAGCCGACCACCACGACGTCCCGCAGGGACCACTCGACGATGGTCTTGGCGAGGTTCGGGCGCAGCGCGGTGATCTGGGCCGTCCCCCGCCTGACCTGCTGCGGCAGGGAGGCCAGGAAGCGGGTCACCTTGGCCGAGTCGGGCGTGAGCGGACGTGTGAGGGTGACCGCCGGGTAGGTGATCCGGGACGGGAGCTGCCAGACGAAGTCGTTGTTGCCGCCCTCCACCCGCTGCTCGGTCTCGACCTGGACGCTCAGGCCGGTGCAGGTGTTGAACGCTCCCAGGTCGATGCCGTCGATCTGCAACCGGAAGTGGACGCTCGTCCCGGGGTCCGTGAGCTGCATGGCGTGGTGTCTCCGTCCTGGTGGTGGTCTGGCTACCCGGGACGGGGCCGCTCACCGGGGTGGTGCGGGACGGGCGGCGGCGCGCCCGGGCGGGGCTCACCGTCCACCGTCCAGGAGCCGTCCGGAACGTTCGCGGCCGAGCCGCATCTCCGCGCGGAGCAGTCGGCCCAGCGGACCGGCCAGCCGGTGGGCGAGCACGTCGATGTGACGGCGCTCCAGGTGGCGCAGGATCTCCTCGCCGTCGAGCTGTGCGGGGGCGGCGGCGGCGCCGGTGGCGGTGGCGGCGGACGTGTTCGTGGCGGCCGGGCCGGAGGCGGCGGCCGGGGCCGTGGCGGGACCGGTGGCCGAGGCACGGGTACCGGGTGAGCCCGGCGCTCCGGGTGACCGCGGCGGTGCGGCACCGGGCACCGCGCGCTGGACGGCGGCTCCCGTGGCCGGTGAACCGGTGGCGTACCGGGCGCCGTCGGACGCGGCCGGGCCGGTGGCGGAGCCGTTCCGCACCACGACGGCCGGCGGACGCGCTGCGGGCCTGGGCTCGGCGAGCCGCTGCACCGGGGTGCCGGGACCGGTCGCGCCGGGCCCGGGGGTGCCGCGTACGGGGGCGCTGGGGCCGGAGGTGCTGGGTGTGGCGGACGGCGCGGGGGCGGCTGCGGCCCGAGCGGGACGTGCGGCGGGGGCGGACGCCGGGCCGTCCGCGACGGACGCCGGGCGTGCGGACCGGATCGGCGTGAGGGCGGGGAGCGCTGTGACCGGAGGCGGACCGGGCGGACTCGGCGCGGCGGTCCGGGGCGGCCCGGACGCGGCGCGCTGCACGGATGCGTCCGGACGCGCGGGGGTGACCGGAGGCGCAGACGTGACCGGCGCGGGGATGACCGGAGGCGCAGGCGTGGCCGGAGGCGCAGACGTCACCGGCGCGGGGGTGGGGGCGACGGGACCGGGGGCACCGGAGGGCGGCGGAGGAACCGGCGGCGCGGCGGGGCGGGCGACGGGCGGACCGGGGCGGGGCGGGGCGGAACCGGGGGCGGCCGGGGGCGTGGAACCGGGGGTGGCGGGGCGGGTCCGGGGAGCCGGGGGCCGGGCGGAACCGGGGACGGCCGGGGGCGCGGCGGAACCGGAGCGCGGCGGGACGGAACCGGGGACGGGCGGTGCGGCCGGGGGGAGCGGCGTCCGGGGCGCGGAACCGGGCGGTGCGGAGAGGCGCTGCACGGCGGAACCGGGGACGGCCGGGGGTGCCGGACGGGCCGGGGGCGTGGCGGAACCGCCGGTGGCCGGGGGCGTGGTGGAACCGGGGGCGGCCGGGGGTACGGCGGAACCGCCGGTGGCCGGGGGCGTGGCGGAGCCGGGGGCGGCCGGTTCCGGGCCGCCCCCGGGCGGAACCGGGCGGGCCGGGCCCGGGCGGCGCTGCGCGGCGGGAACCGGGCGGGCCGGTGCCGGGGCCGCCGGTTCGGGCGGAACGGGCCTGCGCCGCGTCGTGCGTCCGGTGGCGGGCTCGTCCCGGCGCGGGACGTCCCGGCGCAGGGCGCGGCGGAGTACGCCCGGACGCCTCTCCCCGGCTGCGGGCGCGGCGGACCCGGCGGACCCGGGCGACTGCGCTGCGGCCGGTTCCGGACCGTCCGCCGGACGCCCTGGCGTGTCCGCGTCCCCGGTCCGGCTGCGGCGCAGCGGGACGACGACCGGGGCGGCCCGGCGGCTCACCGGTGCCGCGCCCGGCAGGCCGTCCGGGTGGAGCAGGGGTCGCAGAGGACGGGCCGTCAGCAGCTTCCGCACCTCCGCCGTGCCCCCGTCCGCAGCGCCCCCGTCCGCAGCGCGCAGGGGCACCGGGGCGCGGCGGGGCGCGGCCGGTTCCGGGGTGTCCGACGCGCCGGTTCCGGGGGCGTGGCCGCGCGGCGGGGCCGAGCCGGGCGGGCCCGGTCGCGGCGCCGTCAGCGGTTCCCCCAGCCCCGGCCGCCCCGTTCCGCCGCTGCGTCCGGCCCGGGCCAGCGGGCCGGGCGGTTCCGGTACCCGTCGTGCGGCGCCCGGCTCCGCGGCGCGCTGGACCACCGGCGGCCCGGGCACTGCGGCCGTACCGGTTCCGGGCAGCAGCGGGGCGACGCGCCCGGCAGCGGCGTCCCGCCCGCCGCCCGGTTCCGCGGGCCGGGCACCGCCGGGACCGGCCGCCGCAGCGGTCCCGGCAGCCGTGCCGGGCGCCGGGGCGCCGGCGGCCCGGGGCACGGGGGTCCCGGCCGTCGCGGAGGGGCCTCGGGCACCGGGCGGTCCGGCGGTGACGGGCAGGCCCGGCAGCGGCGCGCCGAGTCCCACCCGGGGCGTCGCGGTGTCCCGGCTCCGCAGCAGCGGCCCGGCCCCCTCCTCCGTCCGGCCCGGCGCGACCCGCGCCCGGCCACCGTCCCCGGCTCCAGCACCAGCACCAGCACCAGCACCAGCACCAGCGTTCAGCCCACTCCCAGCGCCTGTCCCAGCGCCCGTTCCAACGTCAGCACCAGCACCGAGCCCAGTCGCAGCACCCGTTCCAGCTCCGGCCCCCGTCCCAGATGCGGCACCACCGGGCCCGCCGGCTCCGCCAGCGCCAAGGGCACCGTCACCACCACGGCCACCGGCTCCACGTCCCGTAGCACCAGCACCGCCAGCGGCACCAGCACCGGCCTCACCGGCCGCGGCGCCACCGCGCCGCTCCCCGGCCCCGGTGGCGCCGCGGCCGGTGACGGTGCGGTCGGGCGCCAGCGCCGGGAGCCTGCGCGCCGGTTCCACCGCCGACCTGGCGACGGTCAGCGGGCCCCGGGACGGCCGGGGCGGCCCGCCGGTTCCGGCGAGCGGGGTGCGGCGCACCGCGAGGCGTGGCGGCGCCGCGGTGGAGGCCGCCGGTCCCGGCGCCGCGACGGCGTCCCGGGGCGAACCGCCGCCCGCCGCGGCCGGCGATCCTGGCGCCGGCTCCTGCGCGGCCGGTGCCCCCGGAGCTGACGCCCCCGCGGCCGGAACCTCCGCAGCCGACACCTCCGGTTCCGTCCCGGGGCGGCGGTGGGTCAGTTCCGCACGCGCGGCGCGCTGCACCGGCGGGGCGGCGGCGGGCCGGGCGACGGCGTGCACCAGCCCCGAGGGGGCCATCGGGTCCACGAGGTGCCCGAGTTCCGTGTGGAACGCCGGTGACCGGTGGCTGGGCAGCCGGTTCCGGAAACCGAGCGGGTCCGCCACGGAGAGCTGGTCCGTGACGGCGCGCTGCAACGGCGGTACGGCCCGCCACCCGCCGTCCCACGGCCCGCCCGGGGACACGGGCACGGGCACGGCGGCCCCTCCAGCCTCTCCAGCCCCACCGGCCTCGCCGGATCCGCCCGGCGTCACACCGCCGGGTTCGGCCTCCGCACGTTCCGGGTGCCTCCCCCGGCCCGGACGCAGGCCGGTGAGGGCGCGCAGGCGGTGCCGCAGTGCCACGTTCCGTCACTCACCCCTCGTTGATGCGTGTGTTGATGCGGGCGATCTCCCGCACCCACCGGACCCGTTCCGCGTGGGTGAGGCCGAGGATCTGCTCCTGCGGCCAGTGGAAGTGGTAGGCGATGTACGCGGCCTCCTCGTAGAGCCGGTCGGTCGCGTACGTCACGATTCCCCCAGGCGCCCACCCGCCAGGTCGACCTCGAAGGACGACGCGCAGTCCGGGCAGGTGACCGCCGCCCGCGTGTGGCCCTCCGCGTTGACGCGCCGGTAGAAGTCCTGGAGGAAGGCCAGGTCCGAGGCGAACAGCTTCTCCACCACACCGCCGTGCACGTCGGTGACCGTGCCGATCCGGGTGATGACCAGCCCCAGCAGCACCACCGACAGGTAGGCCGGGTTCTCCTTCACCCGCAGGTCGGCCAGGGGCAGCAGTTCGTCGCGCGCGGTGGCGAGCCGCATCGCGCCACGCCGGTGGACGGTGCCGGACTCGTCCACGTAGCCGCGCGGCAGCTCGAACTCGAACTCGGTCTGGATGCGCTCCGGCGGCGGGGCCGCCGCCGGAGGTCCCGCCGGTTCGCCGTGGAAGGGGTCCGGGGCGGTGCCGGTACCGGCGTGGCTGCCGGGCGCGGCACCGGAAGCGGTACGTCGCATCAGTTGAACTCGATGTCCTCGAAGACGATGGTGACCTTCTCCGTCGCCGGCTGGCCGTCCCCGGCCTTGAGCCCCGGCCCCTCCCACTTCTGCGCCCAGGCGTTCTTGAGGTTGATCGTCCGGTCCTGGCCGCCCTTGGCGTCGGTGAAGATGATGCTGAGCTGCTGCCGGGCCGCGTCGACGTCACCCCGCTCGAAGGTCTCCTTGATCCACTGGGTGAAGTTGCTGGCCTGGTCCATGCCCCGGGTGATGGTGACCTCGCCGCCCTTGCGGGCGCCGGGGAGCTTCCGGATCAGCAACTGGCCCTGCTGGGTGACCTGGACGACGTCGATGCTGTCCAGTTCCATGGACAGCCCGCTGATCTCCTGGACGGTCTCCACCTGGATGCCGCCGAGCTGGACCTTGAATGTGTGGGTGGCAAGCGTGTCACCGCTCTCCTGGGCCATGTGCTGCTACCGCCTTTCCGCGCCGTGCGGGCGCCGGGTGCCGGGTGCCGGGCACCTGGCTGCCGGGTCCTGGGTTACCGGGTGAGTGCTGAGGAGGGGGACCGCCCCGCCAGGTGACCTGGGGGAGCGAGAACGGGGGGCGAGAACGGGGAACGACGCCCGGGAGCGTGCCGGTGGACGGCGGGCCGGGACCGGCCGGACACGTCCCCGCCGGCCGCGTCCGGCAGGCCGTACGGAGCTCACTCGTTGACGAGGCTCGTGCTGTCGGAGAACTGGGCCAGCCGGAAGATCACGAACTCGGCGGGCTTCACCGGGCAGACGCCGATCTCGCAGATCACCTGGCCGGAGTCGATGCTCTGCGGGGTGTTGGTCTCCGCGTCGCACTTGACGTAGTACGCCTCCGCTGCCGTCGCCCCGAACAGCGCGCCGCGGCGCCACTCCTCCATCAGGAACGCCGAGATGTTGCGGCGGATCGTGCTCCACAGGTACGCGTCGTTGGGCTCGAAGACGACCCACTGGGTGCCCAGCAGGACGGACTCCTCCAGGTAGTTGAACAGGCGCCGGACGTTGACGTACTTCCAGGCCGGGTCCGAGGAGAGGGTGCGGGCGCCCCAGATGCGGATGCCGCGCCCGGGGAACGCCCGGATGCAGTTGACGCCGATCGGGTTGAGCAGGTCCTGCTCGCCCTTGGTGACGTTCGTCTGGAGCTCGACGGCCCCGCGCACGACCTCGTTCGCCGGTGCCTTGTGCACGCCGCGTTCGGTGTCGTTGCGCGACCAGACGCCGAGGACGTGGCCGCTCGGCGGCATGAAGCGGTTCTGCCCGGTGGACGGGTCGAACACCTTGACCCACGGGTAGTAGAGGGCCGCGTACTTGGAGTCGTAGCCCGCCCCCTCCAGACGCCACTCCCGCACCTGCCGGGGCGTCATCTCCGGCATCGGGTCGAGCACGGCCAGCCGGTCCCCCATCAGCTCGCAGTGCGCGATCATGGCGAGCTGGACGGTCTTCACGCCCTCCGCGTCGATCAGGCCCTGCTGGTAGGCGGCCATCAGGTCGGGCACGGCGAGCATGGTGATCTCGTCAATGGCCTCCAGCGCGCCGAACCCGGTGCGGGCGTCGGCGTCACCGATGTACTCCTGCGGGCCGGCGACCGCGGGCAGCGTCCCGCCCGCGCCGGGGGCCGGAGCGGCGGCGGGCAGCGCGACGGTCTGCTTCTGCGGCCTGGCCAGCGCGCTCGCGGCGGCGCCCTCGGTGACCTGGACGAGCGCGGAGTTGTCCCGCACCTGCGCGACCACGTAGTTCTTGGCGCTCTTCTTCGCCGAGACGTCGAACCGCTCGGCCTGTTTGCCGCCCTGGCTGACGACGAGCGTGAAGCGGTCGTCCGGCGGGTTGTCCCCCTCCGGGTCGGCCACCTCGACGGTGAGGTCCGCGCCCGAGCCCGGCCGTGCGGCGACCTTGAAGGTGCCCAGCGCCACCGGTTCCCCGGCGGGCAGCTCCCTGGCCCGGTTCCCGCCCGCCTTGCCGCCGGTGCCGCCGCCTTCCGGGTCGTCCGCACCGCCCGCGCGGTCGCCGACCCGGACGACGTAGGCGATGCCGCCGCCGTTGGCGAAGAA
This sequence comes from Streptomyces solitudinis, assembly GCF_036323765.1. Classification (NCBI taxonomy): domain Bacteria; kingdom Bacillati; phylum Actinomycetota; class Actinomycetes; order Kitasatosporales; family Streptomycetaceae; genus Streptomyces; species Streptomyces solitudinis. The sequence goes on from NZ_JAZDCW010000002.1 coordinate 291,859, forward strand.
GCCGTAGACGGAGTGGGCGAGGTAGGAGCCGTCGACGAAGTCGCCGAAGGTCTGGACGAACTGGCTCCAGTTCGTCACCAGCGTCGGCGCGTGGAAGGGGCCCTTCTCGGCGAAGCCCACGAAGGCGGCGACGGAGGTCCCGACCGACTCGATCGGGCGGGGACCGCTCGGCGCCTCCTCCACGTAGACGCCAGGCGACAGATACGACGGCATTGCTGCTCCCTCTTCCCGGGACGATCCGGTCCGCTCCGCAGCCTCGCGCACGCGCGTGCCGGGCGAAACGGCTGCGGGGCACCGGGCGGGGGCAGCCGGGAGTGCCCGATGGGGCACCGGTCCCGCCGCGCCCGCGTCACCCGGCCTGGGGACCGGTCGGGTACGGGGCGAACTCGCTGGCCAGGACGAGCCGTCCGAGCTTGCGGTACTCGCGCTGCACCGCCGTCACCAGATCGCCGGTGCACAGGGCCCGGCCCGCCTCCGCGGCCAGGTAGGCGGCGGTCACCGCGCAGGCCCGGATCGAGCCGCCCGCCAGCTCGAACCGGGCGCAGAAGTCGAGGTCCAGGCCCGCCCCGCGCGGCACGGCCGGACCCAGGCAGCGGTCCCACAGGGCGCGGCGCTGGACGGCGTCGGGCACGGGGAAGTCCACGATGACGTCGAGCCGGCGGGTGAACGCCTCGTCGAGGTTGGCCCGCAGGTTGGTGGTCAGCACCGCGATGCCGTCGAAGGACTCCATCCGCTGGAGCAGGTAGGCGCTCTCCATGTTGGCGTACCGGTCGCGGGCGTCGCTGACCTCCGAGCGCTTGCCGAAGACGGCGTCCGCCTCGTCGAACAGCAGCACGCCGTTGACCCCGGCGGCCTCGGTGAAGATGCGTTCGAGGTTCTTCTCCGTCTCGCCGACGTACTTGTCCACGACCGAGGACAGGTCGACGACGTAGAGGTCGAGGCCGAGGTCGGCGGCGACGACCTCGGCGGACATGGTCTTGCCCGTCCCCGAGTCCCCGGCGAACAGCGCCATGACGCCGCGCCCCCGGCCGCCGCCCGGGCGCATCCGCCACTGGCCCAGCACCCGGTCCCGGTGCCGGGCGCGCAGGGCCAGCTCACCGAGCTGCGCCGTGGTGTGCCCGGGGAGAACGAGGTCGTCCCAGCCGACGGCGGGCTCCACGCGGCGCGCGAGCCGCTCCAGCCCCGCGGCGTTCTGCGCCCGGACCCCGGCCCGCAGGTGGTGCTCCGCGACCGGTCCCGCCGTCTCCAGCAGCGCCTGCCGACGGGCGGCGCGGGCAGCCCTGCGGACCTGGTCGGGGCTGAGCACGAAGGGCGCCAGCGCCGCGTCCGGATCGACGCCGGGCGCCGTCGCGGCGCCGTCCAGCGCCTCCCGCCACAGCGCGCCCCGTTCGAGGACGGCGAGCTGGGGGGCCGTGAGCTGGAGCGGGCTGTCCCCCGCCCACTGCGGGTCCCAGCCGCAGCGCCCGGTGAGCAGCACGGGCACGGGCAGCGCGGCGAGCGCGCGCAGCAGCCGCTCCGGCGTTCCCGCGCCGTCCCTCCCGGTGAGGGCGTCGACGGGGGCGGCCACCACGCCCGCGCCCAGCAGCCGGGCCTCCCGGGCCAGGACGCGCAGCAGCGTCCCGGGTTCGGCCGCGGCGGCCAGCGCCGTGAGGTCGAGTCCGAGGGCGGGACGGCCTGCGGCGGCCAGCGCGGCGGCGGCCAGCGCGGACGCCGAACCGCCCGGCTGTTCGCGCACGTAGACCAGCCGGACGCCCGCGCGCAGCGCGTTCCCGAGTCCTTCCGCCTGCCATGAGGGCGGCCCGGCGGCCCGGCCCGGCGCGGCGGCCTGCGGTGGCCCGCCCGGGAACGCCGGCGGGTGGGCGCCGAGGGGGGTGAGCAGCCCGTCCAGCCGGGCGTCGGCCGTGCCGTCGCCGAGCAGGTGCGCGGTCACCCGGTCGGGTACCCGCAGCGAACGGGTGAGGAAGGGCCGGTCGGTGTCCTCGACCAGGAGCAGTCCCTGGCCGACGAGCGGCGAGCCGGGCGCGAGCCGGGCCCGTGCGGCGGCGTGCAGCGGTCCCGCGCCGACCAGTTCCAGGGCCAGCCCGGCGGAGGCCCGGCGCCGGGTGACGTCGTCGTTCAGGTAGCCGTACAGCCGCTCGAAGCGGCTGTCGGCGTCCGGGAGGAGGGCGGCCAGCAGGAGTCCGACATCGAGGCCGGACAGCTGGAAGTTGCGTATGAGGACGCGCAGCGGCAGGTGCGCCCCGTCCGCCTCGGCCTCGTCCGCCTCGGCCTCGGCCCGCGCCGCCGCCTCGGTCTCCGCCCGCGCCCAGGCGTCCGTGTCAGCGGGTGCGCCGTCCGCGCCGCCGGCCGCCGGTCCGGCCGGTGGGGCGGCCAGGACGCGGTCCACGGCCTCCGCGGTCAGGTACAGCCCGCGCAGCGGGTCGTCCGGCTGGGGGTCCGTGCTCCGGCGCGCCGCGACGGCGCGCCGGACCCGCTGTTCGACGAGCCGCAGCCGGGCCGTCAGGTGGCGCAGCCCCGCCGACGCGTCGCCCGGCTCCGGGCCGTCACCCGTGCGGGGCTGCGCGACGGCGGCCGTGCCCGCGCGCGGGTCCGCCTCCGCGCCCCGGTCGCGTCCCGCCCGGCCGCGGGTGGCGGCGGTCACCGGCGCACCGGTCCGCGCGGTACGCGGCGTGCGGCCTCGCCGCGCGCCCGGCGCACGCCCACGGGTACCGCCGCGCGGCCCGGGGCGCCGTCCTCGGCGCCCGGGGCGCCCGCCGCCCCGCCACCGTCCGCCCCCGCGCCCGGTGTCCCGTCCTCCGGTCCGTCCCCGTAGCGGGGGCGCCGCACCTCGTCGCGCTGCGGCGTTCCCTCCGGGCCCGCGGCTGCGGCCCGGTCCACCGTCCGCAGCAGCAGCGCGTCCGTCACCGGCGGGGCGGCGGACTGCCGGGCCGCAGCCAGCGGGGCGGTGATGACGAGGTCCAGCGACGGCTTCAGCTCCCCGCCGAGCGCGCTCCACACGTCGGCCAGCGCCCGCCCCTCCCCCGGCGGCAGGGCGATGGTGCAGGGGACGGCGAGGCCGAGCGCGGCGAGTGAGCCGGTCAGCCGGTCGCCGGGCAGCGCGGTGCGGCCCGCGAGCCCCGCCAGCAGGACGGACAGCAGCCGGTGCTCGTCCTGCGGCCGCTTGGTCCAGGCGGTGACGAGGTAGGACAGCAGGAACCAGCGCGGCGGCCCGTGGTGCGCGACGGTGCTCCCGTCCGGGCCGTACTCGGGCACCCGGCCCTGCTGCCGGTGCGGGACGGACTCGCGGATGTCGTACAGGAAGAGGTTGATGGTGGGCGCGTTGCGCCGCGCCGCCCACTCCTTCGTGGGCGCCTCGAAGACGACCTCCACGCCGGTGCCGCCCAGCACCTCGTCGGTGAGCAGCCCCTGAAGGGTTTCGTCGACCTCGTGGATCACGCGGTGCCGCCTCCTCGCGGACGTCCCTGCGGTGGCGTCGGAAGACCCGGGCGCGGCATCAGAAGTTCCGGCTGTCGAACAGCGGCGGGTCCGGTGTCCGGTCCACCACCAGGAACGGCGTGGTGACCGGGGAGAAGCGGACGGCTCCGGCGCTGCGGGCGTCGGCGGCCGTGATCTCGCGGGGACCGAGCGCGTCGTTGGGCAGGATCAGCAGCTGCCCGGCGAACGTGCCGTCGGCGGCCGGGACGACCGGCCGGGCGGCGGCGGTGATGCCCGGGTCCCAGCTCAGCCGTACCGGCACACCGGGCGGGAAGTCCTCGCCCCGCACGATCGTGACGAACCCGGGGGCGCCGATGGGCGGCACGGCCACGATGCGCGGCTGGAGCACCCGCACGGACCGGCGGGCGGTGTTGTCGGCCCCGGTGGTGTCGGTTCCGGTGGTGGTGAGCCGGCCGGAGAACCGCAGGAGGCCCGCGGCGCGCGGCGTCAGGACGACGCGGACCTCGGCGGACGCCCCGGGGGCCAGGTCGGCGACCGGGCAGCGCAGCGCGGCGTCGCACCCGGCCGGGCGGCGGGTGACGGGCACGCCGCGCGGCAGGGTGAGCTGGACGCGCAGGCCGGTCGCCTGGCGTCCGCCGCCGTTGGTCAGCCGGTAGGACGCCGTCAGCCGTCCGCCGGCGTACGCGGGGTCCGGGGTGAGCGTGATCCGCAGCCCCGGTCCGGCGTCCGGCCTGCTGTCGCCGGGCGGGGGCGCCGGGGCGGGCGGCACCGGGCCGGGCCGGGGCGGGTCCGCGGGCGGCGGGGTGGGTGAGGGCTCGGGTTCCGGGCCGGGCGACGGCTGCGGCGGCGCGCTCGGCGTGGGGCTGGGCGTGGGGGTCGGGGTGGGCTCGGGCTCCGGCTCGACGACGGCCACCTCCACGCGGCCCTCGTTGTCGGACGGGTCGGGGTCGGGCAGCGTCCCGGTGACCGTCCAGCCGACGGGGAAGGTCCCGGGCGCGGTGCCGGGCACGGTCACCTCGACGGGGACGGCCTGCCCGGGCACCAGGGTGCCGAGGGCGCACCGCAGGTCCGCCGCGCAGGTGCCGGTGCCGGGGCGGGCGGTCGCGGGCCGCAGCCCTTCGGGGACGGTGATGACCAGCTCGGCTCCGGGCACCGTCGCCGGGCCCCGGTTGGTGACGGTCAGGGTGAAGGTGCCGGTGCCGCCGACGGTGACCGGCTCCGGCGGCGTCAGCAGCTCGGTGCCCAGGTCGGAGGTGTGCTGCCAGGTCGGTGCGACCTGCTGGCCGTCGTCGCCCGGGGCGCCGCGGAAGGCCGCGCCCGTGATGCGCGTGGCGGCGCCGGTGGCCCGGTCCACGACGGCGAGGTGGTGGCGGACGTCGTGCGGGTCGTAGACGGTGGCGGCGGCGTCCGTGCGGCTGCCCGCGACGAGCCGGGAGCCGTCGGGCGACCAGGCCGGGTCGGCGCAGTGGCCCGCCGCCGCGCTGCCGGGCCCGCACAGGCCCTGCGGGTCGGGCACGGGGCGCGGCCCGGTGCCGTCCGCGCCGAGCAGCGTGAGGCGCCCCCCGGCGACGAGCGCGAGCGCGGTGCCGTCGGGCGTGTACGCCGGGTGGCTGTCACGGGTGCGGGTGCCCTGCGGGTCGTCCACCGCGGTGAAGTCCCGCTGCCCGCTGCCGTCGGCGGCCGATGCCGCCCACAGCCGGGTGTGGACGCCCTCGCGGGACAGGTCCTGGCGGGTGAAGAGGAGCGTCGCGCCGTCCCCGGAGTAGGCGGCCTCGCTGTCGGACTGCGTGAGCGTGGAGGGCACCTCGTGGATCTGGCGCCCGGTGGCCACCTCGACGACCGCGATCTGTCCGCCGGGGCGGCAGGGCAGGCAGGACCGGGTCAGCGCGATCCGGGTGCCGTCGGGCGACCAGGCGGGGAAGCCGGTGCTGGTGGTGTCCAGGGCGGTGTGGTCGGGCAGCGGCCGGGGGTCGGAGCCGTCCGCCCCGGCGATCCACACCCGGCTGCGGCGGAAGCCGTCCTCGTAGTCCACACGGGTGAACGCGAGGGAGCGGCCGTCCGGTGAGTACTGCTGGCTCACGTCGGTGAGGTCGTAGCCGTAGCTCCGGTCCTGGCCCAGGTGGCGCAGGGGCACCTGGAGGTCGCGGGGGTCGGAGCCGTCCGGCCGCACGTCCATCAGGTTCATGGTGTCGGCGGTGCCCGCGCTGGTGCGGGTGACGAGCAGCCGGGTGGCACCGCCGGGCGGGGTGTGCCAGGCGGGGGTGGCGACGAGCCGGTTCTCCTCCAGCCGCAGTTCCCGGGGGCCCGCGGTGCCCGAGGCGTCCACCGCGACGGTGAAGACGCGGTCCAGCGTGTCGGCGGCCGGGTAGCCGCCGGGCGGGGTGTGGCTGACGAACGCGACGGCGGTGCCGTCCGGCGACCAGGTGCCCTGCCGCGAGTCCTGGCCGGGCAGCAGTTCGGTGCCGGTGCCGCCGAGCGAACCGCCGGCCGGGATCCACTTCAGCCGCGCCGGCTCGTCGCCGTACCGGCTGGGGTGGTGGCAGGTGAACAGGATGCGGTCGTGCGCCGGGTCGGGGTCCCAGGACGGCTGGGTGTTGCCGATGACCTCGGTGCGGGCGGCCTCCTCGTCGATGGCGTCGTCGGTGAGCTGCACGATCGCGCCGCCCGCGCTGGGCACGCGGTAGATCTGCCAGCCGCCGTCGGCGGTGCGCTGCCCGCTGAACGCGATCCGGCCGCCGTCCGGTGACCAGGTGGGCCAGGTGTTCTCGCCCAGCCCGTCGGTCAGCCGCCGCGTGCCGTCGCCGTTTCCGCCGGTGCCGGTGACCCAGATGTCCCGGCCGCCGTCCGCGCGGCCCGTGGAGGCCGCGAAGGCCACCCGGGTGCCGTCGGGCGACAGCACCGGGTGCCGCACGCCCTCGGCGTCGTCGGTGAGCCGGACGGGCGGGCCGTCGCCCCGCTGGAGGTACACCTGCGGGCGCGCCGAGTCGCGCAGGCTCGTCCACACGACGGCGTCTGCGCGCGCGGAGACCTCGTCGTCGTGGTGCTGCGGTCCGCCGGGGAAGAGGGGCGCGCTGTGCCCGGTGTCACCGGGGTCCAGGACGCCGATGCTGCGGTGCAGGGTGCCGCCGTAGGCGATGCGGCCCGGGGCGGCGGTGCCGTCCGGGCTCGCGCTGGCGGGTGCGGCGTCGCGCAGTTGGAGGGCGACGGTGCCCGTGACGATGAGCAGCAGCGTCAGGGCGAGGGCGGACAGCCTGCCGCCCGGACCGCGGTGGAGTGGAAGCACCAGCTCGCATCCCATCAGTCAGACGGCGGCGCCCGCCCGTGGTTCGGTTCCCGGCCCATCCTCGGTGCCGGGGGCCCGCGCGTCCCGGCCGTCGGGACGGGACAGGGGGAAGCGGCCGCTGCCCCATCGGGCACCGGCCGCCCGGCCGGTGCGGCGCGCGGCTGCTCAGATCAGGCCCTCGCGCAGGGCGTAGGCCACGGCGTGCGAGCGGTTGCGGAGCTGGAGCCGGCTGGTGATGTCGTGCAGGACGTTCTTGACGGTGCGTTCGGAGTAGGCGAGGTGCTCGGCGATCTCCCGGGTGCTGTACCCCTCGGCGACCAGTTTCAGTACCTCGATCTCCCGGGCGTCCAGACCGGAGAACGAGATGCCGCGCGGGTCCAGGACCTGGCGCTGGAGGCGCCCCATCTGCTCCAGCAGCCGTCCCAGCAGGTCGGCGGGCATGCTGCCCTCGCCGCGCGCGGCCGAGACGATCGCCTTGGTGAGCTGGGCCGGGGTGGCGTCGCGGCGCCGCAGCAGCCCGACCACGCCGCACTCGACGGCGGTGGCCAGCCCCGCGTCGTCCACCCGGGAGACGACGAGCACCAGCGCGGAGGCGGTAGTGCGGCGCAGCCGGTGCAGCAGCGCGACGGTCCGCTCGTCCACGCTGTCGGTCACGACGAGGAGCACGGCGGCCTGGTCGTGCTGTGCCGCGTCGAGGACGCGCAGCTCCGGTGCGGTGCGCAGCTGGCTGACGACGCCCGACTGCGAGATCGGGTCGTCGGCGTGAACCTGGACGGAAACGCGTTCCACGGCGGTCCTTCGGGGTAGGCGGGGGCGGGGCACGGCGGCGGGAGGCGCCCGGCCGGGGGCGGCCGCCGGGCGGCGGCGTCCGGCGGCGTCCGGGCGGCGAAAGTGGTCACGGGAGGGCGGAGTGCGGTCCCCGGACGGCGGCAACAAGCCGCCGCCGCACGGGCGGTGGGCCACCGGGGAGCCGGTGCGCCCAGTGTGCGGAACGGCTCCTTCCACAGACCTAACGCCGACCTAACAGGCTGCGAATCTGCCCGAAGTGGTTCCCTTTCCGGCCCTGCGCCCCGTCGGCCGGTTCCCTAGAGTCGGCCGCCATGAGCACTACCGCCCATGTGGAGCCGTCCTCCGTGTCCGTCGCCCCGGGCGATGAGCAGCGCGTCGAACTGCGCGTCCGCAACAGCGGGGACATCGTCGAGTCCTACCGGCTCACCGTCGTCGGGCAGAGCGCGCAGTGGGCCGCCGTGGAACCCGGGACGCTGTCGCTGTACCCGGGCACCGAGGGCACCGCGGTCGTCGCCTTCCGGCCGCCGCGCTCCGCCGAGGTCCACGCCGGGGTGCTCCCGTACGCGGTCCGGGTGCTGCCCGCCGAACGGCCCGACGCGGTCGTGGTGCCCGAGGGCAGCGTCGAGGTGCTGCCCTTCCACGAACTGGACGCGGAGGTGCTCCCGCACCAGCGCAAGCGGCGGCTGCGGGCCCGCTTCCAGCTCCGCGTCGCCAACCTCGGCAACGCCCCGCTCACGCTGGCGCTCGCCCTGGAGGAGACGACCGAGGACGTCGGGCACACCCTCTCCGCCGAGACGCTCACCCTCCAGCCTGGCGAGGAGACCTTCCTCGACCTCGTCGTGCGGGCGCGGCGGCCGGTGTGGTTCGGCAGGCCCGTGGAGCACCCCTTCGCGGTGCGGCTGCGGCGGGAGGGCGACGAGAACCCGGCCGTGCCCAGCGGGACGTTCATCCAGCAGCCGCTGCTGCCCGCCTGGCTGCTGGCCCTGCTCGCGCTGCTGCTGGTGCTGGTCGCGCTCTGGTTCGCGCTGGTGCTGCCCACGGTCCGCTCGGCGGCCCGGGAGCAGGCCGACGCCGCGGTGGAGGAGGCGTCGAACGCCTCGGCCCTGCCGTCGGCGCCGCCCGCGGACGGCGCGGCGCCCGGCGCGACGGGCGGGGGCGGCGGGGAGCCGGGCGGAGCGGACGGCTCCGGCGGGACGGACGGCGGGCAGGCGGACGGCGGCGCTCCGGGCGGCCCCGGCGGTGCCCAGGGCCCCGGCGGAACCCGCGGCTCCGGTGGCACCGGAGGGGCGCCGGGCACCTCGCAGGAGTTCGCCACCGTGCTGGAGGCGAGTGTGGCGCCCGGACAGAGCGAAGCGGCCGTCTTCCGGGTGCCCGATGACCAGTTGCTGCTGATCACCGACATCGTCGCCAACGCCCCGCAGGGCGACACCGGCACCCTGCGGGTGTCCATCAACGACCGGACGGTCACGTCGCTGGCGCTGGAGAACTTCCGCAACCACGACAACCACTGGGTGACGCCCGTCGAGGCGCCGCCGGGGAGCAGCATCGTGCTGTCGGTGACCTGCCGCAGGCCGGGCAGCCCGCCGGACGCCCCGGCGCCCACGGCCTGCGACACGTCGCTGTTCGTCAACGGCCTCACGGTGAACGTCGCCGGGGCGTCCCCGTCGGGCACGCCCCGCTGACCGGTTCCGTCAGCCCGCGACCCGGGTCGTCCGCTGGCCCGCGTCCACCACGCCGACCACGCCCGCCCACCGGCACAGGCAGGTGGAGGCGGCGGTGAGGGCGGGCACCCGGCCCACCCGCACGCTCGGCGACCCGGGCGTCCACGGCGTGGTGACGGCGGGGACGCACGGGGCCGGGGTCGGTACCCCGGCCGCCGCCGCGGTGGCCGTGGCCACGGCGGGATTGGCCGGGCTGGTGCACAGGCCGAAGGACGCGAGGTTCACCACGGGCCTCATGTCCTGGACGGTGGCGACCGGACGCCCGGAAGCGGTGACGTTCCGGGGCGGCACGACGAGGGCGGCCGGGGTGAGCCCCAGCGAGCACCGGAGCACCGCCCCCGCGACGACGAGCGTTCCCACAGCGTGACCCCCTGGTGGCCGGTACCGGTGCGCGGACGGCGGTGTCCGCGCCGCCGTCCGGATGTCCGGTCAACGACTACGGGTCCCGGCGGCGGGCGGCAAGGGCCGTCCGGGCAGCGCCGCGGGCACCGCGCCCGCGCGCCGGGACCGGCCGCCCGTCCCGGCGCGGCGCCCGGCTACCGCTCGACGCGCTCCACCGGAATCCACAGCTGCGCGTCCGCCCGCGTCCCGTCCGGGGACACGCGGGCGTGCACCATCTCCGGGCCCGGCCTGCTGCGGTAGGGGTTGGAGGGGAACCACTGCGTGAACACGTCCCGCCACAGGTACTGGATCGCCACCGGGAACTCGCCCTCGTTCTCGAAGACCGCCCACGTCCCGGCTTCGACGGCCAGGGCGTCCAGGTCGTCGGGCACCGGGGCGCCGGTCACCACGCCGTGGTAGTAGTCCAGTTCGCTGCCCTCGGTGCCCGGGTCGGCGACGTTGTCGCTGACGTTGACGATGCCGTGCGGCTCCTGGTCGTTCAGCGCCTCGATGCGCCGCACGGTCTCCTGGCCGATGCCGCGGACGAACGCGACGATCGCCGGGTTCATCCCCTCGTGCACGAGGGGGACCCGTGCCTTCCTGCCCACGAGGTGGAACCCCTCCTTCTCCACCACTCGGTACCGCATGGTGCCGCTCCCTTCGACGATGAGGCGGAAGGACATGCGGGGCTGGGAGCGCAGTGCGGCCCCGGTGCGCCGGGCCTCGCCCGGACCGACGCCGTGCACGGCGCGGAACGCGCGTGCGAACGTCTCCGCCGAGCCGTACCCGTGGCGCACCGCGATGTCGAGCAGCGTCCGCTGCCCGGCGAGCACCTCGGCGCCCGCGACGGTGAGCCGCCGCCGGCGGACGTACTCCGACAGCGGGATGCCCGCCAGCGCGGAGAACATCCGCCGGAAGTGGTACTCGGACGTGACGGCGATGCGCGCCAGCTCGGCCGCCTCGATCCGCTCGCCGAGGTGGCGCTCGACGTGCTCCATCGCCTCGTTCAGCCGCTCCAGCATGCTCCCGGCCCCTTCCCTTCCCTGTTGCTCCCCCACGCTAGGCACGGGCGGGTCCGCCGCACCCGACCTTCCGTGCCCGGTCCGGTCGGTCCGGGCACGGAAGGGGGCGGGAGACGGGCGGGGCCGGGCCCGCGGCACGGGCCCCAGGCGGGTCCGGGTCCGCGGGCGGGGGACCCGGGTCCGCCGCCCGCGCGCCCCGCCGCCCCTAGGCCGACTCGCGCACCACCAGTTCCGGGGCGAAGACCACGGACGCCGGTTCGGTGCGCGTGCCCTCGATGTGCTCCTGGAGGAGGCGCGCCATCGTGGCCGCCATCTCCTCCACCGGCTGCCGCACCGTCGTCAGCGGCGGACGGCAGGCGAGCGCCGCGCTGGAGTCGTCGAAACCGACCACCGCCACGTCCTGGGGCACCCGCCTCCCCTGCTCCCGCAGCACCTGGCAGGCGCCCTGCGCCATCAGGTCGTTCGCCACGAACAGCCCGTCGACGTCCGGGTGTTCCGCGAGCAGCCGGACCGCCGCAGCCGCCCCGCTGTCGAAGGTGAAGCCGCCCTCGACGACCGGGACCCGCGTCAGCCCGTGCTCCGCCAGCGCCGCCCGGAACCCCTCCAGCCGCTCCCGCCCGGCCGGTACCTCCAGCGGGCCGGTCACCGTGGCGATCCGGCGGCACCCCCGGGCCAGCAGGTGCCCGGCGGCCAGCCGCGCCCCGTCCCGGTGCGCGAGGTCGACGTGGCTGACCGGCGCCGGGAGCGCGGGCCGCGCGAACAGCACGCACGGCAGGCCCGCCTCGGCGAGCATGCCCGGCAGCGGGTCCCCGGCTTCCGTGGAGACGACCAGCGCGCCGTCCGCGCTCCCCTGCCGCAGGTACGTCAGCACCTGCTTCCTGGCCACGTCGGACTCGGCGAACATCAGCACCGGGTACATCGAGCGCGGCCGCAGGAACCCCACGACGCCGCTGACCACGCGCCCGAAGAAGGGGTCCGCCAGCACCCGCCCCGCGAAGGCGTTCTGCTCGCTCTCGGCCGCGTCCCCGGCCCCGGAGACCACCAGGGCGATCGTCTCGGCCCGCCGCGTGACCAGCGCACGCGCGGCCCGGTTCGGCGTGTACCCGGTCCGCTCGACCGCCTGCCGCACGACGTCCTGGATCGCGGCGTCGACGTTCCGCACCCCGTTGATGACCCGCGAGACAGTGGCCCGCGAGACCCCGGCCTCCCGCGCCACGTCCTCCAGCGTCGGCACCCGTCTCCCCATACCCGCACCCTATAGCCGCCCCCGTCCCCGGGTGAGCGCTCTCCAGAACGGCACCCCGGGACCCCGCGCGCGGCCCGGCCGGACGGCGGCACCGGCGGGCCCGCCCGCGGGCGGGAGACGGCATTCCCCGGACGGGAAGCGCACTGAGGAACTGATCGAGAGGGAGCGGGCGGAATGACGAGCCCCGGGGAATCCACGCCGCTCGCCCGGTTCAGGAGCAGCCGCAGCGGCAACGAAGGCGGCGCGTGCCTGGAGGTGGCCAACCGGCGTCAGGGGCGGCTGGTGAGGTAGCCGCCCATGGTGGTGAAGTAGTCGGTCGCGGGCATCTCGCGGCCGTCGTCCGTCCGGACGCGGGTGATGGCGAGGCCGTGGTTGCGGCCGGTGCGGGCGTCGGCCCCGGCGACGATGACCACGCCGTCGCCCTCGCGGTAGAAGACGCGGCCGGGGGTGCCGCCGTAGCGGCCCTGGGACACGACGGCGGAGAGCACGTCGAGGCGCCTGCCCCGGTGGAAGGTGAACGCGGCCGGGTACGGGGCGGACTGGGCGCGGATCAGGCGTCCGAGATCCTCGGCGGGCCAGTTCCAGTCGATCCGGATGTCCTCCTCGGCGCGCTTGTGGAAGAAGGTGGCCCGGGAGCGGTCCTGGGGGGTGAACTCCGTCTGCCCGGCGGCGATGAGGCCGAGCGCCCCGAGTGTGACGGGGGCGATGAGGTCGACGGTCTTGTGGAACAGGTCGGTGGCCGTGTCCGTCGGCCCGACGGCGACCGCCCGCTGGAGGACGATGTCCCCTGCGTCGAGTTCCTCGTCCATCATGTGCGCGCTGACGCCGACCTCCGGTTCGCCGTTGATGAGCGCCCAGATCAGCGGGGAGAACCCGGCGTACTCGGGGAGCAGCGAGTCGTGGACGTTCAGCGTCCCGTGGCGGGGGAGGGTGTAGACGCGCGGGGGTATCCAGGTGCGCCAGTTGTTGGCCACGATGATGTCCGGGTCGGCGTCCTTGAGGAGCTGGAACAGCTCCTCGTCGTCGGGCCGGTCGCGGATGACGACGGGGACGCCGTGCGCCTCGGCCAGGTCGGCGACGGAGTCGCTCCAGATCTTCTCGTAGGCGTGCTCGCTCTTCGGGTGGGTCACCACCGTCACCACGTCGTGCTCGGAGTCCAGGAGCGCCTGGAGGGTGCGGTGGCCCCAGGTCTGATAGCCGAACATGACGACCCGCATGAAGGTTCCTCCTCGGGAGAGCGGCGAACGGGCCGCCAGTAAAGCAAGGCTTACCTAAGTGGGGCAACGAGCCCTCGGATTCGCGGGCACTTTGCCCCTTCTCGTGACCGCTCGCGCCCTATGTGGCGTCGACAGGGCAGTCAAATCAGGTTAGCCTCACCTAAGTTCTGCTCGGCCGCCGCTCGCCACCGGTGTGCCCTGGGCGCTCTCTTTCCCACGCCTGACAGGCGGCCGTCCCGCACGATGGGAGTGACATGTCACAGGTTCTTCCTGGCGACGCACCGTTGATCCACGACCTCATAGGCATCGGCTTCGGGCCGTCCAACGTGGCCATGGCCATAGCGCTCAGCGAGCACAACGCTCGCGTCGGCAGGCGGGAGGCGGTCACCTCCCACTTCTTCGAACGGCAGCCGCGCTTCGGCTGGCACCGCGGCATGCTGATCGACGACGCGACCATGCAGGTGTCCTTCCTCAAGGACCTGGTGACGCTGCGGAACCCCGCGAGCGAGTTCAGCTTCCTGTGCTACCTCCAGAGCCGGGGGCGGCTGGTCGACTTCCTCAACCAGAAGAACCTGTTCCCCCTGCGCGCCGAGTTCCACGACTACCTCGAATGGGCCGCCGCGAAGGTGGACGACCAGGTCTCCTACGGACACGAGGTCATCGCCGTCGAGCCCGTCGAACGTGACGGAGCCGTCGAGTACCTGGACGTGACGGTCCGCTCAGGCGCGGAGGCCGTGGTCCACCGGGCCCGCAACCTCGTGCTCGGCACGGGACTGCGGCCGCGGATGCCGGAGGGCGTCGAGCGCACGGACCGCGTCTGGCACACCTCCGACCTGCTGGCCAAGGTGGACGGCCTGGAAGGCAGCCGCCCGTCCCGCTTCGTCGTGGTCGGGGCCGGCCAGAGCGCCGCCGAGAACGTCGCCTACCTGCACCGCCGCTTCCCCGGCGCCGAGGTCTGCGCCGTCTTCGCCCGCTACGGCTACAGCCCCTCCGACGACAGCAGCTTCGCCAACCGCATCTTCGACCCCGCCGCGGTCGACGACTACTTCTCGGCCCCCGACGCCGTCAAGCGCAAGCTGATGGACTACCACGGCAACACCAACTACTCCGTGGTCGACATCGACCTGATCGACGAGCTGTACCGGGAGGCGTACCGGGAGAAGGTGCTGGGCACCGAGCGGCTGCGCTTCCTCAACGTCTCCCGGGTGACGGCCGTGACGGAGGCGGGCGGCAGGGTGAGCGCCACCGTCACGTCCCTGGTCACCGGCGGGGAGACCCGGCTGGACGCGGACGTCGTCGTCTTCGCCACCGGCTACCACCCCGCCGATCCGCTCGGCCTGCTCGGCCCGGTCGCGGACCGCTGCCACCGCGACGACCTGGGCCGGGTCCGCGTCGAACGCGACTACCGCGTCGCCGCCGACCCCGCACTGCGCTGCGGCGTCTACCTCCAGGGCGGCACCGAGCACACCCACGGCATCACGTCGTCCCTGCTGTCCAACACGGCCGTCCGCGTCGGCGAGATCCTGGCCTCGGTCGTCGACCGCGGCCGGAGGGCCGCGGTCGGCACGGCGGAGCCGGTCGCCGACGGGGTCGCCTCGGCCCGCTAGGGCGCCACCGAAGGCCGCGGGAACCGCGGGAGCCGCCGGAGCCGCCGCGCACGGCGGCGGCCGGTCCGGAACAGCGAGGGCTGTTCACCACGACGTCCACGAGGAGTGACGACGCATGGCCACCAACCCGTTCGAGGACCCCCAGGGCCGCTTCCTGGTCCTGGTCAACGACGAGAACCAGCACTCGGTGTGGCCCTCCTTCGCCGCGGTACCGGCCGGGTGGCGCACCGTCTTCGGCGAGGACACCCGCGACGCGTGCCTGGAGTTCGTCGAGACGCACTGGAGTGACCTGCGGCCCGCGAGCCTGGTCCGCCGTCAGGGCTGAGCGGGCGGTGCGGCGGAGCCGCCCGCGCCGGGTGCCGGACCGTCCCGGCCGGGTGAGGAGGGAAGAACCGTGACCCTGGCAGTCCCGCGCCCCGGCGCCCTGCCGCCGCACACCGCCGCGCCCGCCGGGCCGCGTCCGCGCGGCGCGCGGCGCGCGGACGCCGTCGCGCTCAAGGCGCTGTCCGGGCCGTTCGCACGCTCCGGGGCGCTGCGGGAGCGCCCCCTCGCCCGCTACGCCGCGGACGCGTCGGACTTCCTGGTCGTGGACGCCCCGGACGGTTCCCTCGACGGCTGCCTGGGCCTGGGCGTCCATCCCGCCGAACCCGGCAGCGGCGGCGGGGACGTCGGCGTCCTGTACAACTTCTGCGTCGCGGCGCACCGGCAGGGCCGCGGGGTGGGCGCCCTGCTGCTGCGCGCGGCGCTGGACGAGGCGGCCGGACGGTCGCTGTCCACCCTGTTCACCGCGACGACCGGCGGGGGCGGCCTCTTCCTCCGCCACGGCTTCGCCCCGGCCTGCGCGCGTCTCGCCCCGGCGGCCTGGGCCGGTGCCCTGGACCCGCGCCGCGGCGCGCGGGTGCTCGCCCGCGGGGTGTGAGCGAGCGGCGTCCGCCCCGGACGGGGTGCCGCCCCCGGACGCCGCCCTGGCTCACCCGCCGGGTCCGGCCCCGTCCGGGACGACGGTGGTCCCCGCTCCCCGGTTCCCGGTGGCGAAGAGACCGCGCAGCACCGCGTGCGGCACCCGTCCGTCCAGCACGTGCGCCGAGCGCACGCCCGCGCGCAGGGCCCGCAGGCAGCCCTCCATCTTGGGCAGCATCCCGCTCGTCAGATCCGGCAGCAGCTTCTCCAGCTCACCGGCCGTCAGGCGCCCGATGACCTCGCCGCCGTGCGGCCAGTCCGCGTACAGCCCCGCGACGTCGGTGAGCATCACCAGCTTCGCGGCGCCGAGGGCGCCCGCCAGCGCCGCCGCCGCGAGATCGGCGTTGACGTTGTAGACCTCGCCGTCCCGCCCGCGTGCGACGGGCGAGACCACCGGGACACGGCCCTGTTCCAGCAGGGCCCGCACGGCGTCCGGGTTCACCTCGACGACGTCGCCGACCAGCCCGATGTCCACCGGCTCGCCGTCCACCCAGGCCGGCCGCCGCACGGCGGTCATGGTGTGCGCGTCCTCGCCCGTCAGCCCCACCGCGAGCGGGCCGTGCCGGTTCAGCGCCCCCACCAGTTCGCGCTGTACGCGGCCCGTCAGCACCATCCGGGCGACGTCCATGACCTCCGGGG
Source organism: Streptomyces solitudinis (assembly GCF_036323765.1). Taxonomy (NCBI): domain Bacteria; kingdom Bacillati; phylum Actinomycetota; class Actinomycetes; order Kitasatosporales; family Streptomycetaceae; genus Streptomyces; species Streptomyces solitudinis. The sequence continues at coordinate 308,159 of NZ_JAZDCW010000002.1, forward strand.
TCGTCACCCGCAGCCCCGCCGCGAAGCGGACCTCCAGGCCGAGCCGGTCGAGCAGCGCGCTGATCTGGGGTCCGCCGCCGTGCACGACGACCGGGCGCAGGCCCGCGCGCCGCAGCCGCACCACGTCCGCGGCGAACGTGCGCTTCAGGCCCTCGTCGACCATGGCGTTGCCGCCGAACTTGACGACGACCGTCCGCCCCCCGGGCGCGTGCCCGCGCCCGACGTCCCCGGCCGGGCGGCCCGCCCGGGCCCGCTCGGTCGCTCCCGTCATCCTCTCCGTCCCTTCCGGTGCGCGGCGGCTAGCGGCGGCGGGCGGCCAGGGCCAGGGCGTCGAGCAGCGGGGCGGTGCGGGACCAGCCCAGGCAGGCGTCGGTGACGCTGAGGTCGGGGCGGAGCGGTCCGGCTCCGGGGTCCTGCCTGCCGTCGGACAGGTAGGACTCGATCATGACGCCCGCCAGGTCCCGGTCGCCGTCGGCGATCTGCCCGGCCAGGTCGGCGACGACGGCCGGCTGGCGGTTGTGGTCCTTGCCGCTGTTGCCGTGGGACGCGTCGACGACGACGCTCCCGGGCAGCCCGGCCGCCGTGAGGGCCGCGCGGGCCCGCGCGACGCCCGCCCGGTCGTAGTTGGGGGCCGGGCCGCCGCGCAGGACCAGGTGCGCGTCGGGGTTGCCGGTGCTGCGCGCGGCGGTGAGGCGGCCGTCGGGCGCGGTGACGGCGAGGGTGTGCGGGTGGGCGGCGGCCCGGACGGCGGCGACGGCGGTGTCCAGGCCGCCGGAGACGCAGTTCTTCATGCCCACCGGCATGGGCAGCCAGGAGGCCAGGTGCCGGTGGGGCTGGCTGGCGACGGTCCGGGCGCCGACGGCGCCCCACGCGACCGTGTCGCTCACGTACGGGGCGAGCGCCGGGTCGACGAACTCGTAGGCCAGGGGCAGGCCCGTCGCGGCGGCCCTGGTCAGGAAGGACCGGCCGAGGCGGAGCCCGGCGGCCAGGTCGCCCTGGTCGTCCAGCCCGGGGGCGGCCAGCAGGCCGGTCCACCCGGTGACGGTGCGGGGCTTCTCCAGGTAGGCGCGGAGCACGACGACGAGGTCGTCGGCCAGCCGCCGGGCGGCGGCGGCCAGGAGGTCCGCGTACTCCAGGGCGGCGGCCGGGTCGTGCACCGAGCAGGGGCCGACGACCACGAGCAGGCGCGGGTCCCGGCGGGCCAGGACGGCGGCGACGGTCTCGCGGTGCGTGGCGACGGCCCGCGCCGCCGCCGGGGGCAGCGGGTGGGCCGCGGTGAGGTCGGCCGGGGTGGGCAGTGGGCGCATCACGGCTTCCTCGCGTGGGTTCGGGGCAGCCTCGTGGCTCCGGCGGCGGCGACCAGGCAGAAGCCGAGCACCCACCAGAAGGTGTCGGCGAACGCCTGGGGGACGTCCGGGCCCCGGGCGGTCAGCCGGTCCTGGAGGACCACGGCGAGGGCCGCGGTGCCGACCGATCCGCCGACGGTGTTGAGGAGGCTCAGCGCTCCGGACGCGCGGGGCAGGTGCTCGGGTTCGATGCGGCTGTAGACGATGTTCATCACGGGCGCGCCGATCATGGCCATGCCCACGCCGCGCACCGCGAGCGCCGAGGCGAGGACGGCGTCCGGCGGGGTGTGGCCGAGCTGGGTGAACGGGACGGTGCCCGCGAGGATGAGCGCGATGCCGGTGACGACCAGCGTCCGGGGCGCGACCTTGTCGATGGTGCGGTTGACGAGCACCGACCCGGCCGCGGCGCCGAGCCCCTGCGGGGCGAGCAGCAGCCCGGCCTCCCAGGCCGACAGGCCGCGGCCGGACTGGAAGTACAGCGGAAGCAGGAACGTCGTGCCGAACACCGACGCGCCCAGGACGAGCAGCGCGACGGCGGCGGCGCCGAAGGGCGGCCGTCCGAACAGCCGCGGGTCGATCAGCGGGGCGCGGCGGGTGCGCAGCCCGTGCGCGGTGAACCCCGCCAGCATCGCCAGGCCCGCCGTCACGCCGATCGCGGCCGTGAGGTGACGGCCGTGCGCCACCTCGGTCAGCCCGAGCACGAGCACGGCCAGGCCGGGTGAGAGCAGCGCGGCTCCCCGGACGTCGAAGGCGGTGCGCCGCGCCGAGGGCGGCACCACGGGCACGTGGCGGCGGGCGAGCCAGATGGCCGCCGCGCCGACCGGCAGGTTGACCAGGAACAGCCACGGCCACGGCGCCACGCCGAGGATGGAGCCCCCGGCCAGCGGGCCGAGCACCGGCGACAGCAGCGGCACGACCGCGACGACGCTGATGACCCGTCCGGTGCGGCCCGGACCGGCGATGCGGGCCAGCAGGGCCTGCCCGGTGGGGGGCAGCAGTCCGCCGCCGAGGCCCTGCACCACCCGGAACACGATGAGGCTGGTCGCCGACCAGGCCAGCGCGCACAGCACCGAGCCGAGCAGGAACACGGCCACGGCGACCAGCCACGTCCGCCGTCCGCCGAACCGGTCGGCCAGCCAGCCGGACGCGGGCACGGCGGTGACGACGGCCAGCAGGTAGGCGGTGGTGACCCACTGGATCCCGGCGACGGAGGAGCCGAACTCGTCGGCCAGGGTGTCGATGCCGACGCTGACGATGGTGGCGTCCACCGTGGCCATGAAGGTGCCCAGGACCAGGATGAACGCGATCCGCAGCAGCGGCCCGTCCACCCGTTCGGCCGGCGGCGCGGCCGGCCCGCTCACCGGGGCTCCAGGAGGCCGCGCACGTCCTCGTCGAGGTAGCGGCCCAGGTCGCGGAGCAGGGCGAGCAGTTCCGCGGCGAGCCCGGAGGTGTCCACCCCGGCCCGGTGGGCGAGCACGCCGGTCCACCCGTCACCGTCCGGCATGACCGTGAGCGTCACCGGGTGGTGGGTGGCCTCGCGGAACCGGGTCCCGACGACCGTGAGCCCGGGGGCGGGCGCGCGGAGGCGCTCGGGGTCGACCGGGTAGTTCTCGAACACCACGAGGCTGTCGAACAGCCTGCGCCGTCCGGTGATCCGCTCCAGGTCGGGCAGGGCGGCGTGGTGGTGCTCGACCAGGGCCCGCTGCCGGGCCTGGAGGTCGGCCAGCGTGTCGGCGAGGGTGCCCGAGAGCCGTGCCCGGACGGGCACGGTGTTGGCCAGCAGCCCGATGATCTCCTCCACGCCCTCCAGCTCCGGCGGGCGGCAGGCGACCATGGCGCCGAAGCAGACGTCCGTGCGGCCGGAGCGCCGGGCGAGCAGCACCGCCCACGCGCCCTGCACCAGCGTGTTGCGGGTCAGGCCGCGCTGGGCGGCGAGGCGGCCCAGGCTCGTGACCAGCGCCGCGTCGAACGTGAGGACGGCGGGCTCCTGCCAGGCGGGGCCGATTTCGCCGCCGCCCAGGTAGTCCCCTTCGGGCAGGCCGTCGAGTTCGGCGGCCCAGGCGCCGAGGTCGGGCTCGTGCTCGGCGCGCCAGCGCAGGTAGCCGGCGAACGGCACGGGGGCGGGCAGGTCCGGGGCCTCGCCGCGGACGCGCGCGGTGTAGAGGGCGAACAGTTCGGTGAGGACGCGCGGGGCCGACCAGCCGTCGGTGAGCACGTGATGGCTGGTCAGGACCAGGTCGGCGCGCTCGGGTCCGTGCCGGACCACGGTCAGGCGCAGCAGCGGGCCCTCGGCCAGGTCGAACGGTTCGGCCAGGTCGGCCGCCAGCACCTCGTCGGCCGGTCCGTCCGTCACGCGGCAGTCCGGCCGGGGTGCCTGCGGGATCACCGCCAGGCCGGCGGGGAAGACGGCGCCCAGGTTGGGGTGGCGCTCCAGCAGGTCGCCGCCCGCGGCGTGCAGGGCCCCGGCGTCGAGCGGACCGGCGAGGGAGAACACCGACTGCACGGTGTAGGGGTCGGGGCGCTCGGTGCGCGAGTGCCGCAGCATCACCTCCTGGAGCGGGGTGAGCGGCTGCACCTCGGCGACGGGGCGGCCGTGGTCGAGCGCCCTGGCCTCCGGCGCGGCGGCGGTGCGCAGTAGCGCGGCGCGCAGGTGCCCGGCCAGTTCTTCGATGTCGGCGGCGGTGAACAGCGCCGAGGGCCACGTGAGGCGGACCCCGAGCGTGTCGTCGCGCACCAGGGCGTTGACCATGAGGCTGTACGGCAGGGGCAGCGCGTCGGTGCCGCCCGAGCCGAGCGGGTCGGCGTCCGGCGGCGCCTGCCACGGCGTCTCCCCGGCCGGGGCGCCGGGGAACCGCCCGAGGTAGTTCCAGGCGACCTCCGGGTGCACGGGCTCCAGGAGGCCCGCGGTGGTGAGGATGCCGTAGCCCAGGCCGTCGCCCTGGGCGCGCAGCCGCTCCCGGACGGCCTCCGGGTCGTCGCCCGTGTCGAGCCGCACGGGGTGGACGGCGGTGAACCAGCCGACGGTCTGGGACAGGTCGACCCGGGAGGGGCGGCCGTGGCTCTCCAGCGCGACGAGCAGTTCCGGCGTCCCGCGCCAGGCCCGCACCGCCTGGGCGAGCGCGGCGAGGAGCACCGCGTCCGGCGTGGTGCGGTAGGCGGTGGGCAGGGTCGTGGTAAGGGCGCGGGTCGAGGCGGCGTCGAGCCGGATCTCGTGGTGCGCCGCGGTGGCCGCGGTGTCCCGGGCGGGGTCGAGCGGCCCGGTGAGCGCCGGTGTGGCGCTCGTCCGCCGCCAGTGCGGGAGTTCGTCCCGCCGGTCGGCGTCGCGCAGCGAGCGCGCCCAGCCGAGGAACGACTGGCCGTGCCGGGTCAGCGTGCCGCCGCCGTGGGCGTGTTCGACGTCGTCCAGCAGGACCCGCCAGGACACCCCGTCGACGACGAGGTGGTGGGCGACCAGGATGAGCCTGCCCGGCCGTCCGGGACCGGCGTCCAGCCACACCGCGCGCAGCAGCGGACCGGTGCGCGGGTTGATCGCGGCGCGGGCCGCGGCGGTCTCGGCGTCGGCCTGGGCGCGCGGGTCGGCCGCCGCCGGTACCCGGGTGAGCACGTCGGCCGCCGTCACGGCGCCGGGCGGCGGGATGCGCAGCACGTCGTCGGCCAGGTGCGCGCGCAGCACGTCGTGGCGGGCCAGGACGGCGTCGATGACGGCCCGCCAGGTCCCCTCGTCGCCGCCCGGCGGGACGCAGACCTCCACCCACTGGCAGAACCCGTCGGCGGCGTCTCCCGCGCGGCGCAGCAGGTCCCGCATGACCGGGGTCAGCGGCGCGTCCCCGACCGCCGGGGCGGCGTCCGCGCCGAGGGCGCGGGCCCGCGCGGCGATCCCGGCGACCGTCCCCCCGTCGAAGACGTCCCGCGCGCTCAGGCCGAGCCCCAGGCGCCGGGACCGGGACACCACCTGGAGCGACACGATGCTGTCCCCGCCGATGGCGAAGAAGTCGTCGTCGGGGCCGATGGCGTCGGTGCCCAGGACGTCCCGGAGCACGCCGAGCAGCACGGCCTCGGCCCGGGTGGCGGGTTCCCGCCGCGCGGCGGCCTGGGGCCCGGGGGCGGGCAGGGCGGCGGCGTCCAGCTTCCCGCCGGGGCCCAGCGGCAGGCGGTCGATCGGCACGAAGACGGTCGGCACCATGTGGTCGGGCAGGGCGGCGGCCAGGTGGGCGCGGACGTCCGCGAGGTCGGGCTCCGCGCCGTCGGCGGGGATGACGTAGCCGACGAGCCTGCCCTCCCGCACGACGACGGCGCAGGCCCGCACGCCCGGGTGGCGGGTCAGGGTCGTCTCGATCTCGCCCAGCTCGACCCGGAAGCCGCGGATCTTGACCTGGTGGTCGGCGCGGCCGAGGAACACGAGCTGCCCGTCCGGCCGCCACCGCACCAGGTCGCCGGTGCGGTACATGCGCTCGCCCGGCGGCCCGAACGGGTCGGCCACGAACGCCGCGGCGGTCAGCCCGGGGCGGCCGACGTAGCCGCGGGCCAGGCTGGGACCGCCGAGGTACAGCTCACCGGTCACGCCGGTGCCGACGGGCTGGAGCCCGCCGTCCAGGACGTAGGCGCGGACGTTGGGGTCGGGGCGGCCGATCGGCAGCGGCCCGCCGTCGTCGGGGTCGTAGCGCCACGTCACGGCGTTGACGGTGGCCTCGGTGGGGCCGTAGGCGTTGAACAGCGCCCTGCGGCCCTCTCCCCAGCGCCGTGCCAGCTCCGGGTCGAGGCGTTCGGCGCCGACGACGAAGAACACGTCGGGGCCGACCGTGCGGTCGTCGGGCATGGCGGCCAGGAACGACGGCAGCAGGTTCACCCCGGTCACCCGGTGCTCGGCGATGTAGTCGAGCAGTTCGTCGCCGGGGACGCGCACCTCCTCGGGCGCGATCACGGACGTGCCGCCGGACAGCAGCGGCACCATCGTCTGCCAGAACGCGACGTCGAAGCCGGTCGACGCGAAGTGCAGGTACCGGTCGTGCTCGGTGACGCCGACGACGTCCTCCTGGAGCGCGATGAGGTCGGGCACGCCGCGGTGGGTGACGCCGACGCCCTTGGGCCTGCCGGTGGTGCCGGAGGTGTAGATGACGTAGGCGAGCGCGTCCTCGGTGAGCGCGGCGCGCGCGCCGGCCGGGTCGGTGTCCGGTGCGGAGGCGAGCGTGGCCGGGTCGTCCAGCCGCAGCACCGGGACGCCGCCTCCGGCGGGCAGCGCGGCGCCGGTCGTGACGGCGGCGGCCGGGGCGATGTCGTCGAGCATGTACGCCAGCCGCTCGCGCGGGTGGTCCGCGTCCATCGGCACGTACACCGCACCCGCCTTGGCCACGCCGAACAGCGCCACCGTCATCTCGACGTCGCGGCCGAGGAGCACCGCGACCGGGTCCTGGGGCCGGACCCCGCGCGCGATCAGCGCGTGGGCGAGCCGGTTGGCGCGGCGGTCCAGTTCGGCGTAGCTGAGGCTGCGGTCGCGGCAGACCAGCGCCTCGGCGTCGGGCTTGCGGCGCACCCAGGCGGCGAACTCCTCCAGCCAGTGGCCACGGGTGCGGGCGGGTGCGGCTCCGGCGCCGGTGCGCAGCATCCGGTCCCGCTCGTCCCCGTCGAGCAGGGGCAGCGCGAGGGCGGGCCGCCGCGGGTCGCCGGTGATCTCCCGCAGGAGGTGGTGCAGCCAGCGGCCGATGTCGCGCACGGCCGTCTCGGTGAAGGCGCGCGGCTGGTAGCCGAGGCCGACCGTGATCGCGTCGTCGGGGACCACGACGACGGTCAGCGCGTAGTGCGTGGCGTCGGTGATGTCCACCCGGGCGAGGTCGAGCCCGGGGGCGAGCGGGGTGTGCTTCCGGCTGGAGAGCGGGAAGTTCTCCATCACCAGCATCGTGTCGAAGAGTTCGCCGAGGCCGGCCGCGCGCTGGATCCCGGGCAGGCCGACGTGGTGGTGCTCGGCCAGGGCGGCGCTCTCGGCGTGCACGCGCGCCAGCAGGTCGTGCACGCGCTCGTCCTGGGTGTGCCTCACCCGTACCGGGATCGTGGTGCCGAGCTGGCCGATCATCGCCGCGACGCCGGGGACCTCGGCGGGCCGTCCCGAGACCGGGCAGCCGAACACGACGTCGCGGCGTCCGGTGAGCCTGCCCAGCAGCAGGCCCCAGGCCGTCTGGAACACGGTGGACAGGGTGACGCCGCGCTCGCGGGCGAACGCGCGCAGCCGGTCGCTGAACTCCCGGCCCAGGTCCACGCGCACGCGGCCGGGCCGTTCGACGCCGCTCCCGGCGCTCGCGGGCGCCAGCCGCGTCGCGTCGTCGACTCCGGCCAGCGCCTCCCGCCACGCGGCCAGTGACGCGTCCCGGTCCCGGGCGGCGAGCCAGCGGAAGTACTCCGGCAGCGGCGGGGCGGCCGGTGCGGCGGGGCCGCCGCCCAGTTCGGCGTAGAGGGCCAGCAGGGCGCGGCCGACCAGCGGCATCGACCAGCCGTCGAGCAGCGCGTGGTGGTTGGTGATCACGAGTCTGTGCTCGGCGGGGCCGACGCGGGAGAGCAGGAAGCGGATCAGCGGCGGCCTCGCCGGGTCGAACGGGCGCCGCAGTTCGTCCTGGGCGGCCTCGGCGAACCGGTCGTCCCGCCGCCATTCGAGCGTGACGTCGTCGGGGACGACCTGCACCACGTCGTCCCCGGTCTGGGCCAGGTACACGCGCAGGGCGGGGTGGCGGCGCAGGAGTTCCCGGGCGGCCTTCGCCATCCGGTCCGCGTCCAGCTCGCCGACCAGGGTCGTCACGGCCTGGACGGCGTAGACGTCGGTGTCGTGGTCGTCGCGGAGCAGGGTGTGGAAGGACAGCCCGACCTGGAGCGGGGTGGCGGGCAGGACGTCGGCGACGCGGCCGGCCGTCTCCAGGGCGTCGATGGCGGCCTGGTCGAGGGCGACGAGCGGCAGGTCGCTGGGGGTGAGCCCGCCGGGGGCGCTGCGCGCGTGCCCGGCCAGCGTCTCCAGCGCCGCGGTCCAGGCGCGCTGGAGCGCCGCCACGGCCTCGCGGCCGAGCACCTCCGCCGCGGCCGTCCACTCGACGGCGAGCCGGGGCGCGTCCTCCTCGTGGACGAAGCAGTTGAGGGCCAGCACCTGTTCGAGGGCCTTGGCGCCGGGTTCGGTCACCGAGAAGGCGTCGCGTTCCGGCAGGCGCCAGCCGGTGCCGGGCGGCGGGGTGAACCGGCCCAGGTAGTTCAGCAGCACGTCCGGCGGCGGCAGGGCCCTCAGCCGGGCACCGGCCACCGGGTCGAGGTGGCGCAGGACACCGTAGCCGAGGCCGCCGCCGGGAACGCCGCGCTTGGCCTCCTTGGCCGCGCGCAGCACCTGCCGCACGTCCCCGGCGGCGGGGACGCGGACCGGGTACTCGCTGGTGAACCAGCCGACCGTGCCGGACAGGTCGAGGTGTTCGCGGCCGTGGCCCTCCATCGTGACGGTCACCGCGCCGCCGGACGCGTCCCGCTCGCGCAGCGTGAGCACGAGCGCGGCGAGGAGCACCTCGTCGACGCCGGCCCGGTAGGCTGCGGGCAGCGTCGTGAGCAGCGCCTCGGTGACCTCGGGGGAGGCGACGGTGACGGAGCGGTGCGCGGTGGCGGCGGTGTCCCGGCTCGGGTCCAGCGGCCGGGCGCCCAGCCGGGACGCGGTCTCCAGCGCGGTGTGCCAGTGGCTCAGTTCCCCCCGGAAGGCGCCCGACTCCCCCTGCTCGGCGAGGAGCAGCGCGTGCCGACGCCAGGACGTGCCGCCGGCCGTGAGGGTGCCGCCGGTGCAGGCCGTGTGCAGGTCGGGCAGCAGGACCCGCCAGGACACGCCGTCCACGGCGAGGTGGTGCGCGACGAGGACGAGCCGGTCCGCCTCCCCGGCGCGGGTGCGCACCAGGGCCGCTCGCAGCAGGTCGCCGGAGCGCGGGTCGAGTTCCCCCGCCAGCCGCTCGGCGAGCGCCGTGACGTCCGCCTCGCGGGTCTCTTCGACGACGGCCCGCACCGTGCCCCTGGGCAGGACCTCCAGGCCGTCGCCGTCCGCCCGCAGCCGCAGCGCGTCGTGCCGGTCGAGCAGGGCCTGCACGCCCGTGGCCAGGTCGGCGTGGGCCAGCGCGCCGACGTGCAGGGCGGTCCACTGCGCGTACGAGGCGACGGCGTCCACGTCCGGGTGTGGGTCGAGCAGGGCGCGCACGATGGGCGGCGCGGGCACCGGGCCCACCGGGTCGTCGGCCGGCTCGTCGGCCTCCTTGAGCGCTGTGGCCGCGGCGGCCAGGGCGGCGAAGCTGCGGCGGGCCAGCAGGTCCCGGGGCCGCAGTCCGAGGCCGCTGGCCCGCAGCCTGCTGCTGACGGTGATCGCGGTGATGCTGTCCCCGCCGAGGGCGAAGAAGTCGTCGTCCACGCTGACGCGTTCGAGTTCGAAGACCTCGGCGAGGGCCGCGCACAGCAGCCGTTCCCGCTCGGTTCCGGGCTCCCGCCCGCCGCCGGCGGCGGCGGGCGCGGGCAGGGCGGCGCGGTCGAGCTTGCTGTTGGGCGTGAGCGGCAGCGCGTCCAGCACCACCACCGTCGCGGGCACCATGTGCTCGGGCAGCCGCTCGGCGAGGTGGGCGCGCACCGCGTCCCCGGTGACGGAGGCGGACACGACGTACCCGGCCAGCCGGGAGGAGCGCAGGACGGCGGCGGCCGCGGTGACGCCGGGCACCGCGCCGAGCGCGGCCTCGACCTCGCCCGTCTCCACCCGGTGGCCGCGCACCTTGACCTGCCCGTCGCCGCGGCCGAGGTAGGACAGGCCGCGTCCGGGCACCCAGCGGGCCAGGTCGCCGGTGCGGTACATCCGCTCCCCCGGCGCGCCGAACGGGTCGGCGACGAACCGCTCGGCGGTGGCCCCGGGCCTGCCGAGGTAGCCGCGGGCCAGGTGCGGCCCGGCCAGGTACAGCTCGCCCGCCGTGCCGTGCGGCACCGGTTGCAGGGCGCTGTCCAGGACGTAGGTGCGGGTGCCCGCGAGCGGGTGGCCGATGACCGGTTCGTCACCGGTGATGCGCGCGGTGGTGCTGTCCACGGACGCCTCGGTCGGCCCGTACACGTTGCGCGCGGTGACCTGCGAACCGGCGATCCGCCGCCACAGCGCGGGCGGCACGGCCTCCCCGCCGAGGACCAGCAGCGTCGGCCGCAGGTCCAGCAGGCCGCCGTCGAGCAGCGGTGCGGCCATCGACGGCGTGGTGTCGACGACGTCGATGCCGTCGCGGGCGAACGCGGCGAGCAGGGCGTCGGCGTCGCGGGCCGTCCCGGCGTCGTAGACGTGCAGTTCATGCCCGCACAGCAGCCACACCAGGTGCTCGAAGGCGGAGTCGAAGGCGAAGGAGTAGGTGTGGGCGGCGCGCAGCGGCCTGCCCGCGGCGCCCTCGGCCTCCGCGACGACCGTGGAGCGCTGGTGGTGCAGCAGGGCCGCGAGCCCGCCCGCCCTGCCGAGCACGCCCTTGGGGCGTCCGGTCGATCCGGAGGTGTGGATTACGTAGGCGAGGTGGTCGGGGTGGCGGGGCGCGGACAGTTCGTCCGCCTTCAGCGGTGCGCAGGAGAGCCCGGCCGCCTCCGCGAGCAGGGTCTCCCACGGCAGTCCGTCGACCGTGCTGTCGGTCAGCACCAGCGCGGGGCGGGCGTCGTCCGTCAGGTCGCGCAGCCGCCCGGGCGGGTACGCGGTGTCCAGGGGCAGGAACGCGGCGCCCGCGTCGAGGACCGCCAGCAGGGCGGTCACGAGGCCGGCCGAGCGGGGCAGGGCCAGCGCCACGACGTCGTCGGCACCGATGCCCCTCGCCCGCAGCGCGCGGGCCAGCCGGTGCACCCGGCCGGCCAGTTCCGCCGCGGTCAGCCGCTCCCCGCCGCACACCAGGGCGGTGCGCCCGGGGTGGGCGGCGGCCATGGCGTCGAACGCGGCCGGCACGTCCGGCGGTGTGCCGGGCAGGGCCGGCGGCGACCAGTCGGCGAGCAGCCGGCCGGTGTCCTTCGCCAGGGCGATCCGTCCCACGGGCAGGCCGTCGGTCAGCCCGGCCAGCAGGGTCCGCAGGCCGCTCAGCCTGCCGTCGACGGCGGCCTGGTCGCCCGTCCGGGCGTCGACCTCGAAGCCGAGCAGCAGCCCGCCGTCGCGGGTCGGCAGGACGCTGAGGCCCATGTCCTCCGGCGGTCCGCCCGCGACGTTGCGCAGCACGCCGGTGGCCCCGGCGAAGTCGATCGCCAGGTCGAACGCCTTGAGGTTGATGCCCCGGCCGTGCAGCAGCGCGCCCGCGCCGGGCACGCCGAGGTCGCGCGGCAGGTCCTCGCCGCGGTAGCGCTGGTGGTCGCGCATCTCGCGCATGGCGGCGGCGACGCGTCGGCTCAGGTCCCCGAGCCGGTCCCCGGCCTCCACCGTCACCCGCAGGGGCAGCACGTTGACCGCCATGCCCGGGGTGCGCAGCTCGGCCGAGCCCGCGCGGCACATCAGCGGCAGCGCGAACACCACGTCGCAGCGGCCGAGGACGCGGTGCAGGAACGCGGCGTAGCAGGCGATCAGCGCCTCGCCCCAGGTGACGCCCTCCCGGTCGGCGAAGGCGCGCAGGCGGGCCGTCTCGTCCGGGGTGACGACGGCGCGGGCGGTCAGGGTGTGCTCGGGCGGTCCGGCGGCGGTGTCCGCGTCGCCGAGGTCGGGCAGCGGGGTGAACCGGTCCACCCAGTACGCGCGGTCCTCGGCGAACCGGTCGCTGTCCCGGTAGGCCCGGTCGGCGGCGACGAGACCGGCGAACGTGCCGAACGTCGGCTTCGGCGGCTCGGTGCCGCGCACCAGCGCGGTGTAGCGGGCGGCGGTGCGGCGGGCGAGCATCGCGGCGGTGTAGCCGTCGAAGACCAGGTGGTGGCCGAGCTGGGTGTACCAGACCTCGCGGTCGGACAGCCGGATGACGGTGCGCGCGTACAGGGGCCGGCCGGTCATCCCCCGGCACGCCTGCGCCACCCGCGCCCGCTCTGCGTCGACGAGCGCGTGGGCCGCGGCCACGGGGTCGGCCTCGCCGCTGACGTCGGCCACCTCGGGCCGGGGCACGGGCTCGTCGCTGACCGCCTGGCGCGGCCCGGACGGGGTGTCGTACACCCGCAGCCGCAGCGTCTCGGCCTCCTCGGTGGTCGCGCGGACGGCCTCGGCCAGCGCCCCGGCGTCGACCGGCTCGTCGCCGGATATCTCCACCACGTCGCCGACCAGGTAGTACGGCGAGTCGGGTTCGAGGCGCTGCGCGTTCCAGATGCCCAGCTGGGCGCTGGTCAGGGCGAGCATTCCGTCCGTGGACACCGTTGCGGTGTTCAACTCACTCTCCTTGAAGTGTGGGGACGACCATCGGCGTGTCCGTCACCGGGTCGGGGACGATGACGCTCGGCAGTTCGAACACGTCCTTGATCAGCGCGGCGTCCACGATCTCGGCGGGGGCGCCCTCGGCGACCACCCGGCCGTCCTTCATGGCGACCAGGTGGTCGGCGAACCGGCACGCCTGGTTGATGTCGTGCAGGACGGCGACGACCGTGCGGCCCTCGTCGCGCAGCCTGGCCAGCAGGCCGAGCAGCTGGTACTGGTGGGTGATGTCGAGGAAGGACGTCGGTTCGTCCAGCAGCAGGTAGGGCGTCCGCTGGGCGAGCACCATGGCCATCCACACCCGCTGCCGCTGCCCGCCGGACAGCTCCAGCACCGGCCGGGCGGCCAGGTCCGCGACGCCGGCGGCGGCCATCGCCCCGGCGACGGCCTCCTCGTCGTGCGGGGACCACACGGCGAGCAGCGACTGGTGCGGGAACCGTCCCCGGCTCACCAGTTGCCGCACCCGGATGCCGTCGGGGGCCAGCGGGTCCTGAGGCAGGAAGCCGAGCAGCTTGGCCAGGGCCTTGTCCGGGTAGCCGCCGACCTCGCGGCCGTCGAGCTCCACCCGCCCGGCGTCGGGGCGCAGCAGCCGCACCAGCGCGCGCAGCAGGGTCGACTTCCCGCAGGCGTTGGGGCCGACGATGGCGGTGAACGCGCCGTCGGGGACATCGAGGCTGAGCCGGGTGGAGACCACCCGGTCGCCGTAGCGCAGGGTGATCTCCCGCGCCGTCAGGCGTGCGGTCACGCTCGCCTCACCTCCTTGGTCAGCAGCCAGATCAGGTAGCAGCCGCCGATCGCGGTGCTCACCACACCGACCGGCAGCGCGGCGGGCGCCAGCAGCATCTGGGCGAGCAGGTCGGCGCCCTGGAGCAGGACGGCCCCGGTCAGCGCGGCCGGGAGCAGCGGCACACCGGCCGCGCCCGCGAGCCTGCGGCCGATCTGCGGCGCGGCCAGGGCGATGAACGCGATCGGTCCGGCCACCGCGGTCACCGTGGCCGTGCAGCCGACGCCGACGAGCACCATCAGCAGCCGCAGCCGGTTCAGCCCGACCCCGGTGGTCACCGCGACCGCGTCGCCCAGTGACGTCTGGTGCATGGCGTGCGCCCCCGTGCTCATGGCGGTGAGCAGCACGGCGATGACGCAGAACGGGATGTACAGGTCGGCCCAGTCCACGCCGTTGAGCGAACCCGCGCTCCAGCCGACGGCGGCGATGGCCACCTCCAGTTCGGCGCGCAGCACGATCCACGAGTTGACGGCCGTCATCATCGCGTTGACCGCGATGCCGATCACCACCAGCCGCAGCCCCGAGAAGCCGCGGTCGGCCGAGAGCAGGTAGATGACGGCCGCGACGAGCAGCCCGCCGAGCACCGAGCCGGTGGCCAGCTGCGCGGAGGTGCCCGACAGCACGGTGAGGGCGAACAGCGCGCCGGTGTAGGCGCCCGCGTCGAGGCCGATCACGTCCGGGCTGCCCATCGGGTTCCGGGTGAGGTTCTGGAAGACCGCCCCGGCCACGCCGAGCGCGGCACCGAAGACGGTCCCGGCCAGCACGCGCGGCAGCCGCCACTGCGAGATCACCACGGAGGGTTCCGCTCCGCTCAGCGCGGCGAGCACCTCGCCGGGGCTCGACCAGGACGCGCCGTAGCACAGCCCGGCCAGGCCGAGGCAGAGCGTCAGGGCGACCAGGACCGCCGCGAGCACCACCACGCGGCGTTCGGCGCGCACTCCGAGCACGTTCACAGCGACCCCGCCCCGTACCGGCGGACGGCCCAGATCAGCACCGGGCCGCCGAGGAACGCCGTCACGATGGCCACCGGCACCTCGCCGGTGGGCAGCAGCACCCGCGACCCGACGTCGGCCACCAGCAGCAGCACCGGGCCCAGCACCATCGCGTACAGCAGCAGCCACGGCACCGAGCCCCCGGCGGGCCTGCGGACCAGGTGCGGCACGATCAGTCCGACGAACAGGATCGGCCCGGCCACCGCCGTCGCCGCCCCGCTGAGCACGGTGATCAGCACGAGCGCGGCGGCCCGCGTCCGGGCGACCGGCGCACCCAGCGTGTGCGCGACGCTCTCGCCCAGCGTCAGGGCGTTCAGCGCGCGGCTCAGCAGCAGCGCGCCGAGCAGGCAGGTGACGATGGCGGTCAGCGGCAGGGCCAGCGGCGCCTGTTCCTGGGCCGCCAGCGATCCGACCGACCAGAACCGGTACACGTCGAAGACGTCGGGCAGGACCAGCCGCATGCCCAGGGCGACGCCGTTCAGCACCGCGGTCAGCGCCACCCCGGCCAGGACCAGCCGCAGCGGCGAGCGCCGTCCGACCGCGGCGACCAGCAGCGCCGCGAGCACCGCGCCGACGACGGCGGAGGCCAGCTGGCCCGGCGGCCCGGCGGCCAGGCCGAGCGCCGAGCCGACGGTGATGGCGAACCCCGCGCCCGCGGTGACCCCGAGGATGCCGGGCTCGGCCAGGGGGTTGCGGGCGAGGGTCTGGATCAGCGCGCCGGCCACGGCCAGTGCGGCGCCCACCGCGACGGCCAGCAGCGCGCGGGGCGCCCGGACGTTCCGCACGATGACGTGGTCGTCGGTGCCGCGGAAGTCCACCAGGGCCCGTACGACCTCGGCGGGCGGGACGGCGTGGGCGCCGACGCCGATGCTGAGGACGGCGACCGCCGCCAGCAGCACCAGCCCGCCGCCGAGCCAGACCGCCTGCTGCGCGGTTCGCCGCGTCCCGGCCGTCCCGGCCGTTCCGGGCGTCCCGGCCGTTCCGGGCGCGTGGCCGGCGGCGCTCACCGGTCCAGCAGCGGGGCGAACGCGGTGTCGATCGCGTCGAGGGTCGTCATGCCCTGCCCGTAGGTCGCGGCCTCGGTGTAGCGGAGGGGGAAGGTCAGACCGGCCTTGACGGCGGGCAGGTTCTTCCACAGCGGCGAGTCCAGGACGTACTGCACCGCCTCGGGGACGCTGCCGTCGGCGTTCACCGTGTAGGTGATGGCGTCGGCCTCACCGAGCGAGGCCGGAAGCTCCTCGATGGACGGGTACTCGCTGACCGCGCTCGAACCGGGGCCGGGCTCCTTGACCTCGCCGTAGTACGCCGCGCCGACGTCCTCGGCGATGTTGGTGCCCCACGAGCCGCTGAACTCGCGCTGGAAGGTGCCCTTGGCGGCCTCGCCGTAGGCGCCGACGTGGCCCATCTTGAGCTGCGGCAGCACGTCCTCGTACTTGGCGGCCAGTTCGGCGGCCTTGCCCTCGTACTCGGCCTGCGCGGCGTCGAACCGCTCCAGCGCGCCGGCGGCGTCGGCCTGCCGGCGCGACAGGTCGCGCCAGGCGGACGGCACGGTCGGGCCGATCGCCACGACCGGGGCGATGGACTCCAGTCGCTCGACGTCGATGTCGCCGAGGACGGGCGCGGGCACGCCGATGACGATGAGGTCGGGTTCGACCTCGGCGACGGCCTCGTAGTTGGTCTCGGCCGCCTGCTCGCCCGCCACCTTGGCGAGTTCCTTGTAGGTGGCCAGGTCCTCCTCGCTCATCATCGGCTCCCCGCGCTGCCACGACGAGATGCCGACCAGCGGTGCGTCGGCCTCGATCAGGGCGGGCACGGCGTAGCCGGTGGCCACCACGCGCTGCGGGTCGGCGGGGATGGTGATGTCGCCGTTGTCCGCGGTGAACACGCGGGTCGCGTCCGTCGCGGCCCCGTCCTTCGCGGCCGCTTCCGTCCCGGCGTCCGACGACGCGCCGCACCCGGTCAGGGCCAGGGCCAGCGCCAGGGCGCCGACCAGGCCCGAGGATCTGCGTATGGACATGCGGAGTTCCTCCTTGCTGAGTAAGGCTGACCCTTACTAATTAGGTAAGGCTTACCTTACTTGATGTCCTCCCTGGTGGAACACCCGCACGGGGCCGGGCGTCCACCGCAGCCCGGACCGGGCGGAACCGGGCTGCGGCGGGCGGCGGCGGGCGACGCGAAAGGCGTCGGACTCCGCGGATATGAGTAACCGTCAGCGGGCGTCGGCGACCGTCAGTGGCCGTCCTCGTCGAAGTCCGCGACGCCGCGCTTCCAGTAACCGGTGATGTCCTGGTCGGCCCTGTCCAGCCGCAGCTCGTCGCGGACCCAGCGCCGCAGCGGTTTGACCTGCCCCGCCTCCCCGGCCGCCCACACGTACACCCGCTCCCCCTCGGGCACGGTCACCGCGGTCACCGCCCGCGCCAGCGCGCCGCCGGTGCCCGCCGGGCGGTCGCCGCGGTGCAGCCAGCGCACCTCGAAGCCCTCCGGCGCGGACAGCTCCATCTCCTGCGTGGCGTCCGCGACTTCGACGAACGCCCAGCCCCGGGCGTTTCCGGGCAGCTCCTCCAGCCGGCGCGCGATCGCGGGCAGCGCCGTGAGGTCGCCCGCCAGGAGGTAGCGGTCGTAGGCGTGCGGGACGATCAGCCCGCCGGGCGGTCCCGCGACGTGCACCACGGCTCCCGGCCGGACGGTCCGCGCCCACGTTGAGGCGAGGCCGCCGTCGTGCGGGGCGACGTCGATGTCGATCTCCCCCGCCACCGGGTCGAAGCGGCGCACGGTGTACTCCCGCGAGACGGGCATCGGCCGGGGCCAGCGCAGCATCGTCCCGTCCGGCTCGGGGAGGGGCAGCGAGCCGTCCGGGGAGGGGAAGAGCAGCTTCACGTGCTCGTCCGGGGCGTGCGCCTCGAACCCCTCGGTACCGGGCCCGCCGAGGGTCACCCGCAGCAGGCCGCCGACGACGGCGGTGCGCACGACCTCGGTCTTGCGGATGCCGATCGGGTAGCCCACCTTCTCTGCGCTGCGGCCCGCCCTGACCTCCGCGATCCGCGCCAGGTGCCGGTGCCGGTGGTCGGTCCGCGTCATGCCGCCCCACCGCCCGTCAGGAGCGCCGTCCAGTGCGCCAGCTCGGGCTGCTCGGCCAGGTCGGGGAACTCCAGCGTGCCGACGCCTGCGGCGCGCCAGCGCTCGACCAGGGTCATGATCCGCACCGAGTCCAGGCCGCGGTCGAACAGGTTCTCATCCGGCGCGAGTTCGGCGGGATCGCAGTCCAGCAGCTCCGCGACGTCGGCGCGGACGCGTTCGGGGGACAGTGCCTGGCTCATCGGACGGCTCCGGCGGGGGTCGGCGCCGACAGCGCGGCCAGCGCGTCGGCGGTGGTGGTGACGACGCCGCAGCGCTGGGCGACGTAGGCGCAGGTCCGGTCGTGGTGTCCGCGGGAGAAGTCGGCGACCGCGTCGGCCACCAGGAACGGCTGGACGTCGCGCATGAACGCCTCGACGGCCGTGGTCTGGCAGCCGATGTGCGCGTAGACGCCGGTGATCAGCAGCTGGTCCCGGCCCAGGGCGGCGAGCTGCTCGGCGAAGGTGCTGCGCTGGAACGCGCTGTAGCGCCACTTGGTGAGCACGGTGTCGGAGCCGGCCGGGGCGAGCGCGTCCACGATGTCCGCGGCCCGGGGGTCGGCGTCGATGACCGCGCCGATGCCGTCGCCCCAGAACTCGGTGAGCAGCCCCCGGTCCGCCGGGTCCTGCCGCCCCGGCTGGGCGGTGTAGAACACCGGAATCCCCCGCTCGCGGGCCGTGCCGGCCAGCCGCGCGGTGTTCGCCGTCACCTCGGGTACCGGCGCCCCGGCGTACGGCGCCAGGAAGTAGCGCTGCATGTCGTGGACGAGCAGGGCCGCGCGGGCCGGATCGGGCCGCCACCCCACCCGTCCCGCGGGCAGCTCGGCGGCCCCGGGCAGCGGGTAGGGCCGGATCTCGGGCAGGGACACACGCATCACTCCTTCCGCGCGAGCGCGGCCAGAGCCGCCCTCAGCTCGCGCTTGTTGGTCTTGCCGACGCCGGTCACCGGGAACCGCTCCACGACGCGGACGAGGTCCGGCACCTTGAACGCGGCCACCCCGCGCCCGCGCACGAACGCGCGCAGCTCCGCGGCGGCCGGGGGCTCCCCCGCCGCGGGCACGACGTAGGCGCAGGTCCGCTCGCCGAGGTAGGGGTCGGGCACCGCGACGACGGCGGCGTCCAGCACGCCCGGGTGGGCCATCAGGTGGTTCTCGACCTCCTCGGCCGCGACCTTCTCCCCGCCCCGGTTGATCTGCTCCTTGGCCCGGCCGACCACTTCCAGGTCCCCGGACGGTGTGCGGCGCACCAGGTCACCGGTCCGGTAGAAGCCGTCCGGGGTGAACGCGGTGGCGTTGTGCTCCGGTGCCCGGTAGTAGCCGCGGATCGTGTAGGGGCCCCGGGTCAGCAGGACGCCCGTCTCCCCCGGTGCCACGTCCGAGCCGGTCTCCGGGTCGACGACGCGGATCTCGTCGTCGGGCGACAGGGGGCGGCCCTGGGTGCCGAGCACCGTCTCCTCGGGGTCGTCCAGCCGGGTGTAGCAGACCAGGCCCTCGGCCATCCCGAACACCTGCTGCAACCGGCAGCCGAGCGCCGGACCGATCCGTTCGGCCAGCTCCCGCCCGCACTTGGCCCCGCCTACCAGCAGGACCTCCAGGGAGGACAGGTCGCGCCCGGTGCGCTCCGCCGCCGACGCCCACGCGGCGGCCAGCGGCGGCACCACACCGGTGATCGTCACCCGTTCGGACTCGATCAGCCGGAACGCGGTGTCCGCGTCCGGGCGCGGTGCCATGACGGTGGCCGCGCCCGCGTGCAGCGCGCCCAGCACCCCCGGCGAGCTGAGCGGGTAGTTGTGCGACACGGGAAGCGCCGCCAGGTAGACGCTGTCCGGGCGCAGCCCGCAGATGCGGGCGCTCTCACGGACGCTGTAGAGGTAGTCGTCGTGGGTGCGCGGGATGAGCTTCGGCAGCCCGGTGCTCCCGCCGGAGAGCTGGAGGAACGCCACGCCCTCCGGGTCGGGGTCGGGCAGCTCGCGCGGCGCCGTCGCGGCCAGGTCGGTGAACTCCTGCGAGCCGAGCACCAGCACCCGCCGCACGGAGGCCACCTCACGGGCGACGGCGCGGGCGGTCGCGGCGTGGTCGTGCCGCTCGTGCACGCCCGTGGTGATGACGGCGGCGGCCTCGCTGTGCGCGGCGAAGTGCCGCAGCTCGCTGTGCCGGTGGGCGGGCAGCGCGAACACCGGCAGCACGCCCGCGCGCCACATCCCGAACACCACCGGGAGGAACTGCGGGACGTTGGGCAGTTGCAGCACGACCCGCTCGCCGGGCCGCAGCCCTGCGTCGGCCAGGCCCGCCGCGATCCGGTGGGCGCGCTCGTCCAGCTCGGCGAAGCTCCACCGGATGTCCCGGATCTCCCCGCCGACGACGGCCGTCCGGCCGGCGTACGCGGCCGCCCGCGACGTCAGCAGCGCCCCGAAGGTCTGCCCGCGCCAGTGACCGGCGGCCCGGTAGCGCGCGGCGGTCTTCGGCGGCCAGGGCACGTGCGCGGCGCTCACGCCGCGTCCGCCACGTCCAGGGCACTCAGCAGCGTGCGGAACTTGGCGCTCGTCTCGGCGAGTTCGGCCGCGGGGTCGGAGCCCGCGACGACCCCGGCACCGGCGAACAGGCGCACCGTGCGGTCGCACACCTCGGCGCTGCGGATCGTCACCGCCCACTCGCCGTCCCCGTCCAGGCCGCTCCAGCCGACCATCCCCGCGTAGTAGCCGCGGTCCTCCGGCTCCAGCGCCTCGATGGCCGACAGCGCCCCCGCCTCGGGCACGCCGCACACCGCGGGTGTGGGGTGCAGCGCCTCGGCGAGCCCCAGCGCGGAGCACGCCGGGTCGGCCGGGTCGGCCAGCCGCCCGGTGATCCGGGTGGACAGGTGCCACATCGTCGGCGTGCCGATCACCTCGGGCCCCGCGGGCACCTCCAGGTCCACGCAGAACCGGCCCAGGACCTCCGCCACCTGGGCGGCGGTGTGCGCGTGTTCGCCGAGGTCCTTGGCCGACGCGCGCAGCCCCGCGATCCGCTCGCGGTCGAGCGCCGCGTCGCCCGACCGGGGCGCCGACCCGGCGAGCGGGTTGGCCACCACGGTCGCGCCCCGGCGGGAGACGAGCAGTTCCGGACTGGCCCCGACCAGCGTGCGCGGGGCGGGGTCGCCGGGCGCGGTGACGTCGGCGGCGAAGGCGTAGGCGGACGGGTCCGCCCGCACCAGCCGGGCCAGCAGCGCGGGCACCCACACCGGGGTGTCGGCGGAGAGCTCCAGGCAGCGGGCCAGCACGACCTTGCGCAGCTCACCGTCCCCGATCAGCTCCAGCGCCCGGCGGACGGCGTCGGCGTACCGCGCGGGCTCGGGACGCGGCGTGGCCGTCCACACCGTCCCGGACTCCGCCGCGGGGGCCCGCACCCCTGTCGCGGCGCCCGCCCGCCGCACCACGGCGGGCACCACGAGACCGGCCGCCGCCTCCGGGCGGAACCCGACGGCCCCGGCCACCAGGGGTTCGGCCACCCCGGCCGTCGCGGCCGCCTCCAGGGCCCCGGCTGCGGCCGGGGCCTGCGCCCCGCTCCCGGGCCGGACCCGGGTGTGCACGCCGTCGGCGAGCAGCGTTCCCCGTGGTGAGGAGAAGTAGAAGGAGCCGGGCAGGTAGGCGGCCAGCAGGTCGGCCGCCCGGTGTACGGGGCTGGGGCGCACCAGCGCGGGTATGGACACGTCAGCGATTCCTCTCTCAGGCACGCAGGGCCGCGCCGCCGTCGACGAACAGGTTCTGCATGGTGATGTGCCGGGCGCGGTCGGAGACCAGGAACAGGACCGCGTCGGCGATCTCGGCGGGCTCGGCGATGCGGCCCAGCGGTATGCCCACCCGGAACTGCTCGGGGGCACCGGCGATGACCCGGTCCCGGTCGGCCCGGTCGTCCTCGCCCGTCCACAGCTGCCGCTGCATCGCGGTGTCGGTCGAGCCGGGCGAGACCACGTTGCACCGGATGCCGTGCGCGGCCAGTTCCAGGCCGAAGCAGCGGGTGAGCATGGCGGACGCGGCCTTGGACGCGGCGTACGCCCCCATGCCGGCGCGGGGGACGCCCGCCGCGTTGGACGCGACGGTCACCAGGGAGCCGCGGCCGCGGGGCACCATCCGGCGGGCCAGCGCGCGCAGGACGACGAACGGGCCCGTGGTGTTGACGGAGAAGGTGTCCGCCCAGTCGGCGTCACTGGTCTCGCACAGCGGGCCCGGACGCAGCACGCCCGCCACGGACACCCCGATGCCCAGCGGCCCGAGGTCGCGCTCGGTGGTCCCGACGACGTCCGCGACCGCGTCGGCGTCCGCCACGTCGGCGGTGAAGGGCACGACCCGCCCCTTGGAGCGGCCGGCGACCTCCGCCAGGCCGTCCGCGTCGATGTCGACGGCGGCGACGGTGGCGCCCTCGCGGACCAGCCCGTCGACCACGGCGGCACCGATTCCTCTGGCCGCCCCGGTGACCAGCGCCACCGAGCCCGCGACCCCCGTGTTCCGGGCCAGCATGCGCTCCCCCTCATCAGGTCAGGTTAGCCTAACCTAACCAGGCGCGCGGACCCGTGGCAAGCGCCCCTTCCCTGCCACACCCGCCCGCGCCCGCGCCGCCTGACCCGGGGTCAGACCGGCGCGCGGAACGCGGTCCTCGCGCGGCACGCCGCGGCCCAGCGCACCCCCGGCGGCGTCGGCTCCCGCGCAGGGATGCGGCCGGGACGCCGCCGGCTGCGTCATCGCCCGCGCGGACCGCTACGTCAGGAAGCCCCTCGTGGAAGCGCCCGGTGGCCGCGTTTCACACCCAGTCGCCCTCCGGTGCGGCGGCCCGGAGCACCGCGCCCGCGTCCCTGGTCAGCGGCTGCCCGTGGGGCACGCACACCGTCTCCACCTCCAGCGCGGCGAGCCGCCGGAAGGAGGCGACGGCCTCCTTCCGGTCCACGTTGAACGGACCGAGGACCGCCCGGTCCCCCACGGTGGCGATGGTGTCCCCGGGGAACAGCACGCCGCTGGCAGGGAGATGCAGCGCGATACTCCCCGGGGTGTGGCCCGGCACGTGCAGGACGCGGACGGGCTCGGCCCAGCCGTCCAGGGTGCCGCCGTCGTACAGCTCGACGTCCACGGGCACGGGCGGCGCCGCAGGCATGCCCGCCTCGGCGGACCCGGCCATGACCTGTTCGCGCAGCACGCGTTCCGGGCCGGTGAACACCGGCTGCGGCTCGGGAGCGGTGCCGCTGATGAACGGGGCGTCGAGCGCACCGGCGACGAGGGCGGCACCGGTGGCCGCGACGAGGTCCGCGGCCGAGCCCATGTGGTCGACGTGGGAGTGGGTCAGGACGATCTGCCGCAGGTCGCGGGGACGGCCGCCGAGCCGCTCCAGCGCGTCCAGGACCGCAGGAGCGGAACCCGGCACGCCGGTATCGACCAGGGCGTACCCGTCCGGCAAGCGCACGACGTGGACGTGCCCGACCGGGAAGGACAACTGCCATACCGCAGGGGCGATCTGGAGGAAATTCATGGCCTGACGCTAACGGCCGGTGAAGGAGCGTCCGGCCGCCTTGCACTGACGGCGGATGACGCGCCCTGTGAGCGGTGAGGGCGCCGGACCGCTCACGCGGCGTGGCAGAGGGCGTGGTCGGTCAGCTCGCGCAGGGCCTCGTTCTGGCGGGCCGCCGTGCCGGGGTCGGCCGGTCGGCTGTGGGCTGAGACGGTGACGGTGCGTCGGCCGTCCGTCGTGGTGGCGGTCTGGACGACGTATCCGAAACCGGTTCCCCCGTGTCCGAGGTAACGACCGCCGCAGGACAGCGGGATGGAGAACAGTCCCAGGCCGCTTCGGGTGCCCGCGGGGTGACCGTGGTCCTGCGGAACCGTGACGGTGGTGCGCATGGCGGCAAGGGTGGCGGGGGTCAGCAGCCGTCCGCCGGCCAGGGCGGTGAGGAAGCGGTTGAGCCCTCGGAACGGCCACCGGCCGCATCAGGTGCACCGGGAGCGCGAGCCGACGGCGCCGCGTCGCCTGGATGCCGGTGCGCGGCTCGGGACGTCTCTCTCGGCCACCTCGCGCTGCGGGCTCCGTCGCGGGAGAAGCGTGCGCCTGCCGGAGCGCTCGCCCGTCTCCGCATCACGCGGCGACCCCACACAGGTTCTGGGTGTCGGCGGCGACCGGCCAGTTCCACGGAGGCGCCCCGCCCGGAGCGGCCGGGCGGGGCAAGGGGAGGGTCAGTAGTTGCCGTTGGAGAGGATTTCACCGTTCGTGTTGTAGACGGTGACGAGGCCGTTGTCCGACTCGTAGCAGGAGGCGAACGCCGACGCGATGAGCTTGCCCGAGGCGCTGTCGGCGCTGAACATGTCGCCTTCGTAGTCGGTGAACACCTCGGCCGCGTCGAGGATGTCGTTGCGTTCGTCGGTACCGGTGACCTTGGTGACGTGCTTCACTGCGGCCTTCTCGGTCTCCGTGCCGTTGTCGGCGACACACGCTTTGAACTGTGCGGCCTGGGACAGCTCCGGCTTCTCCTCCGCCTTGGCCTCGGAGCCGCCCTCGGGCTTGGCCTTGTCGTCGGACTCGTCGCCGCCGGCGGGCTTGTCCTTGGCCGCAGCGGCGGGCGAGTCGGGCTCGTAGGAGCTGTTGTCGCCATCGCCGCCACTGACCGCGGCGCCGATGACACCGATGATGATGAACGCGACGACGACGCCGAGACAGCTGAACCCGATGACCTTGCCGGTGTTCTTCTTCGGCGGCGGAGGCGCGTAGGGGTAGGGCTGCTGCTGCGGGTACTGCTGGTGTTGCGGGTGCGGCGGGTACTGCTGGTGGCTCATGTCTCTCCGCAAGTAGGGGCGGGGGGCGCCTAGTTGAGACACAGCGCCACACATTGCGGTTGTAGTCCGAACGGGTGGTTCACTGGTTCGGGGTGGACTACGGACGACAGTTCGATACGGAACCTTCATTCCGCCACGTCGCATAGCCTCCCTGCCCGCCGCCACGTGACAGGGTGCTCCGCGCGCATGTGCGGGAGCCGGGGCCCCCGGCAGCGGACGGGGAAACGCAGGCACCTTCTCGTCCCGCTACCGCGCGGGGCGGGCCACTCGTGAACTGGGGCCTTCGGTGAAAATCCTGGTCGCGTGGGGTCTGGCGCACACAGGTAGCGTCATTGTCAGTGGCGCTGTGCATGATCGACGCATCAGCTCTTCGCGGCGGCGTCGAAGTGCGCGGTGGTGCGGGAGTTGTGGGAGAAGTCGGGCATGCACGTGATACCGCTGGCGAACGCCGTCAGGGCGGCCGGCCGGATGCCGACGTACATGTCATGGGGCCGGTAGACGGTGGCGTGACCGGCGAGGGCGGGTGCCCCGCACCCCGGCTCGCCGCGCGGCGCCGGCCCACGGCAGCCGGGGGCGCCCCGCGCCGCCGTCCGGCCGGTCCGCTCACCGCCGGCGGAGCGACCGCGTCCGCGCGCTCACGGCCGCCCAGCCGGTGTGACCGCACGCGGGCGGCGTCACGCCCCGGGCCGGTCCGCGAACACCCACCGGTTGCCCGCCAGCGCGTCGTTCCGCTCGGGCAGCGGGCCGCGTCCGTGCAGGCGGGTGAAGTCGAAGGGGGTGCGCACGGACGTGGACCAGCCCGCGCCCGCCAGGCCACCGGCCGAGTCGGGCCGCGGCCCCCGGTCGAACAGGCTGAGCAGGTCGATGCCGAGCTGGTGCTTCGTCGAGGTGTAGATCGGGCTGTCGCGGTACGCCAGCAGGTCCTTCTCCAGCTTCACCTCGAACGCCAGGGAGCTTCCCGGCGCGCTCAGCCGGCGCACCGTGTCGACGAGGTACGTCTCCGCGGCCGGCGGCAGGTAGAACAGCAGCCCCTCGGCCAGCCAGGCGGTCGGTGCGGCCGGGTCGAAACCGGCGTCGGCCAGCGCGCCGGCCCAGTCGGCGCGCAGGTCGACGGGGACCGGCACGCGCGCGGCCCCCGGCGTGGCCGACAGCCCGTCGAGCACCGCGTGCTTGAACGCCAGCACGCCGTCCCTGTCGATCTCGAAGACCACACAGCCCGCGGGCCAGGGGAGGCGGAACGCCCGTGTGTCCAGCCCCGCGCCGAGCAGCACCACCTGACGGGCGCCCCCCGCGTGCGCGGACCGCAGGAGGAAGTCGTCGAGGACCCGCGTCCGCAGACCGAAGTAGCGCGCGAACCGCCCCCACAGCGGGTCCGTGTCCCCGTCCGGCACCTGGCTCGTGCGGATGGGCCAGTCCGCGGACGCCGGTGCGGCGCGCACGAAGTGCTCCGCGTAGGCGTCCCGTGCCAGGCTGTCGGGGCGGTGGGTCTCGATCGCCCGTGCGGCGGCGACCAGGAGGGCGGTCAGGCCGACGCCCCCTTCCACGCCTCCCCCGGCGGGTTCCTGGCGTGCCGTATAGGCCATGTGTCCTCCCTCGGCTCGGTGTGCGCGGCCGTCCGCCGGACGGCGGTCGGCCGGACGGGCCGCGGCGTCGTGCGCCCCGCTCACCGGCCCCTCCTCTGCGGAACCAGGACGGGTTTGACCACGCGGCCCGCCGTGCAGTCGCTCTCGGCCTCGTTGACGTCGGCGAGCGGGTACGTGCGGACCAGCAGGTCGAAGGGGAACCGCTGGGCCTGCCACAGCGCGGTCAGGCGGGGGACCAGCAGCGCCGGCACCGCGTCCCCCTCGCAGATGTGGGAGATCCTCCGGCTCCGGTCCAGCGTTCCCGGTTCGAGCGGCAGCGCGGTGCGCAGCCGGGCCACCAGGCCGAGGTGGCCGGCCGGGCGCAAGGACCGGAGCGCGTCGTTGATCAGCGGGGCGGAGCCGGTGGTGTCCAGGGCGTACCGCGCGCCGCCGCCGGTCAGCCGCCGGACGCGGTCGGGCAGCCGGGCCGAGGCGGCGTGCAGCGGGAGGGCGCCGAGCCGCTCGGCGAGGGCAAGCCGCCCGGGGTGCCGGTCGACGGCCACGGCCACCGCTCCGGCGGCGAGGGCCGCCATCACCGCCGCCAGGCCCACCGCTCCCGCGCCGAAGACCGCGAAGGTGTCACCGGGGCCGGCTCCGAAGGAGTTGAACACCGCTCCGGCGCCCGTGAGGAGGGAGCAGCCGAGCGGGCCGAGCAGCGCGATGGGCAGCGAGGGGTCGACCCGGACGGCGTTGCGGGCGGAGACCAGCGCGTACTCGGCGAACGACGACTGGCCGAACCACCGCGGGGCAAGTGCGCCCCCGGCCGCGTCGGTGAACCGTGCCGCGTTCTCCTTCCGCCCTCCGAAGAGGTTGAGCGAGGCGAAGGAGTCACAGGAGGCGGGCGCCGCCGCCCGGCAGTTCGGGCAGTGTCCGCAGGAGTCGAAGCTCAGCACCACGTGGTCGCCGACGCTCAGGCCGGTGTCCGGACCGCCCGTCTCCACCACGACGCCGGCCCCCTCGTGACCGAGCACCGCCGGCAGCGGGGAGCGGCCCTGCGAGTGCCGGACGGCGAGATCCGTCCGGCACATCCCGCAGCCCGCGATCTCGACCAGGACCTCGCCGTCGGCCGGCCCCGCGTTCAGGACCACCTCCTCGACGGCGAACCGGGCCTCGTAGGAGCGCAGCACCGCCGCGCTGAACCTCACCGTCACGCCTCCTCCGGTCGGTGCACGACGAACGGCCTGAGGTTCCCGTAGAGACTCCACGGCCCGCCCGCGACGCCGACGCCGCTCTCCTTGGTGCCCGCGAAGGGCTGGGCGAGGGACAGCTCGCCGTGGTGGTTGATCCACACCGTTCCGCACTCCAGCCGGTCGGCCACCGCACCGGCCCGGTCCAGGTCGGTGCCCCACACCGAGCCACCGAGTCCGTAGCCGGTGGCGTTGGCCGCCTCGACCGCCTCGTCGAGGCTCTCGTACGGCAGCACCGGCAGGACCGGGCCGAACTGTTCCCCGGTCACCACCGGACTGCCGGGCGGAACGTCCGTCAGGACCGTCGGGGCGAAGAAGTAGCCCGGCCCGTCCAGCCGGTGGCCGCCGGCGGCGGCCCGGGCCCCGTCTGCCAGTGCCCGCGCCGTGCAGCGCTCCACCCGCGCCAGTTGCGGCGCGTTGTTCACCGGTCCCAGCTGCGAGAGCGGGTCGAGCCCGGAGCCGACGACGGCGGTCCTCGCGCGGTGCGCGAGCGCCTCGACCACCTGGGAGTGGAGCCGCGCCGGAGCGTAGACGCGCTTGACCGCCACGCAGACCTGTCCGCAGTTGCGGAACGCCGCCCAGAACAGCCGGTCCGCGATCCGCTCCACGTCCACGTCGTCCAGCAGGACGGCGGCGTCGTTGCCGCCCAGCTCCAGGGTGACCCGGGCGAGGGAGGCCGCCGCGCCCGCCGCGACGGTCCGTCCGGTGCGGACGGACCCGGTGAAGGTCACGTGCCGGACGCCCGGGTGGGAGGCGAGGCGGGCGCCGAGGGGTTCACGGCCGGTGACGATCGTCAGCACGCCCTCGGGAAGGGCGGCGGACAGGACGGACCCCAGCATCCGGGTGGCCAGGGGCGTGAACGGGGAGGGCTTCAGCACCACCGTGTTGCCCGCGGCGAGCGCGGGCGCGAACTTCGCCGACGCGAGCTGGAGGGGGAAGTTCCACGGGACGATCGCGGCGACGGGCCCGAGTGGCCGCCAGCGGACCTCGCTGCGGACCGGGCGGCCGTCCGTGAGCGGCTGCGGGCCCGGGTGCAGCGTGGCGAAGTAGCGCAGCCGGGCCGCCACGCGGGCGACCTCGGCGTGCGACTCGGACAGGGGTTTGCCCTGCTCCCGGGTGAGGAGGGTGGCGAGGTCCGCCCCGGCCGCCTCCGCGGCGTCGGCGGCCGCGAGCAGTGCCGCGGTGCGGGCGGGGGCGTCGGCCCGCCAGCCGCGCCAGGACGCGTGGGCCCGCTCGACGACGGCGTCCAACGCCTTAGGCCGCTGGTCGGGAGCCTCGTCGAAGACCTCGCCCGTCGCCGGATCGAGAACGGCGAAGCACCCTGTTCGGGACCCGGGACGGCGTCGGGGCCGGCCTGTCGGCATCAGGGTCAGTTCGCGGTGGCGACGGCGGCGGCGTGCTCGCGGGCGTGCCGCTCCATCTCCGCCCGGAACGCGGCCACCAGGTGCGGCCGGATGCGTCCGGCGGTGCGGTCGCCCCCTTCGCAGACCGCCCCGCGCACTCCGACGATGTCCGTGCCGATGCGGGTCAGCGCGCCGAGGTCCCCCGCCGTGACGCTGCCCGCCAGGGCGGCGAGCAGACCGGCGTCGTGAGCCAGCCGGACGAACTCCGCGCACACGTCGGGCGGCACGTGGTCGAACAGCCGCGTCCCGTCCTTGACCGCGGTGTCGAGCATGGCCGCGTCACAGCCGGAGCGGCGGGCGATGTCGGGCAGCGCCAGCGGGTTGACGCAGCCGATCCGGTGGGCGTCGGCGTACCCCGAGGCGACGACCAGCGCGTCCGGCCGGTGGTCCTTCACGGCCCGGACGGCCCCCCGCATGACCTCGACGGCCTGGTCGGGAGTCGTGCATCCGTAGAGGCCGACCTTGATGTACGTGGCTCCGGAGACGGCCGCACCGAGCGCTGCCTGCGCCACCGTGCCCGGCTTGTACGGCACGTCTCCCACGGTCGCGGACACCGGCTTGTCCGCCGGGACCGCGTCGCGGATCTCCCTGATGACCCACGGGTAGTTCGCGCCGAGCGAGCCCTCGTCGGGCTTCTTGACGTCGACGATGTCGAGGTGTTCCGCGGCCTTCGCGCAGTCGAGGGCTTCCGCGACACTGTCCGGAGAGATGAGCAGCAGCACCGTGCGTTCCTTCCACCGCGTGACCACCTGCCGTCGGCAGGTGCGCGGAGTCGCCTGGATCACGTGCGGTCCGCACACCGTATGAGCGCCTGACGGCCACCGGCAGGGAGCGCGCCACGCCGCCCGGGTCACTTCCGTGGCGCGGCCCGCGCCCCCGGCGCACCGGTCACACCGGTTCACTCCGGCGGTGGCACAGGGACCACGGCGCCGCCGCCCGCGCTGGGTCGTGACGGCGGCGGCTCCCGCGACGGTCGTGGCCCCGGCGGATCACGCACCGCGTCGGAGTGGCCCACGCAGGAGGGCTCGGCCCGCGACGCGTGCCCGGGAGCTGCCCCGCCCACCGCACGCGATGCGGGAGCGCGCACGGCAGGATGAGCCCGTGCGCAGCGCGGCTCACACCTTGATGACGGTGACGCGAGAGCCGCACAGGGCGCCGAGATCCTCAGGGTCTGAGGTGAGGACTGTCACCGGACCGGGCGCGGCCAGCGCTGTGGCACCGAGCATGGCGTCGATGGAGTGCTTGTGGCCGTGCAGGCCGGCCTCGGCGAGGAGGGCGGCGGCATGACGGGCGATGGGCTCGGTGACCGGTTCGACGACGAGGCGGGAGAGGGTCCACTCCAGGGCCGGGCGGTTGATCCGGGGATGGATGACTTCCACGAGGGTGGCTGCGGAAGTGATCACCCGAAGGTCGTCGGCACGTGCGAGGGCGAGCCAGCCGGTGACGGTGCGGTCGCGCAGGACGGCCTTGGCCAGCCCTTCGCTGTCGAGGACCAGGGTGCCACCGGGGACGGCCGGGGAGGGCGTCACGCAGCGTTCGCCCCGCCTTGGAGTTGTTCCGCTCGGGCGCGGTGGAGTTGGTCACGCAGAGACTGGATCTCGTCCTCGGTGACGGGGCCGTGTTCGGCCTCTGCGACCGTGATGAGTTCGTTGAGGTTGTCCCGCTCGATCTGCCGGGCGACGGCTGCGGCGACGTAAGCGGACAATCCGGAGGGGCCGCTGCGGGCCTTGGCGGCTTCGGCGATGTCGCGCGGCATGGTGATCGAGTACTTGCCGGTAGGCTCACTCATGCCACTTATCCTACCCCTGATCCTCCCCATGACGAGTGCGGCTAGCGCAGTGAGGACCACCGCGACGCCGACCGCTGCTCGTCCGCCCGGCCACAGAGAACGTCTGATCAGCGCCATGAGGGATAGAGTTCTCAGGCGAGTAGGGCGTGTGTGTTTGGCACGCACAGATAAGACCCTGACCGGCGTTACCACTGGTCAGAGCCTCAACGGGAAGTGCCCCGACAGGTATACGAACCTGCGCACACAGCTCCGGAAGGAGCATAGTTCTCAGACGGTTTCGCATATCATCGGGCTATCTGGCGGGATACAACCCGGTCATCCCGCATACACCTCGTTGCGATGAAGGCGCCTACCCGTGAAGGAAGTCGCGCTCTGTGCGCCGGTCAGCGTCAATCCTGCCCCTGTCGGCTACCCGGGGCTGTGTCCACGTCGCCCCCATTGACCCGGGGCCCTGGCTCATGTCAGGCCAACGGTGGACGAGTCCTCGCCGTCCAGCGCGCCGATGTCGACCAGGAGGATATCGCGCCGGTGTCCGGCGGCGTCGATGACCGGCATCGCCGAGGAGGGGCCGCGGCGAGGCGGCCGAAGGCCTCAGTGATCGGCTCGATGACCATGCGGAACGACGTCCACTCCATGGCTGGCGGTTTGGCGCGGGGTCGGCTTGGCTTCTGACGGACTGGGCGAGAGCGTGACGGAGCCGACCGAAGCGGCGAGAGCAGGGGACACGCGAACCGGAGGTTCGGAGCTGGCGCGCTACCATCCTCGGAGCCTGGCTCGGTGTGGCGGCAGGCGGTTCGGGGGCGGGAGTCAATGGCATTCGCACGACCAAGGCGGGCAGATTTCCCGTCTTCGGCGCAACCGCTGCGGCTGGCGATTCTGCGCCCTGGCAAAGATTTACTTCGTCTCCTCGATGCCGACTACACCAATTCTCCGCATTCACGACCACGTGCCCTTCACCGCTGCTCTGCACCGGACGAGCCCCGACGCGATCTAGCCCTACGGCCAGATCGCAGCGGTGGTCTCGTCCGCGGCGGAGGCCGGCCTTCAGGTCCTCCTGTCGACGCACTCACCCGCCACCTTGTACCGACCGACTTCGCCCGGCTGGTGCGCGACGGCTGGTTCGGTGCGCGTGACGTGCCCACCGAAGTGGCCTTGGACTGGGTAGGGGCCACCGTCGAAACGGTCGGTGTCGCTCTGGTGGTCGTCGACTTCAGCAGTCGGCCGCGCGGTAACGGCTCAGGGATCGGGACGCGAACTCAGGGCATCGCATGACATCACCAGAAAGAAGGCAACCAATCATGGCCACCTCGGGGGCGGATACGCCTCGCCAGGTCACACAGGTACGCGAGCAGCTGCACGAGACGTTCGACGGGATGATAGACGACAGCGACATCGCCCACTTCCGAGGGGGCCATTACGAACAGCGCTTTCTCTCCCGTGCTCTTGCGGCCCTCGCGGTACGGCGCGTGGGCAAGTGCGGTGTGGCCGAGGCGGCCCGGTTCGTGACGGACGGCATTGCGGACCAGGGGCTCGATGCCATCGCCCCCCTGCCCGAGAGCGGACAGGTTCTGCTCGTCCAGGCGAAGTGGAGCGACAAGGGCACGGCGACCTTCGACGTCGACGCGGCGAAGGCGATGGTGGACGGTCTGAACCGGATCGAGAACGAGCTGTACGACCAGTTCAACCAGCGTGCCGCAGATCTCGCGCTGGAGGCGAGGACGCTCCTCATCAAGGGGAAAACAACCCTTGTCATCGCGCTGATGGGTACCGCGGAGCCTTCCCCGCCGGCACGCGAGGTCCTCGACAACGCTCGCGACGAGTTCAACCGGTACGGCGCACGCCTGGGTGTCGAGGTGCTGTTCGCCGCCGATTTCCACGAGCAGGTCCACGCGGATCTCCGGCCGGAGGCAATCCGTCTGCACGTACGCCTGGACGACTGGTACCAGCAGAAAGGACCGCTTGAGGCATATCAGGGCACCGTCTCCGCTGAGAGCGTCGCCGGGTGGTACGAGACGCACGGGACCGGCCTGTTCGAGCAGAATCTCCGGGCCCCGCTCGGGACCACCGTCACCAATGTGGAGATCGGCCAGACCCTCACCTCCGACCCCACCAGGTTCTGGTACCTGAACAACGGCATCACCATGATCTGCGACGAGCTCAAGACGCATCACGAGAGTGCCAAGGCACCGCGGAGCAGGCCGACCACTCTTGAAGTCACCGGGGCGAGCATCGTCAACGGCGCTCAGACGGTACGGGCGGTCGCCAGGGCCATGCACGACGACGGCGAGGCAGCGGCCAACGCCACCCTGAGCATCAAGGTCGTGAACACGCGTGAGGACCGGGAGTTCGGCGTACAGGTCTCGCAGGCGGCGAACCGGCAGAACGCCATCGAGCAGCGCGACCACATCGCGCTGGAGCCCGTGCACCAGGCGATCAAGGCCAATCTCCGTGCCGAACTGCGCAAGCAGTACGTGATCAAACGAGGTGAGCTGGCCGCCCCGGAGACCGGCTGTTCACTGGACGAACTCGCCCTCGCCCTGGCCTGCCTGTACCCGGACGCCGAACAGGCCGCCCGGGCCGCGAGTTCCACGGAGAACCTCTGGGAGCAGGGGTCCACCGGCAGTCACACCCTGCTGTTCAAACGCGAACCCTCGCCGCAGAAGGTGTGGCGCTCCGTGCTCACACTGCGCGCGGTGCGCAGCGCGGTCTACGAACTGGGCAGCGGGCGGAACAGCCGCGAGGCGGCGACCGCGGAGCACGGTGGTCTCCTCGTCACTCACCTGGTCTTCCAGCACCTCGGTCCCACGAGCATCGACGACCCCGACTTCGACTGGGACAGCGAGATCCTGGAGAAGATCCCCGCCCTCGTGCCGGAGCTGGTGCGTCGGCTGACGCACCAGCTCGTCACTCGCTACGGGCCGCGTTCCCAGATTCGGACCGCCTTCCAAACCGCGGAGACGTGCCGGGAGCTCGCTAAGCAGGTTCTTGCCGACCTGGCCGACGGCGTCGGCGTTCCCGCACCTCCCGCGAAGGAGCGGAAGAAGCGTCGCCCGAACACCGTGCCGCTCCTGGTCGACCGCCGTGTCCTCAAGGACGGAACGCCTCTGCGGTACGTGGCGCTCAACGAGCCCGAGCGTGAGGCCACGGAGGAGTGGCTCGCCGAGGACGAGAGACGACGCCAGGCCACTTGGGTCAACCACCGGACCAAGCCGATCCTGTGGGCCTACGACGAGCAGCGGTACTCACCGTCTGGGTTGGTGTCAAGGATATGGGAGGACGCCGGCTGGGATGAACGGCCCGTGTCCAACCAGGGAACGGCTCGCTGGGGCCAGCCGGACGGCCGGAGCCTGTGGAACCTGGCTCAGCGCATTCACAGCGAGGACGACGAAGAGGACGGAGAGGAAGCCTGACGGCCTGTGGCACTGCGAGGGCCGGACGTCAGTGGGGGGCGTGACCCGTCCGGGCCGCGCAGCCGGGCGAGGAGAGCGGCGATTTCGCGGGTCTCCTCGTCGTCCTCGCCGAGGAGTACGCACATGTCCTCGTGAAGGGCGTCGAGAACCCCCTCGGCCTCGGTGCGGCGGCCTTCTGAGACAAGGAGGATGCCGATGCTGCGGCGCAGGTCGAGAGCGGTCTCGGAGCCCTCTCCGGTCGCGCCGGAAACGACCTTCAGGACCTCCTGGAACTCCCGCATGGCGGCGGTGGCCTGACCGAGGTTGGCCCGGCAGTAGGCGGCGTGCCGACGGCACTCCAGCGCGCTCTCGCCGGCCGGGCCCGCCGTACGGGTGTAGACGGCGGCCAGCGCGTCGAACTCGGGCAGGGCACGCCGGTAGTCCTCGCCGGCCATGAGGACCGCCGCACGCTGCCGCCGCAGGGCGAGCACACGGGGGTTGTGTGCGCCGAGGGCGGTGGCCGCCGTGGCGATCACCGCCTTGAGGACGTCCGCGGCCTGGGCGTACCGTCCCCCTTCCGCGAGGTCCGCGGACCGGGCGTAGGCGTCTCGGACGGCGTCCCGCAGCGCGGTGTCGGCGCCCCGCGGGACCGGTCCGGGAGCCACCGGCTCGGGCGGGGCCGCGGGCGCCGACGTCCGGCGCAGCGGTGCGTTGGGCTGCCGGTAGACCACCGTCGGGTCGGGAACCGCGGAAGGGCAGTCCCCGCCGTCGGCGAAGAACACCGGGACAGCCGCCGACCCCGGTTGCGGGAGGTGCGGCGACAGGCGCTCGTACACTTCGTACGCGTCGGCCGGCCGCTGCTCGGGCACCTTGGCCAGCAGTTCCAGGGTCAGCGCCTCCAGACCCTCCGGCACCTCGGGCCGCAGGGTGCGCAGCGGCTTCGGCGGCACGTCCATGTGCTGGCGCAGGAACTGGTACTCGCTGTCGCCGCTGAAGACGGGTTGCCCGGCCACGAGCTCGTGCAGCACGCAGCCGAGCGCGTAGAGGTCGCTGAGCGGCGTGATCTGCGCGTCGTCGATCTGCTCGGGTGACATGTAGCGGCTGGTGCCGATCAGGCTCCCAGTGGCCGTGAGCCGGGTGACGTCCGTGCGCAACAGCTTGGCGATGCCGAAGTCCAGCACCTTGACCGTGCCGTCCGCAGCGATGAGGACGTTGTCCGGCTTCAGGTCCCGGTGCACGACCGGGATGGCGTGGGCGTACGACAGCACCGTGCAGATCTGCGCGGCGATCGACGCGGCCCAGCTCACCGGGAGCCCCTCAGCCGCTCCTTCTTCCGCACGCGTGAGCACCTTGCGCAGGGAGAATCCGCGTACGTACTCCATCACCAGGTACAGCCGGTCGTACGACGCCTCGTCCAGCACCGCGTCGAACACCTGCGGCACCCCGTGATGTCCGATCCGTGCGGTGACGCGCGCCTCTCGCTCGAAGCGGCGGGAGAACTCCTGGGCCTGCGCGGGCGACGTGACGACGTCGGGCCGGATGAGCTTGACCGCGATCTCCCGGTCCAGGACGGTGTCATAACCCCGCCAGACCGTGCCCATACCGCCGGACTCGATCTCCTCGATCAGTTCGTAGCGGCCCTGCTCGCCGATCCTCCCCGCCTGCGCCACGCGCGCCCCCACAGTACTGATGCCCCGCCAGCCGACTGCCGTACACGGTACCGAGTGGCGGCGGCGCGCGCGGCGGGTTCTACAGGAGGTGGTCGGCCTTGCCTGCCTTGATGTCGGTGATGAGGGTGCGCAGGGCGTCGAGGGAGTCGGTGAGGTAGTGGTCCTCCTGACCGTTGACGGCTATGTAGCCATTGCCGTCAGCGTCGGTGCCCAGGCGGAAGCAGGAGCTGCCCTCGCCGCAGAGCGGCGCTTCCCAAGTGATGTCAGCCATCTGGCTTCTCCTCATAGCTGTCGAGCGATCTGGCGGATGAAGTCCCGGGACTTTTCGACGGAGAGTGCCAAGTCCTCCAACAGGTCGAGCTGTGCCCGGTATTTCGCGAGTTGGTCGTCGGCGTGCAGGAAGACAGGTCCGTGAGAGTTGTCCACCTGCACGGTATCGAGCTGCCGCACAGGCCCTTCGGTGTAGACGACTGTGTGCCCTGCTCCAGGGAAGGAGCCGTGGCTGAAGGGAAGGACGAGTACGGTGACGTTATCCCGCTCGGAGACATCCAGCAGGTACTCCAACTGCGCCTGGGCAACGTCTCGCCCGCCGAACTGCATACGGAGGGCTGCCTCGTGTATCACCGCCACGTACGGGGTCGGATTGGCGCCGGTGATCACCTTCTGGCGCTCGGAGCGGTGAGCGAGCCGGAGAGCGACCTCGTGTTCGGGAAGCTGTGGGATGACGGCGCGGAAGATGACCATGGCGTGCTCCGATGTCTGGAGCAGCCCCGGGACGTGCACGGTGTTCGCGCCTCGTAGGCGTACCGCGCTGTCCTCAGTTTCGGAGATGTCCAGCAGACCTTGAGGCAAGCTGCCCCGGTAGCGCTCCCACCACCCTGCTTCGCTCGGCTCCGCCATCTCGGCCAAGGCGTTGACGTACTCCTCGTCGGCGCAGTCGCAGGCGCAGGCGAGCGTACGCAACCGCTCGACGCTGATCCCGCGTAACCCGGACTCCATGTTGGAGATCCTGCTTCGGTCGACGCCGAGGAGCCCTGCGGCGTGCTCCGCGGACATACCAGCCGCGGTGCGCATCCTGCGCAACTCACTTCCCAGACGCTTCTGGCGTTGGGTGAGGACCGTCCTTGGTGGCATGCCATTCCTTCCGTGCCGCACGTGCCTCTTCTGCAACGTGAGACCAGGTTCACCACTTCGAGGCCATTATTGCGAAGCACGTGGCAAATATGGCCCCCACTACCCTACCGTTGGTATCGCACACGCTACACATCGCAACACCGGAAGCGCACCGCGCGAGCATGCCCGCCTGCCCTGGCGCGGGCGTGCCCGCGACCAGGGCGGCAGGCCACCGGAAATCTCAAACCCCTGATCGAGCAAAGGAGTTCGTCATGCCCGAGATCCCCCTCGTACCCGCCCACTGGCGCTTTCCCGCCCGCCCCGCCTCCGTACGACGGGCCCGGCACGCCGTCACCGCATCGCTGCCGCAGGCCCTGCGGCAGCGGCTCGGCGACGACCTCGGCCTGCTGACCTCCGAGCTGGTCACCAACGCCGTCTGCCACGGCACCCGCCGGAAGGCCGGGGAGCTGATCGAACTCGTCCTGTGGCCGGCCGACGGGCACTACTGGCTCGCCGTCTCCGATCCGGGCGCGGGCCGACCGGTGCTGACCCGCCCGGACGCGGACTCCGAGAGCGGCCGGGGCCTGCTCCTCGTCGACACCCTCGCCACCGCCTGGACCGTCCGGCCACGTCCCACGCGCGGAACGTCCGTGGTCGCGGGGCTTTCGCTCCGCCGGGGCGGTTGACCCGGTGGAGCGGTCGGCGGGGACGGGCGCGGAAGGCCGGGCGAGTCAGGCCGCCTCGTCGTCGATGTGCTCCTCCCTGCGGATCATCCGCCAGGCGGCGCGGCGCGCGCTCTGGTTGAGCGACTGCTTGAAGCTGTCGTCATGGCTGAAGTACTGGCGTCCCATGTCGGCGACGGTGTCGATGTGCTCGGCCATCTTGTCCTCGAAGACCTCGTCGAAGACGAGCCCGAAGTTCTCCTCGTCGTTGACGGCGGCGGCGCGGACCTTCGGGTCCGCCGTCGCCTCGGAGAACGGAGTGATCACGTCCTGCTCGGTGAAGTCGGTGCCGAACTTGTCATTGAACCTCTCGATCAGCTCGGACAGCGGCGACTTCTCCTGCTCCTTGGGACCGCCCCCGCCCTCGCCAAAGCCACGCAGCTCCGCCGCCCCCTCGGCGGTCAGCGTGAGGTCGTGCTCGCCGGTCTTCTGGATGCGCAGGTGACTGAGGTCGACGTCCCCTATGTCCACGCCGCCGTCTCCGCGTCGCGGCAGGCGGTTGAGGAGGTGGCGGCCGTAGAGGTAGAGGCGTTCGAGGTCGGCGTCGCGGTAGGGCACGATCTGCGAGAGGAAGCCGTACTTCCGTACGTAGTCGTTGAGGTCAGCACGGAACTGCTCGGCGGTTTCGCGGGCGTCCTCGTCCGGGTCGCCCGCCTCGTCCCTGCGGTCCAGCAGCTCGGTGAACCGCCTGACGGCCGGGCCGAGGTGCCGGTACAGCTCCGCGTGCAACTTCTCCCAGCGGGTCGCGGAGCCAGCCGCCTTCTCCTCGGCCGCCAGGCAGGCGTCGGCGAAGTCCCGCATCTCCTCTTCCACGAGGATGTCGGGCCGCATGACGTGGCTCTGCGCGGTGTAGAGGAGGTTGGGGTCGGATGGGAGGGTGTTCGCCTCCTCGAAGTACGGGCGGAAGGACTCCTTGATGTCCTCGGCGTCGTTGACGAAGTCCAGTACGGCCAGGTCCGCCCGCGACTTGCGGTCGGCGGTGCGGTTCAGGCGGGAGAGGGTCTGGACGGCGCTGATGCCCGCGAGCTTCTTGTTCACGTACATCGTGGTGAGCAGCGGCTGGTCGAAGCCGGTCTGGTACTTCTCGGCAACGACCAGGACGCGGTACTCGCGCTGTGTCGCCTTCCCTCCGGTGCGCACGGCCTTGTCGTCCTTGCGCGTGTACGCGAACGCCTTCGGCAGCGCGGATTCGGCCAGGCCGCCGTTCTCCTTCGGCTCGGTCGTCTCCTCGCCGTCGTACGGCAGACTGCCGGAGAACGCGACCAGGACGCCGGGGTCGGCGTACGCCCGGTCGTCGATGTACTTCCTGATCGCCCGGGCCATCTGCACGGCACTGTGCCGGGAGGCCGTCACCACCATGGCCTTGGCGCGCCCGCCGAGCCGACCGGCGGTGTGCGTGCGGAAGTGCTCGACGATCACCTGTGCCTGCTGCGTCACCGTGGAATCGTGCGTGAGCGCGTACCGGGCGAGCAGCGGGTTCGCCTTGGCGGGGTCCACCTCGCGCTCGTCCGGGTTCCTGTTCACCAGCTTCCAGTACGTGTTGTAGGTGACGTAGTTGTGCAGGGGGTCGAGGATGAAGCCCTCCTCGATGGCCTGGCGCATCGAGTACGTGTGGAAGGGGACGTACGCTGGCTTGCCGCCCACGCTCTCCAAGGCGCCGAAGAGTTCGAGGGTCTTGGCCTTGGGCGTGGCCGTGAACGCGAAGTAGGAGAGGTTCGAGGCCTTGCCGCGCTGGGCGGCCTTGCGGATGAGCCCGGCTTCGGTGGTGGCTGCCGCCGCCAGCTCGGTCGCCCCGGCCTCGTCGGAGTCCGAGTCCAGGCCCAGGTCGCGCAGCGCCGCGCGGACGGCGGTGGCTGCGTCACCGGACTGCGAGGAGTGCGCCTCGTCCACGATGATGGCGAAGTTGTGGCCCCGGATCTCCGTGGGGTTGCGGCGCAGGTAGTCGATGAGGGCCGGGAAGGTGTGCAGCGTGACGGTGATGATCTTCCCGGTCTCGCGGGACAGCGCCCTGGCGAGCTGGTCGGACTTCGCGCCGTGCTTCTCGTCGATCTTCACGACCAGACCGGCGGTCTTCTCGAAGCTGCCGACCGTCTCCCGGAGCTGGGCGTCGAGGTTGCGGCGGTCGGTGATGATCACGACCTTGTCGAAGACGGGCACGCCGGGCCTGAGCCCGGCGGCCAGGGCATCCGGGTCGATAGCGGCCGGATCGGTGGGCGTGTGCAGCGACGACAGGCGGTGTGCCAGCCAGCCGATGGTGTTCGACTTGCCGGAACCGGCGGAGGCCATGCCCAGGTAGTTGTGACCGGCGCCGTGCCGGGCGGCGTGGTCGGCGAGCTTCTTGACGATGTCCCACTGGTGGTAGCGCGGGAAGATCAGCTTCCTGCGGGTCCGCCCGTCCGGGCCCTTCTCCTTGCTGAGGTGCACGAACCGCTCGATCAGGTCCAGCCAGGTGTCCCGCTCCCAGATCTGCTCCCACAGATACGAGGTGGCGTACGTCCCGGGGACCGTGGGCGCCGGGTTCCCCGCACCGCCGGGCTTCCCCGGGCCCTCCGACCCGGTGTTGAACGGCAGGAACCGGGTCGCCCTGCCCCGCAGCTCCGGGGCGACGAACACCAAATCCGTGTCGACGGCGAAGTTCGCGATCACGCGCCGCGCGAAGATCAGTTCGGTGGGGTCGCGGTCGGTGCGGTACTGATCCTTGGCGGCCTCCACCCCCTGGCGCGTCAGGGCGTTCTTCAGCTCGGCCGTGGCCAGCGGGACGCCGTTCAGGAAGAGGGTGAGGTCGAGGCGCTTGCCCCGGTCCGCCTGCTTGGCGGCGTACTCCAGCTCCTTGACGAAGGTCAGCCGGTTCGCCCGGTAGTCGTCCAGCACCGTGTCCGACGCGACGAGCGACGGCTTGAAGTACGCGAGCCTGATCAGGACACCGTGGTCCTTCACGCCCTTGCGGAGCACGTCCAGCACACCACCGGTCGCCATGACCTGGTCCACGCGCTGGGCGAACCCGGCCTGTGCGGTGTCGGGGTCCCCGCCGTAGAAGCCGATCAGCTTGTTCCAGTCGTCGGCCTGGGTCCTGCCGATGAACTCGAAGAGCTGGGCTGTGTCCAGACCGAGGCGGGGACGGTAGTCCCGCCGGTTCCCCTCCCGCCAGCCGCGCCGCAGCAGAGCGGCGACTATGGCGTTCCCGAAGGCTGCTTCGTCATGGATGGGCATGAGCGGCTATTCCCCCCGCTTTCCGGTGACCAAATACGTGATGTCGCGGCAGAACTTGGCGAATGAGGGCGAGTTGGCGCGGGCAAGGCTGAAATCCATGCCTTCGGTCAGGGCCGCCTGGTCCACGCGGGGGCGGTACCGCCCTCCGCCGCGCCGGTGATGGGTCAGCCAGCCCTTGCAGTCACGTAACGTCTCACTGTTGGCCGGAACCTCCAGGGGCTCGGCGAGCCCCGCCCGGCCGCCGAGGGAGGAGGCTGAGGCGAGGAACCACGCCTCGAACTCCCGGTTCGCCAGCACGACGGCCGTCCGGCGGTCCGGGCGGGCGGCCACGGCACGGGCCAGCAGCGAAGGCCCGAGGCTGGCCGGGCAGTCGTCGTCGGCATCGATCACGGCCAGGATGCCGCCCGGGTGGTCGGCGGGTACGCGCCTCGCCTGGGCCTCCACGGCGGCTTCCAGACCGCCCGGCCGGACGAGTCGGCCGCGGTCGACCAGGAAGGGCGGCCGGATGTCCGCGTCCCAGATCTGCGCCTCATGCATCAGTCGCCGCA
Source organism: Streptomyces solitudinis (assembly GCF_036323765.1). Classification (NCBI taxonomy): domain Bacteria; kingdom Bacillati; phylum Actinomycetota; class Actinomycetes; order Kitasatosporales; family Streptomycetaceae; genus Streptomyces; species Streptomyces solitudinis. Next base: position 349,202 of record NZ_JAZDCW010000002.1, read on the forward strand.
GGAGGACGGGCAGCGCGCTGATCTCGCCCTCGCCTTCGACGACGGAGGCGATCGTGACCCTCGGGTGGTTCACTCCTCACCCTCCGGCTGCTCGTCCGGCTGAGCTGGGGGGCCGACGAACGGTCGCAGTTGGTCGGAGCGCAGCAGTTCGGCCGTGGTCGCCAGGCCGTCGGCGACAATCGACCGGCTCACCGGGTCCACTTCGCCGATCACCGTCACCCCGTGTTCGGCAGCGACCACGCGGATAGCGGACAGGTCGGCCTCCTTGCGGTCGAACAGCTCCGCACTTTGCGTGGTGGCCAGGACCTGCACGTGCTCGCTGGCTTCCGTCAGCGCGTCGTAAAGGGCCCCAGCCGCGAGCGGGTGCAGCGCCAGCTCGGGCTCCTCGACGGCGATGAGAGGCATAAAACCCTCGCGGGCGTCGGGCTGGAAGAGCGCGGTCAGCAGGCCGATGGCACGAATGGTCCCTTCCGACATGGACTCGGCGCGGAAAACGTGCGGTTCGGTTTCGCCGTCGGTGGCGAAGCTGATCCGCGCCGCGATGTAGTCGGCCGAGGGGTCGGTGGGACCGGCCTCCACGACACCGGGCACGATCACACCGAGATACTGCGAGACGCGTTGACGCTCCTGTTCTCCGAGCACGGCCAGGGCCGGGCCGAGTTCGCCGCCGTCCTCGCGCAAGGCTCCGGCCGTCGGCGTGTTGGGGCTGGCCTTGCGGAGCTTGGCCAGGTCAGGGCTGTAAAAGAACATCTCCGAGAGAGCCGCGTTGAGTTCCCCGAACGGCTCGCCCTCGCTCAGTTGCGAAAGGCGCAGGTGTCTCTTGGGACGCCCCCTCCCCTTATTACGGTCGCGCGTCAGGAAGCGCTCGGTGTCCGCCTGACTCTCGTCCCCCACGGGAAACATCTCGCACAACTCCCGCTGAACGCGAACACCAGGTCCCGTGTCGCGGCCCGCCTCGGAGGCGGTCGGCGGGGCGAGGGTGACTTCGTACTGCCCTGCCCAGGGCTTCGCCTCATCGGTGATGGCCGGGAGGTGGAATTCCAGACCGATCGTGCAGGAGGCCGACGGCTCCGGGACCCGGCGCAGCACCTCCTCCCATCCGCCGCGCGCTGACACGGCCTCGACCGGGCCGTTCACCAGCGCGTCTCGGACGAAGCGCAAAGCATCCAGGAAGTTGGACTTGCCTGCGGCGTTCAGGCCGAGCAGCACGGTGAACCGGCCGAGAGTCACGTCGCAGTGCGCGATGGACTTGTAGTTGTCGATACGGACACGGGAGATGAACGGTGCCGGACTGCGCGGCGCGGCTGAACTCATGGCGCGATCATTCCTCGATCCCCCGTCCGCTGGCAGTGGACACGTCGATCTGGCCGGTGACGGCAGCGGTGATCAGCGCTCGGCGCCGTTCAGCAAGGAGCGAGCTCTGACGTACAACAGTGTCTGAAAGACGGTCGATCTTTGCGTTTTGCTCCCGGATTCGCTTAACGATTTTCCGTTGCTCATCTAGCGAAGGGAGAGGAATACGTAGCATCTGAAGGTCTGGCACATAGATTGTTTTATGGGTGGAGCCCATGGCCAAGCGGCCAAGTAGATCAGCACGCATCGCACGTAGGCACCACAAGAGGTAGTACGGATCTAGTCGAGGGCCACATGTCCACGTCACGAAATCCTGACTCGTGGCCATAACGGTGCCCATGACAGCCGAATACCCAGCAGAAGCCGTGCGGCAGAGGACAACGGTGCCAGCAGGGTGCAGCTCCGCGGCCGAGTTCGCCAGGCCGAGCTCGCTAATCTTCTCCCTCGTTCCGAGCAGATCCTCGCGCCGGTCGTCGCGTACTTGTTTTACCTCCCCAGTGGTGATCCATGGGATTCTGCAGTCAGTCCACCACTCCGGGCGGGAGCGGCTCGGAGTATGCCCGCTTCCCATTCGAGCCAGTAGGCCTACCCTTACTTCTTGCCAATCGACTGGAATTGTCTCCAACCAGGCGAGGGTTGAGGGGCGGCGGTCTTTTCTCTCCGTATCCGCCACCGCTGACATTACTCCTGTTGCTCGGCGCTCGAAAAGACGTCCTCGGAGGCGATTTTGCACATCGATTAGTCCGTCGATGCGGGAGACTTCGGCGTCAAGGAAATCAGCGATGCGGCGCTGTTCCTCTAGTGTCGGCAAGTCTACCGGCAGGTCACGAAGAAAGGTGTCCGGTACGCGCCGCTGTCCTGCAACGCCGTACATCTCCGCCTCCCCCTTTTTAAGGAAGCTGTGTGTGTTTACCACGTACAGGAGGAATCGCGGGTCGATGAGCGCCCCGGGGCGGATTACGTGGAGTTCCGTACTCCCGGCGCCTACGCCTCGGTGGAGGCCGTTAATCAGTACGGCCCGCCCAGCCTCGAATGTAGGCGTAATCTTTGGCACAAGTACGTCGCCGTCCTGGAAACGTGTATAGCCAGTAGCAACGGATGCCTTGGTCCGGCGCCGTGAAGTATCTAGCCTCTGCCCAGGCCATACAGCTTCCATGGGGAGGAAAGTGAGCTCCTCCTCGTTCGCAAGGCGATCGAAATCCGGTGTCAATGGATTGACGTCAGCGAGGTGCCGCAGACGCACGGCGGTCACTCTGTCACCTCACCCAGTAGCGCCTGGATCTCGCCCTCCAGAGCCTTCAGCTCTGCGTCGATCTCCGCCAGCGGCCGAGGCGGTTTGTATGTATAGAAATGCCGAGTGAACGGGATCTCGTACCCGATCTTGGTCTTGTTGTGGTCGATCCACGCGTCCGGGACGTGTGGCAGCACTTCGCGGCGCAGGTACTCCTCCACGTCCTCGTCCAGCGGGACGTTTTCGTAGTCCCGCAGCTCCGAGTCCGGCTCCGGTTCGGCCTTGATGCGCTGGACCTCACCCTCCGGGTCACGGATACCGACCGCCTCCCGCAGGGCCTTGCCGAACGGCGCACCCTTCGGCCACAGCAGGCCGGCCGCGACGACCGCGTCCTTGAGGTCGATCCACGCGTCGGACTTCGTCGCCCAGGACTTGCCGACCAGCGGACGCAGCGCCGCCGCGAACTCCTCGGCGTCCGTGGCCCGGGCGATCGGTTTGGAGGCGGTGATGGCGGTCAGCGTCTCCTCCGTCACCTCGAAGCGGAGCTTCAACGGGCGTTCGACGGTGATCCGGCGATACCCGAAGTCCTCGTTGCGGAAGACCTTGATCTTCCCGGCCCGGTCGGCCAGGTCGTGACCGCCGCCCTTCTCCGCCGCGTCGACGATGGCCAGCGCCTCCGTGTAGAGCCGCGTGATTTCGGAGATGTGCCCCTCGCCCAGCTCCTTGCGCTTGTCGCCGAGTGATTTGCGCATCTTGCGCCAGTAGTCGCGCGCGTCTAGCAGGATGACCTTGCCGCGCCGGTCCCTGGCCTTGCGGTTGCTCAGCACCCAGAAGTACGTGGAGATACCGGTGTTGTAGAAGAGCTGGTCGGGCAGGGCGACGATGCCCTCCAGCCAGTCGTTCTCCAGGATCCACTGACGGATTCTGGACTCACCCGACTCTGCCGCGCCCGTGAACAGCGGGGAGCCGTTGAAGACGATGGCGATCCGGCTGCCGCCCGCCCCCGAGGCGTCCACCGGCTTCATCTTCGCGGTCATGTGCTGGAGGAAGAGCAGCGAGCCGTCGTTGATGCGCGGCAGGCCGGCTCCGAACCGCCCACTTTCACCAAGGCGCTCGTGTTCGTCCTCGACGATGTCCTTGACCTTCTTCCACTCCACGCCGAACGGCGGGTTGGCCAGCAGGTAGTCGAAGGTAGCGCCGTCGTGGCCATCCTGGCTGAAGGAGTTGCCGAACTTTATGTTCTCCGGGTCCTGGCCCTTGATCATCATGTCCGACCGGCAGATGGCCCAGGACTCGGCGTTGAGTTCCTGGCCGAAGACCTTGACCGTGGCGTCCGGGTTGAGGGCCGTGATGTGCTCCTCGGCCGCGCTGAGCATGCCGCCGGTGCCGCAGGCCGGGTCCATGACCGTGCGGACGGTGCCCGGCAGGGCCAGCGCCTCGCTGTCCGGCGCGACGAGCAGGCTGACCATCAGCCGGATGACCTCCCGGGGCGTGAAGTGCTCACCGGCCGTCTCGTTGGACTGCTCGGCGAAGCGCCGGATCAGCTCCTCGAAGATGTAGCCCATCTGGTGGTTGGTGACGATCTCGACGGGCCTGCCGTCCTCGCCGAGCACGACGTTGCCGTCCTCGTCCCTCTTCACCGGCCGCAGGTCCAGGTCGGCGAACCGTCCGACCACCTGGTACAGCAGGTTCGCCGTGTCCAGCCGCCTGATCTGCTGGGCGAAGTCGTACCGCTCCAGGACTTCCCGCGCGTTCGGGGAGAATGCGCCGTAGTACTCGTTGAGGTACTTCGCCGCGTGCGAGGGGTCGCCCGCGATGGCCTTCAGCGTGTAGGTGCTGGTGTTGTAGAAGCTGTGGCCGGACGCCTTGCGCAGGAAGCGGTCGGGGTTGATGTCCTGGCCCCGGAGGCGGTCGGCGGCTTCCAGGACCTTGTCCTTGGTCGGGGCGAGGACGCACTCCAGGCGCCGCAGCACGGTGAACGGCAGGATCACCTTGCCGTAGTCGGACTGCTTGTAGTCGCCGCGCAGGAGGTCGGCGACCGACCACGCGTGGTTCGCCAGTTCCGTGTGCTTACTGCTGTTCAACGGAGTCCTTCCGGTGTCCGCCGTCCCAGCGGGACGGGTATGTCAAGTCTGGCCGCTCGCGGTGCCCGGCCGCAGGTCTTACGCCGTTCCGTGACCGTGCGGCAACAGCGCGCCGCCGGTGAGTCCGGCGCCGAGGAGGAGCGTGACGTCCTCGGCGGCCCGGTCGGCGCGGCGGGCGGCGGTGCGCAGCTCGTGCAGGCGCCGGAAGGCGGCGCCGTAGCGCTGCTGTTCGGCGAGGGGGAGCAGGGGGACGCGCAGGCGTCGGGGGTCCACCCGGACGACGGATGTGCCGGTGGCCGCGGCGTTGACGTTCTCCTCCGCGGCGAGGAACCCGGCCAGGAACCAGGGGTCGAGCCGACGCCGGTCCGGGCGGAAGAGCAGCAGGCGGGGCCCGAGGGCGCAACCTGCCTCGTCCGGCTTGACGACCCTGGCCATGACGGTACGCCCCGCCGGGATGATCTCTGTGAGCAGCACGTCGTCTTCCTGGAGCGAAGGGGGAGCGATGCCGGAGGGGAGGTCCGCTCCGGTGCCGGAGGCAGGGCGGTTCTCCATGACGTCGGCGGCCGTGAGCGCCGGTCGTCCGCCGGGCTCCGGCTCGGGCTCGGGCTGCGGTTGGCCGCTGCGGGTCCGGCGGCCCGGGGGCGCGGTGCGCAGCACGTCGAGAGCTCCGCCGCGCAGAAGGTCCGCGACCGTCGCGGTGCGCCAGTCGCGGGGGCGGTCATCGGCCGGTGGCCAGCCGTCGTCGGTGCTGAGGCCCGTCAGGTCCCTCGCGGCTTGCTGTAGCCGGTCGTACAGCTCCGACGCCTGCCGGGCCAGCACGGCGGGGCGCAGGGCTTGCCGGGAAGTGGTCCGGATGTGGCGGGCCGGGGTGAGGTCCACGGCCTCGGTGAGGAGGCCGGGGACCGGTACGGCTCCGGCGATGCCCTGATCTCCTGTGAAGCCGTCCTGGTCGGCGAGGTACCGCCGCCACGCTGGCAGCACGGTCTCGTTGACGGCGGCCCAGTCGAGACCTCGTTCCCCGGTGGCCGCGTCGACGAGCAGCACCGTTCCGGGGGGCTCGACCTGCGGATCGGGCTGTTCGAGCACCCACAGGTGCAGGCCGATGTGGAGCGGGGTGGCCGCGCCCTGAGGGAGCGAGACGACAGCGCGCAGGGCTCCGTCGCGTACGAGCTGGGCACGGACAAGCCGGCCGGCGGTGCGCTCCGCGACGGCGGGCGGCATGAGGAGTACGGCACGGCCGCGGGGCGCGAGGTGGGCCAGGGAGTGCTGGACCCAGGCGAGTTCCGGCTCGCCCCTGGGCGGCACGCCGTAGGCCCAGCGCTGGTCGTACACCAGATCCCCGTGCCCCCAGTCACGGACGCCGTACGGCGGATTGCACAGGACGGCGTCCGCGGTGAGACCTTGGAAGGCGTCGGCGCGCAGGCTGTCCCCCGTGCGTACGGAGACCGCCGCTTCGGGGGTGCCCAGCCGGATCCGCACGGCGGCCTGGGCGGCCTGGGCGGCCTGGATGTCCTGGCCGTGCAGTTCGGTCGCACCCGCGGACGCCGCCGCGGCCAGCAGCGATCCGGTGCCGCACGCGGGGTCGAGGACGCTCGCGGGAAAGGCGTTCGCACCGTCAGTCAGGAGCTGGGCCATGAGGTCCGCCAAGGGGCGCGGCGTGACGTAGGTGCCGGAGCCCCCCGCCGTCTCCTGCAAACGTTCGGCCAGGACGTCCGTCGCGGCCTCGGCGCCCTCCGTGGAGACACATCGCACCAGGGCCCTGAGTGGTCCGGTCACGTCGGCGCCGTATGCGAAGCCCTTGATTCCCGGCATGTCGCCCCCTGCGGAGTCCGCGGCCGACCGGAACCACCGCAGCAGCGCGTCGTCCCCCAGCAGGGGAAGGGCCTCGCGTTCTCCCCGGTCCAGCCGGGCGGCCGCGAGTACCGCGGGGAGTAGGCGCAGGGCCGGTTCGCCGTCGCCGGAGCGGGTGCGCAGCGCGGTGCGCAGTTCGTCCGCCGGAGTGTCCTGGGGGAGTTGGCCACGGGCGGAGAGCCAGGCACGTACGGCGCCGAGGTCGTAGGTCGGGCTGGTGTCCGTGCCTCCCACCGGGGCGGGGAAGTCAGGATGCCGACGGCGCCAGTTGCTCACCGTGGCACGGGTGACCCCGGCCAGCCGGGAGATGTCGGCGGCGGTCACGAGTCCACTGGCCTGCTGGTTCATGGGCTCCTGCCGGTGATGTGGGGTGTGTTCGACGGGCTCCAGTCTATACCGACCCCCGTCCGTCGTGAAGTATTTGACACCGCTTTCAGTGACCGCTCTACTGGTGGTGCTTTCACCGGGACTCTCCGGCTGTCCTGCGGCTCCCGGGCTTCCCTCTGCCCTCAACACCTCAGAATGGAGCGGCGCCATGGCACCTGGCACCTCCGCCACCTCCAAGCGCACCTTGTACCGGCTCGCGGGTGTCGCCCCCACGGTCGACGCGATGTTCGACGTCCTCGAACCGGCGCGGCTCGAAGCCGTCGACGCGGAACTGCACTTCCCGGAGGAGCGGTTGGGAGTCCCGGCCCTGCTGGTCGCCGGCAGCTTCGAGCAGCCGGTCGCGAGCTGGTGCGGCGAGCTCACCCGCACGACCGGCTGCGAGGTGTCGCGGCCGGTGAACCGGTCGGCCGGGCTGCTGATGCTCGCGGTCGACGGTGAGGTGTACGCCATCGGCTACGACCAGGGCTTCCGCCTGGTGCCCGACCACGTCAAGGATCGGCGGTTCGGGCTGAGTTTCGTGATCCGCCGGGTGAACCCCGCCCAGATCCGGGACATGGTCTCCCATACTCCGGGCGGCGGCCGGACCGACATCACCCTCGTGCCCGGCGGCGCTCCGGTCTGGAGCCTGGGTGTCCAGGAGCACGCGCAGATCGTGCGGCGGCTGGGCGGTCGGCTGGACGGGCTTGAGCTGACCATCACGCAGGACGACCCTACGAAGATCTCCAGCGTCGAAGGCGGAACCGGGCTGCGGATGCGGCTCGGCATCGATGCAGGCGCCCTGGTATCGGACATCAAGGCCATCACCCGTGTCCTCCGGGACGAGGCCCCGGCTCCGGAATTGGAGTTCGTGGAACACATCGTCCCGGTCAAGGACGCTGGCCTCGTCACGCGACTGGAGGAGCAGCTCGACGACATGCTGGGAGAGGAACCGGACGGACGTATCGCAGCCGCCGTGCCGTCCGATCACTGGGACGACTACGGAACCGCCCAGGCATTCGCCACCAAGGTGCACAGCCTGGAGGCGCGCCTCACCGATGACTTCAGCCTGGAGTACGTCCTCGACCGGGCCCGCGTCCAGAGGGCGGGAACGCGCTTCGCCGCACTCCGGGACGGCACCGTCACCCTCTACGCGCACACCCGGGCGGAGAAGGGTGACGTCGTCTGGACGTCCGGTCTGCTGCGGTGGATCGAGGCGGAGGTGACGCTCGGTGCCCGCCGGTTCTCCCTGTTGGACGGGCAGTGGTACGAGATCGGTGAGGCGTACCTGGAGGCGATCCGTTCGCACGTGGAGCGGCTCGTCACCGGCTCGCCCTCGGTCGACCTTCCGGCCTGGGCGCTCGGGGACAAAGAGCGGGACTACAACGAGTCGGTGCCCGACCTGCGGCCCGGGTATGCCTGCTTCGACCGTGACAACGTCCGGACCGCGCTGCACCGGGGCAACGGCGTGGAGATCTGCGACCTGCTGAGCCCGGACAACGTCCTGGTCATGGTGAAGCGGGCCAAGGGCTCCGACGCGCTGAGCCACCTGTTCGGTCAGGCCGTGGTCGCCGTTCAGACCCTGCTGCACTCGCCGGAGGCCGTGGAGGAGTTCGCCCGGAAGGTGGCCGCGGCGAGGCCCGGCCAGGCCTTGCCGGACGGATTCCGGCCGTCGAAGGTCGTGTTCGCGATCCTGTTGAAGGGCGGGACCGAGCTCACCGCTGACACGCTGTTCCCGTTCTCCCAGGTCACCCTCGTGCAGACGGCCAGGATGCTTGAGGCGTGGGGCGTCGCCGTCGAGGTCATCGGGATCCAGGCCACGGCGGTGCCTGCGAGCCGGACGGGAATCCGCCACCTGGCCGCGTAGCGGAGGCACCTCATGGTCCTCGACATACTGGAGTGGCTGGGAGGAAGCACGAGAACTCGCCCTACCCGTCGCCGTTGGGCCGGGCGTCCATTCGACCTGCGGCACGCGTGCATCACGCGGTGGTTGAACGCTGAGGTGGCCCGGGGGGGGTGGGGAATTCCCCGGAGGTGATTCACCGCCGCTATCACGGGTGCGTGGACGGGCACGAGGAAGCCGCGAACCGCAAGATCATTGCTGCGCTGGAAACGGAGGGGGATGGCTGGTAGGCGTGTCGGAGGTGTGTCGCGGCTACTGAGAACCAATGAGAACAGGCGGTGCTCAGTGTGACTGAGCACCGCCTGTTCTTCTGGGCACCTGCCCTGGTCAGAGCCTTGATTTGACCTGCTGACCTAGAGGTGCCCCCGGCAGGATTCGAACCTGCGCACACGGCTCCGGAGGCCGTTGCTCTATCCCCTGAGCTACGGGGGCGATGCCGCTGATCGCGGCGACGAGTAGAACCTTACCAGCTCGGGATGGGTGGTCTGGAACGGCTTCCGGAGCGGTGCGGGGTGGTGCGGGGCGGGCGGATCAGTCGGTGGTGCCCTGGGCGATGGCGTCGGCGACCTCCGCGGTGCGGGCGGCCTCCTCGGCGGCGAAGCGTTCGGCGTCGAGCTTCTCGGCGATCTCCTCGTCCTGGCTCATGAGGAGGTCGAGGTTGGCGTCGCCCAGGTCGAAGACGCCCATGTCGAGGTAGGCGCGCTGGAGGCGTTCGCCCCACAGGCCGATGTCCTTGACGCAGGGGACGATGCGGCTGAACAGGAGCTTGCGGAACAGGCTCAGGTACTCGGACTGCTCGCTGTAGGCGTCGGCGAGGTGGGCGGGGACGCCGAAGTTCTCCAGGACCTCGACGCCCTTGAGGCGGTCGCGCATGAGGTAGCAGCCCTCGATGACGAAGTCCTCGCGTTCGCGCAGCTCGGCCTCGGTGAGCTGGCGGTAGTAGTCGCGCAGGGCCATGCGGCCGAAGGCGACGTGCCGGGCCTCGTCCTGCATGACGTAGGCGAGGATCTGCTTGGGGAGCGGCTTGCTGGTGGTGTCGCGGAGCATGCCGAAGGCGGCGAGGGCGAGCCCTTCGATGAGGACCTGCATGCCGAGGTAGGGCATGTCCCAGCGGGAGTCGCGCAGGGTGTCGCCCAGCAGCGACTGGAGGTTGTCGTTGATCGGGTAGAGCATGCCGATCTTCTCGTGCAGGAAGCGCGAGTAGATCTCGGCGTGCCGGGCCTCGTCCATGGTCTGGGTGGCCGAGTAGAACTTGGCGTCCAGGTCGGGGACGGATTCGACGATGCGGGCCGCGCAGACCATCGCGCCCTGTTCGCCGTGGAGGAACTGGCTGAACTGCCAGGAGGCGTAGTGCCGGCGCAGCTCCGCCCTGTCCCTGTCGTTCATCCGGTCCCAGTGCGGGGTGCCGTGGAGGGGCAGGGCCTCGTCGGGGATGCCGAGGGGGTCGTAGGGGTCGACCTCCTGGTCCCAGTCGATGCGCAGGGCTCCGTCCCACTGCTTGTCCTTGCCCTTCTGGTAGAGGGCGAGGAGCCGGTCGCGGCCCTCGTCGTACTCCCAGCTGAAGCGGGCTGAGCCGGTGGCGGGCACCTGCCACCGGGGGTCGTCCGGCTTGTTCGCGTACAGGTCGTGCGTCGGCATCGATGCCTCCTGGCTGCGCGTATGCGCCCGTGGACCGTCATGTGCGGCCGGTGCGGGGACCGTTGGCAGGCTCACACGTGTGTTACCGCACAGTCAACAAGTTCACTCGAAGGGATTGACGTCCTTGCTGACAGGCAGTCTCATAAGGGGAAGGCCGATGTGACCGCTGGTAACCCAGACGCAGTGAGGTGCACTCCCCCATGACGACAGCCCCCGACCTCGCGGACGAGCAGGCACTGCTGCGCGACGCCCTCGGTCTCCTCAAGGACCGCGAGCAGGTCGCCGAGCGCCTGCTCGAATCCTCCCGCAAGCACTCCTTCGACCCCGACGAGGAGCTGGACTGGGACGCGCCCCTTGAGGAGGGCAAGTGGTTCTGGCCGCCGGAGCTGGTCTCGCTCTACGACACCCCCTTGTGGAAGCGCATGTCGCAGGAGCAGCGCATGGACCTGGCCCGGCACGAGGCCGCCTCGCTCGCCTCGCTCGGCGTCTGGTTCGAGATCATCCTCATGCAGCTCCTGGTGCGGCACATCTACGACAAGTCGATCACCAGCAACCACGTCCGCTACGCGCTCACCGAGATAGCGGACGAGTGCCGCCACTCGATGATGTTCGCCCGCATGATCCAGCGCGGCGGGGCGCCCGCGTACCCGGTCCGGCCGCTGTACCACAACATGGCCCGCATCCTGAAGACGGTCTCCACCACGCCCGGTTCGTTCGCGTGCACCCTGCTGGGCGAGGAGATCCTCGACTGGATGCAGCGGCTCACCTTCCCCGACGAGCGGGTGCAGCCGCTGGTGCGCGGCGTCACGCGCATCCACGTCGTCGAGGAGGCGCGGCACGTGCGGTACGCCCGCGAGGAGCTGCGCCGCCAGATGGTGACGGCGCCGCGCTGGGAGCAGGAGCTGACCCGGCTGAGCTGCGGCGAGGCGGCCCGCGTGTTCTCGATCGCCTTCGTCAACCCGGACGTGTACGCGCAGGTGGGCCTGGACAAGCGGGAGGCCGTCGCCCAGGTGAAGGCCAGCGGCCACCGCCGGGAGGTCATGCAGTCGGGGGCGAAGCGGCTGACGGACTTCCTGGACGAGATCGGCGTGCTGCGCGGCGTGGGCCGCAAGCTGTGGCGCAGCTCCGGGCTGCTGGCCTGAGCGCGGCGCCCCGGGGCGTCGCGGCGGGGGCGGGCCCCGGCCCCGCGCGGGCCCGCCCCCGCCGCCGTACGGGGGCGCCGCCCCGACCGGTGCCGGGCGGGCCCGCGCCCGTTACGCTGCCCGGTATGACCGCCCCCGCGTACCGACGGCTGAGCGTGGAGCAACGCCGGAGCCAGTTGATCGGGGCGGCGCTCGGGCTGTTCGCCCACCGGCCGCCCGAGGAGGTCTCGCTGGACGACGTGGCGGGTGCGGCGGGCGTGTCCCGGCCGCTGGTCTACCGCTACTTTCCCGGTGGCAAGCAGCAGTTGTACGAGGCGGCGCTGCGCGGCGCCGCCGACCTGCTGGAGGGGTGCTTCCACGAACCGCCCGCCGGTGCCCTCTCCGGCCGGCTGCTGCGGGTGCTCGACCGCTACCTGGCCTTCGTGGACGAGCACGACGCGGGCTTCACCGCGCTGCTGGCGGGCGGCAGCGTGGTGCAGACGTCCCGGACGACGGCCATCGTGGACGAGGTGCGCCGGGTGGCGGCCGAGCAGATCCTGCTGCACCTGGAGGTCGACGAGCCGGGCCCCCGGCTGCGGTTGATGGTGCGCACCTGGATCTCCGCCGTGGAGGCGGCCTCGCTGATCTGGCTGGACGAGGGCAAACAGCCGCCGCTGGACGAGCTGCGCGACTGGCTGGTGGACCAGTTCACCGCGCAGCTCACCGCCACCGCGGCGCGGGACGCCCAGTGCGCCGAGGTGGCGGCGCGGGCGCTCGGGCAGGAGGTGCGGGAGGGCCCGGTGGGGGAGCTGGCCCGCCGGGTCGTCCCCGTCGTGGCCGGGGCGGCGCACCTGCTGTGACGGCGGGCGCGCGGCCCGGGTGACACTGCCGGTATGAGAAGCGAAGAGACGGTGTTCGTGGGCGGTCCGATGGACGGGCGGGTCCTGGACGTGCTGCTGGGGGTGACGGGCAGGCCGCCGGGGCGGTACGAGATCCCGGTGCCCGATCCGGCGGGTGGCCCGCCGACCGTCCACGTGTACCGGCTGGAGGCCGCCGCGGTGTCGCGGCTGGGGATGCCGCGCGGCTGGCGGTACGTCCACGATCCCGAGGGGCGGCGGGGCGGCCCTCGGTGGCCCTGGCGCAGGCGCTCCTGACCGCCCGGAGCCCTGCCCGGCCCCTGGCCCGTGCCGTCCCGCGCCACCCGCACGGGTGGTGTTGCGCGGCTGCCTGGCCCACAACCGCACTGACAATATGCCCGCTCGCGGCTCCCGTCCCCTCCTCTGGTGCCCGGAGGTGATGTGGTGTCAGCGACGCTGAGACGAGGGGCCCGGCGCGCGGGTGCGGCGGCCGTGGTGGCGCTCGCCCTCGCCGTGCCGCCCGGTCCGCTGGCCTTCCCCGCGGGCGCCGCTCCGGACGCGCCGGGGGCGGGCCGGGACGACCGGCCCCCCGCCGTGCCGCCGGGCGCACCGGCCGACGACGCCCCGCCCGACGGCACACCGCCCGGCGGCGCCCCGGCCCACGCACCGCCCGACGGTGCGCCGGGCGGAGCCGCGCGGCCGGTCGGCGAGCTGCTGGCCGAGCTGCGCACCGTCTACCGGCAGGCCGGGGCCGCGACGGACGCCTACAACGCCGCGGACGAGGCCCTGCGCCTCCAGCAGGCCGAGGTGGACCGGCTGCAGGGGCGGCTGGACGGCGCCCGGGAACGGCTCGCGGCCGAGCGGCGCACGGCGGGGCGGCTCGCGCGGGAGCAGTACCGGGGCACGCTCGGGCTCACCCCCTACCTGCGGCTGCTGCTCAGCCGCGATCCGCAGGAGGCGTTCGACCGGCGCCACCTGCTCGCCCGCGCCGTCAGCGGCCAGGCGGCGACCGTGCGCCGGGTCTCGGACGGCGAACGGCTGCTGGACAGCACCGCCGGGCACGCCCGGCGCGCCCTGGACCGGCAGCGCGAGCTGGCCGAGCGGCGGGAGCGGCAGCGGGACGCGGTGCGGGAGCGGCTGGACGCCGTCGCGGGGCTGCTGGCGTCGCTGAGCGAGGCCGAGCTGGACGCCGTCCGGCGGCTGGAGAGCGCGCAGACGGAGCGTGCCCAGCGCGCGCTGCTGGCGCGCGGCGAGCTGGACCCGGAACGCGCGCCGTCGGCGCCGGGCGCGCGGGCGGTGCGCACGGCGCTGGCGCAGGTCGGCAAGCCCTACCGGTGGGGAGCGGAGGGGCCCGCGGCCTTCGACTGCTCGGGGCTGACGTCCCACGCCTGGGCGCGGGCGGACCGCGTCATCCCGCGCACCAGCCAGGAGCAGTGGCGCAGGCTGCCGCGCGTCGGCCTGGCCGACCTGCGCCCGGGTGACCTGGTGCTGTACTTCGACGACGCCACGCACGTCGCCCTGTACGTGGGGGACGCCAAGGTGGTGCAGGCGCCGCGGCCCGGCGCCGCCGTGAAGGTGTCGCCGATCGCCGCGAACCCGCTGCTGGGGGCGGTGCGCCCCGACCCGGACGCGCGCCCCCTGACCCGCTACGCGCCCCCGCCGCTGCCGGCGGGGGCGGCGGACGGCGACGACGCGGGGTACGGCCGGGCGTCGCCGCCCGCAGCGGCCGGTCCGGGAACCGTCAGCCGGTGACGGAGGCCAGGTAGGCCTCCGCCTTCTCCGGCTCGTAGAACCACTCCTCGAAGTCGGCCGGGTCGTTGAAGCCGTTGGCGAACCGGTCGGCGACGGGCTGGAGTCCGCCGCCGGCGCCGATCAGCTTCAGCACGTGCTCGGGCGGCGGTGCCAGCATCGCGTTCGTCCACTTGGTGACGTGCTGTGCGGTGTTCCAGTAGCGGTCGAAGGCGGACTGCATCCACGCCTCGTCGAACGGCTGGTCACCGCGCTCGACGATGGCGGCGAGGTAGGCGGCGGCGCACTTGGACGCCGAGTTGGAGCCCTGCCCGGTGACGGGGTCGTTGGCCACGACGACGTCCGCGACGCCGAGCACCGCCCCGCCGCCCGGCAGCCGTCCGACGGGCTTGCGGACGGTGGGGGCGTAGCGTCCGGCGAGCGTGCCGCCCGCGTCCGTCAGCTCCACGTGCCCGGCCCGCGCGTGCTCCCAGGGCGTGTACGTCGCCATCAGCTCCAGGGTGACCGCCAGGTGCTCGGCCGGGTCCTTGATGCCCCGGAAGACGTCCAGCGGGCCGCCGGGGACGCCCTCCCAGAACAGGATGTCGCACCGGCCGGAGAGCGTGAGGCTCGGCATGACGAACAGCTCGCCGACGCCGGGCACCAGGTTGCAGCGCACCGCCTCGGTGCCGGGGTGCTCGGGGCGGGGGCCGAGGCCGTGCACGTAGGAGACGGCGAGGGCGCGCTGCGGGGCGTCGTACGGGGAGCGGGCGGCGTCCCGGGCGAACATCGACACCAGTTCCCCCTTGCCCGCGGAGACGAGCACGAGGTCGTAGGTGCGGGCGAAGTAGTCCAGGTCGGAGACGGCGGCGCCGTGGATGACGAGCTGTCCGCCGCGCTGGGCGAAGGTCTCCATCCAGCCGGCCATCTTCAGCCGCTGGTCGACGGACTGGGCGTAGCCGTCCAGACGGCCCAGCCAGTCGATCGCGCGGGAGCTGTCGGGGGCGGCGACGGAGACGCCCAGGCCCTCGATGCGGGGGGCCTGGTTCTCCCAGAAGTTGATCTGGGTGTCGCGCTCGTGCTGGAGGGCCTGGTCGAACATGCACTGCGTGGACATGACCCGCCCGCCGCGGATCTCGTCGGCCGTGCGGTTGGACATGACCGTGACGTCGTAGCCCTGGGCCTGCAGGCCGAGCGCGAGCTGGAGCCCGGACTGGCCGGCTCCCACGATGAGTATTCTGCGCATGGGGGACTCTCCTCGTAACTCGTGCGCCGGCGTGCGGGACGTGGGATGCCTGGGCCGGGCGGCGTCAGGCGGGCGTCAGCTCGACCGCGTGGCCCACGAGGGCCGACAGGGACGCGACGACGCTCGGTGTGCGGCGCGCGTCCATGATGATCACCGGGACGCCGGCGGATATCGACAGGGCCTCGCGGACGTCCTCGGGCTCGTAGCGCTCGCTGCCCTCGAAGTGGTTCACCGCGACGACGTACGGCAGGCCGCAGCTCTCGAAGTAGTCGAGCGCGGGGAAGCAGTCCTCCAGGCGCCGGGTGTCGGCCATGACGACGGCGCCGATCGCGCCGCGCACGAGGTCGTCCCACATGAACCAGAAGCGCTGCTGGCCCGGCGTGCCGAAGAGGTAGAGCACGAGGCCGGCGTCGAGGGTGATGCGGCCGAAGTCCATGGCGACGGTGGTCGTGGTCTTCTCCGGGGTGGCCGCGAGGTCGTCGGTGTCCTCGCTGGCCTGGGTCATCACAGCCTCGGTGGTGAGGGGTTCGATCTCGGAGACGGAGCCGACGAAGGTCGTCTTGCCCACGCCGAAGCCGCCCGCGACGACGATCTTGGTGGCGATCGGTGCCCGGGTGGTGTCCTTCTGCCAGTCCTGGAGCGTTTCCGCGGGCTCGGCGACGGGGGCAGGCGCGGGGGGCGCGCTCATCGCGGTGGGTGCGGCGTGTGCGGTCGTCTCGGTGGTTCCGGTGGTTCCGGTGGTTCCGGTGATGGCAGTGGTTCCGGTGGTTCCGGTGGTTCCGGTGGTTTCGGTGTCAGAGCCTGCGAAGTCCACCCAGCACCCTTTCCAGTAGTGCGCGGTCGGGGCGTCCGGTCGTCTCCCGCCCGGTTCCGTAGACGCGGATGCGCCCCTGGTCGGCCAGGTCGCTGAGGAGGACCCGCACCACGCCGAGCGGCATCCGCAGCAGCGCGGCGATCTCGGCCACGGTCCGCATGCGGCGGCACAGCTCGATGATGGCGCGCATCTCGGGCATGACCCGGTCGCGCAGTCCGGCGCGGCCCAGCGGCGGCAGCTCGGGCGGCGCCTCGGGGCCCTCCAGGGCGGGAACGGCGGCCACGAAGGTCTCCACCAGGAGCACGTGGCCGAAGCGGGTGCGGCCGCCGGTGAGCGAGTAGGGGCGCACACGGGCGGGCTTGCGGTTCTCGGTCGCGCGCTGGGGCAGCGGGGAGTGCGACGTCACTGTTCCCCCTCCATCGACTTGCGCAGCTCGGTGCGGAGTTCGGGGGTGAGGACGTGCCCGGCCCGGCCCACGAAGAGGGCCATGTGGTAGCCGATGTCGTTCATGTCGCTGTCCGGGGCGGCGTGCACGCCGAGCAGCGAGCCGTCGCTGATGGCCATGACGAACATGCTGCCCTCGTCCATGGCGACCATCGTCTGCCGGACCCGGCCGCCCTCCATGAGCTTGGCCGCGCCCGTGGTCAGCGAGCCGAGGCCGGAGACGATCGTGGCGAGGTCGGCGCTCGATCCTCTCGGTCCCTGGCCGGTGTCCTCCGGGCCGGCGGTCTGCGCCGGGTCGGAGGACAGCAGCAGCAGGCCGTCGGAGGAGACGACGGCGACCGAGCGGATGCCGGGCACCTCCTCGACCAGGTTGGCGAGCAGCCAGCGCAGGTTGTCGGCCTCGCTGCTCGACGCGTGCGTGGTGGTGGACGCGTTCACTGACGTGCCTCCTCGGTGCCACCCATGTCGTCCGCCCCCGTCCGGTGTCCGTGCTCGTCCTGGCCGGCGCCGGGATCGGCGCCGGCGTTGGCGTCGGTGCCCGCCTCGGTGCCGGGCGGGACGTCGGCGGCGATCCGGGCCGCCGCCTCGCGCAGCCCCTCGCGGGCACCGCGCTGGAACCCGCCGAGCCGTTTGCGCAGTTCGTCGGCGTGCGAGACCCGGTCACGCGCCGGGCGCCGCTCGTCGTCCCCGGCCGTGGGGGCGGTGATGTGCGGGGTGCGCTTGGGCAGCCCCTTGTCGGTCAGCCGCCGCGGCGCGGCACCGGCCGCGTCGCCCTGGCCGGACGCCGGAGCGGGGGCCGGTGCGGCACGCGGTGCCGGGACGGCGTCGGGCGTCCGGCCGTGCTCGTCCGGCCCCGACGGCCGCACGGGGCCGGGCAGGGCCGGTCCGGTCGGGGCCGGTCCGGTCGGGGCCGGTCCGGTCGGGGCCCCGGCGGCGGACGGGGCGGCCGGGGGCACCGGCTCCCCAGCCAGCGCGGGTTCCGGGGCCACCGCGGGTTCCGGGGCCGCGGCCGGAGCGGGACGGGGGGCGGCGTGGCGGCCCCCTCGCGTCGGGAGCACGTTGGAGTTGGCCTCGGCCACCGACCCGGGCAGTCCGGGTGCGGACCCGGCTGCCACGTCGCCGCCCGCGCCCGCGCCCGGCGCCGGGCGGTCGGGCAGCAGCGCGCGCGGCAGGACCGCGACGGCCGCCACGCCGCCCTGCCGCTGCGGGCGCAGCTGGACGCGGATGCCGTGCCGGGCGGCGAGCCGCGCGACGACGTACAGTCCGAGCCCGAGCGCGTCCGGCCGCTCCGGCGAGGGCGGTGTCTGCGCACCGGGCTCACCGAGGCGTTCGTTCAGCTCGGCCAGCCGGTCGGCGGTCACGCCGATGCCCTCGTCCTGGACGGAGAGCATGACCTCGCCGTTCTCCAGCATCCAGCCCGAGAGCTGGACCTCGGCGTTGGGCGGGGAGAACGCGGTGGCGTTGTCGAGGAGTTCGGCGACGAGGTGGCTCACGTCGTCCGCCGCGAAACCGGCGACCTGGGCGTGCGGCGGCAGCGACGTCAGGTCCACCCGCTCGTAGCGCTCGATCTCGCTGACCGCCGCGCGCAGCACGTCCAGCAGCGGCACCGGCTGCGGGTGGTGGCCGGTGGCGTGCTCGGCCCCCGTGAGCAGCAGCAGGTTCTCGCCGTGGCGGCGCATGCGGGTGGCCATGTGGTCGAGCTTGAAGAGGGTGGCGAGCCGCTCCGGCTCGGCCTCCTTCTCCTCCATCGACTCGATGAGCGCGAGCTGCCGCTCGATCAGGCCGAGGCTGCGCCGCGCGAGCTGGACGAAGGTGCCGTGCACGGCGTCGTTGACGCCCTCGATCTCCCGGCCCAGCGCGGTCTGCTCGGCGCGGAGGCGTTCGCACTCGGCGGCCAGCCGGTCCCGGGCCGCGGCGCGCTCGGTGGCGTCGGCCTCGGCCCGTCCGGCCCGCTCCCCCGCCGCCGCGGCGGCCTCGCGCAGGGCGTTGACGGCCCGCACGACGTCGGCGAACTCGTCGTCGCGGCCGTTCCAGGCGACCGGCTGCTCGACGAGCGGGTCCGCGGCCACGCGCCGCGCGCCGCGCCGCACGGCGGCCAGCGGACGGGCCATCGAGCGGGCGGCGTGCACGCTGGCGCCCACCACCAGGAGCAGCGCAGCGCCGAGGAGGGCGATGCGGAGCTGGAGCGCGGTGACGTCGTCGTCGCGCAGCTGTTCGAGCCGGGCGAGTTCCGCCCCGGCCAGTGCGGACTGCACACCGCGCATGCGGTCGATGCGGGCGGTGAGGGTGGCGGCGACGTCGTCCGCGGCGGTGGCGAGTTCCCCGGCGTCCAGCCGGGGCGCGTCGGCGAGTGCGTCGAGGTGGCGTTCGGCGGCGGTGACGTCGGTCCCGTTGACGGTGCTGCCGTAGGACTCGCGGGTGCGCTCGGGGGCGAGCCGCTCGAAGTCGGCGAGCGCCGCCTCCTCGCGGGTGCGGGCGAGCTGGGCGGCCTGCGCCAGCCGGGTGTCGCCGTTCCCGGAGGCCAGCACCCCGAGCAGGAGGCCCCGGGTGGCGGAGGCGTGCTCCACGGCGCGGCCGAGGTAGGGCAGGGCGTGGGCGGTCCCGCCCGTGCCCGGCCCGTTCTCGCCGGGGGCGGGCGTCCCGGCGGCGCGGGCGGGCAGGGCGCGGGCGGTGTCCTCGGCGAGGGAGCCGAGCGCCTGGACGAGGCCGGTGTAGCCGGAGTACGCGGCGTGCGCGTCCTCGGTGCCGCCGCCGGCCGCGTCCGCCTGCTGGCGCAGCCGGGGCAGGCGGTCGAGGAGCAGGCGCACCGGCGCGGGCAGGACGGGGCGCAGCTCGGCGGCCTTGCGGTCGACGCGGGTGCGCTGGGCGGCGTCCGGGGCGGGCGTCGCGCCGGGGGCGGCGAGGGTGCGGACGGTGTCGTCCCGCTCGTCGGCGAGGGCGTGGGCCAGGGAGACGGCGCGCCGCGCGGTGTCGGCCCGCTCCACCAGGTCCTGGGACTCGGCCACGTCGGCGGTGCCCGTGACGACGCTGGGCGCTCCGGCTCCCAGGACGGCGACGGTGCACAGGGCGACCGAGGCCAGCAGCCGGTTGCGTACCTTGGCCCGGCGGCGCGGGGAACCCGCGGGGGAGGCGGCGGTCGCGGTGTCCTGCCCGCTGTGACGGCTGCCTCGAAGTCGCTTCTCGCCCACCCGCGCTCGCATTCTCCTTACCACCTTCCGGGGGCTGCCCGGTCGGCGACTCCTACGGTGCGGCAAGGACCGGCCGCGCCACCGTGACGGCACCCGACTGTTCCAGTGCCGGTTCGGGGCGGTCGGTCTTCCTCTGCCGCACCACTCGAAGGAGTGAACATCACTCAGGAGTGGCGGAACAACTCCGGTGCGCACGCGGGCCGTACCTCGCGGGAGCCCGGGGGTTGGAAAGGTCCGCCGGGCCGTGGCAGGATGCGCGCCCGCAGCTTCGCGGAGGGGGTGATTCCGGGTGAAACGGCCCGCCGCACCGGTGGCCGGGGCGGGTGCGGCCGTCCGGACGCCTCCCCGGCAGACTGACCCCATGCGCGTACAGACGGCCACCCGTCCGGGTACCCCCGGCGTCCCCAACGAGGACTGGGTTTCGACGACCTCACACCGTTCCGGGACGGGCGGTGCGCTGGTCGTCCTGGACGGTGTCACGCCGCCGCCCGGTGACGACGGGTGTGTGCACGGCGTGCCCTGGTACACCGCCCGGCTGGGTGCCGCGCTGCTCGAACTGTCCGCTTCGCGGCGGGATATGACGCTGACACAGTGCCTGGCGGAGGCGGTGGCCCGTACCGCCGCGGCACACCGGTCGACCTGTGACCTTTCTCACGTCCGGACGCCCCAGGCAACCGTCGTCGCGGCGCGGTGGGACGAGGAGGCGGTGGAGCACCTGGTGCTGTCGGACTCGGTCCTGCTGCTGGTCTCGCCGTCCGGCGCGGTCACGCCGGTGCTGGACGACCGGCTGGACGCGCTGCGGCCGGCCGTGCGGGAACTGCCGCGCGCCGAGCGGGTCGCGCGGATCGAGGCGCTGCGCAACGCCGAGGGCGGGTTCCACACCGCCGCCGCCGATCCGGCCGTCGCGGAACTGGCCGTCACCGGCACGACGCCGCGGGCCGCGGTGCGGTCGCTGGCCGCGCTGACGGACGGGGCGTCCCGCTGGACCGAGGTCTTCGGGCTGGGCGACTGGGCCGGGCTGTACGCGGTGCTGCGCGCGGAGGGCCCCGAGGCGCTCATCGGCCGGGTGCGGGACGCGGAGGCCGCCGACCCGTCCGGCACGGCGTACCCGCGGGGCAAGACGAGCGACGACGCGACGGCGGCCCTCGTGGAGTTCTGACGGCCCGCCCGCACCGGGCCGCCCGTACAGGGGCCCGCCCGCACCCGGGGGCCCGCCCGCACCGGGCCGCCCGCCGACGCCGCGTCAGTGCTCGGGGAGGTCCGGCGCGTTGAGTCGGTGCAGCAGGCGGGCCAGTTCCGCGATCTCCGCGCGGTCCCAGGCGGCGAGCTGGGCCACGTACCGCTCGCGCCGGGCGCCGCGCACCCGGGCGAACCGCCGGCGGCCCTCGTCGGTGAGCCGCACCAGCCAGGCCCGGCCGTCGGCCGGATCGGGGGCGCGGGTGAGCAGGCCGAGCGTCTCCAGGGCGCGGAGCTGGCGGCTCATGGTGGCCTTCCCGACACCGAAGTAGGCGGCGAGGTCGGTGGCGCGCTGCGGACCGGTGTCCTCCAGGCGCAGCATGAGCCCGTACGCGGCGGGCTCCAGGTCGGGGTGGACCGCGCGGGCGATCTCACCGGAGGACGCCCGGGCCCGGCGCAGGAAGACGGACAGCTCGCGTTCGAGGTCCAGCATCTCGGGGGCGGGCCCGTCGTCGTGCACGTCAGCACTCCTTCGGCGGTCGGTCCCCCGGTCCGCGGCCCGGACCGGTGCCGACCAGTATCGCGCAGCGGGCAGGGGGCCGCCCCGCCCCCCGGCGGGAGGGCCGGGGAACGGGGCGGCGGGTGCGCGGCCCCGACGGCGGGGGCGGGCGGGACCGCGCGGCTCAGGCGGCCAGCGGCAGCGTGCGGGTGTCCGCGGTCGCGGGGGCCAGGGCGAGGTCCAGCACCGCGCGGACGTCCGAGACCGGGTGCACGCTCAGGTCCGCCAGCACCTCCTCGGGCACGTCGTCCAGGTCCGGTTCGTTGCGCCCGGGGATGATCACGGTGGTGATCCCCGCGCGGTGTGCGGCCAGCAGCTTCTGCTTGACGCCGCCGATGGGGAGCACCCGGCCGGTCAGCGATACCTCGCCGGTCATCGCCACGTCGGGCCGCACCTGGCGCCCGCCGAGCAGCGAGGCGAGCGCGGTGATCATGGTGACGCCCGCGCTGGGCCCGTCCTTGGGCACGGCGCCCGCCGGGACGTGCAGGTGGACGCCCCGCTCCTTGAGGTCGCCGACCGGCAGCTCCAGCTCCGCGCCCCGCGAGCGCAGGTAGGACAGCGCGATCTGGCCGGACTCCTTCATGACGTCGCCGAGCTGGCCGGTGAGCGTGAGGCCCGCGCCGCCGGTCTCCGGGTCCGCCAGCGACGCCTCGACGTAGAGGACGTCGCCGCCGGCGCCGGTGACCGCGAGTCCGGTCGCCACGCCGGGCACCGCCGTGCGGCGCCCGGACGGGTCCTGTGCGGCCTCGGGCGTGTGGTGCGGACGTCCGAGCAGGGACCGCAGCCCGTCGGCGGACACGGTGACCGGCAGCCGCTCCTCGCCCAGTTCGGCGCGGGCGACGACCTTGCGCAGCAGCCGTGCCAGGTGCCGCTCCAGGGACCGCACCCCGGCCTCGCGGGTGTACTCGCCCGCCAGCTTGCGCAGGGCGTCCTCGGTGACGGTGACCTCCCGCGCGTCGAGTCCGGCCAGCTCCCGCTGCCGGGGCAGCAGGTGGTCGCGGGCGATGGTGACCTTCTCGTCCTCGGTGTAGCCGTCCAGGCGCACCAGGTCCATGCGGTCGAGCAGCGGCTGCGGGATGGCCTCCAGCACGTTCGCGGTGGCCAGGAAGACGACGTCGGACAGGTCGAGTTCGACTTCGAGGTAGTGGTCGCGGAAGGTGTGGTTCTGCGCCGGGTCCAGCACTTCGAGGAGCGCCGCCGAGGGGTCGCCCCGGAAGTCGGAGCCGACCTTGTCGATCTCGTCCAGCAGCACGACCGGGTTCATCGACCCGGCCTCCTTGACCGCCCGGACGATCCGGCCGGGCAGCGCGCCGACGTAGGTGCGCCGGTGGCCGCGGATCTCCGCCTCGTCCCGGACGCCGCCGAGCGCGACGCGGACGAACTTCCGGCCCATCGCGCGGGCGACGCTCTCGCCCAGGGACGTCTTGCCGACGCCGGGCGGACCGACGAGGGCCAGCACGGCCCCGCCCGCCTGCCTGCGCCCGTCCCCGGTCCCGTCCCCGGCCTCACCGGCGCCGGCACCGGCGGGCCCACCGGCCGGGCCACCGGCGGCGCCGCGGGCGGCGCGGCGGCTGCGGACGGCCAGGTACTCGGTGATGCGGTCCTTGACGTCGTCCAGGCCCGCGTGGTCGGCGTCCAGCACGGCACGGGCGGCCGGGATGTCGTAGGAGTCCTCGGTGCGCTCGTTCCACGGCAGTTCGAGCACGGTGTCCAGCCAGGTGCGCAGCCAGCCGCTCTCGGGGCTCTGGTCGGAGGCGCGTTCCAGCTTGTCGGCCTCCTTCTCCGCGGCCTTGCGCACGTCCTCGGGGAGGCGGGCGGCCGCGATGCGGGCACGGTAGTCCTCGCCGCCCTCCTCGCCGTCGCCGGTCAGCTCGGACAGCTCCTTGCGGACGGCGTCGAGCTGGCGGCGCAGCAGGAACTCCCGCTGCTGCCGGTCCACGCCGTCCTGGACGTCCTTGGCGATGGACTCCGCGACCTCCTCCTCCGCGAGGTGGTCGCTCAGCCAGGAGACGGCGAGCCTCAGCCGCTCGACCGGGTCGGTGGTCTCCAGCAGCCGCACGCGCTGGTCGACGGTGAGGAACGGCGAGTACCCGGCGTTGTCCGCCAGCGCCGCGACGCCGTCGATCTGCTGCACCCGGTCCACCACCTGCCAGGCGCCGCGCTTGCGCAGCCAGCTCGTGGTGAGCGCCTTGTACTTCTCGGCCAGTTCGGCGACCGCGCCGGGCAGCGGCTCGGGGACCTCCTCGGCGATCTCGGTGCCGGCCACCCACAGGGCGGCGCCGGGCCCGGAGGTGCCCGCCCCGATGCGGACGCGGCCCAGCCCCCGGATGAGGGCGCCCGGATCGCCGTCGGCGAGCCGGCCGACCTGTTCCACCCGGCCCAGCACGCCGACCGACGCGTACCGGCCGTCCACCCGTGGCACGAGCAGCACCCGCGGCTTGCCGCCCCCGGGAGCCACCGCGGACTGCGCGGCCTCGACGGCGGCGCGCACCTCGGACTCCGTCAGGTCCAGCGGGACGACCATGCCGGGGAGCACCACTTCGTCGTCGAGCGGCACCACGGGCAGCGTGAGCGTGTCCTGCGACAAAGCCATGACATCTCCCTCGACAAGCAACTTGAGTTAGTTGGACTCAACTACGTGCCGGGTTCAATGCCGGGGCGCGGGGAGTTGTTCCCGGGGCTCCGCGCCGTTCGCTGAGAGCGATCAGTTGCCGAAGCTGTGCACCCGTGCGCACCCGCCAGTGCGGAGGCGGGCGCGGCCTGGGGAGGCGGGCGCGGCCCGCGGAGGCGGGGGACGTCGTGCGGCGTGCGTCAGGGAACGGCGGGGCGCGGATGCGCGGCCGAGCCGGTGCGCTGGTAGCGGCGCAGCGGCGGCCACAGCGCGATACCGGTGAGGAGGGCCAGCAGGTGGCTCCAGTCGGTCACCGGGTCGGTGAGCGAGACGAGCTCCGCGACGACCACCGTGGTCACGGCGGCGAGCAGCAGCCAGCGCGCCCACACCACCCGCAGCACCCCGGCCAGCGCTCCGGCGCACGCCAGCACGCCGCAGGTGATGCCGTACTGCAACCGCGTCAGCGAGGACTCCGGCAGGTGTTCCAGGGCCACGGCCGCCGCCACCGTGAGCTGGGTGGCGAGCGTGGCCAGCACGTGCCCGGCGACGAAGACGACCGCCGTGCGCCAGCCGCCGACGCGGCGTTCGAGACCCGTCAGCGCGAGCACGAAGCCGAGGACGTAGGGCGACAGCAGCGCGCCCTGGTAGATCAGCGCGCTCGCCACGAGGACGAACAGCGGCTCCTTGGCCAGGTTCTGCACATCCGTGCTCGACCCGGCGAGCCAGCGGCTCACCGCGGCCGGGTCGCCGATCTCGGTGAGCACGGTGGTGACGGCCAGGAGCAGCAGGTAGCAGAACGTGAAGGGGGTGCCCTTGGGCGTCGGAAGCAGCCGCAGCAGGTGGACGTGCGGAGGCAGGTGCGGAGGCTCGCCGGGCCCCGCCGGGCCCGCCCCGCCGGCTCCGTGCGGCACGGCCCGGCCCGGACCCGCCGCGCGCTGGACGCGCGCCGCCGCACGTGCTGTCGTCCGCATGGCCCGGCTCCTTCCGTGTACGGGTGGCCTCACCCCGCTCCGCTCGGCCACGCCCGCGTTCCTCACCCGGCGCACCGGGTCCCGCGCCGCGCGCGGGCCGACTGGGGATCGTGCCCGCACAGACGTCCGGCACACGCCCTGGGCACCGTCAATGTCAGTGGTCGGGGCCACCCCTGTCAACCAGCCGGAGAGCATGCCAGCGTACGTCACCGCGCCCGCCGGCGCGCGGGCGCGGTGACGCGCCCGGGAAGCGGGCCGCCGGGCCCGTGCGCGCCGTCCCGCGCCCGCCGCGGAACGCGTCGTTCAGCCCCCGGCGCCCGGTCCGGGCCCGGCCATGGCCGGGCCCGCGCCCTCCCCTTACGCTGCTGCCACACAGGCAGTGGCCGGGCACAGGGGCAGGGCGGGCGTATGGAGTACAGGAACACGGTCCGGGACCAGGGCGGCACGGGCGCGGCGGCGGCCACCCCCGGCGCGCAGCGCCGGATTCTCGTCGTCGAGGACGACCCCACGATCGTGGAGGCGATCGCCGCCCGGCTGCGCGCCGAGGGGTTCGCCGTGCAGACCGCCGCCGACGGCCCCGCAGCGGTGGCCGCCGCCGAGAGCTGGCACCCCGAGCTGCTCGTCCTGGACGTGATGCTGCCCGGGTACGACGGCCTGGAGGTGTGCCGCAGGGTGCAGGCCAGGCGTCCCGTGCCGGTCCTGATGCTGACCGCCAGGGACGACGAGACGGACATGCTCGTCGGTCTCGGCGTGGGCGCGGACGACTACATGACCAAGCCGTTCTCCATGCGGGAGCTGGCCGCGCGCGTGCACGTCCTGCTGCGCCGCGTGGAGCGGGCCGCCCAGGCGGCCTCCGCGCCGCCGTCCGGCTCGCTGCGCCTGGGCGAACTGGAAATCGACCACGCGCAGCGCCGGGTCCGCGTCACCGGCCGCGACGTCCACCTGACGCCGACCGAGTTCGACCTCCTGGTGTGCCTGGCGGGCTCGCCCCGGGCCGTCCTGTCGCGCGAACAGCTCCTCGCGGAGGTGTGGGACTGGACGGACGCCTCCGGCACCCGCACAGTCGACAGCCACATCAAGGCGCTGCGCCGCAAGATCGGCGCCGAGCGCATCCGCACCGTGCACGGGGTCGGCTACGCGCTGGAGTCCCCGGCTCCGGCCGCCGACAGCGCCTGAGGCGCGGCCGTGGCCAAGGAGCGGACCTCACTGCGGGGGCGGATCTGGGCCTCCCTGCGCCCCGTGGACCCCTACCGGTCGGTCAAGGCGGCGCTGGGCGCGCTGGTGATCGTCTCGGTGGCGATCACCACGTTCCTGATCATCGTCGCCGTGAACGCCGCGATCGAGCTGCGGGTGATCGCCGTCTTCGCGGTGATCGCCTCGCTCCTCATCACGCAGTTCGTCGCGCACGGGCTGGTGGCGCCGCTGGACGAGATGACCCAGGCGGCGCGGGCGATGGCGCGCGGCGACTACGGGCGCCGGGTGCTGTTCGACCGGCGCGACGAGCTGGGCGAGCTGGGGGCGACGTTCAACCGCATGGCGGCCGACCTGGAGGCCGCCGACCGGCACCGCAAGGAGCTGGTGGCCAACGTCTCGCACGAGCTGCGCACCCCCATCGCGGCGCTGCGCGCGGTGCTGGAGAACGTGGTGGACGGCGTCTCGCGGGCCGACCCGGAGACGATGCGCACCGCGCTGCGGCAGACGGAGCGGCTCGGCGGCCTGGTGGAGCACCTCCTGGACCTCTCCCGGCTCGACCACGGCGTGGTGCCGCTGCACACCAGGCGGTTCGAGGTGTGGCCGTACCTGGCGAACGTGCTCAAGGAGGCCAACATGAGCAAGGGCCAGGGGCACTCCCGCACGGACGTGCACCTGGCCCTTGACGTCTCGCCGCCGGAGCTGACGGCCCACGCGGACGCCGAGCGGCTGCACCAGGTGGTGGCGAACCTCATCGACAACGCCGTCAAGCACAGCCCGCCGCACGGCCGGGTCACCGTCTCGGCGCGGCCGGGCGCCCAGCCCGACGGGCTGGAGCTGGAGGTGCAGGACGAGGGGCCCGGCATCCCGGAGCCGGACCGCGACCGCGTCTTCGAGCGCTTCGGACGGGCGGCGGCCGCGGACGCGGGGCAGGACGGCGGCACCGGGCTGGGGCTGGCCATCGCGCGCTGGGCGGTGGACCTGCACGGCGGGCGGATCAGGGTCGCCGAATCCACCCGCGGGTGCCGGATGGTCGTCACCCTTCCGGGCCTCGGGCGACTACCGGATTGACGTAGGGTCGACAGCAGGGGAACCGTGGCGGCCCCGCCGTCACCGGCGTGAAGGCCGTGCCTTGCGGTGAAGCCCTCGAAAGGCTGTGGCAACCGGGCGCCACAGCCCCGCTGACGCCTACCCGAACCAAGCGGAACCATGGGTGTTTCCCGCCAAACTGAGTGCCGAAACACAGGCCCGGATGTGACGTGCGCGACGTGCGGCCGGTCCGGACTGCACCGGAGCGCGTCGGAGGCGTAGCCTTTATTTCCGCTGTCCACCACCATGTGAAGCGGAAGAGGGCGGTTGCCGCCGTGTCGTCACAGTCCCCGAAGACCTCGAGCATCTCGACCGACCAGGACGGGCAAGGGAAGAGTCCCGTCGCCGGTTTTGGCGCCAACGAGTGGCTCGTCGACGAGATCTACCAGCAGTACCTCCAGGACCCCGAATCGGTCGACCGGGCCTGGTGGGATTTCTTCGCCGACTACAAGCCGGGCAAGACGACGGACGAGGGCTCCCAGGCGCCCGAGGGCGCACCGGCGCCCGCGCCGGCGAAGGCCGCGCCCGCCGCCTCCGGGCAGCCCGACGCCCCGCAGCAGCCCCGGGCCGCCGCGGCGCCGCGCCCCGAGCCCGCCCGGGCGAAGCCGCAGCAGGCCGCGCCCCAGCCGGCCCCGGAGCCCCGGGCCGGGCAGGCCAGGCCCGCCGAGCAGGACAAGCCCGCTCAGCAGGCCGCGCCCAAGCCGCAGGCCAGGCCCGCGACGCAGGCCACGCCCAAGGAGCAGCCCCCCAGCGAGCCGGCCGCCGACGAGCAGGAGACCGGCCCCGAGTACGTGCCCCTGCGCGGTCCGGGCGCCGCCGTGGCCAGGAACATGAACGCCTCGCTGGAGCTGCCGACGGCCACGTCCGTCCGCGCCGTCCCGGTGAAGCTGCTGTTCGACAACCGCATCGTCATCAACAACCACCTCAAGCGCGCCCGCGGCGGCAAGGTGTCCTTCACGCACCTCATCGGCTACGCCATGGTGCAGGCGCTGAAGGCGATGCCCTCGATGAACCACTCGTTCACCGAGAAGGACGGCAAGCCGACCCTGGTCAAGCCCGACCACGTCAACCTGGGCCTGGCCATCGACCTGGTGAAGCCCAACGGGGACCGCCAGCTCGTCGTCGCCGCCATCAAGAAGGCCGAGACGCTCAGCTTCTTCGAGTTCTGGCAGGCGTACGAGGACATCGTGCGCCGCGCCCGCAACGGCAAGCTGACGATGGACGACTTCTCCGGCGTCACCGCCTCCCTGACCAACCCCGGCGGCATCGGCACCGTCCACTCGGTGCCCCGCCTCATGCCGGGCCAGGGCCTGATCGTGGGCGTCGGCGCGATGGAGTACCCGGCGGAGTTCCAGGGGGCCTCCCAGGACACCCTGAACCGCCTCGGCGTCTCCAAGGTGATGACGCTGACCTCCACCTACGACCACCGCGTCATCCAGGGTGCCGCCTCCGGCGAGTTCCTGCGCCAGATGCACCAGCTCCTGCTGGGCGAGAACGGCTTCTACGACGAGGTCTTCGAGGCGCTGCGCATCCCCTACGAGCCGGTGCGCTGGAACCAGGACATCGACGTCTCCCACGACGACGAGGTCACCAAGGCCGCGCGCGTCTTCGACCTGATCCACTCCTACCGGGTGCGCGGCCACGTCATGGCCGACACCGACCCGCTGGAGTACAAGCAGCGCAAGCACCCCGACCTGGACATCGCCTCGCACGGGCTGACCCTGTGGGACCTGGAGCGCGAGTTCGCCGTCGGCGGCTTCGCGGGCAAGTCCATGCTCAAGCTGCGGGAGATCCTGGGCGTCCTGCGCGACTCGTACTGCCGCACCACCGGCATCGAGTACATGCACATCCAGGACCCCAAGCAGCGCCGCTGGATCCAGGACCGCGTCGAGCGCCCGCACACCTCGCCCGAGCGCGAGGAGCAGCTGCGCATCCTGCGGCGGCTCAACGCGGCCGAGGCGTTCGAGACGTTCCTCCAGACCAAGTACGTCGGCCAGAAGCGGTTCTCGCTGGAGGGCGGCGAGTCCGTCATCCCGCTGCTCGACGCGGTGATCGACTCGGCGGCCGAGTCGCGCCTGGACGAGGTCGTCATGGGCATGCCGCACCGCGGCCGCCTCAACGTGCTGGCCAACATCGTCGGCAAGTCCTACGCGCAGATCTTCCGCGAGTTCGAGGGCAACCTCGACCCGAAGTCGATGCACGGCTCCGGCGACGTGAAGTACCACCTGGGCGCCGAGGGCATCTTCACCGGCCTGGACGGCGAGGAGATCAAGGTCTCCCTGACGGCCAACCCCTCGCACCTGGAGGCCGTGGACCCGGTCGTGGAGGGCGTCGCCCGCGCCAAGCAGGACATCATCGGCAAGGGCGGCACGGACTTCACCGTCCTGCCCGTCCAGCTCCACGGTGACGCGGCCTTCGCCGGGCAGGGCGTCGTGGCCGAGACGCTCAACATGTCCCAGCTGCGCGGTTACCGCACCGGCGGCACCGTGCACATCGTCATCAACAACCAGGTCGGTTTCACCGCGGCGCCCGAGGCGGCCCGCTCCTCGATGTACTGCACCGATGTGGCGCGGATGATCGAGGCCCCGATCTTCCACGTGAACGGCGACGACCCGGAGGCCGTCGTCCGCGTCGGACGGCTCGCCTTCGAGTTCCGCCAGGCGTTCAACAAGGACGTCGTCATCGACCTCGTCTGCTACCGCCGCCGCGGCCACAACGAGACCGACAACCCGTCGTTCACGCAGCCGCGCATGTACAACCTGATCGACAAGAAGCGCTCGGTGCGCAAGCTCTACACCGAGTCGCTGATCGGCCGGGGTGACATCACCATGGAGGAGGCCGAGCAGGCCCTCCAGGACTTCCAGGGCCAGCTGGAGAAGGTGTTCACCGAGGTCCGCGAGGCCAGCGGGACGCCGGGCCCGGCCGAGGTGCCGGCGCCCAAGCCCGAGTTCCCGGTCGCGCTGGACACCGCCGTCAGCCAGGAGGTCGTCAAGCGGATCGCCGAGTCCCAGGTCAACGTCCCCGACCGCATCTCCGTGCACCCGCGGCTGCTGCCGCAGCTCCAGCGGCGCGCGGCGATGGTCGAGGACGGCACGATCGACTGGGGCATGGGCGAGACGATCGCCATCGGCTCGCTGCTGATGGAGGGCACCCCGGTCCGGCTCGCCGGGCAGGACTCCCGCCGCGGCACCTTCGGCCAGCGGCACGCCGTGCTCATCGACCAGAACACCGGCGACGACTTCACGCCGCTGCTGTACCTGAGCGACGACCAGGCCCGCTACAACGTCTACGACTCGCTGCTGAGCGAGTTCGCGGCGATGGGCTTCGAGTACGGCTACTCGCTCGCCCGCCCCGAGGCGCTGGTGATGTGGGAGGCCCAGTTCGGCGACTTCGTCAACGGCGCGCAGACGATCGTGGACGAGTTCATCACCTCCGCCGAGCAGAAGTGGAACCAGAACTCCGGCGTCGTCCTGCTCCTGCCGCACGGCTACGAGGGCCAGGGCCCCGACCACTCCTCGGCCCGCATCGAGCGGTTCCTCGCGCTGTGCGCGCAGAACAGCATGACGGTGGCGGCGCCCACCTCGCCCGCGAACTACTTCCACCTGCTGCGCTGGCAGGTGCACAACCCGCACCACAAGCCGCTGGTCGTCTTCACCCCGAAGTCGATGCTGCGGCTGAAGGCGGCGGCGTCCAGGATGGAGGAGTTCACCACCGGTGGCTTCCGGCCCGTCATCGGGGACACCCTGGTGGAGTCCGGCGAGATGGACCCGGCGCAGGTCCGCAAGGTCGTCTTCTGCTCCGGCAAGGTGTACTACGACCTGGAGGCCGAGCGGGCCAAGCGCGGCCTGAAGGACACCGCGATCATCCGGCTGGAGCGGCTGTACCCGCTGCCCGGCAAGGAGATCCAGGACCAGATGGCCAAGTTCAGCGGCGCGGCGAAGTTCCTGTGGGCGCAGGAGGAGCCGGCCAACCAGGGCGCGTGGCCGTTCATCGCGCTCAACCTGGTGGACCACCTGGACCTGATCATCGGTTCGGAGCCGGTGCCGAACGCGGACCGGCTGCGCCGGGTGTCGCGTCCGTCGTCGTCCTCCCCGGCGGTCGGCTCGCCCAAGCGGCACCAGCAGGAGCAGCAGGAGCTGGTCAACGAGGTCTTCGACCTCTGAGCCCTCGGCGGCCGGCGCGGTGACGCGTCCGGCCGCCTCCGGCACACGGCCGAGGGCCGGCGCCTCCCGCGAAGGAGGCGCCGGCCCTCGGCCGTGCCCGGGGGCGTCCTCAGCCCATGTGGGCCTCGAAGTCCCAGGAGGGACGGACCCGCTGGCGGGCGGACAGGGTGTGCGGGTGCTGGGCGCCCAGGGTGCGGGTGAGCCGCTGGAGCGCGTCCTCCTCCTGCTTGTCGGCCTCCGCCCGCTCGCGCAGGGAGCGCAGGTCGGCGGCGAGCGCCGTCTGGGCGGTGAGCGTCATCGGGTGGTCCTCGCCCAGGGCGTGCCGGGTGCGGCGCAGCGTGTCGCGGCTCAGCTCGGCCGCGTCCTCGAAGCGGTCGTTGAAGTAGCGGCCCCGGGCGGCGTTGAGGGCGCAGCAGAGCGCCCAGGGGTGGTCGGGGCCGAGGGTGGCGGACAGGCCCGCGTAGGCGGCCTCGAACAGTCCCATGGCGCCGGAGCGGTCCCCCGCGGCCTGGAGGACGAGCCCGGTGTTGGCCATCATGCCGGTGGTGATGGGGTGGGCGGCGCCCAGCACCGTGGTGAACACGGCCGCCGCCTCCTCGGTCAGCGCGCGCGCCCGCCCGAGGTCGCCGTGCTCGCGCAGGTAGTTGCCGTAGTCGGTGAGGAAGACGGCCGTCTGGTAGTGGCCGCGCCCGTAGACCTGCTGGAACTGCTCCAGCAGGCTGGCCATGACGCGGCCGACCTCCTGGTGGGGACTGCCGGCGCGCCGCTCGCACATGACGAGGTTGTGGCGGGCCCCCAGCGTCTGCGGGTGCTGGGCGCCCAGCACCTGCACGTGCAGCCGCATGCCCAGCTCCTGGCGGGCCAGCGCGTCCCGGTAGCGGCCCATGAGGCGCAGGTCGCGGGCGCACGCGGTGCCGGAGAACAGCGTGGCGGCGTGCCGGGCGCGCAGCAGCGCCTCGCGGCGGCGCAGCGTCTCCACGTCCATCTCGTAGGCGTCGGCGTAGCGGCCGAGCTGGCGCAGGGCGAGCGCGACGTTGTGGCGGTTGGACAAGGTGGTGTAGTCGTCGGGGCCCAGCAGCCGCATGGCGCTCCGCAGCACCTCGCGCTGCATCTGGTGGGCCTCGGCGTAGTGGCCGAGGTAGTGCAGGTCCTGGGCGAGGCAGTTGCTGGCCGTCATCAGGGCGTGCTCGTCGCCCGGCTGGGCCTCGCGCAGCCGTTCCAGCAGGGCGCGGTCCAGGGCGTGGGCGGTCTGGAACCGGCCGCTGCTGCGCAGGATGCTGCCCTGCTGGGTGGTGAGGTCCAGCATGGGTTTGGCGTCCGGCGCGAGGAACTCCGACCAGTGCTCGCGCACCCGCTCGGCCAGTTCGCCGCCGAGTTCGAACTCGCCGCCGCGCAGGCAGTAGCGCAGGCAGTTCAGCACGGTGTTCTGCACGCGCGTGTTGGTGCTGGTCAGGGCGCCCGACGGCTCCAGGTGCGGCAGCAGTTCGGCGTAGCGCGGCCAGTGGGCGGCCTCCAGCGGCTGCCCCGGGTCGGCCTCGGCGAGCAGCCGGCGCACGACGCGGCGGTAGGAGTCGCGTTCCTCCGGCGCGGTGAGCCGCAGGAGGATGCTGTGCACCAGCCGGTGCATGTGGATGGTCTCGTGGCCGGGGCCCGGATCGCCCTTGCCCGCCGCGGCGGCCGAGACCCGGGAGTCGCGGGTGAGAACGGAGTAGGTCACCAGGGCGTCCACGGCCCGCGTCCACCCGGCCGGGTCGGTGGCGATCCACGCCAGGCCCTCGGGGAGTTCGGCCTGCGGGATGCCGTGGACGAGGCCGATGGGGATGCGTCCCGGGGCGAAGCAGGTGGCCAGGGTGAGCAGTTCGACGGCCTGCGGCTGGGCGGCCCGCAGCCGGTTGATCATGATGGCCCACGAGGTGAGGGACGACTCCGAGAAGCCCTCCAGCCCGGGGCGGCCGGGATGGCCGGCCGTTCCGTCGCGGACCATGCGCAGGTACTCGGCCACCGGCATGCGGGACTCGCCCAGCAGGGCCGCCGCCTGCGCCAGGGACAGCGGCACGTCCCGGTACTCGGCGGCGACCTGCTCGGCCTCGTCCGCCGTGACGTGCGGGGCGCGGCGCAGCAGGTAGGCGGTGGACTCGTGCCGGGCGAATCCGGGGACGTCCACGACGTCGGTGGTGCGGCCCCAGTCGCGGTTGCGGGAGGTGACCAGGACGTGGCCGGGGCCGTGCGGCAGCAGCGCGTCGGCGCCCTCCAGCTCGTCCCACCCGTCGAAGACGAGCAGCCAGCGTCCGTGCGGTTCGCCGCGGCGCAGGGCCTCGCGCAGCACGCGGATGCGCTCGCCCGGTTCGGAGCCGCTGACCAGGCCGAGTTCGGGGGCGAGTTCGCCGTACCGTTCGCGCAGGGTGCCGCGCAGGTCGGCGGGCACCCACCACACCACGTCGTAGTCGGGGCCGAAGCGGTGGGCGTACTCGGCGGCGAGCTGCGTCTTGCCGATGCCGGACATGCCGACCAGGGCGCACACGGCGGTGCCCGGCCGGGCGTCGCCCAGCCGCTGCTGGAGGTCGAGCAGCAGGTCGTCGCGCCCGGTGAACCGCGCGTTGCGCAGCGGCACCTCGCCCCACACGACGGGCGGATCGTTGGGGTAGCGGGACGTGCTCCCGGCGCGTTCGCGCACCGGCCCGTCCGGGGGGAGCCCGAGGCGGGTCAGCAGCCGCCACTCGGCCTCCTCCGCGCCGATGGCCCACAGGTCCACCGGCTGGAGGGCGGCGGTGGCGGGCGGCAGCGGGCGGTTGGTCAGGGTGACGGCGGCGAACCGGTTGGCGTTGCGGTGCAGGAAGCCGCGCAGCACGTCGTTCCACTCGCCCTCGCGGCGCGGCCCGAGCTGGAAGAACCAGTCGCTGAGGACGAGCACGACCCGGCCGCCTGACAGGAGGAGGTCCTCGAAGGCGTGCTCCAGCGGTTCGTCGCGCGGCGGGTTCCAGCGGTGCAGGGTGACGGTGTGCCCGCGGACCTCCAGGCGCCGGGCGATCCACGCCGCCCAGGGCCGGTTGTAGCCGGGGAAGACGATGACGAAGTGCTCACTGCGGTGCTCTCCCGCGCCGCCCTCGGCGGCCTGCCGCTGTGCGGCCATGCGCACGCTCCCTCGTTGCGTCGGACCGCGCCATCCCGCTGAGTGACGCGAAAGGATGTTACTGCACGTCACGTCTTCGTCACCGCCGGATCATCCGGCCGGACGGGCCGTCCTGCCCAGTCTGCGGTGGTACTCCTCCATGCCTATCGTGAACTGCCGTCCGGCGTCCGTCAGTTCCCCGCAGTCGCGGAGAATCGGCAGCGCGGCGGCCACCTGCTCCCAGTAGGCGTCCCGCCGGGCGCCGGCGGCCCCGCGGAAACCGGCGGAGGCGCCCGGCCGCCGGGCGAGCCGCTGCCACAGGTCGACGAGCGCCAGGTGGGCGTAGGTGCCCTGGAGGACGCCGCCCAGCGGGCGCGGGTCGGCCCGCCAGGCCACCGTGTGCACGGCGTCGGTCGCCGCGCGGTGCAGCGGGGCCAGGTCGTGCACGACCTCCAGCTTGGTGTGGTGGAGTTCGTGGACGAGGACGGCCGCGAGGTCGGCGGCCGAGTGCGGCCAGGTCGTCAGCACGGCGCAGGGCGCGGCCCGCACCGTGGCGCTGACCTGCGGCGCGTCCCCTGCCGGGCCGGTGCCGCCGTCGAGCGGGACGACGGCCCCGAGCAGCGCGGCGACCTCGGCCGCCCGGCGCGGGTCGGCGCCGCGCAGCAGCGCGAGCGCCGCCCGCCAGCGGGGCGCCCACGGGCGCAGCGGGCCGCCGGTGCGCCCGGCGGCCGCCCGGGGCGGGCCCGCGGCCCGGCCCACCCCGCCGGGCGGCACGCGGTAGGGGTCCAGGTCCTCCAGCCGGGCTCCGGTGCCCGGCAGCCGGCGCAGCGGCCGCCAGCCGGGGACCGTCCCGGCCCATCCGGCGCCCGGGGGGCCGCCCGTCCGCGCCGCTTCGGGCAGGCGCCACAGGACGGTGCGGGTGCGCCGCGCGCTGGGCCCGGCCCGCGCCGTCCGGGCGCCCGCGGTGAGGTGGAGCCGGTCGGCGCCGGTGTCCAGCGCGCCGATGCCGGGCAGGTGCAGCACGCCGCCCGGCGCGGGCAGCCCGGCCTCGAAGCGGGTGCCGGTGCGCAGGGCCACGGCGGCGGCCACCGCGCCGAAGGCGTCCAGCGCCTCGGCCAGCGGCGGCCCGTCGGGGGCGCCGAGCGCGGCGGCGAGCCGGGCGCCCACGACCGGGTACGCCAGCGCGGCGCGGGCCGCCGGCGGGTCGTCCCGTTCGGCGCGGGCCAGCAGCGCCCAGTGGGTCTCGAAGGTGCGGCGGGCGGTACCGGGGACGGCGCCGGGGCGCCGCTCGACCCGGGTGAGCAGGGCCTTCAGCAGGACCAGCCTGCGGTCCTCCAGGCCCCTCCGGAGCAGCGCGAGGTCCGCCGGGACGGGCCGGGTGGTCGCCAGCCGGGCCAGTGCGGGCGCCGGGATGCGGGTGGCGGCCCGGGCTGCGGACGTGTCCACGGCGGCCCTCCTCTCACGCCCCGCCGCGAGGGCGCCGGGGCACCGGATCCGTGCCGGACATCAGCGGCGCCGCGGGGGCGGCTCGGGGCCGGGGCCGGTGAACCACGTCTCGATGAGCGCGTCCGGCCCGGCCAGCACCGCGTCGACCTGCGCCGCGAGGCGGGCGTCGCGCAGTCCGCGCAGGGCGGAGAGCCCGATCCCGCTGAGGTCCGGGACCGGCCCGGCCCCCGCCGCTTCGTCTGCCGACACCGCCTTCGGGTCCTTGGCCACCCTGGGTTCTCCTCCCCGCCACCCCCATCGGGGACAGATCGAACGGCTGCACGGTTCTTCCCGTGCCGCACCAGAGGGAAACCCGTGCGGAGTGCTTCGGCCGGGGCGTGCCGGGGCAGGCCGGAGCAGCCCGGGAGCGCACGGACCCGGCCGCGCGCCCGGGACCGCTCCGGGTACGGGTGCGCGGACGGCCGCCGGCGGACGGCCCGGGGCGTCACCGCTGTGGCGGCTGCCCGGCGACGCGCAGCCGGGTCGCCTCGACCTCGTCCCACGGCACGGGGGCCAGGTGGGCGACCAGCCGGCGCCACTCGTCGGCCGCCGCCCGGTAGGCGTCCTGCGCGGCGGCGGAACGTCCCGTCGCGTCCAGCACCGCGCCCCGGCCGTGCAGCGCGCGGGCCGCCGCCACCGAGGGGGCGCCCTCCCCGGCCGCCCGCCGGGCCTCCTCCAGCGCGGCCCGGTAGGCGGACGCCGCCTCGGCCAGCGGCGCGCCCCGGGCCGCCGCGTCCTGCGGTCCGCCGCCGTCCCCCTCCCCCAGGTGGGCCGCGCCCAGCTCCAGCCAGGCCGCCGCCCGCAGCTCCGCGTCCGGCCCCCGGCGCGCGGCCTGGCCGAGCAGGTGGACGCCCTCGTAGCGGTCGGGCGGGAAGCCCTCGCGCCGGTACCGCAGCAGCAGGGCCCGGCCGAGCAGGAGTTGCAGCCGGACGAAGAGGGGGTGGCGGCCCGGCACGGTGGCGAACGCCTCGCGCAGCACGCCCTCGGCACGCCCGACGGTCTCCGGGGACGCCGCGGGGTTCCCGGCCCGCTCCAGCAGGTGCGCGCCCCACTCCGCGAGGACCTCGCAGCGCCGGAGGCTGTCGCGGGGCGCGAGGTCCGCGACGCGGTCGTAGGCGGCGTCGGTCTCCGGCGCGCGCCCCGCGTCGGCCAGGACCCGGGCCCGGGTGAGCAGCAGCCGCTCGCGCAGCGCCGGGGCGTCCCCGGCCAGTGCGTCGGCGCGGTCCAGCACCCCGAGCGCCTCCACGGCACGCCCGCCGCGCAGCCGCAGCGCGGCGGCGAGGTCCAGCAACGCGCCGGCCCGCAGTTCCGCCGCCACCTCGGCCGCCTCCGACTGCTCGCAGGCGGCCCGCAGCTCGTCGGCCGCCTCGTCGGCGGCGCCCGACCGCGTCCGGATGTCGGCTTCGGCCGACGCGCGGGCCAGCAGCACCCGTCCCAGCCGCAGGTGGCGGGTGCGGCGCTCGTCGGGGCCCAGGCCACCGGGGTCCAGGGCGCGCAGGACGCCCTCGGCGGCGTCGAGGCGGCGGGTGCCGCCCCGGGCGTGCCAGTCCGCGTAGTGGGCGGCGGCCAGCTCCAGCGCGGCGCGGGCGTGCCACGGGCTGCCGGGGGTGGCCCGCGCGGCGGCGTCGGCGAGCACGGCGAGGGCACGGTCCAGCGCCACGGCGCGGGCGGTGGGATCGCGCCGCACGGCGGCCGTACCGGCGCGGGCGAGCAGGACGCGGCCGAGGACGAGGAGGGCGCGCGCCCCGTCGGCGGCGCCGTCGTGCGGGTCCGCCGCGAGGGCGGCGCCCCGGGCCGCCTCCGCCGCCTCGGTGACGGCCTCCTCGGCGTAGGCGGCCGCCTCGGTGAGCAGCGCCGGATCGCGCTGCTGGTGCCACTCCCGCAGCAGCGACTCCGCCTTGCCGACCGGTCCGGACGCGTCGTCGCCGGACGGCGCGGGCTGGAACCAGCGCACGACGCGGGCCGGGACCTCGGCGAACAGCGCCGACTCGGGGGACTCGGCGGCCTCCGCCGTCTCCGTACCGTCCACGTCCGCCACCGCCCGCCCGCCCGCGCCCCGCCAGGTGCGGGACGGACCGCCGGAGGCGTCGGTGAGCCGGGCGACGGCCAGCGCGGGGAAGTTGCGGGCGCCCTTGCCGAAGTGCTGGGCGACCAGGTCCGAGCAGTGGCCGAGCACCATCGCGGCGGCGTCCTGGCCCAGGGACTCCAGCAGGATCTCCCGCACGCCGTCGGCGAAGCGGTAGTGCGGACCCGCGCCGAGTCCGTGCGCGGCGGCCGCGGCGGGCCCCGGCACTTGCCACAGCAGGCCGCCGAGCAGCACCTCGGCCAGTTCCATCGGACCGGTGTCGGGCAGCAGGGCGCGCTGGACGAGCTGCATGACCGGCAGCGCGGTGGGGGCGGCGGCCAGGTGCGCGGCCAGCCGCCGGGCGCCGGGCGAGGCCCCGGCGGTGAAGGCCCGCAGCAGCTCCGCGGGGTCGCGGGGCGTGCGGTGCGGGCCGGGCCCCGGGACGGGCGGGTGGTCGGCGCTCAGCCAGACGGCGGCGCCCCGCGCGGCGCCCGGACCCGAACCGGACAGCAGCCGGGCCCAGGTGCCGAGGGCCGGGGCCGTGGGCGACAGCACCGGAACGGGCCGCGCGCCCGGCCCGCGGCGCCCGCCCGGCCCGTAACCGTCGGCCCGGAAGCCGAGCGGCCCCCCGGCGGGGCGGCGCGTGAGCACCCCGGTGGCGGCGGGCAGGGCCGTGCGGTGCCACAGCCGGGGCGGCAGCGGCTGGACGAGGGCGACGGGCGAGGTCCCCGCCCACCGGTGCAGCAGCCGCTGCGCCGTGCCCGCCCGCCACAGCGGCCCGACGCAGTCGCTGACGACGAGGGTGAGGCGGCGGCCCGTCGGGTCGCGGAACTGCCCGGCGGCGCGCAGCCGCATCGGCGCACCGCCGCGGGCGGCGGTGCCGATGAGCGGGGTGCCGTCGTCGTCCCGGTGCAGGTAGTGGGCCTGCACGTCGCGGAAGACACCGATCTGCTCGCAGACCTGCCGCAGCTCCTCGAACATGCGCTCCCAGACGACCATCGAGGGGGAGGCGTCCAGGAGGAGCTGCATGTCGATGTCCCCGCGCTCGACGGGGCGGAGGACGGGGCGCAGCGTCCCGGCGCGGGCGCTCAGGTCGGCGGTGGCGTCCTCGTCCAGTCCGCGGCGGCCGGACGCGGCGCGCGGCCGGTAGCCGCGCAGCGGGTGCAGGGCGCGTTGCAGGTCGAGCAGGCCGGGCAGGGCGGCGGCGGCCGGGGCCCGCACGGGGAAGGCGCCGGGCGTCCGGGCGCCGGGCCCGGCGTCGCCCGTCCCGCTCCCGGGCGCGGGGCCGTCCGCGGGGGGCCGCTGCCCGCCCGCCGGGCCGCCGGGGGCGTAGAGCGAGACGGGCGGGGAGACCTCAGCCGGACGGCGGTCGCCCGCGTCCCCCGCCCGGCCGTCCCCGGGCGGCGCGGACGAGCGCCCCGCGCCCCCCGCTCCCGCAGCGCCGGAGCCCCGCGGGCCGTCGCCGCCCTCCCCCGCCGCAGGTGCGTCCCCGTGCCCGGCGGGCCGGGGCTCCCCCGCGCCGTCCCTCGCGGGCGCCGTCCAGCGGGCCAGCCACAGCGCGTCGGCGACCTCCTCCGCGGTGGGGTCGAGCCCGGCGGCGTGCATGCGGGCGACCAGCTCCCGCAGCCGCCGGTCGTGCGGGGGTGGGAACACGGCCGATCACCTCGGCCGGTCGAGCGGTTGCATGAGGATCTCGGCGAGGCGGTCCCGGGTGACGCGTTCGGCGCGGGCGGTGTGCTGGGTGAGGTAGAGGGCGTTCAGGAGCTGGTCGGCGGCGATGACGGTGCCCGGGTCGCGGCTGAGGAAGCGCTGGATCAGGTCCTCCCCCGCCAGCGCCGCCTCACCGCCGAGGTGGGCGGTGACCATGGCGACGAGCTGCTCCTCGCCCGGCGCAGCCAGCTCCAGCTGGATGCAGCGGCGCAGCAGCGCGGGCGGGAAGTCCCGTTCCCCGTTCGAGGTCAGCACGATGAACGGGAACGTGGTGCAGCGCACCCGGCCGCCGGCCACCTCGGCGCGCCGGCCGTCGTCCGTCAGCACCCGCACGACCGGTTCGCGGTCGGCGACGCGCTCCAGCTCGGGGATGGTGAACTCGCCCTCCTCCAGGGCGTTGAGCAGGTCGTTGGGCAGGTCCAGGTCGCCCTTGTCCAGCTCGTCGACGAGCAGCACCCGGGGGCGGGCCGAGGGCAGCAGCGCGGTGCCCAGCGGCCCGAGGCGGACGTAGGAGCCGATGGAGCGCGGCTCCTCGCCCGCCGCCTCCGGCGGCGCCCCGGTGGCCCGGTCGAGCTGGACGTCCTGGAGGCGGCCGATGGCGTCGTAGCGGTAGAGGCCGTCCAGCAGGGTGGTGCGGCTGACGATGGGCCAGCGCAGCACCCGGCCCAGGCCCAGTTCGTAGGCGACGGCGTGCGCCAGGGTGGACTTGCCGGTGCCGGGGTTGCCGGTGACCAGGAGCGGCCTGCGCAGGTAGAGCGCGGCGTTGACGGCCTCGACCTCCTCGGGGCGCGGGTGGTGGTGCTCCACCAGCCTGCGCCGCACGCCGAGCCGGCGCGCCGCGCTCGGGTCCGTGCCCCCGGCCCCGCCGGGCGCCGCGCCGCCGGACGCCTCCGCCCCGGCCTCCGGGTCCGCCTCCGGCCCGCCGGGCGTGTCCGGTCCGGGTCCCGCCTCCGGTTCCGGCCCGGCTCCCGGTTCCGGCCCGGTGGCCGGGTCCGAGCCGTCGGCGGCGAAGTCGCGCCAGGGCGGCGGCGGGGGCAGCCGCCGGATGCCGTCGTGCGGCAGCCCCGCACCCCGGTAGATGCGCCAGTCACTCACGGACGGCCTCCTCACGGCCTCGGATGGACGACGGTACTCCGCACGGCCCCGCCTGGTGACCCTTCGCGGCACACGGTTCCTCCTCCTGGGGGCAGTTCGGCCC
The DNA here is from genome assembly GCF_036323765.1 of Streptomyces solitudinis. NCBI lineage: Bacteria > Bacillati > Actinomycetota > Actinomycetes > Kitasatosporales > Streptomycetaceae > Streptomyces > Streptomyces solitudinis. Next base: position 390,350 of record NZ_JAZDCW010000002.1, read on the forward strand.
GCCCGCTCACCACGTCGTCCCGGGAGCGGGGTAGGGCTCGTGCACGGTGGCGGTGTCCTCGGCGGGCTGGTCGGGCGGGTCGTAGAGCAGGGCGACGGACCGGCCCCACGCCGCCTTCGGGTCCGGCTGCTCCGGATCGCCGGTGCGGATGCGCAGGCTGCGCAGGGGCCCGTGCAGTTGCTCGGCGGTGCGCACCTGGCCGACGAACTCCTCGGCCTGGCGGTGGAACTCGGCGCAGTCCGTGTGCCCGCTGGCGCGGCTGCGCCAGATGACCACCGGGTGCCCGGCGGCCAGGGCCGCGTCCATGGCGGCGGCCCCGTCCCCGCTGCCGGCCGGGCCGCAGAAGACGGGCACGCTCGGCGGCTCGGCGTTGGAGAGCCGGTCGTAGGCGGCGGGCCACCCCTCGCCGCGCGGCCCGTCGTGGCCGTGCTCGGCGAGACCCGCCCGCAGCGGTATCGCCGCCAGGGGCCCGCTGCTCGTCCCGCGCCAGCGCCGCCGCCACTCCTGGGTGGGGCCGACGGTCGTGCGCAGCAGGTCCCGTACGGCCACGACGCGGCGCTGGCCGAGCGGCAGCCCGTGCGGGTTGGTGCCGCCCTCGGCGGTGCCGCGCGGGGCGAGCTGCCACGTGTCGAAGGGCTCGTCGAACAGGTCGCGCGGTACGACGAACTCGACGGCGGCGAGCTGCCCGCCCACGTCGCACTGGTTCAGCGCGGCGGCCAGCGGCCCGTGCAGCGCCTCGCGCAGCCCGGCGCGGCGGACGCCGGTGTCGTCGCCGTCGAAGGCGGTGACACCGGTGTGCCCGCCGCGGCCGTCGCCGTCGAAGACGAGCTTGATCTCCCAGGGGTGGCGGTCCCCGTAACCGCTCGGGCGGATGAGCACCCGGACGGCGGCGCGCGCCCGCGCACCCGGTCCGGTGGCGGCCGGCTCCCGGCCGCCCAGGATCTCGCGGACCTCCCGCCGGATGTCGATGATGTCGCGTATCTCCTCGCGTATGTCGATCAGCGGCTCGGCCGTCTGCCGTATCCAGGCCCTGAGTTCGCACAGCGGCCCGGTGTCCGCGACGTGGCCCCGGGCCCGGACGAGGGCGGTGACCTCGGCCGCGTACAGCACGACTCCCATCAGCTCGCGCGGCCCGTCCCGCCCGTACAGCAGCCCGACGCCCTCCCGCCAGGTGTGCGGCACCGGCTCCTCCAGCCCCTCGCGGTAGCGGCCCTGGAGGGTGCGCCGCCGCGCGGCGTCCACCAGCGCGGCCACCTCGCCCGGCGTGGCCGGCGGGGTGAGCGCGGCCAGGCGGCCCAGCAGGTGCGTGCGGGCGGCCGGTTCCAGCCCGCCGGGGCGCTCGCGGCGCAGCTCGGCCTGCGCGTCGGTCCACGACGGGTCCGGGCCGAGCGCCCGGTGCCGCGCGAGGTGGTGCCGGTCGTGGGCGGCCAGCACCGTGTCCGTCACCGAGGCGCCGCCCGCCACGTCGCGCAGGGCGTGCAGCGCGGTGACGGGGACGGCGATCCCGGCCGTCGGGTCCGAGGCGTCGCGGGCCTTGCACACGCCGATGACCTCACCGCGCACGGCGTCCACCAGCGGACCGCCGGAGGTGCCGGCCACCGGCCGCTCGCCGCGCAGCAGGAGCAGCGGCCCGTCCCGGCCGGTGACCTGTCCGGCGGCCGGGCGGTAGCCGCGGGTGCCGGTCTCCAGGGACCAGCCGTGCAGCACGACCCGGGCCCCCTCGAAGGCCGGGCGGTCGCTGAGCCACACGCACTCCACGTCGGTGGCCTCCGGCACGTGCACGAGGGCGAGGTCGGGCGCGGGCCAGGTGGTGCGGCCCGCGCCGGGCGGACCGGGCACGGGCCGGGCCAGCTCGACGGTGCCGGTGGCCCGCCCCCCGGGCCAGGAGACGCCGACGGCGTCCGGTGAGGACCACACCCCGCCACCTCCGCACGCGACGACATGAGCACACGTCAGAACCCAGGTGGGGGCGATGAAGAAGCCGCTGCCCCAGAACCGGTCGCTGGGCGCCTCATACCCGCCACCGGGCGCGGAGATGCGTACCACGGCCCTGCGCACGAGCGCGTCCAGGGGGCTCACGGAGCGGAGGGGGCCGGGGGCGCGGGCGGCTGCGGTGGCCCGGTGGGCGCGGGCGGCTCCGCGGGGGCGGGAGGGACGGACGGCCCCGGGGGCGGCGGCCCGCCGGTGCCTGGGCCGTCCGCGGCCCCGCGTTCCGACCAGGTCAGCGTCACGTTGATGGACGCGTTGCCCTGCGCGTTCGCCAGGAGGCTGACCAACTGTCCCGACTGGGCGGCGATCTCGAGGCCGAACTCGACCGTCACCTCGTCCGGCGCGGCGGCCGTCATGCCCATCCGCAGGGACTGCACGACGCCGCGCACGGTGTCGGCGAGCCCGGAGGCCAGCGCGGCGGTCCGGCCGCCGAGCGCGGAGTCCTGGTAGCCGCCGCCCGGCGGCGGCGCCCCCGCCGCGCGCAGCTCCTGCGGTTCGCTGACGCGGGCCCAGACGACGGTCCCGTCGTCCAGGCGCAGCCGCGTGATGCCCTCGCTCACGTGTGCACCCCCGAGCCCCCCGAATCGTGGAGCAGCAGGCTAACGGGGCCGCCCGGCGGGCGCGAGGGGTCCCGCCGCCACGGGCTTATGCTGCCGGTAAACGACCCACCCCGACGGAGAGCACGTTGTACTTCACCGACCGTGGCATCGAGGAGCTGGCGGACCGGCGCGGCGAGGAGGAGGTCACCCTCGGGTGGCTGGCCGAGCAGTTGCGCACGTTCGTGGATCTGAACCCGGACTTCGAGGTGCCGGTCGAGCGGCTGGCGACCTGGCTCGCCCGGCTGGACGACGAGGACGACGAGTGAGCCGCGCGCGCACCGGCGCACGGCGCGGCGCGCCGCCGGCGGCGGCCCGGCCGCGCTGACGCGGCCGCTCACGCCCGGGCGACGGGTTGACCCCCGGCAAACGCGATGTATCGTCAATAGCAGAGACGCGATATGTTGCGTCGTCTCGTGACGTCCAGCCGTATCGCCCCGGGAGGCCCACGGTGTCCAGCCGGTCGGAGTGGTGGATCACCTCACCGCAGCAGCTCACCATCGACGCGCCCGTGTCCCGCCTGGAGGTCCGCGTCGTCGGCGGCGCGGTCAACGTCGTCGGCACCGACGCGCGGGCCGCGGACGGGCGGGCCCGTCTGGAGGTGTCGGCGATCGAGGGCCCGCCGCTGCGGGTCGTGCACCAGGACGGCACGCTCACCGTCGCCTACGACGACATCCCCTGGCAGGGCTTCCTCAAGCTGCTGGACGGAACCGGGTGGCGGCGCAGCGCCGACGTCACCCTCGCGGTCCCGGCCACGGCCGTGGTGAAGGTCGGGGCGATCGGCGCGGGCACCGTCGTCTCCGGCGTCACCGGCGGCACGGAGATCCGCGGCATCACCGGCGAGACCACGCTCACCGGCCTCGGCGGCCGGGTCCGCGCACACACCGTCTCCGGCGGTGTCGAGGCGCAGGGGCTGAGCGGCGAACTGGCCTTCCACTCCGTCTCCGGGAACCTCACCGTGCTCGACGGCGCCGCCGCGGTGAAGGCCGACACGGTGAACGGCGACCTGCTCCTCGACCTCGCCGGAGACGGCCCCGGCGGCGGGGACGCGACCCCCACCGACCTGAGCCTGACCAGCGTCTCCGGCGAGATCGCCGTCCGGCTCCCTGGGCAGCCGGACGCCGAGGTCGAGGCGCACACCACCGCCGGCACGCTCTCCAGCGCCTTCGACGGCCTCCGGACGGACGGCCACTGGGGCGCCCGCCGGCTCACCGGAACGCTCGGTACCGGACACGGGCGGCTGAAGGCCACCACCGTCTCCGGCGGCATCGCGCTGCTGCGGCGCCCGCCGGCCCGCACCGGCACCGCGCACGCCCCCACCTTCGTGAAGGACGCCTGACATGCCCCCCGTCTTCGCCCACGGCAGGCTGCGCCTGTACCTGCTCAAGCTCCTCGACGAGGCCCCCCGCCACGGCTACGAGGTGATCCGCCTGCTGGAGGAGCGCTTCGAGGGCCTGTACGCGCCCTCCGCCGGAACGGTGTACCCGAGGCTCGCCAAGCTGGAGGCCGAGGGGCTGGTCAGCCACACCACCGAGGGCGGCAGGAAGGTGTACTCCATCACCGGCCGCGGCCGGGCCGAACTGGCCGACCGCGCGGAGGAACTCGCCGAACTGGAGCAGGAGATCCACGCCTCGCTCACGGCGCTGGCCGCCGAGATCCGGGACGACGTCCGGGGCTCCGCCAGCGACCTGCGCCGCGAACTGCGCGAGGCCGCGCAGCACACCCGCGGCACCGCCGGGGGCGAGCCGGGCGGCGGGAACGACCCCTGGCGGGAGGCCGGACGCCAGTGGCAGGAGCAGGCCCGCCGGGCGAAGGCGGAGACCCGCCGGGCCAGGCAGCAGAGCCGCGCCGCACAGGAGGAGGCGCGCCGGGCCCGCCAGGAGGCGCAGCGCGTCGCGCAGGAGGAGGTCCGCAGGATCGCCCGCCAGGTGCAGGAGCAGGTCACCGCGCGCGCCCAGAGCGGCGACTGGCAGGGCGCGGTCCGCGAGGGCGTCTCGGAGCTGTCCCGCGAACTCGGCGCGCTCGGCCGCATGACCGCCAGGACCTCTCCCTGGCCGTCCCCGTCCGGCCCCGGCCGCGACCCCGGGGCCGCGGCGCAGGACGCCGGGGACAGCGCCCGGGAGGAGCCCGGCGTGCCGGACTGGGCGGCGGAGCCGGACGAGAGGGCCGACGAGGACCCCGCGCGGGCGCTGCGGCACCTGCTGGACCGCTTCCGGGACGACGTCCGCGACGCCGCCCGCGACCACGGGGTCAGCTCCGAGCAGTTGCGCGAGGTGCGGCGCCACCTGTCGACGGCCGCCGCCCACATCGGCGCGACCCTGCGCCCCCCGGCCTGACGCGCGGGCGCGGGCGGCTCACCACCCGCGCCGCTCAGGCCGGCGCCTTCCCGCAGACGTGGTCCGCGTACGCCGGTGCCGCCGTCCGGGGCACGCCGCCGGTCACACCGTGAGCACGACCTTCCCGAAGAGGCCGCCCGACGCCATCTTCTCGAAGCCCTCGCGGGCGCGGTCCAGCGGCAGCGTGGAGTCGATGACCGGCCGCACCCCCTTGGCCGCGCAGAAGTCCAGCAGCCCGGCCAGCTCCTCCTTGGTGCCCATGGTGGAGCCGAGCACCCGCAGCTCCAGGAAGAAGACGCGGTTCAGCTCGGCGGACGGCGGGTTGGTGCCGCTCGTCGTGCCGGAGATCACCAGGGCGCCCCCGGACTTGAGCGACTTCACCGAGTGGGACCAGGTCGCGGCACCGACCGTCTCGATCACCGCGTCCACCCGGTGCGGCAGACGTGCGCCGGGCTCGAAGGCGCCCTCGGCGCCCAGCTCCACCGCCCGGCGCCGCTTGGCCTCGTCCCGGCTGGTGGCGAAGACGCGCAGTCCGGCCGCCGCGCCGAGGACGATCGCCGCCGTCGCCACGCCGCCGCCCGCGCCCTGCACGAGGACGCTGTCCCCCGGCCGCACGGCCGCCTTCGTGAACAGCATGCGGTAGGCCGTCAGCCAGGCCGTCGAGAGGCAGGCCGCCTCCTCGAAGGAGAGCTGTTCGGGCTTGGGCAGCACGTTCCACTGCGGCACCGCGACCTGCTCGGCGAAGGTGCCCTGGTACTTCTCGGTGAGGATGGTGCGCGGCTCGCGCGGCCCCACCCCGTGCCCGGTCAGCCCGATGACCGGGTAGACGACGACCTCGTTGCCGTCGGCGTCGGTCCCGGCGGCGTCGCAGCCCAGGATCATGGGCAGCGCCTCCTCGCCGAGCCCGACGCCCCGCAGGGTCCACAGGTCGTGGTGGTTGAGCGAGGCGGCCTTGACGTCGACGGTCGTCCAGCCGGGCGGCACATCCGGGGCGGGGCGTTCCCCCAGCTCCAGGCCGTTGAGCGGCTGTTCCCGGTCCATACGGGCGGCATACGCAGCAAACATGATCCTCAAGCTACGCCGCCGCCCCTCCGCACGGAACCGCCCGCCGCTGTGACACGCGCCGCGCACACGGGCGGGGGCGGTACGGACGCCCGGCGTCCGTACCGCCCCCGCCTGCCGCCGTGGGCCGGGTGCCTCAGAGCACCTTGGAGAGGAAGGACTTGGTGCGCTCGTGCTGCGGGTTGCCCAGCACGTCGCGCGGGTGGCCCGCCTCGACGACCACGCCGTCGTCCATGAAGACGAGCGAGTCGCCCACCTCGCGGGCGAAGCCCATCTCGTGCGTGACGACGATCATCGTCATGCCGTCCTCGGCCAGGTCCCGCATGACGTCCAGCACCTCGCCGACCAGCTCCGGGTCGAGCGCCGAGGTGGGTTCGTCGAACAGCATCAGCTTGGGCTCCATCGCCAGCGCCCGCGCGATGGCGACGCGCTGCTGCTGTCCGCCGGAGAGCTGCGCGGGGTAGTTCCCCATGCGGTCGCCGAGCCCGACGCGGTCCAGGAGCGCGGCCGCCCGCTGGTAGGCGACGGCTTTCGGCTCGCCCTTGACCTGGACCGGCGCCTCCATGACGTTCTGCACGGCCGTCATGTGCGGGAAGAGGTTGAACCGCTGGAAGACCATGCCGATGTCCCGGCGCTGGGCGGCGACCTCCCGCTCGCGCAGTTCGTAGAGCAGGTCGCCCTTCTGGCGGTAGCCCACGAGCTGCCCGTCCACGTACAGCCGGCCGGCGTTGATCTTCTCCAGGTGGTTGATGCACCGCAGGAAGGTCGACTTGCCCGAGCCGGACGGCCCCACGAGGCAGAAGACCTCCTTCGGCGCCACCTCCAGGTCGATGCCCTTGAGCACCTCCACGTGCCCGAATGACTTGTGGACCTGCTCCGCCTTCACCATCGGCTGGGCGTTCTCGCTGCTCATACGGTGGTGCCTCCCACCTGGCTCGGGGTGCGGAAGGAGGTGAGCTGCGCCTTGATCCGCTGGAGCGGCGTGGGCGGGAGCTGGCGGTCGGCGCCCTTGGAGAAGTGCCGCTCCAGGTAGTACTGGCCGATGCTGAAGACGGTGGTCAGCGCCAGGTACCACACGGAGACGACGATCAGCATCTCCATGACCGCCAGCGTCCGGGAACCGATGTTGCGGCTGGCCAGGAACAGCTCCTGGAAGCTGATGGCGAAGGCCAGCGACGAGGTCTTGAGCATGTTGATGAACTCGTTGCCGGTCGGCGGGATGATCACCCGCATGGCCTGCGGCATCACGATGCGCCACATCGTCCTGGTGCCGTTCATGCCGAGCGCCTGCGCGGCCTCCGTCTGGCCGTGGTCGACCGACTGGATGCCGGCCCGGGTGATCTCGGCCATGTAGGCGGCCTCGTTGAGCCCGAGGGCCAGCAGCGCGGCGAGGAACGGCGTCATGACGTCGTTCATCTCGTTCTTGTAGATCGGGCCCAGGTCGACCGTCTCGAAGACGAGCGCCAGGTTGAACCACAAGAAGAGCTGCACCAGGACGGGGGTGCCGCGGAAGAACCAGATGTAACCCCAGGCGACGCCGGAGAGCACCGGGTTCCTCGACAGCCGCATCACCGCCAGCACCGAGCCGAGGACGACGCCGAGCAGCATCGACAGCACGGTGATCAGCAGGGTGTTCAAAGCCCCGGTGAAGAACGTGCCGTCGAGCATGTACTCGCCGACGACGCCCCAGTCGATCTGGCCGTTGACGAAGGCCAGCACCAGCAGCGCCAGCAGCGCGACCACGCAGGCGGCGCCGGCCCAGCGGCCGTAGTGGCGCACGGGGATGGCCCTGATGGCCCCGGGCGGGACGGGGCGCTCGCCGTCGTCCACCGCGGTGGCGGTGGGTCCGCCGGTCGGGGCCGGCGGGGTGCCGCCGGCCGGGTTGTCAGCCTTCTTGAGCTGGTCGGCCCGGTCGGACCCGCTCGGCTTGTCGTGTGGTTCGCTCACAGAAGTGTTGCCTCAGCTGGGTGGGGATGGACGGCCGCGGACGGCTCACTGGCCGGCGTTGACGGTGGCTTCCTCGATGGCGCCGGCCTCGGCCTTCCACTCTTCCAGCACCTTGGCGTACTCGCCGTTGTCGATGATCGCCTGGACGGCCTTCTGGACGGCGTCGCGCAGCTCGGTGTTCTTCTTGCTGACCGCGATGCCGTAGGGGGCCGCGTCGATCTGCTCGCCGACGACCTCGAAGAGCTCGCCGTCACCGGCGGTCAGCTCGTTGTACAGGGCCACCGGGTAGTCGGTGATGACGGCGTCGGCGCGGTCGGTCTGGAGCTGGGTGATCGAGTCCGTGTCCTTGTCAGCGATGAAGGCGTCGATCTCCTCGTCGCACTTCTTCTGCTGCTCCTTGATGAGGTCCTCGTTGGCCGTGCCGCGCTGGGCGGCGACGGTCTTGCCGCACAGGTCGTCCAGGGACTGGATCTTCTCCGGGTTGCCCTTGGCGACCAGGATGGCCGAGCCGGCCTTGAAGTAGTCGACGAAGTCGGCGCCGCCCTTGGCGTCCTCGCTGGCGCCCTGCTGGCGCTCCTTGGTGTCGGTCATCGCCGACATCACGATGTCGTAGCGGCCGTTGTTCATGCCGAGGACGAGCTGGTCGAAGGTGGCGTTCTCGAACTTCATCTCGACGCCGAGTTCCTTGCCGATGGCCTCGGCGAGGTCCGGGTCGACGCCGGCGATCTCGTTGTTCTCGTCCATGAACTCGATCGGCGCGTAGGCGATGTCGGAACCGACGGTGATGACGCCCTTGTCCTGGATGTCCTTGGGGAGCTGGTCGAAGAGGGGGGCGGTGGAGGCCGTCGCGTCCTTCTTCTCCTCGCCCTCGGAGCCGCTCTTGGCACCGTCGGTCTGGTCACCGCAGGCGCTGAGCAGCAGGGCACCCGTGACCGCGATGGCTCCGGCCGCGGCGAGACGACGGCGCGCGGACGGACGGCGGGTGATACGAGCGGTCATGGTGGAGTCCTCCAGGGAGGTGAGGGGGTGTCCGACGGACGCGGCACGCACCTTCGAGCGGCGCGACCCTGCGTAATGGGGGAAATCTTGCCATCCGGACAGGGGGCCGTAGGGACCGGCCGATGTCAAAATCGGATAACAGAGGTCGAAGACCGAACATTGTCCGTTCAGGATCGGACACCCGTGGAGGATTTACCGCAGGGTGAGCTTCCTCACGAAGCGGTGGCCATGCTGGCGGACATGTCCGTTTCGAGCCGTGCTGTCACCGGCTCATCAGGTGAAATCTGCGTACTTGCCCCACCCGCGGGTCACCCGGACTTCCTCCGGGTACCAGTCGGTGCCGTAAGCGACTCGTACCGGTAGCCCTCATCCGGTACAAAGGGCTGTCACACCCCTCACCCGGGGACCAGGGCGCGTGTGCGGCGCGCCCGGCGTCCGCTCCTCCCCCTGGCGGTGGCCATCCACCAGCCAGGACGCGGACGCGGTTCCGCCCCGCGCCTCGACCAGGCAGCGGTACCCTCGGCATATATCAGGAATAAGGGGTCAAAAGTGGCAGCGGAGATCGTCAATCCGCAGAGCGAGCTGGCCGAAGACGCGATCGATCCGGCTTTCGCGCTGCACCGCGGCGGCAAGATGGCAGTGCGGGCTACCGTCCCGGTCCGGGACGCCGCCGACCTGTCCCTCGCCTACACACCGGGCGTCGCCAAGGTGTGCAGCGCGATCGCGGAACAGCCGGAACTCGTGCACGACTACACGTGGAAGTCGCAGGTCGTCGCCGTCGTGACGGACGGCAGCGCCGTGCTGGGACTCGGGGACATCGGCCCCGAGGCGTCCCTGCCGGTGATGGAGGGCAAGGCCATCCTCTTCAAGCAGTTCGGCGGCGTCGACGCGGTGCCGATCGCGCTGGACACCAAGGACCCGGACGAGATCGTGGACACCGTCGTGCGGCTCGCGCCGTCCTTCGGCGGGGTCAACCTGGAGGACATCTCCGCGCCCCGCTGCTTCGAGATCGAGCGGCGGCTCAAGGAGCGGCTGGACATCCCGGTCTTCCACGACGACCAGCACGGCACCGCGATCGTCACCCTGGCCGCCCTGCGCAACGCGGCCCGGCTCACCGGGCGGCCGCTGGAGAGCCTGCGCGCGGTCATCTCCGGGGCGGGCGCCGCGGGTGTGGCCATCGCCCGCATCCTCCTGGAGACGGGCGTCGGCGACGTCACCGTCTGCGACCGCAAGGGCATCGTCTCCCGGGACCGGCAGGACCTCAACGACGTCAAGCGCGACCTGGCGGACTTCTCCAACCGGACGGGACTCACCGGCTCGCTGGAGGTGGCGATGGACGGCGCGGACGTCTTCATCGGCGTCAGCGGCGGCACCGTCCCCGAGTCCGCGGTGGCCAGGATGGCGAAGGACGCGTTCATCTTCGCCATGGCCAACCCGACGCCCGAGATCCACCCGGACGTCGCCCGCAGGTACGCCGCCGTCGTCGCCACCGGGCGCAGCGACTACCCCAACCAGATCAACAACGTGCTGGCCTTCCCCGGCATCTTCGCCGGTGCCATGCAGGTGCGCGCGACCAGCATCACCGAGGGCATGAAGCTCGCCGCCGCCGAGGCGCTGGCCGCCGTGGTGGCCGACGAGCTGAGCGCGGACAAGGTCATCCCCTCACCGTTCGACGAGCGGGTGGCGCCGGCCGTCACCGCGGCCGTCGCGGCCGCCGCCCGGCTGGAGGGCGTCGCCCGCCGCTGACGGTGGCCGTCCGGCGCGGCGGTGCGGACCGGTTCCGCACCGCCGCGCCGGATGCTCCTCACCCCGTCGCGGCTCAGCGCAGCCCGACGGCCATCGCGTCGTGGCGCGAGGCCCACACGACGCGCGCCTCGGCGAAACCGGCCTCCCGCAGCGCCCGCACGTGCCACGCCGGGGACTGCATCTCACCGTCGCTGTGGTCGGACGCGGGGTCGCCGAAGAGGCGGTGCCGCTCGGCGACGGCCTCGGCCAGCACCGGTTCCGCCGCGGCGGCCGCCCACCAGTCCGCCCAGTCCTGGGCCCCGGCCGCCTTGTCCCGCTCCTGGCGGGCCTTCTCGTGGGCGTGGAGGGCGGCGTTGATGCGGGGCGTTTCCGGGTCGGGCATGCGGTCGGCGTTGGCGAAGACCCCGCCCGGCCGCAGCACGCCGGCCAGCTGCCGGTAGAGCGCGGCTAGTTCGTCCGTGTGCAGCCAGTGCAGCGCGGTGGCGGTGAGCACGGCGTCGTAACCGTCGTGCGGCAGCAGCCGCGTCCAGTGGGCGTCGCGCAGGTCGGCGGTGACGAAGCGCGCCCGCTCGTCGTCCGCGAAGTGGCCGCGGGCGATGGTGAGCAGGGCCGGGTCCAGGTCCACGCCCGTGCACGCGGCGCCGGGGAAGCGGGCCAGCACCCGGTCGGAGATGCTGCCGGTGCCGCAGGCCAGGTCCAGGACGCGCGGCCGGGGGCCGGTCAGCGCCTCCACGGTGTCCAGCATCGCGCCGAACCGCTCCTCACGGTCGGGCAGGTACCACTCCTGCTGCCGGTCCCAGCTGCGCTGCCAGGCCCGCCAGTCCACGTGCGCGGCGGTCTCGGTCATCGTCACCCTCCCGTACGTAATAGGCTGGGACCGCAATCGGCCCTTACCTCTCCCGACCGGCACCCTATCCCCCGAGCCGTAAGGACCACAAGTGGAACTGACCTATTACGCGGACTTCGCCGTGCGGCTCGTCAACACCGAGGAGCCCGCCCGCGGCGAGGACGCCCTCACCTCCGTGGAGGCGGTGCGCGAGCTGTTCGGCCCGAGCAGGCAGGCCGCCCGGCGCGCCACGGACACCGACGTCACCCGGCTGCGCGCCGTACGGACCCGGCTGCGCGCCGTCTTCTCCGCCGCCGCCGAGGGCGACGAGGTACGGGCCGTGGACCTGCTGAACGCGCTGCTGATGGAGTACCCGTGCAGCCCGCAGATCGCCGGGCACGAGTTCCGCGACGAACAGGGCAGCCCGAAGTGGCACATGCACCTGGCCGAGAACGCCGCCAGCGCGGGCGCCGGCTACGCCGCCATCGCCGCCATGGGCCTCGCGTTCAGCCTCACCGACCTCGGCGTCGACCGCCTCGGCATCTGCCAGGCCGCCCCCTGCCGCAACGCCTACCTGGACACCTCGACGAACCGCTCACGGCGCTACTGCTCCGACCGCTGCGCCACCCGTGCGAACGTCGCCGCCTACCGGGCCCGCAAACGCCTGGAGAGCGGCCGGACGGCCGACAGTGCCCAGCCCGCCGCGGCGCCGGGCGACCGCTGAGCACGCGCGGGCGGCCGCAGCCGCAGCACCGCCCTGGCCACCACCAGCTCGTCGGGCACGACGCCGAACTCCCGGCTGTCGTTGCACACCCGCGGATTGTCGCCCCGCACCCACCAGCCGCCCGCCCGGCGTCCGACGACACGCTTGACGATCAGCAGGTCGTGCTGGAACGGGTGGCGCACCACCACCACGTGGCCGGGACGCACCGGCACCCCGTACCGCAGCACCAGCCGGTCCCCCGGCCGGAGCGTCGGCAGCATCGACGGGTTGTAGACCTCGGCCAGCCCGATCCGCCCCAGCACCTCAGCCGTCCCTCCGGTCCATCGTCCAAGGGCCCCGCCGCCGCACTCGGACTTTCGCCCTAATCCCGTGGGGCCACGCGAGAAAAGCCTTCCCGCAGGGAGTAATCTCGCACGTGAGAAGACGATCACGAGGAGGCCCAGCTCTATGCTTTCCCGCCTGTTCGCCCCGACGGTGAAGGTCAGCGCCCACTGCGACCTTCCCTGCGGTGTCTACGACCCGGCCCAGGCCCGGATCGAAGCCGAGTCCGTCAAGGCCATTCAGGAGAAGTACCAGGCCAACGAGGACCCGCACTACCGGGCACGCGCGACCGTCATCAAGGAGGAGCGCGCCGAGCTCGCCAAGCACCACGTCTCCGTGCTGTGGAGCGACTACTTCAAGCCGCCGCACTTCGAGAAGTACCCGGAGCTGCACCAGCTGGTCAACGACACCCTGAAGGCCCTCTCGGCCGCCAAGGGCTCCACCGACCCGGCCACCGGCCAGAAGGCGCTGGACCACATCGCCCAGATCGACAAGATCTTCTGGGAGACCAAGAAGGCCTGACCCGGGCCCAGGCCCCTGGCCGGCGGTCTTCCCGATCCGCCGGTCAGGGGCCTCCGCGCGTTCGAGGGACGTCGTGTGCGACCCGCCCGCCCCGCCGCCGTGTCCGGCGGCGGGGCGGGCGGGTGCCGGTGTGGCCGGTCCTCGCGGCTCAGTGGGCGCCCGGTGCCCGGCGGGCGTGGGGACGCCGGTCCACGATGCCGTTCCAGCGGCCGGCCGGTTACAGGTTCCCGGTGTAGAGCAGGGCGTTGGGGGAGCCGGGGCCGAGGTCGGTGAGCGTGCCCCGGGTGGTGGTGCCGGTCAGCCACCGCTCGACGGCCCGCGCGGGGGCGCCGCCCCGCGTCTCCAGGTACAGCGCGGCCGTCCCGGAGACGTGCGGGGCCGCCATCGAGGTGCCGGACAGCGTCACGAAGCCGCCGCCGAGCCTGGCCGAGGTGATGTCCTTCCCGGGTGCGTAGAGGTCCACGCACTCCCCGTAGTTGCTGAAGTCGGCCTCGGTGTCGGTGCGGGTCGAGGCGGCGACGGTCATGGCCCGTTCGGCGCTGGCCGGTGAGACGCCGCAGGCGTCACTGGACTCGTTGCCGGCGGCGGCGACGGGCAGCACGCCCGAGCGCGCCACCGCGCTGGCGGCGAAGTTGAGCACTTCGGAGCGCGAGCCGCCGAGTGAGGCGTTCAGCACGGCCGGCTGCTGCGCGTTTCGGACCGCCCAGTCGAAGCCCGCGAGGATGCTGCCGACGCTGCCCCTGCCCTCGCAGTCGAGGACGCGCAGGCTCACGAGCGTGGCTTCGCGGGCGACGCCGTGGGTGCTGCCGCCGGCGGTACCCGCGACGTGGGTGCCGTGCCCGTTGCAGTCGGCTCCGGCACGGCCGTCTCCGACGGCGTCGAAGCCCGGCACGGCCCGGCCGCCGAACTCCTCGTGGGTGAAGTCGATGCCGGTGTCCATGATGTAGACGTTGACGCCCTCGCCCGTGCCCTGGACCGTGAAGTCCCCGTCGAGCGGGAGTTCACGCTGGTCGATGCGGTCCAGGCCCCAGCTCTCGGCCGGAGCGGCCGGGACCGCCGGGACCGCCGGGGCGGCCGTGGGTACGGCGGCGCTGACCTGGACCATCGCGTCCTCTTCGACGGCGGAGACCCCGGCCAGCCGGCGGACCGCCGTGATCTGGTGCTCGGTGAGGGGCGCGGCGAAGCCCACGAGGGCGGATTCGTAGACGAACTGGGGCTTGGCGCCGAGGGCCTTCGCCACCTCGGCCGGGCGGTGGCCGGGACGCAGGGTGACGAGGTACTGGCCGGGGATGGCGGCGGGCGAGCGGTGCAGCGGGGCGAGCGCGGGGCGCTCCGGCTCGGGGACGCCGCCGCCGGGCTCGGCCGCCAGGGCCAGCGGTGCGGGTAGCAGGAGGGTGGCCAGGAGCACGGCCAGACGCCGCGTCAGGAATCGGGACATGTGCGGTCTCTTTCAGGACGGGGGTCACGGCCCGACGGGCGCGGGTGTCGCTGACGCGTCCAACGGCCGTTCCCTTATTCATCGTCGGCGACACGCCCTACCCTTGAGGAAGTTCACCCGTACGGGGAACGCCGCGGTGCGCTCAGACGGCCAGGGGGCTGGCGTGGCGGCGCAGCCACGCGTGGTAGGCGGCGCTGCCGCGGGCGATCTCGGCGTACGCGGCGCGCAGGTCGTCGAAGATCGCCTCCGCGTCGGTGCCGGGCGGGGAACCGGGCCGGGAGGCCAGGAGCAGCCGGACGGTCAGCGGGTCCCCGCGCAGCGGCCGGATGACCATGCCTGGCCGGGGGCGCGCGGTGGGCTGGCAGGGGATGACGACCTCTCCGGCCGTGACGAGTTCCGCGGCCGTCAGGTAGTCGCCGAGCACGACGCGGGGGTTGAGTCCGGCGGCGGTCAGGACGCGGCGCAGGCCGTCCCACTCGCCGTCCGCGCTGGGATCGACCATCCAGCGGTCCCCGGCCAGGTCCGTCAGGCGCAGGACGGGGCGCCGGGCGGCGGGGTGGCCGACGGGGACGGCGACGAACTGCGGCTCCCGCTCGACCACGACGCGCTGCTCGACGCCCGGCGGGACGCGCAGGGGGCAGCCGTCCACCTCGTGCACGAAGACGGCGTCGAGCTGGCCCTCGGCGACCATGCGCAGCAGTGCGTTGGCGGAGGCGTCGATGTGGATGGTGGTGTCGGTGTCCGGGTAGCGGGCGTGCAGCCGCCGCAGCCAGCTCACGACGGCCCGGGTGCCGGTGGTGCCGGTGCTGCCGATCCGCAGCCGCGGCTCGCCGCAGTGCACCGCGGCGTCCCGTGCCTCGGCGACGAGCGCGCCCAGCTCGGCGACCAGCGGCCTGGCCCGGCTCAGTACGGTGCGTCCGAGCGCGGTGGGCCTGCTCCCGGTGCGTTCCCGGACGAACAACCGGCCGCCGAGCGTGTTCTCGATGCGGCGTAGCTGGGTCGTCAACGACGGCTGTGTCACGCCGAGTTGACGGGCAGCCGCACGCACGCTGCCCGCGTCGGCGATGGCACACAGCGCGCGCAGGTGCCTCACTTCCAGCTCCACGCCGGGAGGATAGCCGCGGCGCCGGGGGCCCACCAGAGCGGCGGGCGGGCGCGGTGCGCGGCGGACGGCCCCATAGGGCCGCCCTATGGCGTGCTGACATCGTGCCCCCGGGTCGCCATGCACCCGACAATCTCCGGGACCGCGATGCATCGGGACGCCGCCCTGCCGCCACCCCACAGCACGGCAGCGGGCCGGGTCCCGGAGAAGGGACACCCCCCATGAAGCACCTCAGGACAGCGCTGTCGGCCACGCTCGGCCTCGGGCTGGCGGCGAGCCTCGCCGCCGTGCCCGCGACGACCGTCTCGGCGGCTCCCGCGGCACCCGCCGCCGAGGACACCCCGGGCGCCGCCACGGCGGCGTTCGCCCCCGGCTCCGGCGGCTCGCAGGGCGCACCGGCCGGAGCCGCCGGCGCGGTGCAGGAGGCGCAGTCCCGCGCCTTCTTCGAGGCCGTGATGGACTCCGCGCTGGAGAAGCACGCCCAGAGCCCCGGCGCCCAGGCCGTCACCGTCACCTACGACGCCAGCAGGGCCCCGAGCTTCCGCACCCAGATCGCCAGATCGACGCAGATATGGAACTCCTCCGTCAGCAGCGTCCAGCTGCGCGAGGGGAGCAACGCCGACTTCACCTACCGCGAGGGCAACAGCTCGCGCGGCTCCTACGCCTACACCGACGGGCGCGGCAACGGCTACATCTTCCTCGACTACCGGCAGAACCAGGTCTACGACTCCACCCGCGTCACCTCCCACGAGACCGGGCACGTGCTCGGCCTGCCGGACCGCTACAGCGGGCCGTGCAGCGAGCTGATGTCGGGCGGCGGCCCCGGCCCGTCCTGCACGAACGCGTACCCGAACCGGACCGAGGCCAGCCGGGTCGACTCGCTGTGGGCCCGCGCCCTGTCCGCCTTCGAGAAGGAGACCGCCGTCAAGGTCCGCTGACCGGCGTACGCGCCAGGACCACGCGGAACGTCCCCGCGCCGTGCCCGTCCACCGGGGAGTGGGCGGGCATGGCGCCGCGCCGGTGGCGGATGGGAGGCTGGCCCCGTCCGCCACCGGCACGAAGGAGAGCGCCGTGCTTCCGTCCGCCACCGCGTCCATGCGCCTGCTCGCCGCGGCCGTCATCGTCCACGACCCGGCGACCGACCGCGTCGTGCTGCTGCGCCGCGGCCCCCGCGCGAAGTTCGCCCGCGGCCGCTGGGACCTGCCGGTGGGCAAGAACGACCCGGGCGAGCCCGTGACCGCGACGGCGGTGCGCGAACTGCGCGAGGAGACGGGGCTGGTGGTGGCCGAGGACGAGCTGCGGCTGGCGCACGTGGTGCACGGGGCGCGCAGCGCCGAGTCCTCCGCCGGCTATCTGACCGTCGTCTTCGCGGCGCGGGCGTGGTCGGGGGAGCTGGTCAACGCCGAGCCGGAGAAGCACTCCGAGGTGTGCTGGACGCCGCTGGACGCGGTGCCGGACGACGCGTTGCCGCAGGCGGCCGAGGCCCTCGCCCGCTACCGCGCCGGTGAGCACGCCGTGCTGCTCACCGGCTGGGAGCCAGCCGCCACAGCGAGGTGACCTCGGCCGCCCGCGCCGCGTGGAGCGGGTCGCCGGCGTCGCTGGCGCGGGGGTGCGCGGGACGGGTGTCCAGCCGGTCCAGCACCGTGAGCCCGGCCTGCGCCACGAGCTCCAGCAGCTCGGCCCGGGAGCGCAGGCCGAGGTGCTCGGCGAGGTCGGACAGCAGCAGCCAGCCCTCCCCGCCGGGGGCCAGCGCGCCGGGCAGTCCGGCCAGGAAGCCGCGCAGCATGCGGCTGCCCGGGTCGTAGACGGCGTGCTCCACCGGTGACGTCACCTTCGCGGGCAGCCAGGGCGGGTTGCACACGACCAGCGGTGCGCGGACGGGCGGGAAGAGGTCGGCCGCCACCACCTCGACGCGGCCGGTGAGGCCGAGCCGGGTGGTGTTGTCGCGGGCGCAGTCCAGCGCCCGCGGGTCCTGGTCGGTGGCCACCACCCGGGCGACGCCGCGCCGGGCGAGGACGGCGGCCAGCACGCCGGTGCCCGTGCCGACGTCGACGGCGAGCGTCTGGTCGGCGGGCAGCGGCGCGCGGGCGACGAGGTCCACGTACTCGCCGCGCACCGGGGAGAAGACGCCGTAATAGGGATGGACGCGGTCGCCACCGAGCGCGGGCACGGGCACGCCCTTGCGCCGCCACTCGTGGGCGCCGATCACTCCCAGCAGTTCCCGCAGCGACACCGCGAGGCCGTCGGCCGCGCCGCCGTGCCCGGCGTCCTCCCAGGGCCCGTACGCCTCGGTGCAGGCGGCAGCTACGTCCGGCGCCCGGCGCAGCGGCACCACGTACCCGGGGTCCACCGGGACCAGGAGCATGCCGAGGAGGCGGGCCCGGCGGCCCTGGGCCTGCCGGTGCCGGTGGAACGCCTGGTACGGCGTGGGCGCGGCGGTGGCACCGGGGGCCGGCCGCGCACGGCGGCGCGGGGCCCGGTCGGCGCGCCGCCCGAGCGCCGTGAGCAGTTGCCGCGCACCCTGGAAGTCGCCGCGCCACAGCAGGGCCGTGCCCTCGCAGGCGAGCCGGAAGGCGGTGTCGGCGCGCATCGAGTCGTCGGCCTCCACCACCCGGTCCGGCACGGGTGCCGCCGACTCCGAGCGCCAGCGCAGCACGGGGGCGGAGGGGCCGAGGGGGAGGACGTCCATGCGACGACTGTATCCAGGTGCGCGCCGGACCCACGCCGGGCGTGTGCCCGCGCGCACCGCGCGACGACCGTACGCGAATGCATCGAACGGTAATACCACTAATGGTAGTTGATCTGCCACCCAGGGTAAGGGTGCCTTATGGCGACACCTATCACCGCCAGCGCCCTGCTGTCCGCTCTCCGGAATGAAGGCTGCCGGGTCGAGGAAGTGGGCGACTGGCGCAATCACCATCGCAATCATGTGGGGCGCTGGGGGCCGGTGCACGGTGTGATGATCCACCACACCGTGACGAACGGCGCCCGGAAGACCGTCGAACTGTGCCGCAGGGGCTACGCGGGCCTGCCGGGGCCGCTGTGCCACGGCGTCATCACCAAGGACGGCCGGGTCCACCTGGTCGGCCACGGGCGGGCCAACCACGCGGGCCTCGGGGACGACGATGTGCTGCGCGCGGTCATCGCGGAACGGCGCACCCCCTCACCGAACGAAAGGAACACCGACGGCAACACCCGCTTCTACGGCTTCGAGTGCGAGAACATGGGGGACGGGCGCGACCCCTGGCCCGAGGCGCAGATGGACGCCATCGCCCGGGCCGCGGCGGCGGTGTGCCGCCACCACGGCTGGAACGAGTGGTCCGTGATCGGCCACCTGGAGTGGACGCACCACAAGATCGATCCGCGCGGCTTCTCGATGGACTCCCTGCGGGAGCGCGTCAGGAAGCTCCTGGCCTGAGAATCGATCCGTGGAACCCCAGCCAGGACCCCAGCCGGCCCCGCCTCCCGCCACCCCCCACCGGCGGCCCGCCGCACCCGGCACGCGCCCACCAGCCGTGCCCGGGCCGCTGGCCGCCCGGCTGCCCTCGCCGCTCACGGAGTGCGGGGACGAACGCTTCACCCGGCGGGGCCTGCGGCTGCTCCTCAAGCGTGACGACCTCCTCCACCCGGCGCTGCCGGGCAACAAGTGGCGCAAACTGGTGCCCAACCTCGCGGCGGCCGCCGAGGCCGGCCACGACACGCTGCTCACCTTCGGCGGCGCCTACTCCAACCACCTGCGGGCCACCGCCGCGGCGGGACGGCTGCTGGGCCTGCGCACCGTCGGTGTGGTGCGCGGCGACGAACTGGCCCACCGGCCGCTCAACGACTCCCTCGCCCGCTGCCGGGCGGACGGGATGCGGCTCCACTTCGTCTCCCGCGCCGAGTACCGGCGCCGCGCGGAGCCGGAGTACACGGACGGCCTGCGCGAGCGCTTCGGCCCCTTCTTCCTCGTGCCCGAGGGCGGCAGCAACGCCCACGCGGTACGGGGCTGTGCGGCGCTGGGCCGGGAACTGCGCGGCACGGCGGACCTGGCGGCGGTCGCCTGCGGCACCGGCGGCACGCTCGCGGGCCTGGCGGCCGCGGGGCCGCCCGCGCTGGGCATTCCCGTACTCCGGGGGAGCTTCCTCGCGGACGAGGTCCGGCGGTTGCAGCGGGACGCGTTCGGCGGGCCGGCGGGCACCTGGCGGCTGGAGGAGCGTTTCCACTGCGGCGGTTACGCCCGCACCACACCCGCCCTCGAACGGTTCGCCCGCGCCTTCGAGCAGCGCCACGGCCTCGCGCTGGACCGGGTGTACGTGGCGAAGCTGCTGTTCGGGCTGGCCGTCCTCGCCGAGGAGGGCGCCTTCCCCCCGGGCACGACGATCGCCGCCGTCGTCACCGGCTAACCTCTCCCCCATGATCCGAGCCGCCACCCCCGCAGACGTCCCCGTCATCCGGGACATGATCCGCGAGCTCGCGGAGTACGAGCGCGCAGCCGACCACGCGAGGGCCACCGAGGAACAGCTCCACGAGGCGCTCTTCGGCGCCCACCCGGCCGCGTTCGCGCTGCTCGCCGAGGACGGCGGCGAGCCGCTGGGCTTCGCCCTGTGGTTCCGGAACTTCTCCACCTGGACCGGTACCCACGGCGTCTACCTGGAGGACCTGTACGTGCGTCCGTCCGCGCGCGGCGCGGGCCACGGCCGGGCCCTGCTGGCGGCGCTGGCGGGGATCTGCCGGGAGCGCGGCTACGAGCGCTTCGAGTGGTCCGTGCTGGACTGGAACGAGCCCTCGATCGGCTTCTACCGCTCCCTGGGCGCCGAGCCCATGAGCGGGTGGACGGTCTACCGTCTCGCCGGGGAGCCCCTGCGGGCGCTCGCGGAGGAGGCCGGGAAGACCGGTCTCAGCGGGGCGAAGAGCAACGCAGCGTAATATTCGCGGAATTGATACCGCCACACCTCTAGCCACGGACAGTACCCATGTGTTTACGATGGGTGACGTTCACGGTATGGGGCGGCGCGACTCCATCCGGGGGACAGCATGCCACGGATCGCGGTAGCGTCGCAGGCGGACCATCTGCTCGCGCCAGCCCGGCTCCCTCTGACCACCAGAGTACCGGCCCGGCGGCCGTGGCAGCTCAACCAGTTTGCGTCACCTTGGAGGTGAGGGTGTCCCAGATCGTAGGTGGGGAGAAGGACTTCGTCGAGGTCCGGCTGCCCGCGGCGGGTGCCTATCTGTCGGTGCTGCGGACGGCCACCGCCGGTCTCGCGGCCCGCTTGGACTTCACCCTCGACGAGATCGAGGATCTTCGCATCGCCGTCGACGAGGCGTGCGCGATCCTGCTCCAGCAAGCGGTGCCGGGCAGTGTGCTCAGTTGCGTCTTCACCCTGGTCGGTGACTCACTCAGAGTGACCGTCTCGGCGCCCACGACGGACGGTCGCGCCCCCGAGCGCGACACCTTTGCCTGGACGGTGCTCTCGGCGCTGGCGGGCGAAGTGGACTCGGCGGTCGCCGAGGACCGCACGGTCAGCATCAGCCTGCACAAGAAGCGCGGCGCCGGCCCCGGGGCATCGTGACCGATGCCACCGGGCCGGCCCGGGATGAGGGGGCCGGTATGAACGACCTGGAGCACGACGCGCCGGTCGGCCGTCATGACATGGCGGCGGATACGGCGATCCCGGAACAGCACGCACGGCCGCATCCGGCCGACCCAGGCCAGCGAACGGAGCAGGGCACCCGGACGGAGGTCATGAACGAGCAGCCGGAACAGCACACCGCCGAGGGCAGACCGAACGGCGCCGCAGACGGCAACGGCGCCGCCCGCCCGCCGGGCGGCGCGCCGGGGGCCGTGGACCGCACGGGCGCCCGGACGCTCTTCGTCGAGCTGCGCGGCCTGCCCGAAGGCTCACCGGAGCGCGCGGAGCTGCGCAACGCGCTCGTGCGGATGCACCTGCCGCTGGTCGAGCACCTGGCCCGCCGCTTCCGCAACCGGGGTGAGCCGCTGGACGACCTGACGCAGGTCGCCACCATCGGGCTCATCAAGTCGGTGGACCGGTTCGACCCCGAGCGGGGCGTGGAGTTCTCCACCTACGCGACCCCGACCGTCGTCGGCGAGATCAAACGGCACTTCCGCGACAAGGGCTGGGCGGTACGGGTGCCCCGGCGGCTCCAGGAGCTGCGGCTGTCGCTGTCCACCGCGACGGCGGAGCTGTCCCAGCAGCACGGCCGCGCCCCGACGGTGCACGAGCTGGCCGAGCGGCTGGCCATCTCCGAGGAGGACGTGCTGGAGGGCCTGGAATCCGCCAACGCCTACAGCACGCTCTCCCTCGACGTCCCGGACACCGACGACGAGTCGCCGGCCGTCGCCGAGACGCTCGGCGCGGAGGACGACGCCCTGGAGGGCGTGGAGTACCGCGAGTCGCTCAAGCCGCTGCTGGAGCAGCTTCCGCCGCGGGAGAAGAAGATCCTGCTGCTGCGGTTCTTCGGGAACATGACCCAGTCGCAGATCGCGCAGGAGGTCGGCATCTCGCAGATGCACGTCTCCCGGCTGCTGGCCCGCACGCTGGCCCAGCTCCGGGACAAGCTCCTGGTGGAGGAGTAGGGCTCGCCCGCCCCGCGCGGTTCAGGCGCCGCGCGGGCCGCCCGTGCCGACGCCGAGGGCCTCGGCGGAACGCGCGTGGAACAGACAGACCAGGACGGCGACGGCCACGGCCGCCAGGGCCAGCCCACCGGGCACCCAGAACCCGGTGCTGGAGGCCATCTGCCACCCCACCGGCAGTGCCAGGAGCTGGGTGAAGATCGCCGGGCTGCGGCTCCAGCGGCGCAGCCGCCACAGCCCGCGCGCCGTGGCAAACGGCAGCACGGCCAGCGCGAGCACGGTGAGCGCACCGGTGACGGCCTGCACGGCACTGTCCGGAGCGCCGGACGCCAGCATCACGAGCATCCCCACCGCGACCCCCGCCAGCGCGACGCCCTCCAGGGCGACCAGCGCGGCGGCCACGGCGAGCCGGGCCGGGCGGGCCCCGGCGGAGTCGGTGTCCGGTCCGGCGCCGGCGATGGGCTCGGTGTCGTCAGTCCTCACCCCGCCAGCGTAGCCCGGCGCCCGTCGCGCACCGGCGGCCGAGGGCGCGGGCGGACGCCGGGACCCCCCGTCCAGTCGGTAACCTGCACAGCATGCGCGCACTTCTCGTGGTCAACCCCAAGGCAACCACCACCAGCGCGCGCACCCGTGACGTCCTGGCCCACGCCCTGGCGAGCGACCTCAAGCTGGAGGTCGTCGGCACCGAGCACCGCGGGCACGCCCGGGAGCTGGCCCGGCAGGCGGCCGAGGGCGGCGAGACGGAGCTGGTGATCGCGCTCGGCGGCGACGGGACGGTGAACGAGGTCGTCAACGGGCTGCTGCACGGCGGCCCCGACCCGGAGGACCTCCCCCGGCTGGCCGTGGTGCCGGGTGGCTCCACGAACGTCTTCGCCCGCGCCCTCGGGCTGCCCAACGACGCCGTGGAGGCGACGGGGGCGCTGCTCGGCGCGCTGGAGGCGGGCAGCAGCCGCACGGTCGGCCTGGGGCTCGCCGCGGGGACGCCGGGCACCGACGACGCCGAGGTCCCGCCGCGCTGGTTCACCTTCTGCGCCGGGCTCGGCTTCGACGCGGGTGTCGTCGGCCGGGTGGAGCAGCAGCGGGAACTGGGGAAGCGCTCGACGCACGCCCTGTACCTGCGCCAGGTGCTGCGGCAGCTCGTCGGTGATCCGCACCGCAGACACGGCACGATCACGCTGGAACGCGCGGACGAGGAACCGGTCACAGGTTTGGCGGCGTCCATAGTGTGCAACACGGCTCCTTGGACGTTCCTTGGCAACAAACCGGTCTACGCGGCGCCCGAAGCCTCCTTCGACACGGCGCTCGACGTGCTCGGACTCGCCCGGCTCTCGTCGGCGGCGGTGACCCGTTACGGCACCCAGCTTCTGACGTCGTCGCCGGAGCGGGGGCCGCGGGGGAAGCACGCCGTGTCGCTGCACGACGTGACGGCCTTCACCTTGCATTCGCAGGTGCCGCTGCCGTTTCAGCTGGACGGTGACCACCTGGGACTCCGTACGAGCGTCAGCTTCACAGGCGTTCGGCGTGCACTGCGTGTGATTGTGTAAGTCGAACGCCAAAAAGTCCTTCTACTCGAACGTTTAGACCAGGCTCCACCCCCTAGAAGTACGGCTGTGAGCCAAGCGACACCAAGGAATCAAAAAAAACTTTCCGGAAGGGGTTGTATCCGCAGCCGAGGTTTGCGAGTCTCTTCGTGGCGGTTGGGACAGCCCTTCGAGGGGCTCCCGATACCGCCCGAACCCCCTCCTCATCGGTCTCTGGGACCCGCATCACATTTGCTGGTCGAGCCTTCCCTTGTCGGGGGATTCGTGAAAGCGTTCACATTCACAAGCCACGTACCACCACGCGTAGGAGATGGAGCAGCCATGGACTGGCGTCACAACGCCGTTTGCCGCGAGGAAGACCCCGAGCTCTTCTTCCCCATCGGCAACACCGGTCCTGCGCTGCTGCAGATCGAGGAAGCCAAGGCCGTCTGCCGCCGCTGCCCCGTTCAGGAGCAGTGCCTGCAGTGGGCCCTGGAGTCCGGTCAGGACTCCGGCGTCTGGGGTGGCCTCAGCGAGGACGAGCGTCGCGCGATGAAGCGCCGCGCCGCCCGCAACCGCGCGCGTAAGGCGACCGCCTGACGCCCGGTAGGGTCATCCGCTGCCCCGAGCCGCAGCACGCAGTGCCGGCAACGCACCGCTAGCACGCACCACGCCGCCCGAGCCCCGGGCCGCCCGGAATCCTCCGGACGGCCCGGGGCTCAGCGCTTTTCCGGCGGCACCGGCAGGTCGAACCGGACCAGGGTGCCGCGCCCGGCGGCGGGCGCCATGGTGAACACCCCGCCCAGTTCGCCCTCCACGAGCGTCCGGACGATCTGGAGTCCGAGGTTGCCCGAGGTGCGGACGTCGAAGTCCTCCGCCAGCCCCTTCCCGTCGTCCTGGACGGTGACCAGCAGCCGGGTCGCGCCCCGCGGCGCTCCCCCGCCCTCCGCCACGCTGCGGACGGCCCCGACCTCCACCGAGCCCTGCTCCCCCGGGCCGTAACCGTGTTCCAGCGCGTTCTGGAGCACCTCGGTGAGGACCATGGACAGCGGGGTGGCGACCTCGGCGGGCAGGATGCCGAACCGTCCGGTGCGGCGGCCCGTCACCTTGCCCGGGGCGATCTCCGCGACCATCGCGAGCACCCGGTCGGCGATCTCGTCGAAATCGACCCGCTCGTCCAGGTTCTGCGACAGCGTCTCGTGCACGATGGCGATCGAACCGACCCGCCGCACCGCCTCCTCCAGCGCCTCCCGCGCGCTGCTGTCCCCGGCCGCCCCGATGCGGCGGGCCTGCAGCCGCAGCAGCGCGGCCACCGTCTGGAGGTTGTTCTTCACCCGGTGGTGGATCTCGCGGATCGTCGCGTCCTTGGTGATCAGTTCGCGCTCCCTGCGCCGCAGCTCGGTGACGTCGCGGAGCAGGACCAGCGAACCGATGCGGGTGTCCCTGGGTTTGAGCGGGATCGCACGGAGCTGCACCACGCACTCACCGCCCTCGATCTCCGCCTCCCGGGGCGCCCAGCCGCTCGCCAGCCTGGCCAGCGACTCGTCCACCGGGCCCCGCGACGGGGCCAGTTCCGCCGTCGTCCGTCCCAGGTGCAGGCCCACCAGGTCGGCGGCGAGTCCGAGCCGGTGGTACGCGGAGAGGGCGTTGGGGCTCGCGTACTGCACGTACCCCTCGGCGTCCAGCCGGATCAGCCCGTCACCCACCCGGGGGGAGGCGTCCATGTCCACCTGCTGCCCGGGGAAGGGGAACGCGCCCGCGGCGATCATCTGGGCCAGGTCCGATGCGCTCTGCAGGTAGGTGAGTTCCAGGCGGCTCGGCGTGCGCACGGTCAGCAGGTTCGTGTTGCGGGCGATCACCCCGAGGACCCGGCCCTCGCGGCGCACCGGGATCGACTCGACGCGCACCGGCACCTCCTCGCGCCACTCCGGATCGCCCTCCCGGACGATGCGGCCCTCGTCGAGCGCCGCGTCCAGCAGCGGCCGGCGCCCCCTCGGGACCAGGTGGCCGACCATGTCGTCCTGGTAGGAGGTGGGACCGGTGTTGGGGCGCATCTGGGCGATGGAGACGTACCGGGTGCCGTCCCGGGTCGGCACCCACAGCACGAGGTCCGCGAAGGAGAGGTCCGACAGGAGCTGCCACTCGGACACCAGCAGGTGCAGCCACTCGAGGTCGGACTCCCCGAGGGCGGTGTGCTGGCGGACGAGATCGTTCATGGAGGGCACCAGGCGAGCCTAACGGGCACGGATCGCGTCCCGGCCCTGTCCCCCGGGGCCGTTGTGCGCAAGAATCGACAGCGGCAGCCGTCGCGCGGCCCCGAGTCCGTTCAGGGAATGGACGGGGGATGGACAAGACGAATGGTCTAGTCCACAATGGACCGCAGTACGATCACAGCAGACTTCCGCCCTCCCCGCACAGGAGGGTGGAGCGAGATCCCGGCGCTCTCTGCCCTGACTGCGCCTGGGTCTCCGGTCGCTCCGGGCTGCGGTGCCGGGTGGGTTGAGGGTCCCGCCCGAGCGCCGCGGCCCGAAGTGCGTTCTGAAGTCGTACGCGCGGCTGCACACCGCCGCCTAGCCGTCGCCCCCGGCTCCTCACACCCCGGCCACGCACGCGTCGCCGTGGCCGCCACCGCCTCCAGCTCCGCCCGCAGGGCGCCGAAGCGTGCACGCGACGGGCGGCGCGCTGCTGGGACGCGCACGGCTCCGCGCCCCGGCGGGAGGTCGGACGACCCCCGCCGGGGCGCGGGAACGCGGGTCAGACGCCGGTGGCACCACCGGCGATGACCTCGGCGGCGGCCCGGCCGCAGACGCGGGCCGCGCCGTGCGTCACGATGTGCAGCGCCCCGGCCGGCGGTGCCTGCGGCACGCCCATCTCGACGACGACCGTGTCGGGCCGGGCGGCGAGCAGGGCGTCCAGCACGT
Organism: Streptomyces solitudinis; assembly: GCF_036323765.1. NCBI lineage: Bacteria > Bacillati > Actinomycetota > Actinomycetes > Kitasatosporales > Streptomycetaceae > Streptomyces > Streptomyces solitudinis. The sequence continues at coordinate 416,973 of NZ_JAZDCW010000002.1, forward strand.
CCGCCATCCACGGGTGCCGGTGGACGTCGCGGACGACCGCGACGACCTTGCGGTCCCCGGCGGCGCCCAGGACGTCCGCCACCAGTGCCTCCGTACCGGCCCGCTCCGCCTCCGCCCGGCGCCACGCACACGTGGTGGTGCCGGGAAGCAGGCGGTCCAGCTCCGCACCGAGGCCCCACGGGGTCTCGTCGCCCACGGCGATGTTGGACACCGGCGCGAACTCCGCCACGTGGGGCGGCTCGGCGGGCGCCTGCCAGGGCTGCGCCGCGGTGACGCGCAGCGCCCGGCGAGCGGCCTCCAGGCCGATCTCCGGGGCGGGCGCGCTCCCCTGCTGCCGGGACCCGCGCGCCTGCTGCGCCGTCCAGTGGGCGAGCGTCCGTACCCGGGCGGCGGCCTCGGCGAGCCGCTCCTCGGGCAGGTCGCCGTCGCGCACGGCCCGCACCAGGGCCTCCCGCAGCCGCAGGACGGTCTCCTCGTCGGCCAGTCCGCCGCCCACGCAGATGGCGTCCGCACCGGCGGCCAGGGCCAGGACGGTGCCGCGCTCGATGCCGTGGGTGTCGGCGATCGCGCTCATCTCCACCGCGTCGGTGACGATCAACCCGTCGAAGCCGAGTCCGCCCTGCGCGGCGGGTGCGCGCAGCAGGCCGGTGAGCACGGACGGGCTGAGCGTCGCCGGCAGCTCCGGGTCCAGCGCGGGCAGCAGGATGTGGGCGCTCATGACGACCTTGCTGCCCGCGGCCACCGCGGCGCGGAACGGGACGAGCTCGCGCGCCCACAGCGTCTCGGCGTCCACGTCGATGCGGGGCAGGGCGTGGTGGGAGTCGACGCTGGTGTCGCCGTGCCCGGGGAAGTGCTTGGTGCACGCGGCCACACCCGCGGCCTGCATCCCCTCGACGTAGGCGGCGGTGTGCCGGGCCACGAGGCCGGGTTCGGCGCCGAAGGAGCGGACGCCGATGACGGGGTTGCCGGGGTTGGAGTTGACGTCCGCGGAGGGAGCCCAGTTCAGGTTCACCCCGCAGGCGGCGAGCCGCCGGCCCAGCTCGTGGGCGACGCCCCGGGTGAGGTCCGGGTCGTCGACGGCGCCCAGCGCGAGGTTGCCGGGGAAGGAGGACCCGGTGCGCACTTCGAGCCGGGTGACGTCGCCGCCCTCCTCGTCGATGGCGACGAGGACGTCGGGGCGCACCGCGCGCAGCTCCGCGGTGAGCTGGGCCAGTTGCTCCGGCGAGGTGATGTTGCGCCCGAACAGGCCGACGGCCGTCAGCCCGTCCGCGAGCTGCCGCAGCAGCCACTGCGGCGCCCTCGTCCCGGTGAAGCCGGGCTGGAGCACCGCGAGGGCGTCCCGGGTCAGGGTGTCCGTCTCACGAGCGAGGATGGTCATGGAGCTATCCCTTCACCGCGCCGGAGGTCAGCCCGGCCGCCATTTTCTTCTGCACGATCATGAAGAAGATGACCACGGGGATGGCGACCATCACGGACCCGGCCATCAAGGCCCCGTAGTCGGTTCCCCGGTCAGTGGTGAAGTTCATCAGCCACACGTTGAGGGTGTACTTGTCGTTGTCCTGCATGAGGATGTACGCGAACAGGTACTCGTTCCACGCGGTGATCAGCGCGAAGATCGACGCGGCGGCGAGCCCCGGTGCGAGCAGCGGCAGGATCACCCGGGCGAAGGCACCCATCCGGGTGCAGCCGTCCACCATGGCGGACTCCTCCAGCTCCCTGGGGACGTTCACCACGAAGCCGCGGATCATCCAGGTGGTGAACGGCAGCACCGACACCAGGTAGACGACGATGACGCCCCAGTACTCGTTCAGCGCGCCCATGGCGTTGAGCTGCACGTAGATGGGGATGAGCATGGCCGTCGGCGGCAGGAGCTGCACGAGGATCAGCACCATCATGAATGCCTTGCGGCCGACGAAGTTGAACCGGCCGATGGCGAGCGCGGCGATGGTGCCGATGAGCATCGCCCCGAGCACCGAGGTGACGCAGATGATCAGGCTGCTCTGGACGGCCGTCCAGAAGAAGCCCGTCTCCGTGGCGCGGACGAAGTTGTCGAACGTGATGGAGGTGGGCAGCAGCGACTGGTCGTAGCTGCGGATCTCGTGGTTGGGCCGCAGCGAGCTGAGGAGGAGCCAGTACACGGGGAAGGCCATGATCAGGAACATGATCAGGCCGAGGACGTTGTAGCCCAGCCGGTGCTTCTTGCGGTCCGGACGCAGTTCCTGCCGCGGCCGGGCGGCGGGGTCGGCCGGCGCGCCGGGAACGGCTTTCGGCGCCGTGGTGGGGGCGGAGGTCGTCACTCGACTTCTCCCGTCTTGAGGAGCTGGCGCAGGTAGTACACGGCCACCCCGGAGAGCAGCAGCACGGTGATCAGCGCGATCGCCGTGCCCTGGCTGAACGAGGAGCTGACGAACGCCTTCTGGAAGGAGTAGATGCCCAGCAGCTCGTACTCCGGCTCCGGCTTGTTGCCGCGCATCAGGAAGACCTGGCCGAAGACGTTGAAGTCCCAGATCACCGACAGCGTGGCGACCATCTGGAAGACGGGCTTGATGACGGGGAAGACGACGTTGCGGAAGACGCCGAACGCGCCCGCGCCGTCGAGCTGCGCCGCCTCCTCCAGCTCCTTGGGCACCTGCATGAGCGCCGCGTACAGCGTGACGGTGACGAACGGCACCGCGCCCCAGATGACGACCGCAGCGATGATCATGAACCCCTGTTTGGGGTCGATGAACCAGTTGTGGCCCTGGAAGTCGATGCCAGGGAGCTTGCTGAGCGTGCTGTTGACGACGCCGTAGTCGGAGTCCGACAGCCACCGGAAGATGGAGGTGGACACCAGCAGCGGCATGGACCAGGCGGCCACCAGCGCGCCGGTGAGCAGCAGCCGCACCCAGGTGGACAGCCGCTGCATCAGCAGGGCGGTGCCCAGTCCGGCCGCCATCGTCACGAACACGCACACCACCATGAAGGCGACGGTCCGCCAGGTGACGTCCCAGAACTGCGGGTCCGTGAGGATGTTGGTGAACTGTTCGAAGCCCACCCACGGCGGCGTGGCGCCCGTCCACAGCTCCCGCCGTCCCATGTCCTGGAAGGACATGATCACCGTCTTGACCAGCGGCCAGGCGAAGACGGCGGCGATGGCGACGATCGCCGGGCCTATGAGCAGGTACGGCAGGGCCGAGCCGGAGTTCTTCTTGCTGGGGCGCAGCGGCTCCCTGGTCGGCTTGATGCCGTGTTCCTCCGGCTGCCGGGGGCTCGTCACCGGCGGGTCGGGGGATTTCGTGTCGGCGGCAGTCACGTCACCGGCCTTCCGTTCGTTCTCGTCACCACATGGGCGCACCGGGCGGGGACCCGTCCTTGGTCCCCGCCCGGGTACGCATGGCCCCGTCGGATCAGGCCTCGTTGTTGATCAGTTCGTCGATCTGCTGGTCGGCCTTCTTGGTGGCCTCGGCCACCGGGGTGCCCTTGATGATGTCCAGCAGCATGTTCGGAAGGATCAGCTCCTTCTCGATCGACGTCCAGCCCGGGGCGATCGGGGTGAACCAGGCGTCCGGCACCGCGTTGGCGATGGGCGCGGTCTCCGGGTTGTCCTTGAGCGGTTCGAGCTGCTTGGTGTTGTTCGGCAGGATGTTCTTGGAGGCGAGCACCTCCATGGACTTCTCACTGGTGAAGAGCGAGATCCACTCTTCGCCCAGGTCCTTGACCTCGGACTTCTCGATCACCGCGAGGTCGGAGCCGCCGATGAAGGACGGCAGGGCCTCGCCGTTGGGGCCGGGCATGCCGGCCGTGGCGATCTTGCCCTCCAGCTCCGGGTTGCCGGTCTCGCCCTCGACCACGGAGCCGGCCTCCCAGCCGTTGCCGTAGATGAGCGCGGTCTTCTCGTTCGCCATGACGTTGGCGTGGTCCTGCTCGTCCTTGGTCTTGTCCGCGTTGTTGTACGTGTTGACCAGGTCGGCGAAGTGCTCCAGGCCCTTCTGGGCCTCCGGGGTGCTGAGCGTGGCCTTCCACTCGCCCTTGCCCTCGTCGTACTCGGCGATCTGGCCGCCGTAGGCCGCGACGTAGGACATCGCCGCGTACCAGTACTTGCCGGGGAGGTAGAGGGGGGAGAACGCCGGGTCGTCGCCGTACTCGTCACCGAGCTTGGCCAGGGCGTCCTTCAGCTCGTCCTCGGTCTGCGGCAGCTCCTTGGAGCCGGTGGCCTTCTCGAACATCTCGGTGTTGAGAATGGCGACCCGGGCACCCGCGTAGTAAGGAACGCAGTAGAGCTTGCCTTCGAAGGTGCAGGTGTCCCGCAGGCCCTGGATCCAGGTGTCGGTATTCTCGTACTTCGACTCGTCCACCTCGGCGAGGGCGCCGTTGAGGATGTACGTCATCGTCTCGGTGTTGCCGAGTTCGACGACGTCGGGGAATTTGCTGCCACCGAGGGCGGTGTCGAGCTTCTTGGCCTTGTCACCCCACTGCTGGTACTGGACCTTGACCGTGACGTTGGGGTACTTCTCCTTGAACTGGGCGTTGACGTCCTTGACCAGTTCGGGCCAGGTGCTCTCCGCGTCGTTCATCAGCCACACGGTGAGCGTCTCGCTGCGCTCCTGGGGGTCCTGGGAGGCGTTGCCGCCCCCCTCCGAACCACATGCCGCGAGTCCCATCATGGCCGCGACGCCGATGGCCGCTGTGAGCTTGCGCTTCACGTCACCCTCCTCGGGGATGCAGAAACCTCCCGCCCACCGCGAAGACATACGACGAAGTAGTGCCCGTGGGACTGGGATTGGTCTTTAATGGTTTAGACCAGTGCCCGCAGCTTGGCCTAGACCTATAGGGGTGTCAAGGGTGTATAAGAAGGGCAGTCCGGTCCGTTACCGGAACGACACCTGGGTCGGGTGGCGGCCGCTCGCGGCCGGGGCCGTGCCACGATGTGAGCCGCTTACATACGGAGTCGGAGGAAGCCGGTGACGGCAGCAGGACGACAGGAGCCGGGACGACGTGCGGTGGGCGCCGCCACGTCCCCCGCGGTGACCGCCGTCGAGGGGACCGGCGGGCTCGGCGGGGCGGGACGGATGGGTACCGCGGAGGGCGCGGCCCCGGGCAACGGCGCGACGCGCACCGCCCGCATCCCCAAGTACTACCGCCTCAAACGGCATCTGCTGGAGATGACCGAAACCATGCCCCCCGGCACGCCCGTGCCGCCGGAGCGCACGCTCGCCACGGAGTTCGACACCTCCCGCACGACGGTGCGGCAGGCGCTCCAGGAACTGGTCGTCGAGGGGCGGCTGGAGCGCATCCAGGGCAAGGGCACCTTCGTCGCCAAGCCCAAGGTCTCGCAGGCGCTCCAGCTCACCTCCTACACCGAGGACATGCGGGCGCAGGGCCTGGAGCCGACCTCGCAGCTCCTGGACATCGGCTACATCACCGCCGACGACCGGCTGGCCGGACTGCTCGACGTCCCCGCGGGCGGGCGGGCGCTGCGCATCGAACGGCTGCGGCTGGCGAGCGGGGAGCCGATGGCCATCGAGACGACGCACCTCTCGCAGAAGCGCTTCCCGGCGCTGCGGCGCAGCCTGGTCAAGTACACCTCTCTCTACACCGCGCTGTCCGAGGTCTACGACGTCCACCTCGCGGAGGCCGAGGAGACCATCGAGACCTCCCTCGCCTCCCCGCGCGAGGCCGGTCTGCTGGGCACGGACGTGGGCCTGCCGATGCTCATGCTCTCCCGGCACTCCTTCGACAAGGACGGCGAGCCGGTCGAGTGGGTGTGCTCGGTCTACCGGGGGGACCGGTACAAGTTCGTCGCCCGCCTGCGGCGGCCCCAGCAGTGAGCGACGCGGCGCACGGGGCACGGCCGCAGCAGGCGCTGCCGCAGTAGGCGCGCCCCGGCGCGGGCACGTCCGGAGCGGGCACGTCCGGAGCGGGCACGTCCAGAGCAGGCCCCCGTACGGCTCCTGCGCCTGCGCACGCAGGGAGGCTCCGCGCCTCCGTGCGCCCCCCGTGCGCCCCCGGCACGCCCCGCCACCAGCGGGTCCGGCCGCGCCGGGCCCCCCACCCGGCGGTCACCGCACGGTCCCCGCCGGCTCGGAAACCGGGGCACAAAGGGACCGCTCGGCGCACATAACGACCGTTCATCGTCCCGCCCACGAGCGCACCTAGTGACGGCTCCGCCACAGCTGACCTAGATTTCCTCCGCATTGTCGAAGGATCAAGGTCAGGAACGGAGCCGCAGATGACCGAGCCGGCAACACCCTCCACCAGCCGGGGCGCCCCGGGACGCGGCAGTCCGTCGCCGAAGGCCATCGCCGGGTGGACGGCGGTGGCCCTCGTGGGAGCCGTCGGCTGGGCGGTGCTCGCGCTCTCCCGCGGGGAGGAGGTGTCGGCCGCGTGGATGGTCGCCGCTGCGCTCGGGTCCTACGCGATCGGTTACCGCTTCTACTCCCGCTTCATCGCGCACCGGGTCCTGCGCCTGGACAAGACGCGTGCCACCCCCGCCGAACGGCTGGACAACGGGGTGGACTTCCACCCCACCGACCGGCGCGTGCTCTTCGGCCACCACTTCGCCGCGGTGGCGGGTGCCGGTCCGCTGGTCGGCCCGGTGCTGGCCGCCCAGATGGGCTACCTGCCCGGCACGATCTGGATCATCGTCGGCGTCATCTTCGCCGGTGCCGTGCAGGACATGGTGACGCTGTTCTTCTCCACCCGGCGCAACGGCCGCTCCCTCGGCCAGATGGCCCGGGACGAGATCGGCCCGTTCGGCGGTGTGGCGGCCCTCGTCGCCGTCTTCGCCATCATGATCATCCTGCTCGCCGTGCTGGCCCTGGTGATCGTCAACGCGCTCGCCCACTCCCCCTGGGGCGTCTTCTCCATCGCCATGACGATCCCCATCGCCCTGTTCATGGGCGTCTACCTGCGGGTGCTGCGGCCGGGGCGGGTCACCGAGGTGTCGCTGGTCGGCGTCTCGCTGCTGCTGCTCGCCATCGTCGCCGGCGGCTGGGTCGCCGAGTCGTCGTGGGCCGACTTCTTCACGCTGGAGCCGGGGACGCTCGTCATCTGGATGGTCGTCTACGGCTTCTTCGCCTCGGTGCTGCCGGTGTGGATGCTCCTCGCGCCGCGCGACTACCTGTCCACCTTCATGAAGGTGGGCACGATCGTGCTGCTGGCGCTCGGTGTGGTGATCGCCCTGCCCACGCTGAAGATGCCCGCAGTCACCGACTTCGCCTCGCGTGGTGACGGCCCGGTCTTCGCCGGTTCGCTGTTCCCCTTCGTCTTCATCACCATCGCCTGCGGCGCGCTCTCCGGTTTCCACGCCCTGGTCTCCTCGGGCACGACGCCGAAGATGATCCAGAAGGAGACGCAGGTCCGGATGGTCGGCTACGGCGCGATGCTGACCGAGTCCTTCGTCGCCATCATGGCGATGATCACCGCCTGCATCATCGACCCGGGCCTCTTCTTCGCGGTCAACTCCCCCAGCGGCGCCATCGGCACCACGGTCCAGTCGGCGGCGGAGACGGTGTCCGGATGGGGCTTCGCCATCTCGCCCGAGCAGCTGACGGCCGCAGCGGCGGCCGTCGAGGAGGAGAGCCTGCTCTCCCGCACCGGCGGTGCGCCGACCTTCGCCCTCGGCATGTCCGAGATCTTCTCCGCCGTGATCGGCGGTGCCGCGCTCAAGGCGTTCTGGTACCACTTCGCGATCATGTTCGAAGCCCTGTTCATCCTCACCACGGTGGACGCGGGCACCCGCGTGGGCCGGTTCATGCTCCAGGACACCCTCGGCAACGTCTACAAGCCGTTCCGGCAGGTCAGCTGGAAGCCGGGCGTGTGGATCACCAGCGCCCTGGTCGTCGGCGGCTGGGGCTACTTCCTGTGGGTGGGCGTCCACGACCCACTCGGCGGCATCAACCAGCTGTTCCCGCTCTTCGGCATCGCCAACCAGTTGCTCGCCGCCGTCGCCCTCGCGGTGTGCACCACGTTGCTGGTCAAGTCCGGAAGGCTGAAGTGGGCCTGGGTGACAGGCGTCCCGCTCATCTGGGACGTCGCCGTCACCCTCACCGCGAGCTGGCAGAAGATCTTTTCCAGCGACCCCCGCGTCGGCTTCTTCGAGCAGCGCTCGGTCTACCAGGACGGCATCGAGGCCGGTGAGATCATCGCCCCCGCGACCAACATGGACGAGATGCGCACGATCGTCACCAACTCGACGGTGGACGGCGTCCTCGCCGCGCTCTTCGCGCTGCTGATCATCATCGTCATCCTCGACGCGGGCCGCGTCTGCTTCAAGGCCATCCGGGCACCGGAGACGGTGAAGCTGCACGAGGCGCCCTACGAACGGTCCACCCTCGTCGCACCCGCCGGGCTGTTCCCGACGAAGGAGGAGAAGGCCGAACTGGCCGCCGTGGGCGCGGCCGGAACCGAGGAGCCGGCGACGTCGCGGGACCGGTCGTGACGGCGGCGGCACGGCTGGCCGGAGCCGCGGCGCGGCTGCGCTGGTACTGGCGCGAGCTGACCGGTGAGGCCGCCTACGACCGCTACGTCGCCCACGTCCGCGCCCACGACCCCGGCGCCCCCGTGCCCACCCGCCGCGCGTTCGAGCGGTGGCGCACGGACGCCAGGGAGGCGGACCCGCGCGAAGGGTTCCGCTGCTGCTGAGACGCGTCACCGGGCACGTGCCGGGCCGCCGCCCCCGCCGGGCGGCGGCCCGGCCGTGTACCCGGGGAGACCGGCGGCGGGATGCCCGCGGCGTGTCGCACACTGGCCCGACGGACCTGACCGTACGGGCGGCGCGCCCCGGGGAACTGGACGACATCGGGGAGCTGACCGCCGAGGCGTACCTGGGCGACGGGCTGCTCGACTTCGGCGAGGCCGACCCCTGTCCGGCCGAGCTGCGCGACGCGCGGCGGCGTGCCGCGCACACCGAGGTGCTGGTGACGGCGGACGGCCGCACCGGCGAGCTGCTGGGCGCGGTGGCGTTCGTCGCCGAGGGCGGCCCGTTCGCGGATCTGGCGGGGCCCGGCGAGGGCCAGTTCCGGATGCTGGCCGTCCGTCCGGAGGGGCGGGGCCGGGGCGCGGGAGAGGCGCTGGTGCTCTCCCGCGCCCCGGGCACGCACGCCGCGCACCGGCTCCACACCCGGCTCGGCTTCGTCAGGACCCCGGAACGGGACTGGGAGCCGCTGCCCGGTGACGCTGTGGACGTTCGCCCGCCAGCTGACCGGCTGACCGCGCGGCAGCGCGACCGCGGGCCGGGCGGGGGCTGTTCCCCGCCCGGCCCGCCTGCGCGTGGCGGTGTCAGACGCCGCAGCTCGGGGCCGACCAGAACCGGCTGGACCGGTGGTCCAGGTGGGTGTGGTCGTTGTGGCCCGAGTAGCCCGGGCCGAGGATGCCGTTGAACCCGTGGTTGCGGGCCTGCCGGGCGAGGGTGCACAGCGAGTGCGGGCCGGCGCCGAGGTCGGCCGCGTCACCGTAGAGGTGGCGGCTGTTGGTCGAGCCGCCGACCGCGCTGTTGCACGCCTTGGAACGGAAACCGCTGGTGACGCGGATGGACTGGTCGTTCAGGGCGTGCCGCAGCGCCTCCAGCTTCCACATGGTGCGCTTGGCGTTCTCCCGCGCCGTGGCGGCGCTGACGTTGCCGCCGCCCCAGGTGGAGTTGCAGCGGTTGAGTTCCGCGAAGTCGAAGTGCGCCGGGGAGCAGTCCGCTTCCTGCAGCGCGTAGATCTTGCTGAAGGTCTGGGGTCCCGCGACGCCGTCGGCGGCGAGGCCGTAGGCGGACTGGAAGCGCCGGACGGCGGCCGCCGTGGCGGGACCGTACCGGCCGTCGATGGCCAGGACGGCGCCGTACCCGGGGTAACCGGCGACGCGGATCTGGAGTTCCCTGACGTCGGAACCGGACGCGCCCTGGGAGAGGGTGCGGTTCCAGGTGTAGCAGGCGTCGGCGTACGCCGGGCCCGCGGAGGCGACGGTGCCGGTGAGCACGGCTGCCGCGAACATGACAAATGCAAGGAGGCTTCTGGCCACTCGTCTACGCATGGTCCAAGAGCGTGGCCGAGCCGCCTGGACGCGTCAACAACACCCGGGGAATGCCAGAGGACGGTCCTTTGACGAAAGCCCCCGCAGCGCACCCGGACGCCCGCCCGCGGCCCTGGCCCGGCGGGCCGCGCGCCGCGGGCAGGCGCCGCCGCCTCAGTCGTTGGGCACGGTCTCGTAGCGCGGGGTGGACTCGGCCATCTGCCGCAGGACGTCCTTGCGTTCCCGCTTGGAGAGCCGGTCGATGTACAGCCGCCCGTACAGGTGGTCGGTCTCGTGCTGGAGGCAGCGGGCGAAGTAACCGGTGCCGCGCACCCTGATGGCCCTGCCCTCGGCGTCCTGCCCGGTGACCACCGCGTGGTCGGGGCGGGCCAGCTCGGCGTAGGCGCCGGGCACGGACAGACACCCCTCGTTGCTGTCGTCCAGGACGCGGCGCTCCGCGGGCAGCTCCTCCAGCACCGGGTTGCACACCACGCCCACGTGGCGCACGCCGTCGTCGTCGGGGCAGTCGTAGACGAAGACCTTCAGGTCCACGCCGATCTGGTTGGCCGCGAGCCCGACGCCCTCGGCCGCGCGCTGCGAGGCGAACATGTCGTCGATCAGCGCGGCGAGGCCGTCGTCGAACTCGGTGACGTCCTGGCACTCCCGGTGCAGCACCGGATTGCCGACCGTGGTGATCGGACGGGCGGTGCCGCGCTCGCGGTGGGCGCGCTCGCGGGCCTCGCAGTCCTCGCTGTCGACCACGTACCCGGAACCATCCTGCTCCTCGCCGGACGGTTCCGAACGGGTCTCCTGCTGCTGGGCCATGACGCCGTACGCCTTCCTCACTGCCGGGCTGTTCCGCCCTACAGGGTACGGGGCGCGAAGGGGCGCCGCGGCGCGATCAGCAGACCTCCTCCAGATCCCGCCACTCGCGGGTGTCCGGACTGTCGGCGACCCAGCCGTCCAGCAGCCCGCGCACCAGGGAGGCCGGGGCCGCCAGACCGCATTCGCGCTCCGGTGTCCACACCTCGCCAGGGCCGCCCGCCGTCATGTGCCCCAGCGGCCCCGGATGGCCGGGTTCGCTGTGGTCGTGCGGATCGTGCCGGGGCGCGGAGCCGTCGCCCTCGTCACTGGGCATCCGCGACTCCGAGCAGGAACGGCACAGCAGCCGGACGGACGAGGACCAGTCCTCCGCGGCGAACCCCGCCTCTGCGGCCAGCTGTTCGAGGGCCTCCCGGTCCGCCTCGGTGGCCGCCTCCAGCAGGACGACCCAGGTGGGCACCGGTGAGGGCGCCCACAGCTCTATCTCGTCGAAGACCGGGAAGGCCGACGGGCGGCCCCCGCCGGTCAGGGTGCGCTCGCCGTGCGGGACGCCGTCGTGCAGGACGACCTCCCCCCAGCGGCGGCCGGAGGAGGGCAGCGGGATGGACTGCACGGCTATCCGGGCCGGGTCCAGCCGGCGCCCCCAGACGACCTCGGACTCCCCCTCGGGCGAGAGCCGCACCGCCGCGCTGCCCAGCTCCATGCCGGTCGGCTCCCCCAGCCCGCCCGCGTCCAGGGAGTCGGTCGGCACCTTCAGCCCGTACGCCTGCCAGGCCCGGCGCGCCAGCGGCCAGTCCTGCAACGCCGTCGCGGCTATGCCGACGTTCCACCAGTCCGGGGCGCCGACGGCCCGGTCGAGCAGCGCGACGGCGCGCAGCCCGGCGGCGCGGGCCTGCTCCCAGTCGTGCCGGAACTTGTGCAGCAGGGCCAGGTTGAACCAGGACTCCGCCAGCCACGGCTCCAGGTCCGCAGCCCGGGTCAGCAGCTCACCGGCGTCCTCGTAGCGGCCGTCGCCGATCAGGGTGAACGCGCGGTCGGTGGCCAGCCGCCAGTCGGTGGACGGCCGGTACCGTGTCCTGCCGAAGATCCTCACGATGAACCCGCCTGATTCCCGCCTGTCGATGGTGGTGCCGTGCCCGGCCGGTCGTCCCGGTGGCTCCGCTCAGCGGTGGCCCCGGGGCTCCCGGCGTTGTGCTCCCGCATCCAACCATGCCCGCTCGGAGGGCTGCTCAATTACCCGAGGGCCGCACCTTCTGCGTGGTTGACGCGGCCGGTACAGGGCCAGCTTGCGTCAGGCACCCGGCGCGCGCGACATGGCGGGGTTCGCCCGGGGCAGGAGGGGCGTCAGAGGATGGTGCGGCGGGCTGCGGAGGCGGAACCGGAGCCGCCCTCCTCGTCCTCGGCCGTGGCGCCCGGGGCGGTCCCGTGGGCGTAGCCGGAGGTGTCCAGAACGGCCTGGCCGGGGACGGCCTCGCCGGCCCGGATCAGGTCGATCCGGCCCATGACCTTCGACCGCAGGTCGGCCGGGACGTCGTCGTGGCCGCAGCAGCGCTTGACGAGCTTCTTCACCGCCTGTTCCAGGCCGTACTTCTCCAGACAGGGCGAGCACTCGTCGAAGTGCTCGGCCAGCTTGCCCCGGTCGGCTTCGGGCATCTCCTGGTCGAGGTACTCGTAGAGGTGGTCCAGGACCTCGGAGCAGTCCGTCTCGTGCGGATCGCCACAGCTCATGAGTCCGAGCCCTTCCGGTCGTGCGCGTCGTCGTACCGTCCGGCGCCGGCCGGGCCCGCCGCCGCCCCCGCGGGGACGAGTCCGCGCTCGCGGGCGTAGTCCTCCAGCATGCCGCGCAACTGGCGCCGGCCGCGGTGGAGCCGGGACATCACGGTGCCGATGGGCGTGCTCATGATGTCCGCGATCTCCTTGTAGGCGAACCCCTCGACGTCCGCGAGGTACACCGCGATGCGGAACTCCTCGGGGATGGCCTGGAGCGCCTCCTTCACGTCGGAGTCGGGCAGGTGGTCGAGCGCCTGCGACTCCGCCGAGCGCAGCCCGGTGGACATGTGCGACTCGGCGCGCGCGAGCTGCCAGTCCTCGATCTCCTCCGCCGCGCTGCGCTGCGGTTCGCGCTGCTTCTTGCGGTAGGAGTTGATGAACGTGTTCGTCAGGATGCGGTAGAGCCACGCCTTGAGGTTCGTGCCCTCGCGGAACTGGTGGAAGGACCCGTACGCCTTCGCGTACGTCTCCTGCACCAGGTCCTCCGCGTCGGCGGGGTTGCGCGTCATGCGCAGCGCCGCGGAGTACATCTGGTCCAGGAAGCCGAGGGCGTCGCGTTCGAAGCGTGCGTTGCGCTCGGCGTCCGTCTCCTGCGGTGCGCGCTGCGTATCCTCCTCGGTACCGGTGACCGGACCCACCTCCTCCATCGCGGCCGCGAGACCGGTCACGGACTCGCTGGAACCGGAGAATAGACGACCTCTGTGGCGTTCCACGCGAACCGCCGGCTGAATCCTCGCGGGATCACCGGCCAGCGCGAGCGTGGCCCAGTCCACGTCCGTGGCCCGGGGACGCTGCGGGCAAGCGACTGAACCCATGGGGGCGGCTCCCTCTCGTCGTGGCGCTGATCGTCGGCAGGTGGTGCCGGCAGTCGTCACAACAGGGCCGTCCCCCGGTTCATTCCCGGTCGAGCCACCCGCTGACGGCCCCGGTGACGAGCCGGGCCACGTCGGCCTCCGTGAGTCCCGCGCGCCTGGGCACGGCGAAGCCGTGGTCGGCGTGCGGGACCTCCACCAGTGCGCCGCCCGCGGGCAGCCCGGGGAACTCCGCGGGCCGCCCGAACGGGTCGGCGCCGCCCTGGACGACGAGGGTGGGCACGCCCGCCTCCGTCAGCTCGGCGGCCCGCGAGCGTTCGGGGCGGCCCGGCGGGTGCAGCGGGAAGGACAGCGCGACGACCCCGGCGGCCCCCAGCTCCGCCGCGGTGCGGCACGCCACCCGGGCCCCCGCGCTGCGGCCCCCCGCGAGCACCGGGACTCCCCCGGCGGCCAGTTCCGGCCACAGCGCCCGCCACGCGGCATCCAGCGTCCTCGGCGCGGGCGCCACCTTCTTCCCTGCCACCCGCCAGGGCTGCTCGACGAGGGCGACGGTGACGCCGTGCTCCGGCAGCGCCGCCGCCAGGGCCCGCAGGTCCCGCGCCTCGATGCCGCCGCCCGCGCCGTGGCCGAGGGCCAGCACGCGCCGCTCCCGCCGGGCGCGGTGCCAGGTGATCCGGGCGTCCCCGGCGGGCGTCGCGACGGTCCGCGCCTGCGGGACGGACGGACCGGGCGGGCCGGAGGGGCCGGAGGGGTTCCTGGTCATGGCGCCATTACAGCAAGGCCCTAGAAGAGCGTGCCCACCTCCGGGGCCGGCAGCTCCCGCACCAGCTCCGGGGCGTTGTTGCGGACGTTGCTGACGTCGGTCGGCACCGGGTAGGCCCGGTGGCGTCCGGTGGGCAGCCCGCCCAGCAGTTCCCGCAGCTCCGCCGGGTCGGTGCGGGCCGGGTCCAGCCAGGCGTCCCAGCGGTCCGGCGGGAGGGCCACCGGCATCCTCGGGTGGATGTCCGCGAGCGACCGCGGGCCCTCGCCGCCGTCCGCGCCCGGCAGCGGACCCGTCTCGGCCTCGGTGGTGATGACGGTGCAGGTCGCCCACCAGGCGCGCGGGTCGTCGTCGGGCCGGGTCCCGTCCCGCCAGAACTCGTAGAGACCGGCCAGTGCCATCACCGAGCCGTCGGCCGGGGTGACGAAGTAGGGCTGCTTGCGGGGCCGCTTCCGGCGGCCGCGCTGCTCCAGGTCCAGCTCCTGCTTCCCCGTGACCCACTCGTAGTAGCCGTCGGCGGGCAGCAGGCAGCGGCGGGCGGCGAAGGGCCTGCGGTAGGCGGACTTCTCGTGCACCGTCTCCGCCCGGGCGTTGATCATCTTCACGCCCACGTCGGGCGACTTGGCCCAGGACGGGACCAGGCCCCACCGCAGCGCCCGCAGCTGCCGCACGGGCCGCTGGTCGTCCGCTCCTCTGACCGGCCGCTCCAGCACCGCGTGGACGTCCTTGGTCGGGGCCACGTTCCAGTCCGGGGCCAGCGTCTCCTCGGGCTCCCACAGGGTCACATCGAAGAGCCCCACCAGGTCCTCGGGGCTCCGGCTCGCCGCATACCGTCCGCACATGAGTGCCACCCTGCCACGCCGCCCTCCCGAGGCGGGAGGGTGCGCCGGCCCGGGGCGTGGGGCGGCCGTCGCGGGCGGCCCGGCCCGGCTGCCGTGGCCCACCTCACACGTCGTTCCGCCGTGCGTCCGCGCGGGGCGGACGGCGGGGAGGGCAGCGGCAGGGAGGATGAGCCCATGGGCATCGACGACCTCGCGGACATGTGGGACCGGGTGACCGGCACCCAGCCGGGCCCCGGCCTGTGGCTGGTGGCCGCAACCGGGCTGGTGGCGCTGGCCGTGGTGGGCTTCGGCACGTCGTGGCGGGTGGCGCGGGGCGCGGTGACCATCGCGCACGAGGGCGGCCACGCGCTCATGGCGCTGCTGACCGGACGCACCCTCGAAGGCATCCGCCTGCACTCGGACACCTCCGGGCTGACCGTCTCCCGGGGCCGTCCCACCGGCATCGGCATGGTGCTCACCGCCGCCGCGGGCTACACGGCGCCCTCCCTGCTGGGCCTGGGCGGCGCGTGGCTCCTGTCCGCCGGGCGCATCACGGCGCTGCTGTGGGGCGCGACGGTGCTGCTGCTGGCCCTCCTGGTGATGGTGCGCAACGCCTACGGCGTGCTCACCGTGGTGGTGACGGGCACGGTGTTCATCCTCGTCTCCTGGCTGACGGCCGCCGAGGTGCAGGCGCTGTTCGCCTACGCCGCGGTGTGGTTCCTGCTGCTGGGCGGGGTGCGGCCGGTGTTCGAACTCCAGGCCAAGCGGCGCGGGGGCGGTGCGCCGGACTCCGACGCCGACCAGCTGCACCGGCTCACCAACGTGCCTCCGGCGGGCTGGCTGCTGCTGTTCCACGCCGTCGCGCTGGTCGCGCTCGTCGGCGGCGGGAGCCGGCTGCTGGGCCTGTGACCCCCGGCCCGTGACCCCTGCGGGGGACGCCGGGACGCCGCCCCGGCGGACGTGGTCACCCGTCCGGGCGGGTGCGTGTTTCCGGTGTGTTACCGACCGGGTCCTCCGCCATTCGGTCACATTCCGAGCGACACGGGACGCACTAGAGTGAGCGTCATGACCGCCACCGCTGCTCTCTGGCCGGCGCCGCCCGCGTCCGGCCCCGTCGACGCGACCGTCACCGTGCCCGGCTCCAAGTCGGTGACCAACCGCGCGCTGGTGCTGGCCGCGCTCGCCGCCGAGCCCGGCTGGGTGCGCCGTCCGCTGCGCTCCCGCGACACCGTCCTGATGGCCGAGGCGCTGCGGACGATGGGCGTGGGCATCGAGGAGGGCGTCGGCCCCGACGGCACCGGCGAGGCGTGGCGCGTCATCCCCGCGGGCCTGCACGGCCCGGCGACGGTGGACGTGGGCAACGCCGGGACGGTGATGCGGTTCCTGCCGCCGGTGGCCGCGCTCGCCGACGGCCCCGTCCGCTTCGACGGCGATCCCCGCTCCTACGAGCGGCCGCTGCACGGCGTCATCGACGCGCTGCGCACGCTCGGCGCCCGGATCGACGACGACGGCCGCGGCGCGCTGCCCATGACGGTGCACGGCGGCGGCTCGCTCACCGGCGGCCCGGTGCGGGTGGACGCGTCGTCCTCCAGCCAGTTCGTCAGCGCGCTGCTGCTGTCCGGCGCCCGGTTCAACCAGGGCGTGGAGGTCCGGCACACCGGGGCCACCCTGCCGTCCCTGCCCCACATCCGGATGACGGTGGACATGCTGCGCGCCGCGGGCGCGCGGGTGGACACCCCCGAGGCGGGCGGCGAGGCGAACGTGTGGCGGGTGGCGCCCGGCGCGCTGCTCGGCCGCGACGTGACGGTGGAGCCCGACCTGTCGAACGCCCAGCCGTTCCTGGCCGCCGCCCTGGTGACCGGCGGCCGCGTCACCATCCGGGACTGGCCGCGGCAGACCACCCAGCCGGGTGACGCGCTGCGGGACATCTTCACCGCCATGGGCGGCAGCTGCGAGCTGGACGAGCGCGGGCTGACGCTCACCGGCGGCGACAAGGTCCACGGCATCGACGTGGACCTGGGCGACGTGGGCGAGCTGACGCCGGGCATCGCGGCCGTCGCCGCCCTCGCCGGCTCCGAGTCGGTGCTGCGCGGCGTGGCCCACCTGCGGCTGCACGAGACGGACCGGCTGGCCGCGCTCACCCGGGAGATCAACGGCCTGGGCGGCGACGTCACCGAGACCGCCGACGGGCTGGTCATCCGGCCGCGTCCGCTGCGCGGCGGCGTCTTCCACACCTACGACGACCACCGGCTGGCCACCGCGGGCGCGCTGCTGGGGCTTGTCGTGCCGGGCGTCGAGGTGGAGAACGTGGCGACCACCGGCAAGACGCTGCCCGACTTCCCCGGCCTGTGGCGGACCATGCTCGGCAAGGCCGCCTGAGGGCGCCGGGATGCGCCGCTACGGCAAGCACACCGACGAGGACGACATCCGGGTACGCCCAGGACGCCGGGGCAGCCGGCCGCGCACCCGCACCCGTCCCAAGCACGAGGACGCGGTGGCGGGGTTCGTGCTCACCGTGGACCGGGGCCGCATCACCACCTTGGTCGAGGGCCGGACGATCACCGCGATGAAGGCCCGGGAGCTGGGCCGCAAGGGCGTGGTCGTCGGCGACCGGGTGGCCGTCGTCGGCGACCTGACCGGCGAGAAGGACACCCTGGCGCGCATCGTCCGCGTCGAGGAGCGCGTGTCCACGCTGCGCCGCACGGCCGACGACGACGATCCGCACGAGCGCGTCGTCGTCGCCAACGCCGACCAGCTCGCCATCGTCACCGCCGTGGCCGACCCGGAGCCGCGGCCGCGGCTGATCGACCGGTGCCTGGTCGCCGCGTACGACGCGGGCCTGGAGCCGCTGCTCGTCCTCACCAAGGCGGACCTGGCCCCGGCCGCACCGCTGCTGGACGCCTACGCGCCGCTGGGCATCCGTACGGTGGCGGCCCGGCACGACGAGCCGGTGGCCGCCGTGCGGGCGCTGCTGGGCGGCCGGATCACCGTGTTCGTCGGCCACTCCGGGGTGGGCAAGACGACCCTGGTCAACGCGCTGGTGCCCGACCGGGCCAGGGCCACCGGGCACGTCAACGCCATCACCGGGCGGGGCCGGCACACGACGACCTCCGCCCTGGCCCTGCCGCTGCCCGACGGGGACGGCTGGGTCATCGACACCCCCGGGGTGCGCTCCTTCGGGCTGCACCACGTGGACCCGGCCCGCGTCATCAACGCCTTCCCCGACCTGCTGCCGGGCACCACGGGGTGCCCGCGCGCGTGCGGTCACGACGAACCGGACTGCGCGCTGGACGCGTGGGTCGCCGCGGGCCACGCCGACCCGGCGCGGCTGTACTCCCTGCGCCGCCTGCTGGCCAGCCGCGAACGCCACGAGGACGACTGACGGCTGATGACGGCTGACCCGGCGGCGGCGTCCGGCCGGAGGCGGCGCGGGCCCGCCGCCGTCAGCGGGGCCGGCCGTCCCCGGCGGGCCCGTGGGTGAGGAGCGCGGTGACGGCGTCCGCCACCCGTGCCGGGGCCTCCGGCTCTCCGGGCGGGGCGATCACGTAGGACAGCGCGAGCCGCAGCCCCGTCTCCCAGGCCCGGTGCAGCCCGGCTCCCGGCCGGCGTCCGCCGGCCACCTGCCCGGTGCCGGGCGGCCCGGCGTCCGCCGCGCCCTCCCCGGCGGCTCCGGGCAGGGGCGCGGCACGCAGGGCGGCCAGCGTTCCGTCGCGCAGCCGTTCGACCAGTTCCTCGGGTGCGGCAGCGTCCGGCAGCGGCAGCCGGGAGTTCCAGCAGCCGGTGAGAGCGGCCCGCACCAGCGGTTCCTCCCGCGCGCGGCACAGCATCCACACCGCCACCGCCGCGCAGCACACTCCCGGGTCGCCGCCGCTGCGGCGGGCCGCGGCCACCTCGTCGGCCGCCCCGGTCACGAACGCCTCCATCTGCCGCTTGACGAGCGCGGTGCCGAGGCCCTCCTTCGAGCTGAACTCGTTGTAGAGGGTCTGCCGCGACACTCCGGCCGCCGCGGCGACCTCCACCATGCGCACCGTGGTCCACGGCTGGTGCGTGAGCGCTGCCCGCGCAGCGCTCAGCAGGGACTCACGGGCGCTCGGCATGCTCTTCCTCCCGGAGCCCGGCGGCGAGCGGCGGCAGCCCGGCGGCGGGGTGTACGGCGGATGTGCGGTGCACAGGATTGACGGGGGGCCGCGGGCTGTCAAGACACCGTGCACCGCCAGTTCACCGGCCGTACCCGGCAGGCCCCGTACGGCCCGGCCGTGTGGCCGGGCGGCTGCCCACTGGATACTGTTCGATCATGCCGGACTACCACGATGACCTGCGCCTCGCCCACGTGCTGGCCGACACCGCCGACGCGGCCACCATGGAGCGGTTCAAGGCGCTCGATCTCAAGGTCGAGACGAAGCCCGACATGACTCCCGTCAGCGAGGCCGACAAGGCCGCCGAGGAACTGGTCAGGACGTCGCTGCAACGCGCCAGGCCCCGGGACGCCGTGCTCGGCGAGGAGTTCGGGACCGAGGGCTCGGGGCCGCGGCGCTGGGTGATCGACCCGATCGACGGCACCAAGAACTACGTGCGCGGCGTACCCGTGTGGGCCACGCTGATCGCGCTCATGGAGCGGGGCGAGGACGGCGGGGACCGGCCCGTCGTCGGCCTGGTGTCCGCCCCCGCGCTGAACCGCCGCTGGTGGGCGGCGCTGGGCGGCGGCGCCTACACCGGCCGCAGCCTCTCCTCGGCCTCCCGGATGCAGGTCTCCCGGGTGGCCCGGCTTCGGGACGCCTCGTTCGCGTACTCCTCCCTGTCCGGCTGGGAGGAACGCGGCCGGCTCGGCGGTTTCCTGGATCTGACCCGCAACGTGTGGCGCACCCGGGCCTACGGCGACTTCTGGCCCTACATGATGGTCGCCGAGGGGTCGGTGGACCTGTGCGCGGAGCCGGAGCTGTCGCTGTGGGACATGGCGGCGAACGCGATCATCGTGCAGGAGGCGGGCGGCGCCTTCAGCGGCCTCGACGGGCGGGAGGGGCCGCACAGCGGGGACGCGGCGGCCTCCAACGGTCTGCTCCACCAGGACCTGCTGCACTACCTCGGCACCTGAGCCGGGGCGCTCCCGCGCGTACGGAGGAGCGGGGCGCGTCGGCGGGACACGACACGGTGCACGCGCGCCCTTGTCGGCGTGCGGCGACCGTGTGACGATGAGGGTCCACTCGCTTGTGAGCTTGTGAAGCGGTTCTCGTTACCGCGGCCCGGCTCCTCCAGGAGGTGGCACCCGACCATGCCCACCCTCGTCCGCGACGCCATGACGACGATGGTCCTCACCATCGGTCCCGCCCACACCCTGCGCCAGGCCGCCTGCCTCATGGCGGCGCGCCGGGTCGGCGCGGCCGTGGTCCTCGACCCGGAGACCAGCGGCGTCGGCATACTGACCGAGCGCGACATCCTGAACTCCCTGGGCGCCGGGCAGGACCCGGACCGGGAGAGCGCACACGCCCACACCACCACCGACGTCGTCTTCGCCGCCCCGCACTGGACGCTGGCGGAGGCCGCCTGCGCCATGACGCGCGGCGGCTTCCGCCATCTCGTCGTCCTGGACGGCGACGAGCCCGTCGGCATCGTCTCCGTACGCGACGTGATGCGCTGCTGGACGGCGGCGGCCGCCCCGGTGCCCGCCGCACGCACGGGCGCGGTACCGGCCTGACGTCCGGCCGCGGCCGGGCCCGAGGGGGCCGGGCCCGCCGTGGCCGGACGCGCCGGAGGGGCCGGAGCCCAGTGGCGTCCGGCCCCTCCGGGCCTTTGCGGCAGACGGCGACGGCCCGCGCAGGGCCTTGACCACGGCCCGTCGGCCGTCTGCCGCGGTCGGGGGCGGCTGCCTCAGCCGCGCAGGGCCGCGACGGCGGCGTCGAGCCGCTTGCCGTAGTCCTCGTCCGCCTTGCGGAAGTTCTCGATGGCCCGCTGCGCGATGTCGTCGCGCGAGACCTTGGCGATGAACCCCGCGAGGTTGCCGACCAGACGCTCCTTCTCCGGCTCCGTCATCAGCCGGTAGAGGTTGCCCGCCTGGACGAAGTCGTCGTCCTCGGCGTGCAGCGGCGTCTCGTGGTCACCGGTGACACCGGTGACCGGCTGCGGCTCCCACAGCGCGCGGCCGGTCTCGGCGGGGCCGCCGAAGCTGTTCGGCTCGTAGTTCTTGGCCCCGGCGTGCCGGCCGTCGTACATCAGGCCGTCCCGGCCGTGCGAACGGGCCTCGGTGGCGTGCGGACGGTTCACCGGCAGGTGGTCGGCGTTGATGCCGACGCGGTAGCGGTGCGCGTCCCCGTAGGCGAACAGGCGGCCCTGGAGCATCTTGTCGGGCGAGGGGCCGATGCCCGGCACGAAGTGGTGCGGGGAGAAGATCGACTGCTCGACCTCGGCGAAGACGTTCTGCGGGTTGCGGTTGAGCTCCAGCTTGCCGATCTCGATGCGCGGGTAGTCGCCGTGCGGCCAGACCTTCGTCAGGTCGAAGGGGTTGAAGCGGTAGTTCGCCGCCTCGGCCACGGGCATGATCTGGACGTAGACCGTCCAGCTCGGGTAGTCGCCGCGCTCGATGGACTCCCGCAGGTCGCGCTGGTGGCTGTCCGGGTCCTTGCCCGCGAGCAGGTCGGCCTCGTCCTGGGTGAGGCACTTGATGCCCTGGTCGGTCTTGAAGTGGTACTTGACCCAGAAGGCCTCGCCGGCCTCGTTCGTCCACTGGAAGGTGTGCGAGCCGAAGCCGTCCATGTGGCGGTACGTGGCGGGGATGCCGCGGTCGCCGAACAGCCAGGTCACCTGGTGGGTGGACTCGGGCGACAGGCCCCAGAAGTCCCAGACGTTGTCCGCCTCCTGCGAGCCGGTGTACGGGTCGCGCTTCTGGGTGTGGATGAAGTCGGGGAACTTGATGGCGTCCCTGATGAAGAACACCGGGGTGTTGTTGCCGACGAGGTCGTAGTTGCCCTCCTCGGTGTAGAACTTCACCGCGAAGCCACGCGGGTCGCGCACCGCGTCCGCCGCGCCCAGGTTGCCCGCCACGGTGGAGAAGCGCAGGAAGACCTCGGTCTCCTTGCCGATCTCGCTGAGGAAGTTCGCCCGCGTGTACTGCGCGATGTCGCCGGTCACGGTGAAGGTGCCGTAGGCACCCGCGCCGCGGGCGTGCACCACGCGCTCCGGGATGCGCTCCCGGTTGAAGTGCGCGAGCTTCTCCAGCAGGAGCTGGTCCTGGATGAGGACGGGGCCGCCCACGCCCGCGGTCTGGCTGTTCTGGTTGTCCGCGACCGGAGCCCCGGATTCCGTGGTCAGCGGACCGGTGGTCTCGCTCTGAGCAGTCACTTACGCCTCCTGCACTGTGTCCTGTCCCGTGGCCTGTCGCCGGAGCCGAGCCTACATTAGACTCTGTCCAAGTCAAGATAGAGATGAAAACCGTACACAGTCCGGCCAGGGACGGCCCGCTGTAAGCTGGCCGTACCTGAACGATGGGTGGGATCAATGAGCGACCTTCTGGAACGCCTGCGCGACCGCGGCTGGCGGATGACCGCGCAGCGGCGCGTCGTCGCCGAGGTCCTCGACGGTGACCACGTGCACTACACCGCCGACGAGGTCCATGCCCGCGCGACGGCGCGGCTCCCCGAGATCGCCCGTGCGACGGTCTACAACACGCTGAGCGAACTGGTGGCGCTCGGCGAGATCATCGAGGTCAACACGGACGGCCGCGCGAAGCGGTACGACCCGAACGCCCACCACACGCACCAGCACCTGGTGTGCTCGGGGTGCGGCACCATGCGCGACGTCCACCCCTCCGGCGACCCGCTGCACGCGCTGCCCGAGGGCGAGCGGTACGGCTTCGCCGTCTCCGAGGCCACCGTCATCTACCGGGGCCTGTGCCCGGACTGCACCACGTCCTGACGGCGCGCGGGCCCCGCCCCCTCCACGCTTCGGCCTTCCCCGCCGTGAGGGGCGCCCGGCCCCGGGCTCCTCGCGCCCGGCCCCGGGCGCCCGCCGCCCGACCGCCGTTGCGTCCGCACACGGTTCCACACGCACCGAAGGCCCGGAACCTGATCGGTTCCGGGCCTTCGGCCTACAGTAGCGGGGACAGGATTTGAACCTGCGACCTCTGGGTTATGAGCCCAGCGAGCTACCGAGCTGCTCCACCCCGCGTCGTTGTGATCCCTACTCTAACCACCCCGCGACGTGCAGTGCAAATCGGTTCGGCGGCCCCCGCTCAGGCCGTCAGCTCCGCGTGCAGGGCGTCCTTCAGCCGGGCCGCGCGCCCGGCCACCTCCGCGGGCCCCAGCTCCATCGCGCGCCCGCACCAGTGCCGTCCCTCGGCCAGCTCGTTGCGCCGGGCCGCGAGCAGCGCCAGGCGCAGCGCGGCCCGGCCGTGCCCCGCCTCCGCCGCCCGCTGCCACCACAGCGCCGCCTCGGGCTCCGCGCCCTCCCGGGCCAGCAGCAGGCCCAGGTTGAACGCGCCGTTGCCGCTGCCCGCCTCGGCCGCCTGGCGGTACCAGTGGGCGGCCTCGACCACCTCGCCCCGGGCGACCGCGCACATGCCGACCCGCACCTGGGCGCGGCGGTGCCCCGCCCGTGCCGCCGTCTCGTACCAGTCCTCGTACTCGGGACGCCCGCCCGGCCCGTCACCACCCGCCCCATCGGGGCCGCACAGCTCCTCCCCCGCGTCCGCCGCCGCGTCCAGCGCGTCCGGCGCCTGCGGCGGGGCGCCGGCGGAGCGCCGCTCCAGGAGCGCGGCCAGCCGGAACGCGCCCTCGACGCTGCCGCACTCGGCGGCCCGGCGCAGGGTGCGCTCCGCGGCGTCCTCCGCGCCGTCACGGAGGAGGGCGCTGCCCACCTGGAGCGCGGCCTCCGCGTGCCCGGCCTCGGCCGCCTGCCGGTACCACTGCAACGCGGCGGCTTCCTCCCCCCGGCCCGCGTGCAGGATGCCGAGGTTGAACGCGGCGTCCACGCTGCCGCCCTCGGCCGCCTTGGAGAACCACGGCTCCGCTCCCTGGGCGTCGCCGCGCTGGAGCAGCAGCACGGCCAGGGCGTTCGCCGCCTCGGTGTGCCCGGCGTAGGCGGCCTTGCGGTACCACTGCTCGGCCTGCGCGTCCCGGCCCTGGCCCGCGCAGAGCAGGCCCAGGTTGAACGCGCCGTTCACGTCGCCCGCGTCCAGGGCCGCCCGGTACCAGCGCTCGGCGCTCTGCCGCTCGCCCCGGTCCGCGTGGAGCGCGCCGAGCGCGTTGGCGGCGTTGCCGTCACCGCCCAGCGCGGCCCGGCGCCACCAGTCCTCCGCAGCCTCGTCGTTGCCCGCGTCGCGCAGCAGGAAGCCCAGCGCGCAGGCGGCCTGCGGCTCGCCCTCGTTGGCGGCGATCAGGTACCAGCGTCCGGCCTCGCGCAGCTCACCGCGCTCCTCCAGCAAGGTGGCCAGGCGCAGCGCGGCACGCCGGTGCCCGCGCGCCGCGGCCTGGCGGAACCAGCGCTCGGCCTCCCGGGCGGAGGTCGGGCGGGCGGCGCGCAGGGCCAGCAGGCCCACGCGGTAGGCCGCCTCCCGGTGGCCGCCCTCGGCCGCCGCGCGGAACCACTGGGCGGCGCCGTCCTCGCCCCGGTGGTCCAGCAGGTCGGCCAGCGCGTAGGCGCCCAGGGTGTGTCCGGCCTCGGCGGACTGCCGCAGCCAGTAGCCAGCCGCCGTCTCGTCGCCCTGCTCGCGGTGGTACCGGCCGAGGGCGTGCGCCGCGGCGGCGGAGCCGGCCACGGCCGCCGTGCGCCACCACTCGGCGGCCTCGGCGGCGCGGCCGCCCTGGTGCAGCAGGACCCCCAGATTGTTGGCGGCGGCCCGGTCCCCCGCGCCCGCGGCGGCGCGCAGGTACGGCTCGGCCGCCTCCGCGTCGCCCCGGCGCAGCAGCGAGGCGCCCAGGGCGCTCAGCCGCCCCGGGTCGCCCTTCCCCTCCCCCGGCTGCGCCGCCGCGCGGCGGAGAGCCCCGTTCGTCGCGGACCGCTCGTGCGTGACCTCGGCGCGGCCGGGAACGATCGTCTCCGGCGCTCTTCTTCGGTCGTACGAGAACCTCACGCCTTCTGCATCGTCAAGCGTTGCCATTTCCCCCATAAGGTCCATCGTCGCACCACCTGCAACCCGGGTACACCTGGTATACCGCAGCCCGTGAGGTCACTTCGGCGCTTTGTCGACTTCCCGACATGATGGGGCCTCAAACTCCGGTACTTCTTCCGGGTGACGATTCCGGGTGAGGACACCGGTCGGGGAACCGAGGAGGAACGCACAGCGAGAAGGGCCCGGAGTCTGAGACTCCGGGCCCTTCTCGTGCAGTAGCGGGGACAGGATTTGAACCTGCGACCTCTGGGTTATGAGCCCAGCGAGCTACCGAGCTGCTCCACCCCGCGCCGTTGTGTTCACAACTCTACCACGGCGCGGAGCGGCCTCGTTCACCCTCCTCCGCCACCCCCGTCACCCTGCTGGGCTTCCCCGGCGCGGCGCAGGGCGTCCTGCAACGTCTCCAGGGCCTCCTGGGCGTCCTCCAGGGCGTCCCGCAGCGCCGGGAGGTCCCCGGGCGTCTCCGGCTCCTGCGGCTCGTCGGCCGGGGGGTCCTCCGGCTCGTCGGCCGGTGGCTCCTCCGGCTGATCGGCGGGCGGCTCACCCTCGGTGTTCACCTGGAAGACGGTGTCGAGGGCCTCCTCCAGCGTGTCCTTGTAGGCGATCTCCCCGCCGTAGACGGCCAGCACCTTCCGCATGCGCGGGTAGTTGGTGTTGGCGCCCCGGACGTACAGCGGCTCGACGTAGAGCATGCCGTCGTCCATCGGGATGGTGAGCAGGTTGCCGTACTCGACCTCCGAGTCACCTCTTTCGAGGATGTTGATCGACTCGGCGATCTGCGTATCGGAGTTGAACCGGCTCTGCACCTGCTGCGGACCGGCCACCGAACTGCTCGCCGGCAGGCTCAGGATGCGGATCGTGCCGTAGTCGTCGCTCATGGCGTCCGACTCCACCGCCATGAACGCGCCCAGCGTCTCGCGGTTGTTCGGGTTGAACGTGGTGGTGAGCGAGAACGACTTCTCCGCCTCGCCCGGCATCCGCAGGCTCAGGTAGTACGGCGGGACCGGCTCCTCGCCGTCGCGCGTCGGGTCGACCGGGATCTGCCAGCGCTCACTGCCACTGTAGAACTGCCCCGGGTCGGTGACGTGGTAGCGCGTCAGCAGCTCCCGCTGGACCTTGAAGAGGTCCTGCGGGTAGCGCAGGTGGTCCAGCAGGTCGTCGCTGATCGCGCTGCGCGGCTCGACGGTGTCGGGGAACGCCTTCATCCAGGTCTTGAGCACCGGGTCGTTGGTGTCCCACTCGTAGAGCTTCACCTCGCCGCTGTACGCGTCCACGGTCGCCTTGACCGAGTTGCGGATGTAGTTGACCTGGTCCTGCTGGGCCAGTACCGCGCGCTGGCCGTCGGTCAGCGCGTCCTGCGTGGTGTCACCGAGCGTGGTGCGCGAGGAGTAGGGGTAGCCGTTGGACGTCGTGTAGGCGTCCACGATCCACTGGATCTTGCCCTCGACGACCGCCGGGTAGGGGTCGCCGTCGATGGTCAGCCAGGGGGCGACGGCCTCGACCCGCTCCTTGGGCGTGCGGTTGTACAGGATGCGCGAACCCTCGCCGATGGCGCCCGAGTACAGGATCTTCGGCTCGCCGAAGGCCAGGGCGTAGGCGGCCCGGCTCAGGGTGCCCGACAGCGCGACGCCGCTGTTCCCCTCGTAGGTGTACAGCTTCTCCTCGTCGTTGGACACGTAGTCCAGCTCCTGCTGGGGACCGCCGACGATGGAGTACATCGTCGTCTGCTCGCCGTAGTAGACGCGCGGCTGGTACTCGCCCAGCGTGCCCTTCGGGGGCAGGTCGCTCTCGGTGTAGACCGGGGTGCCGCCGCCCTCCTCGTAGTCCACCTGGGTGCCCAGCGCGGAGACCACGCCGAAGCCGTGGGTGTACTTGAAGTGGTCGTTGATCCAGTTGCGCTCGGGGACGCCGCCGATGTTGATCTCGCGCAGACCGATGACGGTGTCCTGCTCCTCGCCGTCGGCGTTCTCGTAGCGGTCCACGTCGAGGTTGTCGGGGAACGTGTAGTACCCGCGGATCTGCTGGGACTGCCGGAAGGCGGGCGAGACCACGTTCGGGTCCAGCAGGCGGATGCTCGCCGCCTCGCTCACCGCGTCCCGCAGCTCGCGGCTCTCCTCGTCGGTCAGCTCCACCTCCTCGTCCTCGGTGGCCGCTCCCTCGAAGGAGGAGATGTCCGCGTCGTCGATGCCGTACGCCTGCCGGGTCGCCTCGATGTTCTTGGCGATGTACGGCGACTCCTTGGCCTGCTGGTTCGGCTGGACCTGGAACCGCTCCACGAGCGCCGGGTACAGGCCGCCGATGAGGATGGCCGACAGGACCAGCAGCCCCAGGCCGATCATCGGGAGCTGCCAGGTGCGCCGCCACAGGGCCGTGAAGAACAACAGGGCGCAGATGCCGGCGATGAAGAAGAGGATCGTCTTCGCCGGGAGGTAGGCGTTGGCGTCGGTGAAGCGCAGCCCCGTCCAGTCGTCCTGCCCGCGGATGTCGCTGGACTTCACCGCGAGCCCGTAGCGGTCGAGCCAGTACGCCACGGCCTTGAGGGCGACGAAGACGCCCAGCAGCACCGAGAGATGACCGGTGGCCTGGGAGGTGGCGCGCGCGCCGGGCGTCGTCACCCGCAGCCCGCCGTAGAGGTAGTGCACGAGCGCGGCGGCGATCAGCGACAGGACGGTCGCCCCGAAGCCGAAGCTCAGCAGGAAGCGGTAGAAGGGCAGGTCGAAGGCGAAGAACGAGATGTCCTTGCCGAACTGCGCGTCCGTCTGGCCGAAGGACGTCCCGTTCACCCACATCAGCCAGGTCCGCCACTGCCCCGAGGCCGAGGCGCCGCCGATGAGGCCGATGAGCGCGGTGACGCCCAGCAGCAGCCACTTCTTGTACGGCGCGATGCCCATGCGGTAGCGGTCGAGGCTCTGCTGCTCCAGCGACATCGCGCTCAGCGGCGGACGCAGCCGGTGGGCCAGCCAGACGTTGAACCCGACGGCCAGCGCCATGAGCAGGCCGAAGACCGCGAACAGTACGGCCTTCGTCCACAGCGTCGTGGTGAAGACGGTGGTGAAGTTCACCGACCGGTACCAGAGCCAGTCGGTCCAGAACCCGGCGAACATGACGAAAAGCATGGCCAGCACTGCCAGTACGCCCGCTGTCAGCAACAGCGTCTTGGCGCGTCTGGACGGCTGGCCGACTCTGATCCGTGGCCCGGAGGGACCTCCTGAGCCCCGGTCCGGCATCTGGAAAGCCAAGGTGCGCACCTCGAAATCGCAGTGGATGGGGCGGCCCCGCACCGCAGGGCTCACGTAGTCAACTTAACGAAGCTTTACCCGGTTCCCGTTTCCGGGGTCGCAGAAGGCACGATATGGGCATGAGCAACCTCCCCCTTGACGGCACGCCCCTGGCCTCCTCCCCACTGACCCGCGCCGTCCTCGAAATCGACGAGTACACCGCCGGCCTCGGCTGGGACCAGCCCGTGCGGCTGTTCGCGCTGGTCGACACCGACGAGCTGCGGACGCAGGAGCCCGAGCTGGCCGGCCAGCTCGGGCTGGCCGACGACGGCGGCCCGGCCGGCGGCGCGCTGACCCCCATCGAACAAGACGAGCTGCCCGCCGGGCTGCCGCTGGACGAGTTCCTCGGCACCATCGCCTGGCCGGACGCCGTCACCGGCTGCGCGCTGACCCTGGAGCGGCTGATGCTGCCCCCCTCGGCCGAGGACTCGCTGCCGACCGGGCTCTCCCCCGAGGAGCTGTCCGCGTGGGTGGCCCGGCACCCGGACCGGCAGGAGGTGCGGATGACGGTCGGCGTGCTGCGGGACGGCGCGCGGGAGTCGGCGCTGCGGCTGCGCGAGAAGGACGCCGCCAGCGAGGTGCTGACGGGCAGCGATCTGGTGCCGGGGCTGGCCGAGGCGCTCGCGGCGACGTTCACCGGCTGAGCGGCGCGGCCCCGCGCCGGGGCGTCCCGCACGGCGGGACGGGCCGGGGCGGGGCGCCGTCCGTGACGGCGGCCGGTGCGGGGCGGTACCGGTGCGGTGCGGGCCGCTCCGCCGCCGGGGTCAGTCCGCGGCCGTGCAGAGGGGAAGGGACTCGGTGTCGTCCTCGCGGATGTCCCGCAGGGCTTCCAGCGCGTCGTCCATAGTGCCGACCTCGACCAGCGTCAGGCCGTCGGGCCGTTCCTTCGCGGCCGTCGCGCAGTTCTCCTCCGGGGTGAGGAAGTACCGGGCGCCCGCGGCGGCGGCCGCGCGGGTCTTCATGGTGACGCCGCCGATCGGTCCGACCTCGCCCTCGCCGTCGATCGTGCCGGTGCCCGCGACGAACGTGCCGCCGGTCAGCTCCTCGTCGGTCAGCTTGTCGACGATGCCGAGCGCGAACATCAGCCCGGCGCTCGGTCCGCCCACGTCGGCGAGCTTGATGTCGATGTCGAACGGGAAGGTGTGCGCCGTTCCGGCCTGGATGCCGACGATGGCCCGCTGGTCGTCCTCGGCGGGCGCGGTGGCGACGGTGACCTCGCGGGTGCCGGCGGTGAGCGGGTCCTCACCGGCCTTCTCGGCGGCCTCCGCGGCCTTGGCCGGTACGACCGTGAACACGACGTCCTCGCCGGGCTCGTGCTCGGTGACCAGCCGGGCGACATCGGCGGGCTCGCGCACCGGCGTGCCGTCCACGGCCTTGATCACGTCCCCGGCGCGGAGGGTGCCCTCCGCCGGGCTGTCCTTGACGACGGCCGAGACGACCGTCCGGGTGGGCACCGGGATGCCGAGTTCCGCCAGCGCCGCGACCTTCGCGCTCTGCTGGGACTGGGAGAACTCCTCGGCGTTCTCCTCCTCCGCCTCCTCGGCGGTGGTGCCGTCCGGGTAGAGGGAGTCGTGCGGCACGACGGCGGCGTCGTCCGCCAGCCAGCTGTAGAGCGCCTCGCCGAGGGTCATGCGGTAGTCCGCGCTCGTCACGCGGACCGTGGTCATGTTGAGGTGCCCGGAGGTCGGGTACGTCTCGCGCCCCTCGATGCTGAGCACCGGGTCCCCGTCGTACTCACCGAGCGTGTTGACCGTCGGTCCCGGCGACAGTTCGGAGTAGGGCACCCGCACCAGCGCCACCGCACAGAGCATCCCTATGAGGAGGAGCGTGGATGCCAGGATGGTGGCGTGTCGGCGCGACATGGCCACGACCCTACGGGACGGCCCCCTCAGCCGGCCTCCCGGGACGGTCCGTTGGTGGGGCGCTGACCGGCGCCGCAGCCGCGGGCGGCGCGGTGCGGTACCGCTCGGCCGCCGACCGCTCCATCGCGGTGCGGAACGCGTCATACCCGGCGACGCCCGCCGCGTCGCTCGCGCCGCGCTCCACCGTCTGCCGTGCGGCCCACACGGCCCACAGCCCCGCGGTGACCGCGGCCCCCAGGGGTATGAGCAGCCAGACCAGCGACGCCATGCGTACCTCCCTGTTACCGGCCGCCGGGCACGGCGGCCGGTGCGTATCGTCTCGGTGACCTCAACCGTCGGCGGGCTCCCCGGGGCCCGCAACCGGAGCGCGGAGCTCCGGGGGCCGGCCGGGCGACGGGCTCAGCAGGCGCCGACCCACTCCTCGGTGCCGTCGGCGAACGTCTGGTGCTTCCAGATCGGCACCTCGTGCTTGAGGTCGTCGATCAGGCGGCGGCAGGCGGCGAACGCCTCGGCCCGGTGCGGGCAGGAGACGGCGACGACGACGGCCAGGTCGCCCACCGCCAGGTCTCCGACGCGGTGGACGGCCGCGAGGGCGCGCACGGGGAAGTCGGCCGCGACCCGCTCCGCGACGCGCCGCAGCTCGGCCAGGACGGACGGGTGCGCGGAGTAGCCCAGCCGGGCGACGTCGGCGCCGCCGTCGTGGTCGCGCACGGTGCCGACGAAGAGGGCGGTGCCGCCCGCGGCCTCGTCCCCCACTGCCCGGAAGACCTCGTCCAGGGAGAGCGGGGCGTCCCGGACGTCCAGCAGCCGGATCGGCTCGGCGGCGGCCCGCTCGCCGGGGTGGCCGGGGTTGTGTTGGGTCTGAGCCATGTGCCTCATGCTGCCCTAACGCGCACGATTGCGGAAACCGGCTTCCACAGTGCGGGCGGAACAGCCCGCGGCGGACCGCCGGGCTCCCGGCAGCCGGCCGGGGACGCCCCCGGGCCGCCGGTCACCGGCCGCGCCGCCTCCTGGCCCGGCGCACCAGGGCCGCGGTGCCCACCAGCGCGACGGTCGCCCCCGCCGCGCCCAGCGTGGTGGCGGCGTCCTTGCGGCCCAGCCGCCGTCCGGCGACGGTGTGGCGGCCCGCCACCTCGTCCAGCAGCTCGGCCAGGACCTCCTCGTTCGTCCACAGCGGCCGCCAGCCCGCGTCGTGCAGCCGGGAGCCGCTGACCACCCACGGGTACATGGTGTAGGCCAGGTCCCCGGCCGGGGACGGCGTGAGCCCGAGGCGGTGCAGCCGTGACGCGGCGCCGAGGGCGACGGCCGAGGGCAGCTCCATGCGGCGGATGCCGGACAGTTCCTCGACCTCCTCCTGCTCCAGCCAGCCGTCGCACGCGACCACCAGCTCACCGGACACCTTCCCCAGGGCGGCGTACTCCAGGGCGCTCACCAGGTCCTCGACGTGGCAGAACTGCCAGCAGGGCCGCGATCCGGCGACGACGAGCAGGCGCGGCGACTCGAAGTAGCGGGTGAGCGCGGTGTCGGTGCCGCCCACCAGCACGGCGGGACGCACCACGGTCACCTCCAGGCCCGGGTGGGCCCGCGGCGCCCGCTCGGCCAGCCGCTCGATCTCCAGCAGGTCGCCGACGCCGGTGGCCTCCGCGGTCGCCCGCAGCTCGGCGTCCTCGGCGAGCGGCACGTCGTTGTCCTGGAGCGCCCCGTAGACCATCGCCGAGGTGCACAGCACGACGCGGCGCACCCCGGCGGCTGCCGCGGCGGTCAGCACCGTCTGCGTGCCGCGCACGTTGTAGGCCGTGCGGGCGGCGGCGTCCGACTCCAGGTCGAGGTCGAGCGCGAGGTGGACGACGACGTCGGCCGGCTCGCCGTCCGGGCGCAGCCGGCGGGCCAGCTCCGGGTCACGCACGTCGAGGGTGTGCCACACGGCGCCGTCGGTCTCACCGCGCCGCTCGTCCAGGGCGATGACCTGCCCGGTCTCCGGTGAGGCGGCGAGCCGGGCGGTGAGCAGCGCACCGACGCCACCCACCCCGCCGGCCGCGCCGGTGACGGCCACGACAGGACCGGCAGCGCCGTTTCGCGCTGCGCGAACGTTCGGCTCGGGGGAACTCACCGGGCTGCTCCAGTGGTTGTCTTCGGTACGGGGCGCAGGCCCCCATCCTGCCTGACAGGTGTCTAGGCTGGAGGGAGCGGCCGCCCCGGAGGCGGAGCCGCCCGTGGGAAGCCACCCGACCGACGCACCCGTCCGACCCAGTCCGACCGACAGAGCCGAGGAAATCCCGTGAGTGACACCCCATTCGGATTCGGCCTTCCGCAGGAGGAGCCGGAGGACGGCGACGACGGCCGGAAGAAGGGCGGAGCCGGAGACCCGTTCGGTTTCGGCGGCGCGGGCGGCCCGGGGGCGGACAACCCGCTGGCCGCGATGTTCGGCTCGCTGGGCGGCGGCCCCGGCGGGATGGACCCGAACGACCTGGGCGCCGCCTTCCAGCGGCTCGGCCAGATGCTCAGCTACGAGGGCGGCCCGGTCAACTGGGACATGGCCAAGGACATCGCCCGGCAGACGGTGGCGCAGGGCGCCCCCGACGGCTCCAAGGACGCGAGCGTCGGCCCGCAGGAGCGCGCCCAGGTGCAGGAGGCGCTGCGGCTGGCGGACCTGTGGCTGGACGGCGCCACCTCGCTGCCCTCCGGTTCGGGATCGGCGGTGGCCTGGAGCCGCGCCGAGTGGGTCGAGGCGACGCTGCCGGTGTGGAAGGAGCTGGTGGACCCGGTCGCGGAACGCGTCGGGGCAGCCATGGGCGACGTCCTCCCCGAGGAGATGCAGGCCATGGCCGGGCCGCTGCTCGGCATGATGCGCTCGATGGGCGGCGCGATGTTCGGCACCCAGATCGGCCAGGCCCTCGGTGTGCTCGCGGGCGAGGTCGTGGGCTCCTCGGACGTCGGGCTGCCGCTGGGGCCGACGGGCCGGGCCGCGCTGCTGCCGCGCAACATCACCGCGTTCGGTGACGGGCTCGGCGTGCCGCAGGAGGAGGTGCGGCTCTACCTGGCGCTGCGCGAGGCCGCGCACCAGCGGCTGTTCGCCCACGTGCCGTGGCTGCGCTCGCACCTGTTCGGCGCGGTGGAGGGCTACGCCCGCGGGATCACGGTGGACACCGCCAAGCTGGAGGACGTCGTCGGGCAGCTCGACCCGAGCCGTCCCGAGGAACTCCAGGAGAAGCTCCAGCAGGGCATGTTCCAGCCGGAGGACACCCCGGAGCAGAAGGCGGCCCTGGCCCGGCTGGAGACGGCGCTCGCCCTCGTGGAGGGGTGGGTGGACGCCGTCGTGCACGCCGCCGCCCAGCCGCACCTGCCCGCGGCCGACGCACTGCGCGAGACGCTGCGCCGCCGCCGGGCGACCGGCGGCCCGGCCGAGCAGACCTTCGCCACGCTGATCGGCCTGGAGCTGCGGCCCCGGCGGCTGCGCGACGCCTCCCGGCTGTGGGCCTCGCTGGCCGACGCCCGGGGCACCGAGGGCCGCGACGGCCTGTGGTCCCACCCCGACATGCTGCCCACCGCGGCCGACCTGGACGACCCGGACGGCTTCGTGCACCGCGAGCAGCTGGACTTCTCGGAGCTGGACAAGATACTCGGTGACGCCGCCGGGGGCACCGGGGACGCCGGGCCGCGCGAGGACGGCCGCGGGGAGGGCTCGGAAGGCGAAGCGCCCGGCGGTCCGGGAGACGGCGGCCGGTGACGCTGCACCGCGACGCGGCCCGGGTGCTCGGCGCCTGGGCCGCGCCCGACGGCGGGCAGGACGCCCTGCGCCGGGCCTACCTCGACCACCTGGCCGAGTACCCGGACGCCATGTGGCGCTCCTGCACGGCCGGGCACCTGACGGGCAGCGCCCTCGTCGTCGAGGACGGCGGGGAGCGCGTGCTGCTCACCCTGCACCGCAAGATGCGCCGGTGGCTCCAGATGGGCGGGCACTGCGAGGCGCAGGACACCGGCCTCGCCGAGGCCGCCCTGCGCGAGGCCGTCGAGGAATCCGGTATTCCGGACCTCACCCTGCTCCCGGGCGGCCCGGTGCGCCTGGACCGCCACCTGACGCCGTGCGCCTGGCACCTGGACGTCCAGTACGTCGCGCTCGCTCCGGCGGACGCGGTGGCGGCGATCAGTGAGGAGTCGCTCGATCTGCGCTGGTTCGGGCACGCGGAACTGCCCGAGGTGGCCGACGCGTCCGTCGTCCGGCTCGCCGAACGAGCCCGCGCGCTGCTGTAGCGCCGCGGGCCGAAGCGGCGGGTGTGCCGGGGGCTCATCCGTCGCCGGGCGGGCGGGCCTGCGGCAGCCGTCCGGCCGAGGCGACGCCCTCCAGGAACCCGCGCGCCCGCTCGGTGCGCGGGTAGGTCTCCAGCAACCGCCAGAACGCGCTGCCGTGCCCGGGCACCAGCAGGTGCGCCAGCTCGTGCAGCAGGACGTAGTCCAGCACGTACTCGGGCATGCCCTGCAACCGGTGGGAGAGCCGGATGCTGCCCTCGGCCGGCGTGCACGAGCCCCAGCGGGTGTGCTGGTTGGTGACCCAGCGCACGGAGGCGGGCCTGGCCCGCCCCTCCAGGTACTGCTCGGAGAGCCGCGCGGCCCGCCGGGCCAGCTCCCCGTCGACCGGGGTGCGGCGGCTCTCCTGCGCCGCGAGCCGGTCGAGCATGCGGGCCACCCAGCGCTCCTCGTCGGCCGCCGACATCCGGGCCGGGATGAGCACGACGGTGCGCCCCGCGTCCCGGTAGGCGCTGACGGTGCGGCGGCGGCGCGTGCTGCGGCGCACCTCGACGGGACCGTGGCCGGGTCGGGGCTCGGGCGGGGAGGGAGCGCCGGGCGGGGCGCTGTCCAGTGGGTCGGCGGGCACGCCCCGACGTTACCGGCACCGGGTGTGCGCTGCCGAGGGCGTATGCCCAGGTCGGCTGACTCCTACGATGATCTGCCCCTGCCTGTGGACAACTCGGCGCACCGTTTCGGGGATCGGAGCATGCTGACGTCGTCGGGTCCGCGAGAGCGGGCCGGGCGGCTTCGTGAGGCCGCGCCGAACACACCGAGGGGGCACACATGCATCCGATGATCAAGCCGGTGCTGCGGAGGAGCTGGCGGGACCGCCAGACGGTGCAGTACGGGGTGACGCCCGCGCACGCGGTCGTGCTGAGCCCGGTGGACACCGCCACCGGCAGCTTCCTCGACCTGCTCGACGGCACCCGCAGTCTGGGGCAGCTCAGGGAGGCGGCCGGTGCGATCGGGCTGGAGCCGCGCACGGCCGACCGGTTGGTGGAGCGGCTGGAGGCGGCCGGACTGCTGGACGACGCCACCGCGGAACGCTCGGCCGCCGCACACGTGGGAGACCGGCTGCGGCCGGATCTGGCCTCCCTGTCGGTGCTGCACCCCGGTCCCGGCGCGGCCCTGCGCAGGCTGGCCGCCCGCCGCGGCGCCCGGGTGCAGGTGCGCGGCGGCGGACGGGTCGGGGGCACCCTGGCCGGGCTGCTCTCCGCGGCCGGGGTGGGCCAGGTCGACGTGGTGGACGGCGGCTGCGTCACCGCCTGGGACGCGGCGCCCGGCGGGGCCGGTGCCGACCAGGCGGGCGAGCGGCGGGCCTCGGCGCTGCGGAAGGTGGTGCGGCGGGCGGCTCCCTGGTCGCGGGCGCCCCGGCCCGCCGCACCGTCGCGGGCGCCGTGCGCAGCGGGGCGCCGCGAGGGCGGCGGCCTCGATCTCGTCGTCTTCGCGCCGCGCGACGGTCTCGCGGCCTACGCGCCGGACCCGGAGGCCGCCCGCGAGGTGGTCGCCGCCGGCCTGCCCCATCTGTACGCCGGAGTGGTGGAGGCCACGGGATTCGTCGGACCGCTGGTGCTGCCGGGTGTGTCGGCGTGCGCCGAGTGCCTGCTGCTGGAACGGGCGGTGCGGGAGCCGCCGTGGCCGCTGGTGGTCGGCCAGTGGCGGCATGCCCGGCGCACCGGTGTGCCCGCCTGCGACACGGCGCTCGCGGCGGTCGTCGCGGGGGCTGCGGCGTCGTGCGCGCTGAGCCTGCTGGACGGGGACGGCGCGGCGGTCCCCGGAGTGCGCACCAGCTATGTACTGCCCGGACTACGGCAGGAGGAGGAGGCTGTGCGACCGTATAGCGAGTGTCCCTGCGGCGCCGCCGGCCCTCAGGGCGGGCCTCGGCCCCGAGCCGGGGGCGCGCCGCAGGTGGCCACGACGTCTTAGCAGCCCGAGCTGTCCGCGACTTGGAGGGGTGCATGTCCGATCTTCCCCGTAAGGCCGTCACCCGCACGGCCAAGCTGGCCGCTCTCCCTCTGGGTTTCGCGGGACGGACGGCCCTCGGCCTCGGCAAGCGCATCGGAGGCCGTCCGGCCGAGGCGATCGCGGACGAGTTGCAGAAGCGCACCGCCGAGCAGCTGTTCGCCACGCTCGGCTCCCTCAAGGGCGGTGCCATGAAGTTCGGGCAGGCCCTGTCGGTCTTCGAGTCCGCGCTGCCGGAGGAGATGGCGGGCCCCTACCGGGCGGCGCTCACCAAGCTCCAGGACGCCGCGCCCCCGATGCCGGCCAGGACGGTGCACGCCGTGCTCTGCGAGCAGCTCGGGGGGGACTGGCGCGAGCTGTTCGCGGAGTTCTCCGACAAGCCCGCCGCCGCGGCCTCGATAGGCCAGGTGCACCGGGCGGTGTGGCACGACGGCCGCGAGGTGGCGGTGAAGGTGCAGTACCCCGGCGCGGGGGACGCCCTCCTGTCCGACCTGGCCCAACTGGGCCGCTTCGCCCGCGTGCTCGGGCCGCTGATACCGGGCATGGACGTCAAGCCGCTGATCACCGAGCTGCGGGAGCGCGTCTCCGAGGAGCTGGACTACGGGCTGGAGGCGGAGGCGCAGCGCGCCTACGCCGCCGAGTTCGCCGACGATCCGGACGTGCGGGTGCCGGAGGTGGTGCACCAGTGCGAGCGGGTGCTCGTCACCGAGTGGCTGGAGGGTACGCCCCTGGCCGCGGTGATCCGCGAGGGCGGACAGGCCGAACGGGACGCGGCGGGGCAGCGGCTCGCGCGGTTCCTGTTCGCCGGAACGGCCCGGACGGGGCTGCTGCACGCCGATCCGCATCCGGGCAACTTCCGGCTGCTGGCGGACGGACGGCTGGGTGTCATGGACTTCGGCACCGTGGACCGGCTGCCGGAGGGCCTGCCGGAGCCGATCGGCCGGGCGCTGCGCATGGTGCTGGCCGACGAGGCCGAGGGCGTCTACCGGCTGCTGTGCGAGGAGGGTTTCGTCAAGCCGGACATCGAGCTGGAGCCGGACGCGGTGCTCGACTACCTGGCGCCGATCATCGAACCGGCGCGGGTGGAGGAGTTCGCGTTCTCCCGCGACTGGATGCGGGAGCAGGCCGCGCGGATCGCCGACCCGCGCTCTTTGGCCCACCAGCTCGGCAGGCAGCTGAACCTGCCGCCCTCCTACCTGCTGATCCACCGGGTCACCCTCAGCACGATCGGGGTGCTGTGCCAGCTCGGTGCCCGTGTGCGGCTCGGCGACGAGCTGGCCGACTGGCTGCCCGGCTTCCTCCCCGAGGAGGAGGAAGCGACGGAGCGGGAGAGCCCGGCCCAGGTGGCCGGCAGTTCCGCCTGACCTGGAACACGGCGGAGCCGGGGCCGCAGGGCCCCGGCTCCGGTCGCTGGATTCGGTGAGGGCGCCGCGGGCACCGGCTCGGTGGCCCCGCGGCGCCGGGCGCGTCAGTGCATGACGGCCATGGCGAGCGCCCGGCGGGCGCGCAGCGAGGCACGTTCGGCCTTGCGCTGCATCCGTCGGGCGGCGAGGAGCCGCAGGGCGAGCCGTTCGGACTCGGCCTCCCGCAGGTGCTCCTGCATTCGTGTTCGGCTCAGTGTTTCTGGCAGGAGTTGCATGTCTCGGGTCCTGTTCCGGGGCGTGACGGTCCGTTCGGACCGGCTGCGGTCGGGTGCGGTGAAGAGTGAGGTGCTCATCGGGGCCTGCTTCGTGGGTCCGTGCGCCGACGGACGGTCGATGGTGCCGTGGACGTTCATGCCGCGACCGGGTTCTTGCGCGGGCGGCCACGCGGCCGCTTCCGGGGCACGACGACGCCCTGTACGAAGAGTTCGCCGCCCCAGACGCCCCAGGGCTCGCGCCGGTCCTTGGCGCCGGCGAGGCAGGCATCGCGCAGCGGGCAGGTCTGGCACAGCGACTTGGCGTACTCCACGTCGGCGGGGGCCTCGGCGAAGAAGACCTCGGGGTCGTAGCTGCGGCACGGCACGGCGACACCGAGCCGGTCGATGGCGTCGTCCAGCTCGGTGAGCGTGGTCAGGGGGGTCAACGGGTCCTCCGTGGGATCAGGCGGGTTCAGGTCGGTTCGCGGTGACAGGGTGTGCGTCTGTGTCTGCACGGGTGACTTCCTCGTCTGTCGTTGTCGGTCCGGCGGGTGACCGGGCTGCCCAGGGCAAACAGAAGGGCCGCGGATCCCGGTGTGGGTTCCGCGGCCCTGGAAGGTGCCGACCTGATCGCGCGATCAGGCTGGATCTCTCCAGGGTTCGAGCCCACGGAAGGCCCACATCGTGTGCTGCTTCTTCGTTTCCGTCTGGCGCCCGGCGCCGGCACCCACTGCCGCCGCGGTAAAGGCATAGGCCTGCGCCTGTGCCTCCGCTGCTACTGCGGGTGCCTGGATCGGTCGCTCATCACTGACCGGGCCTCCGGACACACCGGTGCCCCTGAGACGGGAGCCGAGCAGGCAGGTGGCAACGACCGAGCGGTCGGTCATGTTCGTGTTGCCAGGGGTGTTGGTGAAGATGCCAATCACTGGTCTCGCCTCCTCTCGGCGTCTCGGTGGGACCGGCCGGAGCCGGGCCCGATGTGTTCAGGGATGAGTACAGCATGGAAAAGCTGGAGCAAGGAAGCCCCCGCCCTCTCCATGTCCGGAAGGCTATGGGGCTTTCAGCGGCGGGCGCAAACTATTTTTGCGGCGAGTTCCCGCCGGTCTCGTCTGGCCTTCCAGACGGGCTGTGCGGAGCCGTTCATTCCGGCTCCTCGGCCGCCGGGCCGGGCAGTTCCCCGCCCGCGCACAGGGCGAGCACGGCCGCCCCGAAGCCGCGCACCTTGCGGCTGGTGACGCCGGCGATGGTGCGCAACTGCGCCTCGTCGTCCGGCACGGCCTCGGCGATGGCCATCAGCGTCTTGTCGGTGAAGACGCAGTAGTCGGGCTGGCCCGTGCGGCGGGCCTCGTCGGCGCGCCAGGCGAGCAGCCGCTCGTACAGCTCCTCGTCCAGCTCGGACGGGCAGTCCTCGCAGCGCATCAGCTTGATCTCGCCCGCGTCGGTCAGCGCCCGGCCACAGACCCGGCAGCGCACCAGTGTGCGGCGCCGCGCCGGACGGGCCGGGCCGCCGCGCTCCACGCCGCCCCGGGGGGTCCGGGCGGCACCGGCGCCGCCCGGCGCGGAACCGGACCGCAGGCCGTCCAGGAACCGCGTGGGCACGCGGGTGGGCCGGCCCCCCGGAGTGCGGGAGAGCGACCAGGAGAGCGTCAGGTGACGCCGGGCACGGGTGACGCCGACGTAGAGCAGCCGACGCTCCTCCTCGACCTGGGCGGGCGTCCTGGCGTGGCTGATCGGCAGCACGCCCTCGCACAGGCCCACCAGGAAGACGGCGTCCCACTCCAGGCCCTTGGCGGAATGCAGCGAGGCCAGGGTGACGCCTTCGACGGTGGGGGCGTGCTGGGCGTTCGCCCGCTGCGCCAGCTCCGTGACGAAGTCCGCCAGCGTGGCGGCGGGCCGGGCGCGGGCCATGTCCTCCGCCAGGCGCACCAGGGCCGCCAGCGACTCCCAGCGGTCCCGGACCGCTCCGGAACCGGCCGGCGGTTCGGCCGGCCAGCCCCGGGCGCCGAGCACCGTGCGGACCTGGGCCGCCAGACCGCCCACCCCGGACAGCAGCGGGTCGTTGCCGCCCGCGTGGGCGGCTCCGCGCAGCGCCACCCCGGCGTCGCGCACCTCGGGGCGCTCGAAGAACCGCTCGGCGCCGCGCAGCTGGTAGGGCACCCCGGCGTCGGCGAGCGCCTGCTCGTAGACCTCGGACTGGGCGTTCATCCGGTAGAGCACCGCGATCTGCCCGGCGGGGACCCCGGACTCCAGGAGCTGGCGGATGCGGCGGGCCGTGTCCTCGGCCTCGGTGGGCTCGTCGGGGTGCTCGGCGTAGCCCGGTTCGGGACCGGCCTCGCGCTGCGAGAGCAGTTCGAGACGGTGCTCGGCGGCCCGCCCCGTGGCCTGGGTGAGCAGCTTGTTGGCGAGGTGGACGACCTGCGGCGTCGAACGGTAGTCGCGCACCAGCCGCACGACCGTCGCCCGGGGGTGGCGGGTGCGGAAGTCGAGCAGGTGGTCGCAGGTGGCGCCGGTGAAGGAGTAGATCGTCTGCGCGGCGTCCCCGACGACGCACAGGGAGTCCCGCTCGCCGAGCCACAGGTCCAGCAGGCGCTGCTGGAGCGGGCTGACGTCCTGGTACTCGTCCACGACGAAGTGCTGGTACTGGCCGCGGATCTGCTCGGCGATGTCGGCGCGCTCCTGGAGGATGCCGACCGTCAGGAGCAGCACGTCCTCGAAGTCGATGAGGCCGCGTTCCCGTTTGAGCTGTTCGTAGGCGGCGTAGACGCCCGCCGTCTCGGCCGCGTCCCGCGGGGCCACGCGGCCGGCGGCGGCCACGGCGCCGGGGTAGTCCTCGGGAACGGTCTGGGTGACCTTGGCCCACTCGATCTCGCTGGTGACGTCGCGCAGCTCGGAGCGGTCCAGCCGGACGCGGGTGCGCCCCGCGGCCTCGCCGACGAGCGCGGCCTTGCGGTCCACCAGCCGGGGCAGCTCGCCCCCGACCGCGCGCGGCCAGAAGAACTGGAGCTGGCGCAGCGCCGCCGAGTGGAACGTGCGGGCCTGCACGCCTTCCGCGCCGAGCTGCCGGAGCCGCCCGCGCATCTCGCCCGCCGCCCGGTTGGTGAAGGTGACGGCCAGCACCCCGGCCGGCGGCAGGACGCCGGAGCGCACCCCGTAGGCGATGCGGTGGGTGATGGCCCGCGTCTTGCCCGTGCCCGCTCCGGCCAGCACGCACACGGGCCCGTGCAGGGCCGTCGCCACCTCGCGCTGTTCGGGGTCGAGCCCTTCCAGCACCGCGTCGGCCGTCTCGGGCGGACGCGCGAGCTGCGAAGGCCGCTGGGAGTGCGTCGCTGCTGTCACCCCGCCATGCTGCCAGGTCCGCTGGGGCGGAGGGGACGGCCGTCCACAGGAGTGACCCTCTTGTCATACCGGCGTGTCGTACCGGCCGTCTTGCCGGTCTCCCGGGAATCCCGGCGCCCGGTCCCGCGTTGTCGGGGGTCGAGGGCTCCGAACCGAGGAGCCCGGCGCGGACGACGCGCACAGCGGACGACGTGAAGGAGCACGAGCCCCATGGCGGGAACCGTGACGATGTACAGCACCACCTGGTGCGGCTACTGCCGCCGCCTGAAGGGCCAGATGGACCGCGAGGGGATCGCCTACACCGAGGTCAACATCGAGCACGACCCGGAGTCGGCCGCCTTCGTGGAGAAGGCCAACGGCGGGAACCAGACGGTTCCGACGCTCCAGATCGTGCCGGCCGCCGGCGGCGAGCCGGTCGTCATGACGAACCCCAGCCTCGCCCAGGTGAAGCAGGCCCTCGGCGCCTGACCGGCTCACCGCCCGGCCAGCCAGGCGGGCCGGGCGGGCCGGGCGGCTGCCGCCGCGGGGAGCGCGCGCCGGGGCCCGCGTCTCAGTCCGGGAGCGGCCCGCCGTACCAGCGCTCGATCAGCCGGGCGGCGATGGAGATGCCGCCGGGCGGCAGCACCTGGCCCGACTCGAAGGCGGTCCGCAGCTCGTCGCGGGAGAACCAGCGGGCCTCCCCGATCTCCTCACCGTCCACCCGGATGTCGGTGCCCGTGGCGCGGGCCGTGAAGCCGAGCATCAGGCTGGACGGGAACGGCCAGGGCTGGCTGCCCACGTAGGACACCTCGCCGACGACCAGGCCCGCCTCCTCCGCGACCTCGCGGACCACCGCGTTCTCCAGTGACTCGCCCGGTTCCACGAAACCGGCGAGCGTCGAGAAGCGGCCCTCCGGCCAGTGCACCTGGCGGCCGAGCAGGCAGCGGTCGTCGGCGTCCGTCACCAGCATGATCACGGCCGGGTCGGTCCGCGGGTAGTGCTCGGCCCCGCAGGCGGGGCAGCGGCGGACGTGCCCCGCGGCCGCGATGACGGTGCGCTCGCCGCAGCGGGAGCAGAAGCGGTGCATGCGCTGCCAGTTCTCCAGCGCGATCGCGTGCACCAGCAGGGCGCTGTCCCGCTCGCCGAGGAGCGCGCCGGCCTCGCGCAGTCCGGCCGGCCGGGCCAGGTCGTCCATGCGGCCGGGCAGGGAGTCCTTCTGGAGGGCGAAGTAGCGCACGCCCTCCGCGTCGGTGCCCAGGAAGTAGCGGTGCGCCT
Source organism: Streptomyces solitudinis (assembly GCF_036323765.1). NCBI lineage: Bacteria > Bacillati > Actinomycetota > Actinomycetes > Kitasatosporales > Streptomycetaceae > Streptomyces > Streptomyces solitudinis. The sequence goes on from NZ_JAZDCW010000002.1 coordinate 459,629, forward strand.
CGGTGATCGGGGCGTCGAAGGTCGGCGTGGTGACCAGCTCGGTGCGGCCGTCGTCGGTGTCGAGCACCAGGGCCTGCCCGCCGGAGACGACGAAGCAGCGCGTGCTCGGATGGCTCCAGGCGGCGGCCAGCCACGCCTCGTCCAGGCGGTGGTGCGCGTCGCGGTCGATGCCGCCGTCGCCGGTGAGGGTGATCGGACGCCCGGCGTCCTGCTCGGTCCAGGTGGTCACGGCGTCGTATCGCTCCTGCTCGTCGTCTGCACGTGCGGTCGGCTGCGGGCGGTCAGCCGCGGGCGGCGGGGCCCCACTGCTCGGCCAGGTCCTCCCACAGGTAGGCGGCGGCCTCGGCTCCCCTGCTCAGCAGCGGCACCTCGACCTTCTCGTTCGGCGCGTGCCAGCCGTCGGACGGCACGGAGATGCCGAGGAAGAGCACCGGCGCGCCCAGTACGTCCTGGAGATCCGCCGCGGGCCCGGAGCCGCCCTCCCGGGTGTAGCGGACGGGCTGCCCGAAGGCGCGCTCCATCGACCGTACGACGGAGCGGAGCGCGGGGTGGTCCAGCGGCGTGAGGCACGGCCGCGTCGCGCCCCAGAAGGTGATCTCGTGCCGGATGCCGTCCGGGAGCCGGTCTGCGGCCCACGCGCGCACGGCCTGCTGGACGCGGGCCGGGTCCTGACCGGCGACGAGCCGGAAGGAGAGCTTCAGCTGGGCGCGGGCGGGGACGATCGTCTTGCCGCCGGGCCCCTGGTAGCCACCCGATATGCCGTTGACCTCGGCGGTGGGTCGGGCCCAGACGCGTTCGAGCACCGTGTACCCCGCCTCGCCGAGTGCGGCGTGGCTGTGCGCGGTGCGCAGCCAGCGCTTCTCGTCGAAGGGCAGCTCGGCCAGCAGGGCGCGCTCGTGCGCGGCCAGCTCGGCCACGCCGTCGTAGAAGCCGGGGACGGCGACGCGGCGGTCCTCGTCGTGCAGGGCGGCGGCCAGCCGGGCGGCCTCGGTGGCGGGGTTGGGGACGGCACCGCCGAAGGAACCGGAGTGGATGTCCTGGTCGGGTCCGAACAGGTCGATCTGGCAGTCGGTGAGGCCGCGCATGCCGGTGCAGACGGTGGGGGTGTCCTCGTCCCACATGCCGGTGTCGGAGACGACCACGGCGTCGCAGGCGAGGCGGTCGGCGTGCTCGCGCAGCAGGGCGGGGAAGTGGGGCGAGCCGGACTCCTCCTCGCCCTCCACGATGAGCTTGAGGTGGACGGCCGGTGCGGTGCGGCCGGTGGCGGCGAGGTGGGCGCGCACGCCGAGCGTGTGCAGGAACACCTGGCCCTTGTCGTCGGCGGCGCCCCTGGCGTAGAGCCGCCCGTCCCGCTCGACGGGTTCGAACGGCTCGCTGGCCCAGCCGTCGGCGCGGGCGGCGGGCTGCACGTCGTGGTGCCCGTAGACCAGGACCGTCGGTGCGTCCGGGTCGACGGCGGGCCACTCGGCGAAGACGGCTGGCAGACCGGGCGTCTCCCACACCTCCACGACCGGGAAGCCCGTCTCCCGCAGCCGGCCGGCCAGCCACTCGGCGCTCTCCCGCACGTCGGCGGCCCGTTCGGGATCGGCGGAGACCGAGGGGATGCGCAGCCAGGCGGTGAGGTCCCGCAGGAAGGCGGCGCTCTGCTGCTCGACGTACTCGCGGACGGCGCTGTCCGGGGTGGAACTCATGCCCACGAGCCTATCGGGGACGGCCCGCGGGCCGCGCGGCGCTCCCCTGCGCCGCCTCCTCGTCCGGGCCGGTGAGCAGGAGCCGCTCCAGCTCCGCCCGGCCCGGCAGCCCGGCGGGACGCAGCACCCGGCCGCTGCGGACGTGCAGGAACCCGGCGCGCACGGCGTCCGGGTCGAGCCCGTGCCGCTCGGCCCAGGCCAGGCGGTAGACGGCGAGCTGGAGAGGGTCGGCGTCCTGGCCGCGCCCCGTCTTCCAGTCGATGATCTCGAAGCCGTCCGCGTCCTGGTAGACGGCGTCGATGCGGCCCCGCACCGTGCGTCCGGCCAGTTCGATCTGGAACGGCTCCTCGACGCGGTACGGGGTGCGGTGGGCGTAGGGCGTGCGGTCGAACGCCTCCTTGAGCGCGGCGAGGTCGTGTTCGTCGGCGATGCCGGCCGCGCCGGTCAGCGGGTCGTCACCGTCCGCGCCGGGCAGCTCGTCGGGGCCGAGGAACGGCAGGGTCAGCTCCTCGAACCGGGACTCCACCCAGGCGTGGAAGCGGGTGCCCCGGCGGGCGGCGGCGGGCCGGGGCGGACGCGGCATGGGCCGGGCCAGGTCCTTCGCGAACTGCTCCGGGTCCCTGGCCAGGCGCATCAGCTGCGAGGCCGTGAGCGTGGCGGGCAGCTCGACCTCGCGGACGGTGCGGCGGGCGCGGCGCAGCTCTCCGGTGAGAGCGGTCAGGTCGCGGTCCCAGGAGGCGGCGAGCCGGGCCTCCTCGGGACTGAGCCCGTCGTCCGGGGCCGGGGCCGGGGTGGCGGGCGGTTCGTCCCCGGGCGCCCCGTCACCGGCGGGCGCCTCACGCGGCCCGGACTGGGCGGGGACGGCGGGGGCCAGGGCGCCCGCGGTGGGCTCGCCGGCGTGCTCCAGGTGGGCCAGCACCGTGTCGGCTGCCGTGCGGCGCCGGGCGAGCGCGGCCTCGTCCAGCGGCAGCGGCCACGTCCGTTCCTCGCGCCGCGCGCTCAGCGCCGGGTTCTCCGCCCGCTCCTCCGGCTCGGGCTCCCACGCCTCGACCTCGCCGTGCGCGGGATCGTCCTCCACGTGCGCCCGCAGCTCCTCCAGGAACGGCGAGGGGCCGCGCCGCTTCTTCTGGCTGGGCCCCCACCAGTGCCCGGAGGCCAGGAGCAGGCTGCGCGGCCGGGTGAAGGTGACGTAGCCCAGCCGCAGCTCCTCGGTGGCCTGGTGCTCCTTCAGCGCGGTGTCGTACGCGGTGCGGGCCGCCGCCGTCCACGCCTCCAGCCGCGGCAGGGTCGCCGCGTCGCCGCGCAGCGGGTGCGGGAGCACCTTCGGCTGCGTGAGCCAGGACTCCTGGCCGCGGGTACTGGGGAACTGCCCCCTGACCAGTCCCGGCACGGCGACGACGTCCCACTCCAGGCCCTTCGACTTGTGCGCGGTGAGCACCTTGACGGTGTTCTCGCCCCCGGGCAGCGAGCTGTCGAGCCCCTTCTCGTACTGCACGGCGGTGCGCAGGAAGCCGAGGAAGGCGAGCAGCGACGCCTCGCCGTCGAGGGAGGCGAAACCCGCGGCGAGGTCGAGGAAGCGGCCGAGCGTCTCGCGGCGGCGGGCGGCCAGCGCCTGCGGGGACGCGGCCAGCTCCACCTCCAGCCCGGTGACGGCGAGCACGCGGTGCAGCACGTCCATCAGCGGGTCGGCCAGGGTGCGGCGCAGTTCGCGGATCTCGGCGGCCAGCCGGGCGAAGCGGACGCGGGCGGTGGCGGAGAACGGCAGCGCGTCCTCGTGGCCGCCGGATTCCAGGAACGTGTCCAGCGCGTCGGCCAGCGAGACGACCTCCGCCGGGTCGGTGCCCTCGACGGCTGCGGCCAGCCGGGCGTCGGCGTCCTCGCCGCGGCCCGCGCCGGCGTCGGCCAGGAGCCGGGCGCGGCGGCCCAGCAGCGCCAGGTCGCGGTGGCCGATGCGCCAGCGCGGGCCGGTGAGCAGCCTGATCAGCGCCGCGTTGGCCGTCGGGTCCTGGAGCACTTCGCAGGTGGCGACGAGGTCGGCGATCTCCGGCAGGTGGAGCAGCCCGGAGAGGCCGACGACCTCCACCGGCAGGTCCCGCGCCACCAGCGCGCCGTGGATCTCGGCGAAGTCGGCCGCGCCCCGGCACAGTACGGCGATCTCCCCGGGCGGGGTGCCGGTGCGCACGAGGTGGGCCAGCGAGTCGGCGAGCCAGTCCAGTTCGGCGGCGTGGGTGTCCAGCAGGGCGCACCGCACCCGGCCGCTCTGTTCGGCGCCGGGCGCGGGGCGCAGTGCCTGGACTCCCGCGTGCCGGGCGCGCAGCGGGGCGGCGAGGGTGTTGGCGAGGGTGAGCAGCCGGCCGCCGCTGCGCCGGTTCTCGCTGAGCGCGTACCGGTCGGCGGGGCGGCCGTCCGCGCGGGGGAAGTGGCGGGGGAAGTCGTCCAGGTTGGCGACGGAGGCGCCGCGCCAGCCGTAGATGGCCTGGCAGGGGTCGCCCACGGCCGTCACCGGGTGCCCCGTGCCGTTGCCGAAGAGTCCGGCCAGCAGGACGCGCTGGGCGACGGAGGTGTCCTGGTACTCGTCGAGCAGGACGACGGCGTAGTCCTCGCGCAGCGCCCGGCCCACCTCCGGCACGTCGCGGGCCAGCCGGGCGGCCAGGGCGATCTGGTCCCCGAAGTCGAGCAGATCCCGCTCGCGCTTGCGGGCCCGGTACGCCTCGACCAGCCCGAGCAGCTCCAGCCGGCCGTGCGCCGTCTGCGGTATCCGGCGCAGGGCGGCGTTGGAGAGCCGGACGGCGCCGCTCTCCAGGTGGGCGGCCAGCCCGGTGTCGTGGGCGCGCAGGCGTGCGGGCTCCACCAGGTGCTCGGACAGTTCCCCGTCGAGCGCGAGGACGTCCTCCACCAGGGCGCTGACGCTCTTGGTCAGGGCGTGGAACGGGCCCGGCGCCGCGCGCAGCACGGAGGCGGCGAGCTGGTAGCGGGTGGCGTCGGCGAGCAGCCGGGCGGAGGGTTCCAGGCCCAGCCGCAGTCCGTGTTCGCTCAGCAGCCGCCCGGCGAAGGCGTGGTACGTGGAGATGTCCGGTTCGCCGGGTTCGGCGCCGTGGCCGTCCCCCGGCGGTGCCTCGTCCGGATCGAGCACTCCGGCGCGCACCAGGGCGCGGCGCACCCGGTCGGCCAGCTCGCCGGCGGCCTTGTTGGTGAAGGTGAGCCCGAGCACCCTGTCCGGGGCGACCTGCCCGGTGCCGACCAGCCACACCACCCGCGCGGCCATCACCGTCGTCTTGCCCGAGCCCGCCCCGGCGACGATGACCTGGGGGGCCGCGGGCGCGGCGGCGCACGCGAGCTGCTCGGCGGTGAACGGGATGCCCAGCAGCTCGCGCAGTTGTCCGGGGTCGGTGAGGCGCGCGGTCACGACAGAAGACGCTAACGCCTCCCACCGACACCCCGCTCCGCTCGGCGCCCCGGCCCCCGGCACCGGCGGAACGGGGACGTCACCGGAGCGGGGTCTCACTCGATGACGTGGCGGCCTTCGGGGCGGGCGGCGCAGGCGGAGCGGAACGCGCAGTGCGCGCAGTGCTGTCCGGGCGAGGGGGTGAAGCGTTCGTCGAGGACCCGGCCGGCGGCGTCCGCGAGGAGCGGGCCGACCCAGTCGCCCTCCGGGCCGGCGGTCACCGGTTCCTGGCGCTGCACGGCGGGCAGCGTCTCGCCGCCCGCCTGCCGGGCCGCGCCGAGCCGCAGGTGCACGAGTTCGGCGCCGGCCACCTCGGCCGCGGGGTCGCCCTCGCGCAGCGCGAGCTGGTAGACGGCGAGCTGCGGGTGCCGTTCGACCTCGGCGGCGGTCGGCTTGGCGCGGCCGGTCTTGAAGTCGACGACGTAGAAGCGGCCCTCGGCGTCCCGTTCGACCCGGTCCACGCTGCCCCGCACCCGGACCCGCACGTCGCCGGCGGTCAGCGTGACGTCGAAGCCGTGCTCGGTGGCCACGGGCTCCCGCCCGTCGCGTTCGAGGACGTGCCAGTGCAGGAAGCGTTCGAGCGCGGCGCGGGCGTTGTCCTTCTCCTGCCGGGACTGCCAGGGCGCCTCGAAGGCGAGCGCGTCCCACACGGTGTCCAGCCGCTCCAGCAGCACTCCCAGGTCGGCGGGGGTGGTGCCGGAGGCCACCTCGTCGGCCAGGACGTGCAGCACGTTGCCGAAGCCCTGCGCCGCGCTGGCCGGGGCGTCCGCCTTGACCTCGCTGCCCAGGAACCACTGGAGCGAGCAGACGTCGGTGAGCCGCCCCAGCGCGCTGCCGGACAGGGCGACGGGCTGCTCCGGGTCGCGCAGCGGGACGGCGGAGCGGGTCGGCTCGGCCAGGCCCCACCAGCGGCCGGGGTGGGCGGCCGGGACCAGGGCGCCGCCCTCGTCGTCGCGCAGCGCGGCGAGCGCGGCCAGCCGCCGGGCCGCCGCGTCGCGCAGGGCGGGGCTCGCGGCGGGGTCGACGGTCGTGGCGCGCAGTTCGGCGACGAGCCCGGCCACGGACAGCGGCCGGGCCGGTCGCCCGGCCACGTCGCGGGGCGGGGTGCCCAGCTCGGCCAGGAACCGGGAGGGCTGGTCGCCGTCCTCGGCGGCGGCCTTCACCGCCGTCACCACCAGTCGGTCCCGCGCCCGGGTGGCGGCGACGTAGAACAGGCGCCGTTCCTCGGCGAGCAGCGCTCCGGTGGGCAGCGGCTCGGCGAGCCCGTCCGGGCCGATCCGGTCGGCCTCCAGCAGGGAACCGCGACGGCGCAGGTTCGGCCACACGCCCTCCTGGACCCCGGCCACGACGACGAGCCCCCACTCCAGGCCCTTGCTGCGGTGCGCCGTCATCAGGCGGACGGCGTCGGGCCGTGCGGCACGGGCGGCGAGCGTGTCGGCGGCGATGTCCTGGGCCTCCAGTTCGGCCAGGAAGTTCCGGGCGCCCCGGCCCCCGGTGCGTTCCTCGGCGCGGGCGGCGGCCTCGAACAGGGCGCACACCGCGTCCAGGTCCCGGTCGGCGTTGCGCCCCGCGGCCCCGCCCCGGCGGGCGGCCCGCTCCAGCCGCTGCGGCCAGGGCGTGCCGTCCCACAGCTCCCACAGGGCCTCCTCGGCGGTGCCGCCCCCGGCGAGCCGTTCGCGGGCCTTGCGCAGCAGCAGGCCGAGCCGCTGGGCGCCCTTGGCGTAGCCCGGGTCGTGGGCGACCAGCCGCTGCGGTTCGGCCAGCGCTTCGGCGAGCAGCTCGTCGGAGGGCCTCGGCACGGCGCGCCCCGCGGCCCGTTCCTCCTCGCGCAGGGCGCGGCCGAGGCGGCGCAGGTCCGCCGCGTCCATGCCGCCGAGCGGGGAGGCGAGCAGGGTGAGCGCGGTCTCGGTGTCCAGCCACGCCGCCGCGGCGGGCGCGGCGGCGTCCCCGGAGCCGCCGGACGCGTCACCCGCGCCGTCGTCCGTCCCGTCACCGGCACCGCCCGGGTCCGCGCCGCCGTCCCCCGCCGGGCGCGCGCCCCGCGCGCCGTCCGTGCCCGCCACCGCGCGCAGGGCGGTGAGCAGGGGGGCCACCGCCGGTTCGTGGCGCAGCGCCAGGTCGTCGCCCGAGACGTCCACCGGCACCCCGGCGGAGGTCAGCGCCCGGCGCAGCACCGGCAGGGAGCCGCCCGAGCGGACGAGCACGGCCATCTCCCGCCACGGCACACCGTCCTCCAGGTGAGCGCGGCGCAGCAGGTCGGCGACGCCCGCCGTCTCGGCGCCCGGCGAGGTGTAGGTGTACGCCTCCACCCGGCCGCCCGGCCGTGCGGCCGACTGCTCGCGGTGGGCACGGACGGCGTCGGCGCCCAGTCTCGGCAGCGGCATCCGCCGGGCGAGGAGCCGGGTGGCGGCCAGCAGGTCCGCGCCCGAGCGCCGGTTGGTGTTCAGGTGGGCGGTGCGGGCGCCGGGGAAGTCGGCGGGGAAGCCGAGGATGCCGCCCACGTCGGCGCCCCGGAAGGCGTAGATGGACTGGTCGGGGTCGCCGAAGGCCACCAGCGTGCGGGGGCTTCCCGGGGGGCCGGCCAGCGCCCGTACGAGCCGGACCTGCGCGGGGTCGGTGTCCTGGTACTCGTCGACGTACACGGCGTCGTAGGCGCCCGCGAGGAACCCGGCGGCGCCGTTCGGCCCGGTGTCCTCGGCGAGCAGCACCGCCCGGTGCACCAGCTCGGCGTAGTCCAGGAGGCCCTGGAGGTCGAGCACGTCCAGGTACTCGGCGAGGAAGGCCGCCGCCGACCGCCAGTCGGGGCGGCCGGTGCGCCGGGCGAAGTCGGCCAGCTCCCGGGGGCCGAGCCCCAGCTCGCGGCTGCGGGCGAGCACCGCGCGGACCTCGTCGGCGAAGCCCCTGGTCGTCAGGCAGGCGCGCAGGTCGTCGGGCCAGCGGATGCCGGAGACGCCCGCGGCCTGCCCGGCCAGCAGCTCCCTGATGTAGAGGTCCTGCTCGGGGCCGGACAGCAGCCGCAGCGGGTCGGCGAACAGCTCGGCGTCCTGGTGGGCGCGCACCAGGGCGTAGCAGTAGGAGTGGAACGTGCTCACCAGCGGCGCCGCCCGCGTGGCGGAGCCGGTGTGGTGGGCGGCCAGCCGGTCCCGCAGCTCGACGGCGGCCTTGCGGCTGAAGGTCAGGACCAGGACGCGCCCGGGGTCGGTGCCCCGCCGCACCCGTTCGGCGACGGACGCCGCCAGCGTGGTCGTCTTGCCCGTGCCCGGCCCGGCCAGCACCAGCAGCGGCCCGCCCTCGTGGTCAACCACGGCGCGCTGGCCTGCGTCCAAGGCAGGGAGAGGCGCCCGGCCCGGCGGGGTGCGCACCAGACGGTACGTAGCGGACTTCTTGGAGGAACTCACGTGGATCGCCGGTCCTGGAATCTGTTCGGGGAGATGCCGACGGTACGCGAAGGGCCTGCCGGGACGCAGCCGGTCCCCCGGGCACTCCGCACGGCCCGCTCGCCGCAGGGGACGGCGAGCCATGACGGAAGCTGGTGACTGTGAACAGCCTCACCCGCCCGGGCCGCCACGCCCGGCGCCGCCCGCGCCGGGCGCCCGGCGCCCGTCCGCGCGGCCCGTCAGTCCGGCGGGGCCCCGTCCCAGCGGGCGCGCCGGAGGTCCACCCGGGGCCGCGCCCCGACGCCCGCCGGGACGCGCAGCGGGGTCCCCTCGGCGCGGTAGCGGGCGAGGGCGCGCCGCTCCTGGCCGGGCAGCGGCACCCCGTCGGCCCGCACCACGCGCCACCAGGGCACCGCGCCGCCGTACAGCGCCATGACCCGGCCCACCTGGCGCGGCCCGCCGCCGCCCGGACGGGCCCCGGAAGACGGAGCGTCCGGGGCCGCCTCGCGCCCCTCCTGTTCCTCCCGCTCCTCCCGGAGCCACCGGGCGATGTCCCCGTAGGTCAGCACCCGGCCCGGCGGGATCGACCCGGCCACCTCCAGGACCCGCTCGGCGTACTCCGGAAGGCGGTCCGGCTCCTCGGCTGCTCCGTCCATGGGCGCCATGGTGCACCACGTCACAGACGGCCCCGGCCGGCGGTGGCACGGGGTCGTGAAGATCACAGGTCTGCCCCCAAATGCACCCTGATGCGACCACCGGGTTCCCTCCCGTGCCACCATCGTGCGGGCGGTGACGCGTGATACGGGACGAAGAAGAGCAGTCGGACAAGCCGCCGGGCGGAGCCTCGGAGCCGAGTGAGGGCCACCCGGACGGTGCCGCACGCCCGGCCGGGGACGCCCGCCCGGCCACCGGTGCGGAGCCCGCCGCCGCAAAGCCCGCCGCCGCCCCGGGCGCCGCCGGGTCCGAACGCCCGGGCGGCAGACGCGGGACGGGGTTCCCGAACCTGCCGGGCCTGGCCGGGCTCGCCGAACACCTCCCCGGCAGGTCCGCCCGCCCCGCCGCCTCCGCCGAACCGCCCGAGCGGCTCGACGGCGACGAGCCGCTGCTCGCGGCGCGGGTGCACCGCCCCTCGGACCTGCTGCGGCTCCTGCTGGGCTGCCTGGGCGTCGCCGTCGTCCTGGCCATCGCCTACTTCGCCCACGCCACGACCGCGGGCATCGAGCAGGACATCGACAAGGGGGCCGATCAGGCCCCGCCGCTGGTCATCAGCGTCCTGGGCGTCGTCTCCAGCATCGCGGTGCTGATCGTGCCCGTCGCCTTCGCCATCGAGCGGCTCATCAAGCGGGACGGGCTGCGCATCGCCGACGGCGTGCTGGCCGCCGTCCTCGCCCACGGCGTCTCGCTCGCCGTCGCGCTGTGGATCGCCGAGGCCGCGCCGCCGCCCATCCAGGACGCGTTCACCAAGTCGGCGCCCGGCGGCGGCCTGACCGACCCGGTGCACAACTACCTCGGCCCGGTCATCGCCTACATGACGGCCGTCGGGATGGCGCGCAGGCCGCGCTGGCGGGTGCTGCTGTGGGTGGTCCTGCTCGCCGACGCGCTGTCCGTGCTCGTCAGCGGCTACACCACGTCGCTGGCCATCGTCCTGACGGTGCTCATCGGCTGGGCCATCGCCTACGGCACCCTGTACGCGGTCGGCTCGCCCAACGTCCGGCCGACCGGCCAGAACCTGCTGGCGGGACTGCGCCGCGTCGGGTTCACGCCGGTGAGCGCCCAGCGCGCCGAGGACGGCTTCGCGGACAGCGACCGGGGGCGCCGCTACCTCGTCGCCCTGGAGAACGGCCCCCCGCTGGACGTCACGATCGTCGACCGGGAGCAGCAGGCGCACGGCTACTTCTACCGCGCCTGGCGGCGCCTGGCGCTGCGCGGCATCACCCAGCGCCGCAACCTCCAGTCGCTGCGGCAGGCGCTGGAGCAGGAGGCGCTGCTCGCGTACGCCGCCATCGCCGCCGGGGCCAACGCGCCCAAGCTCATCGCCACCTCCGAGCTGGGCCCGGACGCGGTGATGCTCGTCTACGAGCACATCGGCGGCCGTCCGCTGGACGCCGTGCCGGACGAGGAGGTCAGCGACGACCTGATGCGGGCGGCCTGGGAGCAGGTGCGCGCGCTCCAGTCACGCCGGATCGCCCACCGCAGGCTGGGCGGGGAGGCGCTGCTGGTGGACGGTGCGGGTGCCGTCTTCCTCACCGACCTGCGCGGTGGCGAGATCGCGGCCGGGGACATGAGCCTGCGCACGGACGTGGCGCAGTTGCTGACGACCTTCGGGCTGCGGGCCGGCGCCGAGCGTGCGGTACGGGCGGCGGTCGGTGTGCTCGGCCCCGACGCCGTCGCCGACAGCCTGCCGCTCCTCCAGCCGATCGCCCTGAGCCGCGGCACCCGGCACACCCTGCGCCAGCGGGCGAAGGAGCGGGCCGAGCGGGAGCGGGAGCGCGTCCTGGAGACGGCGCAGGCGCACCGGGAGCAGCGCGAGGCGCAGGCCCAGCGCGCCGGGGACGCGGCGGACGGCAGCCCGCCGCGCGGCCGGGGGGGCGCGACCTCGGAGCGGGCGGAGCGCAAGGCGATCGACGACGCGCTGGAGGAGACGCGCGAGGAGGACCTGCTGTCCCAGATCCGCCAGGAGGTGCTGCGGATCAGGCCGCAGGCCCCGGTGGCGCCGGTGCGGCTGGAACGCATCCGGCCGCGCACCCTCGTCACCGTCATCGCGGGCGCGCTGGCCGCCTACTTCCTGCTGTCGTCCCTCGTCCACGTCAACCTCGTCGATCTGGTCACCGAGGCGCACTGGGGCTGGGTGGCGTTCGCCGCGGCCTGCTCGACGGCCAGCTACGTGGCCGCCGCCCTGGCGCTGCTGGGTTTCGTGCCCGAGCGGGTGCCGTTCTGGCGGACGGTGACCGCGCAGGTGGCCGGGTCGTTCGTGAAGCTGGTCGCCCCGGCCGCGATCGGCGGCGTCGCGCTGAACACCCGCTTCCTCCAGCGCGCGGGGGTGCGTCCGGGGCACGCGGTGGCGAGCGTCGGCGCGTCCCAGCTGTTCACGCTGGGTGTGCACGTGACCCTGCTGCTGAGCTTCGGGTACATCACCGGCAAGGAGCAGGCCCCGTCCATCCCGCCGTCCCGCACGGTGATCGCGGGGCTGCTGACGGCGGCGGTACTGGTGCTCATCGTCTCCGCCATCCCGCCGCTGCGGCGGTTCGTCGTCACCCGGGTGCGGGCGCTGTTCGCCGGGGTGGTGCCGCGGATGCTGGACGTGGTGCAGCGGCCGACGAAGCTGGCCAGCGGCATCGGCGGCATGCTGCTGATCACGCTGTCGTTCGTCGCCTGCCTGGACGCCTGCATCCGGGCGTTCGGCGCCGAGGTCAGCTTCACCATGGTCGCCGTCGTGTTCATGGCGGGCAACGCGCTCGGCTCGGCCGCCCCGACCCCCGGCGGCATCGGGGCCGTGGAAGGCGCCCTCGTCCTGGGGCTGACCACCATCGGGCGGATGGACTTCACCACGGCGACCTCCGCGGTGCTGCTGTACCGGGCGCTGACGTTCTGGCTGCCCGTCCTGCCCGGCTGGGTGGCGTTCACCCGGCTCACCCAGCGCAAGGCGCTCTGAGGGCGCGACGGCGCGGGCGGGCGGGCGGCGCGCCCCGGAGCGTCACCCGGACGGGTCCGTACACCGGGCAGCGGACGGCCGGGCGCACCGACGATGGCAGTCACCCGACCCCAGGGAGCCGCCATGTCCCACGCCAGCCGCCGGGGCGCGGCCCTGGCCGCCGCCGTCCTGCTCGCCGCGGGCGCCACCGGGTGCGCCGGCGGCACCGCCACCGCACCGGACGGCGGCCGGGTCGCGCGGGCGGCGGAACGGGCGCCGGTGCGGCCTCCCGACCCGCCCGACCTGCCCGGCACGCTGACCGGGCAGGAGCTGAGCTGGTCCGCCTGCCCGCCCTCGCCCGAGTACGGCGGCGGCCCTCCGGCCGTCCCGCCGGAGCCGATGCCCGACGGCACCGGCTGGCAGTGCGCCACGATGAAGGCGCCGCTCGACTACGGCGAGCCGGACGGCGAGACCCTCGACATCGCGCTGGTGCGGGCCCCCACCAAGGCGGAGGGGCCGGAGCGCATCGGCTCGCTGGTCTTCAACTTCGGCGGTCCCGGTGGCTCCGGCGTGACGACGCTGCCCCTGTCCGGCGCCGAGTACGCGGAGCTGCACAAGCGCTACGACCTCGTCAGCTTCGACCCGCGCGGGGTCGCCCGCAGCTCCGCGGTGCGCTGCCTGCCGGACGAACGGCTGGACGCCTACCTCCAGGAGGCCACCGTGCCCTCCACCGGCGCGGAGGCCGAGGAGTACCTCGCCGACCAGCGCGCCTACGCCCGCGCGTGCGAGGAGCGGTCGGGGAAGCTGCTGCCGCACCTGACCACCGCCGACACCGCCCGGGACATGGACCTGCTGCGGCAGGTGCTCGGCGACGGCCGGCTGTACTACTTCGGCATCTCCTACGGCACGGAGCTGGGCGGCGTCTACGCGCACCTGTACCCGGAGAAGGTCGGCCGGGCGGTGTTCGACGCCGTGGTGGACCCGACGCTGGACCCGGCCGAGTCCAGCCTCAACCAGACCAAGGGGTTCCAGCTCGCCCTGACCAACTACCTCAAGGCGTGCGACCAGGACGGCGACTGCCCCGTCGGGCCGACCCCGGCCCAGGGCGAGCAGCGGATCGTGGACCTGCTGGAGCGCCTCGACCGGGAGCCGATGCCCACGGCCGACCCCGGGGGCCGCGAGCTGAACGCCACGCTGGCCGCCGCCGGGATCGCGCTGTCCCTGTACTCGCCCGACTTCTGGGACCTCCTCACCGACGGGCTGGAGAACGCCGTCAACGACGGAGACGGGACGCTGCTGCTGCGGCTGAGCGACCTGCTCAACGGACGCCGCGACGACGGGAGCTACGACAACAGCCAGGCCGCGCTCACCGCGATCACCTGCGCGGACGCCGAGCCGCGCTACACGGTCGAGGACGTCCGCGAGCGGCTTCCCCGCTTCCGGGAGGCGTCACCTGTCTTCGGTGAGACGTCGGCGTGGGGCCTGCTGTCGTGCACCGGCTGGCCGGTGGAGGGCGCGGCGGAACACCCGGTGGTCAGCGCGCCGGACGCGCCGCCGGTCCTCGTCATCGGCACCACCGGCGACCCGGCCACGCCGTACGAGGGCGCGGCGCGGATGGCGCGGGCGCTCGGCGGGGACGTGGGCGTGGAGCTGACGTACCGGGGCGAGGGGCACGGCGCGTACAACAGCGGCGACGCGTGCGTGCAGAACCGGGTGAACGCCTACCTGCTGCGCGGCTCCGTGCCGCAGGACGGCACGGAGTGCCCGGCCTGACCCGGTGCCGCGTACGGAGCGGGCGGGGACGCGCCCGGACCCGTTCCGCACGCGGCTGCGCTTCCGGTGCCGCTCAGTAGACCGGCTTCTCCGGTTCGATCTGGTGGACCCAGCCGATGACGCCGCCGCCGACGTGGACGGCGTCGGAGAAGCCCGCGCTCTTGAGGACGGCGAGGACTTCCGCGGAGCGGACACCCGTCTTGCAGTGCAAGACGATCTTCTTGTCCTGCGGGAGTTCCTGGAGGGCGCCGCCCATCAGGAACTCGTTCTTCGGGATCAGCCGGGCGCCGGGGATGGAGACGATCTCGTACTCGTTCGGCTCGCGGACGTCGATGATGTCGATGCTCTCGCCGCCGTCGATCCACTCCTTGAGCTGGGTCGGCGTGATCGTGGACCCCGCGGCGGCCTCCTGGGCCTCCTCGGAGACGACACCGCAGAACGCCTCGTAGTCGATCAGCTCGGTGACCGTCGGGTTCTTGCCGCACACCGCGCACTCCGGGTCCTTGCGGACCTTGACCTGGCGGTAGGTCATCTCCAGGGCGTCGTAGATCATCAGGCGGCCGACCAGCGGGTCGCCGATACCGGCGAGCAGCTTGATGGCCTCGTTGACCTGGATCGACCCGATGGAGGCGCACAGCACGCCCAGCACGCCGCCCTCGGCGCAGGAGGGCACCATGCCCGGCGGCGGCGGCTCGGGGTACAGGCAGCGGTAGCAGGGACCGTGCTCACTCCAGAAGACCGACGCCTGACCGTCGAAGCGGTAGATGGAGCCCCACACGTACGGCTTGTTCAGCAGCACGCACGCGTCGTTGACCAGGTAGCGGGTGGCGAAGTTGTCCGTGCCGTCCACGATGAGGTCGTACTGCGCGAACATCTCCATGACGTTCGACGAGTCGAGCCGCTCCTTGTGCAGGTTGACCTGCACGTACGGGTTGATGCCCAGCACGGTGTCCCGCGCGGACTCGGCCTTGGAGCGGCCGATGTCGGCCTGGCTGTGGATGATCTGGCGCTGGAGGTTCGACTCGTCGACCTCGTCGAACTCCACGATGCCGAGGGTGCCCACACCGGCCGCCGCCAGGTACATCAGCGCCGGGGAGCCGAGGCCGCCCGCGCCGACGCAGAGCACCTTCGCGTTCTTCAGCCGCTTCTGCCCGTCCATCCCGACGTCCGGGATGATCAGGTGGCGGGAGTACCTGCGGACCTCGTCGACGGTGAGCTCGGAAGCCGGCTCGACCAGCGGTGGCAGCGACACGGAGACCTCAGCAAGGGTGGTCGGAACGGTTGTTCTTCCCGTAACACTGCCACGGGCGATCTCATTCCGAGACACCCGGTCCGTTCCGCGAGACGGAACCGTCCCAGTGTCCGGGCAGCGCCCCGGCGGCGGGCCGCGGCCGGGGCGCTTGCCGGGGTCAGATGCGGCAGGCCGCCTCCATCCAGATGTCGGCCAGCGACTCCTCCAGGCCGATGCGCGGACGCCAGCCGAGCCGGTCGCGGGCGGTGCGCACGTCGGCCTGCTGCCACACCCCGCAGCCGTCCGGGTACGCCGGCTGCGGCGGCCCCGCGCCCAGGTGCGGCTCGTCCAGCTCCAGCACCGCCCCGGCGTAGCCCGCGACCCGGGCGAGCACCCCGGCCGCGTCGCGCAGCCGCACCGCCCGGCCGGTCCCGATGTTGACGATGCCCTGGGCGGCCGACAGCGACGCGGCGTGCACTGCGCGGGCCACGTCCCGCACGTCCACGAAGTCGCGCTGGACGCCGAGCCCGCTCAGCTTCAGCTCGTGGTCACCCTGCTGCATGGCGCGCCGCATGGCCTCCGCGATCCGCCCGAGCGGCGACCCGGCCGGGGTGCCGGGCCCCGCCGGGGAGAACACCCGCAGCACGATCGCGTCCAGCCCGGAACCGAGCACCAGTTCGGTGGCGCCCAGCTTGCTCACCCCGTACGGGCCGCCGGGCCGGGGGACGGCGTCCTCCGCCGTGGAGGAGCCCGGCTGGGAGGGCCCGTACTCGGAGGCGCAGCCGACGTGCACCAGCCGGGCGGTGCAGCCGCTGCGCCGCAGCGCCTCGCAGACGGTGGCCGTGGCCACGGTGTTGTGCCGGAGCAGGTCGCGTGCGCCGCCCCGGATGGCGCCCGCGCAGTTGACGACGACGCCGGGGTGCACCGCGTCGAGGAACCGGGTCAGCGCGCCGGGGCTGCCCGAGGACAGGTCGAACCGGACGTCGGAGTCGTCCTGGCGGCCGAGCGCGGTGAGCTGGACGGCCGGATCGGCCAGCAGGCGGTCGGCGACGTAGCGGCCCAGGAAGCCGCCCGCCCCGAGCAGCAGCACCCTCATCGTGCCTCCTCCCCCGGTCGGCGGGAGTCGCCAGTGGTGTGCTGAGCGGTCATCGGTAGTGCTCCTCGCTGGTCGTGACGTGAGGCCCGGCGTCCGTGGTCGCGTCGGCCGGGAGGCAGGTGAGGTCCGGGCAGCGGCCGTGCGGGGGCAGCCGGTCCGGTGCGACGGCGAGCGGTCGGCGTCCGCGCGGTGGCGCCGGGCCGGGCCCGGCGCCCGGGGTGGCGCGGAGCGGGGCGCCGCGGGCGGTCCGCCGGGTCCGGGGGCGGGGCAGGGGAGGCGGTGGGGGCCGTGGAGGCCGCTGGAGAAACGGTCCGCCTGACCGGACCCGGCGCAGAGGGCGGAGTCCGTGGCGGCGGGGTGCCCGGCGCACCGCGCCCGTGCGCGCCACCGCCCCCGCGCCCGCCGACGGCCCGCGCGCCCTCATGCCGCCGACGGCTGCGACTGCGCGCGTACGCCTCGACCGCGTGGCCCCTCGTCCCGCGCCCGGGCCGGTCGCACCGGGCCACCGCATCACCGCGCGCGAGGGAACGAGCACCCTCGGTCATGAGTGCGATGCGCATGAGGTCACCCCCGACTTTCCTCCCGGGCCCGGTCGTTGCGGGAAGACGGTATGCGCGGGATGCGGGGGGGCGATGGACGGTTGTCCGTCGCACCACCGGAACGGGTGAACAACCGTGACTTTTCCGTTGGTCCTACGTTCGCCCGGGCGTCCAGGCCACCGGTGCCGGAGGCGTGGCGGCGCCGCCGGCGGGCGAGCTGCCGCTAACCCTCCGGGAAGGGCCAGGCGTTGGGACGGCAGGTGGCGTCGCCCGACGTCAGCGTCTTCGTCTGCTGCATCATCACCGGAGCCAGGGCGCCGTCCTTCAGGCAGCCCACGTGTCCGAAGCCGAGCCGGTGGCCCACCTCGTGGTTGATCAGCATCTCCCGGTACTCGCGGATGCGGTCCGGGCCGAACGTCGGCGAGCCGTGCCCCCACCGGTAGGCGTTGATCATGATCCGTTCGGTGAACGCCGAGTCGCAGGAGACGTTGTCCACGGTCGTGTCCAGTCCGGACTTGGCGCACCACTCGGCCGTCGTGCCGGGGCTCGCCAGGGTGATGACGAAGTCCACCGGCCCCGAGTCCACGCGCTCGAACGTGCGGGCTCCGTCGTGGCTCCAGCTCCGCTCGTCGTTGAGCGTGGTGTGCACCGCGCGGGCGAACATCGCCGCGTCCAGCCCGACGTCCCTCTCGACGTCCACCCGGTACGTCAGCCGGTTCCCCGCGCCCGTGCCGCGGTCCTGTCCGGTCACGGCGGTGAAGGAGCCGGGGCCCGCCAGATCGGCGGCCACGGGTATCTCGGCGGCCAGTTTCTCCTCGTAGGTCTCCGGCGCCGCCTTCGGCGGCGGCTCCTGCGAACCCGCGGGCTCGGGCCCCCGCTCGGAGCGCGAGGACGGGTCGGCCGTCTCGCGCTCCTGCGCGCCGGGCGCCTTCGGCCCGCCGGACTCCGCGGGGGGTGTCTGCCCGGCGACCACCACGGTGAGGGCGGCGGTGACGGCCGCCGCGGCCAGACCGGTGACCATGCGGGCCCGCCCCGCGGGCCGCCCCGGACCGGCCGGGACGGGCGCGGGCCCGGGCTCCGGCCCGGACTCGGGCCCGGACTCGGGCCCGGACTCGGGCCCGGACTCGGGCCCGGACTCGGGCCCGGGGTCCCGCCGCGACGGCGGGGCGCCGGGGGCCGCGGCCGGTGCCGCCGGTCCGGCGGCGGCCGGGAACGCGTCGAAGGCCCGCACGAACTCCGGGTCGGGCCCCTCCGGCCCCTCCGGGCTGCCGGGCGGACGGACCGCCGGGGCACCGGCCGGGCCGTGGTCGCGGGCCGGATCGTGGCCTCGGGGCACGTCGTAGGCGTCCGGGTGCTCGCGCGGGCCGGGCACGGTGGGCCGGGCGGGCGCGCGGTCCCGCGGCCGGCTGGCGGCGTCCTCCTCGGCGCCCCCGGCGGGAGCGGGTCCGCGCGGCGTCGCCGGACGCGCGTCGGCCGCCGCACGAGCGTCGGCTATGGGCGGCGGCGCGGCCGGACGGGCGGCCCCGTCCCCGGTCGCGGTGGCACGCGGGGCGCGGCGGGGTCGGCTGTGACGTCCCACGCGGCGCTCAGCTCCCGCTGCCGGGCTCGGCCGGGCGCGCTCCGGGCGGGGGCGGGGCGCCGTCCGCCTCGGCGAGCAGGCGCCGGACGGCGGCGGCCACCTCCCGCGGGTACTCCATCATCGCCACGTGCCCCGCGTCCGGCAGGGTCAGCACACGGGAGTCGCGGAAGGCGCGGCCGGCCTTGCGGGCCATGCGGGCGGACACCAGTTTGTCGCGTCCGCCGTACACCAGGAGCGTCGGCGCCAGCACCCGCTGGGCCTGCCGCCACAGCCCGTGCTGGCCGCCCACGGTGTAGGCGTCCACGACCCCGCGCGCCGAGCGGGCGAGGCTGTCCCAGAAGTGCGGGAGCGCCAGGCGGCGCTCGTACTCGGCGACGGCCTCCGCGAGGTGCTCCTCCGGGACCTTCGAGGGGTCGCCGTAGCACAGGGACAGCACCGCGCGGGTGCGGCGCTCGGCCGTCCAGTCGCGGGTGAGCCTGCGGTAGCCGTGGACGACGCCGGGCAGGGCCAGCAGCGCGGTGGGCAGCGCCGTGCGCTGCGGCCGCAGCTCCGGCAGCGCGGGCGAGACGAGGGTGAGGCTGCGGACGAGGTCGGGCCGCTGGGCGGCGACCCGGGTGGCGACGGCGCCGCCCAGCGAGTTGCCGAACAGGTGGACGGGCCCGCGTCCGGCCGCGTCCAGGTAGCGGACGACGGCCCTGGCGTGCCCGGAGACCGAGTAGTCGCCGTCCTGCGGCGGCGGGGAGTAGCCGAATCCGGGCAGGTCGACGGCCTCGCCGTCCACGTCGCCGCCCAGCTCGGCCATGAGGGCGAGCCAGTTCAGCGAGGAGCCGCCGAGGCCGTGCACGTACAGGGCGGGCGGGGTGCCGCGGGAGGACGGCACGCCGGGGCCGCCCGGCAGCGAGCGGACGGCGAGGGTCAGTCCGGGCAGCGGGACGGTGCGCGGCGCGCCCCGGCGGGCACCGTCCGCCGACGGCCCGCGGCGCGGCGCGTCGGTGCGTACGTCGGGCGGGTCGGTGGAAGCCATGCAAGGCATGTTACGACTCGATCACGCGGTCGTTTGAGGGTGGCCGCCTCCCGGCGGTCTCGCGCTTCCCGCCCCGCGCCCATAGGCTCGTGTGAGGGACGGCGGACGGGGTAGAGGGTGGCGTTGTGCCCGCAGAGCCCACTGATCCCACAACCATCGAGGACGCCGTGAACGACAGGACGCAGCACGTACCGCCCCCCGCAGCCGACGCGGAGACCCCCGAGGCCGACGCCGCCGAGCAGCGCGCGGAGCTGGTCGAGACCGAGGACGCCCCGCTGACCGGGCAGGACCTGGACGCCGTGGACCCGGGGGACGCCGCGGAGCAGGCCCGCGTGGTGGATCTGGACGAGGACGACTACCGCTGACGCGCGGCACCGCCGCGCGCCGGGCCGCGGGCCGCGCCGTCCGCCGGCGGCGCCGTTGCGGACGCGCCGCGACCGGGGGGGGACATAGCATCTCATTCCCCCTCCGGTCCGGCGCCACGGCGTCCGAAAGACGAAAACCTGCGGCCGCGGCGCGCGCACGGCGGTTACCGAAAAGTACGATGACGGACGCGGCGCACTTCGCGTCCGGAACGATCCAGGGAGGCGGCGTGACAGCCATCGAGCAGACCGAGGCACGGCCGCGGGGTACGCGCCTGCCGCGCCGCGCGCGGCGCAACCAGTTGCTGGGCGCCGCGCAGGAGGTGTTCGTCGCCCAGGGGTACCACGCGGCGGCCATGGACGACATCGCCGACCGGGCCGGCGTCAGCAAGCCGGTGCTGTACCAGCACTTCCCCGGCAAGCTCGACCTCTACATGGCGCTGCTCGACCAGCACTGCGAGGCGCTGCTCCAGGCGGTGCGCGCGGCGCTGGGCTCCACCACCGACAACAAGCTCCGCGTCGCCGCCACCATGGAGGCGTACTTCGCCTTCGTCGAGAACGAGGGCGGGGCCTTCCGTCTGGTCTTCGAGTCCGACCTGACCAACGAACCCGCCGTGCGCGAACGGGTCGACAAGGTGAGCCTCGACTGCGCCGAGGCGGTCACCGAGGTCATCGCCGACGACACCGGCCTGCCGGCGGAGCAGGCGAAGGTGCTGGCCGTCGCGCTGTGCGGCATGGCGCAGATCACCGCGCGGTACTGGCTGGGCTCGGGACAGCCAATCCCCCGGGACGCCGCCGCCACCCTCATCTCCTCACTGGCCTGGCGCGGCATCGCGGGCTTCCCCCTGCACGACTGAGCGCGGGCGGGACGCGCCGCGCGGCGGTCCGCCCGTGTTCGCTCCCGGCGTGGCGGACCGGCCCTCGGCGGTACTCCGCGCGGGCTAGGGTGTCGGGAGTGCGCGGTCGGCCGTCGGTGCGGCCGTGTCAGGAGCGTCAGAAAGGACGAAGGGACACAGCGTGGAGGTCAGGATCGGCGTGCTGCACACGCCTCGCGAGATCACCCTGGAGAGCCGGCAGGACGCGGAAGAGATCGAGCGCACCGTCGCCGACGCCCTCGCGGGCAAGGCCGGTCTGCTGAGCCTGGAGGACGAGCACGGCCGCAAGGTGCTGGTGCCCTCCGACCGGCTGGCGTACGTGGACATCGGCGAGCCGACCGCACGCCGGGTGGGCTTCGGCGCCGTCTGAAGCGCCCGCCCGCGAGCGCGGGCGACGGATTCGAGCGGTACCCGACGGCGGCCGGGGAGGACGACCTCCCGGCCGCCGTTTGGCGTCCCGGGAAGCCGGGGTAGGACCGGAAAAGTCCGGTCTGCCACTCGGCTCGGGAGGTGCCCATGCTCGGGGAAGCGCTCGGTTCCGCCCTGCTCGGTCTCGTCGTCGCCCTGGCCGCGCTGCGCTGGCTGCCCGGCCGGTTCGGCAGCGCGCCGCTGGTGCTGGCCACCGGCACCGTCGCCGCCGCCCTGGGCGGCCTGGTGACCCGGGCCGTGCTCGGCCCCGGGCACCTGCCGGCCGCGCTCGCGCTGGCCGTCGCCGTCGCCGTGGCGCTGGTGTCCCTGCTCGTCGACGGGCGCGG
The DNA here is from genome assembly GCF_036323765.1 of Streptomyces solitudinis. Taxonomy (NCBI): domain Bacteria; kingdom Bacillati; phylum Actinomycetota; class Actinomycetes; order Kitasatosporales; family Streptomycetaceae; genus Streptomyces; species Streptomyces solitudinis. The sequence goes on from NZ_JAZDCW010000002.1 coordinate 481,007, forward strand.
CACCCGCCCGCGTTCCCCGGTGCCGCAGACGGGCCGCTGAGCCGCGCACGGGCGGCGTCCCGTCGGCCCACGCGCACCACGGGCCCCGCGCGCACCCGCACGCCGGGGCGCGGGTGCGCGCGGACGGGCGGGTGCGTCGGGCCGCCCGTGTGTCAGGCCGCGAGGCCGAGCGCCGCCATCCGCTTGGTGTGTGCCTCGGTGATGCGGGAGAACATGCGGCCGACCTCCGCGAGGTCGAACCCGGCGGCCACCCCGCCCACCAGCATCGTGGACAGCGCGTCCCGCTCGGCGACCACCCGCTGCGCCTGCGACAGCGCCTCGCCCATGAGCCGCCGGGCCCACAGCGCCAGCCGGCCGCCCACCCGCGGGTCCGCCTCGATGGCCGCCCGGACCCTCTCCACCGCGAAGCTGGAGTGCCCGGTGTCGTCGAGGACGCCGAGGACGAGGTCGCGGGTGCCCGAGTCCAGGCGGACGGCGACCTCGCGGTAGAAGTCGGAGGCGATCGAGTCGCCCACGTACGCCTTGATCAGGCCCTCCAGCCAGTCCGACGGCGCGGTCTGCCGGTGGAACTCGTCCAGCGAGGCCACGAAGGGGCCCATGGCCTCCGCCGGGTCGGCGCCGATCTGCGCGAGCCGGTCCCGCAGCGTGTCGAAGTGGTGGAACTCGGCCGCCGCCATGGCCGCCAGCCTCCCCTTGTCGCCCAGGGTCGGCGCCAGCTTGGCGTCCTCCGCGAGGCGCTCGAAGGCGGCCAGCTCACCGTAGGCGAGGGCGCCGAGCAGGTCGACGACGGCCGCCCGGTACTGGGGGTCGGCGGACGCCTGCTCCCAGTCCTGCGCGGCGACGTCACCGGACGGCTGCGGGGCGTCCGGCTCCCCGGCGGTCGCAGGTTCTGCGGTGTCGGACGGCTGCGGGGTGGCAGAGGTCTCAGGCGTCTCCATGCTGGGCACAATAACCCTCCCCACCTGCTACGGAAGCCCCCAGGGCGGTGCCCGGGCCCGGGGCGCGCGGTCCGGGTGCGGAGATCGGCCCGGTACACCTGCGCGGTTTCGCGGTACAGTGGTATAGAGCCCGCCGGTCGTACGACGGGCCGCCCAGTGCGGCGCCGGACAGCCGGAACCGCACGCAGACCCACACCGGGGCAAGGTTCCCGGACCGCGGATGCCCGGTCGGTAGCACGATCGGCTCCGACCAGACCGCCCTCCTCATGGTGAGGGACCGCTCGCGCGGTATGAGCGCTTGAGCGAGAGCTCGTGGTCCTGCGCGGCGTACGTCTTATCGGCGCCGGCGCGGTACGACCCGCCTCGCCGCCTTGTGTCGCGTCAGATGGAAGAGGCAAGCATCCTGTCCACCACGACGTTCCGCGAACTCGGAATCCTCCCCGAGACGGCCGAGGCCCTGGAGGCCGTCGGCATCACCACTCCCTTCCCGATCCAGGAGATGACGCTCCCCGTGGCCCTCGCGGGCCGGGACGTCATCGGCCAGGCCAAGACCGGCACCGGCAAGACGCTGGGCTTCGGGCTTCCCGTCCTGGACGCCGTCACCGTCCCCGCGGACGTGGAGGGGGGCCGGGCCGAGCCCGGCCAGCTCACCGACGCCCCGCAGGCGCTCGTGGTGGTCCCCACCCGCGAGCTGTGCCAGCAGGTGACGAACGACCTGCTCACCGCCGGGAAGGTCCGCAACGTACGGGTCCTGTCCATCTACGGTGGCCGTGCCTACGAGCCGCAGGTCGAGGCCCTGCGCAAGGGCGTGGACGTCGTCGTCGGCACCCCCGGCCGGCTCCTGGACCTCGCGGGCCAGAAGAAGCTGGACCTCGGGCACGTGCGCGTGCTCGTCCTGGACGAGGCCGACGAGATGCTCGACCTCGGGTTCCTGCCGGACGTCGAGAAGATCGTCCAGCAGGTCCCGGCCAAGCGGCAGACCATGCTGTTCTCCGCCACCATGCCGGGCCAGGTCATCTCGCTGGCCCGCCGGTACATGTCGCAGCCCATGCACATCCGCGCGACCGCGCCGGACGACACGGGCGCGACGGTGGCCAACACCAAGCAGCACGTCTTCCGGGCGCACTCCATGGACAAGCCCGAGATGGTCTCCCGCATCCTCCAGGCCGAGGGCCGCGGCCTGGCGATGATCTTCTGCCGCACGAAGCGGACCGCCGCCGACATCGCCGAGCAGCTCACCCGGCGCGGCTTCGCGGCCGGCGCCGTCCACGGCGACCTCGGCCAGGGCGCCCGCGAGCAGGCGCTGCGCGCCTTCCGCAACGGCAAGGTGGACGTGCTCGTCTGCACCGACGTCGCCGCCCGCGGCATCGACGTCGAGGGCGTGACGCACGTCGTGAACTACCAGACGCCCGAGGACGAGAAGACCTACCTGCACCGCATCGGCCGCACCGGCCGCGCGGGCGCCTCCGGCACGGCGATCACGCTCGTCGACTGGGACGACATCCCGCGCTGGCAGCTGATCAACAAGGCGCTGGAGCTGGGCCTGGGGGACCCGGAGGAGACGTACTCCACCTCGCCGCACCTCTACGAACTGCTGGGCATCCCCCAGGGCACCAAGGGCGTCCTGCCGCGGGCCGAGCGCACCCGCGCCGGTCTCGCGGCGGAGGACGTCGAGGACCTGGGCGAGCCCGGCGGACGGCGCCGCGGCGCCAAGGCGGGCGGCGCTGAGGAGAGCGCACAGGAGCGCCCGCGCAGGAACCGCGCTCCCCGCCAGCGCCGCCGCACCCGGGGCGGTGTGCACGTCGCCGAGGGCGCGGACGCCGGTCCGGCTCCGGCCGGTGCGGGCACCGCCGACGCCGGGGCGGGCGGTTCCGCCGACGCGGGCGCCGCCTCCGCCGCCACCGCGGCGGACGCCTCGGACGCGCGCAAGCCGCGCCGCCGTCGCCGCCGCACCCGCAGCGGGGGCGGAAACGGCGGCGCAAGCGCGCAGAGCGAGGCGTGAGGGACCGCGTCACCGTGGCGGCGGCCCGTAGGGAGCCCTCGCCCCGGTGGCGTTGAGGCGCCCGAGCACGCGGCGGTAGCGTCGGCGCATGAGCAAACCGCCGACGCTCCGGCTGCCGCCCGGTGCCCGCTCCTACCGGCTCGACACCGCCCGGGGCGGCTTCGCCGTGCACGAGGCGGGCGACGCCCGGCTGGGCACGGCGCTGCTGCTGCCGGGGTTCACCGGCAGCAAGGAGGACTTCGCCGGGCTGCTGGCCCCGCTGGCGGACGCGGGGTTCCGGGTCGTGGCCGTGGACGGCCGCGGCCAGTACGAGACCCCGGGCCCGCCGGACGAGGCCGCCTACGCGCTCCCGGAGCTGGCCCGCGACGTGCTCGCCCAGGCCGACGCGCTGGGCGGCGGGCCCGTGCACCTGCTCGGGCACTCGCTCGGCGGCCTGATCGCCCGTGCGGCGGTGCTGCGCCGGGCGGCGGCCTTCTGCTCGCTCACGCTCATGAGCAGTGGCCCGGCCGCCGTCTCCCCGCTCCAGCGGCAGCGGGTGCGGATGCTGACCGAGGCGCTGACGGCCTGGGACATGGCGGGGGTGTGGGAGCGGATGCGCGCCCTGGACCCGCCCGAGGCGGCGGACGCCCGCACCCCGCCCGAGGTCGCCGCCTTCCTGCGCGAGCGGTGGATGGCCACCGTGCCCGCCCAGCTCACGGCCACGGGCCGCATCCTGACCGGCGAACCGGACCGGGTGGCCGAGCTGGCCGCCGTCGGCCCGCGCGCGCACGTGCTCTCCGGGGCCGCCGACTACGCCTGGCCGGTGCCGCTCATGGACGACATGGCGCGTCGGCTGGGCGCCCGGCGCACGGTGATCGAGGGCGCCGAGCACTCGCCGAACGCGGAGCGCCCGGCCCGGACGGCCGCCGCGCTCGCCGCCTTCTGGTCCGCAGGCTGACGTGCCCCGGGGGCGTCAGCCGGCCGGGCACGGACGCCGTCAGCCGCCCTGGACGAGCCGGGTGACGCCGTTGGCGATCTGCTGCACGGCGATGGCCGACAGCAGCATGCCGGACAGCCGGGTCACCAGGACGACGCCGCCCTCCTTGATGAGCCGGACGATGCCCAGCGAGTAGCGCATCGTCAGCCACAGGACGACGTGCATCGCGGCGATCGCCGCCCAGACCGAGACCTGGCCGGAGACGCCGTCCGCCCGCTGCACCGCGAGGATCACCGACACGATCGCGCCCGGCCCGGCCAGCAGCGGCATGCCCAGCGGCACCAGCGCGACGTTCACCTCCTTGGTCTGCTTGGGCTCGTCCGTCTTGCCGGTGAGCAGGTCGAGGGCGACCAGGAGGAGCAGCAGGCCGCCCGCGATCATCAGCGCGGGCATCGAGACGTGCAGGTAGTCCAGGATCTGCTTGCCGAAGATGCCGAAGACCGTGATGACGGCGAAGGCGACGAGCGCCGCCTGCCAGGCCATGCGGCGCTGGGTCTTGACCGGGCGCCCGGAGGTCAGCGCCAGGAAGATGGGCGTGATGCCCGGCGGGTCCATGATCACGAACAGGGTGACGAAGAGCGAGCCGAAGACGGCGGCGTCGAACACGGTGGTGCCTAGCGGGAGAGGTGCGGGAAGGGGGACGGGCAGCCGGACGGGCCCGGGCGTCAGCCCGTGACGGGCCGGGCGCCGGAGCCGCGTGCGGCGATCTCGGCGTAGACGTCGGGCGCCGTGGTGTGCTCGCCCAGCCGGCAGCTCTTGCGGCTGCCGTGGTAGTCGCTGGAGCCGGTGGCCAGCAGGCCGAGGTCGGCGGCGAGTCCGTGCAGCCGCGTCCGGGTGGTTGGGTCGTGGTCCATGTGGTCGGCCTCGATGCCGTCGAGACCGGCGGCGGCCAGTTCCGCTATGGCGCTCTCGGGCACGCAGCGGCCCCGCTTGACGGCCTGGGGGTGCGCGAAGACGGCCACGCCGCCGGCGCCCTTGACGAGCCGGACCGCGTCGAACGGGTCCAGTTCGTGCTTCTCCACGTAGGCGCGCCCGTCGTTCGCCAGCCACTGCGGGGTGAACGCCGCCGGGACGTCCGGCACGACGCCCAGTTCCACGAGGGCCGTCGCCAGGTGCGGGCGGCCGACGGCGCCGTCCCCGGCGATGCGGGCCACCTGCTCCCAGGTGATGGGCACACCCAGCTCGCGGAGCCGGGCCACCATGGCCTGCGCGCGCGGCACCCGGTCGTCGCGGACCAGCTCGCGCTCGCGGGCCAGCTCCGGTTCCTCGGGATCGAAGAGGTAGGCCAGCAGGTGCAGGCTGACGCCGTCGAGCCGGCAGGACAGCTCGGCGCCGGTGACGAGGGTGAGCCCGGCGGGCAGCGCCGCGAGCGCCTCCGCGTGCCCGGCGACGGTGTCGTGGTCGGTGAGCGCGACGACGTCGAGCCCGGCCGCCGCGGCGTTGCGGACCAGCTCGGCGGGGGTGTCGGTGCCGTCCGACGCGGTGGAGTGGGTGTGCAGGTCGATACGCACAGGCACGCTCCAGCGAGTCGGCGGACGGGGACCGGACCAGTCTAACCGCGCCCCCGGGAGCCGCCTCAGCCCAGGATGCGGGGGGACAGGGCGCCGCACGGCACGAGGTCCACCTCGGCTCCGGCGTCGCGCAGGTCGGTGAGCACCAGCTCGTCGTAGAGGAGCATGCCGGACTCGCCGGGCCAGGCGACCGCCCACAGCCACAGCCCGCACGCCTCCCCGGCGAACACCGCGCGGTCGTCGGGGGCGTCGGTGACCTGCCACAGCGGGGTGGGCCGTCCCGCCGCCATCACCTTGGCGACCGGCGGCCCGGAGACGTCCAGGCCGGGGCCCGGATCCGGGCCGGCCACGCCCGCGTACCGGGCGCCGAGCCCGACCCCCAGCTCCTCGGCGATCAGCAGCAGCTCCCCCGGGCCGCCCAGCGGCCCCGGCCCGGAGCAGGCGACGGCGGTGGCCCGGCCGCCGCTGCGGTCGTCACCGGCGCACGCGACCCCGGTGAACAGCCAGCCGACGGGCAGCGGCCACAGCATCCACACGGGCACCTGGGTACGGCCCATCACCACGCCGAGCGCCTCGACGCTGGGCGGCACCACCGGCTGGAGCGGGTGCACGGTGCCGTGTGCGTCGCACTGCCAGGAATCGGCGAAGAGGCCGGGTGCCCGCACCCTGCCACCGCACTTCGGGCAACTGGGTTCGCCCCTCATGACGCACCACGGTGCTCCCCCGCGCGGGCTTCGTCAAGGACGATCACCCGGTCAGGGGTACCGCCGTGCGGGAGGGGTCGCGCAGGTCGGTTCCGTGGGCGAGCCAGCGCTCCTCAAGCGCCTGCGCGCCGTGCACCCGCTTCCAGGCGGCCTCGGCGGGCGTCATCGGCAGGAGCGGCAGGAAGCGGACGGGCTCGCGCGGCGCGTCCAGCTGCAGGTCCTCGACCAGGCCGCCCGGTTCGGCCACCAGCACGGAGGTGAACGGCGCGCCGGGCCACAGCGGCTCCCCGACGTCCAGGGAGGCGCCGGGCGCCACGACGACGCCCTCGACCTGCGGGGAGGCGGCCAGGACGGCCAGGGGGCGCAGCACCTGGTCGGTGTCGGCCGCTCCGGGCCGGACCGACAGGACCAGTTCGGCGCGCGGGCCGCGCTCGGGGTCGGCGAGGGCGGCGGCCGGGTCGGTCATGGGGGCGGTGGACATGCCGAGGGTGGCGTAGCGCACCACGGGACGGCCGTCCGCGCCGGGCGGCGTCCCCGCGCCGGGGCCGGGGTCCACGAAGCGCAGGACTTCGATCCGGTCGGTGCCGAGGAAGGTCACGGCGGCCCGGGCGTCGGGGGCGCCGAGCGCGCTCCGCAGCCGGGCTTCGACCCGTTCACGAACGTCAGTCATGTGGCGAGTTTAGGCCGCGTATCCGTTGGGCAAAGAAGACGGCTGTTCCGGGCCCGGGAGGGTGGGAAGCCGGGAGTCGAGTGCTACGGTTGACCGACTGTCAAGGGCAGGTACCGAATCTTTCCCCCGCGGGGGCCGGCCGGAGGAGGTGGGGGCGGACATGGATCCCAGCCGACCGTGCAGTAGCAGCCCGTCCCCACTCCGGCAGCGGCCCTGCTGACGGCGCCCCGCGCGAAGCCCTCCGACGGCGTACCCCTCGTGTCCCGCGTCCCGCGCGGCCCCGGGCGGACCCCACCGGCCCCTTTGCCCGGCGCGCCGTGCCCGACAGCAGTCCGCCGCTGACGGCTCATTCCGCGTGACAGCCCGCGAGGGAGCCCAGCATGTCGATGATCCGTGATCTGCGGGCCGCCGTACGCCCCGCCCGGCGCCCCTTCCGCCGCGGCCTGACGGCGGGGCCCTACGAGCCCGCCGGCGGCACGGCCGCCTCCAGCGCGGTCGTGGACTGCGGCGTGTACCGCGACGGCCGCCGCGACCACGAGCGGTTCGCGCCCGGCGAGGCCCTGGAACGGGTACGCGGCCCGGAGGGCCGGGAGGCCGCCGCGTTCGTGTGGATCGGGCTGCACGAGCCGACCGGGGAGGAGTTCGCGGGCATCGCGCGCGACTTCGGCCTGCACCCGCTGGCCGTGGAGGACGCGGTCCACGCGCACCAGCGGCCGAAGCTGGAGCGGTACGACGACTCCCTGTTCACGGTCATCAAGACCATCCACTACCGGGCCGGCGCCGACCGCGCCGCGGGCAGCCAGGTGGTCGAGACGGGCGAGGTGATGTGCTTCACCGGCTCCGACTACATCATCACCGTCCGGCACGGGGCGCAGGGCTCGCTGCGCGGGCTGCGGCACCGGCTGGAGGACGATCCGGAGCTGCTGGCCAAGGGGCCGTCCGCCGTCCTGCACGCCATCGCCGACCAGGCCGTCGACGGGTACCTGGCCGTGGCCGACGCGGTGCAGGACGACATCGACGACGTGGAGATCGACGTCTTCTCCGAGACCCGCGGCGGCGGTGAGGCGGGCCGGATCTACCAGCTCAAGCGCGAGGTGCTCGGGTTCAAGCGGGCGGTGTCACCGCTGCTGCGCCCGATGCTCCAGCTGAGCGAGCGGCCGATGCGGGTCATCGACCCCGACATCCAGACGTACTTCCGGGACGTCGCCGACCACCTGGCACGGGTGAACGAGCAGGTGCTCGCCTTCGACGACCTGCTCAACTCCATCCTCCAGGCGAACCTGGCGCAGGCGACCGTCGCGCAGAACGAGGACATGCGCAAGATCACCGCCTGGGCGGCGATCTTCGCGGTGCCGACGATGATCGCCGGGGTCTACGGCATGAACTTCGACCACATGCCGGAGACCGAGTGGACGTACGGCTATCCGGCCGTCATGGTCGTCATCGTCTCCATCTGCGCCGCGATCCACCGGGGCTTCAAGCGGAACGGCTGGCTGTAGCGCCCGGCGCCGCGGTGCCCCCCTCGCCGCTCTTCCTGCCGCCCGCACCCGCGGCCGTCGTCACCGCCTCCTCGGGTCCGCCCGCGGCCGGGGCGGCGCCCGGGGCGCGCAGCACCAGCAGCAGCCCGGCGAGGATCACGCCGAGCGCCGGGTAGGCCACGGCGGGCGGGGTCTGGCCGAGCCAGAGCGCGGCGATCAGCGCGGCCCCCGGCGTCTCCAGCAGGATGGCGGTGGAGGTCACCGACGGGCCGAGTCCGTGCACGACGCGGTTGAGCAGCGAGTGGCCCAGGAGCTGTGCGGCCACGGTGAGCACGGCCAGTTTCAGCCACGTCTGCCCGCTGTAGCCGCCGCCCAGGTCACTCCCGCTGAGCAGGCAGGCGACCAGCAGCACCAGTGCCGTCGTGCCGTAGCAGACGAAGGTGTACGCGGTGGTGGTGGCCGTCCGGCGCACCTCGGCCCCCAGGAGCACGTAACCCGCGGCCGCCATGCCGCCGGCCAGGGCCAGGGCGTCCCCGGCCAGGGCGCGCGGGGACAGCGAGAGGTCCACGCCGGTCAGGAGCAGCACGCCGGCGAACGCCACCGCCGTGCCCGTCCACACCCCGGCCGACTGCCGGTGGCCGCGCAGCCTCAGCAGGACCGTGGTCCAGATCGGGGTGGTGGTCACCAGGGCCGTGGAGGAGGCGACGGACGTCATGTGGAGGCTGGGCAGCCACAGGGCGAAGTGCAGGGCGAGCAGCAGCCCGGCGGCCCCGGACAGCAGCACGGTACGGCGGCTGAGGCCGCGCAGCTCCGCGCGGTGCCGCAGCAGCGCGACCGGGGCCAGCACCCCGACGGCCATGGCGTTGCGCCAGAACGCTATGGCCAGAGCCGGGGCGGCGGTGGCCGCGATCAGCGGGGCGGACAACGAGATGCCCGAGACGGCGACGGCCAGCAGGAACAGGTCCGGTCCGTGGCCGTGCCGGCGCCCGGCCCCCACCGCGGAGGCGGTCAGGGGACGGCCTCGCTCCGCACTGCGCACCGGGCGCTCCTTCCGACGGGTGACTGACGGACTCCAGCGTAAGGCGCGTGGAACCGCGGTGGTACTGACCCCTCCCCCGGTCCGGCCCGCTTCCCCGCGCCCGCGTGCGCCCGGCCGCGGTGGTGCGGCGGCGCGGTAGGGTCGGCGCATGACCGAGACCGCCCCCGACGCCCTGTTCGAGCGGGCCCTCATCGAGGAGGCCGCGAAGAAGTCCGCCCTCGTGTGGGTGCGCGGGCCGCAGGGCCCGGCGCGCGCGCTGTGGCACGTCTGGCACGACGGCGCCGTCTGCCTCGTGGGGGACGGCCCCCTGGAACAGCCGCTGGAGGGCCTCGGGCTGCGCGACGGCGGCACGGCCACCGTCAGCGCCCGCAGCAAGGACAAGGGCGGGCGGCTGGTGGCCTGGCCCGCGCACGTGACCGAGCTGGAGCCGGGCGGCGCCGCCTGGGCGGCGGCGGCCGAGGAGCTGCGGGGCAAGCGGCTCAACGCGCCCGACTACGAGCAGGTCACCGAGCGCTGGGCGCGCGAGTGCCGGCTGCTGCGCCTGGCACCGGCCGGGGCGGCCGGACAGCGTCCCGGGGCGATGCCGGACGGCCGGGCGGCCGCGGCCCCGCTGCCGACCCCGGTCACGACGCGGCGCCCCGCCCCCGCCGGGCTGCCGAAGCTGCTGTTCCGCCGGGGCCGGGCCGCACGGGACTGACGCCGGGCACCGGACGCGCGGGCGGCGGACGCCCTCCCTACCCGGGGGGTGCCTCCCCGCCCTGGGTGGAGATCTCCTTGCCGTAGTCGACGATCTGGTCCTCCTGCGGGGCCCGCAGCGAGAACTGCTTGCCCCAGTCGGCCATCGTCAGGACGCCGGTGTCCCCGGCGCGCTCCAGGCGCAGCGGGAACGGTTTGCCGTCCAGGGAGACGTCCAGCACGCCGCCGCCCGCGGTGACCCGTACCGTGCGCACCCCGTCCACCTCGCCGCGCTCCCCCTTCGCCCGCTCCCCGCTCAGCGCCAGGACGCCGTCCAGCAGCACGTCCTTCTCGGTGAAGCCGCTGAGCTGCGCGTAGGCGGGGTCGCCCGGCGGCACCTTCACGTACTTGCCGTCCAGCTTGCCCGCCGCCTCGCGGTCGGCGGCGGACGGCTCCCCGTCCTCGTCGCCCTGCTGCGTCCAGAACGCGGCGTCCGCCTTGAGGTAGAGGTCCTCCCCGACGCGCAGCAGCTCGAACCGCGCGCCGCCCGCGGCGGAGACCTCGCCGATGCCGCCGTTGTCCTTGAGGCGCATGTCCAGGCGGTAGGTGCGGCCCTCGCTGACGAGGGTGCCGGTGAGCCGGACGGCGCCGGCCGCGTCGGCGGCGCGCAGCGCCCGCTCCTCGACCTGCGCGGCCGGCAGCTTGCCCACGCCGTTGGTGCCCGCATCCGGGTCCTCGGTGCCGCAGGCGGTGAGGACCGCCACGAGTCCCGCGCCGACCGCGCCCGTCGCAGCCGTCCTGACGAAGCGGAAGCGGTGGGTGGCGGCTGGCACGTCGGCGTTCCTCCGGGGCCTCGGGGCGTGGCAACGGCACCCTACCGCCCTCCGGCGGCGCCCCCTGCCGGTCCTGCTACGGGGACGGGCGCCGTACCATCGTCGTATGGCTACCGACACGTACGGACCCGCCCCCGCCGAGGAGGCGGTGCGCGCCGCCCTCGCGACGGTGAACGACCCCGAGATCCACCGCCCGATCACCGACCTGGGCATGGTGAAGTCGGTCGACGTCGCCGCGGACGGCTCGGTCGCCGTCGGCGTGTACCTGACCGTCTCCGGCTGTCCGATGCGGGAGACGATCACCTCCCGGGTCACCGAGGCCGTGAGCGCCGTCGAGGGCGTCACGGGCGTGTCCGTCGAGCTGGACGTGATGAGCGACGAGCAGCGCAGGGAGCTGGCCAGCACCCTGCGCGGCGGCCAGGCGGAGCGGGAGGTGCCGTTCGCCCAGCCGAACTCGCTGACCCGCGTGTACTGCGTGGCCTCCGGCAAGGGCGGCGTGGGCAAGTCGTCCGTCACCGTGAACCTCGCGGCGGCGATGGCCGCCGACGGCCTGAAGGTGGGCGTCGTGGACGCCGACATCTACGGCCACTCGGTACCGCGCATGCTGGGGACCGACGGCCGCCCGACCCAGGTCGAGGACATGATCATGCCGCCGTCGGCGCACGGCGTGAAGGTCATCTCCATCGGCATGTTCACCCCGGGCAACGCCCCGGTGGTGTGGCGCGGGCCGATGCTGCACCGCGCGCTCCAGCAGTTCCTCGCGGACGTCTACTGGGGCGACCTGGACGTGCTGCTGCTCGACCTGCCGCCGGGCACCGGTGACATCGCCATCTCCGTGGCGCAGCTCATCCCCAACGCCGAGATCCTCGTCGTCACCACGCCGCAGCAGGCCGCCGCCGAGGTGGCGGAGCGGGCCGGTTCGATCGCGGTGCAGACGCACCAGAAGATCGTCGGCGTCGTGGAGAACATGTCCGGGCTGCCGTGCCCGCACTGCGACGAGATGGTGGACGTGTTCGGCACGGGCGGCGGCGAGCGGGTCGCCGAGGGGCTGTCGCGCACCACCGGCACCACCGTGCCGGTGCTCGGGTCCATCCCGATCGACGTGCGGCTGCGCGAGGGCGGCGACGAGGGCAAGCCCATCGTGCTGACCGACCCCGAGTCGCCCGCGGGCGCGGCCATCCGTGCGGTGGCGGGCAAGCTGGGCGGGCGGCAGCGCGGCCTCCAGGGCATGTCGCTGGCGCTCACGCCGCGCAACAAGTTCTGACGCCCTCGGCCGTCCCGGGCGGGGCGCGGCTCAGCGCCCGCCCGCGGCCGGGGCGGCGTAGCCGGTTATGTCCTTCACCACGGAGAAGCCGAGCCCGTAGGCGCTCATCCCGCGCCCGTAGGCACCGATGTGGACGTCCTCCGGGGCCGTGCCCGCGAGCACCCAGCCGTAGGCGGACTCGCGGTAGTGGAACGGCGTCGGGACGCCGTCGACCGGCAGGGTCAGCGCCGTCCAGCCCTCGGCAGCGCCGTCGCCGAGCTGGTCGGCCAGGTCCCAGGCGACGGCGGTCTGCTGGTCCAGCCACTCCTGGCGCAGGGCCCGCTCCATGTGGGTGGGCCAGGTGCGCGACAGCAGCCCCGAACCGGCCAGCCAGGCCGCCGAGGAGACGGACGTCGCCTCCAGCATCCCGGTGCCGTCCGCGCTCTGCCGCGGCGGACGGCTGGCCACCGTCACCACGACGGTGAAGCGCTGCTCGTCGGGCTCCGTCTCCGTCCGCATCGACGGCTCCTCGCCGTGGCCGGTGGCCCCGTGCTCGACCGTGCCGTCCGCCGCCGCGCCGACCTGCATGAGCCAGCGCGGCCCGCTGAACGCCTCGTCCAGGCCGTACCAGGGGAAGGCTGCCATCAGGTACCCCTCGACGCCGCGGTGCGCGGCGGACGGGGCCGGTGCGTACGCCTGAGCCGGTGCCACCCGTCTGGTGCTCTCCATCTGCGCCACGCCTCCTCGCCGGTCCTGCCGGGGGTGCCGGTGCCGGCCGCCCCGGGCCCGGGAGCGGTTCCGCGCTCACGCGCGGCACGTTCCCGGACACAGGGAGGATAACTACCCGGGGAAGCCGGGTCCGATCAGGGATCAGTTGACCAGGTGAAAGGACCGGTCAGGTGGCGTCCGCGTCGAAGGGCGGCGGACCGTCCCCGGTGGAGGCGTCCTTCTTGCGCAGCAGGTCGGGCACGGCGGGGGAGGCGTCCGCCGAGGGGACCCCCGCCGGGGTCGCGCCCGCCGCCGGGACGGGGCCCGGCGCGCCGTTGCCGTTCACCGCGTCGGTGACCTCGGCCAGCTCTTTGCGCACGTCGAACTCGCGCAGGTCCTCGCGGATGTCGAGCGAGTTGCGCAGTTCCTTCAGGCCCAGCTCGTCGTTGCCCATCAGGTGCTTCTGGGCGAACCGCTTGGGGTGCAGGTCCTGGAACTCGAAGTCCTGGTAGTCGGGGCCCAGCTCCTTGCGGATGTCGTCCCTGGCGGTGTCCGAGAACTGCCGCACCTTGCGGATGAACCCGGCCACGTCCTGGATCAGCTTGGGCAGCTTCTCGGGGCCGAAGAGCAGTACGGCCAGGATGAACAGCACCGCGAATTCGAGGGCCCCTATGTCCATGAACACTGTGCCGCTCCTCCAGCTCCGTCCGGGACCGCCCAGACCCCTGCGTGTGGGGCTCACTCGCCCAGTACGTCACGGTACCTGGCCGGGGCCCCTCCCCGGGAGCGGCCCGCAGCCACGATCGCTCATCCCCCGCTCGCGGTGCCCAACGTCACAGTGACCGTCAGCTCCTCCTCCGCTCTGCGGACGGTCAACGCCAGCGCGTCGCCCGGCCGGTGGCTGCGGATCTTGACGATCAGCTCCTCGCCGGTGCGGACCAGGGCGTCGTCCACGGCGGTGATGACGTCGCCGTCCTCGATCCCCGCCTGGTCGGCCGGTCCACCGGGCACGACGGCGGGACGGTCGCCGTCCGGCACGCCGACCAGGGCGCCCTCCCCGGTGTAGGACATGTCCACGCTGACGCCGATCACCGGGTGGGTGGCCCGGCCGGTGTTGATCAGCTCCTCGGCCACGCGCTTGCCCTGGTTGATCGGTATGGCGAAACCGAGACCGATCGAGCCGCCCTGGGCGTCGCCGCCCGGCGTGCCCTCGACCGAGCGGATCGCGCTGTTCACGCCGATGACCCGGCCCCTGGCGTCCACCAGCGGGCCGCCGGAGTTGCCCGGGTTGATCGGGGCGTCCGTCTGGAGGGCGTCCACGTAGGCGATGTCGCTCGCGCCCCGCTCGCCGCCCGCCGTGATGGGACGCTCCTTGGCGCTGATGATGCCGGAAGTGACGGTGCCCGCCAGGTCGAAGGGCGCGCCGATGGCCACGACCGGGTCACCGACCTGGACCGTGTCGGAGTCGCCCAGCGGCAGCGGCCGCAGGCCCGAGACCCCGTCCACCTTGACCACGGCCAGGTCGTAGCCGCTGTCCCCGCCGATCAGCCGGGCACCGGCCGTCTCACCGCTGCTGAAGGTGACCTGTATCCGGCCGCCCTCCTCCGCGGGGCTCACCACGTGGTGGTTGGTGAGGATGTGGCCGCGCTCGTCCAGCACGAAGCCGGTGCCCGTGCCCTGGGAACCCGCACCGCGCACGTGCAGGGTGACCACGCCGGGCAGGGTGGCTGCGGCGATGCCCGCCACGCTGTCGGCGGGCCGCTCGGCGGACTCCGGCGGGGCCTGCGGCAGCGTCACCGTGCCCAGGCCGCCGGTGCGTTCGAGGTACGCCCCGAAGACGCCGCCCGCGCCGCCCGCCAGCAGGGCCAGCAGGACGGCCCCCGACACCAGGCGGCGCCGCCGGGGGCGCCCGGCCTCCGGGCGGGCCTCCGGCGCGGGGCGGGCCGGAGGCCCGGCCCACGGGTCGTACCCCCGCCACCCCGCCCCGCCGCGCGCGGCAGCGGCCGGTGCGGGGCTGCCCGGCGCCGGTGCGGAAGGAGCCGGCGCCGGGGCCGCCGCTGCGGGAGGGGCGCCCGGGGGCGGGGGCACCGGGGCGGTGGGCCGGGGGCGCTGGACGGGCGGCGCCGGGGACCACGGGCCGAGGTCGCCGTAGGGCGGCGTGGCGTACGGGTCCTCCCCGTGCAGCGGGGCGGGGCGCGGGGTGCCCGCCGCCGGGGCCGGGCGCGGACGGCTCCACCACGTCGGCTTCGTCCCGGCGCCCTCCGCCGCGTCCTCCATGGTCATCTCGCCCCACACTCACCCTCGTGCCGCGGGCCCGGCCCGCGCCCTGCGTCGACGCCCTGCATTGAACCAGGTACGCCGGACAGCGCGCAGTGGCCGCGGCTCAGGGGCGGTGGGAAACAGCCATCGGCGTCGTCCCGGGTGCCGGGGAGGGCCGCTTCACAGCGGTCGTCCGCAGCGTCGGCGGCGGGGCCAGGGCCAGGGGCGTCCCCGGCGCGTGCGCGGCCGGGACGCGCGCCGGGCGCAGCGGCCCCAGGTGCGGGGAGGAGGCGTAGGGCGCCGCGGCCCCGGGCAGCACCGGCGTCAGCCGGGGCGCTGCGGCGGCGGAGCCGGTGGGTCCGCTGGACGCGGCGCTGAGACCCGTGCCCCGCCCCAGCGGGACGACACCGGGGCCGGACGGCTCGTTGCGGCGGTCCGTGGGGCGTTCGACGCCGGCCGTGGGCCGCAGCGGAGCCGTGCCGGGGCCGCCCGCGTTCGCCGTGGAGCCGCCGGTGGTCGCGGCCGTGCCGAGGGCACCGCCGAGCGCGACGGCCGCCAGCGAGACGGCGCCCGCCGCGGCGAACGCGAACCGCCTGCCCCGGGACGCGGCCGCCGCCACCCGCTCCGGCTCGGGCGTGCGGTGCACCCGGAACCCGCGCTGCGGGGTGAGCAGGCCGCCGGACGCGTCCCCGCCGGGCAGCACGGACAGCGCGGGGCGCGGCGGCCGGCCGGCGCGGGGTTCCGCGGCGTCGTCACCGGCCGGGCCGCCGCCCTCGTCCACGGTGGCGGGCAGTGCCTGGAGCCGGGCGAGCAGCCCGTCCGAGGGCAGGGGGGGTGCGGCCACGGCGAAGAGGTTCTTGATCCGCCGCTGCGCCTCGGCCTCGTCCTTGCAGCCGCAGCAGGTGGCCAGGTGCGCGAGCACCCGCTCGCGCTCCTCGTGGCCGAGTTCGCCGTCGACGAGGGCGGCGAGCCGGTCGCCGAGGTGGTGTTCGGCCCTGGCGGGCCCGGTGGTGCCGCTCATGCGCCACCGCCCTCCCCCGGCAGCCCGGCCGGCACGGTGGCCGGCGCGCGGCGGGCGCCGCGCCGCGTGGGCGAGCGGTGCTGGAGCGCCTTGCGCAGGTGGGAGCGGCCCCGGTGGATGCGGCTGCGCACGGTGCCGAGCTTCACACCGAGCGTCGCGGCGATCTCCTCGTAGGACAGGCCCTCGATGTCGCACAGCACCACGGCGGCGCGGAACTCGGGCGCCAGGGTGTCCAGGGCCTGCTGCACGTCGGCGTCGAAGTGAGTGTCGTTGAAGTGCTGCTGCGGCGACGGCTCGCGGCTGGGCAGCCGCTCGGCGGCGTCGTCGGCGAGGGCGTCGAACCGGATGCGCTGCTTGCGGCGGACCATGTCCAGGAACAGGTTCGTGGTGATGCGGTGCAGCCAGCCCTCGAAGGTGCCGGGCGTGTAGGTGGACAGCGAGCGGAAGACGCGCACGAAGACCTCCTGGGTGAGGTCCTCGGCGTCGTGCTGGTTGCCGGTCAGCCGGTAGGCGAGGCGGTAGACCCGTGCGCTGTGGGTGCTGACGATCTCCTCCCAGGAAGGGGGAGTCCACGCCTGGCTGTCCGCATCAGTGGCGAAGGTGGCCCGCGCGGCGGGCACGGCGGCGGATGCGGAGTCGGTGGCCCGGCGGTGGTCAGCGGTGTCGGTCACGGATGGTGGCTCGGCGGACGACCTGCGGAAGTACCTCAGCACCCCCCGGTCACCGCATGGAGCCGCACCTCCCCTTGTGGCTCTGGTGGTGTCCAGTGGAGCCCCTACCATAGCCACCTCGCCCGTTAGTTCCGGATAAGCATCTTTGACCTGCTTTTCGGTTCTCGGGTGCGGCGGCGGCGCGCTGATCGGGGGCCCGCCGTGCGCCTGCCCGCGATCGCCCCCGCCTCACCTGCCCCCTTCAACGCGCGGTGCCATCAGCGGGTTCCCGGGGCAGCGGATACAGTCACGGTTGCGTGGTCCACGGGGACAGGAGAGGGAGATTACCGGCAACCGGCTGACGAGCTGGGCGTTCGCCGATGCGTACGGCGGGGAGAACCCCGACAGCGCGGTGCACGCCGCCCTGTCCTGGGCCCGTGACCGGGGCAGGGACGCGGGGCTGCGGCCGGTCTCCGACGGCACCGGGGCGGCGCTGCGGCTGCTGGCCGCCGTCACCGACGCCAAGGCGGTCGCCGAGATCGGCACCGGCACCGGCGTCTCCGGACTGCACCTGCTGCACGGCATGCGCCCCGACGGGGTGCTGACGACGGTGGACACCGAGCCGGAGTGCCAGCAGTTCGCCCGGCAGGCGTTCCGCGCCGCCGGATTCGCCGGGAACCGGGCGCGGTTCATCCCCGGCAAGGCGCTGGACGTGCTGCCGCGGCTCGCCGACGGCGGCTACGACCTCGTCTTCTGCGACGGCGACCGGTCCGAGTACCCCTCCTACCTCGGTGAATCGTTGCGCCTGCTGCGGCCCGGCGGGCTGGTGTGCTTCGAAGGGGTCTTCGCCGACGGCCGCACCGTGGACTCGGGCGCGCAGCCGGGCGAGGTGCTGGCGCTGCGCGAGCTGCTGCGCACCGTGCGGGACAGCCACGGGCTGCTGTCCTCGCTGCTCCCGGTCGGGGACGGTCTCCTGTGCGCGGTCAAGCGCGGCTGAGCCCGCCCGGGGCCGAGCGGAGCCGGTACGCCGCCGCCCCCGCAGGCGCGCGACGCGCGTGCGGGGGCGGCGGCGGTTCACCGGTACCGGCTGGGGAGTTTCAGTCGCAGACCTTCTTGATCTCCTCGCCCAGAGCGACCGCCTCGTCGGGGGTCAGCTCGACCACGAGCCGCCCACCGCCTTCGAGCGGAACGCGCATGATGATGCCCCGCCCCTCCTTGGTCACCTCGAGCGGGCCGTCACCCGTCCGCGGCTTCATGGCCGCCATGCTCGTTCCCCTTCCTGAAACCAGCTCATCGTCAGCCGACGGCCCCCTGCAAAGGCACGTGTCACCGGCGTCGAACAGATTGCTTCCTGGCCATTATCCCGCATCCCGTGACCCGATGACCAACATCGGTCGGCATATCCTCAAGGAGCTGACCACGCAAAACCGCCCAATACGGCGATCGGGCGGCAATCCTCCGGCCGGGCGGTGCCCCGCCGGTTTGACGCAGGTCACACCGGGGTCCGTATGTCGGTGCCCGGTGATCTCCGCCATGCTGGGCGCATGGCCGACACCGTGCGCTACGACCTGACCGAGGGGCTCGCGACCCTCACCCTCAACCGCCCCGACGCGATGAACGCGCTGGACACCGAGCTGAAGGAGACGCTGCGGGACGCCCTGCGGGAGGCGGCGGCCGACGACGCCGTGCGCGCCGTGCTGCTGACGGCCACGGGCCGCGCCTTCTGCGTGGGCCAGGACCTCAAGGAGCACGTCGGCATCCTCCAGGCGGGCGGCGGCGACGCGCTGCGCACCGTCGAGGAGCACTACAACCCCATCACGCTGGCCATCGCGGGCATGCCCAAGCCGGTGGTGGCCGCCGTGAACGGCGTCGCCGCCGGGGCGGGAGCGGGCTTCGCCTTCGCCGCGGACTACCGGGTGATCGCGGACACGGCGGCCTTCAGCACCGCGTTCGCCGGGGTGGCCCTGTCCACCGACTCCGGGATGGCCTGGACGCTGCCGCGCCTGGTCGGCCCGGCCCGCGCTGCCGACCTCCTGCTGTTCCCCCGCACCGTCAAGGCCGCCGAGGCGCTGGAGCTGGGGCTCGCCCACCGTGTCGTCCCGGCCGCGGAACTGGCCGCCGAGGCCGGGGCCGTGGCCCGGAAGCTGGCCGCGGGACCGACGGCCGCCTACGCCGCGATGAAGGAGGCGCTCGCCTTCGGGGCCTCGCACTCGCTGGCCCAGACCCTCGACAAGGAGGCCGCGCTCCAGCGCGCGGCGGGGGCCTCGGCGGACCACCGCATCGCGGTGGAGGCGTTCGTGCGCAAGGAGCAGCCCCGCTTCACCGGCCGCTGACCGCGCGGGCCGGGGGCGCGTCCGTCCCGGGGGGGCCGGGGCGCGTCAGCGGTAGGCGCAGTCGGCCAGGTGGTCGTTGACCAGGCCGCACGCCTGCATCAGCGCGTAGGCGGTGATGGGGCCGACGAAGCGCAGTCCGCGGCGCTTGAGCGCGCCGGCCAGCGCCGCGGACTCGGCGGTGCTGGCCGGGACGTCGGCCAGGCGCGCCGGAGCGGGCCGCGGGCCGGGCGCGTGGGACCACACCAGGGCGTCCAGCTCCCCCGGCCCCCAGGCGTCGAGCACCCGGGCGTTGGCCAGCACGGCGTCGATCTTGGCCCGGTTGCGGATGATGCCCGCGTCCGCCAGCAGCCGGGCGCGGTCGGCGGCGCCGAACTGGGCGACCTCCGCGATGCGGAATTCCGCGAAGGCCGCCCGGAAGCCCTCGCGGCGGCGCAGGATCGTCAGCCAGGACAGCCCGGACTGGAACGCCTCCAGGCACAGCCGCTCGAACAGCGCGTCGTCACCGCGCACGGCCCGGCCCCACTCGGCGTCGTGGTAGGCGGTGTAGTCGGGCGGGCCGGCGCCCCAGGGGCAGCGCGGGAGGCCGTCGGGCCCGGCCACGGCGTCCGTCACCGGTGCGTCCGTCACCGCTGCTCCTCCTCCTGGTCCGGCTGGCCCGACTGCCCGGACTGGCCCGCCGCCTCCGGGTGCCCGGCGGGCTCCGACGCCTCCACTGCCCCCGCCGCGGGCCGCCCGTGGTGCGCGGCCCCGGGCAGCAGGTCCGTGCGGCCCAGCGCGGTGGCCTGCGCCCCGGCCAGCGCCGCCTCCAGCTCCGCGATGCGGGCGTCCCGCTCGGCCAGCTCGGCGGCGAGCCGGTCCAGGGCGTCGTCCACCTCGCTCATCCGGTAACCCCGCAGGGCCAGGGGCAGGCGCAGCGCGGCCACGTCGGCACGGCCCACGGGCCGCTCCGGGGGCAGCGGCACGGCCGCCTGGACGGGCACCGGGTCGCTCAGCCCGCCGCGCGCGCGCCCGGTGCCGTCGTCGCTCCCCACCACGGCCAGCACGAGGGCGCCGACCACCACCAGCAGTGCGAGCAGCAGGAACCAGAACACGGCGATCTCCCCGGCCTTGCGGTCAATACGGTCCGGCACTGATCGTGCCACGTCCCGCCGACGGCTAGGGTCGGCGGCAGGGCGCGCGCGACGGGCCGAGGGACGGCGCGAGAGGGAGACGGATGCTGCGGCTGGGACGGCGGGAGTTCGGGAGCCACGAACCGGTGATCATGGCGATCGTGAACCGGACCCCCGACTCGTTCTACGACCGAGGCGCCACCTTCCGCGACGCACCGGCGCTCGCCCGCGTGGAGCGGGCGGTGGCCGAGGGCGCCGCGATCGTGGACGTGGGCGGCGTCAAGGCGGGGCCGGGCGAGGAGGTCAGCACGGCGGAGGAGATCCGCCGCACGGCCTCGTTCGTGGCACGGGTCCGCGAGCGCCACCCGGACGTCGTCATCAGTGTGGACACCTGGCGGCACGAGGTCGGCGAAGCGGTGTGCGAGGCCGGTGCGGACCTGCTGAACGACGCCTGGGGCGGCGTGGACCCGCGCCTCGCGGAGGTCGCGGCGCGGTACGGGGCGGGGCTGGTGTGCACGCACGCGGGCGGCGCGCAGCCGCGCACCCGTCCGCACCGGGTGGCGTACGACGACGTGATGGCCGACGTCCTGCGCACCACCGTGGGCCTCGCGGAGCGGGCCGTCTCCCTCGGGGTGCCGCGCGAGTCGGTGCTCATCGACCCGGGGCACGACTTCGGCAAGTCCACCCGGCACTCGCTGGAGGCGACCCGCAGGCTCCCGGAGATGGCGGCGACGGGCTGGCCCGTGCTCGTCTCGCTGTCGAACAAGGACTTCGTCGGGGAGACGCTGGACCGGCCGGTGAAGGAGCGCCTGCTGGGCACCCTGGCCACCACCGCCGTCTCGGCCTGGCTCGGCGCCCGGGTGTACCGGGTGCACGAGGTGGCCGAGACGCGGGAGGTGCTGGACATGGTGGCCTCGATCGCCGGGCACCGGCCCCCGGCCGTCGCCCGGCGCGGGCTGGCCTGAGCGGGCGGGCGCG
Organism: Streptomyces solitudinis; assembly: GCF_036323765.1. Lineage (NCBI taxonomy): Bacteria > Bacillati > Actinomycetota > Actinomycetes > Kitasatosporales > Streptomycetaceae > Streptomyces > Streptomyces solitudinis. Next base: position 502,134 of record NZ_JAZDCW010000002.1, read on the forward strand.
GGCGGGCCCGGGCGGGCTGTGCGGGCGGGCGGGCCGTCACTTGGTGACGAGCGCGACCGCCTCGTCCACGTCGTCGGTGAGGTGGATCAGGTCCAGGTCACCGGGTGAGACCTTGCCCTCGGCGGCGACCGTGTCGCGCAGCCAGCCGAGCAGGCCCTCCCAGTAGGCCGAGCCGTAGAGCACGATCGGGAAGCGCGTCACCTTGCGCGTCTGCACCAGGGTGATGGCCTCGAACAGCTCGTCCAGCGTGCCCATACCGCCGGGCAGGACGACGAAGCCCTGCGCGTACTTGACGAAGCAGGTCTTGCGCACGAAGAAGTAGCGGAAGTTCACGCCCAGGTCGACGTACTGGTTCAGGCCCTGCTCGAAGGGCAGCTCGATGCCGAGCCCCACCGAGGTGCCGCCCGCCTCGGACGCGCCCCGGTTGGCCGCCTCCATCGCCCCGGGGCCGCCACCGGTGATCACCGCGAACCCGGCCTCGGTCAGCGCCCGCCCGATCGCCATGCCCGTCGCGTACTCGGGCGAGCCCTCGTGCGTCCTGGCCGAGCCGAAGACGCTCACGGCCGGCCCGATCTCGGCCAGCGCGCCGAAGCCCTCCACGAACTCGGACTGGATGCGCAGCACCCGCCAGGGGTCCTGGTGGACGAAGTCGCCGGGGCCGCGCGCCTCCAGCAGCCGCTGGTCGGCCGTCCCGTCGAGCGTCTGCCCGCGGCGGCGCACGACCGGGCCGAGGTGCTGCTCGCGCGGCTCGCGCTCCGGCTGCGGCCCGTCCTGCGGGCCGGGCTGCGGGCCCCTCTCCTGCGCCGTGCTGCTCATGTGCTGCTCCCTCCACCGCGTTACGTCGGCACAGCCTACGCAGGTGGAGGTGTCGCGCACCGGAATCCCGGGCGTACGGACACCGCCGCGGCAGCGGTCGCCCGGGCTCCGGGGCACGCGCGGGGCCGCTCCCGGCTCATCCGGCCAGCCAGGCGCGCAGCCGCTCCTCGCAGTGCACGATGAGCGCTTCCTCCACCCGCTCGTCGACCTTGTGCGCCAGGTTCGGTTCGCCGGGCCCGTAGTTGACCGCGGGCACGCCGAGCGCGCTGAACCGGGAGACGTCCGTCCAGCCGAACTTCGGCCGCGGCGTCCCGCCCACGGCGGCGACGAACGCGGCCGCCGCCGGGTGGCCCAGCCCCGGCAGGGCGCCGCCGGAGTGGTCGTCCACGACCAGCTCGTCGACCGGGCAGTCCGCGAAGACCTCCCGGACGTGGGCGAGCGCCTGCTCCTCGGTGAGGTCGGGCGCGTAGCGGTAGTTGACGGTGACGGTGCAGGCGTCGGGGATGACGTTGCCCGCGACGCCGCCCTCGACGCGCACGGCGTTCAGGCCCTCCCGGTACTCCAGGCCGTCGATGGTGACCCGGCGCGGCTCGTAGGCGGCGAGCCGGGCCAGGATCGGGGCGGCCTGGTGGACGGCGTTCTCGCCGAGCCAGCTCCGCGCGGAGTGGGCGCGCGTCCCGGTGGTGCGCAGCAGCACCCGCAGCGTGCCCTGGCAGCCGCCCTCGACCTGCCCGCTGGAGGGCTCCAGGAGCACGGCGAAGTCCCCGGCCAGCCATGCGGGGCGGGCCGCGGCCAGGTGGCCGAGGCCGTTCCGGCTCGCCTCGACCTCCTCGTTGTCGTAGAAGACGAAGGTGAGGTCGCGGTTGGGTTCGGGGACGGTGGCCGCGATGCGCAACTGCACCGCGACGCCCGCCTTCATGTCAGAGGTGCCGCAGCCCCACAGGAAGCCGTCGGCGTCCCGCCGGGAGGGGAGGTTGCCGGCCAGCGGCACGGTGTCGAGGTGGCCGGCCAGCACCACGCGTTCGGCCCGGCCCAGCGCCGTGCGGGCGACGACGTTGTTGCCGTACCGGTCCACGGTGAGGTGCGGCAGGCCGCGCAGGGCCTCCTCCACCGCGTCGGCGAGCGTCTCCTCGTCACCGCTGACGGAGGGGATGTCGACGAGTTGCGCGGTGAGCCGGGCGGCATCCTGGTGCAGGTCGAGCGTGTTCGGCGCCATGGCCCGAGCCTACCGGCGGCGGCCGGGCCCCCGCCCCGCGGTCACGGCCTAAGCTGACGCCATGGGTGAGGCGCGCGGGAGGCGGGGCGTGCGATGGCTGCGGGCCGTCGCCGCGGGCGCCGTGCTGCTGGCACTGGCCGGGTACCTGGTGGTCCAGTACACGACGACGGACGGGCCGCCGCGCTGCGTGGTGCAGGGGCCCGACGACCGGGAACCGTACGAGCTGGAGCCGGAGATGGCCCGCAACGCCGCCACCATCGAGGCGGTCGCGGCGGCCCGGGGGCTGCCGGAACGGGCGGTGACCATAGCCCTGGCCACCGCCATGCAGGAGTCCGCCCTGCGCAACATCGGTCACGGCGACCGGGATTCGGTCGGGCTGTTCCAGCAGCGTCCCTCGCAGGGCTGGGGCACGGTGGAGGAGATCATGGACCCGGTGTACGCGGCCGGGAAGTTCTACGACCACCTGGTCGAGGTGCCCGGCTACACGCGGCTGCCGCTGACCGTCGCCGCCCAGCGGGTGCAGCGCAGCGGCTTCCCGCAGGCGTACGCGAAGCACGAGCCGCAGGCCGGTCAGCTGACCGCCGCCCTCACCGGCCGCGCCGCCGCCTCCCTCCACTGCACCGGGGCCACCGCACGGGCCGGTGACGCCGACCGGGTGCGGGAGAAGCTCGTCCGCGAGTTCGGCGCGGAGGTGCTGCCGCCCGGGGACGTGACCGCGGGCCGGGCCGCCGCGCCCGCGGGCCCGGGCGCGGCGGCGCCGGACGCCCTGGTGATCCCGGTCCCGGCCGGGCGGCCGCAGGCCGGGGCCGGGGCCGAGGGCGCCACCCGGCGCGGCTGGGAGCTGGCGCACTGGTCGGTCGTGAACGCGTCGGAGCTGGGCATCGCCCGCGTCACCTACGGCGACCGGACGTGGGACGCGCAGGACGCGGCGGCGGGCTGGACGGACGCGGACGGCCCCGGTTCGCCGGACGTGCGGCTGACGCTCGCGCGGTGACCGTCCGGCAGCTTCACCCGGAAGGGGCACACCGGGCCACCGGCGGCTGACGGCCCGCGGGGGCGGGCGCTGCGGACCCCGCGCGCCCCCGGATCCCTTGCGGCCACTGGGCAGCGAGGTGCCCAACGCCCGTACCGCCGCCGGGTATTGCCCGCTTTGCCGCACCCATATCATGCGACGCATTACGAATCCTTTACCTGGCGGGGCCGCAACCTTCGCACCCCCCGAGGCGATAGGCACAGCGTCCACGGGGCAGCACCCCGGGTCCAGAACACCAACCTCCCCGCCAAAGGAGCATCATGTCCCTCACGCGCCGGATCGCCCAGAGCGCCCTGCTGACGGCCGCAGGCGCCGCCTCCGTCATCGGCGCCGCCGCCGGCTCGGCCCAGGCCGTCCAGCTGCCCGCCACTCCCGACCTCGGTGGGGTCAGCAACCTGGACAACCTCGACGCGGAGAACGCCGGCGAGGGTCTCGACAGCGCGGCGCGCAGCGTCACCTCCCTGGCCGGCGAGGCCGGCGGCGAGGCCGTGCGCCAGGGCGTCCCGGCCGCCGGGGAGACCGTCGGCACCCTCGGCAAGGCGGCCCTCCCCCTCGCCCAGGACACCACCGGCACCGCCACCGGCGCCTCCGGCGAGCTGCTGGGCAAGGCCGCCACCACCGTCACCGACGGCGGGCTGCCCACCGAGTCGCTGACCAGCGCCGTGCCGCTGGGCGCCGACTCGCTCACCGGCGGCTCCCTCAACGGCCTGCCGCTGGGCTGACGACCGGCCTGGCGACAGGCAGGCGCCCCGCGCCCCGCACCTCCCCATGGCGAGGGCCCCGGACACCGCACAGGGTGTCCGGGGCCCTCGTGCGCCGGGTGCCGGTCAGTCCGCCAGGCGCCGGACCGCCTCGGCGACCCGCTCGTCGGTGGCGGTGAACGCCACCCGCACGCAACGCTCGCCGGCCGCCCCGTAGAAGTCGCCCGGTGCGACGAGCACCCCGCGCGCCGCCAGGTCGCCGACCGTCTCCCAGCAGGGCTCATCACGGGTGGCCCACAGGTACAGCGACGCCTCGCTGTGCTCGATCCGGAAGCCGCGCTCCTCCAGCGCGGCGCGCAGCGCGGCACGCCGGGCGGCGTACCGCTCCCGCTGCGCGGCCACGTGGGCGTCGTCCCCCAGTGCCGCGATGGTGGCGGCCTGCACGGGGGCGGAAACCATCATCCCGCCGTGCTTGCGGACCGTGAGCAGCTCGCCCAGCACCGACGCGTCCCCGGCGAGGAACGCGGCCCGGTAGCCGGCCAGGTTGGACCGCTTGGACAGCGAGTGCACCGCGACGACTCCCTCGTGGCTCCCCCCGCAGACGTCCGGGTGCAGTACGGAGACGGGCTCGGCGTCCCAGCCCAGCTCCAGGTAGCACTCGTCACTGAACACCAGGACGCCGTGCTCCCGGGCCCAGGCGACGGTCTCGCGCAGCTCCGCGGCGCCCAGGACCCGCCCGGTGGGGTTGGACGGGGAGTTCAGCCACAGCAGCCGCAGCCCCGCCGGGTCCAGCTCCAGCGGGCTGTCGTAGACGACGGGCTCGGCCCCGGCCAGCCGCGCGCCGACCTCGTACGTCGGGTAGGCCAGCCGGGGGTGGGCCACCCGGTCCCCCGGGCCCAGTCCGAGCTGGACGGGCAGCCAGGCGACCAGCTCCTTGGAGCCGACCACGGGGAGCACGTTCCCGTGCGTCAGGCCGCGCGCCCCCAGCCGCCGCCCGCACCAGCCGGTGATCGCGTCCCGCAGCGCGGGCGTCCCCCACACCGTCGGGTAGCCGGGACGGTCGGCGGCGTCGGCCAGGGCCCGCTGGACCACCCCGGGCACCGGGTCCACGGGCGTGCCGACGGACAGGTCCACGATGCCGTCCGGGTGCGCGGCGGCCGTCGCCTTGTAGGGCTCCAGCCGGTCCCAGGGGAAGTCCGGCAGGCGGGAGGAGAGGGGGGACGGGGAGGACACGTGCTGTCTCGCTTTCTGCGCCCGCTGCCGCGGGCCGTGCTGATCGCCTGGTTCGTCGCCGTGAAACACCGCGGTCCCGCACGGCGTGTGCCGTGCGGGACCGCGGGGTGGCACCGGGCCGCCCGTGGGCGTTCCCGGCGCCGCCGTCTCACTCGTCGTGCTCCTGCGGCGGCAGCGCCGCGATGACGGGGTGGTCCCGGTCGATCAGGCCGAGCTTGCTGGCCCCGCCGGGCGAGCCCAGCTCGTCGAAGAACTCGACGTTGGCCTTGTAGAAGTCCTGCCACTCCTCCGGGGTGTCGTCCTCGTAGAAGATCGCCTCCACCGGGCAGACCGGTTCACAGGCCCCGCAGTCGACGCATTCGTCCGGGTGAATGTACAAGGACCGCTTGCCCTCGTAGATGCAGTCGACGGGGCACTCCTCGATGCATGCCTTGTCCTTCAGGTCGACACAAGGCTGCGCGATGACGTAGGTCACGCTGTCGTTCCTCCTCGGTAGGGCCATTCGCGCGGGAGCGCGGCGTCGTCGATGCCCGCATCTAGTATCGCCGTTCTTGGGCACGAGACGAACAAGAGGGTCTGACAGAGCAGTGGAATTCACCATGAGCGGACGTCTTGAAGTGCGCATCGGCGCTGACGACGTGGGGAAACGTGTCTCCGTGCGAAGTTTGACCGATTCCCCTGAGGCCGGTCCCGCGTTCACCGATGCCGTCGGGGTTCTCACGTCGTGGACCGGTGGTGTGCTCTGCGTCACCCGGCGCAACGGTGACGTGGCGCGCATCGCCGAGGACCGGCTCGTCGCCGGGAAGGTCGTCCCCGCCGCCCCCGCCCGGCGCCGGGGGCTGCCGTCGGCCGGGGCCCGCGAGCTGTCCCGGGCCGCCGCGCGGGCCTGGCCGCCGGTGGAGCGCGAGGAGCTGGGCGGCTGGACGCTGCGGGCGGCCGGCGGTTTCACCCGCCGGGCGAACTCGGTGCTGCCGCTGGGCGAACCGGGCCTGCCGCTGGACGCCGCCCTGGACCACGCCCGCCGCTGGTACGCGCGGCGCTCCCTGCCCGCCTACGTGCAGGTGACCACCGGGGCCGAGGACGCCGACGAGCGGCTGGCGGCGGCACTGGACGAGCGGGGGTGGACGCGGGAGGTGTCCGCCGAGGTGTGGGTGGCCGGACTCGCGCCGCTGGCCGACCTGGCCGCCCGGCCGCCCGGCGGCCCGGTGCCGCCGGTGCGGCTCAGCCGGACGGCGGACGCGGCGTGGCTGCGCCGCTACCAGCGCGTCGGGCGGCCCGCGCCCGAGGTGCTGCACGTGCTCGGCGGCGGGCCTTCGGTGTGGTTCGCGGCGATCGGCGGCGCGCAGGACGGGCCCGCCGCGATCGGACGGTGCGTGGTGGACGGGCGCTGGGCGGGCTTCTCGGCGGTCGAGGTGGACCCGGGACACCGGCGCGGCGGCCTGGCGACCGCGGTGATGGCGGCCCTCGCCGACCGGGCGCTGGCCGAGGGCGCCTCGGCCGCCCACCTCCAGGTCGAGACCGGCAACACCGCGGCCCGCGCGCTGTACGGCGGCCTGGGCTTCGCCCCCCACCACAGCTACCACCACTACCGCGCACCCGAGCGCTGAGGAGCCACCGACGATGCCCAGCGACGACACCGGCGGCCGCACGCACGACGACGGGCGGCCCGACGCGCTGTACGCCCGGTTCGCGGCGGCGGCCCGGGCGGAACGGCCCGACCTGGCGCTGCTGTGCCTCCTGGTCGAGGCCGTCGCCCTGCGGGAGCGGAACCGGGCGGCCACGGCCCGCGGCACCGGGCCGACGGACGTGGAGCCGACGGAGGTGGAGCTGACGGAGGTGGAGCTGACGGAGACGGGGCCGGCGGACGCCGGGCCGGGCGGCGGCGGAGCGGACGACGTGGTGGACCGGGCGCAGGTCGAGCTGGACCGGCTCACCGGCACGCTGCCGTACGCCGCCCACCGCACCCCCGCGCAGTGGGCGCGGGCGCTCTCCCGGCTCCTCGGCGACCAGGAGGGCTTCCACGGCGCCCCCGCCGACTACGAACGGCTGGACTCCTCACTGCTCGGCGCGGTGCTGCGGCGGCGGCGCGGGCTGCCGATCCTGCTGTCGGTGGTGTGGATGGAGGTCGCCCGGCGGGCCGGGGCCCCGGTGCACGGCGTGGCGCTGCCGGGCCACTTCGTCGTCGGGTTCGGGCAGCCGGGCGGTCCGGACCAGGTGCTGGCCGATCCGTTCGCGGGCGGCGCCGTGCTCTCGGGGGAGGAGGTGGACGCCCTGGTCGCCCGAGCCACGGGCGGCCCACCTGCGCCGTCCGTCATGCGGCCCGCCGATCCGCTGGCGATCGTGCGGCGCGTCCTGGACAACATCCGTGTCTGGGCGGCGGCCCGGCCCGAGCGCGCTCCCGTGCGGCTGTGGGCGGTGGAACTGTCGCTGCTGCTGCCGCACCACTCCGCGCACCTGCGGCAGGAGCGCGCCCGGCTGCTGGTGGAGCGGGGCGACTTCCTCGCGGGCGCGGGAGCGCTGGAGGAGTACGCCGAGCTGGTGGCCGGCGTGGAGCCCCGGGTGGCGGACGACGCCCGCCGGGAGGCCCGCGCCGCGCGGGCCCGGCTGAACTGAGCCGGGTCCGCGCGGCGGTGCGGGTTACTGCGGGTCCAGCTCGATGACGCCGACGCGCTGCGCCGGGTCCGTCTCCAGCAGCGCGGGGCGCAGGGCACCGACCACGTCCTGCGGGGTGACGGGCGTCCGGGTGCCGTCGGCACGGGCGACCGTGACGCCGTCGAACGTCCCCCCGTAGAGGGCCTCCAGCTCCTTCAGGTCGTAGTGGTCGACGAGCGTGCCGTCCGCGTCGGGCCGCATGGAGAGGAACTTGGGCAGGGAACGCTCCGGGCTGAAGCTGATCTCCGCGGCACCCGCCCGCACGGTGACCAGCCCGGACATCGCGGGCTCCCCGAACTCCTCGATCGCCCGCTGGAGTTCCTGCTCGGTCACCTTCGGCGACTGCTCCGAGACGGGCAGCGGGACGACGGCGTCGTTGCCCGTCTCGGCACGCTGCCGGTAGGCGCGCTCCACGGCGGCGGCCGACTCGGCCGGGTCAACGGCCTCCCGGCTCTGCCCCGGTACGGCGATGGCCTGCCCGTTCTCGAACTTCACCATGCCGTCCCGCTCGGCCCCGGCCCCGCCGGTCAGGTCGTCCAGCGCGGCCCGCAGCTTCTCGTCGTCCACGGTGAACACCGGCTCGGCCGCCCGCTCGCCGCCGACCAGCGAGCTGATCACGGCGACCGGGTTGTACTCGCGGCCCGAGACGCCCGCGACCGTGCTCTCCACGTCCAGGGACAGCCCGGCGACGCTGGGCTTGAGCTCGTGCTCGGTCCCGGCGACGTCGAGGGTCAGCGGAGCGCTCGTCCGGTCGGCGAGCCGCCGCTCCAGCGTGCTGACCGCCTCCGCCTGGGAGGTGCCGCCGATGTCGACACCCAGCACCGTCGTGCCGTTGGGCACGTCGGCGTGGTTGAGCAGCAGCCCGGCGCCGTAGGCGGTGCCGAGCACGCCGAAGACGGCCACGCCGAGCAGCACCAGCTTGGAGCGGCCCTTCTTCGGCTTCCGCTGCGCAGCGGCGGGTGCGGGCGCGGGCGGTTCGGGGGAGTCGTCGGGTCCGGCGCCGTCGTCCCGCACGGGCGGTTCCGCGGGGCCGCCGTGGGGGCCGGGCCCGCCGTGCGGTGCGGCCTCGTCCCCGTACGGGCCGGTGCCGGGCGGCGTCGTCAGGGACGGCCCTCCGGGCACCCGGGGCGGCACGACGGGGATGCCGCCGGGCGCGGTGTCGCCGACCCGCTGCGGGAACGGCTCCGCCGGGCCGCGCTCGTACGCGTCGCCACCGCCGTGCGGAGTGCCGTCGTACGCGTCACCGGGCGGCGGAGCCGCCGCCGCAGGCGGCCCCTGCCCGGCGGGCGGTCCGGGCTGCTGCTGCGCGGCTCCGTTGTCGCGGAACTGCGGGGGCAGCAGCGGCATTCCGCCGGTCGCCGGACCCGTCGTCGGCCCGCTCGGCTGCGCCGGGGGGCCGTCGAGGCCGGGGAGGCTCGGGGCGGCGCCCCGCGGCGCACCGCCGGGCTCGCCGGGCGGCAGGTCGCGGCCGCCCGGCTCCTGCGCCGGGTGGGGCTCCGGCGGTTCGTCGCCGGGCTGGGCCGGCGGCTTGCGCGGGGCGAACCAGGAGCTGGTCTCCCGGGCTCCGGACCCGCCGTCGGTGCCGTCCGGGGCGGTCGCGGTGCCGTCCCGGACGGCACCGGACGCGTCACCGGTGCCCTGGGCGTTCCCGGGCTCCTCGGCGCTCTCGTCCACCGGCTTGCGCATGACCACCGGCGGGATCGGCCGGGAGCCGGGGATGTTGATCCGGATGCGGGTGGTCAGCGTGGCTTCGGTCTTCGGCTCGTCCGGTGCGTTGCCCCTCGGATACGAGCTGTCAGTTTCACGGCTCAAAACAGGATCTCCCGGTTGGGTACGCCGCACTCATCTCGTCGCGATGGTGTTGCGAGTACGGCTCGCCGGCGCCGCCTACTTTACTGGGGGCGTCCGGCGAGGTCTCCGGGACGGCCGAAACCTGCCCGTCCGGGCGGTGCGACGGTGGCGCAGATCACAGCCAGGATCATGCCGCCGTAGAGGTACGCGTAGGAGCTGACGCCCGTTCCGAACAGGAAGTCACCCTCGGGGCGGGCCCACAGGAGCAGTACGAGGACGCTGAGCGTCCAGGCGACGGCCGGGACGGCGGCGCCCGCCCGGGTGCCCGTCGCCAGGGCGCCGCCGACGCAGACGGCGGCGGTCCCGGCGAGCGCCAGCAGCACGCCGCCGGGCGCCCAGGCGGCGTGCACCAGGGTGCCGGCCGCTCCGGCCGCGGCGCCGAGCACGGCGAGGCCCGTGTGGGCCGCCAGCCGGGCGGTGTTCACGCGGTCACCCCCGCGAAGAGGTCGTCCCCCGGGACGGGCGGCGGCCGCTCGCCGTCCGGCAGCCGGTAGCACTCGACGGTGTGCAGCGGCTGCCCGAGGTGGTTGGACAGCGCGAACCAGCCCTCGCGCACGGTGATCTGGGTGGCGTGCGCCCGCATGGCCGCCGCCTTGGCGGCCGCGGCCGCGGCTCCGCCGTCGACGCGCACGGCGACCTCGGCGTCGTCCACCACGCCGGGGACGTCGGCGGCCGTGGCCGTCTGCGGGAAGGGGTTGCCCGCGAACGCCTGCGGGGTGACGGCCGAGCGGGGTACGCAGTTCCAGTAGATGCGGGCGACGCGGTGCGGTGGGCGCCCGTCGTCGAACGCCGGGTCGGCGGCCAGTCCGGCCGCGCGCATGGCCACGCGGTGTGCCTGGACGTGGTCGGGGTGGCCGTAGCCGCCGTCGGGTCCGTAGGTCACCATGACCTGCGGCCGGGCCTGCCGCAGGATCTCCGCGAGCAGGCCCGCCGCCTCGTCCACGGGGGCCTGCCAGAAGCACTCGGGGCGCTCGTTGGCCGGTGTGCCCGTCATGCCGCTGTCCCGGTACCAGCCGGGACCGCCGAGGAAGTGGTGGTCGGTGACCCCGAGTTCGCGCAGGGCGGCGCGCAGCTCGCCGATGCGGTGCGGGCCGAGCGCGTCCTCCCGGTCGGGCGCCAGGTGGGCGAGGGCGGGCGGGATGACCTCGCCCTCCTCGCCCAGGGTGCAGGTGACCAGCGTGACCTGGGCACCTTCGGCGGCGTACCGGGCCATGGTGGCGCCGTTGTTGATCGACTCGTCGTCCGGGTGGGCGTGGACGAGCAGCAGGCGGCGCTCGGAGGGCGGAGCAGGCGCAGTCATGCGGCCGAGCCTACGCGCCCCGGGTCAGAAGCTGACGCCGCCCAGCATGTCGGCCACGCTGGTGGTGAAGTCGCTGATGGTGGGCGCGACGGACGAGCTGGCGAGGTAGAACCCCAGGAGCACGCAGATGAACGCGTGCATGCCCTTCAGTCCGGCCTTCTTGATCAACAAGAAGACGATGATCGCCAGCAGCACCACCGCCGAAATCGAGAGTGCCACGGCGGTTCACCTCCAAGGACTGCGTCGGGAAACGAATCGGATGACCTGATGATGCGTCAGTCGACCTGCGCAGGGCCAACTGCGGTTTATGACAAGGGGATAGCACGTACTGCATACCCACGTGCCTGCGTTGCGCAACTGATCATAACGACCGGTGAGTCGGCACGGCTCGGTGCACGGGAGCAGACGGGGGCGCACGCCCCGGGGAGCACCGGACGGGACCACGCGCGGCCACGGCCGCACGGTGGGGAACGCCACGCGGAACCCTCGCGCCGACGCCGTGTGCTCCGCCCACCGCCGCGCCTCCCCCCTGCCCACGCCCCCTGGAGGGGGCCGCCTGCCGCTGTCACCCCGCGCACTACCCCACCCCGGCCCGCGGCCAAACCACGACCCCGCCCACCGCGGGCCCGGACGCCTCGCGGAAGCCCCCCCGGCCGGTCAGTGCTGCGGGGGCTCGCCGGGGTGGCTGGTCACGGCCGGACGGTCCTCCGCGAAGAAGCACGCCGAGTCGTGGTGCGCCGGGCCCTCCGCGTACCGGTACACGGCCGGGACCGCCAGCGGCGGCACCTCCAGCGCGCAGCGCTCCTCCGCCTTGAAGCAGCGGGTGCGGAAGCGGCAGCCCGAGGGCGGGTCGGCCGGGGACGGCACGTCACCGGTGAGGATGATCCGCTCGCGCCGGTTGCTCAGCTCCGGGTCGGGGACGGGCACCGCCGACAGCAGGGCCTGCGTGTAGGGGTGCGTGGGGTGCTCGTAGATCTCGGTGTCCGTCCCCAGCTCCACGATTTTGCCGAGGTACATGACGCCGACCCGGTCCGAGATGTGCCGGACCACCGACAGGTCGTGCGCGATGAAGATGTAGGACAGGCCGAAGTCGCGCTGGAGCCGCTCCATCAGGTTGATGACCTGGGCCTGCACGGACACGTCCAGCGCCGAGACCGGCTCGTCGGCCACGATCACCTCGGGGTTGAGGGCCAGGCCGCGGGCGATGCCGATGCGCTGGCGCTGCCCGCCGGAGAACTGGTGCGGGTACCGGTTGATGTACTCCGGGTTCAGCCCGACGACGTCCAGCAGCTCCTGCACCTTCCGGCGCCGGTCGCCCTTGGGCGCGACCTCCGGGTGGATCTCGAAGGGCTCCCCGATGATGTCGCCCACCGTCATCCGCGGGTTGAGCGAGGTGTAGGGGTCCTGGAACACCATCTGGATGTTCCGCCGCACCGCCTTCAGTGCCCGCCCCGACAGCTTGCTGATGTCCTCGCCCCGGTACAGGATCTGCCCCGACGTCGGCCGCTCCAGGCTCACCAGCAGCTTGGCCACCGTCGACTTCCCGCAGCCGGACTCACCGACGATGCCCAGCGTCTCGCCCCCGGCGAGGTCGAAGGAGACGCCGTCCACGGCCCGCACGGCCCCGATCTGCTTCCGCAGGACGACGCCCTGCGTGAGCGGGTAGTGCTTGACCAGGTCACGCACCGCAAGGACGGTCTCCCCCGGCGTGTCCCGCGGCCCGGCAGCGGCGGTGGCGCCGCGTGCGGCGTCAGCCATGCAGGGTCTCCTTCCAGAAGTGGCAGGCGCTCCCCCGCCCCGGCAGCGGGGTGCCGTCGTCCTCGGTGACGTCGTACAGCGGCGGGTCCTCGTGCGCGCACACCTTTCGCATCCGCGGGCAGCGCGGGTGGAAGGGGCAGCCGGGCGGGACGTGCAGCAGGTTGGGCGGCAGGCCCCTGATCGCGTACAGCTCCTCGCCCTTGCGGTCCAGGCGCGGGATCGAGTCGAGCAGGCCGCGGGTGTAGGGGTGCGCCGGGCGCTTGTACAGCTCGTGCACCGGCGCCGTCTCCACGATCCGCCCCGCGTACATCACCGCGATCTCGTCGGCCACGTCGGCGACCACGCCCAGGTCGTGGGTGATGAGGACCAGCCCCATCCGGTACTCGCGCTGGAGCTCCGCGAGGAGGTCCATGACCTGCGCCTGCACCGTGACGTCCAGCGCCGTCGTCGGCTCGTCCGCGATGATCAGCTCCGGTTCCAGGGCCAGCGCCATGGCGATCATGATCCGCTGCCGCATACCACCGGAGAACTGGTGCGGGTAGTCGTTCACCCGCGCCTTCGCCGCCGGGATGCGCACCCGCTCCATCAGCTCCACGGCCCGCTCCCGCGCCTGCGCGCGGGACGCGCCGCGGTGCACGCGGAACATCTCGGCGAGCTGGAAGCCGACGCTGAGCACGGGGTTGAGCGAGGACAGCGCGTCCTGGAAGATCATCGCCATCCGTGCGCCGCGGACGCGGCGCCGGGCTTCGGCGTCCATGCCCAGCAGGTCCTGGCCGTGGAAGAGGATGCGCCCGCCGGCGACGCGGCCCGGCGGGGAGTCGAGGATGCCCATGACGGCCTGCGCCGTCACCGACTTGCCCGAGCCGGACTCCCCGAGCACCGCGAGCGTCCGCCCGGCCTCCACCGAGTAGGACACGCCGTTCACCGCGCGCACCACACCGTCGCGGGTGTGGAACTCCACGTACAGGTCCTGCACGTCCAGCAGAGCGGGCACCTGGCGTCAACTCCTCAGCGCAGCTTGGGATCGAGGGCGTCGCGCACCGCGTCGCCGAGCATGATGAACGCCAGGACGGTCACGCTGAGCGCGGCGGCGGGGTAGAGCAGGATGTGCGGGGCGTTGCGGAACTGCATCCCCTCGGAGGCGTTGGAGATGTCCACGCCCCAGGAGACGGTCGGGGGCCGCAGGCCCACGCCGAGGAAGCTCAGCGTCGCCTCCAGCGCGATGTAGGTGCCCAGCGCGATGGTGGCGACGACGATGACGGGCGCGACGGCGTTGGGCGTGATGTGCCGCAGGAGCACCCGCAGGTGTCCCGCGCCGAGCGCCTGCGCGGCGTGCACGTAGTCGTTCTGCTTGGCGGTGATGACGGCCCCGCGGGCGATGCGCGCGATCTGCGGCCAGGCCAGCACGGTGATGACGGCGACGACCGGCCAGATGCCCTCCAGGTCGATCATGGCCAGGAACACCAGGGCGCCCAGGATGAGCGGGATGCCGAAGAAGACGTCCGTGACACGGGAGAGCAGGGTGTCGGCCGCGCCGCCGAAGAACCCGGCGAGCCCGCCGAAGAGGGCGCCGAGCACGGCGACGCCGAGGGTGGCGCAGACGCCGACGGTCACCGAGGCGCGGGCCCCGTACACGGTGCGCGTGTAGACGTCGCAGCCCTGGGTGTCGAAGCCGAACCAGTACCCGGGTGCCGGGCCGCCGAGCGAACGGCTCAGCCGGCAGTCCAGCGGGTCGCGGGTGGCGATGAGGGAGGGCCACAGCGAGATGACGACGAGGAAGAGGATCAGCAGGGCCGCGACGACGAACACCGGGCGCCGCCGCAGGTCGTGCCAGGCGTCCGACCACAGGCTGCGGGCCAGGGCGCTCGTCGGGCCCGCCTCGGCGGCACCGGCCCCGGCGGGGCGGTGTCCGAGCGTCTCGCCCTCGGCGGTGGCCAGGTCGATCTCGGCGCCCGCGCCGCCGATGGCGGTGTGCGGGTCGGGGGCGCCGGGCGTCTCGCGGTGGTCCGGCTCAGGCATAGCGGATCCTCGGGTCGAGCACGGCGTACAGCAGGTCCACGATGAGGTTGGCGAGGAGGAAGATCAGGACGAGCACCGTCACGAAGCCGACGACGGTCGGCGAGTTCTGCCGCAGCACCCCCTGGTAGAGCTGGAAGCCGACGCCCTGGATGTTGAAGATCCGCTCGGTGACCAGGGCGCCCGCCATGAGGTTCCCCACGTCGGTGCCCAGGTAGGTGACGACGGGGATGAGCGAGTTGCGCAGGAGGTGCCGGGTGGTGATGCGGCGCCGGCTCAGGCCCTTGGCGGTGGCGGTGCGGATGTAGTCGGCGCGCGCGTTCTCGGCCACCGAGGTGCGGGTGAGCCGGGTGACGTAGGCGAGCGAGACGAGGGCGAGGATCAGCCCGGGCAGGACCAGCTCGCCGATCCGCGCCTCGGGACTGACGGCCGGGTTGATCCAGCCGAGCTTGACGCCGAAGAGGAACTGCGCGAGCACGCCGGTGACGAAGGTCGGGACGGCGATGACAACGAGGCTGAGCAGCAGCACCGAGGAGTCCACGCCCCCGCCCTTGCGCAGCCCCGAGACGACTCCGAGGACGATGCCGAGCACGATCTCGAAGGCGATCGCCACGAGCATCAGCCGGAAGGAGATCGGGAACGCGGTCTGCAGCAGCTCCAGTACCGGGCGCCCGTTGAACGCGGTGCCGAAGTCCCCGGTGAAGATGTTGCGCATGTAGAGCAGGTACTGCTGCCACAGGGGCCTGTCGAGGTTGAACTCGGCCCGCAGCCGTGCCGCCGTGGCCGGGTCGGGCGTCCGGTCGCCGAAGAGCGCGGCCACCGGGTCGCCGAGCGCGTGGACCATGACGAAGATCAGGAACGTGGTCCCGATGAACACCGGGACCATCTGGAGCAGGCGCCGGATGACGTAGTGCCCCACAACGGCCTCCTCGGCTCCGGAGTGCGGAACGCGGTGCCCGGGAGCCGCCCGTGTCGCGTGCGGGCGGCTCCCGGGCCGCGGTCAGTTGACCTTGATGTCCGTGTACACCGGGACGGAGAAGGGGTTGAGCCGGACGCCCTCCACGCGGTCGGAGTAGCCGGCGCTGCCGTTCTGGTACCACAGCGGAACGGCCGGCAGGTCCTCGGCGAGCAGCCGCTCGGCGTCCTTGAA
Organism: Streptomyces solitudinis; assembly: GCF_036323765.1. Classification (NCBI taxonomy): domain Bacteria; kingdom Bacillati; phylum Actinomycetota; class Actinomycetes; order Kitasatosporales; family Streptomycetaceae; genus Streptomyces; species Streptomyces solitudinis. The sequence goes on from NZ_JAZDCW010000002.1 coordinate 517,860, forward strand.
CCTCTCCACCGCCGTGGACTCGTCCTGCGCGGCGTTGGCCTCGTCCACCAGCCGGTCGAACTCGGGGTTGCTGTACCCGGAGTCGTTGGACGAGGCGTTTGTGTAGTAGAGCGGCTGGAGGAAGTTCTGGATGAGCGGGTAGTCCATCTGCCAGCCGGTGCGGAACATCCCGCGCATCCGGTCGCCGCTGATGCGCTCGCGGAACTCGGCGAACGTGGCGACGGGGTCGACCCGGCAGGCACCGTTGTCGTCCATGACGTTGTTGATGCTGTTGCAGACGGCGTCCATCCACTGCCGGTGGGAGCCGGTGTCCACGTTGGAGGTGAGCGTGACCCCGCCCCCGGGCAGTCCGCCCGCCCCGTCGATCAGCTCCTTGGCCCGGTCGGGGTCGTAGTCGCACGCCTCGCCGCACAGCCCTTCCTCGTAGCCGCCCTCCTCGCCGAGCACCGGCGAGGTCCAGTCGGTGGCCGGGGTGCGGGTGTCGCCGTAGATCTGGCTGGTGATCTCCTCGCGGTTGATCGCCATGGAGATCCCGCGCCGCAGCCGCGCCGCGTCCTCGCCCTCCCAGTCCTCGTCGTACAGGGGGAAGGAGAGCGTCTGGATGATCCCGGCGGGCTGGTTGATGTAGCGGCCGTCCAGGTCCTGTTCGGCGTTGCGGACCTGGGAGGCGGGCACGTCGTCGACGACGTCGAGGTTGCCGGCCTGGACGTCGGTATAGGCGGTGTTGTTGTCGGTGTAGACGCGCAGCTCGACGCCCTCGTTCTGCGCCTCGTCCTCGCCCGCGTAGTCCTCGTTCTTCGACAGCCGCATCGACTGGCCGCGCTGGTAGGAGTCGATCTTGTACGGGCCGTTGCCGACCGGCTTCTCCAGCCAGGCGTCGTGGTCCTCGAAGAACATCCGCGGCAGCGGCGCGTAGGCGTTGTAGCCCAGCGTCTCCGGCCACAGCGAGAAGGGCTCGGTGAGCGTGACGCGGAAGGTGGTGTCGTCCACCACCTCCAGGCCCGACAGCGTCCGCGCGGTGGGCTCGGCGCCCTCGTCGGACGGGTGGACCTCGTCGTAGCCCTCGATGAACTGGAAGAAGTAGGCGTTGACCTGGTTGTTCGTGAGCAGCGCGCCGTAGTTCCAGGCGTCCACGAAAGACGAGGCGGTGACGTCGGTGCCGTCGGTGAACGTCCAGCCGTCCTCGATCGTGACGGTGAACGTCCGCTGGTCGTCGGTCTCGATGGACTCGGCCATCGCGTCCACCGCCTCCCCCGTCTCGGGGTCGTAGCGCTTGAGGCCGCGGAACGCCATGTCGAGGACCTTGCCGCCCTGCACCTCGTTGGTGTTGGCGGGCTCCAGCGGGTTCTGCGGATCACCCCAGGAGGCCCGCACGACGCCGGAGCCGCCGCCCCCGTCACCGCCCCCGCCGCCGCAGGCCCCGGCGGCCAGGGCGATCGCCGCGACCGATGCGACGGTGCGGGTGACGCGTGTGGCTCCGCGCATGACGTGCCTCCTTCCCAGCCCAGCGGACCGAAGATCCGACTTTCCGCCCATACCACCTCTGATCCGGGCGTTCCGCACGCCTGCCACCCCCATCGGCCAGGACTGCGTCCGCGAAACCCCCCGTATGCAGGACGCCGGGAACGCCGCTTGCCCCAGGAGGACGCCCTCCCGGGGCACGGCAAGGGGCACGGCACCCGGCCCCGCCGGGGAACGACGAAGCGCCCGCCCGGAGAACCGGGCGGGCGCTTGGGCCGGACGGCGGCGCGTCAGACGTGCACGACGTCCCGCTCCTCGGCGAAGTGGCAGGCCGAGGGGTGACGGGCCCCGGAGTCGCTGCTCTCGAACACCTCCGGCACCGCCAGCAGCGGCACCTCCTCCGCGCACTTGTCCACGGCCTTCCAGCAGCGGGTGCGGAAGCGGCAGCCCGAGGGCGGGTCGGCCGGGGACGGCACGTCGCCGGTGAGGAGGATGCGCTCCCGGCGCTCCCGGTTCTCCGGGTCCGGCTGCGGGACGGCGGACAGCAGGGCCTGGGTGTAGGGGTGCGTGGGGTGGTCGTAGATCTCGGTGTCCGTCCCCATCTCGGCCATCTTGCCCAGATACATCACGCCGACGCGGTCGGAGATGTGCCGCACGATCGACAGGTCGTGGGCGATGAAGATGTAGGACAGGTTGAACTCGTCCTGGAGCTGGTCCATCAGGTTGATGACCTGGGCCTGCACCGAGACGTCCAGGGCCGAGACCGGCTCGTCGCAGATGATGACCTCGGGGTTGAGGGCCAGGCCGCGGGCGATGCCGATGCGCTGGCGCTGCCCGCCGGAGAACTGGTGCGGGTACCGGTTGATGTACTCCGGGTTCAGTCCGACGACGTCCAGCAGCTCCTGCACCTTCCGGCGCCGGTCGCCCTTGGGCGCGACCTCCGGGTGGATCTCGAAGGGCTCCCCGATGATGTCGCCCACCGTCATCCGCGGGTTGAGCGAGGTGTAGGGGTCCTGGAACACCATCTGGATGTTCCGCCGCACCGCCTTCAGTGCCCGCCCCGACAGCTTGCTGATGTCCTCGCCCCGGTACAGGATCTGCCCCGACGTCGGCCGCTCCAGGTTCATCAGGAGCTTGGCCACCGTCGACTTGCCGCAGCCGGACTCGCCGACGATGCCCAGCGTCTCGCCCTCGACCAGGTCGAAGGAGACGCCGTCGACCGCCTGCACCGCTCCGACCTGCCGCTTGAAGAGGACGCCAACGGTCAGCGGGAAGTGCTTGACCAGGTCGCGCACCTGGAGGATGGGCTCGGCGCGCTCGGTCGCCCGCGCCCCGGCCACCGCCGTCGCCGTCCCCCGGGAGGGAGCGCCGTCCACCGCGGCCTCGTCGGTCTTCCTGAGGTCAGCCATGGAGGGTCTCCTTCCAGAAGTGGCAGGCGCTGGCCCGCCCGGCCAGGTCGGTGCCGTCCGCTTCGGTGACCTGGTACAGCGGCGGAACGTCCGCGCTGCACACGTCCTGCGCCTTCGGGCAGCGCGGGTGGAAGGCGCAGCCCGGCGGAATGCGCGTCAGGTTGGGCGGCAGGCCCTTGATCGCGTACAGCTCCTGGCCCTTCTGGTCCAGGCGCGGGATCGAGTCGAGCAGGCCGCGGGTGTAGGGGTGCGCCGGGCGCTTGTACAGCTCGTGCACCGGCGCCGTCTCCACGATCCGCCCCGCGTACATCACCGCGATCTTGTCCGCGACGTCGGCGACCACGCCCAGGTCGTGGGTGATGAGGATGAGGCCCATGTGGAACTCGCGCTGGAGCTCCGCGAGGAGGTCCATGACCTGCGCCTGCACCGTGACGTCCAGCGCCGTCGTCGGCTCGTCCGCGATGATCAGGTCGGGCTCCAGGGCCAGCGCCATGGCGATCATGATCCGCTGCCGCATACCACCGGAGAACTGGTGCGGGTAGTCGTTCACCCGCTGACGCGCGGCGGGGATCTTGACCCGCTCCATCAGCTCGATGGCCTTGACCTTGGCGTCCTTGCGGGACATGCCCTGGTGAATGCGGTACATCTCGCCGAGCTGGAACCCGACGGTGAACACGGGGTTGAGGGACGACAGGGCGTCCTGGAAGATCATCGCCATCCGCGCGCCGCGGATCTTCCGGTGCTCCTCCTTGGACATCTTCAGCATGTCCTGGCCCTGGAAGAGGATCTCGCCCTTCGTGATGCGGCCGGGCGGCATGTCGAGGATGCCCATGACGGCCTGCGCGGTCACGGACTTGCCGGACCCCGACTCACCGAGCACGGCGAGCGTCTCGCCGGCGGACACGGCGTAGTTCACGCCGTTGACCGCCTTGGCCACGCCATCACGGGTGTGGAACTCCACGTGCAGGTCCCGCACTTCGAGGAGGGGACGCTTGGAGCCGTCCTCCTCGCGCGGTTCCGGACCGGCCGCGGTCTTGTCGACGGTAATCACGTACGCCTCCCTCAGCGCAGCTTGGGGTCGAGGGCGTTGCGCACCGCATCGCCGAGCATGATGAACGCCAGCACCGTGACGGAGACCATCACGGCCGGCGACAGCAGGACGAAGGGCGCGTTGCGCAGCTGGTCCTTGCCGTTGGAGACGTCGATGCCCCACGACACCGTCGGCTCGGAGAGCCCGATGCCGAGGAACGACAGGCTGGCCTCCGCCGCGATGTACCCGCCGAGCGCGATGGTGGCGACGACGATCACCGGCGCCACGGCGTTGGGCAGCACGTGGCGCAGCAGGATGCGGCCCGTCCCGGCGCCCAGCGCGCGGGCGGCCTGCACGTAGTCGGACTGCTTGGTCGAGATGACCGATCCGCGCGCCACACGGGCGATCTGGGTCCACCCGAGGAACGCCATGGCGACGACCACGATCCACACGGTGCGCACGTCGAAGACGTTGAGCACGACCATCGCGCCGAGCAGGAACGGGATGCCGGCGAAGGTGTCCGTGAGGCGGGACAGGAGGCTGTCGACGATGCCGCCGAAGTACCCGGCGAACATGCCCACCAGGCCGCCGAGGAGGGTCACCAGGGCGGTCACCGCCACACCGACGATCACCGAGGCACGGGTGCCGTAGACGATCCGGGCGTAGATGCTGCGCCCCTGGGCGTCGTAGCCCAGCCATTCGGGGGCGAAGAAGTTCCCCAGCTCGGGTTCTCCGAGGTAGTGGTTGGCCAGGTCGCCGTGGCGCGGCGACGCGCTGGTGAACAGGCCGGGCCAGAAGGTCATCACCAGGAGGAACGCGATGAGGATGGCGGAGACCACGAAGAGGGGGTTGCGGCGCAGGTCGTGCCAGGCGTCGGACCACAGGCTCCGCGGCTTGCCGGCCGGCCCCGCGGCCCCCGGGTCGGCGCCTTCCTCCGCGAGCGAGGGGGCCGGCGCGGGCACGACCTTGGCGGTCACGTCAGACATAACGGATCCTCGGGTCCAGGACCGCGTAGAGCAGGTCAACGATCAGGCTGGCACAGAGATAGATGATCACGAGCAGGGTCACGATGCCGACGACGGTGGAGCCCTCACGGCGGATGAGCGCCTGGAAGACGGTGTTGCCGACACCCTGGATGTTGAAGATGCCCTCGGTGATGACCGCGCCGCTCAGGAGTGCGCCGAGGTCGGTGCCGAGGAACGTCACCACGGGGATCATCGAGTTGCGCAGCAGGTGGACGCCGACGACGCGGCGCCGCGGAAGACCCTTGGCGGTGGCCGTGCGGATGTAGTCGGAACGCATGTTCTCGACGATGGAGGTGCGGGTGAGCCGGACCACGTACGCCAGCGACAGCGAGGCGAGCACGATCGCCGGCATGGCCAGTTCGCTGAAATTCTCCGAGTCGCGCACGGTCGGCGTCAGCCAGCCGAGCTTGAACGCGAAGACGAACTGCGCGAGGTAGCCCAGCACGAACGACGGCACGGAGATCAGCAGCAGCGTGAAGATCAGCATGCCGCGGTCGAGCAGCGTGTCCGCCCACAGGCCCGCGATCACGCCGAGCGTGATGCCGACGAGCACGGTGAAGGTGAACGCGAACAGGGCCAGTCTCACCGTCACCGGCAGGGCGTCCGCGATGACGTCCGCGACGGGCCGCTGGCTGGCGATCTGGGTGCCGAAGTCGCCCTGGAACAGCCCGATCAGGTAGTTCCAGTACTGCTGCCAGAGCGGCAGGTCGAGCCCCAGGTCCTTCTTCATCGCGGCGATCTGCGCCTCGTCGACCGACTGCTCTCCCCACAGCGCGCGCACGGGGTCACCGGGCAGGCTGTACATCATCAGGAAGATCAGCAGTGTTGCGCCGATGAACACCGGGATCATCTGGAGCAGTCGCCGCGCGACGTAGCGCCCCATGTTTCCTCCATTGGTTACGACAGGCCCCGGGGGCCGTCCCGCTGTGGCGGGAACGGCCCCGTCGGCCGCCCGCCGCCCGCCGTATGGCGGCGGGCGGCGGGATTGGCCGGGTTGCGGTCGGACCGCGGGCGAGCTACTTGGCGGTGACCTCGTTGACGACCAGGTCGCCGTGCCAGTCGACGTTCACGTTCTCAACGCCCTCGCCGTAGCCGGCGTTGATCTTGTAGTTGAACATCGGGATGGCCGGCATCTCCTCGGCCAGCAGCTGCTCGGCCTCCTGGTAGAGACGGATCGACTCTTCCAGGGACTCGGCGTTGTCGCCCTCCTCGAAGAGCGCGTCGATCTCCTTGTTGGAGAAGCGGCCGCTGTTGGCCTCGGCCTTGGTGTGGTAGAGCTCCCGCATGAAGTTGACGTTCAGCGGGTAGTCCGCGACCCAGCCGCCGCGGTACATGCCCTTGACCTTGTTGGCGTCACGCAGGTCGAGGTCCGTCTGGAAGTCCGGCTTGGAGTCCGGGATGCACTCGACGCCGGTGTTCTGGCGGATGTTCTCGCAGACCGCGGTCACCCACTCCTTGTGGCCGCCGTCGGCGTTGTACTGGATCCAGACCTTGTTGCCCGGGATGCCGCCGCCCTCTTCGACGAGCTTCTTCGCCTGCGCGGGGTCGAAGGTCAGGCTCGGCATGTCGAGGTCCTGGTTGCCCTTGACCTGGGGCGGCGTGAAGCTGGTGGCCGGGTCGCGGGTGCCGTTCAGGACGGTCTTGGCGATGGTCTCGCGGTCGATCGCCATCGACAGGCCCTGGATGACCTTGGGGTCGACGTCCTTGAAGGGCTTGCTGTAGAAGGCCGGAACGATGCTCTGCACCGCCGCGTACGGCTGCTCGATCGCGCGGTCGCCCAGATCCGTCTTGTACTTGGGCAGGTCCTTCGCGCTGATCGTGCGGACCATGTCCACGTTGCCGGACATCAGGTCCTGGTACGCGGCCTCGGGCGTCGAGTAGTTCTTGAACTGGATGCCCGAGTTGTGCGCCTTGTCCTCGCCCTTGTACTCGTCGAAGGCGGCGACCTGGAACACCTTGTTGTGGTCCCACTTCTCGAAGGTGTAGGGACCGTTGCCGATCGGCTTCTGACCGAAGGCCTTCGGGTCGTCGAAGGCGACGCTGGGCAGCGGGGCCCAGGTGGTGTAGCCGAGCTTGTACTGGAAGTACGGCACCGGGCCGGACAGCTCAATCGTGAAGGTGAGGTCGTCGACGACCTTGAGGCCGGACATCGTGTCCGCCGTCGGCTCGCCCTCCTCGGGGTGGACGTCCTCGTAGCCGGCGATGTCGGAGAACCAGAAGCTGTTCTTCTGGTTGTTCTTCACGTTCGCGGCCCAGTTCCAGGTGTCCACGTACGACTGGGCGGTGACCTTCTCGCCGTTGTGGAAGGTCCAGCCGTCCTTGAGCTTGACCGTCCAGGTCTTGGAGTCCTCGGACTCGACGGACTCGGCGTTCAGGTAGACGATCTCACCCTGGTCGTCGAACTCCAGGAGCTGAGTGAACAGGGCCTTGACCAGGTAGCTGCCGTTGCTCTCGTTGGTGTCCGAGGGGATCGGCGGGTTCTGCGGCTCGCCGACCTCGATCGAGACGTAGCCCTCGGGCTTACCGGAGCTGGACGTTTCCTCCCCGTCGTCACTGCCACTGCCACAGGCGGTCGCGGCAAGGGCCACGACTATCGCACTCGCGACCCACTTGGCGCTCTTGGCACCGCGCATGGGTTTGCCTCCTCAGGAGTCCTCTGTCATTACGGGACGGTCCACCGCTGTCCCGCCGACCGGAGGCCGACTCCAGCGGGGCCCGTTGCCACGAACCAGCGCCGGCGACGGCACATGGCTCGTAGACCCGAGCTCGATGGACCCAACTATTGGGGAATCAGCGCGCGTAAACCACAGATGAGGGATCTCGATATGGTCACATCAGCAGGGGGACGATGCTCGAAATCCGGACAAAACAATCCGTTACAGACGGGATCGAAACGGACTGTTAACGCGTCTTTCGGCTCCTCGCATCCGGATTCCGGACGGAAGATGACACTCATCACGTGACGACGGAAGATCAACTTCATACCCGAAACGCCATCTCGTGTACAGGCACCGGAGCGCGCCGAAGGGCCGGGCGGCCCGTCACGGGGGCCCGGCCCTTCGGGGTGCGGCAGCGGCGCGGCTGCGGTTGCGGGAGCGGTCAGCGCTTGGCGCGGGAGGCCGCGCGGGCCCGCTCACGCTGGTCGAGGTTCACCTTCCGGATGCGGACGGTGTCGGGGGTCACCTCGATGCACTCGTCCTCGCGGCAGAACTCCAGCGCCTGCTCCAGCGACAGCTTCCGCGGCGGCACCAGGTTCTCCGTGGTGTCCGAGGAGGCGGCCCGCATGTTGGTGAGCTTCTTCTCCTTGGTGATGTTCACGTCCATGTCGTCGGCGCGCGAGTTCTCGCCGATGATCATGCCCTCGTACACCTCGGTGCCCGGCTCGACGAAGATCGTGCCGCGCTCCTGGAGGTTCATCATCGCGTACGCCGTCGCCGCGCCGGCCCGGTCGGCGACGAGGGAGCCGCTGTTACGGGTGCGCAGCTCGCCGAACCAGGGCTCGTGGCCCTCGGAGATGGAGTGCGCGATGCCGGTGCCGCGCGTCTCGGTCAGGAACTCCGTGCGGAAGCCGATCAGGCCCCGGGAGGGCACGACGAACTCCATCCGCACCCAGCCCGAACCGTGGTTCGTCATCGTCTCCATGCGGCCCTTGCGGGACGCCATGAGCTGCGTGATGGCCCCCAGGTGCTCCTCGGGGGCGTCGATGGTCATGCGCTCGACCGGCTCGTGGAGCTTGCCGTCGATCTCCCGGGTGACCACCTGCGGCTTGCCGACGGTCAGCTCGAACCCCTCCCGCCGCATCGTCTCGACGAGGATGGCCAGGGCCAGCTCGCCGCGGCCCTGCACCTCCCAGGCGTCGGGACGGTCGGTGGGCAGGACCCGCAGCGAGACGTTGCCGATCAGCTCGCGGTCCAGCCGGTCCTTCACCAGGCGCGCGGTGACCTTGTGCCCCTTGCCGCCCTTGCCGACCAGCGGCGAGTTGTTCGTGCCGATCGTCATGGAGATGGCGGGCTCGTCCACCTTGATCAGCGGGAGCGCGACCGGGTTCTCGGGATCGGCCAGGGTCTCGCCGATCATGATGTCCGCGATGCCCGCGACGGCGCAGATGTCGCCGGGGCCCGCCTGCTCGGCGGGACGCCGGGTGAGCGCGTCCGTCATCAGCAGCTCGGTGATGCGCACGCTCTGCACGGACCCGTCGCGCTTCATCCAGGCGACGGTCTGCCCCTTCTTCAGGGTGCCGTGCTGCACGCGGCACAGCGCGATGCGGCCGAGGAAGTTGTCCGCGTCGAGGTTGGTGACGTGGGCCTGGAGCGGCGCGCCCTCCTCGTAGACGGGGGCCGGGACCGTCTCCAGCAGCGTGGTGAAGAACGGCTCCAGGCTGTCGCTGTCCCCGGGGACGGTGCCGTCCTCCGGCTTGGTCAGCGAGGCGACGCCGTCCCGGGCGCAGGCGTAGACGATGGGGAACTCGATCTGCTCCTCGGTGGCGTCCAGGTCGAGGAACAGGTCGTAGGTCTCGTCCACGACGGCGGCGATGCGGGCGTCGGAGCGGTCGGTCTTGTTGATGCACAGGATGACGGGCAGCCCCGCCTGGAGCGCCTTGCGGAGCACGAAGCGCGTCTGCGGCAGCGGCCCCTCGGAGGCGTCGACCAGGAGGACGACGGCGTCCACCATGGACAGGCCGCGCTCGACCTCCCCGCCGAAGTCGGCGTGCCCCGGGGTGTCGATGATGTTGATCGTCACCGGGCCGCCACCACTCTTGGGGTGGTACTTGACCGCGGTGTTCTTGGCGAGAATGGTGATGCCCTTCTCGCGCTCCAGGTCACCGGAGTCCATGACCCGCTCGTCCACCTGCTGGTGGGCGGCGAAGGCTCCGGCCTGCCGGAGCATGGCGTCGACGAGGGTGGTCTTGCCGTGGTCGACGTGGGCGACGATGGCGACGTTTCGGATGTCGTGGCGCGTGGGCATGCTTGCGGCGCTTCTCCCGGAGTCGTGGATGGCTGCGCGGACGGGTGGGGCCCGCGTGCCCGCCGGGCTCATCTCGGTGACGCCGCGGCCTGGACCCCCATGGTACGGGCAGGGGTGCAACCGGTGCTCCCGGCGGCCCCCGGCGCGGGCCCCGGGACGTCCGGCGCGCGACCCCGGCGCGGCCCGTCAGCGGCGCCGGACGAAGCCGATGTCCTGGTAGCGGGGCGTCTGGAGGCCGAACGCCCCGGCGTTGGCCAGCCGCCGGTCCACCGCCACGAGCTGCGGGTGCTGGTAGAGGGGGAGGGAACCGGCCGCGGCCCACAGCCGGGCGTCGATGCGCCGCACCAGGTCCGCTCTGGCGTCCTCGTCCAGCTCTCCGGCGGCCTCCTCGAAGAGCTGGTCGATCTGGTCGGTGCCGACGCGGGTGTAGTTCTGCTCGATCAGCAGTGCGCCGTCGAGGGAGACCACCGGTTTGGCGAAGACCGGCCGGGTGTCGGTGACCGGGAAGGCGGTCGCGGGCCAGGAGTACAGGGCCAGGTCGAAGTCGCCGGAGACGACGTGGTCCTGGAGGAACGCGGCGTCGGGCACCCGCGTGATGCGGACGTCCACACCGACCCGTCGCAGCATCCGCGCGATGCCGTCCCCGGTCCTGCGGACGTGGCTCGTACGGTCCCCGGCGGGCAGCACGAGGCGCAGCTCCAGCTTCTCGCCCTCGCGGGCCCGCACGAGACTGCCGCCCTCGGCCCGGAGCAGGCCGCCGAGCACGCGGTCGAGCGCCTCCGTCGCCTCGGCCGCCTTCTCCCGTGCCGCCTCGGCCGCCTTCCTCCGCCGCGCCGCGTCGTCGTCCCCGTCCTTCCCGGCGGCGCGGGCGGCACGGGTCTGCGCGTGCGCGGTCTGCCGCAGGACGGCGGCGTGGCCGGTGGCCGCGCTGTGGGTCAGCCCGGTGAGGACGGGCGCGGTCACGGCGAACGGGGAGCCGTCCGGCCCGGCGTCCGCCCCGGCTCCGGGGCCGGCGTCGGCCGGCGGCCCGCCCCGCCAGCCCGCCGACGCCAGGAGCGCCGCGGCGGACGCGGGGCCGGGCTCGCCGAGCGCCGTGCTGCCGTCCTGGTAACCGGCCTGGTCGTACATGCGCAGGTGGCTGCCGAGCGCCCGCCCGTCGAGCCCGGCCGGACCGAGTGCCGCGGCGGCCAGCGCCTCGCGGTCCAGGGCGCGGGCCACCGCCCGGCGGACCCGTTCGTCCCGCAGCGGACCCGTGGAACCGTTCAGCGCGAGCTGGAGGTAGACGGGGGCGTACGCGCGGCGCACGGCGTACTGCCGCAGGTTCCGCCGCCCGGTGTCCGCCGCGTCCCCGGCCCCGCCCCCGGTCTCCGCGCCCTGCGCGGCGCCGCCGTCCTTCTTCTCCGCGGCGCCCTCTTCCTTCTCCTCCTTTCCGCCGTCCTTCTCCTTCTCGGCGTCCTCTTGCTTTGCGGCGTCCTTCTCCTGCGCGGCGTCCTCAGCGTCCGCGTCCTCCGTCGCGTCCTGACCCCCGGCCGTCTTCGCCCCGGCGTCGCCGCGGGCCGCCCCGCGCCCGGTGCTCGCCGGTTCCTTCGCGGCGGCGATGCGCTCGGCGGTGGACGGCCGGATCTCGGCGAGGTCGACGCGGCCCGCCGCCAGCGCCCGCGCGCGTTCCTTCCGGGGGACGGCGGTGAGCACGATCGCGTCGAGCTTGGCGGTCTCCCCCCACCACTTCGGGTTGCGCTCCAGCGTGACCGCGTCCGCGCCGGGGTCGAGCGTGCCGTCCTCGACGCGGAACGGGCCCGCGGCGACCGGGAGGCTGGTGCGCGAGGTGTCGTTGAACGCCTCGGGCTCGCCCGTGACGGATTCGGGGTAGAGCGGCGTGAAGAGGGACTTCCAGTCGCTGAACGGACGGGCGAAGGTGACCTCGACCTCGCGCGGCCCCGGCCCCTCTGCCACCTTGTGGACTTGGTCGTACCCGGTGTTGCGGGCCGCCCAGAACGCGTTGTCCGCACCGCTGAGGGCCTTCCACTGGGCCTGGAAGTCGGCCGCCCCGACCCGTCGGCCGTCGCTCCACCGGGCCTCGGGGTGCAGCGTGTAGACGACTTTCTGCTGCGGCTCCCGCTCGGTGACCTCCGCCGACTCCAGGACGTCGGTGTTGAGCTGGGGGCGTCCTCGGCTGTCCACCGTGAACAGGGCGGGCAGCGTCGCCCCGGCGATCCGGTCCGTGGTGGCGTCGGCCTCGTCGTGGAACGCGTTGAGCGTGCTGGGCGCCGTCTCGACGGCCCAGCGCAGGACGCCGCCGTCCCGCACCTGATCGCGGGCGGCGACGGACAGGTCGCGGGCGGCGCCGCTCTTGCCCTCGCCGCTGTCCTCCTCCGCGCCGCAGCCGGTGAGGGCGCAGGGCAGCAGCAGGAAAGCGGCGAGGACGGCCGCCCGGGGCCGGGTGGCCGTCCTCCTGTCCGGCGCGGCCGGTACGGCTGGTGCTGGGGGCGCGGCTGGCACGGCTGGCATGACGACTACCTCCGGAGCTGACGCCCGATCCGGTCGGCACAACGGATAGGCGGCTCATCACATCTTTCGCCGCCCATCGAACGTGCCGTCAGCGGCACGCCCGGGCCGACACGGCCCACCCGGGGGGAAAGGCCACCCGGTTGGCGGGGGGCCGCGGGCCGCCCGGCGTCACAGCGCGGGGAAGGCGTCCAGCAGGGCGTCGACGGAGTCGGGCGGCTTGACGGTGTCCTCGTCGGGCAGCGTCAGCTCGCACCACACCGTCTTGCCGCGCGGGGTGCGGCGGCTGCCCCACCCGGCGGAGAGCAGGTCCACCAGTTGCAGGCCGCGACCGCCCTCGTCGGTGTCCCGGGCGCGGCGGCGGCGCGGCTGCACCAGCCCGGCGTCCCACACCTCGCACACCAGCGTGCGGTCCAGCAGCAGCCGCAGCCGGATCTCCCCCTCCCCGTGCCGCAGGGCGTTGGTGACCAGTTCGCTGACCAGCAGCTCCGTCGTGTCGATCAGGCCGTCCAGCCGCCAGCCGGCGAGCTGGGCGCAGGCCAGCTCGCGGGCGCGGGCGACGGACCGCGGCTCGGCGGGCAGCAGCCAGTCCCCGACGGCCGAACGCGGCAGCCCCTGGACGCGGGCGAGCAGCAGCGCGATGTCGTCGTCGCCGTGGTCGGTGTCCGTACCGGCGAACACCCGGTCGCAGACGTCCTCCAGCGGGCGGTCGGAGTCGGTGAGCGCGGTCCGCAGCGCCTGGAGCCCCGCGTCCAGCGGCTGGTCCCGGGACTCGACGAGCCCGTCGGTGTAGAGGGCCAGCAGCGCGCCGTCCGGCAGTTCCACCTCGATCTGCTCGAAGGGCTCGCCGCCCACGCCGAGCGGCACACCGCCGGGCACCTCCAGCAGCAGCGGGGGTTCCCCCGCCTCCCGCCGGCCGGGCGGCTCCACCAGGACGGGCGGCAGGTGCCCGGCGTTGGCGAACGTGCAGCGGCGCGCGACCGGGTCGTACACGGCGTAGACGCACGTGGCGAGGTAGACCTCGGCCAGGTCGTCCGGGGTGCCGCCGCCGCGCCGCCGGTAGGCGGAGCCGCCCAGGCCCGCCGCGATCTCGTCCAGCCGCTCCAGCACCTCGGCCGGTTCCAGGTCCAGCAGCGCCAGCGTGCGCACGGCCGTGCGCAGCTCCCCCATGGCGACGGCGGCGCGCAGACCGCGGCCCATCACGTCGCCGACGACGAGCGCGGTGCGGTGGCCGGGCAGCTCGATGACGTCGAACCAGTCGCCGCCCACCTCGGTGGCCGCCGTGCCGGGGCGGTAGCGGCAGGCGATGTCGAGGCCCGACGCCTCCGGGTCGTCGGGGGGCAGCAGACTGCGTTGCAGTATGAGGGCGCGTTCGTGCTCGCGCCGGTACAGCCGCGCGTTGTCGATGCAGACGGCGGCCCGCGCGGCCAGCTCGGCGGCGAGCGCCGCGTCCCGGTCCCCGAAGGGCTCGCTGCCCTTCGTCCGGGAGAACTGCACCAGGCCCAGCACCCGGTCGCGGGCCACCATGGGCACGGCGAGGGTGGAGTGCACAGGGAGCCCGAAGTGCGGTGACGGGTGGCCGCCGTGCGGCGCGGGCGGGTCCACGGGGCGTACCCGGGCGGTGCGCAGCGCGAGCGCGCACGGCGATTCGAAGGCGTAGCGGTGCGTGGCTCCGAGGGGGACGGCGTCCGCGTACGAGCCGTCGCCGACCGCGCTGGCCAGCGCCACCCGCCGCAGCGGCGCGCTGCCCTCCCCGCCGCTGCCGGGCCGCGCCTCGTCCCCGGCGAGCACCGCCTCGAACAGGTCGACGGAGGCCAGGTCGCAGAACTGCGGTACGGCGACGTCGAGCAGTTCGCGCGCCGTCCGCTCCAGGTCGAGGGAGTTGCCGATGCGCGCGCCTGCGGCGTTGAGGAGCGCCAGGGCCCGGCGTACGTCGTCCGGCTTGCCCGCCTCGACTGGAATATCGCTCAACGCCGCCCCTTCCCGTCAGCCCCGTCGTTCCCGCCGCGTGTCCGGCCGCCCCCGGGGCTGCCGTCCGCGCACTCCAGCAGTGTCGCAGCCCGCGGGCGGCCCGACACCCGGTTCGCGTCAGCCGGACCGCGCGCGCTCCCGCGCCCGCACGCCCCGGCCTTCCCCACCCTTTCCGGCTCCGGCGGCTCCCGCAACCATCACGGGGCGTGCTGCCCTGCCCTGTGGTTCTTCTCACCGGGCAGGGTCAGCTCGAACCACACCGTCTTGCCGATGGCCCCGTGCCGGGTGCCCCAGCGGCGGGCGGACCGGGCGACGAGCTGGATGCCGCGGCCGCCCTCGTCGTCCGCCGCGGGCACGCGCGCCCGCGGCGGATCGGGCAGCGGGTCGGAGACCTCCACCAGGAGCGAGGCGCCGCGCACCATGCGCACCCCGATGGGGCCGTGGGCGTAGCGCAGCGCGTTGGTGACCAACTCGCTGACCAGCAGCGTCGCCTCGTCGGTCAGCGCGGTGAGCCCCCAGTCCTCCAGGGTGCGGCGCACCTGGTGGCGTGCCCGGCGCACGGCGAGCACCTCGGCTGGGAACGTCCAGGCGGCGGCGCTGTCCACCGGGAGGCCGCCGAGCTGGGTGAGCAGCAGCGCGACGTCGTCCACGGACTCGGGCGCGCTGGCGCCGCCGTGCGCGAGCGTCCCGATGACGTCGTCGCACAGGTCCTCGACGTCCAGCTCCCCCTCCGCACCGCTGAGCCGCGCGCACAGCCGGTCCAGCCCCTCGCTGATGTCCTCGTGCCGGGACTCGATGAGCCCGTCGGTGTACAGGACGAGCACGGCGCCCTCCTCGACGGTGAACTCCCGTGCCTCGAAGGGCACTCCGCCCACCCCCAGGGGCGCGCCCGAGGGCAGCGCGAGGGGGCGGGCGCGCCACCGGCCCGTGGCGGCGTCGGGCGTGACCAGCAGCGGCGGCACGTGCCCGGCCTTCGCGATGCAGCACAGCCGGGTGGAGGGGTCGTAGACGGCGTAGACGCAGGTGGCCATGAGCGGTTCCTCGGGGCCCTGCGCCAGGTCGTCGGCCAGGTCGTGGACGCGCCGCAGCAGCTCGTCGGGGCTGAGGTCGAGAGCGGCGAGCGTGCGCACCGCCGTGCGCAGCCGCCCCATGGTCGCCGCGGCCCGCAGCCCGTGCCCCATGACGTCGCCGACCACCAGCGCGACCCGGCCGCCCGCCAGCGGGATGACGTCGAACCAGTCCCCCCCGACCTCGGTGCCGCTGCTGCCGGGCACGTAGCGGTAGCCGACGCGCGTGCCCGGCGGCGAGGGCACCCGCTGCGGGAGCAGGCTGCGCTGGAGCATCAGCGCGCCCTCCCGCTCCCTGGCGTAGAGCCGGGCGTTGTCCAGGGACGTCCCGGCGCGCGCGGCCAGCTCCATGACGAGGGCGACGTCGTCCCGGTCGAACGGCTCGCTGTCGTCGGCGCGGCTGATGACCAGCAGGCCCAGCACGATGCCGCGGGCCCGCAGCGGCACCGTCATCAGGGAGTGGATGCCGAGGTCGATCGCGGCCTGCACCTTGGGATCGCCGGGGAAGGTGGCGTCCGCCAGTTCCCGCTGCGAGGACGCCAGGTGCGGGCGCCCGCTGGCGAGGACGGTGGCGAAGAACGAGTCGGGCGCGAAGGCGATGTCCTGGCCGACGCGCAGCATCCGCTCCACTTCGAGACCGCGCCGCTTGCCCGCGACGCCGAGCTGGAGCAGCGGGACGCCGGAGACGGGCAGGCGTCCGGGCAGCTCGTCGCCGTAGACGACGGCCCCGTGCAGCATGACGCCCGCGTAGTCCCAGAAGCGCGGCACCAGGGACTCTGCGAGGGCCTGGGAGATCTCGCGGACGTCGAGCAGGTCCCCGAGCGCGACGCCGACGTCGTCCAGCAGGGAGAGCCGCTCCCGGGAGCGTTCCGCCTTCTCCAGGGCGTCGCGGCGTTCGGTGATGTCCATGACCGTGCAGCTCGTGCCGATCACCTGCCCGGCGCGGTCGGTGAGCCGCGAGTAGGACACCGAGCGAGCGCCCCGGCCGTCGGGGGCGGTCATCACCATGTCAACGAGGGTGCGCCCGGTGCTGAGGACCGCGGCCTGCACCTCGGCGACCTCCCGGGCGACGCCGGGTGGCAGCACCTCTTCCACGGTGCGTCCGAGCATGCGCTCGGCGGGCATGCCGTTGAGCCGTTCCAGCGCCTGGTTGACGCGCACGAAGCGCTTCTGCTCGTCGAAGAGGGCGATGCCGAGCGGGGAGGAGTCGAACAGGGCGTCCAGGGCGGCGAGATCGTGCTCGATGGCGCGCAGTCTGCTGATCTCCACCACATTGGCCAGAATGAACGGCTCTCCGTCGGCGTCCTCCAGCAGTGAGGCCCGCCCTTCGATCTCGACCGTGTGCCCGTCCCGGTGCCGGGCGCGCAGCGCGCCGCGCCACAGCCTGCCGCGCCGCAGTGCGGCGTAGAGCCGCGGTGCCGGGTCCGCCTCGCGTTCCTCGGCGACGAGGTACTCGGTGAAGCGGTGCCCGGCGGCCTCGTCACTGCGCCAGCCGAGCAGTTCCTCGGTCGTCGGCCCCCACAGCAGGACGCGGCCCGCGGTGTCGAGGATGACGACGCCGAAGCGCAGCGTGTCGAGCAGCGAATCGACTGCGCTCGGTTCCTCGCTCACTCCGCACACGTCCCTGTTCGGGTGGCAGCGCCGGAACCTCTGGGACACCGTCCCGGCGATGGCGGCCCCGCGGCCCGCACCCCCGATTGTGCCCGGGGTCAGACAGGGTCACCGCTCGGCTGCTCCAAACGCTCGACCAGATAGCGCTGCGGCCCGCCACCGGACGTGCCGGGCGCCGCCTCCGGAACCGGCGCGCCGTCCGGGGGTGACGCCTCGCCCGGACGGCCCGCCCCGTCGGCCCCGGGGCGCACGCCGGAGTGCGTCGCCCCGAGCCGGTGGGCGAGGCGTTCGGCCTCGACCCGGGTGGCGCAGCGCCCGACCCGGTAGCGGCCGCCGTCCTCGTCCTGCCGTATCACCATCCAGGGCCGCGTGGTGCTCTCGCCCATCGCCCCTCCCCTGACCGTCATGATGCCGCTTTCCGCATATGCCCGAGCGTACGCCTGACATTCACGCACCGCATTCGATCTGGCACGAAGAGGCACGCTTTCGGCCAGCGCCACCCGGCGCACACCCGCGTGACCGGCGTGACCCGCGCCACACGGACGGCGGGCGGCCGGGCCGCGTGCGGCGCGTGCCGACGGGGCCGCCGTCGCCGGACGGCGGCGGGGGCCGGCGGTGCCGGTGGGGAGCTGGGCCGGGGCCGCGTGGGACTGGCGCCGGTGCGCCAGCTAGCGCACCGGGAGGTGGTAGGTGGCGTGGTAGCGGTCGGCCGGCATGACGATGTCGGCCGTCTCCACCGGGCGGCGGCCCGCGCGGAAGGTGCGCGCGATGACCAGGACGCAGTGCCCCGCGACGCCGCCGAGCGCGGCCATCTCGTCGGCCAGCCCGGGGCGCGCGCCGACCTCCTCCACCACGTTGTCCACGACGACGTCGATCGCCGCCATCCGTTCCACCACGCCCTGCCCGCCCAGCGGCCCCTCCTCGGGGAGCATCACGGGCGTGCGGCCGGTCAGGGACAGCGGCTCCCAGGACGTGGAGAGCATCATGGGCTCCCCGCCACTGCGGAAGACGTAGCGCGTCCGCATGACGCGGTCCTGCGGCTCGATGCGCAGGCGCGCCGCCACGGCGCCGCCCGCCGCCTCCTGCACGCTGCACGACTCCCAGGTGCCCCTGACGCCGTCGTCCCCCTGCTCCTGGCGGAACGGCGTGGAGGGGCCGCCGACGGCGCGGAAGCCGGTCCGGGCGACGCGGCGCGGCTCGGGCAGCTCGCGCACGTAGGTGCCCGAGCCCGATCTGCCCTCGACCAGGCCCTCGGCCATCAGGACCTTCCGGGCCTCCAGCGCCACCGTGTCGGACACCCCGTAGTCGGCGCGGATCCTGGCCTGCGAGGGCAGCCGCGCGTGCGGAGGCAGCACACCGTCGAGGATTTTCCGGCGGAGGTCCCCGGCCACCCGCAGGTACGCGGGCTGTTCACCGAAAGGCACATTTCCTCCCACATCTCTCGACGGTCCGGCCACAGCTTGGCAACGCTGGGTTGCGCCGCGCAATAACCGGCCAACGATTCACCCGATGTGATGAGACGCAGTTCAAAGCCGCCCCGCGGGGACGCGGACGTGCCCGGCGCGCGGACCGGCCCCCACGGCGGGGCCGTGGGGGCCGGTTCATCGGTCACGCGCCGTGTGCGGCGAGTGGGCCGGCGCTGCCGGACGGATCAGAACTGGAGGGCCCAGGCGTCGATCTTGCCCGAGTCCCAGAGGGCGTTGTCGGTCACGCGCAGCTTCCACGTGCCGTTGGCCGCCACCGAGGAGGCGTTGACGCTGTAGGTCTGGTTGATGTTGTCGCTGCTGCCGCCGGTGCCGAAGTCCTTCAGGACCGCCGCGGCGCCGGTCGGGGCGACCAGCTCGACCCGAAGGTCACCGATGTAGGTGTGCTGGATGTTGACCTCGACCTGGAGGTCGGCGGGGGCGTTGCCGGACATCCCGCTCACGGTGATCGCCGACTCGACGGTCCGGTTGTCGTAGATGGTGACGTCGTTGCCGTTCTCGAAGCGGCCCTCGCCCGGCTCACCGGGGTCGCCCGGGTCGCCGGGGTCGCCTTCGCCGGTCTGGAGCAGCCGGTTCGGGGAGCCGGAGCCGGGGTTGGTCACCTTGCCGGTGACGGCGGCGGAGTTCAGCGCCGAGCCGACCTGGCCCGGGCTGGCGGACGGGTTCTCGCCCAGCACGAGGGCGGCGGCACCGGCGACGTGCGGCGAGGCCATCGACGTGCCGGAGATCGTCCGGGTCGCCGAGTCGCTGCCGATCCACGCGGAGGTGATGTCCGACCCCGGCGCGAAGAGGTCCAGGACCGAGCCGTAGTTGGAGAAGGAGGACCGGGCGTCGGTCCGCGTGGAGGAGCCGACGGTCAGGGCCTCGGCGACGCGCGCCGGGGAGAACCCGGAGGCGTTGGCGTTGCTGTTGCCCGCCGCCACGGCGTAGGTCACGCCCGAGGCGATCGAGTTGCGGACGGCCTGGTCCAGGGCGCTGTTGGCGCCGCCGCCCAGGCTCATGTTCGCCACGGCCGGCTTCTGGGCGTTCCGCGTCACCCAGTCCACACCGGCGATGACGCCGGAGTTGCTGCCCGAGCCGGAGTCGTTGAGCACCCGCACGGAGACGAGGTCGACCTTCTTGGCCACGCCGTAGGTCTGGCCGCCGACGGTGCCCGCGACGTGGGTGCCGTGCCCGTTGCCGTCGTTGCCGTTGCCGCCGAAGGCGTCGAAGCCGAAGCGGGCCCGCCCGCGGAAGTCGCTGTGGCTGTGCCGGATGCCGGTGTCGATGATGTAGGCGGTGACGCCCTCACCGGCGGAGTCCGGGTAGGTGTAGCTGTTGCTCAGCGGCAGGCTGGGCTGGTCGATGCGGTCCAGGCCCCAGGTGGGGTTGGGCTGCGTCGCGCTGATGGAGACCTTCTGGTCCTGGTAGACCTTCTCCACGGCCGGGTCGGCGGCGAACCGCTTGGCCTGCTTCTCGGTCAGCTCGACGGCGTAGCCGTTGAGCGCTTCCTCGTAGGTGATCTTGATGTCGGCGCCGTACTTCGCGGCGAGCGCCTTGCCTGCCTTCGACTCCGCGTCGGGGCCGTCCTCGTCGAGGGTGACGATGTAGGTCCCGGCGATCGCGTTCGGCGCGCCCGCGTTGGCGATCACGCCTTCGGGGCTGTCGGCGGCCGCGGCGGGTAGCGCGAGGCCGACACTGATGGCCACGGCCGCGGCGGAGGCCACGGTCACGGTCGACCATCTGCGCTTGGGGGAACGCATCACTGCCATTGAGAGATCCTTCTCGTTGGTGGTGCGCCAGTGGGGGGCGTTGACGTCGCGGACATGACATTCACGCGCCGTCGCCGAAAGGTTCACCGAACCATAGGAATCGCACAAGGGGTGCGCCCGCAGTTCATGCATCTGTCACAGCGAGGTCATGCCAATTGACGGTCAATCCGCGTAATTCCGTGCGAAACGTGTGTGGAACGGCGGTACGCGGTCTGCGACAACGTGCTGTGACCTGCGCGGACTGACAAGGCGTCAGCACGGCCGGGAGCCACCGGAGGACGTCCGTCCGGCCGTCCGGCCACCGTTCGGCCACTCCCCCGGCCCGGCGACGGGCCCGGACCCCCACGTCCGGCGGCGCGGGCCCGGGACCCGCCCGTCCACCCCCGGCGCGCCACGCGCGCGCACCGTGCCGCATCCGACGCGCGGCCGGTCGTCACGCGCCCGGCGCGGTTTTCCGGAAGACTTGCGGGTGACCGTCGCCGTGCGGCGGCACAGGGCCTTCCGCGCACGGCGCTACCTGACGGAGGCGATGAGCGCATGACCACGAACCCGGAACCCGGCCCGGACGGCGCGTCCGGCGAGCACAGCCCCGGCGCCCTGCTGCCGCTGGGCGGCGCGGACGAGGACGCCTGGCTCGCGGAGGCCGCCGCCGCCCGCGCGTTCCGCGCCGCCGCCGAGACCGTCCCCGGCGTCCGCGCCGGAGACTGCCGCGTCGTCCCGCTCGACGCGACGGCCCCCGCCCACCGTCCCGCGCTGCCCGGCTCCCGGCTCCCGCGCGGCCCCGTCCGGGTCCGCATCGGCGTCACCGCACCGCTCGACCTCACCTCCCCGGTGCCGAAGACCGCCGAGGCCGTGCGGCAGCGCGTCCTCGCCGCGGCCACCGGACAGCTCGGCCTGGACGTCGGCGCGGTGGACGTCAGCGTGGACGACCTGCACACCGTTCCCGGCGACGAGGCGGAGGGCCGCTGACATGAACGACGCCCGCACCAGCGACACGGCGCCCCCCGCGCGCCAGGAGGAACTGGCCGACGCGGTGGCCCGCGCCGTGGAGGCCCTGCCCGGCGTGGCGTCCCTGCGCCCCGGCCCGGGGACGCCGCCGGGAGCCCTCCGCGACGACCGGGGCGTCCACGTCCGCCACCCGCGCACCGGCCCCGGCGGCCCGCACACCCGCGTCGGCCTGCACCTCGCCGTCTCGCGCGGACACCGCGCGCTGGACGTGGCCCGCGCCGCCCGCGCCGCCGCCGAGACCGCCGCCCGGCCGCACCTGGCCCCCGGCGCCGCGCTCACCGTCTCCGTGACCGTCACCGCACTCGACTGACGCCCCCGGGCCGCACGCCCGGCGGGCGTCCGGACCGGGCTCCGGGCCGGGCCCGGCCCGGACGCCCGCTCAGCCGTGGACGACGCCGTCGAGGTACACCCAGGCACCCTCGTGGCGGACGAAGCGGCTGCGTTCGTGCAGCACGCCGGTACCGCCGCCGGGCTCCGCGTAGTGCGCCCGGAACTCCACGTGGCCCTCCGCTCCGAACGGGCCGCCGTCGGTACTGGCCAGCACCTCCAGCGCCAGCCACCGCTGCCCGGGGTCGAGGCCGAGGACGGCGGGCCTGGTGCGCGGGTGCCACGTCCCGCGCAGGTAGGCGGCGTCGCCCACGACGAAGGCGCTGTACCGCGACCGCATCAGCTCCTCGGGCCGCGCCGCCCGCGCCCGTCCCGCGTGCAGCCGCCCGCAGCAGTCCGCGTAGCCGTCCGCCGCCCCGCAGGGGCAGCCCCGCCCGTCCCACACCCGTTCCCGTGCCATCCCCCCATCCTCCCCGACCGCCAGCGGAGCCCCGGGTCCCGGGCCCACGTGCGAGGATGCCCCCGTCGAAGCGGGCTTGCGGCGGGTGGAGGACACAGGTGTACGCGATCTCCCTGGGGGACGACGGAGCGGAGCTGCGCCCGCTGGAGCCGTGGCGGGCCGAGGAGTTCCACGCCCACATGGACCGGGGACGCGAGTTCATCGGACGGCACAACGGACTGCCGGACGTCGTCACAGACCTGGCGTCCAGCCGCGCGTTCCTCCAGGCGTACGCCGACAAGACCGCCGCCGACACCGGCCGCATCCACGGCATATGGGCGGACGGCACGCTGGTCGGCGCCGTCATCCTGCGCACGCTGGACGTCACGGACGGCGTCGCCGAGGCGGGCTGCTGGCTGGAGCCGTCGGCGGTGGGCCGGGGCCTGGTGACCCGGGCCGCGCGCGTGCTCATCGACTGGGCCGTCGAGGAACGGGGCATCCACCGCGTGGAGTGGCACGTCTCGGCGGCGAACGGGCCCAGCATCGCCGTCGCCCGGCGGCTGGGCATGAGCAGGGACGGCGTCCTGCGCGAGAGCTACCCCTACCGCGGCACCCGCCACGACATGGAGGTGTGGTCCGTGCTCGCTCCGGACTGGCGCGCCGCCCGCCAGACCGGCACACGCCCGTAGCCACCGTCCCGCCCCCTTCCGTCCCCGCCCCGCCACCGTCCCGGCTGCCCGTCACCGGTCCGCCGCGACCACGCCCGCCTACACCTGCGAGGCGGCCAGCAACTCCAGTGCGCGTTCCTTCAGACGGGGGCCGGCGTCCGCGGCGTTCCCGGAGGCGAAGGGGGGCTGGGGGTCGTACTCGACAGCGAGCTGCACCGCCTTGGCCGTGTCCTCCCCCACGATCAGCGACGCGAGGTAGAGGGACATGTCCACTCCCGCCGAGACCCCGGCCGCGGTGATGATCTTCCCGGAACGCACGTAGCGCTGCGGCAGGTAGGTCACGCCGAACGTGGACTGGAGGTACTCGGCGGAGGCCCAGTAGGTCGTCGCCCGGCGCCCCGCCAGCAGGCCCGCCGCCAGGACGAGGCTGCCGGTGCACACGGAGACCGTCCACCGGCTGTGCCGGTGGATCCGGCGTATCCAGCGCAGGAGCTTCTCGTCGTTCATCGCCGCGACGGTGCCGCGGTTGCCCGCACCCGGCACGAGCAGGACGTCGAGACGGCCGGTCTCGGCGAGGGAGCGTTCGGCCCGCATCACCCGGTCCTGCGGCGGCGGAGCGGCCAGGAACGTGGAGATCTGCGCCTGGTCGGCCGGCCGGTGCAGGTGGGTGACGAGTTCCCGGGCGACGGCACGGGCCAGCGTCGGCCCGTGGTCGTCCTCGATCAGGGCCAGCGTCAGGTCGATCGCACTGGTGACCCCCGCCGAGGTGTAGACGTTGCCGTCGCGTACGTAGAGGGGGCGCACGTCCACGGCCACGGCGGGGTGGCGCTCGGCCAGCCGCTGCCCCCAGCCCCAGTGGGTCGTCGCGCGCCGGTCGTCCAGCAGCCCGGCCGCGGCCAGCACGTAGGCACCGGTGCAGACGGAGGCCACACGCCGGCTGCGGCCCGCCAGCCGGCGCACCTGGTCCCGTAACCGCTCGTCGGCCGCCGCGTCCTCACAGCCGATGCCGCCCACCACGAACAGCGTGTCCAGACCTCCGGTGACCGCCTCCAGCCCCTGCGCCGCCCCCACCAGGATGCCCGCGGAGCTGCGGGCGGCCCGGCGGCCGAGGGTGGCCAGCTCGATGGCGTACGGCGGCTGCGCCCCGTACCGGTTGGCGATGTCCAGAGCACCGCTGGGGCAGGCGATGTCGAGGATCTGCGCGCCGTCGTAGGCGACGATGAGCACGCGCCGCTTGGTGTCCATGCCCCGATACCAGCACGCCCCCCGCCACCGCCTCCGCCCGCCTCGCGCCCCCGGCCACCGGGCGGAGGCAGGCCCGCGCTGGAACATCGCCGTGCCCCGGTCCGGGCAGCCCGGACCGGCTGCCGCCTCGGCCCCGCGAGCACGTAGGCCGGGGCACCGGCGACCGTGCGGACGAGGGCCGTCCGGGTACCCGCCGCTGTTCCGGGCGGCAGCAGTACATTCGGCGCGGGTCGGAGAGGAGGAAGCAGGCTGCACAGGACCGCAGCACTGTAATAGTTCCTGTACTAGACTGCCCTCATGAAGTCATCCCGCCCCGGCGGCACGGAGAACATCTCCGTCTCGATGCCCTCGGAACTCCTCGGGGCCCTGCGCACACGTACCGGCAAGCGCGGAGTGTCCGCGTACGTGACGGCGGCGGTCCGGCACCAGCTCGCCATGGACGGCCTCGCCGAGATCGTGGCCGCCTACGAAGCCGAGCACGAGCCGCTGAGCGAGGCCGAAGTCCAGACCGCGCAGAGCGAACTATTCGGTGACGCACTGGCGCCCTACGCGTCGACCGACAGCGCCGCGTGAAGGAGCCGGCGGCCAGGTCCCTGGTGCTCGACTCCCAGGCGCTGTCGCTGCTGCTGAGCAACGACCGCCAGATGATCACCCGGATCGAGGCCGCTCGGCGCGTGGGCGCGTCCGTCCTCGTGTCGGCCCTGACGGTGGTGGAGGCCGTCCACGGGAAGACGGATACCGCCCGGCTGCGCTGGCTGCTCTCCCGCCTTCAGGTCCGGGACGTCACCCAGGCGGACAGTCTCACCGCGGTGCAGCTGCTGAGCGACGTCGGCGGCCTGCACGGCCACAAGTACGCCATCGACGCCCTCGTCGCCGCGACGGCACTTCGCTCCCCGGGACCCGTCCTCGTTCTGACCTCGGACCGCGACGGCTGGTCGAAACTGTGCGGCGACCGCGTGCAGATCAAGGACGTCTGACCTCTCGGCGCTTACTCAGGTTGAGTCCACCTGCTGATCGACTGCCGCTTCGTAGAAGGCATCCGCGAGGGCGGCGATGATCGCGTTGATGGCCGGGCCCGTCGGTGATGAAGTAGTCGGCCATGGTGTTGTGGGCGTCCTGGTTGGGGCAACCCCAGCGCGGAAGAAACAAGGGTCCGACTCCAAAGAGCCGGACCCTTCTCAACTGCGTGTCCGCCGGATCAGCGACGTGGTGATACGTGACCCGCTACACGTTGAAGCGGAACTCCACCACGTCGCCGTCCTGCATGACGTAGTCCTTGCCCTCCATGCGGGCCTTGCCGCGGGAACGGGCTTCGGCGACGGAGCCGGCGGCGACCAGGTCGTCGAAGGAGATGACCTCGGCCTTGATGAAGCCCTTCTGGAAGTCCGTGTGGATCACGCCGGCCGCCTCGGGGGCGGTGGCGGCCTTCCGGATCGTCCAGGCGCGGGACTCCTTCGGGCCCGCCGTCAGGTACGTCTGGAGGCCGAGGGTGCGGAAGCCCGCGTGGGCGAGGGTGGCCAGGCCCGGTTCCTCCTGGCCGACGGACTGGAGCAGTTCCAGGGCCTCGTCCTCGTCCAGTTCGGCGAGGTCGGACTCCAGTTTGGCGTTGAGGAAGATGGCCTCGGCGGGGGCGACGAGGGCGCGCTGCTCGTCCTTGAACGCCTCGTCGGTCAGTTCCTCCTCGTCGACGTTGAAGACGTAGAGGAACGGCTTCGTGGTGAGGAGGTGCAGCTCGTGCAGTTCCTTGGCGGCCTCGGTGCCCTGGGCGATGCCCGCGGAGAAGAGCGTGCGGCCCTCCTCCAGGATGGCCTTGGCGTCCTCGACGGCCTTGACCTGGGCCTGCTTGTCCTTCTTCACGCGGGCCTCCTTCTGGAGGCGCGGCAGGACCTTCTCGACGGTCTGGAGGTCGGCCAGGATCAGCTCGGTGTTGATCGTCTCGATGTCGCTCTTCGGGGAGACCTTGCCGTCCACGTGAACGACGTTCTCGTCGCGGAAGGCGCGGATCACCTGGCAGATCGCGTCGGACTCGCGGATGTTGGCGAGGAACTTGTTGCCCAGGCCCTCGCCCTCGCTGGCGCCGCGGACGATGCCCGCGATGTCGACGAAGTCCACCGTCGCCGGGAGGACGCGCTCGGAGCCGAAGATCTCGGCGAGCTTCGCCAGCCGGGGGTCGGGAACGCCCACGACGCCGACGTTCGGCTCGATCGTGGCGAACGGGTAGTTGGCCGCCAGCACGTCGTTCTTGGTCAGGGCGTTGAACAGGGTCGACTTGCCGACATTGGGCAGGCCGACGATTCCGATCGTGAGCGACACGTGGCGACTTCCCGTAGCGAAGGGGGCTGGGCGGACGGCCCGGGCGTGCGGGCCGGTCCACCAGTCTACGGGCGTGCCCGCCCTGCGGTGACGGAGCCGGTCGCCTGGGCGGCGGGCGGCCGGGCGGAGGACCCCTGGCGTGTCAGCGGCGCGGGCGCGGGGTGCGGGCTCCTACGTTGGTCGGGTGGACCGACAGCGTGTGTCTGTGACCCCGGGCGGCCGGCTGCGTCCCGCCCTGCCGCGTCCGGCGCGGGAGGGCGGCCGCCGAGGTGCGCGGGACGGCGCTCCCCGGAGGGCCGCCGTGCTCCGGCGGCCGCCGCCGGAACGCGGCAAGCTCGGCGGGCCCGGCGGGACGGCCTCGCGGCCGCCCGGGCTGCGGCTGACGGCGCTGGGCAGCGGGGTGCTGACCGTCGCCGTGATGCTGCTGCTCGGCGGGCTGGTGCGGCTGGTGCTGGACGGCTCGCCGGGCGTGTACGGCCTGCTCTTCCTGCTGGTGGGGCCCGCCTCCGCGCTGTGGGTGCGGCCAGCCGACGGGCTCACGACGCCGATCGTCGCCCCGATCGCCTACGCCGCCGGGCTGCTCGTCCTCACCGGTGGCGGCGACGGTTTCGCGGGCTGGGTGATGGCCATCGTCACGGCGCTGGCCGTGGAGGCGGGGTGGGTGTACGGCGGGACGCTGCTGACCGCGATCGCCGCGCTCGTCCGGCGGGCGATGCGGGCGGCGGCGCGGCGCCGGGAGCGCGAGGAGGCGCGGGGGCGTCCGCCCCAGCCGCGCACGCCGCGCACCGCCGAGGCACGCGCCGACGCCGCCCGGACAGGCGCCCGGACTGACGCCGCCCGGGCCGGCGCACCGCCCGGTGCGGCGCACCGTCCGGCGGGGCCGGGGCGCGGCTAGCCGCGGGTCTTCTCGGCTGCTTCCGCGCGCAGGTCGCGGCGCAGCTCCTTCGGCAGGGAGAACTGCATGTGCTCCTGCACCGGCTGGACGACCTCGACGTCCGCGTAGCCGCGTGCGGCCAGCCACTCCAGAACGCCCTCGACCAGGACGTCCGGGACGGAGGCGCCGGAGGAGACGCCGACGGTGCGCACGCCGTCCAGCCACGCCTCGTCGATCTCGTCCGCGCCGTCCACCAGGTGACCGGAGGACGCGCCGTGGGCGAGGGCCGTCTCGACCAGGCGGACGGAGTTGGAGGAGTTCTTCGAGCCGACGACCAGGACGAGGTCGGACTCGGCGGCGACCTGCTTGATGGCGGTCTGCCGGTTCTGCGTGGCGTAGCAGATGTCGTCGCTGGGCGGGCTGATCAGCGCGGGGAACTTCTCCTTGAGCGCGTCGACCGTCTCCATCGTCTCGTCCACGGACAGCGTCGTCTGGGAGAGCCAGACGACCTTCTCCGGGTTCCTCACCTCGACGTCGGCCACGTCGTCCGGACCGTCCACGAGGGTGATGTGCTCGGGGGCCTCGCCGGAGGTGCCGATGACCTCCTCGTGGCCCTCGTGGCCGATGAGGAGGATGTCGTAGTCGTCCTGCGCGAAGCGGACGGCCTCCTTGTGCACCTTGGTGACCAGCGGGCACGTCGCGTCGATCGTGGCGAGCTTGCCGCGTTCGGCCTCCCGGTGGACCTCGGGCGCGACGCCGTGGGCGGAGAAGATGACGATCTCGCCCGGCGGCACCTCCGCCGTCTCCTCGACGAAGATGGCACCCTTCTTCTCCAGGCTGCGCACGACGTACTTGTTGTGGACGATCTCGTGGCGGACGTAGACGGGGGCGCCGTACTGCTCCAGCGCCTGCTCCACGGCGACGACGGCTCGGTCCACACCCGCGCAGTAACCACGGGGGGCGGCGAGGAGGACGCGGCGGGCGGTGTCAGCAGTCATGACACCCATCGTACGGGCGCGCCCGGGTCCACCGGAGGGCGCACCGGGTACGGCAAGCTGGCGGGTATGCCACGATCCGCCCCCTTCGAGGGGACTCTGCGGCGTTCCCTGACGTTTCGCGATCTGCTGGTCTACGGGCTGCTGTTCATCGCGCCGATGGCACCCGTCGGCATCTTCGGTGCGCTGGACGCCCGCAGCGGCGGCGCGGTCGCGCTGGTGTACCTGGTGGCCACCGTCGCCATGGGGCTGACGGCGCTGTCGTACGCCCGCATGGTGCGGGTGGTGCCGCGGGCCGGGTCGGTGTACGCGTACGCGCGGGCCGGGCTGGGGCGGCCGGCCGGGTTCGCCGCCGGGTGGATGGCGTCGCTGGACTACCTGTTGATCCCGGCCGTGGCCTACCTGTTCTGCGGGTTCGCCATGGCGGAGCTGGTGCCGGGCGTGGACCGGTGGGTGTGGACGCTGCTGGCCGTGCTGGTGACCGGTGCGCTGAACCTCTCCGGGGTGCGCGCGGCCGCGACCGTCGGGTTCGCGGTGCTGGCACTGGAGATCGCGGTGCTGCTGGTGTTCGTGGCGGCGGCCGCGGTGGTGCTGGTGCGCGAGGGGCCCGCGCGGGGCTGGCTGACCCCGTTCACGGGGGACGCGGGGTTCTCGGCGGTGGCCGTGCTGGGCGCGGTCTCGGTCGCGGTGCTGTCCTACCTGGGCTTCGACGCCATCGCCAACTTCGCGGAGGAGTCGGTCGGCGGCCCGGGGCGGGTGGGGCGCGCGGTGCTGACGTGCCTGGTGGTCGCCGGGACGCTCTTCGTGCTCCAGACGTACCTGGCCGCCGTGCTCACTCCGGTCGCCAGCGCGGAGGTGGGGCCGGAGGCGGAGGGGACGCTGTTCTACGACACCGCCCGCGCGGCGGTCGGCGGCTGGCTCCAGACGGCGGTGGCGGCCAGCAAGGCGGTCGGCGCTGCGTTCGCTGCGCTGGCCGGGCAGGCGGCCGGGGCCCGGCTGCTGTTCGCCATGGGCCGCGACCGGCGGCTGCCGGGCTGGCTGGCGGTGGTGCACCCGCGCACCGGCGTGCCCTGGCGGGCGCTGCTGGTGTCGGCGGTGGTGACGCTCGTGGCGGCGGTGTGGGCGGCCCGCGCGGTGAACGGGCTGGACCGGCTCGTCTCGCTGGTCAACGTCGGTGCCCTGACCGCGTTCGCGCTGCTGCACCTGTCGGTCGTCGGCTACTTCGCGGTGCGGCGGCGGGGCGGCTCGGCGGTGCGTCCGGTGGCGCACGTGGCGCTGCCGCTGGCGGGGTTCGCGGTGGTCGTGGCGGTGGTCGTGACGGCGAGCGGTGAGGCGCGGGCGCTGGGCGCGGCGTGGCTGGTGCTGGGCGCGGTGGTGTGGGCCGTGGGCGAACGGCGGGCGCGGCGGCGGGAGGGCGGCCGGGCGCCGGACGGTGTCGGAGGCGGCCGGTAGGGTCGCGGCATGGCTCTCAACACGTCGCCCGAGGCGCCGCTGCCGGTCGCCGAGGTGTCGCGGCTGATCGGCGGGTGGATCGACCGGCTGGGCGCGGTGTGGGTGGAGGGGCAGATCACCCAGCTCAGCCGCCGTCCCGGCGCGGGCGTGGTGTTCCTGACCCTGCGGGACCCCTCGCACGAGATGTCCGTCGGCGTGACGTGCTTCCGCCAGGTGTTCGACCAGGTGGCGGACGTCGTCGGGGAGGGCGCGCGCGTCGTCGTGCACGCGAAGCCGGAGTGGTACGCGCCGCGTGGCCAGCTCTCGCTGCGGGCGGTCGAGATCCGCCCCGTGGGCATGGGGGAGCTGCTGGTGCGGCTGGAGCAGCTGAAGAGGGCGCTGACGGCCGAGGGGCTGTTCGCGGCGTCCCGCAAGCGGCCGCTGCCGTTCCTGCCGCGCGTGGTCGGGCTGGTCACCGGGCGGGCCTCGGCCGCCGAGCGGGACGTGCTGGAGACGGCGCGGCAGCGCTGGCCCGCGGTGCGGTTCGCGGTGCGCAACGTCGCCGTCCAGGGAGTGCACGCGGTGCCGCAGGTCATCGCCGCCGTGCGGGAGCTGGACGCGGACCCGCTGGTGGAGGTCGTCGTCGTCGCGCGCGGCGGCGGCAGTGTGGAGGATCTGCTGCCGTTCTCGGACGAGCGGCTGGTGCGGGCGGTGGCGGAGTGCGGGACGCCGGTCGTCTCGGCGATCGGCCACGAGCCGGACAACCCGCTGCTGGACCTGGTGGCGGATCTGCGTTCGCGTACGCCCACGCACGCGGCCAAGGACGTCGTGCCCGACGTGGGCGAGGAGTACGAGCGGATAGCGCAGCTGCGTGACCGGGCGCGGCGGTGGCTCGCCGGGCACCTTGACGCCCAGGAGCGCGGTCTGGCGGACTGTGTGAGCCGTCCGGTGCTGGCCTACCCCGGGCGGCTGGTGGAGGAGCGGGCGGACCAGGTGGACGACCTGCTGCTGCGTTCCCGCCGCACGCTGGGCCACCTGCTCGACCGGGCGGGCGCCGATCTGGAGCACACCCGCGCGCGGGTGGTGGCGCTCTCCCCGGCCGCCACGCTGCGCCGCGGGTACGCGGTGCTCCAGCGCGCGGACGGCTCGGCGGTGCGGGACGCGGCCGGGGTGGGCGGCGGCGAGGTGCTGCGTGCCCGGGTGGCCGAAGGGGAGTTCGCCGTCACCGTCACACCCCCCGGCTAGGGTGGGGCGCATGGCGCAGAAGGACAGCTCCCGGGCGGACGAGGCCCGGACGGAGGCGCCCGGGGCGGATGAGGCCCGGGGCGGGACGGCGGCGGGCCCGGAGGCCGCGGACGACGCGGCGCTGGGCTACGAGCAGGCGCGGGACGAGCTGATCGACGTCGTCCGGCGGCTGGAGGCGGGCGGCGCCACGCTGGAGGAGTCGCTGGCCCTGTGGGAGCGCGGTGAGGAGCTGGCGGAGATCTGCCGGGGCTGGCTCGCCGGTGCCCGGGCCCGGCTGGACGCGGCGCTGGCGGCGGACGCGGAGCCGGGCGCGCCGGGTGGCGGCGGTCCGCGCCCCTGACCGGGGGCGGGGCGGGCGGGCCGCTCGGGTGTGAGGTGGCGCACAGCGGGCGTGGGGGCGGGAACAGAACCCGATAGTTGAAGGTTCACCCAACCGTCCTACAGTGGACGCCGACCCCCGAACACCGAACGAGGACGGACATGACTCTCGCCCTTGACGCCGCCGCCCAGGACCTGCTGTTCCGCGAGGCGCGCACCGCCAACACCTTCACCGACGAGCCGGTGACCGACGAGCAGATCGAGGCCGTCTACGACCTCGTCAAGCTGGCCCCCACGGCGTTCAACCAGTCGCCGCTGCGCATCACGCTCGTCCGGTCCGAGGAGGCCCGCGAGCGTCTGGTGCGGCACCTGGCCGAGGGCAACCAGGCCAAGACGCGCACCGCGCCGCTGACCGCCGTCCTCTCCGTCGACCTGGACTTCCACGAGCGGCTCCCCGAGCTGTTCCCGGCCTTCCCCGGCCTCAAGGACGCCTACTTCTCCGAGCTGCCCGCGCGGGAGCAGGCCGGCACGCTGAACGCCAGCCTCCAGGCCGGTTACTTCATCCTCGGCGTGCGCGCGGCGGGGCTCGCCGCGGGCCCGATGACCGGCTTCGACGCCGAGGGCGTGAACAAGGAGTTCTTCGGCGACGGCAAGCAGAAGGTGCTCATGGTCGTCAACATCGGCCGCCCCGGCGCCGACGCCTTCCACCCGCGGGCCCCGCGGCTGGCCGCCCGCGACGCGGTGACCACCGTCTGACACCGCGCGCACGAAGCGCCCGGCGCTCGTGGCCCCACGGCCCGCGCCGGGCGCTTCCGCGCATCCGCCGGGCGCCCGGAGCCACGAGCGCGCCCGGCTCGGGGGGGCTCACCCCTGACCGGCGGCCCGCGCCCCGTCGTCCGCCCGCGCGGCCTGCTCGTCCCGCGCCGCCTGCTCCTGCGCCGCCGGGTCCGGCTGCCCGGGTTCCAGGGCGGCAGCCAGCTCGGCCAGCCGTTCGAACGGGGCGGTCCCGGCCACCACCGTCGTCACGCCCGGACCGCTCCGCACCAGCGCGTCGTACTTGGGGCCCTCGTAGCGGGCCCACTCCTCGCCGTCGACCGCGCTCGTCTCCCCCGTCGGCTCCGCCCGGTGGGTGACCTCGGCGACGAACTTCTCCGCCGGGCCGTCGCTCTGCTCGACCGCCGCGTACTCCGTGTCCGGGTCCAGGAAGCCCAGGTGCCACACGGCGCCGTGGTCGCTCTGCGCCCGGTAGTACACCGACGTGGCCCGCCAGCCCTCGTCCAGCCCCGCGGGGGCCAGCAGGGTGTAGGGGGCGGCCCGGCCCGCCGTGGCCAGCTCGGCGCGGTAGCTGACCTCGCGGACGGAGGCCCGCTCGTCCTCGTCCGTGAAGATCTCGTTCGGGACGGTCAGGTACAGGAGCCCGGCGCCGAGGAGGATCACGGACAACGACAGCACCATGTCGCGTACGGATTTCTTGCCATCCATGCTTGCCACACCCCCATGGTCCCCCATCGGCGCGCGGCCGCCGGACGAGGGGCCCGCGTCACCGGCTCAGCCGCTCATCCGTGGGGCCCGCTGCTCATTCTGCCGGTGTGCCGATATGGTCGTACTACCCTCACTCCTCTTGACTGTCCGGCGGCCCCTCCCAGGCCGGCCGCGCAGAAAGGTGCGTCCGAATGTCGGAAAACCATCTCCCGTCCCAGCTTGAGGTGAGCCCCGAGGCGCCCGACCGCAACCTGGCGCTGGAACTCGTCCGGGTCACCGAGGCCGGGGCCATGGCCTCCGGCCGCTGGGTCGGCCGGGGCGACAAGAACGGCGCGGACGCGGCCGCGGTGAAGGCGATGCGCACCCTGGTCTCCACCGTCTCGATGAACGGCGTCGTCGTCATCGGCGAGGGCGAGAAGGACGAGGCGCCGATGCTGTACAACGGCGAGCGCGTCGGCGACGGCACCGGCCCCGAGTGCGACGTGGCCGTGGACCCCGTGGACGGCACGACGCTGACGGCCAAGGGCATGGCCAACGCGGTCTCCGTGCTCGCGGTCGCCGAGCGCGGCGCGATGTTCGACCCGTCGGCCGTCTTCTACATGGACAAGCTCGCCGCCGGACCCGAGGCGGCCGAGTACGTGGACATCCAGGCCCCGGCGTCGGTGAACGTGCGCCGCGTCGCCAAGGCCAAGGGCTGCGCGCCCGAGGACGTCACCGTGGTGATCCTGGACCGGCCGCGGCACGAGGGCGTCGTCCGTGAGGTCCGCGAGGCGGGGGCCCGCATCAAGTTCATCTCGGACGGGGACGTGGCGGGCGCCATCATGGCCGTGCGGGAGGGCACCGGCGTGGACCTGCTGCTGGGCATCGGCGGCACGCCCGAGGGCATCATCTCCGCCTGCGCCATCAAGTGCCTGGGCGGCACCATCCAGGGCAGGCTGTGGCCCAAGGACGACACGGAGCGGCAGAAGGCGCTGGAGGCGGGCCACGACCTGGACCGCGTGCTGCACACCGACGACCTGGTGAGCGGCGAGAACGTCTTCTTCGTGGCCACCGGCATCACCGACGGCGACCTGCTGCGGGGCGTGCGCTACAGCGCCGAGACCGCCGTCACGCAGTCGCTGGTCATGCGCTCGAAGTCCGGCACGATCCGGCAGATCGACTCCACCCACCAGCTCTCGAAGCTGCGGGCCTACAGCGCGATCGACTTCGACCGCGCGAGCTGACCCCCGGCCGCGCCGCACCGCCGGACGGGCTCCCCCGCGAGCCCGTCCGGTCCCGGCTGCGGCGCCGCCTGGTCCGGGAGGGTCAGGCGATGCGCCGGACGTGGGCGGCGGGGACGGCGGTTTCCTGCCCGGTGACGTCCCGCCGCCGCCTGCGCGCGAGGACGACGCGGCGCTCGGCCGCCGTCAGGCCGCCCCAGACGCCGTAGGGCTCGGGCTGGAGCAGCGCGTGCTCGCGGCACTCCACCAGCACCGGGCAGCGGGCGCACACCGCCTTGGCCGCCTGCTCCCGGGCGAGGCGTTCCGCCGTCGGCTCCTTCGACGGGGCGAAGAAGAGCCCCGCCTCGTCCCGGCGGCAGACGGCTTCCGAGTGCCAGGGTCCGGCGTGCCCGTGGTCCGGCGTGCGCTGCGGGGGGAGGACGGCGGCCTGCAGGGGCTGATGAGGCGGTCGCGGCACGGTCTACTCCTGACGACGGCGAGGGGAGTCACCCTGGCTTGTGAGGCGATCTGCCTTCCGACGCACGGGAGTTCACGGGAGAGCCGCGCGCGGGGCGATGCCGGAAGCTCTACCCGCTGTGCGTGCGCTTAAGCGCTCAGTGGCGACGGGACCGCAAGTCCTGGACGCGTTTGCCGCGCCGGGCGGCCGCCTGCACCGCCCCGCACACCGACACGCCCCTCACCACCACCACGGGCGCACTCGGATCGTCCGCCGCCAGCCCCTCGACCTCGAACGCCCCCATCACCCCGGAGCCGGCGTCCCGCAGCGTCACGTTCTCCGGCACCGTGATCTCGACGCTGCCGAACAGGCTCACCGCGTTGACGACCACCTCCTGCTGTTCGAACACGGCTTCGCTCAGGTCCAGCTCCACGCTGCCGAAGCAGGCGAACGCGTCGATCCGGGGCCCGGCCCGCCAGCGTCCGCGCCGGGCGGCGCCGCTGAAGACGGCGACGAGCGTCCGCCCGGCCCGGCTCGCGGGCGGCGCGGCGGCGTCCGCCGCGAAGGCGGCGCCGGGACCCGGCCGACGGCCGCCGGGCAGGTCGGCCACCAGGGGCTCCAGCTCGCCGAGCGTGCGGGCGGCGTAGGCGGCCCCGACGCGGTCGGCGTGCTCCTCGGCGGTGAGACGGCCCTCCGCCAGGGCGTCACCGAGCAGATCGGCCACCCGGTCGCGGTCGGCGTCCGAGGCCCGTACGGGATCGGGCCGGCCGGCGGTCCGTGCGGCAGGCGGTGCGGGCTGCTTCCTGAACGCTGCGTCATCCACCCCCGCAGCCTAGCCGCTATCGCGATACGTCGTGAGGGGGCGGCGCGGCCGGGCCCGGGGCGCCGGACGGGCCGCGCGGCGCGTCCGCGACACCGCGCACCGGCGCCACTGAGCGCCACCTCACAGACCGGACCGCCCGGCGGCGTTCTACGCTGTGGGACGCGCTCGTCGTCGAGAGAGGAACACGTCGTCATGGCTGCCCGCCCCCGCCCGGATCACCGGGAGTTCTCGTACACGGACCTGCTGCCCGTGGGCGAGGACAGCACCCCGTACCGTCTGGTCACCACCGAGGGGGTCAGCACCGTCGAGGCCGCGGGGCGCACCTTCCTGCGGGTGGAGCCGGAGGCGCTGCGCAAGCTCGCGGCCGAGGCGATGCACGACATCTCGCACTACCTGCGCCCCGAGCACCTGGCGCAGCTGCGGCGCATCCTGGACGACCCGGAGGCCAGCGCCAACGACAAGTTCGTCGCGCTGGACCTGCTGAAGAACGCCAACATCGCGGCGGCCGGCGTGCTGCCCATGTGCCAGGACACCGGCACCGCGATCGTCATGGGCAAGCGCGGCCAGAACGTGCTGACCGGGGGCGGCGACGAGGAGGCCCTCTCGCACGGCGTGTTCGACGCCTACACCCAGCTCAACCTGCGCTACTCCCAGATGGCGCCGCTGACCATGTGGGAGGAGCGGAACACCGGCACCAACCTGCCCGCGCAGATCGAGCTGTACGCGGCGGACGGCGACGCCTACAAGTTCCTCTTCATGGCCAAGGGCGGCGGTTCGGCGAACAAGTCCTTCCTCTACCAGGAGACGAAGGCGGTGCTGAACGAGGGCGCCATGATGCGGTTCCTGGAGGAGAAGATCCGCTCGCTGGGCACGGCCGCCTGCCCGCCCTACCACCTGGCGATCGTGGTGGGCGGTACCAGCGCCGAGTACGCGCTCAAGACCGCCAAGTACGCCTCCGCGCACTACCTGGACGAACTCCCCGGGGAGGGCTCGCCCGCGGGCCACGGCTTCCGCGACCGGGAGCTGGAGGAGAAGGTCTTCGGCCTGACGCAGCGCATCGGCATCGGCGCCCAGTTCGGCGGCAAGTACTTCTGCCACGACGTGCGCGTGGTGCGCCTGCCCCGGCACGGCGCGTCCTGCCCGGTGGCCATCGCCGTGTCCTGCTCGGCCGACCGGCAGGCCAAGGCCAAGATCACCGCCGAGGGCGTCTTCCTGGAGCAGCTGGAGAGGGACCCGGCGCGGTTCCTGCCCGAGACCACGGACGAGGAACTGGGCGGCGCGCCCCAGGAGGACGTCGTCCGCATCGACCTCAACCGCCCCATGGACGAGATCCGCGCCGAGCTGAGCCGCCACCCGGTCAAGACCCGGCTGTCGCTGACCGGCCCGCTGGTCGTGGCCCGCGACATCGCGCACGCCAAGATCAAGGAGCGGCTGGACGCGGGCGAGGCCATGCCCGGCTACCTGCGCGACCACGCCGTCTACTACGCGGGCCCGGCCAAGACGCCCGAGGGCTACGCGTCCGGCTCCTTCGGCCCGACGACGGCGGGCCGCATGGACGCCTACGTCGAGCAGTTCCAGGCGGCGGGCGGCTCGTTCGTGATGCTGGCGAAGGGCAACCGCAGCGCCCAGGTCACGCAGGCGTGCCGCACCCACGGCGGCTTCTACCTCGGCTCCATCGGCGGCCCGGCCGCCCGGCTCGCCCAGGACTGCATCAAGAAGGTGGAGGTCCTGGAGTACGCGGAGCTGGGCATGGAGGCCGTGTGGAGGATCGAGGTGGCGGACTTCCCGGCGTTCATCGTGGTGGACGACAAGGGGAACGACTTCTTCACCGACCCCGGCCCGGCCCAGCCCTTCGTGACCTCGATCCCGGTGCGCACGGGCGCCTGACCGCCGCGGCGGCCTCCGGACGGTGCCCGCCGGGTGCCGTCCGGAACGGCCCGTCCGGAGCCGTCCGCCCGGTGCCGTGCGCGGCCTCGCGCGGCACCGGCGGCCTACGCTCGCGGCATGACTGACGCATACCGCATCGAGCACGACTCCATGGGCGAGGTCAAGGTGCCCGCCCACGCCAAGTGGCGCGCCCAGACCCAGCGCGCGGTGGAGAACTTCCCCGTCTCGGGGCAGCGGCTGGAACGCGCGCACATCCAGGCGCTCGCCCACGTCAAGGCGGCCGCCGCGACGGTGAACGCCGAACTGGGCGTGCTGGCTCCCGAGATGGCGGAGGCCATCGCGGCGGCGGCCCTTGAGGTCGCGGACGGCCGCTGGGACGACCACTTCCCGGTCGACGTGTTCCAGACGGGGTCGGGCACCTCGTCGAACATGAACATGAACGAGGTCGTGGCGACGCTGGCCTCCGAACGGCTGGGGGCGCCGGTGCACCCCAACGACCACGTCAACGCCAGCCAGTCCTCCAACGACGTCTTCCCCTCCTCGATCCACATCGCGGCGACGGCCGCCGTCACGGCGGACCTGATCCCCGCGCTGGAGCACCTCGCCGACGCGCTGGAGCGCAAGGCCGCGGAGTTCGCCTCGGTGGTGAAGTCCGGGCGCACGCACCTGATGGACGCGACCCCCGTCACGCTGGGGCAGGAGTTCGCCGGCTACGCGGCGCAGATGCGCAACGGCGTGGACCGCCTCCGGGCGTCCCTGCCCCGGCTCGCCGAACTGCCGCTGGGCGGCACGGCCGTGGGGACCGGCATCAACACCCCGCCCGGGTTCTCCGCGGCGGTCATCGCGGAGGTCGCGCGCGTGACGGACCTGCCGCTCACGGAGGCCCGCGACCACTTCGAGGCGCAGGGGGCGCGCGACGGGCTCGTGGAGACATCCGGCCAGCTCCGCACGGTCGCGGTCGGCCTCACGAAGATCGCCAACGACCTGCGCTGGATGGCGTCGGGGCCGCGCACCGGCCTCGCGGAGATCAACCTGCCCGACCTCCAGCCCGGTTCGTCGATCATGCCGGGCAAGGTCAACCCGGTGGTCCCCGAGGCGGTGCTGATGGTGGCCGCACAGGTCGTCGGCAACGACGCGACGGTCACCATGGCGGGCGCCGCGGGCAACTTCGAGCTGAACGTCATGCTGCCGGTGCTGGCCAGGAACGTGCTGGAGTCGGTGCGGCTGCTGGCGAACGCGAGCCGCCTGCTGGCCGACCGCACGGTGGACGGCGTCACGGCGAACGTCGAGCGGGCCCGGGAGTACGCGGAGTCCTCCCCCTCCGTCGTCACGCCGCTGAACCGGTACCTGGGCTACGAGGAGGCCGCCAGGGTCGCCAAGCGGGCGCTCGCCGAGCGCGTCACGATCCGCGAGGCCGTGCTGGCCGGGGGCTACGTCGAGCGCGGCCTGCTGACCCGGGAACAGCTCGACGAGGCACTGGACGTGCTCCGCATGACGCGCCCCTGACCGGCCCCCGGGCTGCCCCCGGGCCCGTCCTCCGCCCCGCCCCGTCCGTCTGCCGCGCCGGGACGGGGACGGGGACGGGGCCGCGCACCGGAGCGCGGCCAGCGCGGAGGTCCCCGGACGCGCGAGCCGGGCGCGGGTACCATCCGTGGATGACAGCGGACACTGAGCGGACCGCGGAGCCCACCACCGGTGATCGCCCCGCGGACCGCTGGACGCCCGGGACGCCCATCCTGTGGCGGTACCGGGCGAACGGGCGGGAGCATCCGCACATCTGCCGCCCGGTGACCGTCGTCGAGGACGGCCCCGGGCTGCTGGCCGTCTGGCTCGCGCCGGGCACGCCGTGCGTGAAGCCGCAGCTCTCGGACGGCACGCCGGTGCACCGCGAGCCGCTGGCGACCCGGTACACCAAGCCGCGCACGGCCACGCGGTGCCGGTGGCTGGGCTCGGGGGTGCTCAAGCTGGCCCGTCCCGGCCAGCCGTGGTCGGTGTGGCTGTTCTGGGAACCGGACTGGCGGTTCAGGAGCTGGTACGTGAACCTGGAGGAGCCGCTGCGGCGCTGGCCGGGCGGGGTGGACTCCGAGGACCACTTCCTGGACCTCGACGTCTACACCGACCGCACCTGGCGGTGGCAGGACGAGGACGAGTTCGCGCAGGCGCAGGCGGCCGGGCTGATGGACGCCGGGCAGGCGGGGCGGGTGCGGGCGGCGGGGCGGGCCGCCCTGGCCGTCGTCCAGGCGTGGGGGTCGCCGTTCGCGGACGGCTGGGAGCACTGGCGTCCCGATCCCGCCTGGCCGGTGCCCCGGCTGCCGCACGACTGGGACCGGCCGCCCGGGGACGGCGCCGTCACCGCCCCGCCCGTTACCCCGGCGCCGTCACCGCCCGGCGTGACCGCGCCGCGACGCTCCGCTGGGTAACCTGGCGCGGACATGAGGTGAGTGCGTCGTGATCGAGCCGAGGCCCTGATCCTCTTGATACGCTCCCCGCCCGAAACCGTAGGATCATCCTCCGAAACTGATCGGGACGGCAGGACCCACCGCAGCAACTCCGCCGCACCCGCGAGGGATTGACGGGCGTTCCCGAGAGGAGCCACGTACGTGAGCAGCACGGACGGGCGAGCACCGGCGCGGGTCCAACCCGCGAGAGGCCACGGATACTGGCTTTCCGGTCCCGTTCCCCGGCAGCATGATCCGGGTATCGGGGTAGGAGCGCCCGAACCGGCGTTCTCCCGGCACCGCACTGAACCGCACACGGCCTCCCCCAGCCCCCGGCTGGGAAGTGCCTCCAGGGACGGATGGAAACCGGACGCGTGACGGAGTACCCGACCACCCCACGCCACTCGGCCGCCGGGGCGCCCACCGCCCCGCCCGCCGACCACGCGGTCCCGCACGCCCGCGCGCGGGCCGAGGCCACGCCCGAGGGCAGCCCGGTGCGCGAGCCCGCCCGCCCCGGCCCCGGAGCGGCGGCAAAACCCTCCCCCGCCGCAGAGAGCGCCGACTTGGCGGGCAACGACAGCGGCGAGTACGCCCGGCGCGGCGGCGACCGGCTGCGGTTCGTCGGCGCCGCCACCCGCAGGATCGCCCGCGGCCTGGACCTGGACGAGACCGTGCTCGGCCTGTGCCGCGCCTCGGTACCCGCCTTCTCCGACGCCATCCTGGTGTATCTGCGCGATCCGCTGCCGGTCGGCGACGAACGGCCGACCGGCCCCGTCCGGCTGCGGCTGCGCCGCACCGACCGGCTGCCCGACCACGCCGAGCACTCCGGCACCGCCGCCGCGCCGCACGCCGCCGCCCCGCTCGACCCGGGCGGGCGCCTCCCGCTGGCCGCCGGGTTCGCCGAACACCCCACCGCCGGCGCCGCCGAGCTGGCCGAGGTGCGCACCGGCGGGGCGCTCGCGGAGGTCCTGCGCGGGGTGCGTCCGCTGTTCGGGGACTCCCCCGCCGCCCGCGCGGCGCTGCCGGAGCTGCTGGGCCAGGAGCGCGACGTCCCCGGCGGGCACCGCGCGATCCTGGCGCCGCTGCGGGGCCGCCGCCGGGTGATCGGGGCCGCCGTCTTCCTGCGCCGCCCCGAGCGCGACGCCTTCGAGACGGACGACCTCCTCGTCGCCGCCCAGCTCGCCACGCACACCGCGCTCGGCGTGGACAAGGCGGTGCTGTACGGGCGCGAGGCGTACATCGCCGACGAGCTCCAGCGCACCATGCTGCCCGAGCGGCTGCCGCAGCCCACCGGCGTCCAGCTCGCCAGCCGCTACCTGCCGGCCGCCGAGTCGGCGCGGGTCGGCGGCGACTGGTACGACGCGATCCCGCTGCCCGGCAGCCGCGTGGCGCTGGTCGTGGGGGACGTGATGGGGCACTCCACCACCTCGGCCGCGATCATGGGCCAGCTGCGCACCACGGCGCAGACCCTGGCGCAGCTCGACCTGCCGCCGCAGGAGGTGCTGCACCACCTGGACGAGCAGGCGCAGCGGCTCGGCGAGGACCGCATGGCCACTTGCATCTACGCCGTGTACGACCCGGTGGCGCACCGCATGATCATCGCCAACGCCGGGCATCCGCCGCCGCTGATGCTGCACCGCGACGGGCACGCGGAGGTGCTGCGCATACCGCCGGGCGCGCCGATCGGCGTCGGCGGCGTGGACTTCCGCGCCGTCGAGCTGGACGCGCCCGCCGGGGCGACGCTGCTGCTGTACACCGACGGCCTGGTGGAGTCCCGGCACCGGGACGTGTGGACGGGCATCGAGGCGCTGCGCGAGAAGCTGGCGGAGACCGGCCGGCTCACCATGCCGGAGTCCTCCGCCCCGCTGGAGCCGCTGTGCGAGACGGTGCTGGACATCGTCGGCCCGGGCGACCGGGACGACGACATCGCGCTGCTGGCCGCGCGCTTCGACGGCATCGCGCCCAGCGACGTCGCGTACTGGTCACTCGAACCGCGTCCCGAGACGGCCGGGCAGGCGCGCAGGCTGGCCCGCCGGGCGCTGGTGGGCTGGGGCATCGAGGAGCTGACGGAGTCGGTGGAGCTGCTGGTGAGCGAGGTCGTCACCAACGCCGTCCGGTACGCCGAACGCCCGGTGACCCTGCGGCTGCTGCGCACCGACACGCTGCGCTGCGAGGTCGGCGACGACGTGCCGCAGCTCCCCCGGCTGCGGCAGGCGCGGGCCACGGACGAGGGCGGGCGCGGGCTCTACCTCGTCAACCGCATCGCCAAGCGCTGGGGCGCCACCCGGCTGTCCACCGGCAAGCTCGTCTGGTTCGAGGTCCCGCTGCCCTGAGGGATCCCCGCCGGGCCGCCGCCCGTGCAGCGGCGCGTGGCACGGACGCGGGCGTGCCCCGGGCGGAGGAATCCGTCCGGGGCACGCCGCGGTGAGGCGCCGCGGTGAGGCGGTGCGGTGTGCGCCACGGTGAGTGGCGCGGGTGAGCGGGGCGCCTATCCGGCGATGACCGCCTCGGCGTCCAGCGTCGCGCCGACCGCCTGCACGACGGCGGCGATCTTCACG
Organism: Streptomyces solitudinis; assembly: GCF_036323765.1. Taxonomy (NCBI): domain Bacteria; kingdom Bacillati; phylum Actinomycetota; class Actinomycetes; order Kitasatosporales; family Streptomycetaceae; genus Streptomyces; species Streptomyces solitudinis. The sequence continues at coordinate 559,846 of NZ_JAZDCW010000002.1, forward strand.
GCCTCCTGGACGGTCTCCCGGTCCACCCCGGCCTTGCGCAGGACCTGCTCGTGCGAGTCCAGGCACATGCCGCAGCCGTTGATGGCGGACACGGCCAGCGACCACAGCTCGAAGTCGGTCTTGTCCACGCCGGGGTTGCCGATGACGTTCATCCGCAGGCCCGCGCGCAGGGTGCCGTACTCCGGGTCCGACAGCAGGTGCCGGGTGCGGTAGAAGACGTTGTTCATCGCCATCATGGCGGCGGCGGCCTTGGCGGCCGTGTACGCCTCGGCGGACAGGTTCTCCTTCGCCTCCGGCTCCAGCTCGGCCAGCACCTTCGGCGAGCGCGAGGCGATCGCGCAGGCCAGCACGGTGCCCCACAGCTGCTGCTGCGGGAGGTCCGAGTTCCCGATGACCGAACCGAGGTTCAGCTTCAGGTCCTTGGCGTAGTCGGGCAGTGCCGACTTCAGGGTGTCGAGTGCCATGGTCCTACCGCCTCACTCGCCGGAGAGGAGCTTGACCGGGTCGAGGGTGTCCTCGCCCTTGCTCCAGTTGCACGGGCACAGTTCGTCGGTCTGCAGGGCGTCCAGCACCCGCAGGACCTCCTTGGGGTTACGGCCGACGGACCCGGCGGTCACCATGGTGAACTGGATCTCGTTGTTCTGGTCCACGATGAAGACGGCGCGCTGGGCGAAGCCGTCGTCGCCCTCGACGCCGCAGTCCCGCATCAGCTCGTGCTTGGAGTCCGCGAGCATCGGGAAGGGCAGGTCACGCAGGTCGGCGTGGTCCTTGCGCCAGGCGTGGTGGACGAACTCCGAGTCGCCGGAGACACCCAGGATCTGGCAGTCACGGTCGGCGAACTCGTCGTTCAGCTTGCCGAACGCGGCGATCTCGGTCGGGCACACGAAGGTGAAGTCCTTGGGCCAGAAGAAGACGACCTTCCACTTGCCCTCGTACGTCTTGTGGTCGATCTGCTGGAACTCCTTGCCCTGCTCCAGCGACACACAAGCGGTCAGGTCGAACGTGGGGAACTGGTCACCGACAGTGAGCACGCGCTCTCCTTGTTGCGTGGAAAGCTCCCGGTTGGGGCCTTCCTGAGGGTTGGACGGATCTCACACCCTGCCACAACGTTCATTGATCAAAGAAATAGCTAGACTCACTTCCGTTGATCGGAGGCGGCTATCGGTCGCCGCCGCGGCACGACCTTCGAGTGAGCCGTCACGTGAGCAAACCCCGCCAGCCCAGCCTCGCCCAGCTGAGGGCCTTCTCGGCCGTCGCGGAGCACCTGCACTTCCGGGAGGCCGCCGCCGGGATCGGGATGAGCCAGCCCGCCCTCTCCGGCGCCGTCGCCGCGCTGGAGGAGGCGCTGGGCGTCCGGCTGCTGGAACGCACCACCCGGCGGGTTCTGCTGACCCCGGCCGGGGAACGGCTCGCGGCGCGCGCCCGCCGGGTGCTGGACGCCGTCGGGGAACTGCTGGAGGAGGCGGAGGCGGCCCGCACGCCCTTCACCGGCGTCCTGCGGCTCGGGGTGATTCCCACCTGCGCGCCCTACCTGCTCCCGACGGTCCTGCGCCTGGTGCACGAGCGCTACCCGCGCCTCGACTTGCAGGTGCACGAGGAGCAGACCGCGGCGCTGCTGGACGGACTCGGCTCCGGACGGCTGGACCTGCTGCTGCTCGCCGTGCCGCTGGGCGCCCAGGGCGTCACGGAACTGCCGCTGTTCGAGGAGGACTTCGTCCTGGTGACGGAGGCCGGACACGAGCTGGCCGGGCGCACCGGCATCCCCCGGCAGCGGCTGCGGGACCTGCCGCTGCTCCTGCTGGACGAGGGCCACTGCCTGCGCGACCAGGCCCTGGAGATCTGCCGCGAGGCCGGACGCGACCAGCGGCGGCAGGCCCCGGGCGAGGTGACGACCACCGCGGCCGGGCTGTCCACGCTGGTCCAGCTGGTGGCCGGCGGCCTCGGTGTGACGCTGCTGCCGCGCACCGCGCTGCGGCTGGAGACCGACCGCAACGAACGGCTCGCCACCGGCTGCTTCGCCGACCCGGCGCCGGCCCGGCGGATCGCGCTGGCGATGCGCACCGGTACGGCGCGGCAGGCGGAGTTCACCGCGTTCGCCGCGGCGCTGCGCGAGGCGCTGGACGGCCTGCCCGTACGGCCGCTGGCCGCCTGAAGCGGCGGGGAGCTGCTTCAGGCGGCCAGGACGTGGTCGCTCGGGGACGTTCCGGGTGGGCGTCTCACCACCGGCGCATCCGGCCGGCCGGCCGGTGGGGGCGCCGGCCGGTGGCCGAGGCGCCGCGCACGGCACGGACGATCCCGGACACCGCGGATCCGATGCCCGCGCCGTGCGGGCCGCGGCCCATCCGGCTGGGCGGGGTGGCGCGGCGGCGCGATCCGTAGCCGCCGTGTCGCATCTGGCGGGTGAGCGTCCTGGCCAGTCGTCGCAGTGCCGGCATGGCTGCTGCCTCCGTCCGGTTGCTGTTCACGTCAACGGTCAGTACTGCGTCTGCCCTGCGGACGCGGGGACACACCCTTCTTCCCGGGCCGCCCGTCCGGGCGGCCGAGCCCGGCCTTCTCCGCGGCGCCGTGCAGGGACCTGAGCGCCAGGAGCAGCACCCCGATGTCGTCCAGCAGGACCGGGTCCGGCATGAGGTCCACCGGAGAGACGAGGTAGAGGACCGCGGCCCAGGTGGTGAACCGGCTCTGCTGCGGAAGACCCGCGTCCCGCAGCAGCCTGCGGGTGCTGACGACCCTGTGCGCGAGCCGTACGGCGAGCACCAGCGTCGCCAGCGCCAGCGCCCCGAGGACCCCGACGAGGACCCAGTTCTGTGTGCTCACCGCGACGCACCTCCCTCTTTCCGGTACCGGCGTACCCGGCGTCTGTACCCGCCTGGGCGCGCGGGTCACTCCGGAGGGGCCGTGCGGTCGTCGTCCGCTCCGGGGGCGGCGGGGCCGTCCTTGGGCGTGCCGCCCGCCGGGCGGCCGCGGCGCGGATGGGGGCGGGCGCCGCCCGGCAGGCGTCCGGCGTCCGCGAGCGCACGGCGCAGCACGAAGTCGATCTGCGCGTTGGTGCTGCGCAGCTCGTCCGCCGCCCATCGCGCGAGCGCGTCGTGGACGGCCGGGTCGAGCCGCAGCAGCACCTGCTTGCGAGCGGGCCGGCGCTCGGTCACGGGTACAGGGTGCCCGTGTTGACGACGGGCTGCGGGCCGCGGTCACCGCAGAGCACGACCAGCAGGTTGGAGACCATCGCGGCCTTGCGCTCCTCGTCCAGGTGCACGAAGTCCCGCTCGGTGATCCGGGCGACGGCCGTCTCCACCATGCCGCAGGCGCCCTCGACGATCTGCTGCCGGGCGGCGATGATGGCGCCCGCCTGCTGCCGCTGGAGCATGGCGGCGGCGATCTCCGGGGCGTACGCCAGGTGGGTGAAGCGGGACTCGATCACGTGCACCCCGGCGGCGGCGACGCGTGCGTTGACCTCGGCCGAGAGCTGGTCGGTGATGCTCTCGGCGTTGTCCCGCAGGGACAGTTCGGTGCTCTGGTCCGCCTCGTAGGGATAGTTCGTGGCGATGTGCCGCAGGGCCGTCTCGGCCTGGGTGGTGACGAACTCCTCGTAGTCGTCGACGCCGAAGGTGGCCTGGGCGGTGTCCTCGACCTGCCAGACGATCACGGCGGCGATCTCGATCGGGCTCCCGCCCGCGTCGTTGACCTTCAGCACGGCCGTCTCGTGGTTGCGCACCCGGGTGGAGATCTTGCTGCTGCTGGTCAGCGGGTTGACCCAGCGCAGGCCGTCGGTCCGCAGGGTGCCCACGTAGCGCCCGAAGAGCTGGATGACACGGGCCTCACCCGGGGCGACCATCTTGACGCCGTTCCAGGCGAACAGCGCGGCGATGGCCAGCAGCACGCCGAGCACGAGCATGACGACGCCCAGCGCCGTCCGGTCCCCGGGGTTGAAGCCGACGGCGATCCCGGCCAGGGCGAGGCCGATGCCCAGGAGCGGCCCGACGGCAGCGAGCAGCAGTCCGAGCGCGCCGGAGAGGCTGTGCGCCGGATGCTCCCTCACCGGGGCCGCGGGCATCTGCGGCGCGTCCACCGTGCCGGTGCCCGCGCTGCCGTCGTCCCTGCGTGTGCTGTGGTCCATGACTCCCCCGTGGCGGTGCCGGTGTGCTTTCAAAGTGATATCACTTTAACCCCTGTGGCGGCCTCGGGGAAGGCCGCCACAGGGGAGCACCGGGGCGAGGGCTCACGCGCCCGTGGACGTGGACGTCACTCGGTGCGCAGACCGTCCGGCCGCATGAGCCGCCACAGGGACGGCAGACTGGCCAGCGTCACCAGCGCGATCATCCCGAGGCCCGCTCCGGCGAGCGGCAGGAAGGTCAGCCAGTCCGAGGCGGACTCGCCGACCATGTCCAGCAGCAGCACACCGAGCCCCGTACCGCCGGCGGCCGCGAGGAGCAGTCCCAGCACCACCGGGATCGCCGTCTGCCACAGCACCGAGGCACCCAGCGTGGAGCGCCGCGTCCCGAAGGCCACGAGCACGGAGAGCTGCCGCTTGCGGTCGCGCAGCTGCTCCAGCGTCGACACGATCATGCTGGCCGCGATGAGCAGCATGACGATCAGTGAGCCGATCAGCAGCCCGCTGCGGATGGAGGCGAACTCGGAGCTGGCCCGCGTGCTGACCAGCGCCATGACCCTGACGCTCGGGTCGGTGACGCCTGCCGTGTTCCGCACGTGTTCGAGGACGTCCGGGGCGCCCGGCTCCGTCCGGAGCATCGCCGTCACCCGTCCGTCCCGCATGAGGGCGACGTCCAGCGCGGCCGGGGTGGCGAACACCCCGCTGCGCTGCCAGCCCACCGGGTCCAGGACGGACTCGGCCCGCTGGGCGCCGTCAGGTACCGTCCACCACCGCGGCGTCCCGCGCTCCGACACCTCGTACGCGCCCTGGAGGTCGATCCGCTCCCCGGGGGCGGGCAGAGCGCCGGACTCCTCGTCCGGAGCGGCGGCCACGTAGACGTCACCGTCCGCGCACGGACCCGTCCGCACGAGCTGCCGGAGCGTGGCGCAGTCCCCCACCGTCACCATCACCGTGGTCAGGTAGCCGCTCTCGTCCGGCTCGGTCTCCTCGGAGACGCCGTGCCCGGTGACGAAACCGAGCGACGAGCGGACGCCCTCCGTCGCGGCGAAGTCCGCCAGGACGGCGTCGGCCTGCGCGCCGTCGGAGACGACGGCCTCCGCCATGACCTGCGCCCGGCTCGGGTCCTGCCCGGTCGCGCGGGAGTCGCGGGCCTCCACCGTGGAGAACAGCATCTGGAGGGCCACCGCGCCGGCCACCGCGACCGTGACACCGCTGACCGCGCGGGCCGCCATGCCGCTGTTGAGCTGGAGCCTGCGCGTGGCGAGCTGCCAGGACAGCGGGCCGCCGCGCATCCGCGACACCAGGCGCTCGACCAGCCACGGCAGCAGGGAGGTGATGCCGATCAGGACGAGGACGATCCCGGTGGCGATCCACAGCTCCGACACCGTCCCGCCCTCGACCTTGGAACCGGCCGCGACGAGCACGGCCGTGCCGAGGGCCGAGACCACCAGCCGCCACCACAGGCGGCGCCCCCGGTCGGTGCCCTCCCGGAAGACGCCGAGCGGTCCGATCGCCACACCGCGCAGCGCGAGGAGGGTGACGGCGACGGCGGAGACGGGCACCAGGATGGCTATCAGCACGGCGAGCGGCCAGGCAGGCGTCATGTCCCCGGGGTAGACGCTGTTGCCGAACAGCTCCACCCCTCCCGCGAACGACCGGGCGGCCAGGAACACGCCGGCACCGATCACCAGTCCCAGCAGCGAGCCGAACAGCGCCTCACCCGCGGCGATGCGCCGCGTCATGTTCACGTCGGCGCCCACGAGCCGCAGCGCCGCCAGCCGCCGGTCCCGGCTCTCACCGCCGAACCGCACCGCCGTGGCGATGAAGACCGCGATCGGCATGAGCAGGACCACGAGGATCACGACGACGAGCAGGACCAGCACCGGGTCCAGCGGTCCGGAATCCGCCTCCACGCCGAACTCGGCGACCCGGTAGGTGCTGCCCTCGTGGGCGGTCAGCTCGTCGCTGCCCAGGTAGAACGCGTACTCCCGGGGCCCCTCCAGCCCTTCCGGCCCGATCGTGCCGACGACGCGCGCGCCGTCGAACCGCTCCGCCAGCAGTGCGCCCGCGGCCGTGCCCAGAAGCTCCCGCAGCGCCGGGGAGACCAGCATCTCCCCGGGCGCCGGAAGCTCGGCCACGCCCGGCGGCCGCACCGCCTCCTCCCGTTCCCCGTCGGGCTGGACGAGCCGTCCCCAGACACGCTTGTCCCGGAACTCCGTCCCGGCGTCGGCGAGAACGAGCGTGCGCTCCCCTGCCGCGACCTCGTCACCGCCCAGCCACATGTGCTGCCGCGCGTCCGTGCGCGCCGAGCTGGCGCTCATCGCGGTGGGCACGGACGCGGCCAGCAGCAGCACCGTGACACCGAGACCGACCCCCACCGCCGTCAGCAGCGTGCGGGACCAGCCCGCGCGGCCGCCCGCCGCCGCCATGCGGGCGCCCATGAGCAGCTCGCGGCCCCACTGGCGGATCACGCGGCGCCCGCCACGCCCGCCATGTCCCTGGCCTTGCCGTCCCGCACGACGACCTCGCGGTCGGAGTAGGCGGCCACCCGCGACTCGTGCGTGACCAGGACCACGGCCGCCCTGGTGTCACGTGCCGCGTCGGTGAGCAGCTGCATGACCCGCTCGCCGTTGAGGGAGTCGAGCGCGCCCGTGGGCTCGTCGGCGAACACCACGCGCGGCGTGCCCACCAGGGCGCGGGCGATGGCCACGCGCTGCCCCTGGCCGCCGGAGACCTGCCCGGGTCGGTGGTGCCGCACGTCGTCCACCTCCAGGCGCTCCAGCCACTCCCGGGCCCTGGCCTCGGCGGGTTTGCGTTCCACCCCGGCGAGCCGCAGCGGCAGGGCGACGTTCTCCGTGCAGGTCAGCTCGGGCACGAGCTGGCCGAACTGGAAGACGAAGCCGAACTCGCCCCGGCGCAGGGCGCTGCGCTCGGCGTCCGACATGGCCGACAGTTCGTGCCCCCGGTAGTGCACCGCGCCCGCGTCCGGCGCGACGATGCCCGCCAGGCAGTGCAGCAGCGTGGACTTGCCCGAGCCCGAGGGGCCCATGACGGCGACGACCTCACCGGGGTGGATGGCGAAGTCGGCCCCGGCCAGCGCGGGTGTCGTCCCGTAGGTCTTGTGCAGCCCGGTGGCGCGCAGCAGCGCCCCGGAGGGCGGGCCGGTGGTGGTCTCGGCGGTCATACGGCTACCTCCTGGGCGAGCCGGTCGAGGCGGGCGGCGGTCAGTTCGAGCCACCGCAGGTCGGCCTCCAGGTGGAACAGGGCGTGGTCGCAGATGAGCTGGTCGGCCAGATCGCCCCCGTTCTTGCGACGGGTCAGCTCCCGCATCAGGCGCAGGTGCTCGGCGCGCTGGGTGTCCAGCAGGCCCGCCGCGTCCCGGCCGGTGAGCAGGGCGAGGACGACCTTGGTGTAGAGCGTGGACTGGAGGTAGGGCTCCGGCTTCTCCGCGCGTTCCAGCCACTGCGCGACGTCGGTGACCCCGGCGTCGGTGATGGCGTACCGCTTGCGCTCGGGGCCCTCCCCCGCCTCTATGCCGTCGACCTCGACCAGGCCGTTCTTCAGCAGCCGCGACATCGTCGCGTAGACCTGCCCGTAGTGGAGCGGCCGGTTCTGCCGGAACCGCTCGTCGAAGGCGCGTTTGAGGTCGTACCCGTGACTGGGCCCGGCCTCCAGGAGCCCCAGAAGGGTGTGGCTGATGGACATGCGGAGGACTGTACACCACGGGTATACACCTGGTGCATAGCCCTCCGGGCGGCTGTGGAGAAACGTGTGACCTGCGGCATCGCGCCCGATGTCACGCGGCACCGCGCAGCGCGCTGACCGCCCCCGCGGGAGGCGGCACCCGGGCGCGGCCCCCGTCCCGGCACTGGACGGCCCTGGGCCCCGGCACCGGGCGGTGCCGGGGCCCAGGGCCGCCGCCGGACGCCGCCCTCAGGGGCGGCGCCGTTCACTCACATCCCACCCCGTCCCCGTCCCGGTCCAGGTGACGGCCGTACCCGGGATCGCCCACGCGGACGGGGGCCGCGCCGGCCGCCCTGGCCGCCGAGCAGTTCGCGTAGGAGACGCTCCCGCCGTCGTCGCCCCCTCCGCCGCCGGCACCGCCCACGTCCCCCGCGTCGACGACCGCGGGCTCCGCCGTGACGGTCTCGGTGACCCTCACCTCCACCGCCTCCGTGACCGTCACCTCCGGGCGCGGCTCCGGATCGGCCGTGACGGTCGCGGTGACCGTGGCCGCCGGCCGCGCGTCCTCCCGTGCCGCCGGGGCGGAGGCCGCCGCCTGCTCCCCGCCGCCCCCGGACTCCTCCCCGTCCCCGCCGACGACGGCGGCACAGGAGAAGGCGAGCACGTACGTGACGGCGACGGCGGCCCAGAACTTCGGCCGCTTCCGCATCGGCCTGCTGTCCGGCTGCCCGGCCGGTGCGGGTGGTGGCACGGGCGGCGGTGGCCCCCACTGCTGCCCTGGCGTCTGCGTCATCGGCCCCCCAAATCCGCGCGCGACGGCACGTACCGTCGCGTCCCGCCGATGAGGTGTGACCCGTGCCACACGAGGCTCCTGAGCGGGGTGGAGCAGATGGTAATACCGCAGTGGCCGCAGCACTACGCTCCGGCACCACGCGATACGGTCGATTTCCCGTACGCGCGCCGGAGCCCCGCGGAAAAGCGGATGTGCGGTGATCCCGCAGTCGGCAGACTGGAGCGGCTCCCGACCCCCCGGGCACCCGCGGCCCGCCCGCCCACGCCCTCGACCGCGCCCGGCCGCCCGCCACGACCGGGCGGGGTGTGCCCTCTCACAACCCCTGAATCCACCGATGCGTCCACTGGAGCGGGCGAGTCATCCAATACCGTGACGCTGACGTCAGGTACTGACAGCCGGGAGATCTCGATGCTCGACACCGCGGGGGAACGGGTTCCCGCTCCTGCGCAGGAGCCGGGCCTCCTCACGCCCTGGCAGCAGGCCGGCCGCCGCGCCCTCGACGTCCTGCGCGCGCCGTACTGGGAGCGCCCCCACGACACCTGGCTGGTGCGGCGCTGGCCGGACCTCACGGCCACCACCGTCGCCACCGTCTTCTTCTGGCTCTCCCTCACCCCCTCCCTGGTGCCGCGCCCCTGGTACCTCCAGGGGGTCGTCGGAGGCATCACCGCGGCGATCGGCTACGGGATCGGGTGCCTGCTCAGCTGGGTCGTCCCGGTGCTCGTGCGGCGCCGCCCGGGCGAGGCCGTGCAGCGGCGCGTCCGGGCCCGCGCCTGGCAGGCCTACTGGGCGCTGGGCCTGTTCTTCACCGTCGTGCTGCTGGGCGAGAGCGCCCGGATGCAGCGCGAGCTGCGCAAGCTCCAGGAACTCCCGCCCACGCTCACCTGGCACTCGATGATGATCGCGCTGCTGGCGATGGCGCTGTGCTGGGTGGTGCTGCTGGTCGCCCGCGTCATCCGGCTCGGCACCCGGCAGCTCATCCGCGGCCTGCTGCGCTTCGTTCCGAAGCCGGTCGCGGTCACCGTCGGGCTGCTGGTGAGCGCACTGGTGGTGACCTTCGGCGCCAAGGACGTCGTCTTCGAGCGGGGCGTCGTGGACCTCGCCTCGCACATCGCGGCGAACACGGACCAGAGCACCAAGGAGGGCGTCGTCCCGTCGGACTCACCGTACGTCTCGGGCAGCCCCGCGTCCCTGATCTCCTGGGACGACCTGGGCTACCAGGGGCGCAACTTCACCGGCAGCGTGCTGTCCGCCGAGCAGATCAGCACGTTCACCGGAGGCGAGGCGATGGAGCCGGTGCGGGTGTACGTGGGCCGGGCCGCGGCCGACGGGTACGCCGAACAGGCGGAGCTGGCCGTGGCCGAGCTGGAACGCACCGGGGGGTTCGACCGCGAGGTGCTGGCCATCGCCGGGACGACGGGCAGCGGCTGGATCGACGCCCGCACCGCCGAACCGCTGGAGTACCTGTACAACGGCGACACCGCCATCGTCGCCCTGCAGTATTCGTACCTGCCGAGCTGGGTCTCGTTCGTGGTGGACCGCCAGGAGGCGGGCAGGGCGACACGGGAGCTGGTCGACGCCGTGCGGCAACGCCTGGCGCGCATGCCGGAGGCCGAGCGGCCGAAGCTCGTCGCGTTCGGCGAGTCCATGGGGGCCACCGCCGTCGAGGACTCCTTCGACGGCATCGACGACCTCCTGGCCTCGACCGACGGCGCCCTCCTGGTGGGCCCGCCCAACTACAGCCCGCTGTGGACGGAGGTCACCGAGGGCCGCGACCCGGGGAGCCCGGTGTGGCGGCCGGTGTACGACGGCGGGCGGAACGTCCGGTTCGCGCAGTACCCCCAGCGGGACCTGCTCCAGCCGGCGGGCGCCGTGTGGGAGTGGCCGCGGGTGGTGTACCTGCAGAACGCCTCGGACCCGATCGTGTGGTGGTCGCCGGAGCTGGCCGTCCAGCCTCCGGAGTGGCTGGAGGAACCGCTGGGCCCGGACGTGACGGAGGAGGTCAACTGGTTCCCCTTCGTCACCTTCTGGCAGACGGCCGTGGACATGGGCACGTCCTACGGCGTGGCGGCGCCGCACGGCCACCGCTACGGCACGAACGCGGTGGAGGGCTGGGCGGCGGTGCTGCCCCCCGCGGGCTGGACGGACGCCGACACGCTCCGGCTCAAGGCATTCGCCGAGGCCCACGAGTCACCGTACTGACGCGCACCGCACGGCGCCGCACGTGCCCGCCCGGCCCGTTCCCCGCAGCGGTGCGCGGGGACCGGGACGGCGCGCCCTACGGGCGGCGTCCCCCGTCCGCCTCGCCCCGCCCCGGCGGCGGCTCCGGCTCCCCCGCCGCGCCGCCGGGTTCCTCCGGGGCGCCGGCGGCGGCCCGTTCGGCCCTGGCCAGCTCCCGGGCGACGGCCTGGGTGGCGTCCACCGCCCCGCTCGGCGGCTCCTTCGCCCCCGGCATCGAGGGCGGCACCGCCGGGGACAGCCCGAGCGCGGTGGAGCCGCTGACCGCGCGCGGCTGCGCGCTGCGGGACTCCGCGTACGCCCGCAGGTAGGTGACCACCGTGTTGGTGACCGCGACGAGCGGCACCGCGAGCACCGCGCCGGGGATGCCCGCGAGCAGCGAACCGCCGGTGACGGTGAGCACGACCGCCAGCGGGTGCACCTGCACCATGCGGCCCAGGATCAGCGGCTGGAGGACGTTGCCTTCGATCTGCTGCACCAGCAGCACGACCCCGAGCACCAGGAGCGCGGTCACCAGGCCGTTGGTGACGAAGGCGACGACGACCGCCAGCGCCCCGGAGGCGAGTGCGCCGACCACCGGGACGAAGGCGGACAGGAAGACGATGACGCCCAGTGGCACCGCCAGCGGTACTCCCAGGACCCAGATGCCCAGCCCGATGCCGATGGCGTCGATGAAGGCCACTATCACCGTGCCGCGCACGTAGCCGGTGAGCGTGACCCACGCCCGCGGGCCCGCGCCGGCCACGCCCTCGCGCGCGGCGAGCGGCACGAACTTCAGGAACCACTGCCAGATGCGGCGGCCGTCGTAGAGCAGGAAGAGGCAGACGAACGCGGTGAGGGCCGCGCCGGTGAAGAAGGTGACGATGTAGGAGGCGCCCTGGAGTCCCGCGCTCGTGAGCTCCTGGCTGTGCTCCCCGATCCACTGGTTGATGGTGTCGACGGAGTCGTTGAGCTGGTCCTCGGTGACCTGGAAGGGGCTGTTCAGTATCCAGTTCCGCAGCTCGTCGATGCCGTCCTGCACCTGGCGGGTCAGGTCCTCCTGGTTCTCGATGACCTGCCAGACCACGAACCAGCCGATGAGGCCCATCACCGCGAAGCCGCTGATGAAGGTGGCGGCCGTGGCCAGGCCCCGCCCGAGCCCCCAGCGCCGCAGCCGGGCCACGGTGGGCTGGAGCAGCGCGGTGATGAGCAGGCCCGCCGAGAAGGCGATGATGAGCAGGCTGATGGCGCCGATCACCTGGATCAGCACCCACACGACCCCCGCGAGGACGAGCAGCCGCCACCCGGCCTCCGACGCCACCCGCAGCCCCCACGGGATGACGGTGGCGGGCGCCGGCGGCTGTTCGGAGGGGGAGGGCGCCGCAGGCGGCACCGGCTGGGCCCTCTCCTCCTCCGTCGGCAGGCCGCGCTCGTGGTCGCGTCGCTCGCGCTGTTCCTCCGCCCGCTGGCGGAAGTCGGCCATCCGCGACAGCAGACGCCCGGCCCCCGACGTCAGCCGGTCAAGTCCTGACATGGTGTTGTCCTTCGCCCCCGCTCGAAACCGGTCCTGTCCCACCGAGGGACGACGTTACCGGCCCGCGGGGTTGCCTTCGGCGCAACGCGCGACGCCCCCGGTCCCGGCCGGCGGGAACAGGGGCGTCGCACCTGGTGTGGCGAGCGCGCGGCGCGGACTCAGTACCAGTGGTTGACCTGCCACCACTCCCAGGCGCCGCAGGGGCTGCCGTACCGCTCGTTCATGTACTTCAGGCCCCACTTGATCTGCGTGGCCGGGTTGGTGCGCCAGTCGGCGCCGACCGAGGACATCTTCGAGGCCGGCAGCGCCTGGACGAGGCCGTAGGCCCCGGAGGAGGGGTTGGTGGCCTGGTAGTTCCAGGTGCTCTCCCGCTCCACGATGTTGGAGAAGCACTGGTACTGGCCGCCGCCCACGATCTGCTGGGCCATCGCCTGCACCTCGGCGACGCTGTAGGAGGACTGCTGCGGGAAGGACGCGGACGCCGACCGCTCGGCGCTGCGGCTGGCCGCGGCCTGGCGCTCTTCCTCGCGCTTCTTGGCGGCCTCCTCGGCCTCCTTGCGCTTGCGCTCCTCCTCGGCCTGCTTCCGGGCCTCGGCGTCCTTGGCGGCCTGCTTCCGGGCGCTCTCCTCGGCCTGCTTCTTGACGGCGTCGTTGGCGGCGTCCGACTGGCGGTCGGCCTGCTGCGTGAGGGAGGCGGTCTGCACCTGGGTGTTGCCGTCCACCGGAATGTCGGCGAGCAGCGTCGCGTCGGAGGCGACGAACTCGACGGGCTCCGCCGCGTCCTGCTGGCTCCCGGAGGCCACACCGACGACAGCTCCGACGGTGGTGACCGCGGTGGCGGACGCCACGGCGAATCCCCGGACCGAAATCCGAGCAGTCACACAGTTTCCTTCCACAGTTGCCCGCTGTGGTGACCCCGCGGGCGCAATCGTGCCCCTGGCACTGCCCTCCGTCGTACATGCGTGTACATGGCCACAGGAGGTACGGGCCCGGCTGGGTCCCAAGCGGAACCCGCGTGGTGCTTCTCGGGCGGCATACGGCTGAGTTGGCTGTTGAGTTGTGTGGTGCTGCACCCCTGGGGGTGCCCCTGCGCCGTATGCGGGGCCTGACAAGTTCCACACCCTGCCGGACGGGCGGGCACCCTGGCAATTCTGCGTGGCGTGTGAAAGCTCACACGCCGTTCCCTTCCGGGGAATTGCCGAAACGCGAGCGTAACCGGCCGGGCCGTGAGTAGGCTCCTGCGCCTCGCCGGTGACGCGTGCCCGGTTCAGCGGTATTTCCCCCCTTCGTCCCGGCCGGGGCGGGCGACGCCGGAAAAGCCGGTGCCCGCGGCGGGGTTCCGCCGCGGGCACCGGCTCGGCCCGAGTGGCCCGGGGTCAGAGGCGCCCTTCTTCCAGCATCTCGGTCACCAGCGCGGCGATCGGCGAGCGTTCGGAGCGGGAGAGGGTGACGTGCGCGAACAGCGGGTGGCCCTTGAGCCGCTCCACCACCGCCGCCACGCCGTCGTACCGGCCCACCCGCAGGTTGTCCCGCTGGGCGACGTCGTGGGTGAGCACGACGCGGGAGTCCTGACCGATCCGGGAGAGCACCGTGAGCAGCACGTTGCGCTCCAGGGACTGCGCCTCGTCCACGATGACGAACGCGTCGTGCAGCGAACGGCCGCGGATGTGCGTGAGCGGCAGGACCTCCAGCATGCCGCGCGCCACGACCTCCTCGATGACCTCCCGCGAGGTGACCGCCGACAGCGTGTCGAAGACGGCCTGCGCCCACGGGTTCATCTTCTCGTCGGCCGTGCCCGGCAGGTAGCCGAGATCCTGGCCGCCGACCGCGTACAGCGGCCTGAAGACCATGACCTTGCGGTGCTGCCGTCTCTCCATGACCGCTTCGAGCCCCGCGCACAGCGCCAGTGCCGACTTGCCCGTGCCCGCCCGGCCGCCGAGGGAGACGATGCCGACGTCCGGGTCGAGCAGGAGGTCGAGCGCGATCCGCTGCTCGGCCGAGCGGCCGTGGATGCCGAACGCCTCGCGGTCGCCGCGCACCAGCCTGACCTGCCCGTCGGGTGTCACCCGGCCGAGCGCGCGGCCCTTCTCCGACTGGAGCACCAGCCCGGTGTGGACCGGCAGTTCCGCCGCCTGGGGCACGGTGACCGTGTCCGCGCCGTCGGCCGCGAACAGTTCGTCGATCGCGTCACCGGGCAGCGTCAGCTCGCTCATGCCCGTCCACCCGGAGTCGGTGACGGCCAGCTCCGCGCGGTACTCCTCGGCGAGCAGCCCGACCGACGATGCCTTGATGCGCAGCGGCAGGTCCTTGGAGACGACGGTGACGTCGTACCCCTCGGCCTGGAGGTTGCGGGCCACGGCGAGGATGCGCGAGTCGTTGTCCCCCAGCCGGAAGCCGGCCGGCAGGATGCCGGGGTCGGAGTGGTTCAGCTCCACCCGCAGGGTGCCGCCGAGTGCGCCGATGGGGATGGGGGCGTCCAGACGGCCGAAGCGGACGCGGTACTCGTCCAGCCGCCGCAGGGCCTGCCGGGCGAAGTAGCCCAGCTCGGGGTGGTGTCGCTTGGCTTCGAGCTCCGTGACCACCACCACGGGGAGCACGACCTCGTGCTCGTCGAAACGGGCCATGGCCGCCGGGTCGGCGAGCAGGACGCTGGTGTCGATCACATAGGTGCGCCGGTCGTTGTCGCGGCGCTTCTTGCTGGTCACCACGGAAGGACGAACCCCCTCGGCCGAGGATGGTGCGCGGCGTGCGCGGCGTGCGCGCCGCTGCGGAACGGACCGGGCCGGCCGCTGCGCGCGGGCCGGGCACCGGCCCTCCCCGTCCTCCGCACCGCGGGTGCGTCGTCCGTGGTTCGCAAGGGGCCTCCCGAGGCCGGCGCCCGGTGATCGGGCGTCAGCCTGCCAGGGATATTCCCACCTACGCCGCGCCGCATGCCTTGGCATATGCCGTCAGGGAGGCGAACATTCCGGCATCTCGCGGTGAACGGCGGGCCGGGTGAGCGGGAGGCGCGCGGCGTCAGCCGCCGTAACGGCGGTGCCGGGCCGCGTAGTCGCGCAGGGCCCGCAGGAAGTCCACCTTGCGGAAGGCGGGCCAGAACACGTCGCAGAAGTGGTACTCGGAGTGCGCGCTCTGCCACAGCATGAAGCCGGAGAGCCGCTGCTCGCCACTGGTGCGGATGACGAGGTCGGGGTCGGGCTGTCCACGCGTGTAGAGGTGCTCGGCGATGTCGTCGATGGTGAGGGTGTCGGCCAGGTCGGACAGCGTCTGGCCGCGTCCGGCGCGTTCGGTGAGCAGCGACCGCACGGCGTCGGTGATCTCCTGGCGGCCTCCGTAGCCGACGGCGACGTTGACGAGTATCCCGTCGCGGTCCCCGGCCAGCGCCTCGGCCTCCTTCAGCACCCGCTGGGTGTGGCCGGGCAGCAGGTCGAGGGTGCCGACGTGGTGGACCCGCCAGCGCCCGTCCGCCGCCAGGCGGCGCACGGTGTCCTCGATGATGCCCAGCAGCGGCTCCAGCTCCTCGGCGGGCCGGTCGAGGTTGTCCGTGGACAGCATCCACAGGGTGACCACCTCGACGTCCGTCTCGGCGCACCAGCCCAGCATCTCGCTGATCTTCTCCGCGCCCGCCCGGTGGCCCTCCACCGTGGTACCGCCGGACGCCTTCGCCCAGCGGCGGTTCCCGTCCAGGATCACGCCGATGTGCTTGGGGACCTGCGCGTGGTCCAGGTGGCCCTCCACCCGGCGGGAGTAGAGGCGAACCACCAGGTTGCGCAGCTTCTCCTTCATCTGTGCCGTCCGCCCCTTCGACTGCCGCCGTCCCAAGCCACGGGAAGCCTACTGCCAGTTCGGCACCGCGACTCACCCGGACGTGTCACAGGTCGGTGATAACGGCGCGTCGCGCGGGGCGAGGCGGTACGGGACGGGCGGGGTCCGCGCACCGGGCGCCCACCGACGCACACCGGGGCCGCGCACCCGGAACGCCGGGCGGGCCGCGTGACAGGCACGGGGCATGACGAGCACCTCCGGCACCCCGCACCACCGCGCGGCGGACACCCGCTACACCACCATGGAGTACCGCCGCAGCGGCCGCAGCGGGCTCAGGCTGCCCGCCGTCTCCCTGGGGCTGTGGCACAACTTCGGCGACGACCGCTGCCCGGAGACCCAGCGCGCCATCCTGCGCCGCGCCTTCGACCTGGGCGTCACGCACTTCGACCTGGCCAACGACTACGGCCCGCCGCCCGGCTCGGCCGAGCGGAACTTCGGCACGGTCTTCGCCCGGGACTTCCGGGCACCGCGACGAACTCGTCATCTCCACCAAGGCCGGCTACCTCATGCACCCCGGGCCGTACGGGGAGTGGGGCTCGCGCAAGTACCTCCTGTCGTCCCTGGACGCCTCGCTGCGCCGGACGGGCCTGGACCACGTCGACATCCTCTGCTCGCACCGCTTCGATCCCCACACCCCGCTGGAGGAGACGATGGGTGCCCTGGCCACCGCGGTGCAGCAGGGCAAGGCCCGGTACGCGGGGCTGTCCTCGTACAACTCGGCGCGGACCCGGGAGGCGGTGGCGCTGCTGCGCGGCATGGGGGTGCGACCGCTGGTCCACCAGCCGTCCTACTCCATGATCAACCGGTGGGCGGAGGAGGACGGGCTGCTGGGCACCCTCAAGGACGCGGGCATGGGATGCGTCGCCTTGCCCCGCTCGCCCAGGGCCTGCTGACCGACACGTACCTGAACGGCGTGCCCGAGGGCTCCCGGGCCAGCCGCGGCACCTCACTGGACCCGGGCCTGCTGACGGAGGACGTGGTGCGGCGGCTGCGCGCCCTCGACGCGCTGGCCGCGCGGCGCGGGCAGAGCCTGGCCCAGCTCGCGCTGGCCTGGGTACTGCGGGACGAGCGGATGACGTCGGCGCTGATCGGGGCGAGCAGCGTGGCGCAGCTGGAGGCCAATGTCGCCGCGCTGGACGCGCCCGCGCTGACGGCGGAGGAGCTGGCGGAGATCGACACGCACGCGGTCTCGGCGCCGGGTGTGAACCTGTGGGCCCGCAGCAGCGAGAGCTGAGCCGCCGCCGGGTTGGCCACGCCGGGTGTCCGCGCGGACCGGGCGGCCCCCACCGGCCCTGGAGCGGGCCCGCAACGGAAAGCGGGCCGGTCCGTGGGGGGGGATACGGACCGGCCCGAGGGGGGATTCCACCATAGCCCCTCCCCGGGCGTGCTCCGCGCAGACCCGGCCGGAATCACACCGCCAGTCCCCCGGCGGTGAGCGCCGCCAGCGTGCCGAACACCATGAACGGGCCGAACGGCAGGGCGGACGTGCGGCGGGCCCGGCCGAGCAGGACGAGGCCCCACCCGTACGCCGCGGCCAGCACGAACGCCGCGAACGTGCCCCACAGCACCACCCCCCAGCCGTACCAGCCGAGGGCCGTCCCACAGGTGACCGCGAGCTTCACGTCACCGAAGCCCATACCGCGCGGGTTGATGAGAAACAGCACAAAGTAGGCAACGCCCAGGACCGCGCCGCCCAGCAGGGCGCCCGGCCAGCTCCCGGCCGCCTCCGGGAGCAGGGCGGCGAGCCCGAGCAGGGCGGGCGCCGCGGCGGCGAGCGGCAGCGTGACGGCGTCCGGCAGCCGGTGCACGGACCGGTCCACGGCGGCGAGCAGCACCAGGGCGGGGGTCAGCAGCAGCCACACCACCAGCTCGGGGCGCGGCCCCGCACCGGCCGCCAGACCGGCGCACACCGCCGCGGTGAGCAACGCGAGGAGCCGGCCGGAGGGGCCGTACGCCGTCCCCCCGCACGGCCGGCACCGACCCGGCCCGAGCCACCCCGGCAGCGGGTGGCCGCCGGGGCACCGGTCCGCGCGGGGCGCGTCCTCGGGGACGGACAGCCGGAAGGCGGGCCGGGCGGTGAGCGGCCCGGCGGCGGCGCCGTAGGCCGCGGCCGCCGCGACGACGAGGAGTTCAGCCACGCCCCGAGCCTACGGACGCGGCGACGCGGGTAGGTTGCGCCGGTGTGAGTCCCTT
Organism: Streptomyces solitudinis; assembly: GCF_036323765.1. NCBI lineage: Bacteria > Bacillati > Actinomycetota > Actinomycetes > Kitasatosporales > Streptomycetaceae > Streptomyces > Streptomyces solitudinis. The sequence goes on from NZ_JAZDCW010000002.1 coordinate 578,197, forward strand.
CCCGCACCGCCCGCGCTGGCCCGAGGGCCCGGCCGTCCTGCGCGTCGGCGCGACGGCCGTCCCGCTGGAGATCGCCGCCACCTTCCGTGCCCGCAGCCGCGGCCTGCTGGGCCGCGACACCGTGGTGGGCGCCCTGCTGCTCACCCCGGCCGGCGGCGTCCACACGTTCCGCATGCGCTTCCCCCTCGACGTCGCCTACCTCTCCCGCGACCTGCGGGTGCTGGCCGTGCGCACCATGCAGCCGGGACGGCTCGGGCTGCCCCGCCCGCGGGCGCGGCACGTGGTGGAGTCGGCCGCCGGGACGATGGCCGGGTGGGGGCTGCGGCGCGGCGTGCGGGTGGCCGTGGAACCGGCCGATGACTGAGCGGTGGGCGCGGCCGGAGCCCGGCGAAGGGTTCGGGGGCGGCGGGCGAGGACCCGGGCGACGGGAGCGGCCCGGCCCGGCGGGTGCCGGGCCGGGCCGCGGGGCCGGACGGGTCAGACCAGTTCGGCGTTGAGCGTGATGTCCTTGACACCGGCGAGCGCCTGGCTGACCGGGCAGTTCTTCTTGGCGTCCTCGGCGGCCGCCTGGAAGTCCTCCTCGGACAGGCCCGGCACGCTGGCCCGCACGTTCAGCACGATGCCGGTGATGCCCTCGCCGGGCTGGAACGTGACGTCGGCCTGCGTGTCGACGCTCTCCACCGTGTACCCCTTGCCCGCCAGGCCGTGCGAGAAGGCCATGGAGTAGCAGGAGGAGTGGGCGGCCGCGATGAGCTCCTCGGGGCTCGTCCGGCCGCCGGGCTGCTCGGCGCGGGAGGGCCAGCTCACGTCGTAGGTGCCCACGCCGGAGGAGGCCAGCTCCACCGACCCCTTGCCCTCCAGCAGGTTGCCTTCCCAGTGCGTCTTCGCGGTGCGCGTGGTGGCCATCGTGGTTCCCCTTCACCCTGTGTGCGGTCTTCGGTGATCACCATCTTGGCCGCCGCCCGACTCCGTGTCGAGCGGCCCCCGGGCGGACACCCGGGGGCCGGTGTGCCGCGCGTCAGGCCGGGGAGGGCTGCGGGTCGGGCCCGGGCGTGGGCGGCACGGGGGCCGGGCCGGGCGAGGGCGGCGTGGGCGTCGGCGGGGCGGGCCGCGGCGGTTCCGGCGCGGGGCCGGGCACGGGTCCCGGCGCGGGACCGGGTTCGGGCCCGCCGGGCGGTGCCGGGGTCGGCGACGGCGGTACGGGGTCGGGTTCGGTGGGGGGCGGGACCTGGCCTCCGGACGGGGCCGCCCCGTCCCGGGCGGACGTGCGCTGCGCTGCCACGGGAACCTCCTGTTCCTCGGCGTCCGGGGCCCGCTGCCGGCCCCGGTGCTCCCGCTACGGGTGCCCGGTCGTCGCCCGGTCACTCCCCGGCGCCGCCGCGGCGCCGGGGAGCGTCCCGGCGGCGGCCGGGGCGCCGGGGCGGGTCACGGGCGGCGCCAGGAGTCGCTCTCCAGGTGGGACCCGGCCTGCGGGCCCATGCGGAGCATGCCGCCGTCCACCGGCCAGGACGCCCCGGTGACGTAGCTGCCGTCCGGGCCGACGAGGAAGGCGACGACCGCGGCCACCTCTCGGGCGTCCCCGGGCCTGCCCAGCGGCACGCCGGGCCGGCGGTGCTCGGTGACGTCGGCGCCCTCGTTGCCGGTCATCGGTGTGGCGATCTCACCGGGGGCCACGGCGTTGACGTTGATCCCGTGCTCGGCCAGTTCCAGCGCCATCACCTGCGTGAGCAGCCCGAGCCCGCCCTTGGCCGCGCAGTAGGGCGCGGCACCCACGCGCGGCTGGTGCTCGTGGACGCTGGTGACGTTGACGATCCGGCCGCCGTCCCCCTGCGCGATCATGCGGCGGGCGGCGCGCTGGGAGCACAGGAAGGGACCGATGAGGTCGATGTCGATGACCGTGCGCACCGCTTCGTGGTGCAGGTCGAGGAAGGGGGTGGAGGTGCCCGTCCCGGCGTTGTTGACGAGCGCGTCCAGCCGTCCGAGCCGGTCGCCGAGCGCGTCGATGGCGGCGGCGGCCTCGGGCAGCAGGGAGAGGTCCATGTGCTCGATCTCGGCGCGGCGCCCGAGCGCGCGCACCTCCCCCGCCGTCTCCTCGGCGCCCTCCTGGTCGCTGTTCCAGGTGATGCCCACGTCCATGCCCATCTCCGCCAGCCGTACGGCGGTGGCGCGGCCGATGCCCGAATCCGCTCCGGTCACCACGGCGGTGCGCTGCTGATCCATGCTGTCTCCTTCTCGGTGCCGCCCGTTCGCGTGTCTGGCGGGTGCCCACGCGCGGGCCACGCGAACACGGCGGACGCGGCACGGCGCCGTTCCCTCCCCGCACCTCCGTGCGCACCCTCCCGCTCCGCACTCCACCCGGGGTTTGCGGCATATTCGCAGAGCAAAGTCATCGGATGCCGGGCACTGTTCTCGCCAGTGTGACTCAAAGCAGATCTGCGAAACATCTTGATGTCGCGTGAGCAAATCTTCTAGCTTCGTATCTCATCGAGGCAGGCACGGTCGGCGACGCCCGTGCCGCAACGCTCGACAGGGGTGGGGACCGTGGACACGTTCGACGACCGCGCACGCGGCGACGCGGCGGGGCTGGAGCACGCCCGGGAGGCGGCCAGCCGCTTCGCCGCCTACCTGAGGGACGGGCCGCCCCGCGGGGGCGAGGGCGGGGACCGGCCCCGGCTCCTGGAACAGGACTGGCCGATGCCTCCCGGAACACGGTCCGTGTACGCGATCGGGCAGGCGCTCGTCCTGCGCGGCACCTTCACCGAGGCCGACACCTTCCCGCTGAAGCGGGCCTTCCCCGGACAGCTCGTCACACTCGACGACAGCGAGGGCCCCGAAGGCGCCCTCGTCGTCTGGCCCCCGGCCCTCAGCGGACGGGACCGGCTGGCCGGCTGACGCACGCGCCCCGCGGCCGGGCGGGCGCGCACGGCGTCCGCCCGGCCGCGGGGGTCGCGGGGGTCGCGCACGCCGCTGGGCGCAGATCACCGGGTGACTCATGCGACTGATTACCCCGAAGGGGTGAGCGGAGGAATCCCTCATCACCCGGACGGGCACTCTTCGTCACAGAAAGTGATCATGCGCCGGAGGAGTCCGGCGGACCGGCGCGCGGGCGGAGGCACCGCGCCGTTTCGGAGGTCAGCAGTCCCGTGGTCCAAGAGCCGGGCACGACCAGCCGCCGTCCGGAGAACCAGTCGCTGAGGGAGCTGCTCACGGCCGCGGACTGGACGTACGAGGCCCTGGCACGGGCGGTCAACGCCCTCGGCTCCGAGAACGGCGTCCCGCTGACCTACGACCGCACCTCGGTGGCCCGCTGGCTGACGGGCTCGGTGCCGCGGCCGCACACCCGCGGGCCGCTCACGGAGGCGTCCGCCCGCAGACTGCACCGCCCCGTGACCCTCGCGGACCTCGGCATGGGCGATACGGACACCGCCGCCGGGGGGCGCGGCGGGCGAGGACGCACAGGACGTCGAGGGCCTGCGGTCGGCGGTGCGCTTCTTCGCCCACGCCGGCGACTTCGGCGGCCGCCACGCCCGGACCGCGCTGATCGCCTACCTCAACGACGACGTCACCCCCCGGCTGTACGCGCGGCGGCCGGACCCGCGCACCGCCGGCTGCTGGCTGAGGCCGCCCGGCTCGCGCACGTACTGGCCCGCATGTACGTGGACGATGTCCGCAACGGCGCCGCACAGCAGTACCACCGCGCCGCTCTGCACCTCGCCGTCGAAGCCGGTGACCGCACGTCCTACGCGGCGGTACTGCGCGGCACGAGCAGCCACGCGCTCGGCCTCGGACCCCACGAGACGGCCGTGCGGCTGTCCGGGACGGCGCTGCGCACCGCGCCGGCGGACGCCCCGCCGGGCGTCCGGGCCCTCCTGCTGTCCCAGCTCGCGCTGGCGCGGGCCGCGTCGGGCGACCACCACGGCGCCGCAGCCGCCCTCACCGGCGCGGAGGAGGAGGGCCGCCGTGCCGGACACGAGTGTGCCCTGCCTGCCCTGGGTCTGCCTGCCCTCCTCTCTCGCCTGCCGTAAGGGCTGGACGCTCGCGGCGCTGGGGAAGCGCACGGCCGCGCTGTCCGCCCTGCGCCGCTCGCTCGAACACCCCTCCTGCGACGCACACCTTCCCCGCGCGCCCACCCACGCGGAGATCGCCCGCCTGCTGCTGGCCGGTGGCCGGCTGGAGGAGGCGTGTGCCGCCTGGCACCGGTCCTCGACGAGTTCCCCCACCTGCAATCCGGCCGCGCCGACCGGGCGCTGGGCGAACTGCGGGGCGGTCTGCGGGGCCACACGTCCCACCGGACCGTCCGCGCCCTGCTGCACCGGGCGGACACAGCCGCACGGCGAACGGCGTGACGCCTCCCGCCCCGGTGCGCGGGGCACCGCGCGACACGTTCACACCAGGGCGGGACGGGGACGGCATGGGCGTGCACCGCGAGGTCAACGTATGAGGTGGCGCCACTGGACCAAGAGGAAGGTGCACCGATGCCACGACGCCGCCCCCACGGAGGAACAGGCAACGCAGCAGCGTCAGCAGGTACGTGAAGGACATCGCCGATGCCACCGAGGAGTTCGTGGACGACGTCCTCGACAGCGCGGAGGACGTCGAGTGCGACGTCCTCCGCGGTCTCAGCGACGCGCTGGACGGTGACGACGACTGGGACGACAGGGACAGGGACAGGGGACTGGCGCCGTCCGCGCGAGTGGCACCCTCCCCGCGAGTGCCCGCACGACCGGCCGGGAGAACGCCCGAGGGAACGCCCGCCGGACCGCGGGCAGGAACCCGGGCGGGGTTCCACGCCGGAAGAGCGGAGATCAGGCGCCTGCGGACGGAGATCGCCGCCTTCGAACCGGTGCTGGCGCAGAGCTGGGCCCCGGCTGGCGGACGGCTTCCAGGAGATCGACACGGCCGGGCCCCTCGGTACCGCGTCCCTCGCCCAGGTCTACCGCGGCGTCCTCCCGGACGGGCTGCCCGTGGCGGTCAGGATCCAGCGCCCGGGCGTCCGTGACGTCATGGCCGACGACATGGCCGCGCTGGTCCCCCAGGTCGCCACCGCGTCCCTGGAGGAACTGGGATTCGGCGTCACGCTCACCACCGTCCTCCAGCACTCGACGCGCCGGGGCATCCGCACCAGCCCGATGGTGGCCAACCTCGGCAAGTCGTTCGCCAACATCGAGGGGTCCATCCGGCACCTGTGCCCGGAACTGTCCCTGGTCGACGTGTTCTCCGAGGAGCTGGCCGGCATCGTCATGGACGAGCACTCCGCACCGGGAGACCGGGCGGGCCTGCACCTCGGCTCCAGGGAGACGGCCCTGGCACTCGCCGCGCTGGCCGCGCCGCGGCGCCGGGGAAAGAACCGGTGACCACGGGAGGGCGGTGCGCGATTCCGGCGCGGGGACGGTTTCCGGCGCGGGAAAAGAACCTGAGCCGGTCCGTCACGGGGGAGAGGTGTGCGGACCGGCTCAGTGTGACCAGGGTACTACGGAGTGCTTACTCATTCATGCGGGGAAAGGAGACCTCCACCCGCCGGTTCTTCTTCCGGCCGTCCTCCGTCGCGTTGGAGGCGACGGGGTAGTCCTCGCTGTATCCGCGGATGTTGAAGGTGATGCCGGAGTCGTCCAGGCTCTTCGTCATCTGCGCGTGCACGGCCTCGGCCCGCTCCTGGGACAGGGTGACGCCGTGTTCGTAGGAACCGAGGTCGTCGGTGAAGCCGTAGACGTTCACCTCCGTGGAGCCCTGCTCGTCGATCTCCTGGGCGATCTCCGCGATGCGGGCGTTGGCCTGGCTGTTCAGCTCGGCACTGTCCCGGCCGAAGAGAACTTCAGCCTGAAGAGTGAACTTCGTCTTGGCGTTGGAGTCCTCACGCCGTTCCTCACCCGCCTCGTCCTCGACCACCTGAACGATGTCGATGACCCGGGGCGCGTCGAGTGTGGCGCCGTCACGCATGCGCAACTGCGGCGACTTCCCGTCGAGCTCCACCGGTGCCTCGTCGCTCACCGGTACGCCCGGCGGGTCCTCGGCGGCGGCGGGCGGAGCGAGGGCGAGCGTCAGCGCGACGGCCGTCAGCGTCGCCACCCCCACGGCCCCCCCGGAACCACCCCTCATCCCCACGCCCCTCACCCCTCGGTGAGCGAGATCGTGGCCGGCGACATGGAGGGCAGGTGAAGCTCCACCTCGTTGACACTGGCGGGAGGTGCGGGGAACTGTGCGTAAATGGAGCGGCTCTCGCCGGACTTGATGTTGGTGAGGCCGGTGCTGCATAGACATTCACCGTCGGTGTCCCGCAGGATCATGTACCGCTTTTTACCCACCGGGTCGATGAGCGTCGCCCCGGAGATGGACGATTTGGACCGCAAAGCGTTTTCCGGGGAACTCCACCTGTTGTAGTTGAAAGTTTTGCCTCCGGTGTTGGTCAGTGTCCCGTCTACCGTGACGAAGCCACCGGAATCACGCACAGCCGAGTGAATCTCGATCACGATGTCATCGGAACCGGTGAGCTTGCCGATCACGGTGTCGGTGTCGACTTCCTCCGCCGGTGCGGCGTCGTCGACCGTTTCGGTACTCGCGGACCTCTCCGACTCGGGGCTGCCGTCAGGAGGGTCGTCAGCTCCGCAGGCCGACAGGGCGATCACCGTTCCGATCACCATGGCAGCGTTACTCACCCATTTACTGCGTCGTTGGGGGTGCCGGATGCTCATCGAGGTTTCCTTCGGTCATGGATTACGTCAGTCGATCAAGCGAACAGCGAAGAGAGAGTCCACCCCGGGTACCGAGTCGATGCTTTCCGGGTCCACGAGCATCTCTTCTCCCTCGCATACCAGCTCGATGGAAGCGGCCCCGTCGCCATCTCCGTCGCCTTCTCCGTCATCACTTCCCGGTGCCGGGCTGGCTGCCGTGCAAAGCGGTTCGATGACGGCCGTGGCGATCGCAACGGCGTGCTGGGTCTCCGTACCGGGGATCACGCTCTTTCCGACGGCACGACGCGTCTTCACCTCGACGGTGAAGGCTTGACGAGTTCCGTACGAGCCTGTGCAGGACCGTGCGTCGGCATGGTTCATGGCTGCAAAACGCTCAGCCTCCGCGCACGCCGCAGCTTCGTTATACGTCCGACCTTCGAGTAGGTCCCACATATCCGGTGTATCCGGCTCGCTCAGCCTGGAAACGAGTTCGGTACCCAGTTGCGCTCTCGCGTCATGGGCGGCCGCAAGCGCCGCCGCATCGGCCGCTCCCTGCGCCTCGTTGCGCGTGACCGTGGCCTGGCCCACGGCGAAGTAGGCGAGGGCGAGGAACAACAGTCCCGCCACCACGGTGATGTAGATCGGGAACGTCTGCCCACCGTCTCGAAGAGACGATCCGAGGATGCCTGCTAGCCGCCGGTGACCTTGCTGATCTGGTCGGCAATCGCGTCGGAGATGGTCGAGCCGAAGTCGGTGGTGAGGAGGACGGCGATGATGGCGGCCACGACGGCGAGGATGCCGAGATATTCGATGGCCGTCTGGCCGGCGTCGTTCAGGCGGGGTTTGACGGAGCGCATGGGCTTCTCCCTCTCCGGGCTCGGGCGGTGTGGTGGGGGCGGCGGGGTGGGCCGCTGCCGTGTGCGGGCGCCGGCTACGCATGGGCGGCCCCCGGGCGGCCCGTCGCGGGAAGGCGGGCGAAGGCGGGGCGGCGGTACCGGGTTGGGGGCATGCGGTCGGCCTCCTCGCTGCTCCGTCGGCGTGGTCGCGGGGCACACGTCGTGCCAGAGAGTGACTCTGCCACAACGGGTTGCGCACGCGAAGGGGGTCGGGGGAATTGTGTGTGAATTGATGCCCGGCCACCGGTGTCCTACTCACCGGTGATCCGCCCGAACTCCGTCTCCGTGCCCAGGAACAGGCCCGCGACGAGGAGGAGCAGGGTGGCGGGGACCATCACCGTCGTGATGACGAGCGTCGCCTTGGGGACGGCGCGGGCGGCGCGGCGGCGGGCGTTCTGCGCGTCGGTGCGCCGCATGTCCGCGGCGATGGCGATGAGGGTGTCCACGATGGGTGCGCCCAGGTCCTCGCCCTGCTGGAGGGCCGTGACGAACATGGCGACCTGCTCGCTGTCGTTGCGGCGGCGCAGTTCGTCGAAGGCGTGGCGGCGGCTGACGCCCATGTCCATCTGGCGCAGGGTGATGCGCAGTTCGTCGGCCCACGGGCCCTCGTAGCGGTCGGCGACGCGGTCGAGGGCCTGGCGGAAGGCGAGACCGGCGGAGACGACGACGGCGAGGACGTCCAGGAAGTCGGGCAGGGTGCGTTCGATCTCGTCGCGGCGGACGCGGATGGACGCGGCGATGCCGACTTCGACCCAGAACAGGCCGAAGACCACCATGAGCGCGGCCAGGAGCCACTGGCCGCGGGTGAGCATGGCGAAGGCGCCGAAGGCGCCGAGGAAGCCGTAGACGGCGCGGCGGGCGGCGTAGCGGTCGAGGGTGAGGCCGCCGGGGTTGCCGGCGAGGTCGATGCGGCGGCGGACGGAGTTCACCCGCTTCTCGCCCATCAGCCGCAGCACCAGCGGTGCCCAGCGCATGCCGAGGCGGTCGACGGCGGAGCCGACCGGCGTGGTGCGGGCGGCGCCGACCTCCAGGGCCACGGCGAGGTCGGCGGGGAGCCTGACATCGGCCCGGTAGAGGCGGACGCCGTGGGCGAGGCCGGCGAAGCACAGCGCGGCGAGGGCGGCGAGCAGCAGGGTCATGGGGCGCGTCTCCTTCCGGTTCTTCCGGCCTCAGACGTCGATGCGGGACATGCGGCGGATGACGAAGAACCCGGCCGCGTACAGGGCGAGGGCGATGACGACGGCGGCCTGTCCGAGGAAGGAGCTGGTGGTGCGTTCCAGGGTGCCGGGGGCGGCGCGGTCCATGAGGAGCAGGACGGCGAGGCCGATGAGGGGGACGGCGTAGGCGGTCATCATCACCTGCGACAGTTGCGTCTTGACCTCGCGGCGGGTCTCCTTGCGCTGTTCCAGGGTCTCGGTGAGGTTGCGCAGCGAGCCGACGACCTGGCCGCCCGCGCGGTGGGACAGGACCAGCGTCGTCACCAGGACGACCAGTTCCCGGGACGGCAGGCGGCGGGCCAGCTCGCCGAGGGCGTCGTCGATGGAGTGGCCGACGGCCAGGGCGTGCGCGACCTTCGCCAGTTCCTCTCCCGCCGGTGCGTCCATCTCGTCGGCCGCCATGGTGATGGCGGTGCGCAGGGCGAGCCCGGCCTGGGTGCCGTTGGCCAGGATGCGGGCGAGTTCGGGGAGCTGGTTGATGAACTTGTCGATCCGCTTCTGCCGCTGCCAGCGCAGGAACGCGGCCGCGGCCCACAGGCCGAGAAGGGCGGCGAGTGGTCCGAAGAAGGCGGCCAGCAGGGTCTGGGCGGTGATCCACAGCCCGGCGAGGAGGGCGCACACGTAGACGGTGAACTCGCCGGGGGTGACGTCGAGTCCGGTGGCGGCCAGGCGCCGGGCGAGGCGGCGGCCCGGGCCGGTGGCGCGCAGCCGGCGGTCCAGGGCGGTGAAGCGGCGGCCGCGGCCGTGGGGGGCGGCGGCCCCGGTCTGGCTGAGCCGGTCGACGAGGTCGCGCCGCTGGGCGCTCCCGGTGGCGTAGGAGCGCAGGCCGGCGACGGCGAGCACGCACGCGAGCAGCGTCGCGCCGAGGGTGAGCCAGACGAGCTGGTCGAGTGTCATGGGCGGCGTCCTCAGCGTGCTGCCCGCGTGGCGAGCTGGAGTTCGGAGTCGGCGACGCCGAACGCCTGGGGCAGGGCCTCGCCGGTGAGGTAGAGGCGTTCGGCAACGCGGCGCGGTACGGGGTGGTGGTCGAAGTGGCCGCGTACGACGTGGTCGGCGGACGGCGGCTGGGGGCGGAAGCGGGCGACGGAGACGAGGCGGTACTCCTCGCGGCCGTGGGAGTCGAGGATGGCGATCTCGGTGACGCGCCGGGAGCCGTCGGGGTGCCGGGTGAGCTGGACGAGGACGTCGACGGCGCTGTTGATCTGGTCGCGCAGCGCCTCGAAGGGGATCTTGACCTCCGACATGGACGCGAGGGTCTGGAGCCGCATGAGTGCGTCCTCGGCGCTGTTGGCGTGGACGGTGGCGAGCGAGCCGTCGTGGCCAGTGGACATGGCCTGGAGCATGTCGAGGGTCTCGCCGCCGCGGACCTCGCCGACGATGATGCGGTCGGGCCGCATGCGCAGGGAGTTGCGGACGAGGTCGCGGATGGTGATCTGGCCCTTGCCCTCGACGTTGGGCGGGCGGGACTCCAGGGAGATGACGTGGCTCTGCTGGAGCTGGAGTTCGGCGGCGTCCTCGACGGTGATGATGCGCTCGCCGTCGGGGACGAGTCCGGAGAGGGCGTTGAGCAGGGTCGTCTTCCCCGAGCCGGTGGCGCCCGAGACGATGACGTTGAACTTCGCGCGGACGAGTGCGGCGAGGAAGTAGGTCATCGGCTCGTCGAGGGTGCCCAGGCCGACGAGCTCGTGCAGCGTGTAGGAGCGGGGGAAGCGCCGGATGGTCAGGGTCGCGCCGGTCAGGGCGAGCGGCGGGATGATGACGTTGACCCGCTCCCCGCTCGGCAGCCGCGCGTCGACCATGGGGTTGGACTCGTCCACGCGCCGGTTGACGGTGGAGACGATGCGTTCGATGGTCTGCATGAGCTGGTCGTGGGAGGCGAAGCGCAGCGGGAGGCGTTCGACGCGGCCCGCCCGTTCGACGTAGATCCGGTCGGGGCCGTTGACCATGATCTCGGTGACCGTGGCGTCTTCCAGCAACGGTTCGAGGATGCCGAGGCCGAGGGCCTCGTCGACCACGCGCCGGATGAGCATGGCGCGTTCCGCGGTGGACAGGACGGGTCCTTCGCGGCTGATGATGTGGCCGAGGACGCGTTCGAGGCGGGCGCGGCGTTCGGCGGCGCCGAGCGAGGACATCTCGGCGAGGTCGATCTCCTCCAGCAGTTTGGCGCGGAAGGTGGCGACGAGGTGGCTCTCCTCGGGCCGGTCGGCGGTGGCCTCGGGGGCGGTAAGGCGGGCTTTGAGGCTCATGCGGCTCCTTCCAACCGTTCAGGGGAGGCGGGTGACGTCGCGGACGCGGGGCATGGTGGCGGACTTCTCGACGCTGCCGAAGTCGACGCCGGGGATGACGGAGGGGATGGGCACGGTGGCGGTGACGGTGACCTCGCCGGGGGGCCGCGCCTCGGTGAAGCCGGCGCGTTCGGCCAGCCAGTCGCTGAGCGCGGCCCGGCCGGCCGGGTCGGCGGCGCGGGTGTCGTCCTGGGAGACGTAGCGGGCGGCGGTGCGGGCGGCGGTGCCCGCCTGCTGGGCGGTGTAGGCGGCGATTCCGAGCTGCACGGCGGCGAGGGCGACCAGGAGCAGCAGCGGCAGGAACCCGATGAACTCGATGGCGGCCTGGCCGCGGTCCCGGCCGGTTGCTGACGGGGCGTGGGCGGCGGCCGGGGCGGGGCGTGCGGCCGGGGCCGTGCGGGGGGGCCGGGGGGTGCGGGGGCGTGGGGTCACTGCGGCGGCTCCTCCGATACGGCGGCGGCGTCCCCGGTGACGTCGAAGGGGAAGCTGACGGCGCCGGGGAAGAGGACGGGGACGGTGAGGGTGACGGTGGCCGTCACCAGTCCGCCGCTCTCCCCGCACCCCACCGCGGCGCCGGACCGCCAGGCGGCGGGCAGGTCGGCGCTGGCGGCGGCCGCGCAGTCGTCGCCGACGGCGCCGGCGCGGGCGGCCTCGTCGGCGGCGTTCCCGGCGAGGGTGAAGGTGTAGCCGACGAGCACGAACTGCCACAGCAGCACGAGGGTGAGCAGGATCAGCGGCACCATGCCGAGGAACTCGACGGTGACCTGCCCGGCGTCCCCGCGGCGACCGCCGCCGGTGGCGTCCCGCCGGCCGGGTGTCGGCCGGTGCACGGCTCAGCGCTCCCCTGCGCCGCGGCGGCGCCTGCGGGTGAGGGCGGCCCGTTCGCCGCCGTGGGGGACGAGGCTCGCGCCCGGTTTCCCCGGGCGCCGCTCGGTGCGCACGGCGCCCGCCTCGCCGGCGAGCGCCCACAGCGCCTGCCGTACGGCGCCGCGGCTGTCGAGTTCGTGCATGCGGGAGGCGTCCAGGCAGGGCTGGAGCTCGCGGTATCCGGCCGGGACGGTGGCGCGGGCGACGCGTGTGCCGGTGATCTGGGCGATGAGCTGGGGCTGGATCTCGGTGCCGCGGGTGTGCCGGTTGACGACGGTGAGGGTGTCCTCGGCCTTGCGCACCTGGAGCCGTTCCCACAGCCGTACCTGCCGTTTGACGCCGCGTACGGCCACGACGTCGGGGGTGGTGACGAGCAGCGCGGTGTCGGCGTTCTCGACGGCGGCGGCGTTGGCGGCGTTCATCTGGGTGCCGCAGTCGATGACGACGGTGTCGTAGCGGGTCCGCAGCGCGGCGACGAGCTGCCGGGCGGCGCGGTCGGTGACCTCCTCGGCCCGCTCGCCCTCGGCGGGGGCCAGGAGCAGGGCGAGGCCGCTCTCGTGGGCGAACACGGCGTCCTTGAGGACGCCGGGGCTGAGGTCGGCGATGCCGGCGAGGTCGGCGACGGAGCGCCGGAACTGGACGTCCAGGAAGGAGGCGACGTCCCCGGCCTGGAGGTCCAGGTCGACGAGGGCGGTGGCGTGCCCGGCGGCCTGGGAGGCCAGCGCGATCTGCACGGCGGTGAGTGTGGTGCCCACCCCGCCCTTGGCTCCGGTGACCGTGACGAGCGTCCCGCCGGGTCCGGCCGGATGCGGTGGTCCGCCGGTGCCCAGGTGGCGGCGTACGCCGGTGGACCACTGCGCGACGGCCTGGATGCGGGCGGCCAGTTCCTCCGGGCCGGCGGGCAGCGCGAGGACGCCGCGGGCGCCGCTGTCCATGGCGGCGGCGTAGACGGCGGGGCTGGCGTCGGAGGTGAGCAGGACGGTGCCGACGGCCGGGAAGCGCAGCGCCGTCTCCCGGACGACGTCGAGGGCGGGCTGCGGTCCGATGCGTTCGTGGACGAGGACGACCTCGGGCAGCCGGGTGACGGATTCGGAGGCGAGCGCGGCCAGCAGGTCCAGGAGGGCGGTGGAGTGGGTGACGGGCGGCAGCGGTTCGGCGCCGGGCAGCCGTGCGAGGACGGTGAGGAGGGCGTTTCCGGGGTCGGCGTCGCCGAGGGCCGGGAGGATGCGGATGGCCATCGGGCGTGTCACCTGTCCTCGGAGAGCGTGTAGTCGCGCTCGTCCTGCGGGATGTCGACGTCGTCGCCGGGGGCGACGAGGGCGAGCCGTACGTGGGTGGCGAAGGACTCGGCGTAGGCGATGCGCTGGGCGCCCGCGGTGTCGAGGGCGAAGGTGATGGGGACGGCTTCACCCGTGCCGCCGGGGCCGCCGCGCCCGGTGTCGCCGTCGGACTCGATGCTGGTGAGCCGTCCGACGTCGATGACGCGGGCGGCCTGCACGATGACCTGGGAGACGTCGGGGGTGTCACCCTCGCCGCGGAAGGTGGCGTAGACGTTGACACGCGCGCCGGGGGTGATCTTGCCCGCGACGCCGGTGGCGGCGTCGATCATGATGGCGATCTCCTGCTGGCCGGCCTCCAGGGCGGGGCGGTCGGCGATCATGTCGTTCTGGAGCAGCGAGCCCTGCTGGAGCGGGTTGACGGCGATCTTCCCGTCGATGGCGGCGAGGTCGGTGACGGCCGTCCGCGGCAGCCAGCGCTCGGGCATGCGGACCTCGGTGAACTGGTCGCGGCTCAGCGCCTGGTACGGCTCGATCCCGGCCTTCACCTCGTAGGCGGTCACCTCGGGCCCGACCTTGGACTCCACGTCGTTGAGCACCGAGAGCACGCCGACGAAGGCGGCGAGGGCACCGACGGTGGACAGCAGCATCCAGATGATGCCGCGGCGCTGGCGGGAGTTCATTGCGGGGAGCTACCTCTGGTCGGGGCGTCGGGAGGGGGTGGCCGGTGCGCTGCGGTGCGCGCCCGGGGGCGGACGTACGCGTGCCCCTAGGCATGGTGCCGTCTGAGGGGCGGTCATGTCTGCCCGTAGCGTGAGGTTCCGTGCCCGCCGCGCCACTGGCCGTCGTCACCGTCGTGCGGCGCGCTCCCGGGTGCGCCGTCGGGCAGGGCGCCGGTCGCGCCGCCGTAGGGGACGACGGCGGCGGGTGCGGCGGTGCCGTGGGTGATGACCGTGCCGGTGTCGTCCTCGTCGTGGGGGTCGAGGGCGGGCCGGTGTGCGGCGGGGGCGCGGCGGGTGGCGCGTGAGGTGGGGGCGTCCGCGGGGGCGGTGGCCCGCAGCGGTGCGGCGCAGAAGGCGCAGCGGTCGCCGATCAGTTCCAGCCCGCACCAGTGGCACGGGGCGCGCTGCACGGAGCTGACGAGCTGGTAGAGCACCGAGAGGTCGGGGATGGCGGCGGCGAACTCCACGAGTTTCCCGGTGCCCCACCAGCGGGCCGACTCCGGGGGCAGCGCGGTCTGTTCGACGCCGGTGACCTGCCACTGCGCGGCGAGCGTGGTGCTGGCGTAGCCGGAGGTGAGCTGGCCCGCGGCGGTGGTCAGCTGGGTGAGGTAGTCGGGGCCGCGCAGGGTCGCGGCGGGTCCCACGCGCACGAGCTGCGGCGTGGGGGAGGCGACGACGGCGAACTGGCTGCCGGGCATCCAGGACCTGGCGTGTGAGGTGAGCGGGACGGGGACGCGGTCGAGTCTGGCGACGGAGCCCAGGACGGCGCCCGCGTGCACGTAGTGCGCCAGCAGCCGCACGGCGGAGGCGAGCACGCCGGGGCTGAGGTCGGTGGCGGAGAGCTGCCTGAGCTGCCGGACGAGGACGGCGAGCCCGAGCGGGGGCAGCTCGGTCTGGACGAGGGCGATCCGGTCGGACTCCAGGACCGAACGCACGGTGTGCAGGCGCTGCTTGACGGCTGCGGGTACGGAGGCCGGGTAGAGCGCGACGAGGTAGCCGTACCGCTCCAGCAGGTCACGGGTGGCGGCGAGGACCGCGCCGAGGGGTCGGCCGGGCGCGGGCAGGACGACGGCGTCCGGCGTGTGCCCGTCCGGTGGCGGGAGCACCAGCTCGGGGCTGGTGACGGCTATCGCGGTGGTCACATCTGCCTGCCCGTCGTCGGTCGCTTTCCCCGTCGTGTGGTTCCCGTGGTGTACGGCCCGCCGGGAGCCGGCCGCCGGGGCCGACCGTTCCTCACCTTGCGTGCTCCTCTTGTGACGGCAGCCTAGCGGCGGGTGACACGTCAGAGAACACTTCCCCGGCTGCGGGCGCGTGATGCGGGCGGGCGGCCACGTGATCAGCGCGCGCGGCTGCGAGAAGTCTTGACAACCCCATTGGTCTGGACCACTCTTCGGGCATCGACGACACGGCGGCCGCCGTCCCCCCGCGCGTCTCCCCCACCCCACCACGCCTGGAGGCACACCGTGGAACGCCCCTTCCCCACCGGCAGCCGCAGCAGACGGCTGCTGGGCGGCGCACTCGCCGGAGTGCTCACCGCCGGCGCCCTGGCCGTCGGCGGCATCGCCACGGCGGGCAGCGCCACCGCCGCGGAACCCAACCTCGTCGCCAACCCCGGTTTCGAGTCGGGACTGTCCGGCTGGACCTGCTCGGGCGGCAGCGGCCGTGCCGTCAGCAGCCCGGTCCGCAGCGGTTCCGCCGCCCTCACCGCCACCCCGGCCGGCAGCGACCAGGCACGCTGCTCCCAGACGGTGACCGTGCGCCCCGGTTCCGACTACCAGCTCAGCGCCTGGGTGCAGGGCTCCTACGTCTACCTCGGTGCCCAGGGCACCGGCACCACGGACGTCTCCACCTGGACGCCCGGCGGCTCCGGCTGGCAGCAGCTCACCACCCGCTTCCGCACCGGACCGTCCACCACGTCGGTGACCGTCTACACGCACGGCTGGTACGGGCAGAGCGGCTACACCGCCGACGACCTGTCCCTGACCGGCCCCGGCGAGCCGCCCGAGGAGCCGGAGACGCCCGCGGTCCCGTCGGGCCTGGCGGTGGGCGGTACCACGTCCGGCTCGGTGACGCTGAACTGGTCGGCCGTGCCGGACGCCACCACCTACCACGTCTACCAGGACGGCACGCGCGTGCAGTCCGTACCGGGCACCTCCGCGACGGTGACGGGCCTGGCCGCCTCCACCGCCTACGCGTTCCGGGTGAGCGCCGCGAACTCCGGCGGCGAGTCGCCCCGCTCGGCGCCGGTCACGGCCACCACCCGCCCCCGGGACGACGGCGGCCCCGGCACGCCGGACAACGGCGTGCCCCGGCACGCGGTCACCGGCTACTGGCAGAACTTCGACAACGGCGCGCGGGTGCAGAAGCTGCGCGAGGTGCAGGACGCGTACGACATCATCGCCGTCGCCTTCGCCGACTCGACGGCCACCAAGGGCGAGATCGTCTTCAACCTGGACCCGGCCGTCGGCTACGCCTCCGAGGCCGACTTCAAGGCGGACATCGCCGCGAAGCAGGCCGCGGGCAAGTCGGTGATCATCTCGGTGGGCGGTGAGATCGGCAACGTGATCGTCAACGACTCCGCCTCCGCGACCCGTTTCGCCAACAGCACCTGGGCGCTGATGCAGGAGTACGGGTTCGACGGTGTCGACATCGACCTCGAACACGGCATCAACTCCACCTACCTCACGCAGGCGCTGCGCTCGCTGTCCGCGAAGGCCGGTGACGGCCTGGTCGTCACCATGGCGCCGCAGACGCTGGACATGCAGAACACGTCCTCGGAGTACTTCAAGCTGGCGCTGAACATCAAGGACATCCTGACCGTCGTCAACACCCAGTACTACAACAGCGGTTCCATGCTGGGGTGTGACGGCAAGGTGTACAGCCAGGGCACGGTGGACTTCCTCACCGCGCTGGCCTGCATCCAGCTCGAAGGCGGCCTCGACGCCTCCCAGGTCGGGCTCGGCGTTCCGGCCTCCACCCGGGGCGCGGGCAGCGGCTACGTGTCGCCCAGCGTGGTCACCGCCGCCCTGGACTGCCTGACCCGCGGCACCCGCTGCGGCTCCTTCAAGCCCTCGCGGACCTACCCGGACCTGCGCGGCGCGATGACGTGGTCCACCAACTGGGACGCCACGGCGAACAACGCCTGGTCCTCGGTCGTCGGCCCGCACGTGCACAACCTGCCCTGACCGTCCGGCCAGGTGCCACCGGTCCGCACGCTGCCCGTCTCACCAGGGCAGCGTGCGGATCTGCTCCACGCACAGGAACACGAACAGCGCCGCGGCGAGCCCGAGCATGGTGTTGCTGAGCGGTCCGCTGCGCCACCGCGCGGGCACCGGCTCCCGGTTGAGCAGCCACAGCAGCGTGCCCGCGAGGAACGGCAGGAACAGGGCGCCCAGCGCCCCGTAGGCGATGACGAGGGCGAAGGGCCGGTCCAGGAAGAGCAGCGCGATGGGCGGGAACGTCAGCCACAGCAGGTAGCCGCGGAAGGCGGGGGAGCGTTCGCGGACGCCCGAGGCGACGGCACGGGCGCCCGCGGGGCCGCTCCCGCCCCCGGCTCCGCCGTCGCGCAGGTGGGCGACATAGTCCGAGAACAGCAGGCTCACGCCGTGCCAGACGCCGACGAGGGACGAGAACGAGGCGGCGAAGAAGCCGATGAGGAACAGCTTCGCGGTCACCGCGTCGAACCGCCGCTCCAGTTCGTCCCCGACCTCCAGCAGGCTGCCGCTGCCCTCCAGCACGATCTGCGTGGCGTGCAGCAGCTCGGCCCCGACGATGATCATGGCGATGGTGAAGACGCCGGTGGTGACGTAGGCGACGGCGTTGTCCAGCCGCATCATCCGCATCCAGCCCGGGGTGTCCCAGCCCTTGGCGTTGACCCAGTAGCCGTACGCGGCCATCGTGATCGTGCCGCCGACGCCGCCGATCAGGCCGAGGGTGTAGAGGAGCGAACCGTGGGGGATGCGCGGCACCAGCCCGGTGAACGCCGCCCCCGCGTCGGGCGCGACCCGCACCGCGAGCACCACGACCACCACGAACATGGTGCCGACCAGCACCGTCAGCACCCGTTCCACGACGGCGTACCGGTTGAACCACACGAACACCAGGCCGAGCAGCGCCGTCGCCACGCCCCACACCTTCAGGTCGGCGACCCCGGGGAACAGCGCGGCCAGCGGCAGGGCGCTCGCCGACATGGCCGTCGCGCCGTAGACGAAGCCCCACAGCACCGCGTAGAAGCCGAAGTAGTACAGGGTCCAGGTACCGATGGAGCGCCAGCCGTCGAAGAGCGTGCGGCCGGTCGCCAGGTGCCAGCGCGCCGTGCCCTCGGCGAACGCGATGCGGATGACGCAGCCGACGACGACGGCCCACAGCAGCCCGTAGCCGAACCGGCTGCCGGCGACGAGCGTGGCCACCAGGTCCCCCGCGCCGATCCCGGTGGCCGCGACGACCAGCCCGGGGCCCACCGACCGCCAGCGCACCCGCTGTCCTGCGCCCTCCCCCGCGCCCTGTCCCGTTCCGCCGCCGGCGCCCTCCCCGGCGCCCCGGCCCTCCCCCGCGCCCGGGCCGTCCCCGGCCGGACCGGGCGCGGGCCGCAGCCGTCCCCCGTCGCTCGCCTCCGTCATGACGGCTCCTCCGCACTCGTCCCCGGTGACCGGTGTGAATCGTGAGGCGCATTCCACCGTGCGGACGCGGTGTCCACAAGGGGCTGCAGCCGTCGCAGAACGGTCAGTTGACGGTGAAGGAGCGCACGGCGTCGCGGTGGTGCCGGGCGACGAGGGCGGGGTCGTCGAGCGGACCGTGGGTCAGGACGCAGTACCGTGTGCCGTCGGCGGCGGTGAAGCGCTCGTCGTAGACGAGGCGGGAGCCGGAGTCCTCCGTCTCGTAGGCGTATTCGTGCACCACGCTGCCGCCCCGGAGCGGCGGCGCCAGCGCGGTGTCCGTCTCCCGGTAGCCGGGCCTGCGCCCGGCCTCGGCGCGGGCCAGCTCCATGGACTCGGCCGGGCTCGCCTCCTCCAGCGGGAACACCTGGATGAGCAGGCTCTCGTCCGGCACGCCGACGAACGTGCTCGCGCCGTCCGTCCGCTGCCCGAAGTCGCGGGTGCGACGAAGGTGAAGTCGTCCGTCCCGAACCAGGCCGAGCCCGCCGGGTAGTCACCGAGCCCCGGCTCCGGCGCCGTCGCCGGAGCGGATGCGCTGAGGGAGGGCGTCACACCATACGGCGGCTCGTCCGGTCCCGGGGCGGGACCGGACGGGGCGGCGTCGTCGGAGGTCGCGGACGTCGGGGAGGCGGAGGCCACGACGCGGCCCCCGTCCCCGTCGCCGTCCAGGGTGAGCCACAGCGCCGCGGCCGCGCCCGCGGCCACCACCCCGGCGACGGACGCGGCCACCAGGGCGGTGCGCCGGGGGCGGCCGGCCTTCGGGGCGGGCGGCGGGACGCCTTGCGACGGAACCTGCATGGTGCTCCCCGGGTTGGAGACTGGCACCGTACCGGGGCTGGCCCGGCCCCGCGGGGGCGCAGGGCGGGGGCGCCCGGTGTGCACCGGAGCACTTCTTCCGCCCCAGAGCGCGGCGCGTTCAGGCACCCGGCAGCGCGCAGCCCGGCGCCCGCAGGTCGAGGAGGGAACCGGGCCGGAAGCAGCGCGTGAGTCCGTACGTCTGCTGGCCGTAGTTGGTGCCCCGGCGCACGGTGACGGTGCCGTCCGTGCCGACCTCGCAGGGGTTGTGCACCGTGCAGTGCCCGCCGTCGTCGTTGCCGGTGCTGTTGATCCCGACGACGTGCCCGGTGGCCCGGTCCAGGACGGGCGCGCCGGAGGTGCCCGCGACGGTGGCGCACTCGGGGGTGAAGCGGAGTGAGTCGGTCATGGTCCAGCGGCCTTCCCGCAGTGTGGGGACGAAGCCGTCGATGGCGCAGCGGTAGACGCGCTTCCAGTAGCCCGAGGGGACGGTGACGCGGGTTCCGGCGGCGGGACGGCGGTGGTCCAGGGTGAGGGCGGTGACGCCGTGCCGGGCCGCGATCGCGGTGTAGCTGGCGGTCAGCCGGTACACGGCGACGTCGGTACCGGTGATGGTGGCGTAGACCAGCCGGACGGAGCGCAGGGTGGCCAGCTCGGTGCCGTCCCTGTCCAGCAGCGTGAACGCCCGGTTCGCCGGCCGGGCGGTGACGACCTCGCCGGGCTCCAGCGCGCCGCCCTCCAGGCAGTGCCCGTTGGTGAGGACGAGCGCGGGGTCGCCGGGCCGGGAGCGCGGCAGGCGCACCAGCGAACCCGAGCAGTTGCTGAGCGCCACCGTCCCCGTCAGGCCCCGCTGATCGGCGGGGACGGCGGGGCCGGGGGCCGCGTCCGGCGCGGGCAGGGCGACGGGGAGCGGCCGGGCCGCCGCCGCGGGGGCCGGGACCAGGCCCAGCGGCAGCACCGCGCTGAGGAGCAGGGCGGCGGCCCCGGAGCGGAACGTGCCCGGCCGCTTCCGTGCGGAGCGCCTCATGGTTTGCCTCCCGTACCGCGGATCACTGCTCGGTACGGGGAACTGGCGCGCCGCCCGCCGGTTACGCCCCGCCCCCGCGCACTAGGCCGAACCAGTGAACGGGGGGACGGGTGCGCGAGTGGCGGGGAGCCCGGGGCGCGCCGGGGGTCAGCCCAGGACGGCCAGGGCGTCGATCTCCACGAGGAGTCCGGCGGGGAGGCCGACGTAGACCGTCGTGCGGGCCGACGGCGCCTCGGTCAGGTCGGCGAAGTAGGCGTTGTACAGCTCGTTGAACTCGGCGAAGTGGCCGGTATCGGTGAGGTAGACGCGGATCATCACCACGTCCTCCCAGGTCGCGCCGCCTTCCACGAGCACGGCGTGGACGTTGGCGAGGGTCTGGAGGGTCTGCTCGCGCAGGGTCGGCCCGGCGGGCTCGGGCGCCCGGCCCGGCTCGGCCGGCAGGAAGCCGACCTGCCCGGCGACCTGGAGGATGTTGCCCTTCCGCACCCCGTGCGAGAACTTCGCGGGCGGGGTGGTGTGGGAGGCGGGGGTGACGGCCGTCTTGGGCAGCTTCTCGCTCATGTCGTTCCTTGTTCGGAGGGGTGCGGGGGCAGGGGACCGGGCGGGGACGCGGGGTGCGGTGCGGCGAGCGGCTTCCCGGCGTACTCGGCGCTGACGGCGGCGGCGGTGCGGCGCACCAGCGGCAGCAGGTCGAGCAGCTGCTCGCGGGTGACGACGACGTTGGGCGCCGAGAGCGACAGGGCGGCGACGGCGCGTCCGTCGGCGCCGCGCACGGGCGCGGCCACGCAGTTGATGGACTCCTCGTGCCCGCCGAGGTCGGTGGCCCAGCCCTGCTCCCGCACGGTGGCCAGCTCGGCGAGGAACGCGGCCGGGCCCGGGGTGGAGCGGGCGGTGTAGCGCGGGTAGTCCAGGCGTTCGGCCAGTGCCCGGCGTTCCGGCTCGGGCAGGTCGGCCAGCAGCAGCTTGGCGACGGCGGCGACGGTGATCGCCACCGGTTTGCCGATGCGCGAGTACATCCGCACCGGGTAGCGGCTCTCCACCTTGTCGATGTAGGTGACCTCGTCGTCCTCGTGGACGGCGAGGTGGACGGTGTGGCCGCAGACCCGGTTCAGCTCGACGAGGTGGGGGTGGGCGACCTCGCGGACGTCCAGGTTCTCCACGGCCTGCTGGGCGAGGGCGAACAGGCGGGCGCCGAGCCGGTAGCGCTGGTCGGGCTGGCGGTAGACGATGCCGTGCTCGTGCAGGGTGCGCAGCAGGCGCAGCGCGGTGGACTTGTGGACGCCGAGCCGCTGGGCGACCTGTTCCAGGTTGGCGGGGCCCTCCGCGAGCAGGGGCAGGATGCTGAGGGCTCGGTCGACGGTCTGGCTCATGCGGTCGCCTCTTCGGTGGTCCAGCGGGGGCCGAGTCGCAGTGTGCCCCAGGCGTCGGGGGGCAGCGCGACGAGCCGGTCGGCGTGTGCCCTGGCCGGTGGCCGTGCCAGGTCGCCGGGCGCGGCGAGGACGGCCGCGGCCAGCAGGTGGCCGTGGCGCAGCCGGGCCGGGGCGGGCAGCCCGCGCAGGGTGGCGGAGAGGAAGCCCGCGGCGAAGGCGTCCCCGGCGCCGACGGCTGCGACCACGTCCACGGCCGGAGCGGGGGCGTGCACGGCGCCCTGGGGGGTGAAGGCGGTGGCGCCGCGCGCGCCCTGTTTGACGACCAGTACCTCCGGTTCCGGCAGGGCCGCGCGGACGGCTGCCGGGCCGCCGGTCACGCCCCAGGCGTCGGCCGCCTCGTCCTCCCCGGCGAACACCACGTCGCAGGCGCGGGCGAGGGCGAGCAGTGCGGAGCGGTCCTGGCCGCGCCACAGCCCCGGGCGGTAGTTGAGGTCGAAGGAGAGCAGCGGCCTGCCGGCCCGGGGGGCGGTGAGGGCCGTGAGCAGGTCCCGGCAGCCGGGCGAGAGCGCGGGGGTGATGCCGGTGAGGTGCAGGACGCGCCCGGAGTCGGCGGCCGCCAGGTCCACGGTGTCCGGGGACATGGCGGAGGCGGCGGAGCCCGCGCGGTAGTAGGCGACCTCCAGGTCGGTGCCGCGCTCGCCGTGGGTGCGGAAGTAGATGCCGGTGGGCCGGTCCCCGTCCCGGGTGACGTGGGCGGTGTCCACCCCGGCGGCGGCGATGGCGCCGAGCAGGTGGTCGCCGAAGGGGTCGGTGCCGACACGGCTGACCCAGCGGACGGAGTGGCCGCAGCGGGCGAGGGTGCAGGCGACGTTGGACTCGGCTCCCCCGATGCCCCGGTCGAACGCGGCGGCGTCCCGGAGCGCGCCGGGCCGGGACGGGCGGAACGCCACGAGCGACTCCCCCAGGCACACGACGTCCACGGTGCCGGGGCGCGGCGCGGCCTCCCGGCCGGTGCCGGGCGCGGTGCTGCGGCCGGGCGCGGGGCCGGTGCTGGTCACGCCGGTGCTCGTCACGATGGGGTGCTCCTGGGGGTCGGGCAGCCGGGACCTCGTTGACCGTGGCTCCGGCGAGATGCTAGACAGCCCTGAGCGATTGCCGCAACGGGTGTTGCACTGAACGCAACGCAATGGAGCCCAGGAGTGGGACCCCAGGAGACGGAGCCGCCATGCCGCACGACCCGCACACCCCACCGGCACCGGCACCCACAGCCGCAGCCGCAGCCGCGCTGGACGCCCTGCGCCGCGACACCGTCGACCACCGCTTCAAGGGGCTGCCGCCGGACGCCGCCGGGATGAGCGTCGGCGCCCTCGCCGCCGAGCGCCGCGACCTGTTCACCGGCGGTTTCACCACTCCCGTCCTGGCCCTGTCGGCCGAGGCGCTGGAGCACAACCTCACGGCCCTGGAGACCTACACCGCCCGGCACGGGCTGGCGTTCGCCCCGCACGGCAAGACCTCCATGGCCCCGCAGCTGTTCGCCCGGCAGACCGAGCGCGGCGCCTGGGGCATCACGGCGGCGACGGTGGCCCAGGCCCGGGTGTACCGGGCCTTCGGTGTCCGGCGCGTCTTCCTGGCGAACGAACTGGTGGACGCCGCCGCGCTGGCCTGGGTGGCCGGTGAGCTGGCGGCCGACCCGCAGTTCCGCTTCGTCTGCTACGCGGACTCCCGGCGCGGTGTGGAGCTGATGGACGCGGCCCTGCGCGCCGCGCGTGCCACCCGGCCGGTGGACGTCGTGGTGGAGCTGGGCGCCGGGGACGGCGCCCGCACCGGGGCCCGTACGGAGGCCGCGTGCACGGAGGTGGCCGAGGCCGTCGCGGCGGCGGACACCCTGCGGCTGGTCGGCGTCGCCGGGTACGAGGGCGAGGTGCCGCAGGCGTCACCGGAGCGGGTGACGGCCTGGCTGCGGCGGCTGGCCGCGCTCGCGGCCACCCTGGACGCCGCCGGCCACTTCGCCGGGCTGGAGGAGATCGTCCTCAGCGCGGGCGGCAGCGCCTGGTTCGACGCGGTGGCCACCGTCTTCGGCGAGTTCGGCCAGCCGTTGTCGGCGCCGGTGCTGAAGCTGCTGCGCTCGGGCGCGTACGTCTCGCACGACGACGGCCACTACCGCACGCTGACCCCCTTCAACCGGGTGCCGGACGAGGGCGGCCTCCAGGCGGCGTTCACCCTGTGGGCGCGGGTCGTCTCACGGCCCGAGCCGGGCCAGGCGTTCGTCGACGCGGGCAAGCGGGACGCCGCCTACGACCTGCACCTGCCCGAGCCGAAGCTCGTCCGCGACGCGGCCACCGGTGCCGTGCGCCCGGCTGCGGGGCTGACCGTGACCAAGCTGTCGGACCAGCACGCCTGGCTCCAGGTGGCCGAGGACGCCGCGGACGCGCCCGAGGTGGGCGACTGGATCGGCTTCGGCATGTCCCACCCCTGCACCGTCTTCGACAAGTGGCAGCTCATCCCGCTCGTCACGGCCGACGGCACGGTGACCGACTTCGTCCGCACGTTCTTCTGACCGCCATCCGCTTCCGCGCTCCCTTCCGGAGGTTGCCTTGGACACCGTCATCCGCGGTGCCCGTGTGGTGGACGGGACCGGCCGCCCCGCCTACCGGGCCGACGTCGGCCTCAGCGCGGGGCGGATCGCCGCCATCGGACCCCGGCTCAGCGGCCGCCAGACGGTGGACGCCGGCGGCCTGACCCTGGCGCCCGGCTTCATCGACATGCACGCCCACAGCGATCTGGCCCTCCTGCGCGACCCGGACCACTCGGCGAAGCTGGCGCAGGGGGTGACGCTGGAGGTCATCGGGCAGGACGGCCTGTCCTACGCGCCGGTGGACGACCGGACCCTCGCCGCAGTGCGCCAGGCCATCGCCGGGTGGAACGGCGACGGCTCGGACATCGACTTCGGCTGGCGTTCGGTCGGCGGCTACCTGGACCGGCTGGACGAGGGCATCGCCTGCAACGCCGCCTACCTCATCCCCCAGGGGACCGTCCGCATGCTCGCCGTCGGCTGGGAGGACCGCCCGGCCACCGGCGCCGAGCTGGCCCGCATGCGGCAGCTCGTCGCGGAGGGGCTGGAGCAGGGCGCGGTGGGGCTCTCCTCCGGGCTGACGTACACGCCCGGCATGTACGCCTCTAACGACGAGCTGGCGGAACTGTGCCGCGTGGTGGCCCGTCACGACGGCTACTACTGCCCGCACCACCGCTCCTACGGCGCCGGAGCGCTTGAGGCGTACGCGGAGATGATCGAGCTGGCCCGCACCGCCGGCTGCGCCCTGCACCTGGCACACGCCACCTTGAACTTCGGCGTGAACCGCGGCCGGGCCCCCGAGCTGCTGGCGCTCCTGGACGCCGCGCTGGACGCCGGGGCCGACATCAGCCTGGACAGCTATCCGTATCTGCCCGGGTGCACCACGCTGGCCGCGCTGCTGCCGAGCTGGGCCACCGAGGGCGGCCCCGAGGCGGCGCTGACCCGGCTGCGCGACCCCGCCACCCGCGCGCGTATCCGGCACGACCTGGAGGTGACCGGCTCCGACGGCTGCCACGGCGTGCCCGTGGAGTGGGAGACGATCGAGATCTCCGGGGTGGGCGAGCCGCGGCTCGCCCCCTTCGTCGGGCGGCGGCTGACCTCGTTCGACCAGGCGTGGCACCTGCTGACCGAGGACCGGCTGGGCACCACGATCCTCCAGCACGTCGGCCACGAGGAGAACGTGCGGGCCCTCATGCGCCACCGCGCGCACACCGGCGGCAGTGACGGCATCCTGCGCGGTGACAAGCCGCACCCCCGCGCGTACGGCACCTTCCCCCGCTACCTGGGGCACTACGTGCGGGAGCTGGGGGTGCTCTCGCTGGAGGAGTGCGTGGCTCATCTGACCTCCCGGCCTGCGGCCCGGCTCAGGCTTCCCGACCGCGGGCTCGTCCGCGAGGGCTACCGGGCTGATCTCGTCCTCTTCGACCATGAGACGGTTTCCGCGGGCGCCTCGTATGAGCGCCCCCGCACACGGCCCACCGGGATCCCGCACGTGCTCGTCGACGGCCGCTTCGCCGTGCGCGACGGCCGCCGCACGGACGTCCTCGCCGGCCGCTCCGTGCGGCGCGCCCCGGCCCGGACGGGGCACGCGTGAGCGCGCGCGCACCCGGCGCACCTCCCGCACAGCCCACGCGTCCGGCTGCGGCCGGGCGCCTCCGGCCCGGCCAGGCGCGTCCGGCCCGGCCAGGCGCGTCCGGCGCTTCACAGGCACGTCCGGCCCGGCCAGGCGCGTGACGGCCTCGTCAGGCGTGCTGGTAGGCGACCAGCGAGATCCCCACGTAGTGCACCGCGAAGGCGGCGAGCGTGAGGGAGTGGAACACCTCGTGGAAGCCGAACCAGCGCGGTGAGGGGTTGGGGCGCTTGATGCCGTACACGATGCCGCCGACGCTGTAGAGCAGGCCGCCGATCACCACGCACAGGAGGACGGCCAGGCCGCCCGCCCGCAGGAAGTCCGGGAGGAAGAACACCGCGGCCCAGCCCATGGCGATGTAGCACGGGGTGTAGAGCCAGCGCGGTGCCCCGACCCACAGCACCCGGAAGGCGATGCCCGCGGCGGCGGCGGCCCAGACGCCCCACAGCAGCGCGTCGCCGCGCCCGTCGTCGAGGAGCAGGATCGTCAGCGGCGTGTAGGTCCCGGCGATGATCAGGAAGATGTTGGCGTGGTCCAGGCGGCGCAGCACCGCGCCGGCCCGCGGGCTCCAGTCGCCGCGGTGGTACAGGGCGCTGACACCGAACAGCAGGCAGGCCGTCAGCGTGTAGACGGCGCAGGCCAGGCGGCCGCGGGTGGAGTCGGCGAGGGCGGTGAGGAAGACGCCGGACACGAGCACGGCGGGGAACATCCCGGCGTGCAGCCACCCCCGCAGCCGGGGCTTGACCGGGGCGGCCGGGGCGGCCCCGGGAGGCAGCGCGGCCGGTCCCAGGTCGGCGGGCGGTTCGGCCGGTACCGGCTCGGTCAGCGCGGGATCCGGCAGCGCGGGGTCGGGCACGGCAGTCATGAACCTCAGGGTACCTACGGCGCCGTAGGTGAAGGGACGGGGCCGACCCCCGGTCCCCGGGGTGTCCTCGGCACGGCACTGCGGCGTGGCGCCGCTCACCTGAAGTCCCTCTGGACACATAAGAGCGAGACAGTCATGATCAGATGAGCGTGGTCGGTACCGGATGAGCATCGCCGCAGCGTCCGGACCGCAGCCCCCACGGGGCCGAAGTGCACAACACACACCGCCCGCCGGCGGACGACGGCCGGGGCGCGCCCGCGGGGCGCTCCCCCGGAAGCCCCGCCGGCGGTGCGGTCAAAACCCTCACACCACTGGAGCGATTGTGGCGCGCAGTTCTGCGGCTCCCATCCAAGCCCCCACCCAGCACCGCGATCTCGTCACCTGGGTCGACGAGATCGCCTCCCTCACCCAGCCCGACCGCGTCGTCTGGTGCGACGGCTCGGAGTCCGAATACGAGCGCCTGTGCGGGGAGCTCGTGGAGAAGGGCACCTTCACCGCGCTCGACCCGGTCCGGCGCCCCCACTCCTACTACGCCGCCTCCGACCCGGGCGACGTGGCCCGGGTGGAGACGCGCACGTTCATCTGCTCCGAGAAGGAGGAGGACGCCGGGCCCACCAACCACTGGAGGGACCCCGCCGAGATGCGCGAGGTGTTCACCGGGGAGCAGGGCGTCTTCCGCGGCTCCATGCGCGGCCGCACCATGTACGTCGTCCCGTTCTGCATGGGTCCGCTCGGTTCGCCGCTGTCGGCCATCGGCGTGGAGATCACCGACTCCGCGTACGTCGCCGTCTCGATGCGCACCATGACGCGCATGGGGCAGCCCGTCCTGGACGAGCTGGGCACCGACGGGTTCTTCGTCCGGGCCGTGCACACCCTCGGGGCGCCGCTGGCCCCCGGCGAGCAGGACGTGCCGTGGCCGTGCAACGAGACGAAGTACATCTCCCACTTCCCCGAGACGCGGGAGATCTGGTCCTTCGGCTCCGGCTACGGCGGCAACGCGCTGCTGGGCAAGAAGTGCTACGCGCTGCGGATCGCCTCGGTGATGGCACGGGACGAGGGCTGGCTGGCCGAGCACATGCTCGTGCTCAAGCTGACCCCGCCGAAGGGCGAGCCGAAGTACGTCGCCGCGGCCTTCCCCTCCGCCTGCGGCAAGACCAACCTCGCCATGCTGGAGCCGACGATCCCCGGCTGGACGGTCGAGACGATCGGCGACGACATCGCCTGGATGCGTTTCGGCGAGGACGGCCGCCTGTACGCGATCAACCCGGAGGCGGGCTTCTTCGGCGTGGCGCCGGGCACCGGCGAGCACACCAACGCCAACGCCATGAAGACGCTGTGGGGCAACGCCGTCTTCACCAACGTCGCCCTCACCGACGACGGGGACGTGTGGTGGGAGGGCATGACGGAGGAGCCGCCGGCCCACCTGACGGACTGGAAGGGCAACGACTGGACGCCGGAGCTGGGCGTTCCGGCCGCGCACCCCAACGCGCGCTTCACCGTGCCCGCCGCGCAGTGCCCGACGATCGCCCCGGAGTGGGAGAACCCGCAGGGCGTGCCCATCTCGGCGATCCTGTTCGGTGGCCGGCGGGCCTCGGCCGTGCCGCTGGTGACGGAGTCCCGCGACTGGCAGCACGGCGTCTTCCTCGGCGCCAACGTCGCCTCCGAGAAGACGGCCGCGGCCGAGGGCAAGGTGGGTGAGCTGCGCCGCGACCCGTTCGCCATGCTGCCGTTCTGCGGCTACAACATGGGCGACTACATGGCCCACTGGATCAAGGTGGGCAAGGAGGCGGACCCGGCGAAGCTGCCGAGGATCTACTACGTGAACTGGTTCCGCAAGGACGACACCGGCCGGTTCGTCTGGCCGGGGTTCGGCGAGAACAGCCGCGTGCTCAAGTGGATCGTCGGCCGCCTCGACGGCGAGGCCGAGGGAGTGGAGACGCCGATCGGCACCGTCCCGGCCAGGGGCGCCCTCGACACCGAGGGCCTCGGCCTGTCCGAGGCGGAGCTGGACTTCCTCCTCACCGTGGACGAGGACGCCTGGCGCGAGGAGGCGGCGCTCGTGCCCGAGCACCTGAACACCTTCGGCGACCACACGCCGAAGGAGCTGTGGGACGAGTACCGCGCGCTGGTGGAACGCCTGGGCTGACGCGCCCGCCGCGCCTCCCCGAAGCGGGCCGCGGGCACACGGCACCGGCCGTGTGCCCGCGGTCCGCGGCCCGGGAGGAGCGTTACAGGCCGAGTGCCTGGGCGTGCGCCTCCATGCGGGCGGCGGCCAGGGCCTCGCCGGGCACGTCCTCCCGGGCGGTGGCGACGACGAGCGCGTTGCCGGCCAGGGTGTGGGCGCGGCGGTGCAGGGCCTCGACGCGGCCGGGAGGGGTGTCACGGACGGTGGGCTCGGCCCGCTGCGGGGCGGTGCCGCCGCGCAGCCGCGCGACCTGGGTGGCCAGCCGGTGAGCGGCGGCGTCCAGCTCCGGGCCGGGCACGAGGACGCGCAGCTCGTCGGTGACCGTCAGCAGCGCGGTGAGGTGTCCGGCGAGGCGGATGTCCAGTTCCTCCTCGCGCGAGCGGCGCGGGTGGCCCGTGACACCGGAGTCCGCCTCGGCCATGGTGTGCACCGACTTCGTACGGATGGGCTCGTACATGGGTGGCCTCCTGACGTGTTGCAGGAAACCATCCTAGCTTGGACTCTGTCTAAAGTTGTAGCCAATGCAGAAAAGCCCGCGGTGAGGAACCGCACGTGTCCCCGGGCCCGCCCGCCCGGGGACGGACGCCCGCCGGTCAGGGCTGGCTGTAGCCGTCCAGGAACGTTCCGATCCGCGTCACCGCGTCGGTGAGCTGCTCGGCCGGGGGCAGGGTGACCAGCCGGAAGTGGTCGGGCTCGGGCCAGTTGAAGCCCGTGCCGTGCACGATCATGATCTTCTCGGCCCGCAGCAGGTCCAGCACCATCTGCCGGTCGTCCTTGATCTTGTAGACGCTCGGGTCCAGACGCGGGAAGGCGTACAGGGCGCCCTTCGGCTTGACGCACGTCACCCCGGGGATCTGCGTCAGCAGGTCGTAGGCGGCGTCCCGCTGCTCGTGCAGCCGTCCGCCCGGCAGCACCAGGTCGTTGATCGACTGCCGGCCGCCGAGCGCGGTCGCCACCGCGTACTGGGCGGGCATGTTCGCGCACAGCCGCATGTTCGCCAGGATCGTCAGGCCCTCGATGTAGCTGGCGGCGTGCGCCTTGGGACCGCACACCGCGAGCCAGCCGCTGCGGTAGCCGGCCACCCGGTACGCCTTGGAGAGGCCGTTGAAGGTCAGCGTCAGCAGGTCGGGGGCGATGGCCGCGGTGGAGTGGTGCACGGCGCCGTCGTAGAGGATCTTGTCGTAGATCTCGTCGGAGCAGACGATCAGCCGGTGCCTGCGGGCGATGTCCGTCAGGCCGCGCAGCATCTCCTCGCTGTAGACGGCGCCCGTCGGGTTGTTCGGGTTGATGATGACCAGCGCCCGGGTGCGGTCGGTGATCTTCCGCTCGATGTCGGCGAGGTCGGGCATCCAGTCGGCCTGCTCGTCGCAGCGGTAGTGCACGGCCGTACCGCCCGACAGGGAGACGGCCGCCGTCCACAGCGGGTAGTCCGGGGCCGGGACCAGCACCTCGTCGCCGTCGTCCAGCAGCGCCTGCATCGCCATCTGGATCAGCTCGGAGACGCCGTTGCCCAGGTAGACGTCCTCCACGGACAGGTGGATGCCGCGCGTCTGGTAGTGCTGCATCACCGCGCGGCGCGCGGCCGGGAGGCCCTTCGCGTCGCCGTAGCCGTGCGCGCCGCCGACGTTGCGGAGCATGTCCTCCAGGATCTCCGGCGGGCACTCGAAGCCGAACGCCGCCGGGTTGCCCGTGTTGAGCTTGAGGATGCGGTGGCCCGCCGCCTCAAGCCGCATAGCCTCCTCGAGAACCGGGCCCCGGATCTCGTAGCAGACGTTGGCGAGCTTCGTGGACTGGATCACCTGCATGTTCGTCACCCTACGGCGAGCGCCGCACCCGCGCGTTATGTTTTTCACCACCCCGGGGGACGCCGCCCCCGCACCGGGCCCCCGCACCCCGGGCGGCTCCCCGCCCGGACGCCGCCCGGTGTGTCAGGCCCGCAACCGCTCGGCGAGCCCGTCGGCGTCGGCCGTCGGGGCGTCGCAGGTGAAGTGACGGCAGACGTAGGCGGCCGGACGTCCGTCCAGCAGCCCGCGGTCCGCGAGCAGGGCGGGCCACCGCTGTCCGGGGGTGCCGACGGCCACCGCGGCTCCGGGTGCGGTGCCCAGCAGCGCCGTGCGGTGCAGCCCGGCGGTGTCCGGGTCCCCGTCCGGGCCGACGACGGCCACCTCGCGGGGACCGTCGAGCGCGGCCTCCGCCACGGCCAGGCCCCAGCCGATGTACCGGGGCGCCCGCGCGCCCAGCGCCCCCACCACGCCGAGCGCCCGTTCGGCGGCCTCCCGGTACCGGGCGCCGCCGGTGTAGGCGGCGTACGTCAGCAGGGCGCCCGCCGCCGCCGTCCAGCCCGAGGGGGTCGCGCCGTCCGTGGGGTCCTGGGGACGCCTGAACAGGCGCTCGGCGTCGTCGGCCGTGTCGAAGAGGGTGCCGTCCACGCCGGTGAAGCGGGCCAGCACGGTGTCCAGCAGCAGGCCGGCCAGCTCCAGCCAGGCGGTCTCGCCGGTGACGGCGTAGAGGGCGAGGAAGCCCTCCGCGCTGCTGGCGTAGTCCTCCAGCACGCCCGCGCTCGGCCCGGCAATCCCGTCCCGGGACGTGCGGGCGATCCGCAGCTCCCCGCCGCGCTGTTCGGTGTGGACGGCCAGCAGCAGGTCACCGGCAGCGGCGGCGGCGTCCACCAGGTCGGGGCGGTCGAAGTAGGCGCCCGTCTCGGCGAGCGCGGCGACGGCCAGCCCGTTCCACGCGGCGACGACCTTGTCGTCCCGGGCGGGCCGGGGCCGCTGTTCCCGGGCGGCCAGCAGCCGTTCCCGGACGGAGGCGAGGCGGGCGGCGTCCAGGGGCCCGGTCTCGTCCGGGAGCTGGAGCACCGAGGCGCCCTCCTCGAAGGTGCCGTCCTCGGTGACCCCGAAGTACGCGGCGGCCAGTTCCGCGTCCGCCTCGCCCAGCACCTCGCGCAGCTGCGCGGGCGTCCACACGTAGAAGGCGCCCTCCCGGTGGCGGCCGCTCCCGTCGTCGCTGTCGGCGTCCAGGGCGGAGGCGAAACCACCCTGCGGGGTGCGCATCTCGCGGACCAGGAAGTCGGCCGTCTCCAGGGCCACCCGCCGGGCGGACTCCGAACCGGTGGTGCGCCACAGGTGGGCGTAGACGCGGCACAGCAGGGCGTTGTCCGACAGCATCTTCTCGAAGTGCGGAACCACCCATTCCGCGTCGACGGCGTAGCGGGCGAAGCCGCCGCCGAGCTGGTCGTACAGGCCGCCGCGGGCCATGGCCTCGCACGTGGCGGCCGCCATCTCCAGCGCTCCCCCGGCCCCCGCGCGGGCGTGGTGCCGCAGCAGGAACTCCAGCACCATCGCGGGCGGGAACTTCGGCGCCCCGCCGAAACCGCCGTGCGCGGCGTCGAACTCCCGGGTCAGGCCCAGCAGCGCGTCGGCGAGCCCCGCGGCGTCGGGCGGCGCGGGCACCTCGTCCTCCGCGTACCCGACCGCCCGGCCGGAGAGCTGGCGCGCGACCCGGCCCGCGACCTCGTCCACCTCCGTGCGCCGCTCGGCCCACGCGTCGCGTACCCCCTCCAGCACCTGCCGGAAGGAGGGCATGCCCGAGCGCGGGGCGGGCGGGAAGTAGGTGCCGAAGTAGAACGGCTCACCGTCGGGGGTCAGGAAGACGGTCATGGGCCAGCCGCCGTGCCCGGTCGCCGCCTGCACGGCCTCCATGTAGACGGCGTCGACGTCCGGCCGCTCCTCGCGGTCCACCTTCACGCTGACGAAGTGCGCGTTGAGGAAGGCCGCCGTCTCCTCGTCCTCGAACGACTCGTGCGCCATCACGTGGCACCAGTGGCACGCCGAGTAGCCGACCGACAGCAGGACGGGTACGTCACGCCGCCGCGCTTCCTCGAAGGCCTCCGGCGTCCAGGGCCACCAGTCGACCGGGTTGTCAGCGTGCTGAAGCAGATAAGGCGAGGTCACACCAGCCAGCCGGTTCATACGCTTCAGCCTCTCACAATGCCCGTCCGGTACGCCGGTACGCCGGTCGCCTGGCACGGCTGGTAAGGACGGGCGGGCTCAGTCCTCGGCCGCGGGGCCCGTCGGGAGGTCGCGCCTGCACGGCGCAGGGGGGAGAAGTACCCGAACAGCGCGGCGCTCCAGGTGCCCAGGACGCGGATCCACAGGGCCGGCCGCACCCCCAGCTGGCTGCCCAGGACGCCGCCGGTCAGCGCACCGATCGGGATCGCTCCGTAGGCGATCCACATCACCGACGACATCCGGGACGCATGACGCACGCCTCCGCCGCGGGTTCGCTGCTGGAGGCGTTGCCCTCGACCAGTCGGTGCCGCTCCACCAGGCGGGTCAGGATGGCGCGGTGGCAGACCGGTTGACTACCGCGCGGGCTCCTCGTCCAGGTCCTCGCGCAGCCAGTACTCGCCGGCGGCCCGGGCCAGCACGTTCAGCTCGATCAGGTACCGGCGCAGCGCCACGTGGTCGGTGCCCGAGCCGTCCGCCCAGATCCGCAGGGCGTCGTTCACCGCCGGCTCGTCGTAGCGGCGCCCGGGCTCGAAGGTCTCCACCGCCAGGTGGCGCAGCACCTCCCGGCGGCGGCCGGCCTGCCCCGGCAGGCGCAGCAGCCTGCCGTCCTTGACGAACCTGTTCAGCAGCGCGTCCAGCCGCGCGTCCCCGGTGTCGTGCCCGTCCGCGCCGTCCCGCCGCGGCGCGCCGCGCCGCACCAGCTCCTTGAGGTGGGCGAACGAGGGCAGCAGCCGGCCGTCGGACTCCTCGATGAGGTCCCCGCCGCACAGCCGCTGGACGGCCATGGCGGTCTCCTGCGGCCCGGTGCCCGCGGCGGCCGCCGCTTCCGGCATCGTGCCCGCGCCGAGCACCACCGCGGAGAACACCCGCAGCCGCACCGGGTCTGCCAGCAGGCCGACCACTGCCTGTGCCGTCATGAGTCCGTCCCTCGTTTCGTCGCCGGGTCTGTCCGTGATCGTGCGCCTTCCCGAAGCAGGCTCCCCGGCAGATGATCAGCGAAACGGAAAGTGCCTCCGGCCAGCGAGCGCCGATTGCTGGGCTCCCCGTTCTCGCCGAGGCCGCAGGCGCTTTCCAGGGGAGGCGGCCCGTCGGGCCCTGCCCGCGTGTCCGCGCTCAGGCCGAGGTCCGCCCGCCCGCTTCTGCGCGGAGCAGTCCGGCGTCACCGGCGCGTTCAGCCGTGCCGTGCGCCGTCGCTGCGCCGCGCGTACGCCGTCGCGTGGCGCGGCCGTGACGGGGTCGCGGCCGTCGCGGGGTTGGGGGGCGGGCAGAAGCGGGAAACTAACCGCCGGGACCTACGGAGAGGTGCGTATGGCGGGGGCAGTGGCGGAACTGACACAGAATCACCGCGCGGAGGCGGAACGGGTGCTCGTCCGCGCCGTCGAGGAGGAGGTGCGCCGCTCCGGCGGGCGGACGGACGGTGGTGTGCTGCTCGCGCGGGGGCGGGCGGCGCTGGACGAGATCGCCGCGCGCGCCGCCGGGGAGTACGCCGCCTACACCGGCGCCCTGGAGGCCGCGGGCCCCGGGCGGCTGGCGGAGCGGTTCACCGCGCGGGCGCTGGGCCCGGTGGCGGGCGCGGTGCTGGTCGCCGCGGTGGCGGTCATGCTGTGGGACCGCGAGTACGGCTCGGGGCAGGCCCTCGGCGCCGCCCTGGTCGTCCTGGCGGCCGGGGTCGCCGGGGCGCTCGGGCAGATCGTCGCGGCGCACCTGTGGGCGGCCCAGTCCGGGGCGGGCGCACGCCAGCAGCCGGGCGGCGTCGAGCAGTTGCGGCTCGCGTGGCTGACGGCCCTGGAGGTGCGCGGCATCCGCCCCTACCTGGAGCAGCAGCGCGCCACCGTGCCCCGGGCCCGTGGCGGCTCCGGGGCACGGAGCGAGGGGCGGGTCCGGCTGCGCGGCGGCGACCGCAGCGCGGCGGCCCGGCAGCGGAACGTGCTGGCCCACTCCTTCGACCAGCTCCCCGCCGCCCCCGAGCCGTTCGCCGGGCGCCGGGCCGAGCTGGCCCGGATCGGGCAGTGGGTCCACCAGGCGCGGGCCAGCACCGAGACGCGGCCCACCGTGGTCGTGCTGCACGGGCCGCCCGGCTCCGGGCGCACCGCGCTGGCCGTCCGCGCGGCGCACGAGCTGCGCGACCAGTTCCGCGCCGCCTGCGTCGTGGACCTGCGCGGCGACACGGCCGACGGCACGCCGCTGGGCACCAGGGACGCGCTGCTGCACCTGCTGAACCGGCTCGGCGCGCCCCGCGAGCAGCTCCTCTTCCGCGGCCCCTCCGGCCGGGAGCAGGCGGCCACGGAGCAGCAGCTCAGACGGCTCACCGAGCTGTACCAGCGGCACCTGGACGGCCTGCCGGTGACGGTCGTGCTGGACGACGCCACGGACGCCGCGCAGGTGGCGTCGCTGGTGCCCGAACGCTCGGACAGCCTCGTCCTGGTCACCGCTGCCGAAGCGCTGCGGCTGCCGCCGGAGCTGACCGCCTGGGTGCACCACCTCCAGCTGGACGGCCTGGCGGCGGGCGGCGCGGAGGAACTGCTGCGCGCGGTGGCCGGGTCCGGCGCCGCGGAGGCGGCGTACGACGCCGCCGGGTACGACGAGCTGGCGGCCCGGTGCGGACGGCTGCCCTTCCCCCTGCGCCTGGCGGGCTCGGCGCTGGCCGACCCCGGACGCGGCGCGGGCGCGGTCGCGCGGCAGCTCGCCGCCCTGGACCCGTCCGGCACGCTGGACCCGGTGCAGCGCGCGCTGGCGCTGCGCTACGCCGACCAGTCGGACCAGGGCCGCACGCTGCTGCGGCGGCTCGCCCTCGCCGGACGGGCCAGCCTCGGGGCCGGGGCCGGGGCGGCGCTGCTGGGCACCGACGAGCGCGGCGCCGGGCGGGAACTGGCCGCGCTGGCCGAAGCCGGGCTCCTCGCGCACGTGCGCGGCTCCCGGTACCGGCTGCACGGCCTCGTGCGGCACTTCGCGCTGGCCCGGCTGCTGGACGAGGAGGACGCGGGCGAACGGGCCGCCGCGCAGGAGCGGCTGATCCGCTCGTACGCGGAGCTGGCCGACACCGTCATCCGCATGGTGGACGGCAAGACGTCCACCCGCGCCGCCGGGCACTTCGGCGGCCACGGCTTCCCCTCCCTGGAGGCGGCGCTGCGCTGGCTGGACGAGGAGTCGAGCTTCATCACGGCGGCGCTGCGGCACACCGACCCGGGCGTGGACCAGTCGGCGCTGCTGCACCTGCTGGGCGCCCTGTGCGACTACTGCCTGCTGCGCGGCGACCTCTACCGGCTCGGCGAGCTGAACGAGATGGCCGAGACGGTGGACCAGGGGCTGCTCACCCGCTCCGTGCAGTGGCGCACCGGCGTGGCCGCCCGCCAGCTCGGCGAGCTGGACCGCTCGCACACGACGCTGTCCTCGGTGGTCAGCCTCTACCTGGAGGCCGAGCACCCGGTCGGGGCGGCCAGGACGCTGCGCGAGCTGGGCATCACGCTGCACCACCAGGGGCAGCTCCCGGAGGCCGCCGCGAAGCTGCGCGAGGCGCTGGAGCTCCAGATTGGCGAGGAGCTGCTCGGGGACCGGGCGTGGACGCTCCACGCCCTCGCCGCCGTCGAACGCGACCGGGGCCGCGTCGGCGAGGCGCTGGCCCTGCTGCACGAGTCCCTGGCCGGGCACCGCGAGAGCGAGAGCGTCCACGGCCAGGCATGGGCGCACTTCCAGCTCGGCCAGACGCTGCTGCGCGCCGGTGACGTCCCGGCCGCGGAGGCCGAGCTGCACCACGCGCTGGAGGAGTACCGGCGCACCCAGGACGGGCGCGGCGAGGCGTGGGCGCTCACCGAGCTGGCCCGGGCCCGGCTCGCCTCCGGGGAGGCGCACGAGGCCGTCGAGGACCTGCACGGCGCGCTGGTGCGGCACCGCGAGGGCGAGGACCCGCGCGGCGCCGCGTGGACGCAGTACTACCTGGGGCTCGCGCTGGAGGAGACGGGCGGCAGGGCCGCGGCTGTGCAGGAGCTGGAACGGGCCAGGGCGGGCTTCTCGCGCATGCGGGACGGCTACGGGCTGGCCTGCGCCCGGCACCACCTGGGCCGGGTCAACCGCGATCAGCGCGCCGCGGACTCCGGCTCGCTGCGCAACAGCGGGTTCGCCCGCCAGCTCCTCCAGGACGCCCGCAGCGACTTCCAGCGGATCGGCGTCGTCCACGGCGAGGCGTGGTCGGCCCTGGAGCTGGTCATCATCGAGGCGGGCAACGGCAGGGCCACCCAGGCCCTCGCCCTGGCCGACGAGGCACTGGCCCTGTTCGCGGCCGGCTACGGCGACCCGGACGCGCCGGGCCCCGACCGGCGCGGCGGCGACTGGGCCCGGTTCCTGCGCTGCACCCTGCTGCCGCTGGCCTCACCCGGCGGCTCGGTGGTGGGCGCGGCCGTCGCCCAGGAGGAGCTGGCCCAGCTGCTGCGCGAGGGCCACCCCGACCGGGACCCGCTGCTGGCCGACAGCGCGGAGGCGTACGCCCTCATGCTGGAGCGGGGCGTGGAACCGGAGGCGGGGTGGCGGATCTGGCAGTCGGGCATGGTGCCGAACCGCCAGTCCCGCGACGTGATGGGCGTGGGCGTCCGCTGACGGCCGTGCCCCGTTCCGCCCCGGCTCGGGGCGGAACGGGCGGACGGGAGGTGCCTCAGCCGTCCCGGGAGGCGGTGCGGGCCGCGTCGGGGCGCGCGGCGGGGGCGTCCTGGTCGAAGTCGACCTTCTGCATCCGCCGGTTGAGGGACTTCATCAGGAACCAGATCACCAGCCCCATCGCGGCGAACACCAGGAATCCGAGGACTCCGGGCGTCACCTTGTTCTCGTCGAACTCCTCCGCGAGCCGGAGCAGCCCGGCGGAGTGGGGGGAGGCCAGCACGGCGTGGGTAGGGCTCATGGCGTCAATTGTCGCGGATGCCCGCGAAGAGGTCGTCCTCGGGGAGGGAGGTGTCCACCAGAGACTTCGCCAGCTCGTACTCCTCCGTCGGCCAGACCTCCCGCTGGAGCTCCATCGGGACGCGGAACCAGCCGCCCTCCGGGTCGATCTGCGTGGCGTGCGCGATCAGCGCCTTGTCGCGCAGTTCGAAGAACTCGCCGCAGGGGACGAACGTCGTGAGGGTGCGCTCGGCCCGCTGGAACTCGTCCCACCGCTTCAGCCACTCGCCGTACGGGGACTCCAGCCCGCGCTCCTCCATGGCGTTGTGCAGCGCCTCGGTGCGCGGCCGGTTGAAGCCCTGGTTGTAGTAGCACTTCAGCGGCTGCCAGGCCGGGCCGGCCTCGGGGTAGGCGTCCGGGTCCCCGGCGGCGTCGAAGGCCACCATGGTGATCTTGTGGGTCATGATGTGGTCGGGGTGCGGGTAGCCGCCGTTCTCGTCGTAGGTGGTGACGACGTGCGGGCGGAACTCGCGGATGAGTTTCACCAGCGCCCCCGCCGCCTCCGCGACGTCCTGGAGGGCGAAGCAGCCCTCGGGCAGCGGCGGCAGCGGGTCCCCTTCGGGCAGGCCGGAGTCGACGAAGCCGAGCCACGCCTGCTTGACGCCCAGGATCTCGCGGGCCTCGTCCATCTCCTTGCGGCGCACCTCGTGGATGTTCGCCTCGATGTAGGCGTCACCCTGGAGCTTGGGATTGAGGATGGAGCCGCGCTCACCGCCCGTGCACGTCGCGACCAGCACGTCCACCCCCTCGGACACGTACTTCGCCATGGTCGCCGCGCCCTTGCTCGACTCGTCGTCGGGGTGGGCGTGCACGGCCATGAGTCGGAGCTGCTCAGTCAAGGCTCGATCCTCGTTACTGGTGACGGAACACGGCTTCTATAGTGACTCAAGCAGCACCCGGATCTATTCCCCGTCCCGCCCCGCATCGCAGCGGTACGGACACGACTGGACGCGACCATGGCTGACCAGCAGCAACGTCCCCCGGCAGGCCGTTACGGCCGGTCCGGGCGGGACGACGACGCCCGCACCGACCGGCAGCTGAAGATCGTCGGCGCGGTGCTCGGCACGGGTTTCCTGGCGCTGCTGGGCTGGTTCGGGTACTCCTACGTCACCGAGGCCGGCGCGGTGAGCGCCGAGGTGATCAAGTCGGAGACGGTCTCGGACAGCGAGGTGCGGGCGCACCTGGAGGTCCGCAAGGACGCCGGTCTCACGGGCGTGTGCTCGGTGCGCGCGCTGGCCGTCGACAAGGCCGAGGTCGGCCGGGCCGACTACACCTTCGCCGGGGGCGAGCGCCGCGTGGACCGCGTCGTGACGCTGCGGACGACGGACCGCGCCTACGCCACCGAACTCGTCGGCTGCCGCCCGTTGCGGGACTGACGGGACCGCCCCCGCCGCCCGCGGCCCGCAGGCCCCGGGGGCGGCGGGGCGGTCCTGTGCCGCGCCCGGCACGCGCACGTCACGCCATCTTCCGTTTTTCCCGGAAATTGTTATGGTCGATGTTTCGCCCGTCCAGTCAGGCACCATCGTCTGGACAGGGCGTTTGCTTATATCCCCAGTACCCGCAAGGAGCACCTGTGACCCAGACCAGCGACAACGTCACCTGGCTCACTCAGGAGGCGTACGACCAGCTCAAGGCGGAGCTGGAGTATCTGTCGGGTCCCGCACGCACCGAGATCGCCAAGAAGATCGAGGCGGCTCGCGAAGAGGGTGACCTGCGCGAGAACGGCGGCTACCACGCGGCCAAGGAGGAGCAGGGCAAGCAGGAGCTGCGCATCCGCCAGCTCACCCAGCTCCTGGAGAACGCCCAGGTCGGCGCGGCCCCCGCGGACACCGGTGTCGTGGCCCCCGGCATGGTCGTCACCATCGCCTTCGACGGAGACCCGGACGACACGCTGACCTTCCTCCTCGCCTCCCGCGAGTACGCCAGCACGGACGTGGAGACGTACTCCCCGCAGTCCCCGCTCGGCGGCGGCGTGAACGGCCGGAAGGTGGGCGACGACGCCGAGTACGAGCTGCCCAACGGCAAGAAGGCGACGGTCAGGATCCTGGAGGCGAAGCCCTACCAGGGCTGACGCCCGCCGACCGGCCGCCCGCCGACCGGCGCCCCGCGCCGCACGCACGCCGAAGCCCCCGGCCTGGCTCGTGACCGAGCCGCCGGGGGCTTCGCCGTCCGCTGAGCGGGCACATCGGTTCGCTGCCCGACTCGACGGCAGCGAAATCCCCCGCCGGTGCAGCAAGCGACAACAAGCCGGTCAGCGGGCCTGAACCAGACGGGTCCGGCTATCAGGGCGCCCGTGAGCCTGCACGTTTCCATCCTGCGTTCTCGGATGGCCTGCAGCATGAGGGTGGGCGGGTGGCCTGAAGGGCCAGCGGGAGGGAGAATCCTTCGCTTGCCCGGTGCGAGAGCAGTCCGCCGCCCTCGACGGCAGAAGGCGGCGGACTCGTTCCAGCGAGGCCGTGGACTAACCGGCTGCCTGGCGGTACTTGCGGACCGCGAGGGTGCGGAAGATGGCGATGATCACGACCGACCAGATCAGCGAGGCCCACACCGGGTGCTCCATCGGCCAGGCGTCCGAGGCCCGCACTCCTGGGCTGCCGAAGAGTTCACGACACGCCTGCACAGTGGCGCTGAACGGGTTCCAGTCGGCAACGTGTCGCAACCAGGGGGTCATCTGGCTGGGGTCCACGAAGGCGTTCGACACGAACGTCACCGGGAACAGCCAGATCAGGCCGCCCGAGGTCGCCGCCTCGGGAGTGCGGACGGTCAGACCGATCAGCGCGCCGATCCAGGTGAAGGCGTAGCCGAGCAAGAGCAGCAGGGCGAAGCCGCCGAGGACGTTGCCCAGGTTGGTGGGCTCCGCATAGCCGGTACGCCAGCCCACGAACAGGGCGACTATCGCGAGGACGAGCAGGGTCAGGGCCGTTTGTACCAGGTCGGCCAGCGTGCGCCCGGTCAGTACCGCGCCGCGTGACATGGGAAGGGAGCGGAACCGGTCGACGAGTCCCTTGTGCATGTCCTCGGCGATGCCCGCGCCGGCGCCCGCGGTGGCGAAGGTGACCGTCTGGGCGAAGATGCCGGCCATCAGGAAGT
The DNA here is from genome assembly GCF_036323765.1 of Streptomyces solitudinis. Lineage (NCBI taxonomy): Bacteria > Bacillati > Actinomycetota > Actinomycetes > Kitasatosporales > Streptomycetaceae > Streptomyces > Streptomyces solitudinis. Next base: position 619,254 of record NZ_JAZDCW010000002.1, read on the forward strand.
TGCGGTAGTCCTCGGCGTTGGTGGAGCCTCCGATCGCCATGGAGCCGCCGAACACGTAGCTGAACAGCACCACGAACATGATGGGCTGGAACAGCCCGAAGATGACGACCTCGGGAATGCGCATCATCCGGATGAGATTGCGCTTGGCGATGATCAGCGAGTCCTTGAGGGACTGGCCGATCCCGCCGCGGCCCCGGGGGGCCACCGCCTGCCGCTTCGTGTCCGCGGCACCCGCCGTGGCGCTCACTTGCCGACCTCCGTGTCCGTGTCGCTTCCTTCGTCCGCCCGCTGCTCGGCGGCGTGGCCGGTGAGCGAGATGAAGACGTCGTCCAGGGTGGGGCGGCGCAGCCCGATGTCGTCGATCTCGATGCCTTCCGCGTCGAGGTCGCGGATGACCTCGGCGAGCAGCTTGGCGCCGCCGCTGACCGGCACGGTCAGCCTGCGGGTGTGCTCCTCGACGGCCACCTCGCCGCCGCCCAGGGCGCGTCCGGCGAGTATCCGGCGCGCTTCTCCGATGCGGTCGCGCCCGTGCACGACGACCTCGATGCGTTCGCCGCCCGTCTGGGCCTTCAGTTCGTCGGAGGTACCGCGGGCGATGACCTTGCCGTGGTCGACGACGGCGATGTCGTCGGCGAGGCGGTCGGCCTCCTCCAGGTACTGGGTGGTCAGCAGCAGCGTGGTGCCGCCGGCGACCAGCTCCTGGATGACGTCCCACAGCTGCTGCCGGTTGCGCGGGTCGAGCCCGGTGGTGGGCTCGTCCATGAACATCACCGGCGGGCTGACGACCAGGGCGGCGGCCAGGTCGAGGCGCCGCCGCATGCCGCCGGAGTACGTCTTGGCGGTGCGGTCGGCGGCGTCGGCGAGGTTGAACCGCTCCAGCAGCTCGACGGCACGCTTCTTCGCGTCCTTCGCGGACATCTGGTAGAGCTGGCCGACCATCTGGAGGTTCTCACGGCCGGTGAGGTACTCGTCGACGGCGGCGAACTGGCCGGAGAGGCCGATGGACCGGCGGACGTCGGTGGGCTGCTTCAGCACGTCGAGCCCGGCGACGACCGCCCGGCCGCTGTCCGGCCGGAGCAGGGTCGTGAGCACGCGGACGGTCGTCGTCTTGCCGGCGCCGTTCGGGCCGAGCAGACCGAGAACCGTGCCTTCGGGGACATCGAGGTCGACGCCGTCCAGAGCCCTGACCTCGCCGAACGTCTTCACCAGACCTTCGGCGTAAATGGCGCCTGGCATGTCGTGGTTTCTCCCAAGGTTTGGGGGGATATATACGGAATGTTACGTGCGCCGGAAATGTGAGGCATCTGGGGACGGAGGGGCGAGACGACGCAGTACGCGTACCGTAGTACAACGCGATGTATCGCGTCACTGCCGGGCCCGCGGCCCCGGGTTCCGCCGTCAGCCGCGCACCGTGTACCCCGCCGAACACAGGGCCGCCGTCACCTCGGCGCAGTGCTCGGGACCCTTCGTCTCCAGGTGCAGCTCCACCTCCGCTTCGGTGAGCCCGAGCCGGGAATCGGTCCGGACATGGCTGACGTCGAGGACGTTAGCGTCGGCCACTGACAACTCGGCCAGCAGCGCCGCGAGCGCCCCCGGACGGTCGGACAGCCGCAGCCGCAGCGACAGGTAGCGGCCCGCCGCCGCCATGCCGTGCCGCAGCGTGCGCTGCATCACGAGCGGGTCGACGTTGCCCCCCGACAGCACCGCCACCACCGGCCCGGCGAACGACTCCGGATCGGTGAGCAGCGCCGCCACCGGACTGGCCCCCGCGGGTTCCACCACGAGCTTCGCCCGCTCCAGGCACAGCAGCAGCGCGCTCGACAGCGCGTCCTCCGAAACCGTACGGACCTCGTCCACCAGAGCGCCAACGATTTTGAACGGGACGTCGCCGGGCCGCCCCACCTTGATGCCGTCGGCCATCGTGGAGACCGCGTCCAGCGACACCGGGTGTCCGGCCGCGAGCGAGGGCGGGTACGCCGCCGCGCCCTCCGCCTGCACGCCCACCACCCGCACGTCGGGCCGCAGGGCCTTGACCGCCAGCGCGATCCCGGCCACCAGCCCGCCGCCGCCCACACCGACGACGATCGTGCGCACCTCGGGGCACTGCTCCAGGATCTCCAGCCCCACGGTGCCCTGCCCGGCGACGATGTCCGGGTGGTCGAAGGGGTGGATGAACACGGCGCCGGTGCTCGCCGCGTACTCCTGGGCGGCGCTCAGCGCCTCGTCCACCACGTGCCCGTGCAGCCGCACGTCCGCGCCGTACTCGCGGGTGGCGGCCAGCTTGGGCAACGGGGCGCCCACCGGCATGAACACCGTCGAGCGCACCCCCAGCAGCGAGGCGGCGAGCGCGACGCCCTGCGCGTGGTTCCCGGCGCTCGCGGCGACCACGCCGCGCGCCCGCTCCTCGGCGGGCATGGCCGCGATCCGGGCGTACGCGCCGCGGATCTTGAACGAACCGGTACGTTGCAGGTTCTCGCACTTGAGATGGACCGGGGAGCCGACCAGACCGGTCAGGTGGCGGCTGCCCTCCATCGCCGTGACCCGGGCGACCCCGGAGAGCGCCTTGTGGGCGGCCCGTACGTCATCGACGGTGAGGGAACGGGGAACGTCATCCATGCGGCCATCCTCGCAGCGCCGCCCGGGGCCCTCGACCGGTGGCGCTGCGAGGTCGTTACCCGCAGCACCGGTACGGGACGCGCCCAACCCGCGTACCCTGTGGCCACCCTCACCGCAACCGCACGCCCAAACACTCCGAGCAACACACAAAACGGCCCGCACCCACGCGAACCACCCCCACGGCGGCACCACGCGCACCGCACCGAGCAGCACGCGCACCGCGCCGGCCGCCGTACCCGAATCCGCCGTACCGATCCCCCGCCGTACCGATGCACGTCGTAAGCCGAACGTCCACAGAAGCGAGCACCCCGGCCATGCCCACGCAACCGGACATGACGACACCCTCCGTACCCCGCCCCGCCGGTGAGACACCCCCCGCAGAACCGGCGTTCGAGACACTGCAACACCAGGTAGCCGTCTTCGCGCGGCGCGCCGAGCAGACCCGCCTCGGCGGCGTCGGACAGGCGCGCAACTCCATGGACCGCGCCGCCTACCTGCTCCTCAACCGCCTCGACCAGGACGGCCCCACCGGCGTGAAGGCGCTGGCGTCCGGCATGGGCATCGACTCCTCCACCGTCACCCGCCAGGTCGCCCCCCTGGTGGACTCGGGCCTGGTCAACCGCACGTCCCACCCGGAGGACGGCCGCGCCGTCGTGCTGGAGCTGTCCGCGCGCGGCGCCGCCCGGCTGGAGCAGGTGCGGGCGTCCCGCCGGGCGCTGATGGCGCTGCTGACCGAGGACTGGACGGCCGAGGAGCGCGACGCCTTCTGCGCCCTGCTGACCCGGTTCAACGACGCGCTGTCGGAACTGCACTCCCCCGGCGTCCCCGCGTCCTGAGCGCCCGGCCCCGTCCTTCGGCGCCCGTCCTCCGACGGGGCCCCGCACCGCCGCGCCCGGAAGGCCGCGCGGCGGTGCGCCGTGCGGGCGCTACCGCAGCGCCTGCGTCAGGTCGGCGACGAGGTCGTCCGCGGACTCGATGCCCACCGACAGCCGCACCAGGTCGCCCGGCACCTCCAGCAGCGAACCCGCGGCGGAGGCGTGCGTCATGCGTCCCGGATGCTCGATCAGCGACTCCACGCCGCCCAGCGACTCCCCCAGGGTGAACAGTTCGGTGCGGTCGCACACCTCCACCGCCGCCTCCTCACCACCGGCGACCCGGAAGGAGATCATCCCGCCGGACGCCCGCATCTGCTTGGCCGCCACCTCGTGCCCGGGGTGGCCCGGCAGCCCCGGGTACAGCACCTCCGTCACCTGCGGGTGCGCCTCCAGCATCTCCGCGACGCGCGCCGCGTTCGCGCAGTGCCGGTCCATGCGCACGGCCAGCGTCTTCACCCCGCGCATCACCAGCCACGCGTCGAACGGCCCGGCGATGGCGCCCATGGCGTTCTGGTGGAAGGCCAGTTCCTCGCCCAGCCCCGCGTCCGCGGTGACCAGCGCGCCGCCCACGACGTCGGAGTGGCCGCCCATGTACTTCGTCGTCGAGTGCACCACCACGTCCGCGCCCAGCGCCAGCGGCTGCTGGAGGTAGGGGCTGGCGAACGTGTTGTCCACCACCAGCCGCGCCCCGGCCCCGCGGGCGACGTCCGCGGCCTGCGCGATGTCGGTGACGCCCAGCAGCGGGTTGCTCGGCGTCTCGACCCAGATGACCTTCGTCCGGTCGGTGAGCGCCGCGCGCAGCGCGTCGGGGTCCGAGGTGTCGGCCACCGACCAGCGCACCTGCCAGCGCTCGGCCACCTTGGCGAACAGCCGGAAGGTGCCGCCGTAGGCGTCGTTCGGGATGATGACGTGGTCGCCCGGGGTGAGGACGGCGCGCAGCAGGCAGTCCTCCGCCGCGAGGCCCGACGCGAACGCCAGCCCCCGCGCGCCGCCCTCCAGCGCGGCGAGGTTCTCCTCCAGCGCGGTGCGCGTCGGATTCGCCGAGCGGCTGTACTCGTAGCCGCCGCGCAGCCCGCCCACCCCGTCCTGCTTGTAGGTGGACACCTGGTAGATCGGGGGCACGACCGCGCCGGTCGCGGCGTCCGGCTCCTGCCCCGCGTGGATGGCAAGCGTCTCGAAGTGCTGGTGGCTCATACGCCGAGCCTAAACGGCCGTACCGTGGAGCCATGGAGTTCGTGGTGTTCCTCTTGCTCGTCGGCGGCGTCGTCGGCTTCTTCGTCCTGCCGGCCGTGCGGCGGCGCAAGGCCGCCAAGGAGGCGATGGGCGGAATGACCCGGTCGAACGACCCCGGCGCGTACGGCTTCGTCCCCGCGGACGAACTCGACGTGCGCCTGCCGGGTCCCGACCACGAGCTGGTGGACGCCCTCACCGAGACCCAGCGGACCCAGGACTGGCAGCCGATGGCCCGCCTCCTGGCCCTGACCGACGACGACTGGGAGCTGCGCTGGCAGCGCGTCCAGTCCGCGGCGGGCGCGGCCGCGATGGAGCTGGCCCGGGCCCGCGCCGCCGAGGGCCCCCCGAAGGCACCGGCCGACCCGGCCGACCTCTCCACCGTCTCCTTCACCAAGAACGCCCCCAGCGAGGCCCGGCAGCAGGACGCCCGCTGGCTGCGCGACTGGCGCGCCCAGCAGCCAGGGGACCGCGGCGCCGCCCAGGTGTACGCCCAGTTCCTCGTCTGGCAGGCCCTCGCCGACCCCGGCTCCGCCGACCACCGCATCGTCCTGGAGGAGGCCCGCAACGCCGCCCGCGAGGCGGCGGCGCTCGCCGAGGCCGACCCGACGCCGTACATCACCGAACTCTTCGCCGCCCGCGCCCTCGGCGACCGCCGCGCCGACTTCCAGGCCCTGTGGGACGAGGTGGTCCGCCGCGCCCCGCACCACATGGGCGCCCACCTGGCCGCCCTGCCCTACTGGTCGCAGAAGTGGCACGGCTCCCGCGAGGACGCCTACGCCTTCGCCGAGGGCGCCGCCGCCCGCGCCCCCGAGGGCAGCCTGCTGCCCGCACTGCCGCTGTTCGCCGTCTACGACCACCTGCCCGACGCCAACCTGGTGCGCGGCATGTACCAGAGCCAGGTCGTCCGCGACGCCATCGAGGCGGCCGAGTACGCGGTGGACGGCGCCGACGACGACCACCCCGTCCGCGCCCACGTCCTGCACCTGCTCGTCTGCTTCCTCGTCCGCGCCGAGCGCTACGAGGAGGCCATGCAGGCCGTCCAGGCCGTGGACGGCTATGTCGGCGCCCTGCCGTGGGTCGAGTCGCCCGAACCGGCCGCCGCCTACGCTGCCTACCGCGCCCTGGCCGTCGCCGGCTACGAACGCCGCGACGGCGACGCGGCCACCGCGCCGCCGCCCCCCTCGCAATGACACCGCCGTCACCTTCCAGGAGCCCGACGATGTTCACCCACCGCAGGAACCCCCTCCCCTCCCCCGAGGACGCCCTCCGGGGCCGCGCCGAACCGGCCTACTCCGTCCCCGAACGCCACACCGTCCTCGGCACCCCGCTCCTCGGCCCCTACCCGGAGCACCTGGAGACCGCCGACTTCGGCCTCGGCTGCTTCTGGGGCGCCGAGCGGATCTTCTGGCAGCAGGACGGCGTCTGGACCACCCTCGTCGGCTACCAGGGCGGCCACACCCCGAACCCCAGCTACGAGGAGACCTGCTCCGGCATGACCGGCCACACCGAGGCCGTCCGCGTCGTCTTCGACCCGGCCAAGGTGAGCTACGGGCGCCTTCTGAAGCTGTTCTGGGAGTCCCACGACCCGACGCAGGGCTTCCGCCAGGGCAACGACGTCGGCACCCAGTACCGCTCGGCCGTCTACACCCACTCCACCGCCCAGCAGGAGGAGGCCGAAGCCTCCCGCGACGCCTACCAGCGCCTCCTGGCCGCCTCCGGCTACAGCGACATCACCACCGAGATCCTCCCCGCCGACGGCCGCCCGTTCTACCCCGCCGAGGGCTACCACCAGCAGTACCTGGACAAGAACCCCACCGGCTACTGCGGCATCGGCGGCACGGGCGTCTCCTGCCCCGTCGGCGTCGTCCGCGCGGAAGGCTGACCGGCACTCCCCGCACCCCTGACCGGCCCGCCCCGCGGGTACGGTCGGGCTGACGTCCGCCGTGTGCCGCCGTCCGCCCCGGCGGCACACGGCCGGGTCACGCCCCGGCCGGAGCCAAGACATGAGCGCAGGCCCGGCCGGGCGCCGTGGGCCGCCTGGCGTCCGGGCGGGCGTACCGACGGGACGAGCAGAAGCAGACGGTGACGCGCGAGCCCGGCTCGTCAAGGACGGCGACCAGCCCACGCACACGCTGACCAGCTACTACCTCCCCGCACACGTGGAAGGGACACGACTGGTCGACGCGACGCCGGGACCCGCCGGCCGGTGCGGGGGTTTCCGCGTCCTGTACGACGCAGGAGCCACGACCTGGGAGTCGCGGACACTGCCGTCGCGCTGTACCGGCGCGGGTTGGTGCCGCTCATCGTCTTCACCGGTGCCAACAGCCCGACCACCCGGGCGTCGATGCCGCGGGGCGAGGCCGTGCACTACCGGGAGCGGGCACTGGCGTCCGGGGTGCCGCAGGACGTCGTGCTGGTCGAGACGCGGGCGCGGAACACCGGGGAGAACATCGTCTTCTCGCGGCACGTGCTGCGCGAGGCGGACGTGCCGGTGGACTCGGTGCTCCTGGTGACCAAGCCGTACGAGGAACGGCGGGCCTACGCCACGGCCCGGAGGCTGTGGCCCGGCGTGGAGTTCGTCTGCGCGTCCACACCGATGAGCTTCACCGAGTACCTCGACACCATCAAGGACACCGAACGGGTCCTCAGCATGCTCGTCGGCGCCTTGCAACGGCTCCTGGTATACCCCCGCAAGGGATTCATGATCGGCATGCCCGTACCCGACGACGTCCGCACCGCCTACGGACGGCTCCGGGCCGCCGGGTACACCAGCCGGCTCGTCACCGACAACTGACGCACTCACCGCACGGCACGACGAAACCCCGTCCCGGCTGATGCTGAGGTGGCCTTCGGGCGGGATGGGTGACGTGAACGGCGACGCCCGTCCCGACCTGTACGCCCGTGAGGCGTCCACGGGCAGGCTGTGGTTCTGCCCGGGCACCTCCGCCGGCCGGGTCGGTGCGCGGAAGCTGATCGCTTCGGGCGGCTGGAACGCCAGGTCGGATCTCATGTCGGTCGGCGACTTCTCCGGTGACGGGCGTCCTGACCTGGCCACGGTGACCGACGAGTGGTACGTGATCGGGGGCGGCGCGGGGCACTGGGGCTGGCTGGTCACCTGCCGGGGCCGGGGCGACGGCTCGCTGGCGGCGGGTCAGCGGACCGACGGCGAGTGGTGGGGCCTCAACGGCTTCGTCTAGACGCCCGGCCGCTCACCGGCGCTCCCGCCGGTCAGGCGCCGGGAGGGGAACGCCGGACCGGGCGGTGGCGCCGGGGCTGTTCAGCGGCGCTGGAGGGCCTTGGCGTTGTCGCCGAAGGTCCAGCCCCGGGAGCCGTCCCAGTTCACGGACCACGTCATCAGGCCCTTCAGCGCGCCGTCGTAGGCGTTCCACGCCCGGGCGACGAGGTTCGGCGCCATGTGCCCGCCGCCCGCGCCGGGCTGGGCGGGCAGGCCCGGGACCTGCTGGGCGTAGGGGACGGTGATCGTGGTGCCCTGGATCACGAGTCCGTCGTTCAGGCAGTCCGTCTGCGCCGTGAACCCGCGGACGGTGCCGGCCGGGTAGGAGTCGCCGGAGCAGCCGTACATGCTGCCGTTGTAGTACTGCATGTTCAGCCACCACAGGCGGCCGTTGTCCGCGTACTTCTTGATGACGGGGAGGTACGCGCCCCAGATGGAGCCGTAGACCACGCTGCCGCCGGTGACGTAGGCGGTCTCGGGGGCCATCGTGAGCCCGAAGTCCGACGGCATCCGGGCGAGGACGCCGTCGATGATGTGGATCAGGTTGGCCTGCGAGGGCGACAGCCGCCTGATGTCGCCGCTGCCGACGAGGCCTGTCTCGATGTCGATGTCGATGCCGTCGAAGTTGTACGTCTTCAGGATCGGCACGATCGTCTCGACGAAGCGGTCGGCGACGGCACGGGAGCTGAGGTCGATGCCTGCGGTGGCGCCGCCGATGGACATCAGGATCGTCTGGCCCGCCGCCTTGGCCTCGCACATCTCGGCGGGGCTCGGGACCCGCACCGTGCGGTCCATGCCGTCCTCCCACAGGACGGTGCCGTCGGAGCGGATCACCGGGAAGGCGGCGTTGAGCACGTTGTAGCCGTGCTGGCGGATGCGGCTGTCGGTGATGGGTGTCCAGCCGAAGGGCGGGTGGACGCCGTTGGCCGCGCCGTCCCAGTTCTCCCAGTAGCCCTGGAGCACCTTGCCCTGGGGTTTCGGCTTGACCGCGCAGGTGGCGTCCTGGGGCGCGGCGTGGGCCGCCGAGGCGCCGAGTGCCTGTGTGACGCACGCCAGCGCGAGGCTGGCGCCCAGCAGGCGTAACTTCCGGCCGATCATGCTGTGCTCCCTTCGGACGGGCCGCACCACGGGCGCGGGGCACGCGGCGGCGCGGCCTCGTGGGGGGGCGGAGGCGCCGGGCGGCTCGCCGGTGCGGCTCGGGGACGTGGTGCGCTGGGGACGTGGTCGCGGAAGGGCGCGGTGTCCGGACGGCTCGCCGGGGCGACCGGTGGCGTGGCCGCACGGGCCCGCTCGCGCCGCGCCGCATCCGTCCTCCCGGCCCCTGGGTGGCCGGGAGGGCAGGTGTGACGCAGCTCACCGTAGAAAGGTCCAGACCTTCCGTCAAGAGGTCTGAACCAATGCCCCGCTCCGGGGCCCGGCCGCGGTCACCCGGTCGTGCTGCCGGGGGCGGGGCGCCGGGCGGAGGGGAGGGCGAGCCGAATGAGGAGCGCGTTGGCGGCCAGCACCACCGCCCCAGCCTGGAAGGCGAAGCCGTAGCCGGAGGCGAGGGCCTCGGCGCTCTCCCCGCCCGCCGTGCGGGCGGCCGCCAGGGTGGAGAGCGCGGCGAGGCCGACGGAACCGCCCATGACGCGGGCGGTGTTGACCAGCCCGGAGACGATGCCCGCGTCCGCCGCCGGGGCGCCGGAGGTGGCGATCGCGGCCAGCGGGGTGGCCGCCAGACCCGCGCCCAGCATCATCGTGAGGCCCGGCCCGAGGACCGTCCCCAGGTAGGTGCCGTCGGCGTCCATGGCGCTCTGCCACAGGTAGCCGCCCGCCGAGACCAGCGCACCGGCCACCGCGAGGTTCCGCGCGCCCGCCCAGGCCATCAGGCGCGGCGCGAGCTTGGAGGCGAGGACGATCGTCAGGGAGAGCGGTATGAAGCCGAGCCCGGCCTCGATGGGCGCGAAGTCGAGCACGTTCTGCATGTAGAGGGACAGGAAGTACCAGGAGCAGAACATCGCCGCGCCGGAGGCGAACATGGCGGTGTTGGCCGCCCACACCGACGGCAGGCGCAGGAGCCGCAGCGGCATGAGCGGCGCCCGGGTCCTGGCCTCGACCGCCACGAAGGCCGCCAGCAGGACGAGTCCGGCGCCGAGCGGGACCAGCGCGGCGGCGGACGTCCAGCCGGCGGACTCCGTCTGCACGATCCCGTAGGCGAGCGAGGCGAGCCCGGCGGTGACGAGCACCGCCCCGGGCACGTCCAGGCGCCGCCGTTCCTCCGCGCGGCTCTCCACCAGCCAGACGGAGGCGGCGGCGAGCACCAGCACGCCGATCGGCACGTTGACCAGCAGGACCCAGCGCCAGGACAGCAGGTCGGTGAGGACGCCGCCGATGAGGGCGCCCGCCGCGCCGCCGCCCGCGCCCACGGCCATCCAGGTGCCGATGGCCCGGTTGCGTGCCGGGCCCTCCGCGACGGTGACCGTGAGCAGGGTCAGCGTGGAGGGGGACAGGACGGCAGCGCCCACGCCCTGCGCCGCGCGGGCGACCAGCAGCTGCCAGGACTCCTGGGCGAGGCCGCCCGCGAGGCTGGCCGCCGTGAACAGGCCGAGGCCGGTCAGGAAGGTGCGCTTGCGGCCGAGGAGGTCACCGGCCCGGCCGCCGAGCAGCATGAAACCGGCGAAGGTGATGGTGTAGGCGTTGACGACCCACTGGAGGCCGGACGGGCTCATGCCCAGGTCCTCGCGCATGGCGGGCAGCGCGACGTTGACGACGGAGACGTCGAGGACGACGAGGAACTGGCCCGCGCACGCGGCCACCACGACGGCCCACAGCGGCGGGTTCCGCCGCCGGGGCGGGCCTGCGTGGGGTATCCGTACGTCAGCGGGTGTCTCGGCCATGCCCGTCATGCTAGGCCGCGTCGCGTGGCTCCCGCCCCGGACGCGTCGCGTGGCACACGCCCGGACCGCGTCGTGTGGCGCACGCCGGGGCAGTGCCCCCGTCCGGCCCCGCCCCCCGGCCCGCTCGCGCGCCTCCGTCCGCGCCTCGTCCGCGCCCCCGTCCGGGGCCGTGCCGCGGCGGGTGTCAGGAGGCCGCGTGTGCGGCGAGGGCGGTGGAGACGGCAGCGGTGATGGCGGCGGCGTAGCGGCTGACGCCGGGTGAGGGGCGGGGGCAGGGCCGCGGGGTGTCCGCGGCCGGCGCGAGGCAGAAGTGCAGGGGGTCGTCCGCGCGGTGCAGCGTGGCACGGCCGTCCTCACAGTGGCCGTCGGCGCGTTCCTCCTGGTTGCAGGGCAGGTGCCGGGTCCACGTGTAGCGGGCGCCGGGACGGCTGACGGCACGGCCCGCGTCGGCGAGCAGGTCGCCGGTGCGCGGGGCGAGGGTCTGGTAGATGCCGTTGACGCGGCGGACCCGGTCCGGCGCTGTGGCGTCGGGCCCCTGGAGCACCCACATGACCGCCGGGGCCGCGAGTCCGGCGCGGCGCGCGGCGGAGGCGATCTGGCCGGTCAGCGCCTCGGTGTCGGCGGTGTAGCGGGCGTAGTAGGCGGGCGTTCCGGCCTCGACGCCGTCCGCGCAGGGCGTGCGGCCCGCGGGGCGGCCCCAGAACTGGAGCACGACGACGGTCGGGCGGAAGGAGCGCACCAGGGCCGCCGCCTTGTGCCGCTCGGGGACGGGCGACCGCGCGCCGCGGTCCTCCAGGTAGTCGCACGGGAGGGTGCCCGGGTAGGGCTCGCCCCGGTACGCCGTGCCGTCCAGGTGCCGGACGCGGCGGCCCACCTCGTCCCGCGTCTCCACGGCGAGCGAATCGCCCAGGTACAGGACGCGGGCGGGGCGCCGGTCGCGGGCGGCGGGTTCCGCGCTGCCGGCGTCCCGCACCGGACGGGCGTCCTTGGGGGCCGGGGAGCCGTCGGCCTCCTTGACCTGCTCCGCGAGGGGCTCCTGCCGGGGCGGCTCCGGCTCGGGCCGGGGGCGCTCGCCGCGCGCCACGGCCGGGCCGTCCGCCCGGGCGCCGTCCGTTTCCGCTTCACCCGCCCCGGCGCCGTCCGTCCCGGCGTCACCCGCCTCCGCGCCGTCCGTCCCGGCGCCGTCCGTTCTCGCGTCCGCCGTGGCGCCGGGCAGCGGGAGCGTCCCGTCCGGTATCCAGCCGTACCCGACGGCCACCGTCGCCCCCACCAGCAGTACGCACAGCCATGCCCTCATCCGGTGCTTCCGCATCCGCCCCTCCCCAGGTGCCCGGCGCCTCCCCAAGCGATCCGGACCGTCCACCCAAGCACATCCCGCGCACGGGCGGTACCGGTCGGTGAACCGGCCGCCCACCGGGTCCGGACGGCCGCCCGGCATTCCCCTGAAACCGGGGCATAGCCCCAGGCCGGACGGGCACCCGTGCACTGTTCCCCTGCCAGCGAAGATCGGAAGGACGTGAAGGACGTGCGTGTGGCGTTTCTTGTCGCACAGGAAGGGATCGAGCAGGTCGAGCTGACCGAGCCGTGGAAGGCCGTCGCCGACGCGGGCGGCACCCCGCAGCTCCTGGCGCCCGAGGGCGGCGAGGTGCAGGCGTACAACCACCTGGAGGCGGCCGACACCTTCCCGGTCGACCAGGAGGTCGGCCGGGCGACCGTCGAGGACTACGACGGCCTGGTGCTGCCGGGCGGTGTGGCCAACCCGGACGCGCTGCGGATGGACGAGCAGGCGGTGTCGTTCATCAACCGCTTCGTCGAGGGCGGGAAGCCGGTGGCGGTGATCTGCCACGGGCCGTGGTCGCTGATCGAGGCCGACGTGGTGCGGGGCCGCCGGATCACGTCGTGGCCGAGTCTGCGCACCGACCTGCGCAACGCGGGTGCGGAGTGGGTGGACGAGCAGGTGGTCCGCTGCGAGGGCGGCCCGAACGTGCTCATCAGCAGCCGCAAGCCGGACGACCTGGAGGCGTTCTGCGAGGCGTTCCTGCGGGAGTTCCAGAAGGTCGCGGCCTGAGGGCCGCGCTCCCCCACGGCGAGGCCCCCGGGACCGGACAGCCGGTCACCGGGGGCCTCGCCGTGGGTGCGGCGTGCGGACGTCAGAGGGCCGATCCGGCCTTCCACTCGTCCCAGGGCATGTTCCAGCCGTTGAGGCCGTTGTCCGGGGCGATCTCCCGGTCCGGGGAGTTCTTCACGATCACGACGTCGCCGATCAGCGAGTTGTCGTAGAACCAGTAGCCGTCGGTGCTCTTGTCGTCGGCGCCCTGCACGTCCCTGAGGCCCACGCAGCCGTGGCTGGTGTTGCCGGAGCCGAAGGGGGCGCCCCAGTAGTTGCCGTGGATGAAGGTGCCGGAGGTGGACAGGCGCATGGCGTGCGGCACGTCGGGGATGTCGTACTCGCCCTCGCCGTCGTCGTCGGTGAAGCCGACCGTGGCGCCGTTCATCCGGGTCTCCTTGTGCTTCTCGGAGATCACCATCTGACCGTTGTAGGTCGGGGTCTCCTCGGCACCGGCGGAGATCGGGAAGGTCTTGACCGTCTCACCGTCGCGGACGACCTTCATCTCGTGCGCCTCGGCGTCGACCGTGCTGATCTGGGAGCGGCCGATGGTGAAGCTGAAGCTCTTGTCCTGCACACCGGTGACGCCGTTGGACGCCTCGACGCCGTCGAGGCCGAGCTTGACGTCCACGCGGGCTCCGGACTTCCAGTAGTCCCGCGGGCGGAAGTCGAGCCGCTTGTCGCCGAACCAGTGCCCGACGACCTCCTGGCCGCTGGTGGTGTTGACCTCGATCGCGGCCTGCACCTCGCGCTTGTTCTCCACCGGCTTGTCGAAGTTCAGCGAGACGGGCATGCCCACGCCGACCGTCGTGCCGTCCTCGGGCGTGAAGTACCCGATGAAGCTGCTCTCGGGGGAGACGGTGGTGAACGTGGAGTTCTCGGTGGTCTTGAGCCCCGCGCCGTCCTCGGCGGCGGCCACGACGCGGTACTCGGTGGCCCGCTCCAACTGGCCGCTGGGCTTCCAGGAGGTCCTGTCGGCGGATATCTCGCCCTCGACGGCCGTGCCGCTCGCGGTGGCCGTCATGGTGACCTCGGTCAGCTTGCCGCCCTGGACGCTGACGGCGGTGTCGCTGTTGATGCCCGTGTTCTCCGCGCCGTTCTCCGGCGTGATGGATATCTTCGCGGCGGAGGCCGCGGCCTTCTCGGCCCCCGGGGCTGCGGAGGACGAGGCACTGGGTTCGCTCTTTCCCGGTCCTTCGCCGCCACCGTCGTCCTCGCCGCTGCACGCACCGAGCACGAGGGAACCACTGAGAACCGCAGCCGCCACCGCGAATCCCCTGCGGTGCTTGCTGGCCGTTTTCACACGCATCTCCATCGCTCCGAGCCCTCGACTCCCCAGGTGACGCCGGGTGACGGGCACGCCCGCAAATCCGGGCAATGACGTCACCTCCGCACGTACGAGAACGCAAGGGAGCTGAGGCGCGTTCCACCCTGAAGGAAACTGTGGGGCACGACACGCCGTGCGGTCCAGTGGCCCCGGGCTTCGGTACGAGCCTGATACGAAACGCGCGTTGCCGTAAGGGGACCGCGCGGGGTACGGGCCGGGTCAGCGCACGGGGGTGACGGCCGCGCCGCCGCTTTCACCGTCGCCGCTGTCGCCACCGCTGTCGCCACCGCTGTCGTCGCCGTCGCCCGCGGCGTCGGCGGTGAACGCGTCGAGCTGCCACAGGTCCGACTCGGGGTCGTAGTCCGCCCGCTCGCTGCTCCAGGACGCCTGCGCCAGCTCCACCCCCGGCAGCGCGCTCACCATGTCGATGGGGTCCACCAGGTAGGCGATGGCCTCGGCGGTGTCGGCGCGCACGGCGGCCGTGGCGTCGCGGCGCTCCTCGTCGGGCATGAACTCGTCCGCCGCGACGTGCTCGGCCGCCGCCCGCCCGAGGCCGTCGGGGTCGGCGACCTCCAGGACCAGTTCCACCTGGAGACGGACGTAGTGCGGAGTGGCGTGTGCGCTCATGCGACGGAGCGTAAGCGCCGGGTGGGTCCGGGGTTCCCCGCGACCCGCCGCCGTGGCTACCATCTCCTACCGCACGGGCGTTCCGCCGGTGCGGCAGGGACGAGAAAGGGGCCGCGCGTGGCCGCGCACCGCCGACCGCTGGTCACCTCCGCCGTCGCGGGCGGACTGCTCTGCGCGCTGTGGTTCGTCCCCTCCGCCAACGCCACCGACGAGGCGGAGCGCGCCCCTTCGCCGCCCGCCCCCGCCCCCGTGGCGGCAGCGGGCCCCGGGCACTCCGCGCACTCCCCGGCGGACCCGGCGGCGGTGACCGCGCGGGCGGACGGCTCCGGCCCGCTCCTGGCGGACACCGGCGGCTTCGACACCGTGCCCTACCTCACCGGGGGCGTGGCCTTCCTCGTGGCGGGCACGGGCCTGGTGGCCCGCTCGGTGCGGCGCTCCCGCCCCACCGCCTGACCCCGCCGGAACGGCCCGGCCCGACGGCCCCGGCCCCGGCCCGACGGCCGTCCGGGGCCCGCGCCGCCCGAAGCCCGCGCCGTCGGCCCCGCCCGCGGTCGGCGCGGGCGGGGCCGCGGCTCAGGCCAGCGGACCGGTGACGGCCTCGGCCGCCGTGACGAGGCCGCCGCCCCGGACGAACTCCTCGGCCGCCGCGATGTCCGGCGCCAGGAACCGGTCGGGCCCCGGGCCGCCGACCCCGGCCGCGCGGGCGGCGGCCACCACGGCGCGGCTCGCGGGCGCCGGGGCGGGCCCGTCGGCCGCGCGCAGCTCCAGCGCCCGGGTGGCGGCGTACAGCTCGATGGCGACGACCCGCGTCAGGTTGTCCACCGCCGTGCGCAGTTTGCGCGCGGCCGACCAGCCCATCGAGACGTGGTCCTCCTGCATCGCGGAGGACGGGATCGAGTCGGCCGACGCCGGGACGGCCAGCCGCTTCAGCTCGCTGACGAGGGCCGCCTGCGTGTACTGGGCGATCATCAGCCCGGAGTCGACCCCGGCGTCCTCGGCCAGGAAGGGCGGCAGGCCGTGCGAGCGGTTGCGGTCGAGCAGCCGGTCGGTGCGGCGCTCGGCGATGGAGGCCAGGTCGGCGGCGGCGATCGCCAGGAAGTCCAGCACGTACGCGACCGGGGCGCCGTGGAAGTTGCCGTTGGACTCCACCCGGCCGTCCGCCAGCACCACCGGGTTGTCCACGGCCGCCGCGAGCTCCCGGTCCGCGACGAGGCGGGCGTGCGCGAGGGTGTCCCGTCCGGCCCCGGCCACCTGCGGTGCGCAGCGCACCGAGTAGGCGTCCTGCACCCGGGGGGCGTCGTCCAGGTGGTGGCCGGTCAGCCCCGAGCCGTCCAGCACCTTGAGCATGTTGGCCGCGCTGGCGGCCTGCCCCGGGTGCGGCCGGACGGCGTGCAGGTCGGGGGCCAGGACGCGGTCGGTGCCGAGCAGCGCCTCCAGGGTGAGGGCCGCGGTGATGTCGGCGCTGGTGAACAGCCGGGCGAGATCGGCCGAGGCCATCACCAGCATGCCGAGCATGCCGTCGGTGCCGTTGAGCAGCGCGAGTCCCTCCTTCTCGCGCAGCTCGACGGGGGCGATGCCGTGTTCCGCCAGCAGTTCCCCGGCGGGCCGCACCCGCCCGTCGGGGCCCTCGGCGTCCCCCTCGCCGAGCAGGGTGAGCGCGCAGTGCGAGAGCGGGGCGAGGTCTCCGGAGCAGCCCAGGGAGCCGTACTCGTGGACGACGGGGGTGATGCCCGCGTTGAGCACGTCGGCCATCGTCCGCAGCACCTCGGGACGCACGCCGGTGTGCCCGGAGGCGACGGTCTTCAGCCGCAGGAACATCAGCGCCCGCACGACCTCCCGCTCCACGCGCGGACCGCTGCCGGCGGCGTGCGAGCGGACGATGTTGCGCTGGAGCCGGGCGCGCAGCTCCGGGCTGATGTGACGGACGGCGAGGGCCCCGAAGCCGGTGGAGACGCCGTAGACCGGTTCGGGTCGCGCGGCCAGGTCGTCGATGAAGCGGCGGGCCTCCCCCGCCCGCGTCAGCGCCTCGGCCGACAGCTCCACCCGGGCGCCGTCCCGGGCGACGGCGAGGACGTCCTGCGCGGTGACGTGCGAGGGGCCGACCACGACGGTGCTCTGCATATCCATATTCACGCACCCTAAAGACTGAATCTCCACCTGTCACGACCGCCCGCCCCGCCACCGTGCGCCGAGCGCACCACCCCCCACTTCCGGCCAGCCGGAGCCCCTGGTGCCGCCGCCACGGAGGGTGGCGGGGGCCGAAAACGGACCCCCTCCCCCTGTGATGCAGATCACACGCTCTGCCCCAGGCGCTGGCCGAATGCACCTGATGCACCTTTTTACCTGACAGATACGCCTTGTTGGTATTTCTGCTTTTCGCGCAGGAAGACCACTTATCGGCTCCCGCGTTTCCGGTCGTTGACGAGCGCATGTGACATGGGCCCATTCCGCATGGGTACTCAGCCGTGGGGTGTTTATCCGAACGTGATAGGCCATTTGACGCGCACTGATGCGCTGGTGACCATGTAATGGACCAGCCGAACAGCCATCCGGTGAGGTATTCACGTGTCCGAATGGAAAGACGGAATAACACTGCGCCGGCCCACGGTGGAGGACGCGCGGGCCATGCACACTCTCGTCGCCGAATCCCCGGTGCTCGACACGAACAGCGTGTACAGCTACCTCATGTGGTGCCGGGACTTCTCCGACACCTCGGTGGTGGCCCAGCGGGAGAACGGCAGCGTCATCGGTTTCGTGAGCGCGTACCGGCGCCCCGCAGAGGAGAACGTCCTGTTCGCCTGGCAGACGGCCACGGACCCGGAAGACCGCGTCCCCGGACTGCCGACCGCCATGTTCTCGTACCTGGCACGGCGCACCAGCGCGGCGGGAGTGACGCACCTCGAAACGACGGTGAATCCCGGAAACCGGGCGGTCATCATGATGATCAACAAATGGGCCACGTCGCTCAGCGCCCCGGTCCTCCGGAACGTCCTTTTCGACTCGGCGGACTTCGGGAGCGATCACCCGGACGAAATTCTGTACCGCGTCGGCCCTTTCAGCCATGCGCACGAGGAGGTCGCATGACACACCGTGACACCGGCCTGAACGCCCTCATTCTCGAACACGCAGGACGGAGTACCGCGGATTCCGCCCTCGCGGACGAAATCTCCTTCGAGGAGGACCTGGCCATGGACTCGGCCCGGCTCGTCGAACTGCTGGAACGCGTGGAGGAGGTCTTCCAGATCACCATCCCCGACGACGCGCTCGCGCACCTCCACCGCGTCGGCGACCTGCGGCAGGCCATGACCCGCGCCGGCAGCACGACCAGCCGGACCCACGAACAGGAGGCACCCGCGTGATCGTCAGGTCCCTGCAGGACATCGCCGGTACGCACCAGGACATCGACAGCGAGCAGTGGCACAGCAGGCGCCTGCTGCTGGCGGCGGACAAGCTGGGCTACTCCCTGCACGACACCATCGCCAAGGCCGGGGCGCGGTACACGCTGGAGTACCTGCACCACGTCGAATCGGTGTACTGCGTCTCCGGTGAGGGGGAGATCGAAGACCACGCCACCGGGCGGACGCACCCCCTGCGGGACGGCACCGTGTACGTGCTGGACCAGCACGACCGCCACACGCTCAGCGCGCACACCGAGATGCGTTTCATCTGCGTGTTCACTCCCGCCGTCACCGGAACCGAGGTGCACGACGAGAACGGGGCCTACCCGCCGCCCGCCGACCACGCCTCCGCCGCCTGATGTCCCGGCGAGGAGGCACCATGACACGGACGGACGTCCCCGGGGCACCGCCGCACCTCAAAGCAGCCGCCATGGACTGCGTGCAGGTGAACCTGGCCGTGCTCTCCGAGCACCACCACGGCGAGCCGGTCGCGCTGAACCTGGGCGCCCCGCTGCGCTTCGCGCCCCGCTTCCCGGGGGACGCGCTGCCCACCGTGGAGCCGCCGCACGGCGAACACCTGGCCGTGGCGCGGACGATGGCCGGCGTCGACGTGCGCGGGACGGACCGCGCCACCCCGGTGACCCAGGCGTGGGAGCTGGCCGGGGAATCCGGCGGAACCCACTACGTGCTGGCCGACGCTTTCACGCTTCCGTGGACGCCCTACCACGGCCACGAGCACCTCGAACACAGCTTCCTGATGACCGTGACCGCCCCGGACCGGGTCCACGTGGTGGACGCCTACCACAACGACACCCCGTACGGGAACGCCCGCCCCGGCGCCTGGGAGTTCGACCGCGACCGGTTCCAGCGCGAACTCCGCGGCACCGCGCTGCGTTTCGGACAGTCCCGAACCGTCCCGGTGCGCGCCGAGGCCGTGGAGAGTGCGCTGGCCGACAACGCCCGGCACCTGGCAGCCGCGCGGGACGACGCCGTGCCGCGCTACGTCGCCGCCTACCGGGACCACGACAACCAGCGTGAGGCCGTCGAGGCGCTCGTCCTGGAGACGTGGCTGCTGGCCCGCTCCCGCCGGCTGCACGGGCACTGGCTCGCCGTCACGCATCCGGACAGCGCGTCCCGTTTCTCCGCGCACGCCGATGACTGGGCGGCGTTCGCCGGACACTGCTACCTCGCCGCGCGCCGCGTCCGCCGGGGCCGTGACGCCCCCAGCGACCTCTACGAGCGGCTGGCGGCCCTGCTGTCCGGGGACGCGGACCACGCCCGGTCCCTCGCCGCGGCCCGCTGACCCGGCCGCCCCCGCCCTCCAACGCCCCCGTTCACCGCCCTGCCCCGTCCCGGCGGCGCAGGTGCCCCCTCGTGCCCCCTCGTGTCACCCCCCTCGTGTCACCCCCCTCGGAAGGTCTCGCCTTGTCCGAACCCCTGCGCACGGTTGCCGTCGACCACATCGCCCGCATCCTGGGCGAGCGGTCGGAGGACATCGTCAGGCAGCCCCGACTGGACCAGTACCCCGGCTTCAGCTCGTTCCGCATGGTCGACATCGTCGAGACGCTGGAGGAGCGTTTCGACGTCACCGTCCCGCCGGACGACCTGACCGCCGACAACCTCCGCAACGCCGACCGGCTGATCGCCGCACTCACACGTGCCCAGCGGGCGGGAAAGGTGCGGACGCCGTGACGGACCGCCTCCACGACCTCATCGCCCCCTCACCGGCCGACGACCGCCCGGCGGTCACCACCGGCGGCACCACGCTCACCTACGCCGAACTGCGGGCCGAGGCCGGTGCCTGGGCCGCACGGCTGGCCGCCCGGGGACTCGGCCGCGGCGACCGCGTCCTGCTCACCAGCAGCGTCGCGGCCGCCCGGCCCGCCTGCCTCTACGCCGCGTCCCGCATCGGCGCCGTCTTCTCCGTCATCCACGACGAGGTGCGCGGCGAGGTGCTGCGGCACGTGCTCACCGACTGCGAACCGCGCCTGTTCCTGACCACCGACCCCGACGCCCGCGCCGTGGCACGTGCCGAGGACGTGCCCGCCCCGGACCCGGACGATCCCGGGCCCGGCGGGGCCGGTGCCGACGGCCCGCCGTCCGGCTCGGTGCTCCCGGTCGACCCGCTGTGCCTGATCTACACCTCCGGCACGACGGCCCTGCCCAAGGCCGTCGTCTCCACCCACGCCCAGGCCCTGTTCGCCACCCGGGCGATCGGCCGCCGCCTGCGCTACGACGAGCGGGACACCGTCTTCAGCGCCCTGCCCCTGTCCTTCGACTACGGCCTCTACCAGCTCTTCCTCGCCGCGGCGGCGAAGGCCCACGTCGTCCTCGCCTCGCCCGCCGAGGCAGGGCCGCGGCTGCTGGCCAACCTCGTACGCCACCGGGCCACGGTCTTCCCCGCCGTCCCGCCGCTGTCCGCGGGCCTGCTGAGCCTGCTGAGCCGCCGGCCGCAGGAAGCGGAACGGGTCAGGCTGCGGCTGATGACCAACACCGGGGCCGCCACGCCAAGGGAGACGCTCTCGGGCCTGCGCCGGCTGCTGCCGGGCCTTGCCGTGCAGCTCATGTTCGGCCTCACCGAGTGCAAACGAGTCTCGATCATGGAACCGGACGAGGACCGTCTCCGGCCGGACGCCGTCGGACGGCCGCTGGACGGCACGGAGGTCTTCACCGTGGACGAGGACGGCCGGCGGCTGCCCCCGGGGAGCCACGGAGAGCTCACCGTGCGGGGACCGCACGTGATGAGCGGCTACTGGCGCCGTCCGGAGCTGACGGCGCGGCGCTTCGTCGCACGCGACGGGCTCTTCCCCGAACTGCGCACCGGTGACTACGGAGTGGTCGGCACCGACGGCTACGTGTACTTCCAGGGGCGGCGGGACGACGTGTACAAGCAGGACGGCTTCCGGGTCAGCTCCGTGGAGGTGGAGGCAGCCGCACGGGCCCTGCCCGGCGTCGACGAGGCCGCCGTCCTCGTGCCCGCGCCGGGGCGTCCGGCCGTGCTCGTGACCACCGGCACCGCGGCGCCGCAGGAGACGGCCGCCCAGCTCGGGCAGCGGGTCGAGCGGTACAAGGTCCCGCCCCGCTGCCACGCGCTGGACCGGCTGCCCACCAACGCCAACGGCAAGACGGACAAGAAGAAGCTCGCCGCGATGCTGGAGGAGGACCTCCGTGCCTGACGCCGCCGCCCCCTCCCCCTCCCCCTACGCCGGCCCCACCCCGGCCTACGTCTACGACCTCGCCGAAGTCCGCGCGTCCCTGGACCGGCTGCGGTCCGCCCTCCCGCAGCCGAGCCGCATCTACTACTCGCTCAAGGCCAATCCGCACCCGCGGATCGTCGGCGCGCTCCACGCCGGCGGGTGCCGGGCGGAGGTCAGCTCCGTCGGCGAGGTCCAGGCTGCGCTGGACGCCGGTGTCCCGCCGGGGGACGTCCTCTACTCGGGGCCGGGCAAGAGCGACCGCGACCTGGACACGGCGTTCACGGCCGGTGTCCGCCACTTCTCCCTGGACTCCGCGCGGGCCGCGCGGCAGCTCGACGACGCCGCCGCGCGCCACGGCACGACGGCCCGCTTCCTGCTGCGGGTCAACACCGACCTGCCCGCGCCGGGGGCGGGGCTGGCCATGACCGGGGTCAGCTCGCCGTTCGGCGCGGACCGCGCGGGCGTCGAGGCCGCCCCGGAAGCGTTCACCGGCCACGACCACCTCGACTTCGACGGGCTGCACCTGTACCTGGCGACCAACCTCTCGGACGAGGACGCGCTCCTGGAACAGTTCGACGTGGCCCTCGCCACCGCCCGGCGGCTCCAGGACGCCATGGGGGTGCCGCTGCGCGTGCTGGACCTGGGCGGCGGTTTCGGCGCCCCCTACGCGCGCGCCGGTGAGCTGCCGCACTTCCCCGCCCTCGCCGGCCGGCTGGCCGCACGCCTGGACGAAACGTTTCCCCAGTGGCGTGAAGGGGACCCCCTCCTCGCCTTCGAATCGGGCCGCTACCTGGCGGCCACCTGCGGCACCCTCTACACCCGCGTCCTGGACGCCAAGTCCTCACACGGACAGCGCGTCCTGGTGCTCGACAGCGGCATCCACCACCTGGGCGGCATGTCCGGGCTGCGGCGCGTCCCGCCCATCCGGCCGCAGACCCAGCAGGTGCACCCCGCACCGGACCCCTCCCCGGACGCCCCGGACGCCGGGAACGCCCCGGACGCCGGGGACGCCGCTCCGGTCATGGTCTGCGGTCCGCTGTGCACGCCCCTGGACACCTGGGCCCGCTCCGCCCCCGCCCTGCCCGCCGGGCCCGGGGACCTGCTCGCCGTCCCCAACGTGGGCGCCTACGGACTCCAGGCCAGCCTCGTCCTCTTCCTCGGACACCCGCTGCCGCTGGAGGTCGTCCGCGACGGGGACGCGCACGTCTCGACGACCCGGCTGGAGACCCGGCGCCGCACCCTGCCCGCAGCAGCCTGACGGCCCGTCACCACGCCGCACACCCGGTACCGACCCGAAGGAGGTCCTCATGGACTCCCAGCTCGACGCACTGCTCCGCCCCCACCTGCGCTACCTGCCCGCCGACCGGCCCCTGGAGGACGACGCCCCCCTGCACGACCTGGGGCTGACGTCCATGCAGGCCATCGACCTGCTCTTCGACATCGAGGACGTCTACGGCGTCAGCCTGGACGACGACCAGCTCACCGACGCCACGTTCGCGTCCCCCCAAAGCCTGCGGCAGGCCATCGACCAGGCACAGTCCCGCGGCCTGAAGGTATGAGGGCGGCCCCCATGACCACCACCGCTTCCCCGGCGCGCCGCACGCCGGCCGCCGGTCCGCCCTTCGGCCCGGACCGCCTGGCCCGCCTGACCGAGACCGTGCGCGAACACGCGCGCCACACCGACGAGCACGCCGAGTTCCCCGCCCAGGCGCTCGCGGAACTGCGCACCAGCGGCCTGCTCGGTCTCCTCGTCCCCACCGGGTACGGCGGTGCGGGCGGCAGCCTGAAGGACATGCTCGAGGTCTCCGCGACGCTGTCCCGCACGTGCATGTCGGTGGGAATGATCTTCGCCATGCACTGCCAGCAGGTGGCGGCCCTCGTGGACCACGGCTCCGAGGCGCTGCGCGACGAGGTCCTGCCGGGCATCGCCCGGGGGGAGGTGTACCTCGCCTCCGTCACCACCGAGAGCGGCAAGGGCGGCCACCTGCTCACCTCCGAATCGGCCCTGGACGCGCACGCGGACACCCTGCGGCTGGACCGCACCGCGCCCGTGGTCACCGGCGGCGCCCACGCCGACGCCTTCCTCGTCACCACCCAGGCGCCCGGCGCCACCTCACCCCACCAGGTGTCCCTGGTGTACGCCGAGCGCGCGCGGCTGGAGGCGGAGGTCACCGGGGGCTGGAACCCGGTGGGGATGCGCGCCACCCACAGCGTGCCCATGCGCCTGCGCGGCGACGTGCCCGCCCACCACGTGGTCGGGGAGCACGGCGCCTTCCGGACGATCACCGTGGAGACGTTCGCGCCCCTGGCCCACCTGGGCTGGTCCGCCTGCTGGCTGGGCACCGCGGCGGGCGCCCTGGCCCGCACCGTGGAATGGCTGCGCAGCCCGGCCCAGCGGCGGCGCCGCGACCTGAGCGGAGAGCTGCTCCTCACCCGGCTCGGACGCGCCCGGCAGCGGCTGGAGACCGTCCACGCGCTCCTCCAGCACGCCGCGGACGTCCACAGCGATCCCTCCCGCGACCGCTCGGCGGCCCCCGTGCAGAGCCTGCTCAACACGCTCAAGCTCACCGCGTCCGAGGAGTGCCTGGCGGCCGTCGACGAACTCGTCGAACTGGCCGGCCTCGGGCAGGGCTACCTGCGGGACGCGCCGCTGGAGCTGGAGCGGGCCTGGCGCGACCTGCGGTCGGCGTCCCTGAACTACGGCAACGACCGGCTGCGTACCGCCAACGGAACGCTCGCCCTGCTGGACCGGGAGGTGACCCTTGCCTAGCAGCACCGCCACCGCCGCTCCGCCCGTCGGCACCGCCCAGGGCCCGCCCGGCGCCCGCGCGGTCTGGGCGGCCCTCGGGGCCGCCGGGGACCTGGAGGACCTCTACGAGCCGTCCCGGCGCGATCCCCGCTACGGCCTGGACCCGCACGCCCTGGAGGCGCTGCTCAGCAAGGCCGACGCCGTGCACGGCACGGGCGTCACGCTGAGCGTCTGCGTCCAGGCGGCGGGGGCCCTGCCGCTGCTGCACGACGTCCGCGGGAACGAGACCGCCGCCGCGCTCGGTGCCCGCGCCAGAAAGGGCCGTGCCGTCCTCGCCGTCGCCGCGACCGACTCCGAGACGGCCGGTTCGGACCTGGCCAACCTGGAGACACGCGTCGACGAGGACGCCGGGGGCCTGCTCCTGCAGGGCGGGAAACGCTGGATCGTGAACGCCCTGCACGCCGACCACGCCCTCGTCCTGGCCAGGCACCGGGACGGCGGCCACTTCACCAGCTTCACCCTCCTGCTGGTCCCGCTCGACCTCCCCGGTGTACGGCGCGAGGCCACCGGTACCCGGATGTTCGACGGCTCCGGCCTGGGCAGCCTGTACTTCGACCGGGTCCGGCTGCCCACCACGCACCGTCTGGGCGGCACGGGCCGCGGACTCGCCGCCTTCTCCCGCCGCATCAGCACCGAACGCCTCGCCAGCGGCCTGTGGGCCAACGCCCTGGCCCGCCGCACCCTCACCGAGACCAGGCGGCTCCTGCGCAGCCGTACCGTCGGGGGCGCCCCGCAGGAGCAGCACCCCGTCGTCCGGCACCAGCTGGCCGAGGCCCTCACCGGGCAGCAGCAGCTCCAGGCCCTGTGCGAGCGGTGCTGCGCCCCCGCCGGGCCCGCGACGCCTCCCGTCAGCGCGCTCACCGCCGTGCTGAAGGCCACCGGCGCCCGCACCCTGGAACAGGTCCTGGACACCTGCGCGCGCTTCTCGGGAGCCGAGGCGTTCCTCCGGGACGGGTTGCAGGAAGCACGTGCGGAGGTGGCCATGTTCGGCACCGCCGGGGGCACGACCCACCTGCTGTACGACCTCATCGCCGACCACGCCGACGCGCTCCTCGGCCCCCGGCCATGACGCGCGTCCTCGAACCCCGGCCCCGCCTGCACGTCGCCACGGCCGACTTCGACGGCGCCCTGCGGCACCTCGACCGCAGGGACGTCCCGGCGACGGCGGGGATGCCCGGCTGGCGGGCCCGCGAGTACCTGGCGGGCCGGTCCCTCCTGCGCCACCTGCTGCGCACCGCCGCGGCCGCCCTCGACGCGGCGGTGGCGGTCCGCCCCAGTGGCCAGCCGTGGCTGCCCGGCCTGCCCGGCACCTTCGTCAGCATCTCGCACAGCGGGGGCCGGGTGGCCGCCGCGCTGGGCCCCCGCCCGGTCGGCGTCGACATCCAGACGGTGACCACGGCCAGCGAGGCCCTGCTGCGCCGGTGCTGCCCCCCTGCCACGGCGACGGCGCTGCGTGCCACGGCCCCCGCACGCCGCGCCGCGCTGCTCGCCCGGGTGTGGACGGCGCAGGAGGCCAGCGTGAAGGTCTTCGGCCGCGGGCTCGCCGCCGCCCCCTGGCGCATTCCCGTCGACCCGTACGCCCCCACCGGGTCCTGGCGGGGGATCACGTGGGAACGGCTGACCG
Organism: Streptomyces solitudinis; assembly: GCF_036323765.1. NCBI lineage: Bacteria > Bacillati > Actinomycetota > Actinomycetes > Kitasatosporales > Streptomycetaceae > Streptomyces > Streptomyces solitudinis. The sequence continues at coordinate 645,178 of NZ_JAZDCW010000002.1, forward strand.
CCGGACCGCGCCACGCCCTGGCCGTGGCGTACGCCTCCCCCCAGCACCGAGAACAGGAGCCCTCATGACGCACGCGCCCCTCACCGGTTCGCTGAGCTGCTACACCAGCGCCGTCCTCGGCTACCTCACCCCCGAGGACGTCCACGCCCCCCGCCGCGTCGCCCAGTCGGTACGCCTGGCGCTCCGGCCGGCGCACGGGGCGCTGGCCTTCTCCCACCACGCCCCGGGCCTGGACCGCCTGCCCGGCGGCGGCGCCCTGCGCTACCGGGGCACCCCCAGCCGGGACGACGCGCTGGCGGGCATCGACCGCGAACTGCGCGCCCGCGGCCGCGTCCTGGTGGCCGGCAACGCGGCCCACCTGCCGTGGGCCGCTCCGGGGCAGCGGGACGCGCCCCACTTCCTGCTGGTCACCGGGCACCGGGACGGCGGCTGGCACGTCAGCGACCCCTTCGCCGGACTCTTCCCCAACGGCCACGAGCAGCAGCCGTTCACCGGCTGGATCAGCGAGCACGCCCTGTCGGCCGCCCTGACCACCGACGACCGGTTCTCCCTCACCCAGCGCCGGCGCACGGCCCTCGCCTTCGGCAGCCCGCTGCCGCTGCCGCCGCGCGGCACCCACCAGTGGCTGGTGCGGGAGGAGGCGGAGGGGCCCCGGCCCGACGACCACGACGTCATCGACGCCCCCGAGCAGGTGTTCGCGGACATCGCCGCGATGCTGCACGACGCCTTCGCCGGGACCGGTGAACCGGCCGTGCTGGAGGACCTGTGGGCCGCCGCGCGGCACCACCGCTTCCAGTACCGCGCGCTCGTCGGCGAACGGAACCTGGACAGCCCGGCCGCGCCGCTGAGGGCCGTGCGGCACGCCGACGCGTGCTGGGCGGACCTGCCGAAGACGCTGCGCTTCGCGGCGGGTTCGGCGCGCCGCGGCCGTCCCCGCACCGCGCTGGTGGACAACGCGCTGCACACCCTGGCCGAGGCCACCGCCGCCGCACGGTCCGTGCTGGCCGAGTACGGCTACGGCGTGCGCACGCCGCTGTCCCTGTGACCGGCGACGCGGAACCCGACCCGAGCCTGACGCGCCCCGAACCGAGGATCACGATGGCCCCCACCCGAACCCTGTGGACCCGCTTCGCCACTTCCGCCGCCGCCCACGGCGACCGCACCGCCCTGGAGACCGGAGGGCACCGGCTGACCTACGAGCAGGTGCGGGCGGCCGCCGGACACGTCGCCCGGGCGCTGCACACCGCCCCCTCCCCCGCCCGCCGGGTCGGCGTGATCGCCGACCGCACCGTCACCAGCTACGCGGCCTACCTGGCCGTCCAGCGCCTGGGCGGCACCGCCGTCCCGCTGAACGCGGCCTGGCCGCGGCAGCGCCGGGAACTCGTCGCCCGGGCGGCCGGGCTCGACGTCGCCGTCGCGGACGAGGAGGCGTCCGCCGAGCTCCCCGGCGACGTCCCCGTCCTGCGGTTCGGCAGCGGCGGGCTGGCCCGCGCCGCCGCGCCGGAGGACCTCCCGCCCCACACGGCGGACCCCGACGCCTTCGCCTACCTGCTGTTCACCTCCGGCTCGACCGGTGCGCCCAAGGGCGTCCCCGTGCGGCACCGCAACGCCGACGCCTACCTGGCGGACGTCGCCGCCCGCTACCGGCCCGGCCCCGGCAGCCGGGTGTCGCAGACCTTCGACCTCACCTTCGACCCGTCGGTCTTCGACCTGTTCGTCGGCTGGTCCTCGGGGGCCACCGTCGTCGTGCCCGGCCGCGACGCGCTCCTGGACCCCGTCGGTTTCGTGACGGAGCAGCGGATCACCCACTGGTTCTCGGTGCCCTCGCTCGTCTCGCTGGCCGGACGGCTGCGCCGGCTGCGGCCGGACGCGATGCCGGACCTGCGCCAGAGCCTGTTCGCCGGGGAGCCGCTGACGCTCGACCAGGCGCGGGCGTGGCACGCGGCAGCGCCCCGCAGCACGATCGACAACCTGTACGGGCCCACCGAGCTGACCGTCACCATCACCGGCTACCGGCTACCGGCCCGGCCGGAGCACTGGCCGCGGACGAGCAACGGCACCGTGCCCATCGGCGAGGTCCACGCCGGTCACGACGCCGTCGTCCTCGACGCGCGGATGCGGCACGCGGACGAGGGGGAACTGGCGGTGCGCGGCCCGCAGCGCTTCCCCGGGTACCTGCGCGCCGCCGACAACGCGGACCGCTTCGTCGCGGCGGACCCGCAGGGCGGGCCGGCGCACCGGTCCGGCGGCGGGACGGACGGCGGGGCGGGCGAGGTGCCCGAGGACTGGTACTACCGCACCGGTGACCGGGTGCGCCGGGAGGAGGGCGCGCTCGTCCACCTGGGCCGCGTGGACGACCAGGTGAAGGTGCACGGGTACCGGGTGGAACTCGGCGAGATCGAAGCCGCGCTGCGCGCCCACCCCGACGTCCGCGACGCCATCGTCGTGGCCCTGCCCGACCCGCGCGACCAGCTCGAACTGAGGGCGGCCTACACCGGCGCGGCGGAGAGCGGCAGCGTGCGCGAGGTCCTGCGGGAGAAGCTGCCCCCCTATCTGGTGCCGCTCACCGTCGAACGCCTCAGCGCCCTGCCGCTGAACGGCAACGGCAAGATCGACCGCCGGGCCGTGGCGCGCTCACTGCAGCACACGGCCTGACCGGCGGCCGTCAGCACGCGAGAGGAGCAGGTATGACCGCACCGACCGACACCGCAGAGCAGACCCGTGACGTGACGGCCTTCCGGGCGGCGATGGCGCACATGCCGACGTTCGTGACCGTGGTCTCCACGCAGACGGGGGAGGGCCCCACCGGCTGCACGGCCAACGCGGTCCTCTCCCTTTCCCTGGAGCCACCGAGCCTGGTGGTCTCCCTGGCCTCCTCCAGCCGGACGGTGCACCGCATCCGGCACGGCGGGGGGTTCTCCGTCAGCCTGCTGAGCTGGGAGCAGCGCGACCTCACGCAGCGCTTCGCGCGGGGCCGTCCCGACGAGCGGTTCGCCGGGGTGCCGCACACCTACCAGGAGGGGCAGCCGGTGCTGAGCGACGCCGCGGCGGGGTTCGTCTGCCGGGTCGAGAGCTGCCAGGAGATGTGGGACCACACGCTGGTGGTCGGCCAGGTGCTGCACAGCACCCACCACCGGGAACGGGTGCCGGTCGTCTACCACGGCCACGCCCAGCACCCGTGCCCGCCGGGCGGGTAGGGCGGGCCGCCGTCCCGCGGAGCACATCACCGGCGCCGTCACCCCCGCGGGGGCGCGGCGCCGGTGGTGTGTTCCGCGGCGACGGCCCGCAGGGCCGCCAGGCCGCCGGCGATGGCGCGCTGCCGGGCGCTGCCCCGGCGTACGCAGGTGAGCAGGCGCCGGGACGGCGAGGGCTGCCCGTGCAGCGGCACCCGCCGGACGGGCAGGCCGGAGGGGATGGGGGCGAGCCGGGGCAGCAGGCTCACGCCGAACCCGTGCGCCACCAGGGAGACGATGGCGTTCCACTCCTGGGCCTCGTGCTCGATCCGGGGTGTGAAGCCGGCCGCCTGGCAGGCGGCGAGGATCAGCTGGTGCTGGTCGATGTTCCGCGGCGCGGCGACGAACCGCTCCTCCCGCGCGTCGGCCAGGGCGACGGGCCGTCCGGCGTCGAGCGCGTGGCCGTGCGGGACGATGAGGTCCTGGGGGTCGTCGAGGAGGAACTCCTGCTCGAAGCGGGTGTCCGCGGGGGCCGGGCTGTCCGGCAGGGGCACGACGACGGCGACGTCCAGCACCCCCGACTGCAACAGGTCGAAGCACTGCGACGACTCCGCCTCGGTCAGCCGGACCGGCGCGGGCGAGCCGCTGTGCTCCATCCGTACCGCCGCCGGTGCCACCAGCGCGGCCAGGGCGGTGGGGAAGGCGCCCATCGACAGCGGGCCCGCACGGCTGCCGTCCCGGTGGGCGGCGAGTTCGCCCTGCGCCACCTCCCACTGCGCGTAGAGGACGTCCGCGTGCCGCAGCAGCGTTTCGGCGGCCGCGGTCAGGACGACGCCGCGTCCCTGCCGCTCGACCAGGGCGACGCCCAGGTCCCGGGCCAGCGACTGCACTTGCTGGGACACGGCGGACGGCGTCAGGTGCAGCGCCGCCGCGGCGCCCGTGACGGTCCGGTGCTGCCGCACGGTGCGCAGGACCTGGAGCCGGCGGAGATCGATCATGACCACAGTTTAGACCGGTCTACATCCAGTATGTAGTTAAGTTTAGATGGACATTGACGCGCGAGCCTCCGAGACTGGACCCATGGCTGCTCAGCAGACGACGACCTCCCCCGCGCCCCCGGCGAGCCCGGAGCACCGGCCGAGGCGGCTCTCGGAGCGCGTCCCCGCCCCCCTGCTCGTCGTGGGGAGCGTGATCGGCATCCAGGTGGGACAGGCGTTCGGCAAGCAGATGTTCGGCGCGGTCGGGCCCTTCGGCGTCGTGACGCTGCGGCTGGTGTTCGCCGCCGTCATCCTGCTGGCGCTGTGGCGGCCCCGGCTGCCGAGCGGCTGGCGCGAACGCGGTCTGGTCATGGCGCTCGGGACGGCCATCGCCGGGATGAACGTCGTCTACCTCGCGCTGCGCCACCTGGACGTCGGCGTCGCGGTGACCCTCCAGTTCCTGGGCCCCCTGGTGCTCGCCCTCGCCGGCTCCCGGCGCCTGCTCGACCTGGTGTGGGGCGCGCTCGCGTGGCTCGGCGTCGCCCTGTTCGCCGACCCCTTCGGGGGCGGTCACGGGCTGCCGCTGATCGGCCTGGTCTACGGCCTCGTCTCCGCCGCGGCCATGGCCGCCTACGTCGTGCTCAACAAACGGGCCGGGACGCGGAGCCTCGACGGCTCCTACCTCGCCTACGCCGTCGCCTTCGCCGCCCTGCTCTCCCTGCCCACCGGGATCGGCGAGGGCGGCACCGCGCTCCTGGAGCCCGGGGTGCTGCTGGCCGGTCTCGGCGTGGCGGTGCTCTCCGCGGCCATCCCCTACTCGCTGGACCTCGCCGCCCTGCGCCGCCTGCCCGCGCGGACCGTCGCCGTCCTGGAGAGCCTCGAACCCGCGGTCGCCGGTCTCGCCGCGATCCTGGTGCTGAGCGAGCTGCTCAACGGCTGGCAGTGGCTGGCCATCGCCTGCGTGACCGTCGCCTCGCTGGGGGCCGTCCTGACCCCGGCGAAACGTCCCGCCGGCCGCCGCGGGGGACGCCGCGCGCGGCGCACGTTCCCGCAGTCCGTCCTGGCGTCCCCGCACCTGAAGGGGAAGGCGTTCCCCTCCGGCACGCGCGAGTGAGCGGGAGGAGCGGCCCATGTCCGTCAACTGGCCCGGGTTCCTCGGCGTCGTGGCGCTGGCCTACCTGGTGCCCGGACCCGACTTCCTGGTCATCGCCAGGGCGGCGACGCGCAGCCGGCGGGCCGGATGGCGGGCGGCCCTGGGCGCGCAGACCGGACTGTGCGTCCACATGGTGGCCGCCGCCCTCGGGCTGTCCGTGCTCCTGGCCCAGTCCGCCACGGCCTTCACCACCGTCCGGCTCGCCGGGGCCGCCTACCTGGTCTACCTCGGCGTCAGCACCCTGCGCGCCACCCGGCGGGAGGCCGCCGCGGCGGGGACGGCCGGGCGGGGGACGGGCGGGCAGGAGGACGCCGGAGCCGGGGCGGCCGGGCGGGAGAGCGCCGACGGTGGCGCGGCGGCGGGGCGGCCCGGCGGGCGGGACGGGTACGGCGGCTTCCGCGAGGGGCTCCTGACCAACCTGCTGAACCCCAAGGCCGCCCTGTTCTTCCTCAGCATCCTGCCCCAGTTCCTGGACCCGGGCGCGGCCACGGCGGCGCAGGTCCTCCTGCTCGGCGCCGTCGACATCGCGTTCGGGGTCGCGTACTGGGCCGGGGTGGTCGCCGTCGCCGCCGCGCTGAGCGCCCTCCTGGCCCGGCCCCGGGCCAGGAGGCTGTGGGAACGCACGACCGGCTGGCTGTTCGTGGGAGTCGGCGCCGCCCTCGCCGCCGCGGGCGGCTTCTGACGCCCGTGCCGGGCGCCGCACGCCCGTGCCGGGCGGCCCCGGAGGTCCGCGCGGCGGGCGCGGGGTCAGCGGCTGCGGAAGCGGCGGCGGTCGCCGGGCGGGGGCGGGGTCTCGTCCGCGAGGTGGACGATCTCCCGGCCCGCGACGACCGGCTTGTCGGCCCGGACGGCCTTCGCCCGGTACTGCGCGGCGTCCGCGAGCCGCAGCAGCCGGCGGGGGGAGCGCACCGGGCCGATCGGGTCGCCGGTGGAGGCCACGCCGCAGGCGACGCCCTGGCCGTCCTCCAGCCCGGCGGCGTGGGCGCACACCTCCTCGGCCACCCGCACCACCTCGTCGGCGGGCGGGCCCACCGCGAGGAGGCAGAACTCGTCGCCGCCCAGCCGGGCCGCGAGCGCGCCGGGCAGCATCGCCCCGCACCGGGACAGCAGCGAGCCGAAGCGCTCCAGGAGCCGGTCACCCGCCGCGTGGCCGCCGGTGTCGTTGACCTCCTTGAGCCCGTTGAGGTCGAGCACGACGAGGCTGACCACGCTGCCGTCGGCGCGGTGCCGCCGGAGCGCCTCGTCCAGCCGCAGGTCGACGGCCCGCCGGTTGCCGAGGCCGGTGAGCGGGTCGGTGAAGGCCAGGTGCCGTACCTCCTCCAGGCGCTCGTGCTGCGCGATGCCCGCCGCGACGACGGCCGCGAGCACGGTGGCGAAGCGGGTGTCGGCGCCGGTGAAGGGGGCCGCGCCGGACGGGCGGGCGACGTACAGCTCGCCCCAGGCCCGGCCGTCCAGCACGATCGGCGCGGCGACGCTGCTCCCCCGGCCCCGGCGGCGCAGCGCGGCCACCCGGCGGTCGTGGCGGAACCCGGTGCTGCCGGGATCGTGCCGGACGGGATAGGACTCGTCGGGAGGAAACGTTTCTTCGTCCGCCGCCAGCTCCCCTTCGTTCACCAGCACCCGCAGCCGCCCCCGGGACCGCTCCCAGACCGACAACGCCGCGAAGGAACCGTCCAGCGCCGCGCGCGCCCCCGTGGCCGCCGCCCGGACGGCCTCCCGCGAGGCCGTCGCCGCGGCCATGGCCTGGGCCAGCCGCAGCACGGCGCACAGCCTCGCGTCCTCACCCATACGCTCCAGGTTAGGAGGCTTCGTCCGACTTGGCCCTCCGGGCCGGACCGCGCCCGGGGCCGGCCGTTCCGCCCCGCGCTCCCCCACTCACTCCCCGGGCCAGCGCGGCGGACGCTTCTCGTTGAACGCCGCCACCCCCTCGGCCCGGTCGCCGGAGAACGCGACGGTGCGCCACGCCGCGTCCTCCACCTCAAGACCGGCGGCGAGCGGCATGCCCCAGCCGGTGCGCAGCGCGCGCTTGGCGGCGCGCAGGCCCACCGGGGAGTTCGCGGCGATGCGTCCGGCCAGCGCCAGCGCCTCGTCGCGGTCGGTGCCCTCCGGCACCAGCTCGTCCACCAGCCCCAGCGACTTCGCCTCCTCGGCGGCCACCCGGCGCCCGGTGAAGACCAGCTCGGCGGCGCGGGCCGCGCCCACCCGGCGGGGCAGGAGCTGCGTGCCGCCGCCGCCCGGGATGACGCCGACGGACACCTCGGGCAGACCGACGACGGCGGTGGTGTCCGCCACGATCACGTCACAGGACAGGGCCAGTTCGAAGCCGCCGCCCAGCGCGAACCCGTGCACGGCGGCCACCACCGGCACGGGGAGCTGGAGGACACCGGTGTAGGCGGCCCGCGCGTACGGGCGCTGGCGGCCCAGCTCCGCGTCGGTGAAGCGATTGCGCTCCTTGAGGTCGGCGCCGACGCAGAACGCCCGCTCGCAGCGGGAGGTGAGCGCCACCGCCCGCACCTCGGCGTCGGTGCCCAGCGCCGCGCAGGCGGCGGCGATGGAGGCGGCCATCTCGGTGGAGACCGCGTTCATGGCCTTCGGCCGGTCGAGCACCAGCTCGGCCACGTGCGTCCCGGCGTCCTTGCGGACCTCGACCCATGTGCCGTACCGCGTCATCGCGCCACCCTCCCAGCAGGTTAACGGTCGCTCACACCCTAGCCGCGGGGGCCGCGCCCGTCAGCAGCCGCCGGGGGCCGTCCGTCAGCCGCGGCGGCTCAGCAGCCAGGGCTCCACGACGCCGAGCCCGCGCACCGGGCGCTGGTACAGCGGCCGCAGGGCGAACCGGTACCCGGCGTCGGCGGCCGGTTCCTTCTCCGAGCGCGGGGCGTCGCCGGAGGCCGTCAGCTCCTCGCGCAGGACGCCGTCCACCAGCACCGTGTCCTTCGGCGCTATCGACGTGAGGCGGCTGGCGAGGTTGACCGTGTTGCCGAAGACGTCGCCCATGCGCGTGGTGACCGTCCCGAAGGCCATGCCCACGCGCAGTTCGGGCATCGTGTCGTCGCCGGACAGGGTCTCGATGAGCCGCAGCCCGATCTCGGCGGCCACCCCGGGGTCGTCGGCCACGTACAGGACCTCGTCCCCGAGGGTCTTGATGAGCCGGCCGCCGTGCGCGGCGACCAGGTCGGCGGCCGTCGTCTCGAACGCCTCGACCAGCTCGCCCAGTTCCTCCTCCTCCAGCCGGCGGGTGAGCCGGGTGAAGCCGACGAGGTCGGCGAAGCCCACGGCCAGGCGGCGGTCCACCATCTCCTCGTCGTCCTGCGCCTGCACCACGCGCCCGGTGGCCGCGGCGAGCTGCCGCCGCCAGACGTAGACGAGGAACTCCTGCAGCTCCGGCAGCAGCAGCTCCACCAGCGGGTAGGTGATCTCCATGCGGCTCATGCCCGGTTCCGGCGAGACGGTGAGCCCGGCCAGGAACGAGTCGACCTGCCACTCGGCGAGCCGGGCGGTCGTCTGCCCGGTGGAGCGGGCCACCTGGATCGCCATGGCCTCGTTCAGCAGCCCGGCCTCGACCAGGCCCGCCAGGCGCCGCAGGGCCAGCACGTCCGCCTCGGTCAGCGCGCGGGCCTGGCCGATGTCCGCGAAGCCCATGGCCCGCCAGAACCGGGAGGCCAGGTCCATCGGCACGTCGGCGGCGCGGGCCGCCTGGAACGGGGTGTAGGTGCGGGCTGAGCCGAGGATCAGCTCCTCCACCTTGAGGGCGAGCGGATCGTCCTGTCCGGCGTCCTCGCGGGCGTCGCGCTGCCTGCGCTCCTCCCGGGCGCCGCCAAAGGGGCGGGGCGCGTCCGCCTCGCCCGGCCCGGCGTCCCCGCCGGTGTCCTCGGAGGGCGGCTCGGCCGCTTCGTCCGCGGTCACTGCCCGCCCCTTGCCAGGTTCCTGCGCATGACGTGCCTGCGCACTGCCCTTCCGTATCCCTGCGCCGCGCGCCCACCGCGCCGCACCCGGCCACCACGATACGGCAGGTGTGCCCTAGCTCACGTCAGGGAGCGGTGCCAGCTCACGTCAGGGAGCGGCGCCGCCGGGCGGAGCGCCCCGCCGCCGCTCACCGCGCCGGGCGGAGGTGGACGACGTCGCCCGCGTCCACCGCCTGCCGGGTGCCGTCGGCCGTGGCCACGACGAGCCGTCCGCCGCCGTCCACCGCCACGGCCTCGCCCGACAGGGCGCCGCCGCCCGGCAGCTCCGCGCGGACCCGGCGGCCCAGGGTGGCGCACCCGGCCGCGTACGCCTCCTGGAGGCGGCAGGCCGCCGCGTCCCCGCCCGCCCCGCGCCACAGGCCGTACCACTGCTCGACGCCGCGCAGCAGCGCGCGCAGCAGCGGGTCGCGGTCGGTGCGCGCGGCGCCCGCGAGCAGCAGCGACCCGGCCCCGGGGACGGGCAGCTCACCGGCGCGCAGCGAGACGTTGAGGCCGACGCCGACGACGACGGCGCCGGGTTCGCCGCCCGCCGCGCCCCCGGCGTGCTCGGCGAGGATGCCGCCGACCTTGCGCTCCTCGCCGTCGACGTCCGCGAGCAGGTCGTTGGGCCACTTGAGCGCGGTGTCCACCCCGGCGGTGCGGGCGAGCGCGGTCGCGGCGCCGACGCCGCACAGCAGCGGCAGCCAGCTCCAGGCGGCCCGCGGCACGGCGGGTCCCGGGTGCAGCACGAAGGAGAGGAAGAGGCCGCTGCGCGGCGGCGCGTCCCAGTACCGGTCCAGCCGGCCGCGGCCGGCCGTCTGCTCCTCGGCGACGAGGACGGTGCCCTCGGCGACCGGTTCGCCGCCGCGCAGCCGCTCGACGAGGTCGGTGTTGGTGGAGCCGGTCTCCGGAACGACGTCGAGCGCCGTCCACAGGCCGCCGGGACGCACTAGCGCCCGGCGCAGGGCGGCGGCGTCCAGTGGCGGCCGCTCCAGGTCGCTCCAGCGGGACGGCCCCCCGGCGGCGCCGGGGTGCGGGGAGGAGGGCGTCTGCGGTGTCATGGCGACGAAGCCTAGGGTGTGCCGGGCGCCGCGGCCCCGGCACGAGCCGCCCGGCGCGCCCGGGCGCCGGGTGTGGCCAACGCCGCACCGCCGGAAGGGGCCCGCGCCGATACCCTACGAGTCGGTAGCCCCGAGGACGACTAGGAGCCGCTCCCCGTGTCCGAGCAGGAAAGCACCCCCGACATCCACACCACGGCGGGCAAGATCGCCGATTTCCGGCGGCGCACCACCGAGGCCACGCACGCCGGGTCGGCCCGCGCCGTCGAGAAGCAGCACGCCAAGGGCAAACTGACGGCGCGCGAGCGGGTGGAGCTGCTGCTCGACGAGGGCTCGTTCACGGAGCTGGACGAGTTCGCGCGGCACCGCTCGACCAACTTCGGCCTGGAGCGCAACCGCCCCTACGGCGACGGGGTGGTCACGGGCTACGGCACGGTGGACGGGCGCCCGGTCGCGGTCTACTCGCAGGACTTCACGATCTTCGGCGGCTCGCTCGGCGAGGTGTACGGCGAGAAGATCGTCAAGGTCATGGACTTCGCGCTGAAGACCGGCTGCCCGGTCATCGGCATCAACGACGGCGGCGGCGCGCGCATCCAGGAGGGTGTGGTCGCGCTCGGGCTGTTCGCGGAGATCTTCCGCCGCAACGTGCACGCCTCCGGCGTGATCCCGCAGATCTCGCTCATCATGGGCCCGTGCGCGGGCGGCGCGGTGTACTCCCCGGCCATCACCGACTTCACGGTGATGGTGGACAAGACGTCGCACATGTTCATCACCGGCCCGGACGTGATCAAGACGGTGACGGGTGAGGACGTCGGCTTCGAGGAGCTGGGCGGCGCGCGCACCCACAACTCCACCTCGGGCGTCGCGCACCACATGGCGGGGGACGAGAAGGACGCCGTCGAGTACGTGAAGGCGCTGCTGTCCTACCTGCCGTCCAACAACCTGACGGAGCCGCCGGTCTTCCCCGAGGACGTGGACCTGGAGACGTCCGAGCGGGACCGGGAGCTGGACACGCTCATCCCCGACTCGGCGAACCAGCCCTACGACATGCACGGCGTCATCGAACACGTGCTGGACGACGGCGAGTTCCTGGAGACGCAGGCGCTGTTCGCGCCCAACATGATCACCGGTTTCGGCCGGGTGGAGGGCCATCCCGTCGGCGTCGTCGCCAACCAGCCGCTCCAGTTCGCCGGGTGCCTGGACATCGACGCCAGCGAGAAGGCCGCCCGCTTCGTGCGCACCTGCGACGCCTTCAACGTGCCGGTCCTGACGTTCGTGGACGTCCCCGGGTTCCTGCCGGGCACCGAGCAGGAGTTCAACGGCATCATCCGGCGCGGCGCGAAGCTGATCTACGCCTACGCGGAGGCGACGGTGCCGCTGATCACGGTCATCACGCGCAAGGCGTTCGGCGGCGCGTACGACGTGATGGGCTCCAAGCACCTGGGCGCCGACCTCAACTTCGCCTGGCCGACGGCGCAGATCGCCGTGATGGGCGCGCAGGGCGCGGTGAACATCCTGCACCGGCGCACGCTCGCGGCTGTCGAGGAGGGGGCGGAGCGTGAGACGCTGCGCGGGAAGCTGACCGAGGAGTACGAGGACGCGCTGCTCAACCCGTACGCCGCCGCCGAGCGCGGGTACGTGGACGCGGTGGTGCTGCCGTCCGAGACGCGGCGGCACGTCGTGCGCGGCCTGCGCTCCCTGCGCAGCAAGCGCGAGCAGCTCCCGCCGAAGAAGCACGGCAACATCCCGCTCTGACCTCCCGGAGGGTGAACGCCATGATCAAGGTCGTCCGCGGCAATCCCACGCCCGAGGAGCTGGCCGCCGCGCTGGCGGTCGTCCAGGCGCGGGCGGCGGCCGCCGCGTCGGCGGAGTCCGGCGCGCGGAACGTCTCCGGGTGGTCCGACCCGGCCCGGCTCGTCCCGCGCCGCCTGCCCCATCCCGGCCCGGGGGCCTGGCGCACCACGTTCTGGCCCGCGTAAGGAGGCCGGGGGCGGTCCGCCGGCGCCGCCCGCGCGGGCGGCGCCGGAGATGAGTACGGGTACTCAGGCACGGCGGCGCGGGGCGGCGCACGCTGGAAGGATGCTGTGGTCCGATCCCCCCGACCAGCCCTCGGAGCGGCTGCGCGCGGCCCAGGCGCAACTGCGCCGCGCGGGCTGGTGCCTGGCTGCCGTGATCCTGGTGGTGACCTTCGTGCTCGGCGCGCGCTAAGCGCCGGTCCACGGGTCGGTCAGGACCGGCCCGCCGGGGCCGTTCCGGCTTCTACGATGAGCCCATGACGAACGACCCGCCCTCGCCCGGCTCCCCCGCCCGCCGTCTCGTGCTCGCCTCCCAGTCGCCCGCCAGGCTCGGGCTGCTGCGCCAGGCCGGGCTGGCGCCCGAGGTGATCGTCAGCGGCGTGGACGAGGACGCGCTGGACGCCCCCTCGCCCGCCGAGCTGGCGCTCGTCCTGGCCGAGGCGAAGGCGGACGCCGTGGCCATGCGCCCCCAGGCGGCGAACGCGCTGGTCGTGGGGTGCGATTCGGTGCTGGAGCTGGACGGGCGCCCGCTGGGCAAGCCCGCCGACGCGGAGGACGCCATCGCGCGCTGGAAGACGATGCGCGGCCGTTCCGGGGTGCTGATGACCGGCCACTGCGTCGTGGACACCGCCGACGGGCGGCGCCGGAGCGCGACGGCCGCGACGACCGTCCGCTTCGCCGAGCCGAGCGACGCGGAGATCGCCGCCTACGTCGCCTCGGGCGAACCGCTGCACGTGGCCGGCGCGTTCACCCTGGACGGGCGGTCGGCGCCGTTCGTCGAGGGCATCGACGGCGATCCGGGCAACGTCATCGGGCTGTCCCTGCCCCTGCTGCGCCGCCTGCTGGCGGAGCTGGGTGTCCCGATCACCAGCCTGTGGACGGGCCGGGGCTGACCGCCGGTGAGGCCGCGCCCGGGTACGGGAGGGTTCCGCCGTGACGGCGGCGCCCGGGGGAACAGCGCACGGACGGGGTGCGCGGGCACCGTCGCCGGCAGCGCGCACGCGGGCCGGCCGACGGGCCGGACGGCCACAGCGCCCGGCCGGTGGCCCGCGGCGCGGGTGGCGGGCGGGCGCCTCCCGGCGTCGCGGCCCCCGCTCCCGCCGCGCGCACCGCCTGCCGTCCCCGCCGTCTCACCGCACGCACGCTACTGGCGGGTAATGGATGCGCGGAGACCTCGCTCCACACCGCGCCGGGAGCGGCCGGTGAGCGGCAAAGATTCCCCCGGCCCTTAGTAGGGGTCCCACAAATGTTCGTCAGGACACCGCACCGGTGCACGGCGAGACCTTGGACACAATCCGGGCCTCCAGTCAGACTCGTGCCCCCGGCGTACCGTGGGACCGCAAGGCGACGGGGAGGATGCGAGCAGGCCCTGCTACTGACCGTGTGGGCAAGCTCACCCCACTGGTTGACTCGGCGTGTGGTGTCGCCAGTACCTAAACTCAGCTTGTTCCAAGGAGGGAGCCATCGTGCGCAAGGTGCTCATCGCCAACCGCGGCGAAATCGCTGTCCGCGTCGCCCGGGCCTGCCGGGACGCCCAGATCGCGAGCGTGGCCGTCTACGCCGATCCGGACCGGGACGCCCTGCACGTCCGCGCAGCGGACGAGGCCTTCGCGCTGGGTGGTGACACCCCGGCCACCAGCTACCTGGACGTCTCCAAGGTCCTGAGGGCGGCCGCCGACTCCGGCGCGGACGCGATCCACCCCGGCTACGGATTCCTCTCCGAGAACGCCGACTTCGCGCAGGCCGTGCTCGACGCCGGGCTCACCTGGATCGGCCCGCCCCCGCAGGCCATCCGCGACCTGGGCGACAAGGTCGCCGCGCGGCACATCGCACAGCGCGCGGGCGCCCCGCTGGTGGCGGGCACCAAGGACCCGGTCAGCGGCGCCGAGGAGGTCGTCGCCTTCGCCGAGGAGCACGGCCTGCCGATCGCCATCAAGGCGGCGTTCGGCGGCGGCGGCCGCGGCCTGAAGGTGGCCCGCACCCTCGAAGAGGTGCCGGAGCTGTACGACTCGGCCGTGCGCGAGGCCGTCGCGGCCTTCGGCCGCGGCGAGTGCTTCGTCGAGCGCTACCTCGACCGGCCGCGCCACGTGGAGACGCAGTGCCTGGCCGACACCCACGGCAACGTGGTCGTCGTCTCCACCCGGGACTGCTCGCTCCAGCGCCGCCACCAGAAGCTGGTCGAGGAGGCCCCGGCGCCGTTCCTCAGCGACGCGCAGAACGCCGAGCTGTACCGGGCGTCCAAGGCCATCCTCAAGGAGGCCGGCTACGTCGGCGCGGGCACCTGCGAGTTCCTCGTCGGACAGGACGGGACGATCTCCTTCCTGGAGGTCAACACCCGCCTCCAGGTGGAGCACCCGGTCACCGAGGAGGTCACCGGCATCGACCTCGTGCGGGAGATGTTCCGCATCGCCGACGGCGAGGAGCTGGGCTACGACGACCCGCCGCTGCGCGGCCACTCCTTCGAGTTCCGCATCAACGGCGAGGACCCGGGCCGCAACTTCCTGCCCGCCCCCGGCACGGTCACGCGGTTCGACCCGCCGGCCGGTCCCGGCGTGCGGCTGGACGCCGGCGTGGAGACGGGCTCGGTCATCGGTCCCGCCTGGGACTCCCTGCTGGCCAAGCTGATCGTCACCGGCGCCACCCGGCAGCAGGCGCTCCAGCGCGCGGCGCGGGCGCTCGCGGAGTTCACCGTCGAGGGCATGGCCACCGCGATCCCCTTCCACCGCGTGGTCACCGCCGACCCGGCGTTCGCGCCCGAGGTGAACGGCCGCGAGGGCGAGCCCTTCGCCGTCCACACCCGGTGGATCGAGACGGAGTTCGTCAACGAGATCAAGCCGTTCGCCGGTGCGGGGGCCGAGGAGGACGAGGAGGGCGACACCCGCGAGACGGTCGTCGTCGAGGTCGGCGGCAAGCGCCTGGAGGTCTCCCTGCCCGCGTCGCTGGGCATGCCGCTGGCCCGTGCGGCGGTCGCCGGCGGCGCCAAGCCCGCCCGGCGCCGGGCGGCGAAGAAGTCCGCCTCCGCCGCGTCCGGGGACACGCTGGCCTCCCCGATGCAGGGCACGATCGTGAAGGTCGCCGTCGAGGAGGGCCAGGAGGTCGCCGAGGGCGAACTGATCGTCGTCCTGGAGGCGATGAAGATGGAGCAGCCGCTGAACGCCCACCGGGCGGGCACCGTCAAGGGGCTGACGGCGCAGGTCGGCGGCTCGATCTCGTCCGGCACGGTGATCTGCGAGATCAAGGACTGACGGCCCCTCCCGGCCCGTCCCGCGGCCCACCGAGAGCCCCGGCGTCCGCGCCGGGGCTCTCGCCTTACCCGCTGCGCCCCGGCGGCGAGCGGTCCGGGCTCCTGAAACGCCTATTCGGACGAATTCGCCGTTCCTGCCACATCGTTTCGCCTCCGATCGGACAGGCTTCGGATGCCCGGCCGGACCAGCCGGGCTCCGCCACACCGATGGGCCCACGTTGAACAGCTCCGAAACCGTCTGGAACTGCCCCTTCGACTTCGCCGAGAAGCTGGATCCCGATCCGCTGCTGACGCGCCTGCGCACCGAGGCCCCCGTCGCCCGGGTCCGGCTCTCCTACGGGGAGGGCGAGGCGTGGCTGGTCACCCGCTACGAGGACGTGCGGACCGTGACCAGCGACCGCCGGTTCAGCCGCTCCGCGGTCCGCGGCAGGGACTTCCCGCGCATGACGCCGGAACCCATCGTCCAGTCCGAGTCCATCAACCTCATGGACCCCCCGCAGAGCACCCGGCTGCGCAACCTGGCCGGGCAGGCGTTCACCAAGCGCCGCGTCGAGGCGATGCGTCCGGCCACCCAGCGCATCGTGGACGGCCTGCTGGACACGATGGCCGGGCAGGGACCGCCCGCCGACGTCGTGCGCCACCTGTCGGCGCAGCTCCCGCTGCGCACGATCTGCGAGGTGCTGGACGTCCCCGAGCCCGACCGCCCCGAGCTGCGGCAGCGGGCCATGGCGATGATGTCCACGGACGCGGCCTCCCGCGAGGCGGCCACGGCCGCGAAGGCGGAGCTGCGGGCCTACTTCGCGGACCTGACCGCGCGCCGCCGCAAGAACCCGGGCGACGACCTGATCAGCGTGCTGGCCACCGCCCGCGTCGACGACGAGACGCTGGACGACCAGGAGCTGACCGTCATGGCGATGGTCCTGCTCATGACCGGGCACGACACCAGCACCTACCAGATCGGCAACCTGACCTACACCCTGCTCACCCACCCGGAGCACCTGTCCGCCCTGCGGGAGCGGCCCGGGCTGCTGCCGGCGGCCCTGGAGGAGCTGCTGCGGTACATCCCGTTCCGCAAGGGCGTCGGCATCCCGCGCGTCGCCACCGAGGACGTCCGGCTGGGCGACGTGACGATCCGGGCCGGCGAACTGGTCCACGTCTCCTACCTGGCCGCCAACCGCGACCCGGCGGTCTTCCCCGGCCCGGACGACCTCGACCTGGAGCGGGACGGCGCCCGGAACATGACCTTCGGGTGGGGCGCCCACCACTGCATCGGGGCGCCGCTGGCCCTGATGGAGCTGGAGGTGGCCATCGGCACCCTGATCCGCCGGTTCCCCGGGCTGCGGCTGGCCGTGCCGCCCGAGGAGATCCGCTGGAACACCGAGTCGATCTGGCGCTACCCGCACGAGCTTCCCGTCACCTGGTGACCGTGAGCACCCACCACCACACCACGCAGGGAGAGGTCCGTGCCCACACTGTGCCGACCGGCCGTCGCCGTACCCGAACACGTCATCACGATGGCGGAGACGCTGGAGCTGGCCCGCGCCGTGCACGCGGACCACCCCCAGCTCGGTCTGGCACTGCGGCTGATCGAGAACACCGGCGTCCGCACCCGGCACCTGGTGCAGCCGATCGAGCAGACGCTGCGCCACCCCGGGTTCGAAGCCCGCAACCTCGTCTACGCGACGGAGGCCAGGCGCCGGACGCCGCCGGTCATCCACCGGGCCCTCGAGCACGCGGGCCTCGGCGTCCGGGACATCGACCTCATCGTGTACGTCTCGTGCACCGGTTTCCTCATGCCGTCCATGACGGCCTGGCTCATCAACAACCTGGGCTTCCGCTCCGACACCCGGCAACTGCCGATCGCCCAGCTCGGCTGCGCGGCGGGCGGCGCCGCGATCAACCGGGCGCACGACTTCTGCACGGCCTACCCGGACGCCAACGTCCTCATCGTGGCCTGCGAGTTCTGCAGCCTGTGCTACCAGCCCAGCGACCTGGACATCGGGGCCCTGCTCTCCAACGGCCTGTTCGGCGACGGCGTGGCCGCCGCCGTCGTGCGCGGCCGGGGCGGGGTGGGCGTCCGGCTCGAACACAACGGCTCCCACCTGGTGCCCCAGACGGAGGACTGGATCTCCTACGCCGTCAAGGACACCGGCTTCCACTTCCGGCTGGACAAACGGGTGCCCACCACCATGCACATGCTGGCCCCCGCGATGCGGGCGCTGGCGGCCACGCACCGCTGGGACGTCTCCGCGCTGGACTTCCACATCGTGCACGCGGGCGGCCCGCGCATCCTGGACGACCTGTGCGACATCCTCGGGGTGGACCCGGTCATGTACCGCTACAGCAGGGCCACCCTCACCGAACGCGGCAACATCGCGAGCTGCGTCGTCCTCGACGCGCTGGACCGGCTGTTCGCCGACGGCGGGGCGCAGCACGCGGCCCGCGGCGTGATCGCGGGCTTCGGCCCCGGCATCACCGCCGAGATCTCCCTCGGCAGCTGGACGACGGCCGCCGCGAGCGGGGTGCCCCCGGCCGCCGCCATGGCCACGCTGAGCTGACGTCCCGCCGGGCGCTGCCGCCCGGCCGCCCGGCGGGGCGGCAGCGCCCGGCGGGCGGCGAGACCCTCCCGGAACGCCGCGCGGGCCGGTACCGTACGGGGCCGTGCTGCCTGGTGAGCGACCCCCGGCGCCGGACACCGACGCCGTACGGGCGGACACGGTCGTCCGGCGGTCCGAGACGCCGGTCCTCATCGGCCGCACCGGCGAGCTGCACACCCTGCTCGACGCGCTCGCGTGCCCGCCCGCCGTCGTGCTCGTGGAGGGCGAGGCCGGGATCGGCAAGACACGGCTGATCCGGGAGGCCCTGGGCCACGCGTCGCTGCGGGGCCGCCCCGTCCTGGCCGGTGGCTGCCACCCGCTGCGCGAACCGTTCCCGTACGGGCCGGTGTTCGACCTGCTGCGCAGGCTCGCCGGACGCGTTCCCGGCCGGCTCGACCCGGTCTGCGGCGCGCTGCGGCCGTACCTGCCGGAGCTGGCCCGGGACCTGCCGCCCGCCCCGGAGCCGCTGGCCGACCACCGCGCCGCCCAGCACCGGCTGTTCCGCGCGGTCCGGGCGCTGCTGGACGCGCTGGGGCGCGCCGTCGTCGTCGTGGAGGACCTGCACTGGGCCGACGACGGCACCCGGGACCTGGTGCGGTTCCTGGTGGACGACCCGCCCGGCGGGCTGGCCGCCGTACTGAGCTACCGCCGCGAGGAACTGCCCGGCGCCGGGCTGCCGCTGGGACGCGCCTACCGCCGGCCGCCGGGGACGACGTCCGCGCTCGTCCCGCTCGCGCCGCTGGACGTGGCCGCCGTGCGTTCCATGGCGGCGGCCCTGACCGGCACTCCCGCGGTCCCCGGCGAACTGGCGCGGGAGCTGCACGAGCGGACGGCGGGCATCCCCTTCGTGGTGGAGGAGGTCGTGCGGGCGCTGCCGCCCGGCGTCACCGGCCGGGAGCCGCTGGACGCGCTGGCGGTGCCGACGCTGCTGCACGAGGCCATGGCCGACCGGATGGCGCTGCTGTCGCCGCAGGCGGCCCGCTGCGTCCAGGCCACCGCCGTCCTGCGGGTGCCCGCCGGGGAGGAGCTGGTCGCCGCCGTCACGGGCGCGGAGTCCGGCACTCCCCTCCGGGAGGCGCTGCTCGCCGGGGTGCTGCACGAAGTGGAGCGGTGCCGGTACGGGTTCCGGCACGCGCTGGCCCAGCAGGCGGTGTACGGGAGCCTGCCCGGGCCGCTGCGGCGGGACCTGCACCGGCGGGCGATGCGGGCGCTGGCCGCCCTGGAGGCCCCGCCGCTGGTCCAGCTCGCCTACCACGCCCGGCAGGCGGAGGAGCTCGCCGCGTGGCGCCGTTACGCGGAGGCCGCGGCGGAGGCGGCCCGTGCCCGCGGCGACCTGGCGCTCGCGGTGGAACTGCTGGAGGGCCTGCTGACCGAGGGGCGGTTGCCGGCCCTGGAGCGGGCCCGGCTCGCGGTGCGGCTCAGCGAGGCGGCGCTGAACGGGCTCACCCACCGCCGGGCGTCCGCGCTGCTGCGCCGCGTCGTGGAGGACGCGCACGTGCCGGACGGGCTGCGCGGCGAGATCCGGCTCAACCTCGGGCTGCTGCTCAACAACCAGGCGGGGGACTACGAACAGGGCCGCGTGGACACGGAGACCGCCGTCGAGGAGCTGCGGGAGCGCCCGGCGCTGGCGGCGCGGGGCATGGCGGCGCTGGCGATGCCCACCTGGGGCGACCATCCGTGCCGCGTCTACCGGCGGTGGATCGCGCGGGCGGAGGAACTGGTCGCGCGGGAGCCGGACGGGGCGCTGCGGATCGCCGTGCGCGGCAACCACCTGGCGTTGCTGCTCAGCCTGGGCGAGCCGGGGGTGCGGGCCCGTGCGGACGCGCTCCTCGCGCGCGGCGGGACGGCCGCCGAGCGGGTGCAGGTGGCGCGGATGTGCGCCAACCTGGCCGACGCGGCGGCCTGGCAGGGACACGACGGCGACGCCCACCACTACCGGCGGGTCGGCGAGGGGCTGGCCCGCGAGCACGGCGCGCCGTACGTGCGCAGCCTCACCGAGGGCACCGCGCTGCGCCTGGAGTGGCACGGGGGCCGGTGGACGGAGCTGGCCGGGCGGGCGACGCGCGCCCTGGAGGACATGGGCGGCCACGACGGGGTGGGCGGACTGTCGGGCCTGGCGGTCGACGCCTCCCTGGTGCTGGGACTGCTGGCGCTGGCGCGGGGTGAGTGGGACGAGGCCGCCGCCCGGCTGGACGCCGCCGGGCCCGCCGATCCGGCCAACGCCTCGGCGCCGGCGCTCGCGGTCGCCTCCGGCGCGCTGGTGCGGCTGCGCGTGGCCCGGGGCGAGGTGGCGGCGGCGTGCGCGGAGGCCGAGCGGGCGGTGCGCCGCGTCCGGCGCAAGGGCATCTGGGTGTGGGCGTCCGAGCTGGTCCCCATGGCCGTCACCGCCTACGTGCGCGGGGAGCGCTCCGGTGACGCGGAGGCGCTGACGGCGGAGTTCGCCGCCGGTGTCGCGGGACGCGGCAGTCCGCTGGCGGCGGCGGCCCTGGACGCCTGCCGGGGCGTCCTGGCGCTCGCCGGCCAGGATCCGCGCGGCGCGGCAGCGGCCTTCGACGCCGCCCGCCGGGGCTACGCGGCGCTGCCGCGCCCGTACGCCGCGGCCCGGGCGAAGGAGGCCGCGGCACGCTCCCGACTGGCGCTCGGCCTGCCGGAGGGCCCCGGGGAACTGGCCGCGGCGGCCGACGAGTTCGCCGCGCTGGGCGCCACCAGGGACGCCGCCCGGTGCCGCCGCGTGCTGCGCGGCAGCGGGGTGGTGACGCCGTCGCGGCGCGGTCGCCGCGGCTACGGTGACGCGTTGTCACCCCGGGAGCGCGAGGTGGCGCGCCTGGTGGCGCTCGGGCACACCAACCGGGAGATCGCCGCGGTGCTGTTCCTGTCGCCGCGCACCATCGAGCAGCACGTCGCACGGGTGCTGCGCAAGCTCCGCGTGGCCTCGCGGGACGACGTGGCCGAACCGCCGCCGTCCGGTGGCGCTCCCTGACGGACCCGGCCGTCCGGGCGCGCGGCGTGCTGATTGCGTAGCCCTACCTACCGCACCCCGGATTGTTTCCGCTCCGCCCCGCGCGGAGGGTGAGGCCCGCTACCGGCAGCCGCACCCCACGCGGCCCGGCCGACCCCACTCGGAGGAGCGTTCAGGCATGCGCACAAGAAGATCACGGTTCGGCGCGCTGTGCGTCGGAGCCACCACGGCGGCCGCGACGGTGCTGGCCCTGGCCGGCCCGGCCGCGGCGGGCCCGCCCCAGGCCGAGGGCACCATCGTGAACGCCGGCGCCGACGGCGTCGTCAAGGGCAGGTACATCGTGGCCCTCACCGGCGGGGCCTCGGTCCAGGCCGGTGCCAGGGCGCAGGCGCGCTCGGCGGCGGCCGCCCTGGTGGAGCGGCACGGCGGACGGGTGGACCAGGTCTACTCGGCGGCCTTCCGCGGGTTCTCGCTCACCGCGACCGAGGCCGAGGCCAAACGGCTCGCGGCGGCACCGGACGTGCGGTACGTCGAGGCGGACGGCGTCGCACGGGCCAGCGGCACGCAGCCCGACCCGCCGTCCTGGGGGCTGGACCGGGTGGACGGCACGCGGGACCGGGCGTACGCGTACCCGAACGAGGGCTCGGGCGTCACCGCCTACGTGCTGGACACCGGCATCGACCTGGACCACCCGGACTTCGGGGGCCGGGCCACCAGCGGCCGGGACTTCATCGACAACGACAGCGACGCGAGCGACTGCCAGGGCCACGGCACGCACGTGGCGGGCACGGTCGGCAGCCGGGACTACGGGGTCGCCAAGGACGTCGACCTCGTCTCGGTGCGGGTCCTCGACTGCCAGGGAAACGGCCAGTGGTCCCAGATCATCGCGGGTGTCGACTGGGTGGCCCGAAACGCCCAGGGGCCGTCGGTGGCGAACATGTCGCTCGGCGGCGGCGCCAACTCCTCGGTGGACCGGGCCGTGCAGGGCGCCATCGACGCGGGCGTCACCTTCGCCGTCGCGGCCGGCAACGACAACGGGGCGAACGCCTGCAACACCAGCCCGGCCCGGGTGGGGGCCGCGGTCACGCTCGGCTCCACCGACAGCGGTGACAACCGTTCCAGCTTCTCCAACCTCGGCCGCTGCCTCGACCTGTTCGCACCCGGCAGCAGCATCACCTCCACCCGCAACGGCGGCGGCTCCCAGCAGATGAGCGGGACGTCCATGGCCACGCCGCACGCCGCGGGCGCGGCCGCGCTCTACCTGGCGGGCCACCCGGACGCCTCCCCGCAGCAGGTGCGCGACGCCCTCGTGGGCGCCGCCGAGCAGGGCGTCGTGCGCAGCCCCGGCAGCGGCTCGCCCAACGCGCTGCTGCGCGTGACCGGCCTGGGGACCGCCCCCGGACCCGGCCGCCCCGACGCCGCCTTCACCGCGCGCTGCGAGACCACCGGCACCACCTGCGCCTTCGACGCCTCCGGCTCCAGCGACGCGGACGGTGACATCGTCTCCTACGCCTGGGACTTCGGCGACGGTGCGGACGGCACCGGGGTGACGCCCTCCCACACCTACGCCGAACCCGGCACCTACGAGGTGACGCTGACCGTCACCGACGACGACGGCGAGAGTGGCACCACCACCCGCCGGGTGACGGCCGGAGCGCCCGTGGGCGGGGCGCCGGACGCGCGCTTCAGCGTCTTCTGCCTCCAGGCGGTGTGCGACTTCGACGCCTCGGCCTCCAGCGACCGGGACGGTGACATCGCCTCCTACCGGTGGACGTTCGGTGACGGCGCGAGCGCCACCGGCGCGACCGTCTCGCACCGCTACCCCGCGGCGCAGCGGAACTACACGGCCGCGCTGACCGTGACCGACCGGGCGGGCAACACGGACACCGCCACCCGGCTCGTCCAGTGCTGGCACTTCGGCTCCGGCAGCACCTTCTGCTTCTCCTGACGGCCGACGGCGGCGCGGTGTCCGGGGGCCCGGCGCCCCGGACCCCGCGCCGCCCCGGCGCGCGAGCCGTCAGCCCGCGTCCTTCGCCTCCAGGTACGCCGCCGCGCCCTGCGGCTCGGCCGCGTCCTCGACCGGCTCGGTGCCGCCGGTCTCGCCCTTCGCCGGCTTGATGACGTAGGAGCCGGTGGCCGAGGGCATCGATGCGTCGGAGAAGTTCTGCGGCGCGCCGAGACCCACGTCCACCTGGTCGCGGGAGCGGTGCGCCTCGACCAGGCCCGCGCGGGTCAGGTCCTTCGCGTCGCAGGCGGCCTTCAGGCTCTCGCCCAGCAGGACGGAGGCGTTGTAGCCGGACAGCACGCCGGAGTCCACGAGCGCGCCGGGGTACGCCTTCTCGTAGTCGGCGACCATCTTCTTGACCGCGGGCAGGTCCACGCTGACCGACGGGATGGCGGTGACGATGTGCAGCATCGACTCCAGCGCGGGGGCCGCCGGGGTGTCCAGGAGCTGCGGGGCGAAGCCGGGGGCGCTGGTGACGACGGGCACCTGGAAGCCGGAGGCCGCGGCCACGCCCACCAGGGACGCCGTCTGCGCCGGGCCCGCGCTGATGAGCACGGCCTTGACGCCCTCGCTGCGCAGGGCCGTCACCTGGGCCGTCAGGTCGGTGTCGGTCGCCTTGATCTTCTGTTCCACGACGGTGAGCCCGTGCTGCCCGGCCGCGTGCTTCGAGCCCTGCACGGCGTTGGCGCCGTACTCGCCCTCGAAGTAGACGTGCCCGATGGCGTCGCCCTCCTTGATGCCGCGCGCGCTGACCAGGAAGTCGACGGCGCGCATCATGTCCAGGTCGTAGGTGGTGCCGAGGACCTGCACGGCGTCGCGGCCGAGGAGGGAGGCCGACCACGCCTGCGGGAAGGTGAGGATCTGGTCGCGCTCGATGTCGTCGATGAGGGCGTCCACCACGGGGGAGCCGATGACCTGCGGCATGGCCAGCACGTCGGGTGAGAGGTTCGCGTAGGCGGCGACGGACTTCTGCACGTCGTAGCCGTGGTCCTCGACCTCGATGCGGATCTGGCGGCCGCAGATGCCGCCGTCGTCGTTGATCTGGTCGGCCCACATCTGCTGCGCGTTGACGATGCTCTCGCCGAGGGTGGCGTAGGGGCCGGTGAGGTCGGTGAGGGCGCCGAGGGTGATGGTGTCGTCGGTGACGCCCGGGCCGGTCTTGACGCCGTCGGAGCCCGCCTTCCCCTCCTCCTCGGCGGCCTTGGTGCTGCAGGCGGTGCCCAGCAGGGCGAGGGTGGCGATGGCCGCGAGGGCGGTGGCGCTGCGGGTACGGTTCACGAGGTGGACTCCTTGGACTCAGCGGCGTTCGGGACGTGCCGGGGGGCGGGGTCGTTGCCGTCCGGCGGGCCGGCCCGGCGGGCGGTGCCGGAACCGCCGGGCGCGGCGCGCGGCGCGCGGCGGAAGAGGCCGACGAGCCCGCCGGGCGCGTAGCGCAGGATGAGGATGATCGCGGCGCCGTAGAGGTACCGGGCGGCCTCGGTGGGGCCGACGGAACTCCCGCCGCTGCCCGGTGCGTCGACGACCGGGAGGACGTCGGCGTAGCGGGCCATGACCAGCGGCAGCATCGTGACGAAGGCCGCCCCGGCGACGGCCCCGGCCACCGAGCCGAGACCGCCGATGACGATCATGGCGAGGTAGTCGATGGACAGCGCCAGCCCGAAGTAGTCGGGCACCACCCGGCGGAAGGCCAGCCCGATGAGGGCACCGGACAGGCCCGCGTACATCGAGGAGACGACGAAGGCGGCCGAGCGGTAGCGGGCCACCGGCACGCCCATGACGGCGGCGGCCACCTCGCTGTCCCGCACGGCGGCCAGCGCCCGTCCCGGCCGGCCGCGCAGGATGTTGCGGGCGGTGAACCAGGCGAAGGCCAGCAGCACCAGGGCCAGGTACCACAGCCGCTCCTCGGCGCCGAACGGCACGCCGAGGACCAGCAGTTCGGGGTCGGAGGAGGTGAAGGAGAAGCCGCCCAGCTCGAACGGGGCGACCGAGCGGCCGTTGTAACCCCCGGTCACCGGTTCGGCGTTGAGCATCACGTGGTGGCCCACGAAGACGAGCGCGAGGGTGGCGACACCCAGGTAGATGCCGCGCACCCGCCCGGAGACGGGGCTGAAGACGCCGCCCGCGACGCCCGCCAGGCACACCGCGAGCACGAGGGCGAGCGGTGCGGGCAGGCCGGGCCCGGGCTCGCCCGCCAGCCAGGCGTACCCGTAGGCGCCGACGGCGAGGAAGAAGGCGTGGCCGAGCGAGAGCTGCCCGGCGCCGCCGCTGAGCAGGTTCAGGCCGATGGCGCCGATGGCGGCGGCCATGGCGAACAGCCCGATCTGGAGCCAGTACGACTCCAGGTAGAACGGCATGGCGCACAGCAGCAGCACGCACGCGGCCGGCGGCAGGAGGCGGGCGGTGCGGGACCGCCCCGGGGGCGGGGCGGTCCCCGCCGGGGTGCTCCCGCCGGGGGCGGCGGACGCGGGGGCGGCGGTGGACGCGGCGGTCTCAGACACGGACGGCCTCCTTCGAGCCGAGCAGGCCCTGCGGCCGCACCAGCAGGACGAGCACCATCACCACGTACGGCGCGACGTCGCCCAGCCCCCGCCCGAGCCCGGACAGCTCGTTCTGGTATCCGGCGGCCAGTGCCTCGGTGACGCCGATGAGCAGGCTGCCCAGCAGGGCGCCCGGTGGGGACGCCATGCCGCCGAGGATCGCGGCGGGGAACGCCTTGAGCGCGATCTGCGCCGTCGTGCGCTCCAGGCCGGGCGCCGGGAAGGCGGTGAGGAACAGCGCCGCGAGCGCGGCCAGCGCCCCGGCCAGGCACCAGGCGACGGTGCGGATGCGGTCGAGCCGGATGCCCATGAGGGCGGCGGCCTCCCGGTCCTCGGCGGCGGCCCGCAGCGACAGGCCCCAGGCGGTGAAGCGGAAGGCGGCGAACACGACGCCGATGACGAGCAGCGAGACGACGATGGAGGCGATGCGGCTGGTGGGGACGGTGACGTCTCCGAGCGTGACGACGTCGCTGCCCCACGGGTCGCCCAGGGAGAGCAGGTCGCCGCCGATGCGCCGGGCCAGTTCGGTGACCATCAGGATGTCCACGCCGATGGTGAGGATCGTCAGGATGTGGTGCTGCTGGGGGTCCAGGCCGCGCAGCAGCACCCGGTCGACGATCCCCGCCGCCAGCGCGGTGCCCGCGACGGCGACGCCCAGCGCGAGCAGGAAGCCGAGGTGTTCGTGGAGGACGGCGGTGAGGTAGCCGCCGAAGAGCAGCAGCGAGCCCTGCGCGAAGTTCATCACGCCGGACGCCTTGAAGATGATGACGAAGCCGAGGGCGATGAGGGCGTAGACCGAGCCCAGCGCCAGTCCGTTCAGCAGGATGTCGAACGCTGTGTTCATGCGGACCGCTCCTGCTCACCGGGGGTGCCGAGGTAGGCGCGGCGCACCTCGGGGTCGTTGCGGACGTCGTCGGGGGTGCCGCCCGCGATGCGGCGGCCGAAGTCGAGGACGGTGACCTCGTCGGCGAGCCGCATCACCAGGCCCATGTCGTGTTCCACCAGCAGCACGGACAGGTTCAACTCCTCGCGGACGGTGCGGACGACGGCGGCCATGCGGGCGCGCTCGGCGCCGTTCATCCCGGCGACCGGCTCGTCCAGCAGCAGCACCCTGGGTTCGAGGCACAGGGCGCGGGCCAGTTCGACGCGCTTTCGGTCGCCGTAGGAGAGCAGGGCGACGGGCTTGTCGAAGTGCGGTCCGAGTCCGGTCAGTTCGGCGAACTCCCGGGCGCGGGCGCGGTGGGCGCGCTGCTCGCGCACGGCGTGCGGCAGGCG
Organism: Streptomyces solitudinis; assembly: GCF_036323765.1. NCBI lineage: Bacteria > Bacillati > Actinomycetota > Actinomycetes > Kitasatosporales > Streptomycetaceae > Streptomyces > Streptomyces solitudinis. The sequence continues at coordinate 672,115 of NZ_JAZDCW010000002.1, forward strand.
CAGGGCGGTCGCGGCGAACCCGGCCCGGCTCAGCGCGTGCCGCCCGAGCAGCAGGTTGTCGGCGACCGTGCCCGCCGTCGTCACGATGTTCTGGAACGTGCGGGCGACGCCGAGGGCGGCGATGCGGTGCGGGGCGAGCCGGGTCAGCTCGCTGTCGCCGAGCGTGACGCTGCCGGCGGCCGGGCGGTACACCCCCGAGAGCACGTTGAAGCAGGTGGACTTGCCCGCGCCGTTCGGGCCGATGAGCGCGTGGATGCTGCCCGGCGCGACGGTGAACCCGACGGCGTCCAGCGCCGTCAGGCCCGCGAAGCGGACGGTCAGGTCCGTGATGCGCAGGGGCGGTGGGGGGCCCTGGGTCATGCGTCGCCACGCCCCTCGGTGCCGGTGTGCCGACCGGGGCCGGCGCCGGGGGCGGGCGGCGGCGCCGGCGCGGCGGCGACGGGCTCGGAGCCGGCCGGTGCCTCGCCGAGGTAGAGGCGGCTGACCTCGTCGGTGCGGGCCAGCTCGTCGGCGGGACCGGACAGCCCGACCCGGCCGACGTCCAGCACGTAGGCGTGGTCGGCCAGCGCCAGGGCCATGGCGGCGTTCTGCTCGACGAGCAGCACCGACGTGCCCTGGGCGTGGATCTCGCGGACCACCTCCGCGATGCGTTCGACCATGAGCGGCGCGAGGCCGAGCGAGGGCTCGTCCAGCAGGAGCAGGCGCGGCCAGGCCATGAGGGCGCGGCCGATGGCGAGCATCTGCTGCTCGCCGCCGGAGAGCAGTCCGGCCCGCTGGCCGGTGCGCTCGGCCAGCCGGGGGAAGAGGCCGTAGACGCGGTCCCGGGCGGCGGTGCGGCGCTCGGCGGCGCCGCGCCTGACCCGGCCGAGGCCGCCGGCCCGCAGGTTCTCCTCCACGGTCATCCCGCCGAAGACGCGGCGCCCCTCGGGCACCTGCACGACGCCGGCGCGGACGGCGGCGACGGGGTCGGTGCCGTCCAGTGTGCGCCCGGCGTAGCGGACCGTGCCCGCGGTGACGCTGCCCCGGTACAGCCGCAGGGTGCCCGAGACGGCGCGCAGCAGCGTCGTCTTGCCCGCGCCGTTGGCGCCGAGCAGGGCGACGACGCCGCCTTCGGGCACGGTGAGGCTCACGTCGTGCAGTGCGGTGACGGCGCGGCCGTAGCGCACGTCGAGATGCTCGATCCGCAGGTCTCCCGACCCGCGGTCCGGCGGTGGTCCGGACATCACTCCTCCTTGGGGCCGCACGCCGGGCGCAGCGGACGGCGCGGTGCGGACGGACCTTCACGACAGCAGCAGGGCGGGCGGGCGTACAGATCCGGAAGGGATGTCGGGTGCGGCTTACAGAATCCGCCCACCCGGCCTGTGCGGCTGCACAGCGGAGGGCGGAAGCCGCAGGACAGCACGGCTGTGGCCCCGCTGTGCCGGAGCACAGCGGGGCCACAGGACGCGGGGTGGCCGCGCCTCCCGGACGGTGCGCCCGGGGCCGCGCGGCGGGTGCGCGGCGGCTCCGGGCGGGGCGCCGGGCCGGGGCGTCAGCCGTCCAGGAGGCGCCGGGCGGTCAGCGCCAGCGAGAGCTGCACCAGGTCGGCCGGGCGGGAGAGCGAACGTCCCGTCAGCTGCTCGCAGCGGCGTAGCCGGTTGAGGACGGTGTTGCGGTGGCAGTACAGCCGTGCTCCGGCGCGCGGCGCGGACCCGTCGCACTCCAGCCAGGCCGTGAGGGTGTTGAGCAGCACGTCCCGGTCGGCGGGGTCCAGCCGCAGCAGGGGGCCCAGCACGCGGTCGGCCAGGGCGGCGCCGAGTTCCGGCGAGGAGACGGTGAGCGCGGCGGGCAGGTGCTCGTCCAGGACGACGACGGGCGTCTCCTCGGTGCAGCAGCGCAGCGCCGTCCCGGCGCACCTGCGGGCGTCGCCGAGGGCCGCCAGGCCCTCCACGGCGGAGCTGACGCCGACGCGGAGCCCGCCGGGCGCGCCGGGCAGCGCGCGGGCGAGGTCGGCGGGGCGGTTCTCGCCGAGGAGGGCGATGGCGTGGTCGGCGCCGGCTCCGGTGTGCCACAGCAGGCGCAGCCCGCCGGGGCCGCTGGCCGGCCGGTTCTCGCGGTGGGCGGCGCGGCCCTCCCCGGTGAGGACGGCGACGGCGTACCGGCCGTTCTCCGGCAGGTCCAGGGCGGCGGCGACCTCGGGCAGGTCCGCGATGCGGGTGGTGCCGTCGAGCAGGGCCTCGGTCATCAGCCGCAGCGCGTTCTCCCGGCGCCAGGTGAGCTGCCGTTCGGCCTCCCGGTAGGCGTCGGCGACGAGGGCGCAGTGCTCGTCGACGGAGTTCCACACGTAGGCGGCGGAGTGCACCAGCAGCCGCACGTCCTCCGGGCGGCGCCGTTCGGTCTGCTCGATGAGGCCCTGCCACACGATCGCGCCGCCCCGCCGGAAGGCGTGCTGGAGCGCGGCCAGCGGCATGCCGTGTTCGGCGCGGCGGGTGCCGATCTGCCACGCGCAGCGACGGGCGGGCTCGCGGTACTGCCGGGGGTGCAGGAGGGAGCCGACGTTGTAACGCAGGGCGCGGTGGGCCTCCTGCCAGACGTCCTCGGCGTCGGCGGCGATGGCGGCCCGGTAGGACGGCTCGCGTTCGTTGAGGAAGGCCACGAGCCGGTCGGTGAGACCGGCCAGGTCCTCGATGAGTCCCCGCGCGGCGCGGTGGAGCACGGCGACGGCTTCGGCGTCGGCGTCCTGACGGGGACCCGTCGGCTGCGCCGTGGCGGTCTGGTCGTGCGGGGTACGGGCCGGGGACAACACGTCTGGCTGCATCACAGTCCTCCACCTGAGTGGGCCTGCGGGCGGCGGGGGCGCCTGGCAAAGCCGGAGGGCCAGCATGACATACCAGTCGGTCGGTCACCCAGGGGTGCGCGAAAACTAGCACTGGTTGGTTATCGGTGCGATGCCACCCCGTGACGTCCCGGGAACGGGGCCCGGCGCGGCGCGCCCCGGCGCACGCGCGGGGTCAGCCCCCGCCGACGTGCTCCTGCGGCCACTCGCCGGCGCGGTCCACGACCCGGGCCAGCTCCACCCGCGAGCGGACGCCGAGCGCGGCGAAGACGTTGCGCAGGTGGTAGTCGACCGTCCGCGGGCTCACCGACAGCCGCTCGGCGATCTCCCGGTTGGTGGCGCCCTCGGCGACGTACCGGGCGATCCGCGACTGCTGCGGGGTCAGCGCGGACAGCGGGCCCGGCACGGCGGCCCGCACCGCGTCGCCGGTGGCGCGCAGTTCGGCGCGGGCCTGCTCCTGCCAGGCCGCCGCACCGCAGCGCTCGAACCCCACGAGCGCGTCCCACAGGTGCTCACGCGCCTCCAGCGGCCGCCGCCTGCGCCGCAGCGCCTTCCCGTACAGGAGCTGGGTGCGGGCCCGCTCGAAGTCGCCCGCCGCGCGGTCGTGGCAGACCAGCGCCCGCTCGTACAGCTCGTCGGCCGCCTCCGCGTCGGTGAGCACCGCGCGGCAGCGGGCGAGCTGCGCGGTGGCCTGCGGGTCGGTCGTCCACGCCGCCCACCCCGTGAACTCCTCCAGCACCGCCACCGCCTCGGCCTCCGCCCCCGTCTGCGCCGACGCCTCGACGAAGCAGGGCGCGGCCATCATCCGCACCGCCAGGTGCCCGCGCCGCGGCCCAGGGCGCACCAGCGGACCGAGCCGGGCCGCCGCCTCCCTGGGCCGCCCGCAGGCCAGGTCGGCACGGGCGACGGCCCAGGTGGCGAGGGTCGCGGGAAGGTCCAGACCGTGCGGTCCCGCGATCGCCGCGGCCGCCTTCGCGTGCGCGGCGCACTCCTCCACCGGTCCGAGCACGGACGCCGCCATCGCCAGCACCCCGTGCAGCTGCGCCGCCGTGTTGCGCTGCCCGGCCTGCCCGGCGGCGGCCAGCCCGGCCCGGGCGTGCGCCCTGGCCCGCGCGTACTGACCGGCCCGCAGCTCCCCGTAGGCCAGGTACTCCAGCGCCTGCGGGACGACGGTGTCCAGGCCGCGTGCCCGCGCGGCGGCCAGCGCCCTCGCCCCCACCGACCGGGCCGCCGGGACGTCGCCGAGCACCAGGGCCGCGCCCCCGGCCCGCAGCAGCCGCACCGGGTCCTCCTCGCCCGCCGCCCGGGCCAGCGCCCGGTGCAGCAGCGGGCGGGCCTCGGTGAACCGGCCGCTCATGAGGGCGTGCATGCCCGCGCCGTAGTCGCCGAGCAGCGCGGGCAGCGGGCCCAGCCGGGCGGCCCGGTCCAGCGCGGCGAGGTAGGCGGGCACGTCACCCGTCGCCCAGGCCGCGTCGGCCGCGCCCAGCAGCGCCGCGACGGCGTGCTCCCGGTCGGTGGGGGCGAGCAGGCCGGCGGCGAGCAGCAGCGCGGCGTGCGCGTCGTCGGACGGGCCGTCCCGCAGCTCCAGCTCGCCGCGCACGAGTTCCGCCCGCCCCCGCACCGCCTCGTCGGCCGGCAGCGTCCGGGCGCGGGCGAGCAGGTCCCGGGCGGTGTGCGGGTGGCCCGCCTGCCAGGCCCGTTCGGCGGCTGCGGCGAGCCGGGCGACCCGGGCGTCGTCGTCCGCGCTGATCGCCGCCGCCTCCGCCAGCGCGGCGGCGGCCTCGCGGTGGTCGCGCCCGGCGTGCGCGGCGTCCGCGAGCGCCGCCGCACAGGCCGCGTCCGGGCCGGTCGCGGCGGCGGCGCGGTGGCGAAGCCGCAGCAGCCGGTGCGGTGCGCCGTCGAGCACGTCCGCCAGCACGGCGTGCGCGGCCCGGCGGGCGGCCAGCGGAGCGGCGTCGTGGACGATGCGGGCCAGCACCGGCGGGTCGAAGCGGACCCGGCCGCCGTCGGTGCGGACCAGTCCGGCGCGCTCGGCGGGCTCCAGCCGTCCCGCGTCGAGCCCGGTGGAGCGCGCCGCCGCCAGCAGCCGCCCGCCGCTGCCACCGCCCCCGCGCAGGACGTGGTCGGCGGCGGCCAGCAGCAGCAGGAGCCGGGTGTCGGCGGGGAGCGCGCCCGCCTCGGCGGCGTACCGGGCCAGCAGCGATCCGGCCGGGCCGGGCGCGGCGGGCGGGCCGCCGTCCCCGGCGGGACCGGGCCCGCGGGCGGCCGCCAGCTCCGTCAGCAGCTTCGGGTTGCCGCCCGCGTCGGCGAGGAGTTCCTCGCGCACGGCGGGGCGGGCGCCGCCGGGCAGGACGTCGTCCAGCAGGGCGGCGGACGCCTGCGCGCCGAGCGGTCCGAGCCGCAGGGCGGGCAGTCCGGCGAACTCGGGCGTCCCCGCACCGGACGCTCCCGGCCTCCCCGGCGCCCCGGGCGTCTCGGTGGTGAGCAGCACGGCGACCGGGTGCGCCGGGCCCAGGCGGCGGGCGGCGAACCCGAGCGCCGCGCGGGACGCCTCGTCCCAGTGGTGCGCGTCGTCCACGCAGACCAGCAGCGGACCGGCGGCGGCCAGTTTGTTCAGCAGTTCCAGGAAGTCCCCGGGCGCGAGCCCCGCCCGCAGGACGTCCCGTGCCCGGACGGACAGCCGTCCGGCGGCCCGGCACAGCAGGGCGTGTACCCCGCTGTGGGGCAGGTCCCGCTCGGCGGCCACCGCCCGCACGGCCAGCACGGTGCCGGGGCCGCCGCCTGCCGGGCGGGCCGCGCCGCCGTGGCGGAAGGCGCGCACGGCGTGCGTGACCAGGGCGGTGCGCCCACTGCCCGGCGGCCCGGTCAGCAGCAGGGCGCCGCCCCCGCCCGCGCGCGTCCGGCCGAGCAGGCCGTCGACGGCTGCCGTCTCCGCCGCCCGGCCGTGCAGGCGGTACGGGCCCTGGAAGGACGTCATCGTCATCCCGCAATCATGGGAAACCTACGGGCGGGTAGGTCAAGGGGCGGACGCACACGGTACGGCCCGGGGAGCTGTGCGTCCGCACAGTCCCCCGGGCCGGTTCGTCCCCCGTCACGTGGTTCAGCCGAGCGGGCAGTTCCCCCGGTACTCCTCGATCGTCAGGCTCCGCTGGGGCAGCGGGCACAGGAACTGGTCGTAGCGGGTGTCGTTGTCGATGAACCGCTTGAGCCAGGAGATGCTGTACTTCGCGATCGTCGTGTTCGACCGGTTGGGCGCGAAGTGGTCGGCGTTGTTCAGCTCCAGGTAGGCCCGGTCCAGCGTCCGCGGCAGGCTCTCGTAGAACGGCTCCGCGTGCGAGCGCACGGACGCGACGCTGTCGTTCTCCGCCCCGATGATCATCGTCGGGGTGCGCAGCTCCGACCAGGTCTTGTCGAGGTTCCAGGGCGTGAGCGGGATCGACGCCTTGAGCGAGGGACGGTCCGCCGCGGCTTCCAGCGAGCCGCCGCCGCCCATGGAGTGCCCCATGACGCCGAGCCGGCTGCTGTCGATGCGGCCGCGCACGGAGCTGCGCTCCGTCAGGTAGTCCAGGGCGGCCAGGAGCTGGTCACCGCGGCTGCCGGGCTGGTCGAAGCGGGAGTTGGTGTCGATGGTGAAGACGACGAACCCGCGGGAGGCCAGGCGCGGGCCGAGCCAGGCCATGGTCGACTGGGAGGCGGTGTAGCCCGGCGAGACGGCGACGGCGCCGAAGGTCCCGTCCGAGGTGTCGGTCGGGTAGTAGATCGTGCCGCCGCCGAAGCCGGTGACGGCCCAGCTGGAGACGCTGGTCTCCGCGACGCGGTAGGTGCCGAGCGGCGCCTCGATGCTCGACTCGGTGGGGGCGGGGCCGCGCTCGTAGGGGTTCTCGGCGGCCTGGGCGCCGGTGGTGAGCGCGGTGGTGAGTCCGCCCGCGGCGAGCAGGCCGGCCAGGACGGTTCGCACGGAACGGGAAAGGAGCTGAGGCACGGTGGGGGTCCTCCAGGTCGGGGCGGAGCCACGCGGTACGGTGCCCGGGGTGGTCCGCCATGGGTGCTGGCGGTGCCACGATGAGGGCCCGCCGGGTGGCGGACACCGGTGGAATCACCGGTGTCACCCCGGCCCGCTGCTGGGCCCCGGCCTCACGCCCGCCGTGCTCCCGCACAACTCCCCACGCCGCCGCACCCGTTCAGCGCCGCTCCGCCCCGAGGCCGTCCCCGGGCCGTGCCACGGAAAAGCGGTACCCCGCGTTCCGCCCCGTCCGGCGGGACGCCTGCCGCCGGACGGGGCGGCCCGCCGCCGGAGCCGGACGCCCGCACCCGCCGTCCGCACCCGCCGCCCGCGTCAGGTGCGGCGCCGGTGCCCCAGGTCCGCGACGGGGGCCGCCGCGCGCAGCGGGGACGCGGCGCCCTGCGGGCGGTTGCGCCGCTGCGCGGGCAGCGGCACGTCCCCCCGCCGCGCCCCCTCCCCCGCGCCGCCGCCGTTCCCGCGCCCGGCCACCGTGATCTGCACGCCCTGGTCGGCCAGCGCCTGCAGCTCCTGCGCCGCCCGCTCGTCCCCGACGGGCGGTTCGTCGGTGACCAGGCGCGTGACCAGGTCCGTCGGCACCGTCTGGAACATCGTGTCGGTGCCGAGCTTGCCGTGGTCGGCCAGCACGACGACCTCCGCCGCCGCCTGCACCAGCGCGCGGTCCACGCTGGCGGAGAGCATGTTGGACGTGGACAGGCCGCGTTCGGCCGTGAGGCCGCTGCCGGACAGGAACGCCCGGGAGACGCGCAGCCCCTGGAGGGACTGCTCGGCGCCGCTGCCGACCAGCGCGTAGTTGGAACCGCGCAGGGTGCCCCCGGTCATCACCACCTCGACGCGGTTGGCGTGGGCGAGCGCCTGCGCCACCAGCAGGGAGTTGGTGACCACGGTGAGCCCGGGGACCCGGGCCAGGCGCCGGGCCAGCTCCTGCGTGGTGGTGCCGGCCCCCACGACGATGGCCTCGCCCTCCTCCACGAGGCCGGCGGCGAGGTCGGCGATGGCTGTCTTCTCCGCGGTGGCCAGGTGGGACTTGTGCGGGAACCCGGACTCCCGGGTGAAGCCGCCGGGCAGCACGGCACCGCCGTGCCGGCGGTCCAGCAGCCCTTCGGCCTCCAGGGCGCGCACGTCGCGCCGGACGGTGACTTCGGAGGTCTGGACGACGCGGGCCAGCTCCCGGAGGGACACCGCCCCGTTGGCCCGCACCATTTCGAGGATCAGTTGTCGACGTTCTGCAGCGAACACGGAACTGACAGTAACGCGCCCGACCGCGAAGTTTCAGCTATATGCCGTTATTAACCGGAGTTGGCCACCCCGGGTGCGGGAACGTGGTATATGCACTCGTCATTCCCGGCGGGACCGCGCGCCGCGGTGACCCGGCGTCAGCCCTCGGCCGTCTTGCGGGTGTGCAGCTGCCGCGCCACCTCCGCGATCGACCCCGACAGCGACGGGTACACGGTGAAGGCGTTGGCGATCTGCTCCACCGTCAGACTGTTGTCCACCGCGATCGAGATCGGGTGGATCAGCTCGCTGGCGCGCGGCGAGACGACGACACCGCCGACCACGATCCCCGTGCCGGGGCGGCAGAACAGCTTGACGAAACCGTCGCGCACCCCCTGCATCTTGGCGCGCGGGTTGCGCAGCAGCGGCAGCTTCACCACCCAGGCGTCGATCTTGCCCTCGTCCACGTCCGCCTGCGAGAAGCCGACGGTGGCGATCTCCGGATCGGTGAAGATGTTCGCCGAGACCGTCTTCAGGTTCAGCGGCGCCACCGTCTCGCCGAGGATGTGGTACATCGCGATCCGGCCCTGCATCGCCGCGACGGAGGCCAGCGCGAAGACGCCCGTGCAGTCACCGGCCGCGTAGACGCTGGGCGCGGTGGTGCGGGAGACCTTGTCCGTCCAGACGTGCCCGGAGTCCCTGAGCCGGACGCCCGCCTCCGCGAGGCCCATGTCCGAGGTGTTGGGAACCGCCCCGACCGCCATGAGGCAGTGCGTGCCGGAGATGACCCGCCCGTCGGAGAGCGTGACCTCCACCCGGTCGCCGGTCCGCTTGGCGGAGGCCGCCCGGGAGCGGGCCATGACGTTCATCCCCCGGCGCCGGAAGACGTCCTCCAGGACGGCCGCCGCGTCCGGGTCCTCGCCGGGCAGCACCCGGTCGCGGGAGGAGACGAGGGTGACCCGCGAGCCCAGCGACTGGTAGGCGCCGGCGAACTCCGCGCCGGTGACGCCGGAGCCGACGACGATCAGCTCCTCGGGCAGCTCGTCGAGGTCGTAGACCTGCGTCCAGTTCAGGATGCGCTCGCCGTCCGGCTGCGCGTCGGGGATCTCGCGGGGGTGCCCGCCGGTGGCGATGAGGACGGAGTCGGCCGTGAGCGTCTCCTCGGTGCCGTCGGCGGCCCGGACGACGACCGTGCGGGACCCGTCCGCGCCCTGCGCCGGGTCCAGCCGGCCCCAGCCGCGCATCACCCGCGCACCGGCGCGGGTGACGGAGGCCGTGATGTCGTGCGACTGGGCGAGCGCGAGGCGCTTGACCCGGCGGTTGACCTTGCCCAGGTCCACCCCGATGCCGTCCCCGTCGGCCGCGCCGCCGACGGTGATGCCCAGTTCCTGGTAGGAGGAGTCGAAGTTCGTCTTGACCTCGGCGGTGGCGATGAGGGTCTTGGACGGCACGCAGTCGGTGAGCACCGAGGCGCCGCCCAGGCCGTCGGCGTCGACGACCGTCACCTCCGCGCCGAGCTGCGCGGCCACCAGTGCCGCCTCGTAGCCGCCAGGTCCGCCGCCGATAATCACGATCCGAGTCACGTACTCCAGTGTCTCGCACGTTCTTTCCCGTGCCCTGCCGGGTCCCTCCGACCGCGCGTCGTGGTCCCCCGCCCCCCGCGGGCCCCTCCCGTACTCTCTTACGCATGTCGCTCTACGCCGCATACGCCGGAAACCTCGACGCCCGGCTGATGTCCCGCCGCGCACCGCACTCCCCGCTGCGCGGCACCGGCTGGATCACGGGCTGGCGGCTGACCTTCGGCGGCGAGCACATGGGCTGGGAGGGCGCGCTGGCCACGCTGGTGGAGGCGCCGCGCTCGGAGGTCTTCGTCGCGCTGTACGACATCGCCCCGATGGACGAGGACGCGATGGACCGCTGGGAGGGCGTCGGCCTCGACATCTACCGGCGCATGCGCATCCGGGTGCACACCCTCGACGGGGACGAGGCGGCGTGGATCTACGTGCTGAACGGGTTCGAGGGCGGGCTGCCCTCGCCCCGCTACCTCGGTGAGATCGCGGACGCGGCCGAGTCCGCCGGCGCCCCGCACGACTACGTCACGGCGCTGCGCAAACGCCCCTGCTGACCCGTCCCGGACGAGCCGGAGGCCGCCGCCGGGCGGCGTCGTGACGCTTCCGTCACGCGGACCATCTACGCGCGTAGGCGAAAAACCGCTACCCTCGTCGCGTGAACGCCTCAGACATCCCCACCGACCCCCGCACCACAGCCGACGCCGCCGCCGCACGGCTCCGTGAGCTGACCGGCACGGAGCGCCACGACGTCGCCCTGGTGATGGGCTCCGGGTGGGTGCCCGCCGCCGAAGCGCTCGGCGCGCCGGAGACGGAGTTCCCCGTCACCGAGCTGCCCGGCTTCCCCCCGCCCGCCGTCGCCGGCCACGCCGGCAAGATCCGCTCCTACCGGCTCGGCGGCAAGCGGGTGCTGGTCTTCCTGGGCCGCACGCACTTCTACGAGGGGCGCGGCGTCGCCGCCGTCGCCCACGGCGTGCGGACCGCCGTCGCCGCGGGCTGCGGGACGGTCGTGCTGACCAACGGCTGCGGCGGCCTGCGCGCGGGCATGCGCCCGGGGCAGCCGGTGCTGATCAGCGACCACATCAACCTCACCGCCACCTCCCCCATCGCCGGCGCCCACTTCGTCGACCTCACCGACCTGTACTCGCCCCGGCTGCGCACCCTGTGCAAGGAGATCGACACCTCCCTCGAAGAGGGCGTCTACGTGCAGTTCCCCGGGCCGCACTACGAGACGCCGGCCGAGATCGCCATGGTGCGGGCCATCGGCGGCGACCTCGTGGGCATGTCCACCGTGCTGGAGGCCATCGCGGCACGCGAGGCCGGAGCCGAGGTCCTGGGCATCTCGCTGGTCACCAACCTGGCCGCCGGCATGACCGGGGAGCCCCTCAACCACGAGGAGGTCCTTCAGGCCGGACGTGATTCCGCGGCGAGGATGGGCACCCTGCTGGCGCAGGTGCTCGGCCGGATCTGATCCGGGCCGCGCCGCCGCCCGCCCCCGAAGAACCCCCGAGCGAAGGCAAGAGGACCGTGACCGCACCCGACGAGCTGACCGCGCAGGCCCGCACCTGGCTGGCCGAGGACCCGGACCCCGACACCCGCGCCGAGCTGGCCGCCCTGCTGGAGGCCGCCGGCGCCGGGCAGGACGGGGCCGCCGCCGAACTGGCCGGCCGCTTCTCGGGCACCCTCCAGTTCGGCACCGCCGGGCTGCGCGGCGAACTGGGCGCGGGCCCGATGCGGATGAACCGGGCCGTCGTCGTCCGCGCCGCCGCGGGGCTGGCCGCCTACCTGCGCGAGCGGGGCCGCGAGGGCGGGCTCGTCGTCGTCGGGTACGACGCGCGGCACAAGAGCGAGGCGTTCGCGCGGGACACCGCCGCCGTCATGACGGGCGCCGGGCTGCGCGCCGCGCTGCTGCCGCGCCCGCTGCCCACGCCGGTGCTCGCCTTCGCCGTGCGCCGCCTGGGCGCGGTGGCCGGGGTGACCGTCACCGCGAGCCACAACCCGCCGCGGGACAACGGCTACAAGGTCTACCTGGGCGACGGCTCGCAGATCGTGCCGCCCGCCGACGCGCGGATCGCCGCGCTGATCGCGGCGGTCGGCCCGCTCGCGGGCGTCCCGCGCCCCGAGGCGGGCTGGGAGGTGCTGGGCGAGGAGATCGTGGACGCCTACCTGGAGCGGGCGGCGTCCGTCGTCGCCCCGGGCGGGCCGCGCGACGTGCGCGTCGTGCACACCGCCCTGCACGGCGTGGGCGGCGCCACGGTGGCGGCGGCCTTCGAACGGGCCGGTTTCCCCGTCCCCGTCCCCGTCCCCGAGCAGGCCGCGCCCGACCCGGACTTCCCCACCGTCGCCTTCCCCAACCCGGAGGAACCCGGCGCGATGGACCTGGCCTTCGCCACGGCCCGCCGCGCCGCCGGGGACGCCTCCGTGGACCTCGTCATCGCGAACGACCCGGACGCCGACCGCTGCGCCGTCGCCGTCCCCGCCCCGGGCACGGACGCCGGGTGGCGCATGCTGCACGGCGACGAGGTCGGCGCGCTGCTCGCGGTCCACCTGGTGCGCAAGGGCGCGCGGGGCACGCTCGCCGAGTCGGTCGTCTCCTCGACGCTGCTGGGCCGGATCGCGGCCGCCGCCGGGCTGCCGCACGCCGAGACGCTGACCGGCTTCAAGTGGATCGCCCGGGTGCCCGGCCTGCGGTACGGGTACGAGGAGGCGCTCGGCTACTGCGTGGACCCGGACGGCGTGCGGGACAAGGACGGCGTCACCGCCGCCCTGGCCGTCGCGGAGCTGGCGGCCACGCTGAAGTCCGAGGGCCGCACCCTGACCGGGCTGCTGGACGACCTGGCCGTCGCCCACGGCCTGCACGCCACCGGGCAGCTCTCGGTGCGGGTCGAGGACCTCGGCCTGATCGCCGACGCCATGGAGCGGCTGCGCACCCGGCCCCCGGCCGCCCTCGCCGGGCTCACCGTCGCGCGGGCGGACGACCTGGCCGACGGTTCGGCGGACCTGCCGCCCACCGACGGGCTGCGCTACCTGCTGACGGGCGCGGCGGACGCCCGCGTCATCGTCCGCCCGAGCGGCACCGAGCCCAAGCTGAAGTGCTACCTGGAGGTCGTCGTGCCGGTGGCGGACGCCGCCGCGCTCCCGGCGGCGCGGGAGCGGGCCGACGGGCTGCTGGAGGCGCTGCGCGCCGACGTCGCGGCGGCGGCCGGCGTCTGAGGCCGCCGCCGCGGCCGGATGCGGGGCCGCCCCCGCGTCCGGCCGGACGCGGGGGCGCGGCGGCCGGACGCGTCAGCCGGTGACGAGCACGGCCAGCAGGGTGAGTCCGCCGAGGACGGCGGGCACGAGGATCTCGTACGCCCAGCGCACCGTGACCTCGCCGGTGTGCCGGGACTGCCGCTCGGCCAGGTCCCGCAGCGTGGCGACGGCCTCGTCGCCCTCGGCCTGACGCGGGCCCTCGTCGGCGCCGGACACGCCGCCCATCCCGAACACCCCGCTGAAGCCGCCGCGCCCCTGTCCGCCGGCGGACAGCCGGGCGTTGCGCCGCTGCGCGCTGCGGCGGCCCCGCAGCGAGACGGGGATGGCCCACAGCTGGACCTTCCGGCCGTCCTCGGTGACGAGTTCGTTGGAGTAGCCGGAGCGGATCGACCCCACCGCGCCCCACGGCACGGCGACCGTGCGGAACGGGTTGCGCACCCGCAGCCGCTCCGCTCCCGCGAAGACGGCGGGCCGCAGCGTGAAGGCGACGATGAGGGGGACGGCCGCCAGCAGGAACGCCCCCGCGGTCAGCGGCGTGCGGCCCTCGCCGCGCAGGACGGCGTCACCGCCGATCCACAGGGCGACGGCCAGGAGCAGCACGCCTCCGGCGAGTGCGGCGGAGGACCGGTAGCTGCGGTCGGCGTAGGCGGGCGGCTGCTGGCTGCTCATGGCTCCGATTGTGCCCGACCGTCCGGATGACGGACGTCTCGGTCGGGCATCGTTCCCCCGCGAGTGCCGCGGTGGGGGGTGACAGGCCGCTACGCGCGTAGATATGCTCGTCTGGTGACCATGCCCCCAAAGCCACCTGAGCCCGCGACCGCACTGGCCGACGTCACCGCGTCCGACGCCGCGCTGCGCCGCTTCCTGCACGGCCTGCCCGGGGTCGACGGGGTCGGCCTCGAAGCGCGCGCCGCCGCCCTCGGCACCCGCTCGGTCAAGACGACGGCCAAGGCGTACGCGATCGACCTGGCCATCTCGATGATCGACCTGACGACCCTGGAGGGCGCCGACACCCCGGGCAAGGTCCGGGCGCTGTCCGCCAAGGGCGTCACCCCCGACCCGACCGACCGGGACACGCCCTCCGTGGCCGCCGTGTGCGTCTACCCGGACATGGCCGCCACCGCGAAGGCCGCGCTCGGCGGCTCGGGCGTGAAGGTGGCCTCCGTGGCCACCGCGTTCCCGGCGGGCCGTGCCGCCCTGCCCGTCAAGCTCGCCGACACCCGGGACGCGGTCGCGGCCGGGGCGGACGAGATCGACATGGTGATCGACCGCGGCGCGTTCCTGGCCGGGCGCTACCTGAAGGTCTTCGAGGAGATCCGGGCCGTGAAGGAGGCCAGTGGCACGGCGCGCCTGAAGGTCATCTTCGAGACGGGCGAGCTGTCCACGTACGACAACATCCGCCGTGCCTCCTGGCTGGGCATGCTCGCGGGGGCCGACTTCGTCAAGACGTCCACGGGCAAGGTGGCCGTCAACGCCACCCCGGCGAACACGCTGCTGCTCATGGAGTCCGTGCGCGACTTCCGGGCGGCGACCGGCGTCCAGATCGGGGTCAAGCCCGCCGGGGGCATCCGGACGAGCAAGGACGCGATCAAGTACCTGGTCATGGTCAACGAGACCCTCGGCGACGACTGGCTGTCGAACCACTGGTTCCGCTTCGGCGCGTCCAGCCTGCTCAACGACCTGCTGATGCAGCGCCACAAGCTCCGCACCGGGCGCTACTCCGGTCCCGACTACGTAACGGTGGACTGAGGCCAACCATGTCACTCTTCGCGTACGCACCCGCCCCCGAGTCCCGCGCGGTCGTGGACATCGCGCCGTCGTACGGGCTGTTCATCGACGGCGAGTTCCGCGAGGCCGCCGACGGCACGGTGTTCAAGACGATCGCCCCGGCCACCGAGGAGGTGCTCTCCGAGGTCGCCCGGGCCGGCGCCGAGGACGTCGACGCGGCCGTGGCCGCCGCCCGCCGGGCGTTCCCCGCCTGGTCGGCGCTGCCCGGCGCGGAGCGCGGGAAGTACCTGTTCCGGATCGCCCGCATCCTCCAGGAGCGCAGCCGCGAGCTGGCCGTGCTGGAGACGCTGGACAACGGCAAGCCGATCCGCGAGACGCGCGACGCCGACCTGCCGCTGGTCGCCGCGCACTTCTTCTACTACGCGGGCTGGGCCGACAAGCTGGCCCACGCGGGCTTCGGGCCCGACCCGCGGCCGCTGGGCGTGGCCGGGCAGGTCATCCCGTGGAACTTCCCGCTGCTGATGCTGGCCTGGAAGATCGCCCCGGCGCTGGCCACCGGCAACACGGTCGTGCTCAAGCCCGCCGAGACGACGCCGCTGTCCGCGCTGTTCTTCGCGGACGTCTGCCGCCAGGCGGGCCTGCCCCGGGGCGTCGTCAACATCCTCACCGGCGACGGGAGCGCGGGGGCGGCGCTGGTCGCCCACGAGGGCGTGGACAAGGTCGCGTTCACCGGCTCCACGGCCGTCGGCAAGGAGATCGCCCGCACCGTGGCGGGCACCTCCAAGAAGCTCACCCTGGAGCTGGGCGGCAAGGGCGCGAACATCGTCTTCGACGACGCGCCGGTCGACCAGGCCGTCGAGGGCATCGTGACCGGCATCTTCTTCAACCAGGGCCAGGTGTGCTGCGCGGGCTCCCGCCTGCTGGTCCAGGAGTCGGTGCACGACGAGGTGCTGGACGCGCTCAAGCGCCGCCTGGGCACCCTGCGCGTCGGCGACCCGCTGGACAAGAACACCGACATCGGCGCGATCAACTCCGCCGAGCAGCTCGCCCGGATCACCGCGCTGGCCGACACCGGTGAGGCGGAGGGCGCCGAGCGCTGGTCCCCGGCGTGCGAGCTGCCCGAGGCCGGTTTCTGGTTCGCCCCCACGCTGTTCACCGGTGTCACCCAGGCCCACACCGTCGCCCGCGACGAGATCTTCGGCCCGGTGCTGTCCGTGCTGACGTTCCGCACCCCGGACGAGGCCGTGGCGAAGGCCAACAACACCCCCTACGGGCTGTCGGCGGGCGTCTGGACGGAGAAGGGCTCGCGCATCCTGGCCATGGCCGCCAGGCTCCGCGCGGGCGTCGTGTGGGCCAACACGTTCAACAAGTTCGACCCGACCTCGCCGTTCGGCGGCTACCAGGAGTCGGGTTTCGGCCGCGAGGGCGGCCGTCACGGTCTGGAGGCGTACCTCGATGTCTGAGCGACCCGAGCGGTCCGAACGTCCCGCGCGACCTGAACGGCTGGCCGTCCTCAAGACGTACAAGCTCTACGTCGGGGGCAAGTTCCCCCGCTCCGAGAGCGGACGGGTGTACGAGGTGACCGACGCACGCGGCAACTGGCTGGCCAACGCACCGCTGGCCTCCCGCAAGGACGCCCGGGACGCCGTCTCGGCCGCCCGCAAGGCGTTCGGCGGCTGGTCCGCCGCCACCGCCTACAACCGGGGCCAGGTCCTGTACCGCGTCGCCGAGATGCTGGAGGGGCGCCGCGAGCAGTTCACCGCCGAGGTGGCGGCGGGCGCGGGGCTGTCCCGGGCCCGGGCCGCGGCCGAGGTGGACGCCGCCGTCGACCGCTGGGTCTGGTACGCGGGCTGGTCCGACAAGATCGCCCAGGTCGCCGGCGGCGCGAACCCGGTGGCCGGGCCGTACTTCAACCTCTCCACCCCCGAGCCGACGGGCGTGGTCGCCGTCCTCGCCCCGCGGGACAGCACGCTCCTCGGCCTGGTGTCCGTGGTGGCCCCGGCGATCGTCACCGGCAACACGGTCGTGGTCGTCGCGAGCGAGGCGTCCCCGCTCCCGGCGCTCTCCCTCGCCGAGGTGCTGGCCACCTCGGACGTGCCCGGCGGCGTGGTCAACGTCCTCACCGGACGTCCGGCCGAACTGGGCGCCCCGCTCGCCGCCCACAGCGACGTCAACGCCATCGACCTGGCCGGGGCCGAGCCGGAGCTGGCCAGGGAGCTGGAGATCGCGGCGGCGGACAACGTCAAACGCGTCCTGCGCCCCCGCCCGGTCACCTGGACGGCGGACCCCGGCACCGGCCGGATGCTCGCCCTCCTGGAGAC
This sequence comes from Streptomyces solitudinis, assembly GCF_036323765.1. Taxonomy (NCBI): domain Bacteria; kingdom Bacillati; phylum Actinomycetota; class Actinomycetes; order Kitasatosporales; family Streptomycetaceae; genus Streptomyces; species Streptomyces solitudinis. The sequence continues at coordinate 689,035 of NZ_JAZDCW010000002.1, forward strand.
GAAGACGGTCTGGCACCCCACCGGAGCGCTCGGCAGCGCCGGTTCCGCCTACTGACCCCGTCCTGGCGCGGCCCCGGCCCGCCCCCGCTCGCACCGGCGCGCGGGGGCGGGCCGTGCGTTCAGCGGGGCAGGAGACGGCCGACGGGCGCCAGGAGGCTGTCGAGGGAGGCGCCGCCCTCGGTGACGGGGGCGGCGGCGTCCGCCGTGCTCACCGGGCGGAAGTCGGCGACCTGGGTGCCGACGGCGTTGTCGAGCGGGTCCGTGCCGGTGCCGGCCAGCGGGTAGAGGCGCAGATCCGTGACGGGCTTCACGGCGGGCCGCAGGGCGTGCCCCGCGATGTCGCCGACCATGCCGGCGGTGGCGTCCAGCCCGCTCGCCGAGGGCGCGGGGGCGTCGGCCTGGGCGGAACCCGCCGCGCCGAGCGCGGCCGCGGCGGCCGCCGACAGGGTCAGGCCGGCCCGGAGCAGCCGCCGGGGGCGGGGCCGGGCGTGACGGGGGTTCGAGGCCATGAGCCACCTGTTCCATGGTCCGGATGCGTGAGGGGGCAGGCTCGGAGCGTAGTGGAGGAGCCGGTCCCGTTCATCTTCCGTCCCCCGGAGGGTCACCCGGACGACTGAATGCGGGACAATGGCGTCTCGTGACGGCCACCGCTCGTGTGATCCTGCTGACCGGACCCTCCGGCTCCGGCAAGTCCTCGCTCGCCGAAGCCACCGGACTGCCGGTGCTGCGGCTCGACGACTTCTACAAGGAGGGCGACGACCCCGCGCTGCCCCGGCTCCCCGGCGGCGGTGCCGACTGGGACTCCCCCGCCTCGTGGGACGCCGACGCCGCCCTCGGCGCGGTGCGCGAGCTGTGCGCGGCGGGCCGGACGACGACGCCCGTGTACGACCTCTCCGCCAGCGCCCGCACCGGCACCGCCGTACTGGAGACGGCCGGGGCGCCCCTGTTCGTCGCCGAGGGCGTCTTCGCCGCCGAGATCGCGGACCGCTGCCGGGAGCTGGGGCTGCTGGCGGACGCGCTGTGCCTGCGCGGCAGCCCCGCCACGACGTTCCGCCGCCGCCTCCTGCGGGACGTGCGCGAGGGCCGCAAGTCGCTGCCCGTGCTGCTGACCCGGGGCTGGCGTCTGATGCGCGCGGAGCCGGGCATCGTCGCGGCGCAGGTGGCGCTCGGTGCGCACGCCTGCCGCAGGCCGGAGGCGCTCGCCCGCATCGCCGCCGCCCGCGTCCCGGTACGCGTGTGACGCGGCGGTGAACCATCCGGGGCCCGCGCGCGTCCCACCAGACGGACGTCGCACGCCGGACGTCGCACGCCGGGCCGCCGTGACCAACGCCACGGCCCGCGGAGCCTCCGGGCGGGGCCAGGGGGCCGCGGCCTCGGCGGACCGCCCTTACCGTGGGCGGGTACACACACCGGATTGAGCGGAGGACGGGGAACGTGGGACACGCGAAGCGGGTGGTGCTGGCCACCGTCGGGGGAACGCTGCTGCTGGTCGGTATCGCCTTGCTGGTGCTGCCGGGCCCCGGGCTGCTGCTCGTCCTCTCCGGGATGGTGCTGCTGAGCCGCGCGGTCCCCTCGCTCGCCCGGCACGTGGAGCCCGTCCGGGCCCGGGCGATGAAGGCCGCGGCCGACAGCGTCGCCTCACCGTGGCGCATAGCCGGTTCGGTCCTGACCGGGCTGGCGCTGATCGGGTCCGGCCTGGCCTGGGGCCTGCTCCCCGCCCTGCCCTTCGCCGGCTGGACGACGGGGGCGAGCCTGATCGTGTCCGGCGTCATCCTGTTCACCCTGCTCGTCTGGAGCCACCGCCGGGTACGCGCCGCGGCCGCCATCAGCACGGCGGCCTGAGACGTCACGGCCCCCGCCCCGCCCGGCCCCGCCCTCCCCGGCGGTCCCCCGCCCGGTGCGTACCGTGGTGGCGCGAGGACGGACGACGACGGGACGAGGCGCGTGGGACACGTCAAACGGGTGGCCCTGGTGGGCGTCGGGGCCGCGCTGTTCCTGACCGGTGCGGCCCTGCTGGTGCTGCCGGGCCCCGGTCTGCTGCTGGTGTTCGCCGGGGTGGTCCTGATGGGCCGCGCGGTACCGGCGGTCTCCCGGTTCGAGAAACCGGTGCGGGAGCGGGCCATGCGCGCCGGCGAGGAGAGCGTGTCCTCGCCCTGGCGGATCGCCGGTTCCGTCCTCGCGGGGCTGGCGCTGATCGCCGCGGGCGTCGTGTGGGCCCTGGTGCCGCGCCTTCCGTTCGCGGGCTGGAGCACGGGGGCGAGCCTGGTGCTGTCCGGCCTGGTCCTGCTCGCCCTGCTCGTCTGGAGCCACCGCCGGGTGCGCGCCGGACGCTCCCGCGCCACCGGCTGACCGCGCGCCCCTGGCCGCGGGCGTGCACCCCCTGGCCGCGCGGGCACGCGGAAGCGGGTGCGGTCAGACCCCCCGGCCGACCGCACCCGCAGTTCCCCCGCTCCCCCGTTCCCCCGTCTCCGGGCCCCCTGTCGCCCGGGCTCCGTTTCCCCCGTTCCCCCGTTCCCCCGTGCTGCGGACGGACCGGTCAGGCGACCAGTTCGCCGAAGCACTCCTCGCGGTCCCGGCCGGCGGCCAGCACCTCGTCGTCGCGCAGCCGGCGCAGCGAGCGCCAGATGCTGCTCTTGACCGTGCCGACGCTGATGCCGAGGATGGCGGCGATCTCCGGGTCGGTGCGGCCCTCGTAATAGCGCAGAACGAGCATCGTGCGCTGCGCCTGCGGCAGCCGGGCCAGGGCCTGCCACAGCACGGCCCGCAGCTCGGTGCCGCGCATCGCGTCGTGGTCGCCCGTGGACGGCGTCTCCGGCAGCTCCTCGGTGGGGTACTCGTTGAGCTTGCGGCGGCGCCAGGCGCTGATGTGCAGGTTCGTCATCGTGCGGCGCAGGTAGCCGCCGACGGCCGCCTTGTCGCTGATCCGGTGCCAGGCCCGGTAGGTGGAGAACAGCGCGCTCTGGAGCAGGTCCTCCGCCTCGAAGCGGTCGCCCGTCAGGTGGTAGGCCGTGGCGTAGAGGGAGGCGCGGCGCTCCCGGACATAGGCCGAGAACTCCAGTTCGGCCGGGTCCGGTTCCCCCGCGTGCCGCTCCCGCTCCCCCGCGGGCCGCGCCGCGGCCGCCCCGTCCGCCGGTACGGCGGCGAGGTGGGCCGGGCGCTGGCGTCCGGTGCCGCGGACGCACCCCCGCCCGCCCGCGGCACCGGAACCCTCCGTGGCGCGGCCGGCGGGAACCGAAGGGCCTGTCCGGCGCGTGTGAAGGACTGCGCTGCCGTTCGCCCCGGACGAGTCGTTGCGTCCGTGCAGTTCACGCAGTGCCGTCATGTCGCGCCCCCTTCGTGCAGCCAGCCGGTCGCTTGCCGTGTGACCAACACACTGCCGGGCCAGTTTCATGACCGGGTCCCCCGATTGTCACAGCGGTGTCACAGGCTCCACAGCCTCCGCACGTCGCGTGCGGCACCCGGCGGGTCGAAGTCCCGGTGCCGGATGCGCCAGAATGACGCGCGTGCCTTTCCTGCTGCTGATCGAGGACGACGACGCGGTACGAACCGCCCTGGAGATGGGTCTGACCCGCCAGGGCCACCGCGTGGTGACCGCCGCGTCCGGGGAGGACGGTTTGCAGCTGCTGCGCGAGCAGCGGCCCGACCTCATCGTGCTGGACGTGATGCTGCCCGGCATCGACGGGTTCGAGGTGTGCCGCCGCATCCGCCGCACCGACCAGCTCCCGATCATCCTGCTCACCGCGCGCAGCGACGACATCGACGTCGTCGTGGGGCTGGAGTCGGGCGCCGACGACTACGTGGTCAAGCCGGTGCAGGGCCGCGTCCTGGACGCCCGCATCCGCGCGGTGATGCGGCGCGGTGAGCGGGAGGCGAACGACTCGGCGACCTTCGGCAACGTGACGATCGACCGCGCCGCGATGACGGTGACGAAGAACGGCGCCGACCTCCAGCTCACCCCGACCGAGCTGCGGCTGCTGCTGGAGCTGAGCCGCCGCCCCGGCCAGGCGCTGTCCCGGCAGCAGCTCCTGCGCCTGGTGTGGGAGCACGACTACCTGGGCGACTCCCGGCTGGTGGACGCCTGCGTGCAGCGGCTGCGGGCGAAGGTGGAGGACGTGCCGTCCTCGCCGACCCTGATCCGTACCGTGCGCGGCGTCGGCTACCGGCTGGACGCGCCGCAGTGAGGCGGCGCCCCGGCCGGGTGCGCGACTGGCTCGCCGGGCTGCTGCCCAGCCTCCGGCTGCGGCTGGTCGTGGTCTTCGCGGTGGCGGCGCTGTCGGCGGCCGTCGCGGTCAGCGGCATCGCCTACTGGCTCAACCGGGACGCCGTCCTGACCCGGGCGCAGAACGCCGCGCTCGACGACTTCCACAAGATGCTCGGCGACCACGCGGGCACGCTGCCGCCCGACCCCCGCTGCGAACAGCTGCGGGACGCCGCCGAGACGATGGCCAGCACGACGCAGAACTACGAGGTGCTGCTCATCGACCGGCAGGCCGACGGCTCGCACTGCGCGGTGACCTCCGAGGAGGGCTTCACCCTGGACGACGTGCCGGGCAAGCTCCAGGACGCGGTGAACCGGGCCCGTCCCGACGACGGGCCGGACTCCGCCCGGTACCACCTGTACTGGCAGCGCGTCGCCCAGGACGACACCCCCTACCTGGTCGGCGGCGCCACCGTCATCGGGGACGGCCCCACCGGGTACCTCATGAAGTCGCTGGAGCCGGAGCAGGACGACCTCAACTCGCTGGCCTGGTCGCTGGCCATCGCCAGTGCGCTGGCCCTGCTCGGCTCGGTGCTGCTCGCGCAGGCGGCGGCCTCCACGGTGCTGCGCCCGGTGCAGCGGCTCGGCGACGCCGCCCGGCGGCTCGGCGAGGGCCAGCTCGGCACCCGGCTCGCGGTCTCGGGGACGGACGAGCTGGCCGAGCTGTCCCGCACGTTCAACGCCGCGGCGGCGGCGCTGGAGCAGCGCGTGGCGGACCTGAGCGCCCGCGAGCAGTCCAGCCGCCGCTTCGTCGCCGACATGTCGCACGAGCTGCGCACGCCGCTCACCGCCATCTCGGCGGTCACCGAGGTGCTGGAGGACGAGCAGGAGAACCTGGACCCGATGATCGCGCCCGCCGTGGGACTGGTCGTCAGCGAGACCCGGCGCCTGGGCGACCTGGTGGAGAACCTGATGGAGGTCACCCGCTTCGACGCGGGGACGGCCCGGCTGGTGCTGGACGACGTGGACGTGGCCGAGCAGGTCATGGCCTGCATGGACGCCCGCGCCTGGCTGGACGCGGTGGAACTGGACGCCGACCTGGGCATCAGGGCCCGCCTGGACCCGCGGCGGCTCGACGTCATCCTGGCCAACCTCATCGGCAACGCGCTGAAGCACGGGGGTTCCCCGGTGCGGGTGTCGGTGCGCACGGTCCCCCCGGACGGCGACGGTGACGGCGACGGCGAACTGGCGATCGAGGTCGCCGACCGGGGCCCGGGCATCCCGGCCGAGGTGCTGCCGCACGTGTTCGACCGCTTCTACAAGGCGAGCGCCTCCCGGCCGCGTTCGGAGGGCAGCGGGCTCGGGCTGTCCATCGCCCAGGAGAACGCGCAGATCCACGGCGGCGGGATCACCGCGCGCAACGCCTCCGGCGGCGGCGCGGTGTTCACGCTGCGGCTGCCGATGGGCACCGGCGGCCCGGCGGGCGGCGAGGAGGACGAGGCGGACGCGTGCGAGGTGCCGTCCGGCGGCTCCGCGCGCGCCGCCGGGCACGGCGCGGGCGGCGCGGCGCCGGGCGGACGCGGTGACGAGGGGGGCGGCCGGTGAGGGCGGTGGTGCGCGGGGTCCTGTGCGGTGCGCTGGCGGTGGTGGCGCTGGCCGGTTGCGGCATCCGGGCCACGCCGGTGCCGGTGGACGCCGGGCCCGCGCCGTCCCGGGTGGCGTGCGGCCCGCTGGAGCCGGACGACGGGACCGGGGCGGAGCGGGAGCGGGTGCGGGTCTCCCTGGTGTGCAGCGGCCGGGTCGTGGATGTCCGGCGGGTGGTGGAGCTGCCCGGCGCCGCGGACCGGCTCGGTCTCGCCCGCGCGCTCCTGGACGAGCTGCGGCGGACCCCGGACGAGGGCGAGCTGGCGGCGGGCTTCACCACGGCCGTCCCCGGCGACCTGCGGCTGGACGGACCGGCGCCGGACGACGGCGCGGGCACGCTGCGGCTGAGCCGCCCGCCGTCCGCCCTGCCGTCCTTCGCGCTGGCCCAGCTCGTGTGCACCTTCGCGGACACCCCGCTCGCCGACGCCTCGGGCCGGATCGCGCTCGGCGGCCCCCCGGACGCGGCGGCCCGGGACGGCGCGGACGGTACGGACGGCCCAGACGGGACGGACGGCGGGACCGGTGGCGAGGTGCGCGGCTACGCCTGCGGCGGCGAGCTGCGGACGGCGGCCGAGGACGCGGAGACGGCCGGCGTCCCGCTGTGACGGCCGGGCGGGGAACCGCACCGGCCTGACCCGGCGTCGTCCCTCCCGTGCCTTCCGTGCCTCGCCACCGTCCCGACGGCCGCACCGCCGCCCGCGTCCGGACAGCGGGCCGCGTCCTGCTCGCCGGTTACCTGCTCGTCGCCGGCTGGCTCACCCTGCGGCCCCGCTCGGTGCCGTGGGTGGACCCGGTGAACGTGACGCCGCTGGCCACGCTGCGCGCCGAGTGGGCCGCGGGCGCCCAGGAGGCCCTGGCCCAGCTCAGCGGTGACCTGCTCCTGCTCGCCCCGCTGGGCGCGCTGCTGCCCCTGGCGTCCGGCACGCTCGGGCCACGGCTGTTCTCCTTCGCCCGCACGGTGGGCGCGGTGGCGCTGGTCTCGCTGGCGGTCGAGGTGGTGCGCACGTCCGTGCCGGGGCAGACCGGGAACGTGGACGCGCTGCTGCTGAACACCGCGGGCGCCGCCCTCGCCCACGTGGTGCTCTCACCGTTCGTGCGCGAACTCTTCCGCCGGGCGGACGCGGCCCACCGGGCGGGCGCGGCGGGCGCGACGGAGCCCCCTCGGGGACGCACCCCGAGTTCCCCCAGGGTCGGGATCGCCCCGTAGAGGGACGTAAACGGACGGAAGACTCCTTACGGTGGAAGACGTCAGCCTGAATCCACCGCGAAGGAGCAAGACCATGGCCGTCATGACGGGCATATCCCGCCCGCGGAACGGACGGATGATCGCCGGGGTGTGCGCGGGGCTGGCGCGCCGGTTCGGTGTCTCCGCGACCACGATGCGCGTCGCCTTCCTGGTGTCGTGCCTGCTGCCGGGCCCGCAGTTCGTGCTGTACGCGGCGCTGTGGATCCTGCTGCCGCAGGAGGACCAGCGCGCGGCCTGGTGAGCGGCGCGCCGCCCGCGCGGCGGCCGGGCGGACCGGGGGTTCGGCCCGCCTGGCACCGGGCGGCGGGTGTCAGAGCGGCAGGCCGCCGAGCGGCACCGCGTTCGACAGGCTGCCGACGGGCAGGCCGCTCAGGGAGTCCGTCGGCAGCTTGCCGCCGGTCAGCCCGTCCGTCGGGAGCCCGCCGCCGGTCAGGGCGTCCGTCGGCAGCCCGTTCTGGGCGAGCGCCCCGACGACCGGCAGGCCGCCGATCAGGGCGGTGACCGCGTTCTGGTCCTGGGTGACCGCGGCCCGGTCCGCCTCGTCCGTCGCCTTCAGGGCGTTCTGGGGGAGGTCCATGACGGCGTCCTCGACGCTCATGTTGCCGCCGTTCGTGGCGAGGTCCGCCATCGTGTCGGCCGGGCCCACCGCCGACGCGGTGCCCGCGGCGGAGGCGGCGAGGGCGGCACCGAGTGCGGCGACGCCGAGAGTCTTCCTGGTTCCCTTGCTCATGGTCAGCAGAACCTAGTGAGCGTTCCGCCGCGGCGGCAAACACCGCAACGCCGGTCCGCGGCGCGCGCGGACGCCGCCGGGGACGTCCGCGCGCGGGAGTGCGCTCCGGCTGCCGTCAGCCCTGGTAGGCGGAAGGGTCGCTGGTCACGGCGTGGTCGACGGTGGTCTGGCGGAACAGCCAGGCCGACTTCAACTCGGCGTAGCCGGGCTTGATCACGTCGTTGATCATGGCCAGACGTTCATCGAAAGGGATGAACGCGGACTTCATGGCATTGACCGTGAACCACTGCATGTCGTCCAGCGTGTAGTGGAACGTCCGCACCAGGTGCCCGAACTCGCGGCTCATGCTCGTGTCGCTCATCAGCCGGTTGTCCGTGTTCACGGTGGCGCGGAACCGGAGCTTGCGCAGCAGCCCGATCGGGTGCTCGGCGTAGGAGGCGGCGGCGCCGGTCTGGAGGTTGGAGGTGGGGCACAGCTCCAGCGGGACGCGCTTGTCCCGGACGTAGGCGGCCAGGCGGCCCAGCTCCACCGAGCCGTCGTCGGCGACCTCGATGTCGTCGATGATGCGCACCCCGTGGCCGAGCCGGTCCGCGCCGCACCACTGGAGCGCCTGCCAGATGGACGGCAGCCCGAAGGACTCCCCCGCGTGGATGGTGAAGTGGTTGTTCTCCCGCTTGAGGTACTCGAAGGCGTCCAGGTGGCGGGTGGGCGGGTACCCGGCCTCGGCGCCCGCGATGTCGAACCCGGCGACACCGGCGTCCCGGAAGCGGTTGGCGATCTCGGCGATCTCCAGCGCGCGGGCGGCGTGCCGCATCGCGGTCAGCAGGGCGGCGACGCGGATGCGGTACCCCGCGGCCAGCGCCCGGCGCTCGCCCTCGCGGAAGCCCTCGTTGACCGCGCGGACGACCTCCTCCAGGCCCAGCCCGCCCTCCAGGTGCTGTTCGGGGGCGTAGCGCACCTCGGCGTAGACGACGCCGTCGGCGGCCAGGTCCTCCGCGCACTCGGCGGCGACGCGCACCAGCGCCTCGCGGGTCTGCATCACCGCGACCGTGTGGGCGAACGTCTCCAGGTAGCGCTCCAGCGAGCCCGAGTCGGCGGCCTCGTGGAACCAGCGCCCGAGGGCCTGCGGCTCCGTCTCCGGCAGCCGGTCGTAGCCCGCCTCCCGGGCCAGCTCCACGACCGTGGCCGGGCGCAGGCCGCCGTCGAGGTGGTCGTGCAGCAGCACCTTGGGGGCCCGGCGGATCTGCTCCTCGTCCGGCTGCGTGGTGAGCGTGTCGCTTGTCATCTGCGCACTCTAGTACCTACGCGCGTAGATGCGCGACAGGCCGCGCTTCGATATCCAACGGTGACGGACGCGCCCCGGCCGTACACCGGGTTTTCTGTCATCGTGTCGCCATGGCTCAGCACGTGGTGCCCGCACGGGATGCTCGGTTGGGACGGCCGCTCGGCGCCCGGGGTCCGGTCGAGGGCGTGCTCCTCCTGCTGCCCGGCGGCACGCCGCAGTCACTGCGCCGGGCCTCGCCGCTGGCCGCCGCCGGGGCGCTCGTGCTCGCCCGGCACGTCGTGCGGGAGGCCGACCGGTGCCGGGAGACGCTGACGGCGCACGTCGTGCACTACCGCTACCGGGGCTGGAACGGCCAGGCCGCACACCCGCTGGCCGACACCGCCTGGGCGCTGGACGAGGTGGTCCGCCGCTACGGGGACGTGCCGGTGTGTCTGGCCGGGACCGGGCTCGGCGCCCGCGCGGCGCTGCGGGCGGCCGCGCACCCGGCCGTCGCCTCGGTGGTGGCGCTGGCCCCCTGGCTGCCGCCGGGGGACGAGGAGCCCGTGGCGCAGCTCGCGGACGCCCGGGTCCTCCTGGTGCACGGCACGGACGACGAGCGCTGCGCCCCCGAACGCTCCTACCGGTTCGGCGAGCGGGCCAGGAAACAGGGCGTCCGGGTGTGCCGCTTCGAGGTGCACACCGACGGGCACGCCCTGCGCCGCTACCGCACCGAGGTCAGCGCGCTCACCGCCGACTTCGTCCTGGGCACCCTGTGCGGCCGGGACTTCTCCCGCCCGGTGCGCGACGCGCTCGCGGCGCCGCTGCCGCTCGGCCTGCGCATGCCGCTCGCCTCCGGCTACGGGCAGCCGTGAGCCGGGGCCCCGGACCGGGCCGGGACCCCTCGCCCGGCTCCCGCCAGTCCGCCGGGGGCCCTTCTCAGGCCAGGAGGCGGCCGCGGCGGCTGAGCAGGAAGCGCTTGAAGGCGGCCACCGGCGGGGTGTCCGGGTGGCCGTCGAGCCAGGCCACCCCGATCTCCCGGACGGCACGAGGCGCGGTCACGGACAGTTCCACGACGCCGGGCCGGGACACCGTCGGCGGCGGCAGCAGGGCGACGCCCAGGCCCGCGGCGACCAGGCCGCGCAGCGTCTCGGCCTCCTCGCCCTCGAACGCGACGCGCGGGGTGAAACCGGCCTCGGCGCACAGGGTGTCGAAGATGCGGCGCATGCCGTAGCCCGGTTCCAGGGTGATGAACGCCTCGTCGGCCGCCTCGGCCAGGCGGACGCGCCTGCGGCGGGCCAGGCGGTGGTCGTCGGGCACGACCAGGCGCAGCCGCTGCTCGTCCAGGCGGCGGGCGACGAGATCGGGGGCGTCGGGAACCGGCGAGGTCAGGCACAGGTCGAGCGTGCCCTCGCGCAGCCGGTCCAGCATGGCCTCGCCGTAGTTCTGCACGAGGGAGAACCGCACCCTCGGGTGGTCGGCGCGGAAGGCGCGGATGAGGGCGGGCACGGTTTCGGAGCCGAGGGTGTGCAGGAAGCCGAACGCGACCTTCCCGGTGGCCGGGTCGGCGTCGGCGCGCACCGCCTCGGCCGCCTGCTCGACCGAGGCGAGCGCCTTCTCGACGGAGGCGAGGAACGTCCGTCCGGCCGGGGTGAGGGAGACGCTGCGGCCGCGCCGGGCCAGGAGCGCCACCCCGAGGTCCTCCTCCAGGCGGGCCATCGCCCGGCTGAGCGTGGACTGCGGCACGGCCAGGTTCCGCGCGGCCCGGGTGACGTGCTCGTGCCGGGCGACGGCGGTGAACTGCGCGAGCCGGGGGGTGAGCAGGGCCGCCCAGGAGTCGGCGTCGATGTCCGCCGTACGCGGGGTGACCGGTGTTACCTGTATGTCTTTTTCGTTGCCCGCCGGTGACACGACCCGTCCTCACCTCTGCTGATGCATGGGTGCATCGATTCTGGCAGATTTGTGCATTGGACGCATGAATGGCGCGGCCGTAGGTTCGCGGTATGCCTTCCGTCGATACCGGGGCACCCGTCGCTCCGGGTGCCTCCCGTCCGTCGTCCCCCGCCCCCCCCGCCCGGGCTTCCCGCCGCACCAGCGTGGCGCTGTTCGCACTCGGGCTCGCCACCTTCGCCCTCCTGTTCTCCACCCAGGCGCTCCTGCCCGCGCTGTCCGCCGACTTCGCGGTCACGCCGGACGCGGCGAGCTGGACGGTGTCGGCGGCGACGATCGCGCTGGCGGTGTGCGTGCTGCCGCTGAGCATGCTCTCGGAACGGTTCGGACGGCGGCGGGTGATGACGGTGTCCGTGGCGCTCGCGGTGGGCGTCGGACTGCTCCTGCCGCTCGCCCCCGACCTGGGCTGGCTCGTCGCCCTGCGGGCCGTCCAGGGCGCGGCCATCGCCGGGGTCCCGGCCGCCGCGATGGCCTACCTCTCCGAGGAGGTGCCCCGCAGGGCGCTCGTCGGCGCGATCGGCCTGTTCGTCGCGGGCAACAGCGTGGGCGGCATGAGCGGACGCATCCTCACCGGCTGGGTCGCCGAGGGGTACGGCTGGCGGGCCGCGCTGCTGGCCGTCGGCGCCGTCTCGCTGCTGTGCGCGGTGGCGTTCGCCGCGCTCGTCCCGAAGGCCCGCCACTTCACCCCGGCGCCGCTCGCACCGCGCGCCCTGGCCCGCACCGTGCGCGGCCACCTCGCCGACCCGCTGCTGCGGCGGCTGTACGCGATCGGGCTGCTGTTCATGACCGTCTTCGGCGCCGTCTACACGGTGGTGGGGTACCGGCTGGTGGCCGAGCCGTTCGGGCTCTCACAGGGCCTGGTGGGCTCGGTCTTCGTCATCTACCTGGTGGGCACCGCGTCCTCGGCGGCGGCCGGACGGCTCGTCGGGCGGCTGGGGCGGCGCGGCGCGCTCTACCTGGCGACCGGCACGACGGCGGCGGGCCTGCTGCTGACGCTGGCCGAGCACCTCGGGGCCGTCCTGGCGGGCCTGGTGCTGGTCACGGCGGGCTTCTTCGCCGGGCACGCCACGGCGTCGGCCTCGGTGAGCCGGACGGTCACGTCCGGGCGCGCGCAGGCGTCGGCGCTCTACCAGATGGCGTACTACGTGGGCAGTTCGCTGGGCGGCACGGCGGGAGCGCTGGCGTTCCACGCGGCGGGGTGGAGCGCGACGGTCGCCTTCGCGCTGGCCGCCCTGGTGACCGCCGCCGGGATCACCCTCCACGCCACCCGCCGCGCCCTGGCCGCACACCGCGCCTCCCCGGCCTGACGGCGCGGCCCCGGCCCCGCGGGTCGTGCCCACGGGGCCGGGGCCGCGCGGGAGGGGCCCGGCGCCGGGCGGGCCGGTGCGCGGCCGCCCGGCGCGGGTGGAGCCGCCCCGCGCGCTACCGCCGCCGACGGCCGGGGTCGTCGTCCTCCTCCTCCGCGTCGGCCTCGATCCGCTCCTTGCGGACCCTGCCGGTCACGGTCTCCTGCGCGGTGACCTCGTCCGTGGTGAGGCGGACCCGCTCCACCGGCTCGGTCCTCGTCTCCACCACCGGCCGCTCCTCGTGCAGCACCACCTCGTGCTCACTCTCGGCGATCTCCGCGCCGCCCAGGGCCTCGTCCCGGTTGGCGTCGGTGATCGGCTCGCGCTCCACGCGGACCTCCTCGTGGCGCACCGGGACGGTCTGCTGCTGCTCCTCCGTCACCACGTACTTGCGCAGCCGCGCGCGGCCGGTCTCGTGGCGCTCGGTGCCGACGCGCATCCGCTCCTCGGAACGGGTCATCGCCCCGTCGTCCCCCCGGGTGCCGGGGGACGCGGCGGGGGCCGTACCGGCGGCGTCGGCCCGGCCGCCCGCGCCGGGTTCGCCCGCTTCGGGCCAGACCGTCCCCCAGGAGATGCCGTAGTACTCGTACAGCCGGTGCTCCTCCTCCTCGGACAGGTGACCGCCGGAGTCGACGTCGACGTGCGGCGCCTCCTTGACCGTGTCCTTGCGGTAGGGAACCTCGATGTGGTCCTCGATCACGAAGGCGTCGTGGATGGGCACGAACGACTCGTGGGAGCCGAACATGCCGGTCTTCACGCTGACCCACTCCGGCTCGCCGGTGGCGTCGTCGAAGAAGACGTGCTTCGCCTCGCCGATCTTGCCGCCCTCGGCGTCGTAGACCGGGTGGTCCAGCACCGTGGGTATCTGCTCTGGGGTGATCACTTCGGTACCTCCTCTGTGCGCGTACCCTCTCGCGTAACCGGGCACAGAAGAGGCAAAACGGATATAACCCCACGGATCATCCCCGCCCGGCGGGCCGTCCGGCCCGCCGGCAGGGCGCCCGCCGCCCGCCGTCAGGCGATGCGGCCCAGGACGATCGGCGCGGGGGTGTACGCCTCGCCGACCTCGACCGCGTCCGCCAGCGCCTCCAGCGCGTAGCCGAACGCGCCGGGGGTGTCCGTGTGCAGCGTCATCAGCGGCTCGCCCGCCCGCACCCGGTCGCCCGGCTTCGCGTGCAGCTCGACGCCCGCCCCGGCCTGCACCGGGTCCTCCTTGCGGGCGCGGCCCGCGCCCAGCCGCCACGCGGCCACTCCGACGGCGTACGCGTCCAGGCGGCTGAGCACGCCCGACTCGGGCGCGGTGACGGTGTGCCGCTCACGGGCGGTGGGCAGCGCGGCACCGGGGTCGCCGCCCTGGGCCGCGATCATGCGCCGCCAGCAGTCCATCGCGGAGCCGTCGGCCAGCGCCTTCGCCGGGTCCGCGTCGGGCAGCCCGGCGGCGTCCAGCATCTCGCGGGCCAGCGCGAGGGTCAGCTCGACCACGTCCGCCGGTCCGCCGCCCGCCAGCACCTCCACCGACTCCCGCACCTCCAGCGCGTTGCCCGCGGTCAGCCCGAGCGGCGTGGACATGTCGGTGAGCAGCGCCACCGTCCGCACGCCGTGGTCCGTGCCCAGGCCCACCATCGTGCGGGCCAGCTCCTCCGCGTCCGCCGCGTTCTTCATGAAGGCACCCGAGCCGACCTTGACGTCCAGCACGAGCGAGCCGGTGCCCTCGGCGATCTTCTTGGACATGATCGAGCTGGCGATCAGCGGGATGGCCTCCACCGTGCCCGTCACGTCGCGCAGCGCGTACAGCTTCTTGTCGGCCGGGGCCAGCCCGTCCCCCGCCGCGCAGACGACGGCGCCGACGTCGCGCAGGACGTCCAGCATCTCGGCGTTGGACAGCAGCGCGCGCCAGCCGGGCACGGACTCCAGCTTGTCCAGCGTGCCGCCCGTGTGTCCGAGGCCGCGCCCGGAGAGCTGCGGCACCGCCGCGCCGCAGGCGGCGACCAGCGGGGCGAGCGGCAGGGTGATCTTGTCGCCCACGCCGCCGGTGGAGTGCTTGTCCGCGGTGGGACGCGGCAGCGAGGAGAAGTCCATGCGCTCGCCGCTGGCGATCATCGCCGCCGTCCAGCGGGCGGTCTCCGCCCGGTCCATGCCGTTGAGCAGGATCGCCATGGCCAGCGCCGACATCTGCTCGTCGGCGACCGAGCCCCGGGTGTAGGCGTCGATGACCCAGTCGATCTGCTCGGCGCTGAGCGCTGCGCCGTCGCGCTTGGTACGGATGACGGAGATGGCGTCCATACGGGACTCCTCACGGGGTGCGGGGCGTGCGGAACGTCGGGGGCGGGGCGTGCGGGCCCGCCGGGGGCGCGGCGCCGGGCGGGATCAGCGGTCCAGGTCGGCGGGGCCGAAGGCGTCCGGCAGCAGCTCGGCCAGCGGGCGGATGCCGGAGGCGGTGTCCACGGCCAGCTCCGGGCCGCCGTGCTCCCACAGCAGCTGCCGGCAGCGGCCGCAGGGCATCAGCACGTCGCCGTTGCGGTCGCAGCAGGTGAAGTGGGTGAGCCGGCCGCCCCCGGAGGCGACGAGCGACGAGATGAGCCCGCACTCGGCGCACAGGGCCACGCCGTAGGCCGCGTTCTCGACGTTGCAGCCGCTGACCACCCGGCCGTCGTCCACCCGGGCGGCGGCGCCCACGGGGAAGCCGGAGTAGGGGGCGTAGGCCCGGGACATCGCGTCCCGGGCCCGGCGCCGCAGCGCCTCCCAGCCGGGCGGCACCCCGCCGGACGGGCCCTCGCCGGCGGCGCTCCCGGCGGGCGGTGTGCGCGTCACTTGCCCTCACCCCTGCGGTACGCCTGCCCGTTCGCCTTGGGCATCCGCAGCCGTTGCGCGGACAGCGCCAGCACCAGCAGCGTCACCACGTAGGGCGCCGCCGACACGAACTGGCTGGGCACCTCGTCGACGGCCAGGTAGAAGCCGAGCAGGCCCAGGCCCGTCACGGCCGACACCAGGGCGGTGACGTACTTCGCGCGGTAGAGCGCCCAGGCGAGCGCCACGGCCAGCAGGACGGCCAGGAACAGCAGCAGCGCGTGCACGTTGGCGCCGCCGCCGCGCAGGTTGAGGCTGTCGGCGTAGCCGAACAGGCCCGCGCCCATGGCCATGCCGCCGGGCATCCAGTTGCCGAAGATCATCGCGGCGAGGCCGATGTAGCCGCGCTCGCCGGTCTGGCCCTCCTGGTAGATGTTCGAGGCGACCTCGGCGAGGAAGACGCCGCCGAGCCCGGCGAAGCCGCCGGAGATCATCACCGCGAGGTACTTGTACTTGTAGACGTTGACGCCGAGCGACTCGGCGGCGACCGGGTTCTCGCCGCAGGAGCGCAGCCGCAGTCCGAAGCCGGTGCGCCACAGCACCCACCAGCTCAGCGGCACCAGGGCCAGGGCGACGACGGTGAGCAGGGAGAGGTTGGTGACGACGCCGCCGACGAACCCGGCGAGGTCGGAGACGAAGAACCAGTGCTTGTCGTTGAGGTCACGCATCCAGTCCGAGAGCCCCGGCACGGTGATCGTCGTGATCGGGTCGATGGGCGGCGACTGCTTCTCGGTGCCGCCCGCCATGTTCTCGAACGTGAACCCCGACAGGTAGCGGGTGACGCCGACGGCCAGGATGTTGATGGCCACGCCGGAGACGATGTGGTTCACGCCGAAGGTGACGGTGGCGATGGCGTGGATGAGCCCGCCGAGCATGCCGCCGACGATGCCCATCACGACGCCCGTCCACGGGCCCCACTGCACGCCCGCCCAGGCCCCGAACCAGGTGCCGAGGATGAGCATGCCCTCCAGGCCGATGTTGATGACGCCGGCCCGCTCGGCCCAGACGCCGCCGAGCCCGGCGAGCCCGATCGGCACGGCCAGCCGCAGCGCGGCGGAGACCTGCCCGGTCGAGGTGAGGCCGTCGGCGTCGGTGATCAGCCGGACGGCGGAGAACAGCGCCAGGCCCGCGGCGATGACGAGCATCCACTGGGCGAGGGTCAGCTTGCGGCGCCCGGCCGGCTGGCGCGGTGAGACCGGCTTCCTGATGGTGACGGTGCTCATGCGGAGGCCCCCTTGCTGGCGTTCTCGTGGTGGGCGCCGGGGCCGTCGTCCGCGGCGGCCGCGGCGGCGAGTTCCTCGCCGACCTTCTGCTGCTGGCGGCGCAGCCCGTAGCGCCGCACCGCCTCGTAGCTGACCACGACGGCGATCACGATCAGGCCCTGCATGATCGTGGCGATCTCCTTCTCGTAACCGCTGTAGTCGAGCGTCGCCGACGCCTTGTCCAGGAAGGCGATCAGCAGGGCGCCCAGCGCGATGCCCACCGGGTGGTTGCGGCCCAGGAGCGCGATGGTGATGCCGGTGAAGCCGATGCCCGCGGGGAAGACGAGGCTGTAGGTGTGCGAGCTGCCGAGCAGTACCGGCATGCCCGCCAGGCCCGCGACGCCCCCGGAGATGACCATCGAGGTGAAGACCATCCGCTTGGCGTTGACGCCGCTGGCCGCCGCCGCGCTCTGGCTGGCGCCGGTGGCACGCAGGTCGAAGCCGAAGCGGGTGCGGTTCAGCACCATCCAGTACGCGACACCGAGCAGCACGGCGACGACGACGAAGCCGTGGATCTCGCCGCCGGGGCCCATGTCGAAGTTCGGGAACCAGCCGGACTCGGGGATCTGCCCGGTGGTCAGGTTGTTGCCGCGCTGCTCGCCGAACTGCCCGGGCAGCACGAGGTAGGCGATGACGCTCGTCGCGATGGCGTTGAGCATGATCGTGGAGACGACCTCGCTGACGCCGCGCGTCGTCTTCAGCAGACCGGCGATGCCCGCCCAGAACGCGCCGGTCAGCGCGGCGACGACCATGATGAACAGGACGTGCAGGGGCGCGGGCAGTGTGACGGCCGCACCCGCGACGGCGGCGATCATCGCCGCCAGCCGGTACTGGCCGTCCACGCCGATGTTGAACAGGTTCATCCGGAAGCCGACGGCCACCGCGAGCGCCGCGATGTAGTACGTCGTCGCCTGGTTGAGGATGAGCACCTGGATGTCGGCGTTGGCCGCGTACTCGATCATCAGGACGTACGGCTCGACCGGGTTGCGGCCGGAGGCCAGCAGGACCGCCGAGGTCAGCAGGACGGCGACGCCGAGCGCGAGCACGGGTCCGCCGAGGGCCATGACGACCCTGTCCCTGTCGACGGGCTTGCGGTTGCGGGCGGTTTTCGCACCGGCCGGCATGCCGCCACCACCGTCACTCATGCGCCGTTCTCCTCGTGCTCCTCGTGCTCCAGATGGCCGGACGCCGCGCCGGTCATGGCGGTGCCCAGCTCCTCCGGGGTGATCGCCCCGGGGTCGGCGTCGGCGACCAGGCGGCCGCGGTACATGACGCGCAGGGTGTCGGACAGGCCGATCAGCTCGTCCAGGTCGGCGGAGATCAGCAGCACGGCCAGGCCCTCGTGGCGGGCCGCGCGGATCTGGTCCCAGATCTGCGCCTGCGCGCCGACGTCCACACCCCGGGTGGGGTGGGCGGCGATCAGGAAGCGCGGGTGGTGGCTCATCTCCCGGCCGACGATCAGCTTCTGCTGGTTGCCGCCGGACAGCGAGCCGGCGGTGACCTCGATGCCGGGGGTGCGGACGTCGTACTCCTCGACGATCCGCCCGGTGTCGGTGCGGGCGGCCTTCGGGTCGAGCCAGAAGCCCTTGCTGTTGGGCTTCTCGGTCACGTGGCCGAGGATGCGGTTCTCCCACAGCGGGGCGTCGAGCAGCAGCCCGTGCCGGTGCCGGTCCTCGGGGATGTAGCCGATGCCGCCCTCGCGGCGCCTGCGGGTGGCCCAGTCGGTGATCGGCTCGCCGCCGAGGCTGATGGTGCCCGCGTCGGCGTGCCGGGTGCCGATGAGCGCGTCGATCAGCTCCGTCTGCCCGTTGCCCTCCACGCCCGCGAGGCCGAGGACCTCGCCCTCGCGGATGGTGAAGCTGATGCCGTCGAGCACCGTGCGGTGCCCGTGCTCGACGTCGTCCTCGTGGAGCGTCAGCCCCTCGACGGTGAGCACCGGGGTGTCCCGGACGGTGGACTCCCGCGTCTCGGGGGACGGCAGTTCGCTGCCGACCATCAGTTCCGCGAGCTGCTTGGTGGTCACCTCGCGCGGCTGCACGGAGGCGACGGTGGTACCGCGCCGGATGACGGTGATCTCGTCCGCGACGGAGAGCACCTCGCCGAGCTTGTGCGAGATGAAGATGACGGTCAGGCCCTCGGCCTTCAGCTCGCGCAGGTTGGCGAAGAGGGCGTCGACCTCCTGCGGGACGAGCACGGCCGTCGGCTCGTCCAGGATCAGCGTGCGCGCGCCCCGGTAGAGGACCTTGAGGATCTCCACGCGCTGCCGGTCGGCGACGCCGAGGTCCTCGACGAGGGCGTCGGGGCGGACGCCGAGCCCGTAGGCGTCGGAGATCTCCTGGATGCGGTCGCGGGCCTTCCCGCCGATGCCGTGCAGGCCCTCACTGCCCAGGACGGTGTTCTCCAGAACCGTGAGGTTGTCGGCGAGCATGAAGTGCTGGTGGACCATGCCGATGCCGCGGCCGATGGCGTCGGCGGGGCTGTGCAGGGTGACCTGCTCGCCGTCGACGGCGATGGTGCCCTCGTCCGGTTTCTGCATGCCGTAGAGGATCTTCATCAGGGTCGACTTGCCCGCGCCGTTCTCGCCGACGATCGCGTGCACCGTGCCCTTGCGCACGGACAGGTGGATGTCGTGGTTGGCGACGACGCCGGGGAAGCGTTTGGTGATGCCGGCCAGCTCGACGGCGGGCGGACTGCTGGACGCGTTGATGGTGCACTCTCCTCGGGGCTAAGGAGCGGCTCGAAGGGGGTGGGCGAGGGCGACGCTATCGCGCCACGGGGTGACTACGCGCGTAGAGTCCCGCCCGGAAAGCGGCGTCGTTGCGAACCGGCCCGGCCGGTGGGCGGGGTTCCGCCCACCGGCCGGGCCGCGTCCGCCGCCTGGCGCCGGGGCCGCCGCGCCGCTGTGTCGCGGCACCGCGGCGGCCGCCGGCGGCCGGGCGTCAGGTCAGGAGGCCGGGGCCGTGTCGACCTTGATCGTGCCGGAGATGATGTCCTCCTTGGCCTGGGCGACGGCCTCGGTCAGCTCCGTCATCTCCGTGTAGGCCGGGTTGGAGTCGGACAGCTCCACGCCGTCGGACTCCAGGTCGTAGCGGATGACGCCGCTCTGCGGGTCACCCTCCTCCACCGACTTGATGAGCGCGTAGACCGCGTCAGGGACGTCCTTGGTCATCGAGGTGAGGATGTTGTCCTTGTACTCGGCCAGCGTCTTCTGCTCGTACTGGTCGGAGTCCACACCGATCACCCACGCGTCACGGGCCGCGACGGCCTCGATGACGCCCTGGCCGGCCAGACCGGCGGCGTGGTAGAGCACGTCCGCACCGGCGTCGAGCTGGCCGCGCGCGGCCTCCTTGCCCAGGTCGGGCTTGGAGAAGCCGTTCATGTCCGGCGGCTGCGTGAGGTACTGGCGCTTGATGTCGATCGAGGGGTCCGTGTCCTTGACGCCCTGGACGAAACCGGCCTCGAACTTCTTGATCAGCGGCACCTCGACGCCGCCGACGAAGCCGACGGTCTTCGACTCCGTCGCCTTGGCGGCGGCGACACCGGCGAGGTAGGAGCCCTGCTCCTCGCTGAAGACCATGTTGACGATGTTGTCGCCCGTGACGGTCTCGTCGTCGATGAGGCCGAACGTGACGTCCGGGTTCTTCGCCGCGGCCGCCTCGACCGCGGGGGCGTAGGCGAAGCCGACGCCGATGACCGGGTTGTAGCCCTGGCGGGCCAGCTCGTTGAGGCGGCTGGTCTTGTCGTCCTCGGACTCGCCGTCGGACGGCTCGACGTCCTG
Source organism: Streptomyces solitudinis (assembly GCF_036323765.1). Classification (NCBI taxonomy): domain Bacteria; kingdom Bacillati; phylum Actinomycetota; class Actinomycetes; order Kitasatosporales; family Streptomycetaceae; genus Streptomyces; species Streptomyces solitudinis. The sequence goes on from NZ_JAZDCW010000002.1 coordinate 709,297, forward strand.
GCCCTTCCAGCCGAACTCCTCCTCGGCACGGGCCAGGCCGGCGTAGGCGGCGTCGTTGAAGGACTGGTCACCGCGGCCGCCGACGTCGTAGGCGATGGCCGCGCCCTTGTCCTCGCCGCCGGACTCGGTGGACGTGCCGCCACAGGCGGCGGTGGTGAGTGCGAGAGCCGCGGCGGTGCTGACCGCGGCGGCAAGCTGGGTGACGCGACGCAAGAGGAGGTCTCCTTCGACTCTCAGGAAGCGCCTCTTCCGGCGCTGGCTCTCCGGCTCAGAGTAACGCGCGTAGATGCCAGGTAAAGCCCCGGCTGACGTCCGTTATCGATTCGGTGTTAACGCTCGGTTTCAGCCACGCCCGTACCGGTGAAGGGCGGGGCGGAACCGGCCCGCTCCCGCCCCGCCCCACCGGCCGGGCTCCGTTTCAGCCGCGGGCGGCGTCCAGCAGCGCGGCGGCCGTGAACAGCTCGACGCCGACCGTGATGGCTCGCTCGTCCGCGTCGAAGTCGCCCTGGTGGAGGTCGCGCGGCGTGGGGTCGTTCGGCGTGCGCACCCCGAGCCGCGCCATGGCGCCGGGCACGTGCTCCAGGTACCAGGAGAAGTCCTCGCCGCCGAGCGACTGCTCGGTGCTCTCCACCGACTGCGCGCCGAACCGGGCGGCCATCGCGTTGCGCAGCAGCTCGGTGGTGCTGGTCTCGTTGACCACCGGCGGCACCCCGCGGATGTAGTCGATCTCGGACTTGGCGTGGTGCAGCGCCGCGATCTCGTCGATCACCGCGTGCAGCAGGTCCGGGGCCGCGCGCCAGGCGGGCAGGTCCAGGCAGCGCACGGTCCCCGACAGCTCGGCGTGCTGCGGGATGACGTTGGGGGCGTGCCCGGAGGCGACGCGTCCCCAGGTCACGGCGAGCCCGGCCCGGGTGTCCACCCGGCGGGCCAGCACGGCGGGGACGTCGGTGACGACGCGGGCGGCGGCCGTCACCAGATCGGTCGTCAGGTGCGGGCGGGCCGTGTGGCCGCCGGGCCCGGACAGCGCCACCTCCAGCCGGTCGCAGGCGGAGGTGATCGCGCCGGGGCGCAGGCCGATCCGCCCGGCGTCCACGCGCGGGTCGCAGTGCACGGCGATGATCCGGCCGACGCCGTCCAGGGCGCCGCTGTCGATGGCGTCCGTCGCGCCGCCGGGCAGCACCTCCTCGGCGGGCTGGAACAGCAGCCGCACCGACTGCGGCAGCCGGTCGCGCCGGGCCAGCGCGGCGAGGACGAGCCCGGCGCCCAGGACGACGGTGGTGTGCACGTCGTGGCCGCAGGCGTGGGCGCGGTCGGGGACGGTCGAGCGGTAGGGGACCGTCTTGGTGTCCGGGATGGGCAGGCCGTCGATGTCGGCCCGCAGGGCGAGCAGGGGCCGGCCGCCTTCCGCCGCGTCGGCGAGCCGGGGGTGGACGTCGCAGATCAGCCCGGTGCCGCCGTCCAGAACGCGCGGACGCAGCCCCGCCCGGGTGAGGCGGTCCTTGATCGCCGCGGTGGTGCGGAACTCCTGGTGCCCCAGTTCGGGGTGCATGTGCAGGTCCCGGCGGAACGCGACGAGCTCCCCGCGGAGGGCGTCCGGCAGGGTCCCGTCCAGGGACGTCCCGCGCTCGCTCCGCTGGGCGGACTGGGGCGACAGCAGTTGGTTCACCCGACCGAGCGTATGCCCCCGGCACCGCCCGCCGGACGGCGATCACAGAAAGTTGAGCCACACAGGGGAAAAGTATGTCGCTCCGGACGCGCATACGTCCAGGGCGAGTTGGGTATGCCCAGGGGTTTCGCACTCCCGGCGTACCGTCCCCGCCTGACCCGTTCCGCCCGGCTTTCCCCTTCCGCGGCCTTCCGCCGCCCGCCGTCAGGGCACGGACGGCAGGCGGTGCACGTCCCGGGCGCTGCCCGTCACGTCGGACAGGAAGCCCTGGGCGCGCGGGGACGCCTGCGCGGTGAGCCACGCCGGGTCCACGTCGCACACGGCCACCCGCACCGGCGTCCCGGCCAGGGCCAGCGGCAGGGTGTGCACGACGGTGGAGGGGAAGCTCAGGATCGTCCCCCCGATCGGGCCCCGCCGGGCGACCAGTTCCAGCGGCAGGTCGGGGCGGACGATCTCCAGCCCGGCCTCCACGGCGACCCGGTGCAGCTTCTCGGTCCGTTCCCTGCGGTGTGCGAAGTACCGGGTGGCCCCGTGCGCGCGGGCCAGCGCGACGACGGCGGCCAGGTAGCGGTCGGTGTCCACGACGCCCGTCTCCGCGAGGGAGGTGCCGACCAGGTCGGTGCCCCCGGTCAGCGTGGGCGGCCCGAACCGCTGCCGCGTCCAGGCGAAGGCGTTCTCGGTGACGGTGACGTGCTCCGGCGCCTCCACCGGCATGGAGGTGAACACCTCCACCGCACGGCGCGCTCCCGGCGTCAGACGGCGGCGGGCCCGCGCCGAGACCGGCGCGAACAGCAGCCCCCGCGCCCCGGTGGCGCCCGTGCGGTGCCAGCGTGTGAGGCGCTTGGCGCCGCCCGCGAGCTGGGCGGTGAACTCCATGGTGGCCGTGCCGTCGTCCACCACGGTGACGTCGGCACCGTCCCCGGCCAGCGAGAGCAGCAGGTGCACGTACCGGGAGAACGGGTCTCCGATGACCAGCCGCCGCGCGGCCCGCAGCGGCCGGGCCAGGCCCCCGGCCGTCTTCAGCGGCGCGCTCGCGCCGCCGCGGGCCTCCACCCACTCGACGGCGTGCCCCTCGTCCCGGGCGAGCTGGGCCATGCGGCGGAGCTGGCCGCGTGTCATGGGGTCGTGGGGCGGCAGCACGTGGACGGTCAGCTCCCCCGGGGCGGGGGCCGTCGCGTGCGCCCACTCCAGCACGTTGAGGAGCTGGACCGGGCTCTCGACGAAGGCCAGGGTGCCCCCGCCCCCGGACCGGCGCGCGAAGGCGCGCGCGGGCCCGGGGACGGAGGCGGCGGCGGGCTCGGTCACCTCAGACCTGCGCGGGCTCGCGGGCCGCGCCCTCGGCGGTCGCGTCCGTCTCGGCGGCCTCGGCGACGACGCCCTTGACGCGGCGCAGCTTCTTCATCGGGGCCAGCTCGCTGTCGTACACCTTCTTGATGCCGTCACCGAGGGACGCCTCGATGGTGCGGATGTCGCGCACCAGGCGGGCCAGGCCGCCCGGCTCGACGGAGGCCGCCTGGTCCGAGCCCCACATCGCGCGGTCCAGGGTGATGTGGCGCTCCACGAAGACGGCGCCGAGCGCGACGGCGGCGAGCGTGGTCTGCAGGCCCGTCTCGTGGCCGGAGTAGCCGATCGGCACGTTGGGGTACTCGGCCTGCAGGGTGTGGATCATCCGCAGGTTCAGCTCCTCGGCCTTGGCCGGGTAGGTGCTGGTGGCGTGGCACAGGAGGATGTTCTCGCTGCCCAGCACCTCGACGGCGTGCCGGATCTGCTTCGGCGTGGACATGCCGGTGGACAGGATCACCGTGCGGCCGGTCGCCCGCAGGGCGCGCAGCAGCTCGTCGTCCGTCAGGGAGGCGGAGGCGACCTTGTGGGCGGGGAGGTCGAACTTCTCCAGGAAGGCCACGGCCTCGGTGTCCCACGGGGACGCGAACCAGGCGAGGCCCTTCTCCTTGCAGTACGCGTCGATCTGGCGGTACTCGTCCTCGCCGAACTCGACGCGGTGCCGGTAGTCGATGTACGTCATCCGGCCCCAGGGGGTGTCGCGCTCGATGTCCCACTGGTCGCGCGGGGTGCAGATCTCCGGGGTGCGCTTCTGGAACTTGACCGCGTCGCAGCCCGCCTCGGCGGCGGCGTCGATCAGCTTGAAGGCGTTCTCCAGCTCACCGTTGTGGTTGATGCCGATCTCGCCGGTGACGTAGACCGGGTGGCCGGGGCCCGCGGTCTTGGAACCGAGGGTGCGGAGGCGGGGGTTGCTCATGGGAGGGAAGTCCTTCTTCGGGTGCGGATTGCCTGCGGTGCCGGCGGTTGCCGGCGGCGTTGCTAGAGGGAGGGGCCGAGCAGCCACGAGGCGATCTCGCGGATCGCCCCGGCGCCTCCGGGGGTGGTGGTGACGGCACGGGCCGCGCCGCGGACGACGGCGTGGGCGCTCGCCACCGCGACCGGCCAGCCGACGAGGCCGAAGCACGGCAGGTCGTTGACGTCGTTGCCGACGTAGAGCACGCGCTCGGGCGCGATGCCCTCCTCCTCGCACCACTGCTTGAGTGCGAGGTCCTTGCGGTCGATGCCGTGCAGCACGGGGAGCTTCAGCTTCCGGGCCCGCGCGGCGACGACCGTGTTCACCTCCGTGGACAGGATCAGGACCGGCAGCCCGGCGCGGCGCAGCGCGGCGATGCCCAGGCCGTCGCCGCGGTGCACGGCGACGGTCTCCCGTCCGTCGGAGTCGACGTACACCCGGTCGTCGGTCTGGGTGCCGTCGAAGTCCAGTACGAGCGCGTCGACGTCGTCCCGGGTGGGCAGGGTGCCCGGCCGGCCGGTGTCGAGCAGCGGGGCCAGCGCCCGGGCCCGCGCGAGGTCGTGCGGGTCGTCGACCTCCAGGACGCGGGCGGCGTCGGTGCGCACGACGTCGGTGCGGCCGAAGAACCGGTGCCCGGCCTCGCGGAACCCGGCGGCGCGCATGGCGTAGGCGGCGCCCGTCTCCAGCAGGTCCTCCGGCCGGTCCTGGCGGCGCGGGCGGTACGCCGTGTCGTGGTTGACGCCGGTGCCGCCCTGCGGGGCGTCGCGCCACAGGAAGCCGTGGAAGGGCGCGACGGTCAGCGCGCTGTCGGCGCCGCCGCGCAGGACGGCGGCGGCGACCCGGGTGACGTCCTCGCGGTCGATGAAGGGGCTGGTGCACTGCACCAGGAGGACGACGTCCACGGCCCGGCCCTGGCGCTCCTCGAAGGCGTCCAGGGCGTGCAGGACGGCGGCCTCGCTGGTGGCGGTGTCCCCGGCGATTCCGGCGGGACGCTCCACCGTCTGCGCGCCCGCCTCGCGGGCGGCGGCGGCGATGGCCGGGTCGTCGGTGGAGACGACCACGTCGGTGACGTGGTCCGCGGCCAGGCACGCGCGGACCGCGCGGGCGACCAGCGGGACGCCGCCGACGGGCGCGAGGTTCTTGGCCGGAACGCCCTTGGAGCCGCCCCGGGCGGGGATGACGGCGAGGACGGTGGGTGGCACGGTGGCTCCTTGGCTCACGGGGGGTGCGGGGGCGGCGCCGGGGGCGGCGTCCGGGGCGGTCACAGCTGGCCCATCCGGCGGATCACGGGCGCGACGCGCTGGACGCCCTGGCGGTACGCGCCCCGGGCGGCGCGGCGCACGACGCGCCGGGCGGCCCCGCCGACCCCGCTCCCGGGACCCTCGGCGGCCGACGGGCTCGGCGAACCGTCCGGCGCCAGGCCGTGCCGGGCGAGGATGCCGGGCAGGTAACCGGGCGCGGTGGTGGCCGTGTAGAACGGGGTGAGCGGCGGGAGGTCGTCGTACAGCAGTCCGGCGATGCGCTTGCGGGCCGCGTCGAAGGCGGCCTCGTAGGGGCCGTCGGCGGCGACGCCCTGCCGGGCCGTCCACTCCCGGTCGGCCCGGGGCACCTCGCCGGCGTCCAGCCGGTCCCAGGAGGTCAGGCAGCCGGAGCCGACGAAGTGGTGGTTGCCCAGCGGCTCGCGGACGCCGAGGTCGGTGAGGATCGCGGTCGGGATGTTGCGGTGCAGGGACTCCAGGGCGGCCGTCGAGCTGACGGTGACCAGCAGGTCGGTGCGGTCGAGCACCTGGCCCATGTGCCCGTACACCAGGCGGCAGTTGGCGGGCAGGCCGCCGGGCAGCCGGTCGGCCAGCCGCTGGTACGGCAGCTCCTCGACGTGCGTGGTGTGCTCCCCCGGCTTGCTGCGCAGCTTGATCAGCACCTCCCGCTCCGGGTGGAAACGGGCGTGCGCGGCGGCCCGCTGGAGGAGGTAGAGCCGGTCCTTGCGGGTCTCGGGCACGGAGGGCTGCACGGCGAAGGTGACCGTGTACGGGCGCTCGTCCGAGGGGGCGTAGGGGGCGCCGCCCAGGAACGGCAGGGCGCACTCGACGACGCTGTCGGTGTCGGCCCCGACGCCCGCGTAGACGGTGCGGAAGCGGTCCGCGTCGTAGGCCGAGTTGGCGAGCACGAGGTCGGCGCCGTGTCGCAGGAGCAGTCCGTCTGCCAGCTTCTCGTAGACGACTCCGACGTAGCCGGTGACCACGACCGGGCGGCGGGCGTGCCCCTGCCAGCGGTGGGCCAGGCCGTGCAGCATGGCCTGCACCGTGCCCCCGACGCAGGAGAGCACGACGACGTCGTAGGCGCCCTCGACGCCGGCGGCGGCCAGGAAGCCGTCGGCGGACACCTCCCGGACCTGCGCCCCGCGCACACCGGTGTCCTGCAACTGGCGGGCGGTCGGCGTGGCCCGGCCGCGCAGGAGGAGCCCGTCGATGACGGCGCCGGGGGCGAGGCGCTGCGCGGTGAGCGCGCCCCACTTCCACCGGGTGTCGGAGTCGGCGAGCACCGCGAGACGCAGGGGGCGTTCGGCGGACTCGGAAGGGGTTGCTGATGGCACGTCGCCGACGCTAGGAAGCGTTTCCGCAGCTCGGGTCAACAGCAGGGCAACAGACGGTTAACAGCGGCTCGACGCTTGGCCAACCGGTCGACTGGAGCCCCGAATTCACCCGGATGACAGGTCAGGTTCACCTGTTCGTGGCGGCCCGGCCACCCACCGCGCCGGACGGCGGGCGGCGCGGCCCGCGCCGTTCACCCCCAGGCCACCGGACCGCCCGGTTCCGGGACGTCTCGGCGGGCGGGCGGCGGGCTCAGCCGCCGCCCAGGCGGCGGGCCAGGTCGCGGGCGCCCTCCTGGCCGAAGGAGCCGATGATCTGCACCGTCCCGCCGGTGAGCGTCTCGTAGACCGCGGGCGCGGACAGCAGCCGGTCGCCGTCGGGCTCCTGGAGCACGACGGCGACCTGGTTGCGCGGCGGTGCCTCGCCGACGACGCGGGCGGTGAGGTCGGCGAACCGGTCGGCGTCGGCGGCGGACAGCTCGACGCGCACGAGCCATGTCCCCATCTGCTTGTCGTAGGCGGCCTCGGCCCGCAGTGTCTCGGTCACCGTCATCGCGGCGGCGTCCAGGAGTCCGTAGCACTTGTTCGCGTCACCGGTGGTGTCCGCCACCCACTGCCCGGTCCCCGTGGGGCACGGCCCGGTGACGACCTGCTCGACGGGGTGGAAGCGAATCGGCTGTCCGACGGGGACGGGCGTGGCCGACGCGGACGGCGCCGGGGCACCGGGCTCCGGCTTCCCGGAGCCGTCCCCGCCCCCACCGCCGCCGGACGTGCAGCCGGCGACCGCCAGGAAGGCGGCCGCCAGGATGAGGAGCGCGGACGAGGTGCTCTGACGCGGTGTGTTCCCCTGCATGCCCGGAGTGTGGCAGCCCCGGGAGCGGCCCGGTGGGCACTTCCCGGAAGAGGGGGGAGATGGGGCGCGGGCGGGATCGGGGGAACATATCCCGCCCGCGCCGATGCGCGGACCCGTCGGTACGGGGGGAACCTCGGGTGGCGCGCTCGCCGATGACCAGTCGGCTCACTCTCTACTGCGTCACGGTGGCGAAAAACGTTACTCCGGCGAGGCGGAGGTGGCCGGTGAGGCACTTGGGGCGGGTGTGACGACCGGGGTGGCGGAGGGCCCGGGAGTCGGCTCGGCGGACGGCTCCGGCTCGGGCGACGGCGTCGGGGCCGGCGCGGGTGACTCTCCACCGTCCAGCTCGTCACCGCCCTCCAGCTCGTCCCCGCCTTCCAGCCCGTCCCCGCCTTCCAGCCCGTCGCCACCTTCCAGCTCGTCACCGCCTTCCAGCTCGTCACCGCCTTCCAGCCCGTCACCGCCTTCCAGCTCGTCGCCACCTTCCAGCCCGTCGCCGCCTTCCAGCCCGTCGTCCGGGTCTCCCGGGGTGCTGGGCAGGACGGGGCCGGGGACCGCGGGCGGTTCCGGGTTGCCGTGCTCCTTGCAGAATCGTTCCACCTTCGCGGCGCCACCCGCGGCGGAAACCAGCTCCACACGCTCGGCCGACGCGATGTTCCGGTCCGCGTGCTTCTGGCAGAGCGCCACCACCACGGGCCGGTCCGCCTCCTTCAGCGGCGGCGGGAGCGGCGGGAACCGGCCGGGCTCGTTCCAGGCGTCCGGCCGCGGCCGGACGTCCTCGCTCCGGCCGACACCCGCGGCCTCCCGGCCGCCGCCCTCACCGACGCCGCTCTCACCGGAGCCGCGGCCGTCGGTACGGCCGGTGCCGTCGGTGCTTCCGTCTCCGGTGCTTCCGTCGCCGGTGCCCGGGGACCCGGGCACGCCGCCGCTCGCCCGCGTCCCGGCGGCCTCTCCCCCGTCCGCCGGGACGAGGGGCGCGGTGGTGCCCGGCAGGGGCTGCCGGTCGCCGCCCGTGCCGAACGGCTTGGAGAGGGCCCCGGTGGTGGCGGCCACCGCGACCCCGCCGAGCGCGCAGCCCGCGAGGGCGACCGCGAGTCCGGCTCTCAGCGGACGGCCGGACATGCGCAACACGCGGCGACCCGCACCGGGGTGCGGGTCGTCCAGTCTTTCGGCGTACGGTTCCGGGGGACTGCTCCGGGCCGCGCGGAAGGCCGCCAGCGCGGCGTCCTCACCCGCCAGCCGCCCGTCCGGGGCGTGCGCGGACGGCGCCAGCGCGCCGAGCGCGTCGGCGAGGCGTCCGGCTTCCCGCGCTCCGGGGGTGTCGGGCCGCTGCCCGCGCAGCAGCCGCTCCGCAGCCTCCTCGTCCAGCCATCTGTACCGGTCGTCGTCGGCCATCACGTTTCCCTCAGCGTTCGCGCCGCCCTTTCCGTCACACTGCGGGATTGGTTCACCGGTTGATGTGGAATGGTTCCATCCACCCCATCGACCTCATCAGCCCCGTCGAGCAGCTCCGCCAGCTTACGCAGTCCCCGGTGGGAGGCGGTACGGACGGCACCCGCCCGCTTGCCGAGCACCTGCGCGGCGCTCTTGGCGTCGAGGCCGACGACCACGCGCAGCACGACGGCCTCCGCCTGATCACGCGGGAGCTGGGAGATGAGCGCCATCGTGCGCCCCGTTCCCAGCGACTCCAGGGCCTCGTCGGCCGTGTCGGCGCCGTCCGGCATGCCGGTCAGCTCGCTCTCGTCCGCACCCGTGGCGGGACGCCTGCCACGGGCCCGGATGTGGTCCAGGGCCCGGTTCCGGGCGATCCGGGCCGTCCAGCCGCGGAACTTGTCGGCGTCGCCCTCGAACCGGTTCAGGTCCCGGGCTATCTGGAGCCACGCCTCGGAGGCGACGTCCTCGGCGTCCGCCTCGGGGACGAGCGTCCTGACGTAGCCGAGCAGCCGAGGCTGCACGGCGCGGTACACCAAGCGGAAGGCGCACTCGTCACCCTCCTGTGCCGCGTAAACCGCGGCGGTCAGCTCCGCGTCGTCCCCCTGCACGCTGTCCTGCCCCACTGCGTCGTGTTGAGAGTGTCGGTCCCGGCCACACCCCTGGCCGGGCGTGCCATCGCTTCAAGGATGTTCAAGCTTCGACCAATGTCGACGCGAAGCAGCACGCTAAGCCCTCCGGCGCACCCTCGTCCATGCCGGACCGGTGAGTAGGTGAAATTGCATCTGTACTTGCAGCTGTACTTGCACGCGCCCAACCTCCTGGCATCCGGAGTAACACATCGAGGCCCCCCGGCGCTGAGTGGAGTACGGACCTGCCTGCGCAGTCCGTGAACGAAGACGGCCGGGGTCTCTCCTGTGGGGGGTGGCGACCTCGGCCGTCCTCGCGTTCCGGCCCAGGTCTACCCCGCCCCCACCAACTCCGTGGTAAGCCAGTTCCGTAGACGGCGGCACGTGCGAGGATCGACGCGTGGCAGAGGCAGCGAACACCCGTTCGGGGGTGCTCACCTCCCTCGTCCTGCGCGCTCAGCGGGGAGACGAGGAAGCGTTCCGGGCCGTCTACCGCCAGGTGAATCCGGACCTCCTGCGCTACGCCCGCGTGATCGTCGGCCAGGACGCGGAGGACGTGGTGGCCGAGACCTGGCTCCACCTCTCCCGCGACCTCCTGCGGTTCGACGGGGACGGTGCCGCCTTCCGCCGCTTCGCCCTGGCCGTCACCCGCAACCGGGCGCGCGACCTGCTCCGGCACCGCGGACGGCGGGTCACGGAGATCGCCGCGCCGCCCCAGCAGTTACCCGAACCGCGGATACCCGCGGGCGAGGCCGCCCGGGACGCGGCGGAGATCGTCGGCACCCGGCTCTCCACCCGCGCGGCCCTCGACGTGATCGGCACCCTGCCGAAGCCGCAGGCCGAAGCCGTCATACTGCGAGTGGTCCTCGGGCTCGACGCCAGGAGCGCGGCCGACATCCTCGGCAAACGGCCCGGAGCGGTGGCGATGGCCCTCTCCCGCGGACTGAAGACGCTGGCCCGCCGGTACGGAGGTGACGCGGCCGATGCGTGACGACGACGGCCCGGACGCGCCCGGCCACCCCCGCCTCCCCGCCGCGCTGGAGGCCGCGACGGCGCCCGCCACCCCGGAGGAGACGGCCGGGGAGGAGGCCGCCGTGGCCGCCTTCCGCGCCGCCCGCGCGGCGGCGGGCACGCCCGGCGCGGCCGCCCCCGCGGCTCCGGGGGCCGCCGCTCCCGCGCGGCCGGGACGCCGGCGGCGGTGGGGCCGCACGGCCGGGTTCGGGCTCGCCGCGGTCGCCCTGCTGGGCGGCGGCGCGGCGGCGGCCACCGGCGGCCTGCCCTTCGTCCCCCGGGCCGCCGCGCCCGGGCAGCCGTCCGCCACCGCACCGCCGTCCGCCGCGCCGGGGGTTACCACCCGGCCCGCTCCCGGCGTCCCGGCACCGGCCGCACCGACCGGCCCGGCGCCCTCCGGCTCCCCCGCCTCCCCGGCCCCGGCGGACAGCCCCGGCCGCGCCCCGGCGTCCGCCGGCCCCGCTCCGGCCGGCTCCGGGGCGGTGGCGGACCTGTGCCGGACCTACCTCCAGCAGCCCGCGCACCAGCGTGCGGACCTCGTGCACACCCCCGCGTTCGCACCGCTGCTCCGGGCGGCGGGCGGACCCGAAGCGGTCGCCGCCCACTGCGGCGCCGCCGCGCCGCCCGCCGCGGCGCACCCCTCCCCCACCGCCGCGCAGCCCCCGCCCCACGCCGGGCAGCCCTCACCGCCCGCCGCCCCCCATTCCCCGCCCGCCGCCCAGCGTCCCCCGTCCGGCACCCCCGGCACCCCCGGCGGACCGGGCGGACCGGGCGCACCGGGCGGACCGGGCCGGGGCGGCGGGCAGCCCGCCGCGGACCGGCCCCGGAACGGCTCGGAGCCGGCGGCCCGCCCGGACGGACCGCCCGCCGCGGAACGGCGGGCGCCGCAGGCGCCCCCCGCCGCGGCCCCGCACTCCGCAGAGTGACCCAGATCACACCCGAAGGGCGTGAAGTTCCGCGCCCGGTCGTCGCTCCGTAGACGGGCGGCCGTCACGGCCGTCCGTCCACACCGCTCCCTCACACCCCTCACCCGTGAACGGAGAGCACCATGCGCACGCAGACGGCCGACAGCAGACCCACCGCACGCCACATGCGGCCCCACGTGGCCGCCTTCGTCACCCGCCTCACCGACCGGGGCCGCGTCCCGCTGGACTACACCGTCGACAGCCTCAAGGTCGTCGACCACATCATCGACGGGCTCCGCCGCGGCAGTCCGGCCCCGGACCGGGTGCGCGGCACGTTATTCGACCTGGGCGCCTACGCGGGCGAGGTCCTGGTGCGCCGCACGGGCGCGCAGTGGGTCGACCTCAGCTCCCAGCACCAGCGCCTGTTCGCCCAGCCGGTCGGCATCCGGATGCCCGACGCCCGCGTCTGGAACCCCGTCGGCAAGGCCGTCAACCGTTTCGAGGCCGGTCCGCCGGAATCGCTCCACACCCTCTACCTCCTCCTCCATGGCCGCCGTCCCGCCACCGCGCCCTGACCGGCGCGGCCCGGACCCCGGGGCGTGCCCGCCGAGGAGCGCGCACCGGGGACAGCCGCCACGCACCTCTTCCCTCCCCGGCCCCGAAGACCCGTGCACCGCAGGAGGCGCCGCACATGACGCAGGACGACGACGAGCCGCCGACGCCGCTGCCGGACGCCGGGGAGCCGCGTCCGAACTGGCTGTACTTCGGCGTCGTCGCGCTGGTCGTCGGCGTCGCCCTGGGCCTGTGGGCGCTCACGTCCCGCAGCGAGGCCGGTCCGGCGCACGGCACGGCCGGGGCGGAACCGCCCCGCCCGGCGCCGCCCCGTCCCGCCGGTCAGTCCACGCGGTCGGCCAGCTCGGTGAACCGGGACCAGCTCAGCTCCGGTTCGGCCGGGTCCCACAGCTTCTGGGCGGTCGCCGCGAGCGGGAGCCGGATGCCCTCGGCCACCTCGGCGGTGCTCTGCGCGCCGGACAGGTCGCACCAGACGGCGAACCGGCCGCCGGGTATGCGGTCGGCGTTCGCGTACCGCGCGGGGACGGGTTCGCTGCCGCGCAGCACGTCGGGGGTCCACTCCTCGTAGATGGCCTCGCCCGTCGGGTAGGTGAACTCGTTCGGCTCCCCGAGGACGTAGTAGAGGTACCGGCTGTTGAGGTTGAGCAGGTCCCAGCCCTCCTCCAGGTACGACACCGGTTCGCGGGCTCCGATCTCCCGTCCCGTCCAGTAGGTGACCTGCCGGTTCCCGCTGGGTTCCACGGCACCGTCCGCGTGCATGCCGTCGTTCCACACCTGCGGCGTCTTGCCGTGCCCGGTGACGGTGGCGGCCCGGTCGTTGAGCCAGGCGGTCGCCAGGTCCTCGATGCGTGCCTGCGGGCCGTGGGCCCGGACTGCCGCGCGCTGGAGGGCGGGGAAGGAGGCGGCCGGGTCCGCGCGCAGCAGCGGCGCGTACTCGTCGCCGCCGAGGTGGAAGTAGCGGCCGGGGAAGAGGGGGGCGAACTCGTCCAGGAGCTCGTCCACGAGGCCGGCGGCGCGCGGGTCGGTGATGTCGATGGCACCGCGCACCGGGTCGCCGCCGGCGTCGCGGAGCTGGAGGTCCGGATGGGCCTTGAGGACGGCACCGAGGTGGCCGGGCGAGTCGATCTCCGGGACGACGGTCACGTGCAGGGAGCGGGCGAGGTCGATGATGCCGCGCACCTCGTCCTTTGTCAGGTGCTGCTCGGAGACGATCTCGGGGTGGGAGTCGCTCTCGATGCGGAAGCCCTGGTCGTCGGCGAAGTGCAGGTGGAGCTGGTTGAGCTTGAGGTCCGCCATCTCGCGGACGCGGTCCTCGATCCAGTCGGCCGGGAAGTGCTTGCGGGCCGTGTCGATGAGCAGGCCGCGCTGCGGACGGTCGGGCCGGTCGCGTACCTCGCCCTCGGAGACGTAGCCCCGGTCGCGCACCGTCTGGAGGAGGGTGCGGGTGCCGTAGAAGACGCCCGCCTCCGCGCTGCCGGTGATGCGCACCCGGCCGTCGCCGGTGGTGAGCGTGTACGCCTCGCGCCCGCCGTCCGCGCCAGGATCGACGGCCAGCTCCACGTCACCGGCGCGGGCCGGGCCGCCGGAGGCGTCGATGCCCAGTTCCCCGGCGAGCCGCCGGGCCTCGTCGGCGAGGGGGCCCGCCGGGTCGGCGACGACGCGGGAGTCCTCGCCCGGTTCCCAGCCGGGGCCGCGCCCGGGTTCCCACGCGCGTACCGCGGGTATCACCCGCGGCTCGGGCGCGGGCCGGGCCCGGGGCGAGGGCGAGGGGCTGCGCGGACCCTCCTGCGCGGAGGCCGCGGGCGGCTGCTCCCCGGCCGTGACGCCGGACGGCCCGCCGGTGTCCGGGTCGCCGCCCCCGGTGAGCTGGGTCGCGGTGACCACCGTCGCCGCGCAGAACGCCAGGGCCGCGCCGCCCAGGACCGCGTGCCGCCGGGCGCGCCGCCGGGCGTCGGACCGCCGCCCGGCGTGCCGCCCGCCGCGCTGTACCGCTCGCTTTCCGGCCATGCTGGCACTGTAAGCGCACCCGGCGCCGCTCTCCTGTCGGACCGGAGGGCGCGGACGGGGCGCGGCGGGGCCGTCGCGCCCCGTCCGCGCCCTCCTGAACCCTCCTCCGCGCCGGCCCGGGAAGCGGGCCCCGCGTCCGGCCCGGGCGGCCCGTCGCGGTGCCGGGGCAACCCCGGGCGGCCCGCGAGCGTCCCTTACGGGTGACAAACACGTATCCGTCGGGGGATGTCCGTCCCCTCCCGTTACGGTGGAGGGGCCGGGGGTCCGACCGCCCGGCCCGCCTTTTTCGTTCCGAGGAGTTCATGCGCCTGTCCGCCCAGCGCGGTCCGCGCACGCCACTCGGCCGGCTCAACGACGCTCCGGCCGAGGACGCCGCGGCCGCCCTGCTCACCTGCTGCGGCAGTGAGCGCTGGGCGCGGCTCCTGGCCGGGCACCGTCCGTACCCGGACGCTGACACGCTGTTGGCGGCGGCCGAGGAGGCGGGCTACGACCTGACGGACACCGACGTCTCCGAGGCGCTGGCGGCCGAGTCCGCACACCATCCGCTCACCGAGGGGCCGGGGGCGCTGGCCGCGCACACGGCACTGCGGGCGGCGCACGCCGCGTACGAGAGCCGCTTCGGGTACGCCTTCGTCATCTGCCTGGACGCCCTGCCGCCCGCCGAACGGCTGGACGCGGTACTGGAGGCGATCCGATTCCGGCTGGCGCACCGCCCGGAGGAGGAGCGGGCCGTCGCCGCCGAGGAACTGCGCCGTCTGGCACTGGCCCGGCTGCGCGCCCTGGTGGCCGGTTCCGGACTGACCCGCCGTAGTCCGTCCGTGCCTGATTGATCACATCTATGCCCCCCACGCGGGCGGACCGACACGGCGTCGCTACCATGGCGGCGGCCGGTGGACCGTACCCGGCCGGGCCGACCGACACTGAAGCCGGCAGGCCCTTTCCCCGCTCCCGGAGGGTATTTCCGTGCCGGCTGGAACGCTGTACCGCGGCCGGGAAGGCATGTGGTCCTGGGTGGCTCACCGAGTCACCGGCGTCCTCATCTTCTTCTTCCTGTTCGTGCATGTCCTCGACACCGCTCTCGTGCGGGTCTCCCCCGAGGCCTACGACGAGACCATCGCGGTGTACAAGACGCCCCTCGTGGCCCTGATGGAGTACGGCCTCGTCGCCGCCGTCCTGTTCCACGCACTCAACGGCCTGCGGGTCGTCGCCGTGGACTTCTGGTCCAAGGGCGCCCGCTACCAGAAGCACATGCTGTGGACGGTCGTGGGGATCTGGGCCGTGCTGATGGCCGGCGCCTTCTGGCCGATCCTCTCGCACGCGATCTACGAGCAGTTCGGGAGCTGATGCGCGATGTCCGTCACCCTTGACTCCGACTCCAACACGCCCTCCGTGGAGAACCCGGCCCCCGTCATCGAGCCGCCGCGCGCCCGCACCGGGCGCACGCCGAAGGTGACCACCGGCAACTTCGAGCTGTATGGCTGGGTCTTCATGCGGGTGTCCGGCATCGTGCTGGTCGCCCTGGTCATCGGCCACCTGCTGATCCAGCTCGTCCTGGACGGCGGCGTCACCAAGATCGGCTTCGCCTTCGTCGCCGGGCGCTGGGCGTCCCCGTTCTGGATGACGTGGGACCTGCTCATGCTGTGGCTCGCCATGCTGCACGGGGCGAACGGCCTGCGCACGATCATCAACGACTACGCCGAACGGGCCAAGACCCGGTTCTGGCTGAAGTGGCTGCTGTACACCGCGACGGTGTTCACCGTCCTCCTGGGCACGCTGGTGATCTTCACCTTCGACCCGAACATCCGCTGAGGGCTGAGGTACCGAGCTCATGAAGATCCACAAGTACGACACCGTCATCGTCGGCGCCGGCGGCGCGGGCATGCGGGCGGCCATCGAGTCGACGAAGCGCTGCCGCACCGCCGTCCTCACCAAGCTGTACCCGACCCGTTCGCACACCGGCGCCGCCCAGGGCGGCATGGCCGCGGCCCTGGCGAACGTGGAGGAGGACAACTGGGAGTGGCACACCTTCGACACGGTCAAGGGCGGTGACTACCTGGTCGACCAGGACGCCGCCGAGATCCTGGCGAAGGAGGCCATCGACGCCGTCCTCGACCTGGAGAAGATGGGCCTGCCGTTCAACCGCACCCCGGACGGCACCATCGACCAGCGCCGCTTCGGCGGCCACAGCCGCAACCACGGCGAGGCGCCGGTGCGCCGGTCCTGCTACGCCGCCGACCGCACCGGCCACATGATCCTCCAGACGCTGTACCAGAACTGCGTCAAGGAGGGCGTGGAGTTCTACAACGAGTTCTACGTCCTGGACCTGCTGCTCAGCGAGGTCGACGGCGTCAGGCGCACCGCGGGGGTCGTCGCCTACGACCTGGCCACCGGCGAGATCCACGTCTTCCAGGCCAAGGCCGTCATCTTCGCCTCCGGCGGCAACGGCAAGTTCTTCAAGGTCTCCTCCAACGCGCACACGCTGACCGGTGACGGCCAGGCCGCCGCGTTCCGGCGCGGCCTGCCGCTGGAGGACATGGAGTTCTTCCAGTTCCACCCGACCGGCATCTGGCGTATGGGCATCCTGCTCACCGAGGGCGCGCGCGGCGAGGGCGGCATCCTGCGCAACAAGGACGGCGAGCGCTTCATGGAGAAGTACGCGCCCGTCATGAAGGACCTCGCCTCCCGCGACGTCGTCTCGCGCTCGATCTACACCGAGATCCGCGAGGGCCGGGGCTGCGGCCCGGAGGGCGACCACGTCTTCCTCGACCTCACGCACCTGCCGCCGGAGCAGCTGGACGCCAAGCTGCCGGACATCACCGAGTTCGCGCGGACGTACCTGGGCATCGAGCCCTACACGGACCCGATCCCGATCCAGCCGACCGCGCACTACGCCATGGGCGGCATCCCGACGAACGTCCAGGGCGAGGTGCTGGCCGACAACACCACCGTCGTGCCCGGCCTGTACGCCGCGGGCGAGGTGGCCTGCGTGTCCGTGCACGGCGCGAACCGGCTCGGCACCAACTCGCTGCTGGACATCAACGTGTTCGGCCGCCGCGCGGGCATCGCCGCCGCCGAGTACGCCGCCACGGCCGACCACGTCGAGCTGCCGGAGGCCCCGGAGTCGCTGGTGGTCGAGCAGATCGAGCGGCTGCGCAGCTCCAGCGGCAGCGAGCGGGTCACCGAGATCCGCAAGGCGCTCCAGGACACCATGGACAAGAACGTCATGGTGTTCCGCACGGAGCAGACGCTCAAGGAGGCCGTCGAGGAGATCGGCTCGCTGCGCAAGCGCTACCTGAACATCACCGTCCAGGACAAGGGCAAGCGGTTCAACACCGACCTGCTGGAGGCCGTCGAGCTGGGCAACCTGCTGGAGCTGGCCGAGGTCACCGCGGTCTCCGCGCTCGCCCGCAAGGAGTCCCGCGGCGGGCACTACCGCGAGGACTACCCCAACCGCGACGACGTCAACTTCATGCGCCACACGATGGCGTACCGCGAGGTCGGCGCCGACGGCGCCGAGTCGATCCGGCTGGACTACAAGCCGGTCGTGACGACCCGCTACCAGCCGATGGAGCGTAAGTACTGATGAGCACCACGACCCTGGAGAAGAGCGACGCGTCGTCCCCGGCGGTCGCGCCGAACATCACGGCGACGTTCCGCATCCGCCGGTTCAATCCCGAGGTGGCCACCGACGCCACCTGGGAGGACTTCACGATCGAGATCGACCCCAAGGAGCGCGTCCTGGACGCCCTCCACAAGATCAAGTGGGAGCTGGACGGGACGCTGACGTTCCGCCGCTCCTGCGCGCACGGCATCTGCGGTTCGGACGCCATGCGGATCAACGGGCGCAACCGGCTGGCGTGCAAGACGCTGATCAAGGACATCAACCCGGAGAAGCCGATCACCGTGGAGGCCATCAAGGGCCTCACCGTCCTCAAGGACCTGGTGGTCGACATGGAGCCGTTCTTCCAGGCGTACCGGGACGTGATGCCCTTCCTGGTGGCGCAGGGCAACGAGCCGACGCGCGAGCGGCGGCAGTCGGCCGAGGACCGCGAGCGGTTCGACGACACCACCAAGTGCATCCTGTGCGCCGCGTGCACGTCCTCGTGCCCGGTCTACTGGAACGACGGGCAGTACTTCGGCCCGGCGGCGATCGTCAACGCGCACCGCTTCATCTTCGACTCGCGCGACGACGCGGGCGAGCAGCGGCTGGAGATCCTGAACGACCGCGACGGCGTGTGGCGCTGCCGCACGACGTTCAACTGCACGGACGCCTGTCCGCGCGGCATCGAGGTCACCAAGGCCATCCAGGAGGTCAAGCGCGCGCTGATCACCCGGCGCTACTGAGCCGGGCCGCCACGCGCTCCGCGGGCCCCGCACGCCGCCCGGCGTGCGGGGCCCGCGCCGTTCCCCGGCCGCGCCGCGCCGCCCCGGCACCCCGGTGCCCGCCCGGTGCCCGCCGGGCGTCAGGACGGCACCGGGCGCAGGACGAGCGTGACGAAGCCGAGCGTGCCCCGGTAGCCCGCCAGCCAGCCGTCGCGGTGCGCGGTGGCGCGCCGCAGCGCCTCCGCGCTGTGCGGGTGGCCGGGGTTCTCCAGCGCCCAGCGGGTCAGGGAACCCGTCCAGGACCACTCGTAGGCGTCCCACTCCGCGGGCGAGCTGGTGTGCCCGTACACCGGCGCCCAGCCGTCCCCGGTGACGCGGCCGACCGTGGTGGCCAGGTCCGCGAACTCGTCCTCGGTGGCGCCCAGCGCGTCGAGGGCGGCCGGGCCCGGCGGCCGCTCCCAGAACCCGTCGCCCACGACCGCCACGCCGCCGGGCGCCAGGCGCGGACGGACGGCGGCGAGCGTGGGGAGGAGCCCGCCGAACGCGTGCGTGGCCCCGACGCACAGCACGACGTCGAACGGCTCGGGGTCGCCGTGGTCCCGCGCGGGGCCGTGGTGCAGCGTGAGCCGGCCGGCGACGCCGAGCCGCTCGGCGTCCGCGCGGGCGGCCGACAGGGCGTCGGCGTCGAGGTCCACGCCCACGCCGCGGACCTCCGGGTGCGCGGCCAGCGCCCGGTGGAGCCAGACACCCTGCCCGCAGCCGAGGTCCAGCACGCGTCCCGCGCCGCGGGGCACCGCCCGCTCCAGCAGGCGTTCCACGGACGCGTCCGCGAGGGGGGCGGCGACGGGGTGGCCGGTGTGGGCGATCCGGCTGGCGTTCAGTGCGGTCATCCGCGCAGTGTGCCGCCCGCGCCAGGTTCGGACCAGCGGGTTTCGGCAGCACGCGGGCGCAGGCCGGGCCCGGCCCGTCCCTCACCCGATCGGCGTGCATGGTCGGGCGGTTCGGGGGCATCCGCTTGGCCTGACGCTTTATCGGAACCTTATGGCTGAAGGAGAGTGCGACATGGCGGGCACCAGGACGACGCAGTCCACGAACAACGGTATGGCGATCGCGAGCCTCGTCCTCGGAATCATCGGCCTCTTCGTCTTCCCGATCGTGCTGGGACCGATCGCGCTGATCCTCGGTTTCCTCGCGCACCGCTCCTCGCCGTCCGGGCTGGCGAAGGCGGGCATCGTGCTGGGCGCGATCGACACCATCCTCGGCATCATCTTCATCGCCACCGGCGGTTTCGGCCTCATCGGCTGACCTGGCCCCCGAACGCCCACGCGTGGGGCGGTTCCCCGGCGACACCGGGGAGCCGCCCCACGCGCACGTCGCCGCCCGGGACGGCCGGCGGCCCCGGACGGGGGGCACCCCGCGCGGGGCCGGCGGTCCCGTTCCGGGTACCCCGGTTTGGACTCCCGCGGGCGCTTGACCGATCCTTGACTTTCATGAAGCTCTCGCGCCCCGTGTCCTGGTTCCTGCTGGCCTTCGGGGCGTGGTCGTGGTTCGTGTGGATCACGTTCGTGCGGAACCTGTGGAAGAACGGCAGCGGGCTCGCGTTCGACGACGCGGGGGACCCGACCGGCTACTTCTGGGTGCACCTCGCACTCGCCGTCACCTCGTTCGTGCTGGGCACGGCCATCGGTGTGATCGGTGCGCGCGGGCTGCGGGCCCTGCGGGGGCACGGAGCGGCGAGGACCGAGGGTAGGGGGAGCACACGATGAGGTTCGTCTTCTTGCTGGTGGTGCTGGTGGTGCTGGGCACCGCCCACTGGTACCTGTGGAAGCGGCTGGTCAAGGACGTCTCCGCGCCGGGCGGGGCCTACCGCAGAACCGGTACGGCGCTGGCCGTGCTGCTGCCGGTCACCGCCGTCGCGGCGCAGGCGCTCGGCCGCTCCGACGCGGTGCCGTTCGCGGTGCACCGGGTGCTCGCGTGGCCGGGGTTCATGTGGTTCGCGGTGCTGGTGTACCTGCTGCTGGCGCTCCTCGCGCTGGAGCCGGTGCGCCCGCTCGCCCGGCGGCTGCTGGAACGCCGCGCGGCCGCGAGGACGGTGCCGCGGCGGGCGCCGGAGCGGGAGCAGGAGCAGGCCCGGGACCGCGAGCCGGAGCCGGAGCTGGTGGCGGTCCCGGACGGCGGCGGGCAGGCCTCCGGGGGTGACGCGGCGCACCCGGCACGGCCGGGGGCCGGACCGGGGGCGGAACCGGGGGCGGAACCGGAGCACCGGCCGGAACCGGCGGAGCGGCCCGGCGGTCCGTCGCGGCGGCTGTTCGTCGCCCGGGCGGCCGCCGTCACGGCCGGGGCCGTCGCGGCGGGAACCGTCGGCTACGGCACGTACAGCGTCCTGGGCATCGGGCCGCGGCTGAAGCGCGTCACCGTGCCGCTCGCCAAGCTGCCGCGCGCCGCGCACGGCTACCGGATCGCCGTCGTCAGCGACATCCACATAGGTCCCATACTGGGCCGGTCCCACACCCAGCGGATCGTGGACATCATCAACCGGGCGAACCCCGACGCCGTCGCCATCGTCGGGGACCTCGTGGACGGCTCCGTCACCCACCTGGGCGAGGCGGCTGAACCACTGGCCGGTCTGTCGGCGCGGGACGGCTCGTACTTCGTCACCGGCAACCACGAGTACTTCTCCGGCGCCGGCCAGTGGGTGGACTTCGTCCGCGAGCTGGGCGTGCGTCCGCTGGAGAACGAGCGCACCGAACTGGCCGGCTTCGACCTGGCCGGCGTCAACGACATCGCCGGCGAGGACTACGAGGAGGGGCCCGACTACGCCGCCGCGCTCGGCGACCGCGACCCGGGCCGCGCCTCCGTCCTGCTGGCCCACCAGCCGGTGATGATCCACGACGCCGTGGAGCACGGCGTGGACCTCCAGCTCTCCGGCCACACCCACGGCGGCCAGATGTGGCCGGGCACCTACCTGGCGGCGCTGGCCAACCCCACGCTCGCCGGGCTGGAGCGCTACGGCGACACCCAGCTGTACGTGAGCCGGGGCGCCGGGGCCTGGGGGCCGCCGGTGCGGGTGGGCGCCGAACCGGACATCACCGTCGTGGAGCTGGCCAGCCGCCAGGCGTGAGCCGGACGCGCCCGGGCCGGGCGGGGTGCGCCCGGCCCGGCCGGGGCCGGGGCCGGGGCCCTACCGGCCCAGCGTCGGCGTCTTGCGGGTGGTGACGGCGATGCGGTTCCACACGTTGATGGTGAAGATCATGGCGATGAGCTGTGCCAGCTCCGGTTCCGTGAAGTGCGCGGCGGCCCGCTCGTACACCTCGTCCGGCACGAAGCCGTCGGTCAGGACGGTGACGGCCTCCGTCAGCGCGAGCGCCGCCCGCTCCTTGTCGGTGTAGACCGTCCCGGCCTCCTCCCAGGCGCTCAGCAGGTAGACGCGCTCCTCCGACTCGCCCTTGGCACGGGCCTCGCGGATGTGCATGTCCAGGCAGAACGCGCAGTGGTTGAGCTGCGAGGCCCTGATCTTGACCAGTTCCGCCAGCGTGGGGTCCACGCCGTCCGAGGCGGCGGCGTCGAGGGCGACCATGGCCTTGTAGACGGCCGGGGCGTGCGCGAAGAAGTCCATACGGGGTCCGTGCTTGTGCTGTGTCGTCATGGCTTCGACCCTAGGACGGCAACGGCCCGCCCGCCTGGTCCACTTCGGCCTCCCGACCGTGGGCCACTTCCACCCCCACCGGGCTTGGTCCGCTGTGCCCGCGGGCCGCCGCCGGACCCGGCCTCGCCGGGCGCACCTTCGCACCCGACACGGCCGCACCCGGAACGCGAAGGCGCGGCCCCTGGGGAAGGTGACCGCGCCGGTCCGGCGGCGGGCGGCTACGCGGCGTCCTCGCCCGGAGGCACCGTCCGGTCGACGAGGTGCTGGAGGCGTGCCCCCACCGCTCAGGCACCGCAGCCCTCCGCGTCGGCGTCGAGGTCGGCCCACACGCGCTTCCCCCACCGCAGGGGCTCGACGCCCCACCGGGGGCACAGGGCGTTGACGAGGAGCAGGCCGCGGCCGGACTCCGCCAGGTCCGCGACAGGGCGAAGGCTCAGCGCCGGCACCTTCCGGGACAGGTCCGCCACGGACACCTGGACGACGGCCTGGTCCAGCCGCGAGGCGGACACCCGGATCGTCTCCCGCCGACCGTGGTTCACGGCGTTGGCCACCAGCTCGGTCACGACGAGCTGCGCGGAGTCGGTGAGGGCCTCCAGGCCCCACAGGTGCAGCGCACGGTCGACCAGGCCGCGCGCGGTCTTGGCGGACTCCGCGCGGCGAGGCAGGCACTCCGTGAACGCGGGCCTCCCACCGGCCAGGGTCTCGGCCATCACGCGCGCACCGTTCCTCGTGAACCGGGGGCCAGCACCACCGGCCGCTGCCGGGGAGGAGCCAGACAGGGCCTCACGCATCGCCGCCGCCCTCCTCGCCGGTGGGCTTGCGGGTGGCGTCCCGCCCGAGAGCCACCAGGTCCCCCAGCCGGTCCGGCGGGCACAGCAGCCCAGGGCCGTCCAGCGGCACCACCCACCACGGGCAGTCCTCCTCTTGAGGCTCGATCACATGCGGGGCCGGGACGAGGAGGAGGGCCCGGTGGTGATGCACCGTCGCCCCCGCCACGCGCCACGTCTGCGCGGCGGACGCGGGCACGAGCGCGGTGTAACAGCCGCCGTCACGGAAGCCGACCCGGGTGAAGAAGACGGGGCCGCCCTCCAACGCTTCCGCGAGCGGGGCCGCGCACGTCACCGGGTCGTCCAGCCCGACCGCGCCATGCACCACGTCGGCCGGGACGAGGACCGCCCCGAACAGGGCACCGGGCCGCAGCCACGCCGCGCCCATGGTCGTCCACCGGCCGTAGCTCTGCTCGGTGGACGGGGCCGCCGACAGAAGCCAGTGCCCACCCGCCTTCGCCCTCTCGCCGGAAGTCGTCAACGACGTGACCGACCCCGCCGCGCGCTGTTCCATGCATGCCCCCAAGCGGCATTTATGCGAATCGATGTGACCTACGTCATCGAACCGGCATTACGGTGGTATGGGCAGCACCGGTCAACGCTCATCTGCATTACCGGTATTAACGCGCTGCTTGGGAGGGTGGACAATCCGTGACGACGCCTCGCGCGCGCAACGACCGGCTCCGGCTCGCCGTAGAGGAAGCGGGCCTGACGTACGACCAGTTCGCCGTTGACGTCCGCCACATCGCGGCCGAGGCCGGCGGAACCCTGCGGACGAACCAGTCCGCCGTCTCCCACTGGGTCGCCGGCAGACCGCCGACCTCTGCAACGTGCGCATACATTGCCGAAGCCCTGTCCCGCCGCCTCGGGCGGCACATCACCCCGGCCGCCTTCGGCTGGCAGGTGCCCGGACATGGCGACGGGCCCGACGCCCGGCTTGGGCTGGGCATCGGACCCGATCCAGTGGACACCGTACGGCGAATCGGGGAGGCCGACATCAATCGTCGCAAGATCCTTACGGGAGCGGCCTACAGCGTCGCCGCCGCGGCCCTGCCGCTCGGCTTCGCCCAGGCAGCCGAAGCACAGACCAGGGCAACAGGCGGATCCGGTCGCATGGTCGGCGAAGGCGACATCGAAGCCGTCCGCTCAATGCTCAAGGCGTTCACCGCGAGCGACGAGCGCCAGGGCGGGCTGCACGGCCGCTCCGCCGTCGTCCAGTACCTCCGCACCGACGTCGCCGACCTCACCCGGGCCCGGTTCGCCAAGGAGTCCGTACGGGGCGACGCGCTCACGGCCGCCGCCGCGTTCGCGTTCCTCGCCGGGTGGAAGGCTTACGACGCCGGGGAACACGGACTGGCCCAGCGCTACTACCTCCAGAGCCTCGGCCTGACCCGGGAGGCCGACAACCCCCTCCACGAGGCGTGGGTCCTGCGGATCATGGCCCACAACGGTATGGACATCGCACGCCCGGAGCACACGCTGGACCTCGCGGACGCCGCCCTGTCGCTGGCCGCCAACCGCGCCGAGCCCGGCATGCTGTCCATGTTCGTCGTCTGCCGGGCTCGTGCCCTCGCCGTCGCCGGCCGCGGCCCGGAGGCCGTCGCAGAGGTCCGCCGCGCACAAGACCTCGCCATCCGGGGCGAGGACGACGTCCGGCCGTACTGGCTCACCCTGTCCGGCGCCCCCAGGGCAGCCGTGGCCTCCCACTCCGCGAAGGTCTTCCGCGCGCTCAAGGACCACCCCAACGCGGCCAAGCAGTACGCCTCCGCCGGCCGCAGTTACGGCAGCGCCGACCAAGGCGGCCTCTCCCGCATCACGGCCCTGTCCCTGGCTTCCCTGGGCAAGGAGCAGGCGGCCCAAGGCCACCTGGAGGAAGCGTGCGCGTCCTGGGACAAGGCCCTGGTCCGGTTCGGCGGGGTGTACTCCGACCGCGCGGTCAAGCAGGTCGGCTCCATCCGCCGACAGCTCACCGTCTTCGAGCGCCGAGGCGTCGCGGTCGCGGCCGAGCTGGATGACCGCGCGCGGTCCTGGCAGCTCGCCCATGCCTGACCGACTGCACGCTGACGTGGACGCCGGACTTCAAGGCCGAGACCACCGGCGCGGTGACCGCTCGGCCGGTCAGACTGCCAAGGACTCCGCGCGGGCCGCGGCCGACGAGCTGGCCGCGTACGCCCGGAAGAAGGAGGCCGCGTGATGCCCCCGGTGACGTATGAGCGCCACGACGGACCGGACGCCGCCGCCGCGGCGCTCGGCCACTTCCTCCCGGCCTACGAGGAGGTCTACGCCGACCCCCCGTACAGCGAGGGGCCCGGCGACGTCGCCCAGTTCACCGAGCACTACGCCCACCACGTCCAGCGGCACGGGATGCGCCTCGTCCTCGCCCGCGACGGCGAGGACGTCGTCGGCTTCTCCTACGGCTACTACCTGCCCGCCGACACCGGATGGTGGAGCAACGTCGACCGCCACCTGGACGAGGACTTCACCCGGGAGACCGGCGTCCGGACCTGGGTGGTCCTGGAGCTTGCCGTCCGCCGGCCGTGGCGCCGCCAGGGCATCGCACGGGGCCTCCACGACGCGCTGCTGGACGGCCTGGCCGCCGAGCGGGTCACCCTCACCGTGCGGCCGGAGCCGGAGGCCGCCCCGGCCCAGGCCGCGTACGCCGCCTGGGGCTACCAGCCCGTGGGCACCTCCCACCCGTGGGAGGACGCCCCGTACTACACCGCCCTGGTTCTGGACCGCACCGCCGACCGCACGTGACCGCCTCGCCCTGACCCGGCCCCGCGCACGAGAACGCCCCGCTCGGCTCCACCTGGGCCGGTCTCCCGACCGTGGGCCGCTTCCGCCCCCGGCGGGTGCGTAGGGTCAAGGCCGTGACCGGTGGCTGGGATCTGCATCTGGAGCTGGACGCCCGCGGCGGAGTGCGGGCCGCGCTCATCCGTGAGCTGCGGGACGCCGTCCGCGGCGGGCGGCTGGCGCCGGGGACGCGGCTGCCGTCGTCCCGGGCGCTGGCGGCGGACCTCGGGGTGGCCAGGAACACCGTGGCGGAGGCGTATGGGGAGCTGGTGGCCGAGGGGTGGCTCACCGCGCGGCAGGGCTCGGGCACCCGGGTGGCCGCCCGGTCGGAACCGGTGCGGCGACGGGCTCCCGCGCGGGTGCCGCAGCGGCGCGCCCCGGCGGCCCCGCGGCGCCACCACGACCTGCGCACCGGCCGACCCGACGTCTCCGCCTTCCCCCGCGCCGCCTGGCTGGCCTCCGCCCGGCGGGCGCTGACCGCGGCCCCGAGCGCGGCCCTCGGCTTCGGGGACGCGCAGGGCCGTCCGGAGCTGCGGGAGGCGCTGGCGGGGTACCTGGCGCGGGCGCGGGGCGTGCGGGTGGCGCCGGAGCGCGTCGTCGTCTGCCAGGGGTTCGTGGAGGCCCTGGAGCTGCTGGCCCGGCTGCTGCGCTGTCCGATGGCGGTCGAGTCGTACGGGCTGTGGATGCACCGGGAGATCCTGGAGCGGGCCCGGGTGCCCACGGTGCCGCTGCCGGTGGACGGGCACGGTGCCGACGTGGCCCGCCTGCCGGAGTCCGGGGCGCGGGCGGTGCTGCTCACCCCCGCGCACCAGTACCCGACCGGCGCCGCACTGCACCCGGACCGCCGGGCGGCCGTCGTGGACTGGGCCCGCACCACCGGGGGGCTCGTCCTGGAGGACGACTACGACGGCGAGTTCCGCTACGACCGGCAGCCGGTCGGCGCCGTGCAGGGCCTGGACCCGGAGCGGGTCGTCTACCTCGGCACCGCGAGCAAGAGCCTGTCGCCGGGGCTGCGGCTGGGCTGGATGGTGCTGCCGCAGGACCTGGTCGAGCCGGTGCTCGCGGTGAAGGCCGAACGGACGTCGAGCACGCTGGACCAGCTCACGCTCGCGGACTTCCTCGTCTCGGGGGCGTACGACCGGCACGTGCGGGCCATGCGGCTGCGGTACCGGCGCCGCCGGGACGCGCTCGTCGCGGCCCTCGCCGAGCGCCACCCGCACGTCCGCGTCACCGGGATCGCCGCCGGGCTGCACGCCGTGCTGGAACTGCCGCCCGGGACCGAGCCGGACGCCGTGCGCGGCGCCGCCTGGCAGGGCCTCGCGGTGGACGGCCTCGCCCGGTTCCGGCACCCGGCGGCGCCGGAGGCGGCCCCGGCCGACGCGCTCGTCGTCGGGTACGGCGCGCCGCCCGAGCACGCCTTCGCCGACGCCCTGGACGCCCTGTGCCGCGCCCTGCCCGCCGCGCCCTGACGGGCGGCCGGGCGGGGCGGGAGCGGGCGGGGCCGCGTCAGGCAGCCAGGACGTCCCGCAGCCGGTCCAGGCCCCAGTCCAGGTCCTCCTTGCTGATGACCAGCGGCGGCGCGATCCGGATCGTGGAGCCGTGCGTGTCCTTGACCAGCACGCCCTCGGCCATCAGCCGTTCGGAGATCTCCCGCCCGGTCCCCAGCGCCGGATCGACGTCCACCCCGGCCCACAGGCCCCGGCCTCGCACTCCCGTCACCCGCCCGGTGCCCGCCAGCAGGGCCAGCTCGGCGTGCAGGTGGTCGCCCAGTTCGGCGGCCCGGCGCTGGTGGTCGCCCTCCTCCAGCATGGCGACGACCTCCAGCGCGACGGCACAGGCCAGCGGGTTGCCGCCGAACGTCGAACCGTGTTCGCCCGGCCGGAAGACGCCGAGCACCGCGCGGGAGGAGACCACCGCGGAGACGGGCACGATGCCGCCGCCCAGCGCCTTGCCGAGCACGTACACGTCCGGCACGACGCCCTCGTGCTCGCAGGCGAAGGTGCGCCCGGTGCGGCCGAGGCCGCTCTGGATCTCGTCCGCGATGAACAGCACGTTCCGCGCCCGGGTCAGCTCGCGCACCCCGGCCAGGTAGCCGGGCGGCGGCACGAGCACGCCAGCCTCGCCCTGCACGGGCTCCAGCAGGACGGCGACGGTGTCCTCGTCGACCGCCTCCGCCAGCGCCGCGAGGTCACCGTAGGGCACGATCGTGAAGCCGGGCGTGTAGGGGCCGTAGTCGGCGCGGGCCTCCTCGTCCGTGGAGAAGCTGACGATGGTCGTGGTGCGGCCGTGGAAGTTGCCGTCGGCGACGACGATCCGCGCCCGGCCGTCGGGCACGCCCTTGACCCGGTAGCCCCACTTGCGGGCCGTCTTGACGGCCGTCTCCACGGCCTCGGCGCCGGTGTTCATCGGCAGGACGGCCTCCATGCCGCACAGCCGGGCGAGCCGGACGCAGAAGTCGGCGAACCGGTCGTGGTGGAAGGCGCGCGAGGTGAGGGTCAGCCGGTCGAGCTGGGCGCGGGCGGCGGCGGTCAGCCGCGGGTGGCCGTGCCCGAAGTTGAGCGCCGAGTACCCGGCGAGCAGGTCGAGGTACCGGCGGCCCTCGACGTCCGTCATCCAGGCGCCCTCCGCGGAGGAGAGGACGACGGGCAGGGGGTGGTAGTTGTGGGCGCTGTGTGCGTCGGCGGTGGCGATCAGCTCGGTGGAGGTGGGCATCGCTCGCTCCGTTCGTCCGGTCAACGCTGGGTGGCCTCGTGGGCCTGCCTCTTTCTACCGCCTCCTTGCGCCGCCTGTCCGGTATGCGCAGCGGATTTCCGCGGAAGACCCGCCCGTGGCGCCGGATTTCGCGCCGGTCGCGGCACTGGTCCGTGCCCGTGCCGAAGCCGTCGCACGGCCGTGACGTCACGGGAACGCGGACGGCGGGCGCTCTGCGAGAATGGCCCCCATGGCTAACGATCGTCCCCGCGTGCTGTCCGGCATCCAGCCCACCGCCGGTTCGTTCCACCTCGGCAACTACCTCGGCGCGGTGCGCCAGTGGGTGGCGCTCCAGGAGAGCCACGACGCCTTCTACATGGTCGTCGACCTGCACGCGATCACGGTCCCGCAGGAGCCGGCCGCCCTGCGCGCCGCCACCCGGCTCGCCGCCGCCCAGCTGCTGGCCGCCGGGCTCGACCCGGAACGCTGCACGCTGTTCGTGCAGAGCCACGTCCCCGAGCACGCCCAGCTCGCCTGGGTGATGAACTGCCTCACCGGGTTCGGCGAGGCGTCCCGCATGACGCAGTTCAAGGACAAGTCCGCCAGGCAGGGCACCGAGGGCACGACGGTCGGCCTGTTCACCTACCCCGTCCTGCAGATCGCCGACATCCTGCTGTACCAGGCCGACGAGGTGCCCGTCGGTGAGGACCAGCGCCAGCACATCGAGCTGACCCGGAACGTCGCCGAGCGTTTCAACGCCCGCTACGGGCCGACGTTCACCGTGCCCGCGCCGCACATCCTCAAGGAGACGGCGAAGATCTACGACCTCCAGGACCCGGCGGCCAAGATGAGCAAGTCGGCCTCCTCGCCCAAGGGCACCGTCTCGCTGCTGGACGAGCCGAAGGCGACGGCGAAGAAGATCAGGAGCGCGGTCACCGACACCGGGTCCGAGATCGCCTACGACCCGGTGGGCAAGCCCGGCGTCAGCAACCTCCTGACCATCTACGCGACGCTCACCGGCGCGACGGTCACCGAGCTGGAGCAGCGGTACGCGGGCAAGGGGTACGGCGCCCTCAAGACGGACCTCGCCGAGGTCGTCACCGACTGGGTGACGCCGTTCCGGGCGCGCACCGAGGAGTACCTGGGCGATCCCGAGACGCTGGACTCCCTCCTGGCCAAGGGCGCGGAGAAGGCCCGCACGGTCGCCGGCGAGACGCTGGCCCGCGCCTATGACAAGGTGGGCTTCCTGCCCGCGAAGCACTGAAACCGGACCTGAACGGACGAGAAGGAACCAGGCGGGCGAACCGCCCGGACCCGCCGCGCACCAGCGGCCAGCACCCGGAGGGAGACGACGTGGGGACCGTCACGGTCGGCGTATCGATCGCGGTCCCGGAGCCGTACGGCAGCCTGCTCCAGCAGCGCCGGGCCGGTTTCGGGGACAGCGCCGCGCACGGCATCCCCACGCACGTCACCCTGCTGCCGCCCACCGAGGTGGACGCGGCGGCGATGCCGGCGGTGAAGAGGCACCTGGGGGCCGTCGCGGCCGCCGGGCACGCCTTCCCGATGCGGCTGTCCGGCACCGACACCTTCCGCCCGCTGTCGCCCGTCGTCTACGTGCGGGTCGCCGAGGGCGCGGCGTCCTGCGCGGGCCTCCAGGAGCGGGTGCGCTCACCCGACGGGCCGCTCGCCAGGGAGCTGAACTTCCCCTACCACCCGCACGTCACGATCGCCCACGGCATCGACGAGGCGGCCATGGACCTCGCCCAGGAGGAGCTGGCCGGGTTCGAGGCGGCGTGGCTGACGACGGGCTTCGCCCTGTACGAGCAGGGCACCGAGGACCGGGTGTGGCGGCTCAGGCGCGAGTTCCGCTTCACCGGGCGACCACCCCTGCCATCGGTTCCCCAGCAGGCGGGCATGTCACGCCCGGCGGCCCCGGCGTCCTAGCGCGCCGGGGCCGCCGCCCGTCGGGGCCGCCGCGCCGAGGCGCCGGGACGCCGCCGCGCCGATGACCCCCCTTGCGCGGCGGCCCAGCGGGTAGAACGGGGCTCATGGACTGGCTGACCCGGCTGCCGGCCGTCGGACCCCTCATCCTGCGGCTCACGCGGACGCACCTGTGGCACGCGTACGAACGGCTGGAGGCGACGCACTGGGCCCGGCTCTCGGCCGCGATCACCTTCGTGAGCTTTCTCTCGCTGTTCCCGATGATCGCCCTGAGCGCGGCCGTCGCCGCCGCGCTGCTCGGCGAGGACCAGGTGGCGTCCGCCCAGGGCTGGCTCTCCGACCAGGTGCCCGGGATCTCGGACCAGATCGGCCTCCAGTCCTTCGTGGACAACGCGGGCACGGTCGGCCTCATCGCCGTGGGCGTGCTGCTGTTCACCGGCCTGCGCTGGGTGCAGACGCTGCGGGAGTGCCTGCGCGAGGTGTGGCTGCTGCCGCAGGACGAGGAGGGGTTCGTCCTGCTCAAGGTCAAGGACCTGGCGATGCTCGCCGGACTGGGCTGCGTGGTCGCCGTCTCGCTGGCCGGTTCGGCGTTCGCCGTCGGCGCGGTGGACTGGGCGGCCGGGCGGCTGGGGATCGAGGGCGGCCCGGCCGGGTGGCTGCTCCAGGCGGTGCCGGTCCTGGCGGCCGTCGGCGTCGACGTCCTCCTGCTCGGCTACCTGCTCACCCGCGTCCCGGGCACGGACCCCCCGCGCCGGGCCCTGGTGGTGGCCGCGTTCCTGGGCGCGGCCGGTTTCGAGCTGCTCAAGCTGCTGATCGGCGGCTACCTGAAGGGCGTGGCGGGCAAGAACATGTACGGCGCCTTCGGGGTGCCGGTCGCCCTGATGATCTGGATCAACCTCATGGCCAGGCTGCTGCTGTTCTGCGCCGCGTGGACGGCCACCGAGGACGCCGGCGAGGAGGAGGACGAGGGGCCCGCGGCCCCGGACGCCCCAGCGGCGGACGCCTCCGGGGCCGCGGCCGGGACGGCCGCCGCCTGACGCCGTGGTGGCCGGGATCACCGGCGCGCGCGGGAAGTCACGTGGCGCACACCACACTTGCCCGTCCCGCGGGCCCTCCGGGCCTTTCCAGCCACCGCGTACGCCTCGTTAGTATGGTGCGAGCTGTGCCCACGCCCGCGGGGCGGGCACGGCCACAGCAGTCGAGGGCGATCTCCCGATCTCCCGATCGCCGCCGCGACGAAGGGTTGACGAGTGAGTGCCAGTCCCAGTGAAGCCGCTGTACGGGAGCGGGTGACCGAAGCGCTGCGGGACCGCGCCGACGACGTCGCCGACCGCTGGGTGCAGCTCCAGATGGACCAGGCGGGCATCGGCACCGTCCTCCCCGAGGGGGAGCTGCGCGAGGAGGCCGACGCCCTGGTGGCCGCGCTCCTCGCCGGGCTGGAGACCGGGGCGCCGGTGGAGCGCGTGATCAGCTCGGACCGGAACCTGCACCAGGCCGTGACGGAACTGTCGCTGCGCCGGGCGATGGGCGGGGCCAGCCCCACCGACACGTCGCTGGCCGTCCTCGCCCTCAAGGACGCGCTGCTGGAGACGGTGCGGCAGAGCACGCAGGACGCGGCGGAGCTGTTCGCCGTCGCCCTGATGGTCAACCGGCTCCTCGACGCTGCGGGGGCGCTCTCCTTCGCCGCCTACGTCGAGGGCCGCGAGGAGATCATCCAGCGGCAGAGCCGGGAGCTGCTGGAGCAGTCCACGCCGGTCGTGCAGATCTGGCGCCACGTGCTCGCCGTCCCGCTGATCGGCACCCTGGACACCTCCCGCACCCAGGTCGTCATGGAGAACCTGCTCCAGTCCATCAAGGACAACGAGGCGCAGGTGGCCATCATCGACATCACCGGCGTCGCCATGGTGGACACCGCGGTCGCCCAGCACCTGATGCAGACGGTGAGCGCGGTGCGGCTGATGGGTGCGGACTGCATCATCAGCGGCGTCCGGCCCAGCATCGCCCAGACGATCGCCCAGCTCGGCATCGACCTGTCCACGATCCTCACCCGGGCGACGCTCGCCGACGCCCTCGCCGCCGCCATGCAGCAGACCGAGCACACTGTCCGCGCGAGCAACACGGTGGCACGGTGAGCGGGCAGAGCAGCGGCCCCCCCACGCCGGGCGTCCCCATCCTGCGACTCGGGGACGTCCTGATCACCGGGCTGCTCAACGAACTGGACGACCGCACCGCCGTCGCGTTCACCGACGAGCTGACGCAGCGCATCGCCAGCGACCGGGCGAGCGGTGTGCTCATCGACATCTCCCGTCTGGAGATCATCGACTCCTTCGTGGCCCGCACCCTGATGGAGCTGACGGCCTCGGCGCGCCTGGTGGGCGCCCGGGTCATCGTCGCCGGGATGCGGCCTCCGGTCGCCATCACCCTGACCGAGCTGGGCATCCAGCTCACGGGTGTGGAGACCGCGCTCAACGCGGAGCAGGGCCTGAGTGCGCTGGGGTGGCACCGCAGTCCGCAGCCCCCGGAAGGGGCGAGGCATGGCAAGCAGCATTGACGGGGCGCTCAGCACCACGGCGGGGTCGGCGGCGGTGCAGGCGCCGCCCATGACCCCGGCCGCGCCGGCGCAGCTCCAGGTGCGTACCGAGGAGGACCTCCTCACCGTCCGGCACGCCGTGCGCGAGGCCACGCGGGTGATCGGCTTCGGCATCGTGGACCAGACGCGCGTCGTGACGGCCGTGAGCGAGCTGGCCCGCAACGCCTACATCCACGGCGGTGGCGGTGTCATGGTCATCGACTACCCGGTGCGCACCGGCGGCCGGGGCCTGCGGGTGACCATCAGGGACGAGGGGCCGGGCATCCCCGACCTGGACGCCGCGCTCCGGGACGGGTTCACCACCGGCGCCGGGCTCGGGCACGGTCTGGGCGGCGCACGCCGCCTCATGGACGACTTCGACGTGCGCAGCGAGCCGGGCCGGGGGACGACGGTCACCGTCACCCGCTGGACCAGCCGGTGAACCCTCACCCAGCCGGGCCGCACACCACGAGTGTCCGGATCGACCACGAATCGGCCGTCGCGCTGGCCGCCGCGACGGCCCGCAAGCTGGCGCGCCGGTGCGACCTGCCGGGCGCGCTGCCCGAGCAGGCCGCCGTCATCGCCTCCGAACTGGCCAGCAACCTGCACAAGCACGCCGTGGACGGCGTGCTGTACGTGCAGCCGCTGCCGCTGGGCGGCGGGCTGGAGATCATGGCGGCCGACCGGGGCCCGGGCATGCCGGAACCGGCCCGGTGCCTGACGGACGGCTTCAGCACCACCGGCAGCCTCGGCGCCGGGCTCGGCGGCGTGAACCGCATCGCGACGTCCTTCACCCTGCGCACGCAGGCCGGTACGGGCACCCTGGCCTGCGCGCGGATCACCCTGCCCGGCGAGGATCAGGCCGCGCGGCAGGAGGTGGGCGTCGTGTGCCTGCCCGCCGTCGGGGAGCAGCACTCCGGTGACGCCTGCGCGGTCGCCGACACGGGCTCCGTGCGGACGGCCATCGTCGTGGACGGGCTCGGCCACGGGCCGCAGGCGTCGGAGGCCGCGCAGACCGCCGTGCGCGCCTTCCACCGCGATCCGGGGCAACCGCTGCCGGACGTGCTCACCATCGTGCACCGCGCCCTGCGGCACAGCCGCGGCGCCGCCGTGGGGCTGCTGCGGCTGACGGCCGGACGCTCGGTGGCCGAGTACTGCGGGGTGGGCAACGTCCGGGCGCTGACCGTCTCCGCCCACGAGGTGCACCGCAGGCTGACCGGGCGGGCGGGCGTCGTCGGGCTGAGCCTGCCGCCGCTGAGCACGCACGTGGTGCCGCTGCCGCCGGGGACGACGTGCGTGCTGCACAGCGACGGCGTGGACGCCCGCTGGGCCCGCTCCCCCGGGCTGTTCGTGCTGCGCCTGCCGCCGCCGCTGCTGGCCACCGCCCTCGTCCACCGCCACCGCATCACCCGCGACGACGCCACCGTGCTCACCGCCCGGCCCCCGCAGAGGTTGCCGTGACCCTTGCCACCTTCCACAGCGCCGCCCCGCTGCGCCGTGCCGTGCGCCGCCTGGCCCGCGGCTGCGGGCTGAACGTCGAGACGCGGGCGAGGCTCGCCCTGACGGTGTCCCTGCTGGCGGACGCGGAGTTCCGCGCCGGGCGGACGGTCTCCCTGGAGCCGGTGCACCGGCCCGGCGGCGAGCTGGTGCTCACCGTCCGCTCGCCCGACGCCCCGGGACCGCTGGCCACCAGCGGGCTGCCGCTGCCCGCGCACGAGGAGGCGCCGGGGCGCGCCGTGTGGCGGCTGACGGTCCCGGCCCGGCCCGACCCGGCGGGGCTCGTCCCGCGCCCCGCCGAGCCGCGCTCCAGCCAGGCGGAGTCCGCCGCGGACGGGGCCGAGTCGGAGGAGCTGGCCGAGGAGCTGCGCGTGGCCCTGGCGCGGGCCGACACGCTGGACGCCGAGCACAGACGGCTCAAGCACGAGCTGGCCGAGACGAACAGCGGCGTCCTCGCCCTCTACGTCCAGCTGGAGGAGCGGGACGAGCGGCTGCGCCGGGCGCACGGGCGCATCCTGCGCGAGCTGGAGGACGCGCTGCGTCCGCCGCCGATCCGCAGCGAGGGCCTGGAGCTGGCCGTCCACTACGCCCCGGCCGACACCGACGCCCCCACCGGCGGTGACCTCTACGACTGGTTCTTCCTGCCCGACGGCACGGTCCACATCACCGTCGTGGACGCGCTCGGGCACGGCGTCCGCAGCACGCGCAGCGCGCTGAACGTCACCCACGCGGTGCGCACGCTGGCCCTGGAGGGGCATCCGCTGGGTTCGATCGTCGCCCGCACCGACGAGATCCTCATGCCGCTGGACCGCGAGCTGATGGCCACCGTCCTGCTCGCCCGCCTCAACCCGCGCACCGGGGAGCTGCGGCTGGCCAACGGCAGCCACCCGCCCGCCCTGCTGCTGCGCGCCGACGGCGGGGCGGAGTACCTGGAGGTCCGCGGCCGGGGCATCGGTTTCCCGCTGCCCGGCAGCGAGCGGCTGCTGCACGACCGCATGGACCCGGGCGACCTGCTCCTGCTGTACACCGACGGGCTCACCGAGAGCCGCCGGGACCCGCGCGAGGGCGAGGCCCGGCTCGTCGAGAGCGCCCGCCGCCACCGCGACCTGCCGGTGACGGAGATTCCCGGCGCCCTCGCGCACGACATGCACACCGTCGTCCTGCACCGGGACGACACCCTGGCCATAGCCGTACGGCTTTCGGGTGTACGCTCCTCGGTCGGCTGACGTGGCGGCCCGCCGCCAGCCGGAGCCGGACGGCGGAGGAGGCAAGGACGTGACGGACGGAGCTCTGCGGACCGCGGAGGGTGAGGAAGCGCGGCACCTGCCGCCGGCCGAGGCGCTGCGCCGCCGCCTGGAGCGGCTGATCGGCGCACCCGCCACCGAGGGCAACGCGCTGGTCCCGCTGCGCAACGGCGACGAGATCTTCCCGGCGATGCTGTCCGCCGTCCGCGCGGCCCGGCACACCGTGGACATGATGACGTTCGTGTACTGGCGCGGCGAGATCGCCCGCGAGTTCGCGGAGGCGCTGTCCGAGCGGGCCCGCGCGGGGGTGCGGGTGCGGCTGCTGCTGGACGCGTTCGGCAGCCGGCCCATCGAGAAGGACCTGCTGCGCGAGATGGACGAGGCCGGGGTGCAGGTCTCCTGGTTCCGCAAGCCGCTGTGGATATCCCCCTTCAAGCAGAACCACCGCTGCCACCGCAAGGTCCTCCTGGTGGACGAGCAGGTGGCGTTCACCGGCGGCGTCGGCATCGCCGAGGAGTGGTGCGGCGACGCGCGCGACCGGCACGAGTGGCGGGACACGCACGTCGAGCTGCGCGGGCCCGCCGTGGACGGCCTCGCCGCCGCCTTCGCGCAGAACTGGGCCGAGTGCTGCGCCGAGCTGTTCGACGGGCGGGACCGGTTCACCGAGCAGCCGCCGGCGGGCGACTGCGTCGTGCAGGTCGTGCGCGGTTCGGCCAGCATCGGCTGGCAGGACATGCAGACGCTGCTGCGCGTCATCATCGAGACGGCCGAGAAGCGGCTGCGGCTGGCCACGGCCTACTTCGCCCCGGACGCCTACTTCATCGGGCTGCTGTGCGCGGCGGCGCGGCGCGGGGTGGACGTCGAGATCCTGCTGCCGGGCCGCTACACCGACAAGCGGGTGTGCCAGCTCGCCGGGCAGAACCACTACGAGGAGCTGCTGGCCTGCGGCGTGCGGATATGGCAGTACCAGCCGACGATGATGCACGCGAAGATCATCACGGTGGACGGCATCGCCTCGCTGGTCGGTTCCACGAACATCAACCGCCGCTCGCTGGACCACGACGAGGAGGTGATGCTCGCCGTGCTGGACGAGGCGTTCACCGCCCGGCTCGACGCCCACTTCGACGAGGACGTGACCCGCTCCGAGCCGGTCTGCCCGCGCCGCTGGCGTACCCGGCCGCCGCTCCAGCGCGCCGGTGAGCTGCTCGTCGCCCCGATCCGCCGCTTCCTGTGACCCCCGGCGGGCCGGGCGCCGCTACGGCGCGTCCACGTGGCGCGGCCAGCGGCGCCGCACGGCGTAGGCGGTGCCGCCGAGTATGACGAGGGTGCCGCCGACGACGCCCAGCGCGACGCCGACGCCGTCCGAGCCCCGCGGCGCGTCCACGGCGAACCCGTCGCCCGCCGCCTGCACCCCGCCGCCGGCCAGCCCCTCGGGGGCCCGCTCGTCCTTGCCGGGCCGCGCCACCCGGCGCGTCGTCCCGGCCCCCTCGGGCGGGACCAGCTCACCGACGGGCTCGACCTTCCCGGCCGCCGCGAAACCCCAGTCCAGGAGCTGCGCGCTCTCCTCGTAGACCCCGTTGCCGCCCTTCTCCGCGGCCGGGTGCATGACGGTCACCAGCAGGCTGCGCCCGCCGCGCTGCGCGACGCCGGTGAAGGTGTACCCGGCCTCGCTGGTGTAGCCGTTCTTGATCCCGGCCAGGCCCTCGTAGGGGGTCAGTCCGTGGCTGCCGAGCAGGAGCCGGTTGGTGGTCTGGATCTGGTAGTGCTCGCGGTCCGCGCCCTCGCCGCCGCCGGGGAAGCGCGCGGTCGCGGTGGCGGCGTACGTCCGGAAGGCGGGCTTGCCGAGGCCGGAGCGGGCGATCAGCGTCAGGTCGTAGGCGGACGAGCGCTGGCCCGGCGCGTCGTACCCGTCCGGGCTGACGACGTGGGTGTCCCGCGCGCCCAGCGCCGCCGCGTGCTCGTTCATCTCCCGCACGGTCTTCGCCAGCCCGCCGTTGAGGGCGGCCAGCGCGTGCACCGCGTCGTTGCCGGAGGCCAGGAAGACGCCGTTCCACAGGTCGTGGACGGTGTAGGCGTGGTTCTCCTTCACCCCGACCGCGCTGCTGTTGACGCCCATCGGTGCGAGGTCCTCGGGGAGCACCGTGTAGCTCAGGTCGCTGTCGAACTTCGGCAGCAGGGTGTCCGCGAAGAGCATCTTGAGGGTGGAGGCGGGCGCCAGCGGCCAGTGCGCGTTGTGCGCGGCCAGCACCTCGCCGGTCTCCGCGTCGGCCACCATCCAGGCGCGGGCGGTCAGTTTCCGGGGCAGCGCGGGCGCCTCCGCCCCGGCCAGGGGTGCCACCTGCGTGCCGGGTCTGCCGAGCCGTTCGCCGCCGACCGTGGAGGCCGCGGCGGGCGGCGCGGGCTCCTCGGCCGCCACGGGAGCTGCGGCGCCGGCGAACAGCGGCAGGACCAGCGCCCCGGCGACGGCTGTCCGGGCGACGGAACGCCCGACAGTATGAAGAATTCTGCGCACGGGCTGAACGTACCGCTTCGCACGCCCCCCGGGTGCGCGGGGTCCGCACTCGGGTGAACTTCACCGCGCCCGGCGGCGTGTCGGCGCGTCAGGCGCGCGGCGGGAGCCCTGCGGCTCCGCCCGCCCGGGCCGCCGTCCCCCCGGCCGCGGGGGCGGCCCGGGGGACGGCGGCCGGACTGTCGGCCGGTCAGGCGGTCAGCCGGTCAGGCGCTCAGGAGGCGGGCAGCCACTGCTTCCAGACGTCCTCGTTGCCCTCGATCCACCGGGCGGCCGCCTCGTCGGCACTCAGGCCCTCGCCCTTGATGAGGCGGGCGACCTCGTTCTGGTCCTCGGTGGACCACTGGAAGTTCTTCAGGAACTCCGCCGCGTCGCCGCCGTTCTCGGCGAAGTCGGCGTTGAAGTACTTCTGGAGGGGCAGCGTGTCGTAGCCGCACGCGGTCTGCTCGGCGGGCTCGTTGCAGCCCTCGGTGTACTCGGGCAGCCGGACCTCCACCATGTCGATCTCGGCGTTCATCCACTGCGGGTCCCACCAGTAGGTGAGGAACGGCTCCTTCGCCTCGTACAGCCGCTCGATCTCGGTGAGCTGCGCGGCCTCGCTGCCGGTGGGCAGGATCTGGTAGTCGAGGTCCAGGTTATCGATCAGGTGCTGATCGTAGGAGGTGTAGGAGGGCGCCGCGCCGATGAACTGGCCCTTGCCGCCGGACTCGGAGGTGCGGAACTCGTCGGCGAAGTCGTTCAGGTTCTTGTAGTCGAGCACCTCGGGGTGCTCGTCGGCGAAGTACTTCGGCACGAACCAGCCGATGTGCCCGGTGACGCCGAGGTCACCGCCCTTGACGACGGTGCCCTTGTCCTCGACGTACAGCTCCTCCTTCTTCGGGACGCCGCCCCAGTCCTCCAGGATGGCGTCGGCCTTGCCGCTGTGCAGGGCGTCGAACGCGACGGGCTCGTCCATCTGCTTCAGCTCGGCCTCGACGCCGAGTTCGTCCTCCAGGATCTTCCCGGCGACGGCGGCGTTGGCCTGGGCGCCGACCCAGGAGGGCACCGCGAAGGTGACCTCGTCGGCACCGCCCCCGGAGCCGCTGTCGGTGCCGGTCTCGGCCGCGCAGGCGCTGAGGGCCAGGCCGAGGACGCCGGCGGCGGCGAGGACGGAGGTGCGTACGGGCTTGCTGTGCATGAGGTGCGTCTGCTTCCTTGCGGGGTACGGATGGGGGTTGTACGGGGTTCTCACGGGGGTCGGGCGGGTACGGGACGTGCCGGGGGGGGCCGTCCGCGGTCAGGTGCGGGCGCGGCCCGGCTGGGTGATGCGGTCGAGCAGGACGCCGAGGCAGACGATGGCCGCGCCGGCCGGCAGCCCGAGCGCGAGGTCGCCCTTGGCGAGCCCGGTGATGACGTCGATGCCGAGCGCTCCGCCGCCGACCATGCCCGCGATGACGACCATGGACAGCACCAGGACGACGCCCTGGTTGACGGCGACCAGCAGCGACCGCCGGGCCAGCGGGAGCTGGACCTGCCTCAGCTGCTGCGCGCCCGTGGCGCCCAGCGACCGGGCCGCCTCGACGGCGGCCGGGTCCACCTGCCGGATGCCCTGCACGGTGATGCGCACGACGGCGGGGAGGACGAAGACGACGGCCGCGGCGACGCCCGCCGTCCGGCTGACGCCGAACAGGGCGATGACCGGGATCAGGTACACGAACTGCGGCATCGTCTGCATGGTGTCCAGCACCGGCCGCAGCAGCCGCTCCAGGCGCTCGACGCGGGCGGCCAGCACACCGGTGGCGAAGCCCAGCAGCAGGGTCAGCAGCAGCCCCAGCAGGACCTGCGAGAGCGTGTCCAGCGAGCGGCTCCACAGGCCGAGCACGCCGATGGCGGCCAGCGCGGCGGTCGCGGTGACGGCGGCGCGCAGCCGTCCGGCGGCCCAGCCGAGGGCGGCGGCGAGCAGCAGCAGCGCCCACCAGGGGGTCGCGTGCAGGCCGTCGCGCAGCGGGTTGAGCACCCAGGTCGTGACCAGCTCGGACCAGGTGAGGGTGCCGCCGACCAGCGGGAGGCCCGAGCCGACGCTGCTCTCGATCCAGGCGGTCGCGTCGTTGACGGCCGGTGCGATGTCCAC
Source organism: Streptomyces solitudinis (assembly GCF_036323765.1). Taxonomy (NCBI): domain Bacteria; kingdom Bacillati; phylum Actinomycetota; class Actinomycetes; order Kitasatosporales; family Streptomycetaceae; genus Streptomyces; species Streptomyces solitudinis. Next base: position 749,405 of record NZ_JAZDCW010000002.1, read on the forward strand.
CGTCCACGCCCGCGGCCACTCCCGCTCGCCCAGGTAGGGGCCGACGGCCGCGAGGAGGGCGGTGAGCGCGGCGAGCGCGGGCCAGACGTGGCGGCCGCGGAGCCCGTCCGGTCCGCCGCCGCGGGAGCCGGACTCCTCCAGGCGGGCGCCCGCGGCGGCGGTGGTGCGGTCCAGCAGGACGGCCAGGAGGACGATGGCGATGCCCGCGGCGAGCGCCTGGCCGACGTCGACCCGGCCGAGCGCCTGGTAGATCCGGTCGCCCAGGCCACCGGAGCCGACGACGGAGGCCAGCACGACCATGGACAGGCACATCATGATCGTCTGGTTCAGGCCGAGCAGCATGTCGCGGCGGGCCAGCGGCAGCCGGGCCGTCCACAGGCGCTGGAACCGGCCCGCGCCGAGCGAGGCGGCGGCCTCCAGGGCGGCCGGGTCGGCGCCGCGCAGCCCGAGCGAGGTGAGCCGGGCCATCGGGGGCGCGGCGTAGATGACGGTCGCCACGAGCGCGGAGGGCACGCCGATGCCGAACAGCAGCACGAACGGCAGCAGGTAGGCGAACGCGGGCATGACCTGCATGAGGTCGAAGACGGGCCGCAGGGCGCGGTCGCAGCGGTCGGAGAGTCCGGCGGCCAGCCCCAGCAGCGTGCCGAGCAGCGCGGAGACGGTCACCGCCACCGTCATGAGGGCCAGCGTCTCCATGGTCGGCTCCCACATGCCCAGCAGTCCGCACGCGGCGAAGACCCCGGCGGCGGTGGCGGCCGTCCGCAGCGCGCGGCGCTGCGCTCCGGCGCCGCCCGCGGCCCAGGCGACGGCGGTGCCGAGCACGGCGGTGCCGATCCAGCCGAGCGCTTCGAACAGGCCGATCAGCGCGTCCACCGACAGTTCGGCGGTGTTGCTGACGTGCAGCAGGAAGTAGAGGAAGACCCAGTGCGACTCGCGGTTGTCGACCAGCCAGGCGTTCAGGGCGTCCAGCGGCGCGCGCACGTCCACGGTGAGGGCGGCGGGCCAGGCGCCGGAGCCGGTCACCAGCGCGCTGACGACGACGGTCAGCAGCGCGGCCGCGACCAGCCACAGCACCGGGTGCCGGGCGGCGGCGCGGGCGCGCGGCACCCGCCGCACCGGGGTGGCGCCGCCCTTGCTGACGGGGTGTCCGGCGGTGGCGGCGCTCACGCGGTCACCGCCTCGCGGCCCTCGGGCCCCGGGGCTTCGGGCATGGGCCCCTGCGGTCCGTCGCGGTCGGTTCCGGCGATGACCGCCAGCAGCCGCGCGTGGTCCACGACGCCGAGGGTGCGCCCGTCCGCCACGACGCGGACGTGCTGGCCGGTGCGGGCGACGGCCTGGACGGCCTCCGCGACGCGGGCGCGCGGGGCGAGCGCCGGTCCGGTCTCCGCCTCGTCGCCCTCCGCCGGGCGCATGGCCCGGCGCACGGTGATGACCTGCTCGCGGGGCACGTCGCGGACGAAGTCCCGGACGTAGTCGTCGGCGGGGGAGGCGACGATGTCCTCGGGCGTGCCGAGCTGCACGATCCCGCCGTCGCGCATGAGGGCGATGCGGTCGCCCAGGCGCAGCGCCTCGGAGAGGTCGTGGGTGATGAAGACCATCGTGCGGCCCTCGTCGCGGTGCAGCCGGACGACCTCGTCCTGCATGTCGCGGCGGATGAGCGGGTCGAGGGCGCTGAACGGTTCGTCGAACAGCAGCACCTCCGGGTCGCCCGCGAGGGCGCGGGCCAGTCCGACGCGCTGCTGCTGTCCGCCGGAGAGCTGGCCGGGACGCCGGTCGCCGAGCCCGTCGAGGCCGACCTTCACCAGCATCTCCTCGGCGCGCTCGCGTCGTTGGGCCCGCCGGACGCCCTGAATCTCCAGGCCGTAGGCGATGTTGTCGCGCACACTGCGGTGCGGGAGCAGCCCGAAGTGCTGGAACACCATGGCGGCGCGGTGCCGGCGCAGCTCGCGCAGCCGGGCCCGGTCCATGGCCAGGACGTCCTCGCCGTCCATGAGGAGGGTGCCGCTGGTGGGTTCGATGAGCCGGGTCAGGCAGCGCACCAGGGTGGACTTGCCGGAGCCGGACAGGCCCATGACGACGAAGACCTCGCCGCGCCGCACGTCGAAGGAGACGTCGCGCACGGCCGCGGTGCAGCGGGTGCGGGCGGCCAGCTCCGCGGCTCCGAGACCGGCGAGTGCGGCGTCGCCGGGGACGCGCTCGGCCTTGGGGCCGAAGACCTTCCACAGGCCGCGCACGGCGAAGACCGGCTCGGTGGCGGGGCCCGCCCCGGCCGTCGCGGGACCGGCGGTCGTCGCGGGCTCGGCGGTGGCCGCGGGCTCGGCGGTCTTCGCGGGGGCCGCCGTGCGGGCGTTGCGGGCGCCCTCGGGGTTCTGCGTCGCGGACATCAGGCCGCACCTCCCGGTGTGGTGGGGGACTTCTGGGCGTCCTTGCCGTCGGGCCGGCGCGTGCGCCCGCCGTCCGTGCGCGGCTCCGCGGCGAGGAGGTCGGCGGCCTTCTCCCCCACCATGAGCACGCCGATCATCGGGTTGACGGCGGGGATGGTCGGGAAGACGGAGGCGTCGGCGACGCGCAGGCCGCGCAGGCCCCGCACCCGCAGTTCGGGGTCCACGACGGCGAGGGCGTCGTCGGCCGCGCCCATGCGGCAGGTGCCCGCCGGGTGGTAGACGGTGTGCGCGACCTGCCGCGCGTAGGCGCTCAGTTCCTCGTCGGAGGTGACCTCGGGGCCGGGGCACACCTCGCGGCGCAGCCAGGACGCGAACGGTTCGGTCGCGGCGATCCGGCGGGCCAGCTTGATGCCGTCCACGAGGGTGCGGCCGTCGTAGCCCTCCTCGTCGGTGAAGTAGCGGAAGTCCAGCGCGGGCTTGTCGTCCGGGTCGGCGCTGGTCAGGTAGAGACGGCCGCGGCTGCGCGGCTTGGGGATGTTCGGCGTCATCGACACCCCGTGCGGGGGCCGGACGTAGCCCAGGCGCTCGGGGTTGTCGGTGAACGGGATCTGGTAGAAGTGGAACATCAGGTCGGGTCCGGCCGACTGCGGGTCGCGGCGCACGAACAGGCCCGCGTCGGAGTCCATCGCGGAGTTGTCCGGGATCGGCCCCTCGGTCTCCCACACGATCACCGACTCCGGGTGGTCGAGCAGGTTCTCCCCCACGCCCGGCAGGTCGTGGGTGACGGGTATGCCGAGCCGCCCGAGGTCACCGGCCGGGCCGATGCCGGAGTGCAGCAGCAGCCGCGGGGTGTCCACGGCGCCCGCGCAGACGACGACCTCCCGGCGGGCGGTCAGCAGCGTCTCGGTGCCGTCCTGCGCCCGGACGTGCACGCCCGTGGCCCGGTCCCCGTCCAGCTCCAGGCGGAACGCCCAGGTGTTCAGCAGCAGTTCGAGGTTCGGACGGTCACCGGCCGTCAGGTGCGGGTGCAGGTAGGCGACGGAGGCGGAGGAGCGCTTGTTGTCCTCGGGGTGGTAGGCGAGGTCGAAGAAACCGGCGCCCTCGTGGAAGGGCGCCTTGTTGAATCCCTCGACCCGGGGCACGCCGGTGGCCGTCACGGCGGCGTCCACCCAGTCGCGGGCGATGGCGTTGCGGTCCTTCTCGTGCACCGGCACCACGTTGTTGCGCAGCCTGCCGAAGTACGGGTCCATGGCGCGGGCGTTCCAGCCGGTCGCCCCGGCCTGCTCCCACTCGTCCCAGTCCGAGGGCAGCGGCTTGAAGGAGATGAGCGTGTTGTGCGAGGAGCAGCCGCCCAGCACCTTGGCCCGGCTGTGCCGGATGTGGCTGTTGCCGCATGGCTGCGTGGTGGTGGGGTAGTCGTAGTCCAGCTCGCCGCCGAGCAGGCCGAGCCAGCGGCGCAGGGTCAGCACCTCGGGCCGGTCCAGGTCGGAGGGGCCGCCCTCGATGAGGGCGACGCTCACCGCGGGGTCCTCGGTCAGCCGGGAGGCGATGACGGAGCCGGCGGTGCCGCCGCCGACGATGACGTAGTCGTACGTGGTCATGGTGCGGAAGTGCTCCTGGGATGCGGTGGATGACCCGTCCGGGGGTGCCGCCCGGCGGGCGGGGGGCCGGGGGCGCGCCCCCGGGCCGCCGGTGCGCGGTCAGCCCGCGAACCAGCGCACGGGTGCGGGACGCAGGTTCTCGTAGATGTGCTTGGTCTCGCGGTACTCGGCCAGTCCCGCGGGGCCCAGCTCGCGCCCGGTGCCGGACTTGCCGTAGCCGCCCCACTCCGCCTGCGGCAGGTAGGGGTGGTAGTCGTTGATCCAGACGGTGCCGTGGCGCAGCCGCGCCGCGACGCGGCGGGCCCGCGCGGTGTCGGCCGAGAAGACGCCCCCGGCCAGCCCGTACTCGGTGTCGTTGGCGAGCGCGACGGCCTCGTCCTCGGTGTGGAAGGTCTCCACGGTGAGGATCGGGCCGAAGGTCTCCTCCCGCACGACGCGCATGTCGCCGTGGCAGTGGTCCAGCACGGTGGGCAGGTAGAAGAAGCCGCCCTCGGGGCGGACGCCGGACGGCTCGGGCCGGGCCCCGCCGCAGCGCAGCGTCGCCCCGTCGGCCAGGGCGGCGGCCACGTGGGCCTCCGTCTTCTCCAGCTGCTCCCGGGAGACGAGCGGCCCGCACTCGACGCCGGGTTCGGTGCCCCGGCCGAGCCGGACGCGGGCGGCGCGCCGGGCGAGTTCGGCGACGAAGCGGTCGCGCACGGACTCCTCGATGACGAGCCGCGCCCCGGCCGAGCACACCTGGCCGCTGTGGATGAACGCGGCGTTGAGCGCCTGGTCCACGGCGGTGTCGAAGCCCGCGTCCGTGGCGCAGGCGTCGGCGAAGACGACGTTCGGGTTCTTGCCGCCCAGTTCCAGGGCGACCTTCTTCACGCCCGGCGCGGCGGCCTGGGCGACCTTGACGCCGCTGGCCAGTCCGCCGGTGAAGGAGACCAGGTCCACGTCCGGGTGCGCGGCGAGCCGGGCGCCCACCGGGTCGCCCGCGCCGGTGACGACGTTGCCCGCTCCGGGCGGCAGTCCGGCCTCCGCCAGCAGCCGCGCCAGGTGGACGGTGGACAGCGGCGTGACCTCGCTCGGCTTCACGACGAAGGTGTTCCCGGCGGCGAGCGCGGGGGCGATCTTCCAGCTGGCCTGGAGCAGCGGGTAGTTCCAGGGCGTGATCATGGCGCAGACGCCGACCGGCTCGTGGACGACGACGCTGTGCACGTCGGGGGTGCCCGCGTCCACGACGCGGCCCCCGGACTCGTTCACCACCAGGTCGGCGAAGTAGCGGAACGCGCTGGTGACGTCGTCCACGTCGGCCCGGCCCTCTTCGAGGGTCTTCCCCGTGTCGCGGGACTCCGTCCGGGCGATCTCCTCCCGGTCGCGCTGGAGCAGGTCGGCGGTGCGGCGCAGCAGCGCGGCCCGCTCGGCGACGGGCGTGCGCGGCCAGGGCCCGGCGTCGAACGCCCGGCGGGCGGCGGCGACGGCCGCGTCCGCGTCCTCGGCGCCGCCTTCGGCGACGACGGCGAGGACGGTGGCGTCGGCGGGGTCCAGGACGTCGCGGGTGGCGCCGCCCAGGGAGCGGCGCCAGGCGCCGTCCACATGGATCGTCGCGAGGCCGGACACGTTGTCTTGCTGCATTTCCTTGCTTTCTGACCGTTTTGCACTAGCCCAGTCACACTGGCACCGGCCAGCCCTGCCCCGTTCCTTCGATCCCATGCCGTGAAGACGGGATAAGTGGAATACCTCACCCCGTCGCCCGGGTGACCCCCGGGCCCGTACGGTGCAGGTGTTGCGGGGGTCACACCGACGGGACGGAGAGCGGCAGTGCGGAAGCGGTACGGAAGGCTGGCGGCGGTGGCGGGCGCGGCGCTGCTCGCGGGAGCGGGACTCACGGCGTGCGGCGGCGGTGGCGGGGACGGGCTCACCGAGCTGTCGGGCAAGGAGGTGGCCGACCGGGCGCAGAAGGCCCTCGGCACGGCGAAGTCCGTGCACTGGACGGCGGACATCGAGGAGCAGACCGGGAAGGTGCGCATCGACCTGGTCATGGACCAGGACGGCAACTGCGCCGGGACCTTCAGCCAGGGCGAGGGCACCGCCGAACTGGTCAAGCGCGGCGACCAGGTGTGGATGAGGATGGACCGCGCGTACTGGGAGAGCCAGGCGGGCGGGGCGGGCACGGAGATCTTCGAGACCGTCGACGGACGCTACCTCAGCGGCCCCGCGAGCCATCCGATCCTCGGCGGCACGGCCTCGGCCTGCGACCTCAAGGCCATGCAGGAGAACACCAGCGCGGAGAACGGCGCCGAGTGGAAGGACCCCGAGGAGGGCGAGGCCGAGGGCCAGGACGTCGTCTCCATCGAGACGGAGGACGCCGGCGCGACGACGACCATGCACGTCGCCGCCACGGGCGAGCCCTACCCGGTGCGCATCGAGCAGCAGGGGGACGGCAGCACCACGACGATGACGTTCACCGAGTACGACGAGCCGGTGCCGCAGGAGACGCCCTCGGCCGAGGAGTCGGTGGACGTGAACGAGATCCAGGAGAAGCTGGGCGGCTGAGGCGCCGGGCACGTGGAAGGGGCACGGCCCGCGCCCCGGAAGGCGCGGGCCGTGCCCCTTCCACGTGCCCTTTCAGCCGCGATCCGGCCGGAGCAGGCCGGTCAGAGCAGGCCGAGACCGCGCACGGCGTCGCGCTCCTCGGCGAGTTCCTGCACGGAGGCGTCGATGCGGGCGCGGGAGAACTCGTTGATCTCCAGGCCCTGCACGATCTCGTAGCTCCCGCCCGAGCAGGTGACCGGGAAGGAGGAGATGAGGCCCTCGGGAACGCCGTAGGAGCCGTCCGAGGGAACGCCCATGGACGTCCAGTCGCCGTCGGGGGTGCCGTTGACCCAGGTGTGCACGTGGTCGATCGCGGCGTTCGCGGCGGAGGCCGCCGAGGAGGCGCCGCGCGCCTCGATGATCGCCGCGCCGCGCTTGGCGACGGTCGGGATGAAGGTGTCGGCGAGCCACTGCTCGTCGTTCACCGTCTCGGCCGCGTTCTTCCCCGCGACCTCCGCGTGGAAGACGTCCGGGTACTGGGTGGCCGAGTGGTTGCCCCAGATCGTGAGCCTGCGGATGTCGGAGACCTGGCTGCCGGTCTTCTTGGCGAGCTGGGTGAGCGCGCGGTTGTGGTCGAGGCGGGTCATCGCGGTGAACCGCTCGGCCGGTACGTCGGGGGCCGCGGCCTGGGCGATGAGCGCGTTGGTGTTGGCCGGGTTGCCGACCACGAGAACCTTGACGTCGTCGGCGGCGTGGTCGTTGATGGCCTTGCCCTGCGGCTTGAAGATGCCGCCGTTGGCCTCCAGCAGGTCGCCGCGCTCCATGCCCTTCGTGCGGGGGCGGGCGCCGACGAGCAGCGCCACGTTGGCCCCGTCGAAGGCGACGTCCGGGTCGTCGCTGATGTCGATGCCCCGCAGCAGCGGGAAGGCGCAGTCGTCCAGCTCCATGGCGGTGCCCTCGGCGGCGCCGAGAGCCGGGGTGATCTCCAGCAGGCGCAGCTTGACGGGGACGTCCGGGCCCAGCAGGTGCCCGGAGGCGATGCGGAAGAGCAGCGCGTAGCCGATCTGTCCGGCGGCGCCGGTGACGGTGACATTGACGGGAGTGCGGGTCATGGGGTCTCCGTTGAACCTGACGATGGCGGCTGGATCTCGGGCTGCCGTAACTCTCTCTACGTCAAGAGATCCGGCGTCAGGCTACCGCGCCGGCCTGCCGCTCCACACGCTGGGCGGCCGCCCTGTGCGGGCGGCCGCCGGTGCGCGGGGTGCGCGACCCGTGGGGGGTGACGGGCGTATTCCCCGTACGGGCGGCGTTATGCCCGCGAGTTCCGGCCAGTTACCGGCGCGTTCTACGGCAGTGTGCAGCCCTGCGGCTCGCCCGCGCGTTCCAGGCAGATCCGCGCGCTGCCGGGCCGTTCGGCGGCGACCATCATGGTGTAGCCCCCGGTGCTGTCCGCCGCGACGTCCTCGGCGGCGGACGCGTTCCCGTCCGCCGTGATGCGGACGGTGTCGCCCGGCTGCGCGCCCGCGACCCGCGCCCAGGCCGCGGCGCACACCTCGCTGTAGCGGACCTCGACGTAGGCGGCGCCGAGCATGGCGTCCTTCACCGTCTCGGCGTGCTGTCCGCTGCACCCCGCCCGCTCGGGGTCCTTGCCCGTGCAGTCCGCGCCGGTGCACGTGACCCCGGCGGGCAGCTTCGGCGCCGCCGTCGCGGTCGGTCCGGACGTGGGCCCGGCGGCGGCCTCCCGGCCCCCGCCGGGCAGGTCGACGAAGAGGTAGGCCGCCGCGAGGACGACGAGCGCGCCGACGCCGCCGGCCGTCAGCATCGCCAGGCGCCGGGCGCGCGAGGGACGGACAGCGGGACGGGGCCCGCCGGCCCGGGGCGCGGGTCGGCGCGGCGCCACAGGACGGGCGGCGGACGCGGGAGCGGTGGGCGCGGCGGCGGGCGGGCGGCGGCGCAGCGTGACGGTGCCGTCGGCGCCGTCCCCGGCCGCGCCGTCCGCGTCCCCGCCCGGAACCCGCCCGGGCCCCGGCGCGGCGGGGCGGACCGGCGCGGGGTGAGGGGCCGGGGGCAGGGCGGCCGCGGTGCCCGCCGCGCCCCGGGGGCGGTTCCGCGCTTGCGTCCGCTTCTCCTTCGCCGCCCGCACCACCTGCCTGGCCTGGGAGTTGCGGATGGCCTCCATCGTCTGGTCGTGCCGTATCCCGGCCCGGCTCCACGCCCGTTCGGCCGACTCCCACAGCGTCGCCAGGTACCGGACGTCGCTCCCGGTGGCCTCCGCGAGCGCGGAGACGGCGCCCTGCGGCGGCAGCAGCTCACCGTCGAGGTAGCGCTCCCAGGACGTCCTGCTGTAACCGGTGCGCTCCGCGAGGGCGGCCAGGCCCGTCCCGCCGCCGTCCACCGCACGGCGCAGCCCGGCCGCGAGCGCGCGCACCTCCGGCTCCAGCTCCTGCGGTAGCGCCTTCCAGCGCGGCATGGCCCTCCCCCGTCCCCGGTCGTGCTGTCGTCTGCTTCCGCTTTCCGCGCGCGGAGTCGCCCGCGCGTTCCCGCGGAGCGGACCCGCGCGCCGCGCCGGACGCCGCCCCAGTGTCCCACCGCCGCGTTCCCCTGCGGGTACGGCGGTGGTCCCGCCCTCCCCGGGGGAGAGCGGGACCACCGGGCGCACTGGCCTGCCGTTTTCCGGACGGGTCAGGCGGACATCTTCTTCCGCAGGTTCTCGTCCAGCGCGGCGAGGAACTCCTCGGTGGACAGCCACGGGGTGTCGTCGCCGACGAGCAGCGCGAGGTCCTTGGTCATCTGGCCGCCCTCGACGGTCTCGATGCAGACCTGCTCCAGCGTCTCGGCGAACTTCGTCACCTCGGGGGTGCCGTCGAGCTTGCCGCGGTGGGCCAGACCACGCGTCCAGGCGAAGATCGACGCGATCGGGTTCGTCGAGGTCGCCTTGCCCTGCTGGTGCTGGCGGTAGTGGCGGGTGACGGTGCCGTGCGCGGCCTCCGCCTCCACCGTCTTGCCGTCGGGGGACATCAGCACGGAGGTCATCAGGCCTAGCGAGCCGAAGCCCTGCGCGACGGTGTCGGACTGCACGTCACCGTCGTAGTTCTTGCAGGCCCAGACGTAGCCGCCCTCCCACTTCATGGCGGCGGCGACCATGTCGTCGATCAGCCGGTGCTCGTAGGTGAGGCCCGCCTTCTCGAACTCGTCCTTGAACTCGGCGTCGAAGACCTCCTGGAACAGGTCCTTGAACCGGCCGTCGTACGCCTTCAGGATCGTGTTCTTCGTCGACATGTACACCGGGTAGTTCCGGGCCAGGCCGTAGCGGAACGACGCGCGGGCGAAGTCGCGGATGGACGCGTCCAGGTTGTACATGGACATCGCCACGCCCGAGCCGGGGAACTCGAAGACCTCCAGCTCGATCGGCTCGGTGCCGTCCTTCGGGGTGAAGGTCATGGTGAGGGTGCCCTCGCCGGGGACCTTCAGGTCGGTGGCGCGGTACTGGTCGCCGAAGGCGTGACGGCCGATGATGATCGGCTTGGTCCAGCCGGGGACGAGCCGCGGCACGTTGCTCATGATGATGGGCTCGCGGAAGACGACGCCGCCCAGGATGTTGCGGATGGTGCCGTTCGGCGAGCGCCACATCTTCTTCAGGCCGAACTCCTCGACCCGCGCCTCGTCCGGGGTGATGGTGGCGCACTTGACGCCGACGCCGTACTGCTTGATCGCGTTGGCCGCGTCCACGGTGACCTGGTCGTCCGTGGCGTCCCGGTGCTCGACGCCGAGGTCGTAGTACTTCAGGTCGACGTCGAGGTACGGCAGGATCAGCTTGTCCTTGATGAACTGCCAGATGATGCGGGTCATCTCGTCGCCGTCGAGTTCGACGACGGGGTTGGCTACCTTGATCTTGGCCATGAGTACGGTACGTCCCTCTCGCGCGCTCCGGTGCTGAGTTATCTCGCCATCAAGATACTCGACCGGGCGCCGCTCCTGGCAACCCGTGCCCCTGGGCACGGCCCTGCCCGCGCGCCGGGCGGCGCCGCGCGCCGCCCAAACGGCGGCCCGCGGCGCGCTCACCCGGCCCCGGGGGCGCGCCGCGCCGGTCAGCGGACGGCGAAGCGGATCACGTCCTCCAGGAACGGCAGCTCCAGCCACGGCTTCGGCTGCGCCATGAGCGCCAGCACGACGACCAGCCCGCCGAGCAGCCCGTAAGTGAGCATGTCCGTGAACCGGGAGCGCACCGCCAGCATCCCCACCGACGTCACCGTCCGCCGCAGCACCGCACCGGCCAGCAGCGAAGCCCCCACGACGAGCAGCCCGATCCGCGCCTCGCCCAGCATGACGAGCAGGCCCGCCACGGTGCCGAGCAGCACCGTGAGCAGCGGCCACTGCCGGGCCGGGGCCGGGGCGTCGCCCGGCGCCGCCCGGCCGCCGCCCTCCGGGCGGGCGGTGTCACGGGTGAACGCCGGGAAACGCCGGGTGCGGCCCTGCTCCGGGGCGCCGCCGCCCCCGGGGGTCGGATCTGCGTCCACGGCTCAGCCCGCGTTCCGCTCGGCGGCGTCCACGACGTTCGCCAGCAGCATCGCCCGCGTCATCGGGCCGACCCCGCCGGGGTTCGGCGCCACCCAGGCCGCCGTCCCGGCCACCCCCGGGTGGACGTCCCCGACGATCTTGCCGCTCTCGTCCCGGCTGACACCCACGTCGAGCACGGCCGCGCCCGCCCGGACGTCCTCCGGCTTGATCAGGTGCGGCACCCCGGCCGCGGCCACCACGATGTCGGCGCGGCGCAGGTGCGCGGCGAGGTCCCGGGTGCCGGTGTGGCACTGGGTGACGGTGGCGTTCTCCGAGCGGCGGCTCAGCAGCAGCGGCAGCGAGCGGCCCACCGTGATGCCCCGGCCGACGACGACCACCTCGGCGCCCGCGATCTCCACGCCGTGCCGGCGCAGCAGCTCGATGATCCCGTTGGGGGTGCAGGGCAGCGGTGCGGGCACGCCGAGCACGAGCCGTCCGAGGTTGGCCGGGTGCAGCCCGTCGGCGTCCTTGTCCGGGTCCATCAGCTCCAGCACCCGGTTGGTGTCGATGCCCGCCGGCAGCGGGAGCTGCACGATGTAGCCGGTGCACTGCGGGTCCTCGTTCAGCTCCCGCACGACGGCCTCGATCTCCTCCTGGGTGGCGCTCGCGGGGAGTTCGCGCTGGAGGGAGGCGATGCCCACCTGGGCACAGTCGCGGTGCTTGCCCGCCACGTACTTGTGACTGGCCGGGTCGTCGCCCACCAGCACGGTGGCGAGTCCGGGCCTGATCCCCCGGGCGGCCAGGGCCTCGACCCGGGCGGTGAGTTCGGACTTGATCGCGGCCGCGGTGGCCTTGCCGTCGAGAATCTGCGCGCTCATGGCCCCATCCTCGCGGATGCGGCGGCCCGCGCTCCAATCCGTCCACCGCCGCACAGCCGCCGCACTGCCGCCGCCCGTCGCCGCAGGCCCCCACGGGACGGTGCGGGCCCGGCATTGTTCCGGGTTCGACACGGTTTCCCGGCCCCGGCTGGACAGCCTTCGCGGCAGGACAAGATGATGAACCACGTGCCGCGGCCGACGGGAGCGGCCACGGGGGTTCGGCACGGGGGGTCTTCTCTTCCCGCCCGGCTTCCGGGGGCGTGCCCGGTTCGAGGCGGGGCGGCACAGCCCGTCCCCACCGCTTTCGAGGAAGTCCGCGTGAGTCACCCGAGCCAGCACCATCCCCACGGCCCGCCGCCGGGGGTGCCCCCGGCGCAGCCGCCGGGCCTCCCGCAGTCCGCGCCGCCGCCGCAGCCCTACGGCTACCCCTACCAGGGCGGGTACCAGGGCGGGCAGCCCGGCTACGGCTACCCCCAGGCCCCCTACCCCGTGCCGGGCCTGCCGCAGATGCCGCAGGGCATGCCGGGCGTGGTGATCACCGCCCGGGTCCTGCTCATCGTCGCCGGTTCGCTGTGGACGCTGCTGGGCCTGTTCGCGCTCATCGGCGGCCTGGTGGCCGAGGGCGCGACCGAGGACGTCCCCGTGGCGGGCGGCTTCGGCGACGTCGTGGCGGGCGCGATGCTCGTCGTCTTCCTCGTGTGCGCCGGCATCGGCGTGCTGCACATCGTGCCGGCGTGCATGTTCGGCAAGGGCCGCACCGGCACCCGCGTCACCGCGATCATCGCGGCGTCGCTCAACACCCTCATCGCCGTGCTGGCGCTGTTCGCGGCGATCGGCAGCGCGGACGAGGGCGGCAACCCGGTCCTGCCCCTGCTGTGGACGGCGACGGCCGTGGTGACGATCGTCTTCTGCTCCCTGCACGCGGCCGGCGAGTGGTTCAACCGCCCGCAGTTCTGACCAGACGAACCCAAGAGGAGACCATGAGCCACCCCAGCCAGGACGACCCGTTCCGCAAGCCCGCGGACGGTCCGCAGAACCCGTACACCGCACCGCCGCCCGGCGGCGCCCCGGGGCCGCCCGCGGGGTACCCGTCCTACCCGCAGCAGCAGGGCGCGTACCCGCAGGCGCCGCCCCCCTACGGCGGCTACGGCGACCCCTACGGCCCGCCCGTCCCGACCACGCTGCCGGGCAAGCTCAACGTCCTGCGCATCCTCATGTTCGTCGCGGGCGGACTCCAGGGGCTGGTGTCCCTGTTCATCCTCATCGCCGCCATCGGCGCCGGCGAGGAGTTCGCCGACGGCTTCGAGGAGGGCATGGGCGGCGGCTTCGACGTCGCCCCGTCGGTGTTCGTCGTGCTCGGCCTGATCTTCCTCGTGCACGCCGTCCTCGGCATCGTGCTCGGGGCGCGGTTCCGCTCCGGAGGGCCGGGCGTGCGCACCGGCTCCATCGTGTGGGCGTCCTTCCTCACCCTGTTCGGCCTCATCGCGCTGCCGATCGGCGTGCTGTGGATGGCGCTCGGCGTCACCGGCATCGTCTTCCTCGCCCAGGGCGAGGCGGGCCGCTGGTTCAAGCGCGCGCAGCCCCACGGGTGAGGCCGCGCGACCGCCACGCCGCCGCCTTACCCGGCCCGCCCGGCGTGCGGGGCCGCGGAGCACCCGTGCTCCGCGGCCCCCGGACCGTCAGTGGAAGAAGTGCCGGGTGCCGGTGAGGTACATCGTGACGCCCGCGGCCCTGGCCGCCTCGATCACCGCGTCGTCCCGCACCGAGCCGCCCGGCTGGACGACCGCGCGCACACCCGCCGCCGTCAGCACCTCCAGGCCGTCGGGGAACGGGAAGAACGCGTCGGAGGCGGCGTAGGAACCGGCCGCGCGCTCCGCCCCGGCCCGCTCGACGGCGAGCCTGGCGGAGTCGACCCGGTTGACCTGGCCCATGCCGACGCCGACCGTGGCACCGTCCTTGGCCAGCAGGATCGCGTTGGACTTCACCGCGCGGCAGGCCCGCCACGCGAACGCCAGGCCGGCCAGTTCCTCCGGCGCCAGGGCTTCTCCGGCGGCCAGCGTCCAGCCCGCGGGGTCGTCACCGGCGGCCTGGAGCCGGTCCTTGGCCTGGAGCAGGGCGCCGCCCTCGATGGGCCGCAGCTCCAGCCCGGCCCGCGGGGCGCCGGGGCAGCGCAGGACCCGGATGTTCTTCTTCCGCGTCAGCACCTCCACGGCGCCCTCCTCGTAGGCGGGGGCGACGACGACCTCGGTGAAGATGTCGGCGACCTGCTCGGCCATCGCCACCGACACCGGGCGGTTCACGGCGATGACGCCGCCGTAGGCGGACAGCGGGTCGCAGGCGTGTGCCTTGCGGTGTGCCTCGGCGACGTCCGCGCCGACCGCGATGCCGCACGGGTTGGCGTGCTTGATGACGGCCACGCACGGCTCGTCGTGGTCGTGCGCGGCGCGGCGGGCGGCCTCGGTGTCGACGTAGTTGTTGTACGACATCTCCTTGCCGTGGAGCTGCTCGGCAGCGGCGAGGCCCGGCTGCCCGTCGGTGTAGAGCGCGGCGGGCTGGTGCGGGTTCTCGCCGTAGCGCAGGACGTGCTGCCGCTCGTAGGCGGCGCCCAGGAAGGCGGGGAAGGCGGACGCGCCCTTCTGGGACGTGCCCTCCCCGGCCGCGTCGCCGTCCGCCGCGTCGTCCGCCGTGTAGTCGCCCGCGAACCAGCCGGCCACCGCGACGTCGTAGGCGGCGGTGTGGGCGAACGCCTCGGCGGCGAGCCGCTTGCGTCCGGCCAGGTCGAAGCCGCCGCCGGTGACGGCGGTGAGGACGTCCCCGTACCGGGCCGGGTTGACCACCACGGCGACGGACGGGTGGTTCTTCGCGGCGGCGCGCACCATGGACGGGCCGCCGATGTCGATCTGCTCGACGCACTGGTCCGGCGAGGCGCCGGAGGCGACGGTCTCCCGGAACGGGTAGAGGTTCACCACCACCAGCTCGAAGGGCTCGACGCCCAGTTCGGCGAGCTGGTGGCGGTGCCCGGGCAGCCGCTGGTCGGCGAGGATGCCCGCGTGGACGCGGGGGTGCAGCGTCTTCACCCGGCCGTCCAGGCACTCGGGGAAGCCGGTCAGCTCCTCGACCTTGGTCACCGGGATCCCGGTCGCGGCGATCTTCGCGGCCGTCGAGCCGGTGGAGACGAGCTGGACACCGGCCGCGTGCAGCCCCTGCGCCAGCTCCTCCAGACCCGTCTTGTCGTAGACGCTGACCAGCGCGCGGCGGATCGGCCGCTTCGTACCTTCGGCGGTCATGCCGGAATCCGTACCTTTCGTCCCTCGATGCTGTAGCCGTCACGGGACAGGCGCCCCACGACGTCGACGAGCAGGCGTCGCTCGACTTCCTTGATCCGCTCGTGCAGGGCGGATTCGTCGTCCTCGTCCCGCACCTCGACCACGCCCTGGGCGATGATCGGGCCGGTGTCGACGCCGTCGTCGACGAAGTGGACGGTGCACCCGGTCACCTTCACGCCGTACGCGAGCGCGTCGCGCACTCCGTGGGCGCCGGGGAAACTGGGGAGCAGGGCCGGGTGGGTGTTGACGAACCGGCCGCCGAACCGGGCGAGGAACTCCTTGCCCACGATGCGCATGAACCCCGCCGAGACGACGAGGTCGGGCTCGTACGCGGCCGTGGCACGGGCCAGCGCCGCGTCCCACTCCGAGCGCGTCGGGTGGTCGGCGACCCGGCAGACGAAGGTGGGAAGCCCGGCCCGCCCGGCCCGTTCCAGGCCCGCGATGCCGTCCCGGTCGGCGCCCACCGCGACGATCCGCGCCCCGTACGCCTCGGGCCCGGAACGCTCCACGGCGTCGAGGAGGGCCTGGAGGTTCGTACCGGAACCGGATACGAGCACGACGAGCCGGGCAGGGGACACAGCAGCAGCCACGACGAGCTCTTTCTCACGGGTCAGGGCGTTGGTGTGATCGGACGAACGACGAAGGCGGGTGGAACCGGGGAACCCTACGAAGCCGCCGACCGTCAGCAACGATACCGGCACACCCGACGGCCCCCCACGGGACGGGTGCCCGGCCAACGGGTAGCGTCGGGCACTACGGTTCCGTGGGCCCGCACCCGAGGGGGCGGCAGCGCCACGGACGGACGAAGGGGAAGACGCACACCACATGACGGACCGACGCCGCGCCTTCGGCCAGTCTGCTCGCTCCGGCCAGTCCGGGCGCGACGGCCAGGACGACAACCCCTTCGCGCCCCCGCCCGAGGGCAGCCCCGACCAGCCCTGGCGGCCCCGCCACGCGCCCGACGGCCGCGGCCCGGACGGCGCGGAGGGCGGCACCGGGGGCTCCGGTGACGCGGGCGGCTCCGGCGGGTCCGGCGGCTCCGGCGAGGGGGACGACCGGGCCCGCGGCACGTGGGGCAGCCAGTGGAGCAGCCGCCAGCCGGGGCGCCAGGGCGGCGGCTTCGGCAGCGGCCAGGACCAGGGGTCCGCGGGCGGTGACGGCGGGCGTCCGGGCGGTGGCCGGGGCGGCATCCGGTGGGACCCGCGCGATCCGGCGCAGCGCCGGGCCCGCTACGCGCTGCTCTCCGGCATGTGGGGCTTCCTCTTCGCCGTCTTCAACATCACGCCGCTCGCCCTGCTGCTGGGCGCCCTGGCCGTGTACTGGGCCATCGACGCGCTGCGCGGCGCGCCCGGGGCCGACCGCCCGGAGGGCGACAAGCGCACCACGGCGGCCGAGCTGACGGGCGCGTCCGGCCCCGCCGCTCCCGGCGCCGGACGCGGTCCGACGACCTCGGCGTCGATCGCCGGGCTGGTCGCCGGTTCCCTGGCCGTGCTCGTCGTGGCGGCGACGTTCACCTTCCAGCTCATCTACAAGGAGTACTACACCTGCGTGGCGGACGCGCCCACCACCGCGACCCGCGACTCCTGCGACCGCCACCTCCCCGAACAGCTCCGCCCCATCCTCGGCGAGCAGGACTAGGCAGGCTCGGGCAGGACCGGGCCCGGCAGGGCAGGACCGAGCGGGACCGGGGCGGCCGTCCGCCGGTCAGCCGGACGGGCGGCGGTGGCGCCCTTGCACGGCGCCGCGGCGGACGGCGCCGAGCGTCCGGCGCGGCCTGCCGGAGCCCGGTCCGCCCCGGCCCCGCCCGGGGGCCCGCTCCTCCGGTTCCGGCTCCGGACCGGTTCGTACGGCGGGCGGCGGACCGCCCGGCGCGGGCCAGGCCGGTTCGAAGTCGGGCACGAGGCCGCCGGACGACTCCTTGATCGCCGTCCAGCGGGCGAGCCGCGCGCCGGTCGCGTACCACTCGTGGTCCGGAATCCACCCGTCCCCCGGACGCCGCACCGCGGGCTGGTGCCGTTCGGGGCGCAGGGTGCGGCACCACACGGTGAACCGGCGCCGGGCCAGGGCGAGCGCGAGCAGCGGGTGCGGATCGCGCAGCCGCCACAGCCGGACGACGAGGGCGGCCGGGAGGGCGGGCAGCGCCGTACCGGCGAGCGCGGCGGCCCCCGTCTGCCACCAGACGGGCCCGAACTGCGCCAGCGCGCCCGTGCCCAGCGGTCCGCCCGCGCAGGCGGCCAGCGCCGCCATGGCCAGACCGCAGCCCGCCGCGCCGAGGAACGCGGTGGCGAGTGTGCCCCGCCACGTCGCCGCGCCGTGCGCGGTGCCGGGCACCGGCACGCCCGAGCGGGCGGTGCACCAGCCCGCGGCCACCCCGGCGGCCAGCGGCACGGCACCGGCCAGCAGGAGGGCGAGCGGGCCGCCGGGCCCCGGGTCCGGGAGGGCCGCCAGCAGCGGGAACGGCGGCAGCTCCCGCGCCACGCCGTCCCCGCCGTCCGCCCCGCCGCCCAGCCCCGCGACGGCGGCGAGCGGGCCGGTCACCCCGTCCGTGCCCAGCGCGAAACCGGGGCCGAGCCCGTACGCCGCCGCCCACACGGCCACGTTGGGGGCCAGGGCCAGGCACAGCAGGGCCACCGCGAGCCGCCCGGACCACGCGTCGGTGAGCTGGGGGAAGGTCTCCCGGACCGCGCCAGCGTGCCAGAGCAGCGCGCCCGCCACGAGCAGCGCCCCGGCGCCGCACAGCGCCGCCGTCGCCACGGCGGCGGACCGCAGCGCGGCACCGGGGCGCGGCGCGTGCGCCGAGCGCGTCCCCGGGCGGCGGGGCGGGAGGAGGGCGGGGCGTCCCCGGGCGACCCAGCTTCCGACGGCCAGGGTGGCGAAGGCGAGGACGGGCAGGTGCAGCGCCGCGCTGAGGGGGTCGACCCGCAGCGGTCCGCCCGTCGCGTACCCCGTCGCCGCCGCGCCGGTCAGGGTGTACCCGGCGCACAGCCAGCCGACGGCCGGCCGGGAAAGGCCGCCCTCGGTCCTGGTCAGCCGGTGCAGGAGGAAGACGGGCACGGCGGTGAGCAGCAGCGGCGTGACGCCGACGGGCGCGGGCACGCCGCCGGGGGTGTCCGTGCGCACCAGGTCGGCGCCGTGCGCGAGGAGCCACAGCCCGGCGGCCGTCCGGAGTGCGCCGCCCGGTCCGCTGTCCGGGTAGGGCGAGGTGATCCACAGCAGGAGGGCGAGCATGGCGATCGCCGCCAGTCCGAGGACGGCGGCGAAGGCCCCTTCGACGAGCCAGGTGGCGACCGGCCTGGGGACCCGTCGGCGCGCGGTGCGATGCCTCAGTCGACTCACGCGGCCATGCTCCCAACAACACCCGTTTTGCCCCGGTAGCGCGCGCCCGCTCGTGGTGTCGCTCAATATACCGATATGCACCTTTTCACATGGGACAGCGGGACGCTGTCCGGCCGCCGCCGCGGTGCGGGGCGGACATGACCGGACAGCGCCCGTCCACGCCTCCGCAGACGGACCGTCAGCGCGGACGGCACGGGAAACGCGCACGCCGCCGGAAGCGGACTCCGCGTCAGGCCGTGGTGGCCGAGGCCGCGTCGGCCACGCAGACCGCGGCGGCGGCACTCGCCGCGGCGGACCCCGGGAGCGCCGCGGAGGGACCGGCTCCCGCCGGCCCGGCGTCAGGCGGGGTGACGGAGGCCGCTGCGCCCGGGGCGGCAAGGACCCCCGCGGCGCCGGACGAGCCCGCCGAGCCCGGGACCGGCTCGGAGCCCGGAACCGGCGCCGGGCAAGCGTCCGGCGCCGGGCCGGGTGACGGGGCGGACGGGGACGCCGGGGCGGGCCGGGGCGGCATCCCCGCGCCGTCCGGCGAACCCCTACCGCAGGCCGCCCCCGCCCCCGCGCTCCGGCCGGACTCCGGCGGCGGGCCTCCGGGCCGGGCCCTGCCCGGCGGGGCGGCGGAGGCGTTCGCGGCGCGGGCGGTGACCCCCGCCGCGGAGGGGACGCCCGAAGCCGCGTTCGACGCCCTGTACGCCGGGCACGCCCGGTCGCTCACCCGGCAGGCGTTCCTGCTCACGGGGCACCGCCGGGTGGCCGGGTGGGCGGTGAACCGGGCCTTCCACGCCGCGTGGGAGCGGTGGCCGGAGGTGGCGCTCGACCGGGACCCGGGAAGCTGGGTGCGGGCCGCCGCCCACGAGTACGCCCTGGCCCCCTGGCACCGGCTGTGGCCGGGCCACCGCGGGCCCGAGGCGTATCCGGGCCTGCCCGAGGACGCCGAAGTGCTCGCCGCCCTGCTCGCGCTGCCGCCCGCCTACCGCCGCACGCTGCTGCTCCACGACGGCCTGGGCGTCAGCGTCGCGCGGACCGCCGCCGAGACGGAGGCCAGCACCCGGGCCGCCGCCGGGCGGGTACGCCGGGCGCGGCGGTGCCTGGCCGAGCGCCTGCCGGAGGTGGCGGCGGCACCACGGGACGAGCGCGGCACCGTCATCGGCGCGCTGCTGCACCGGCTGGCCGTCGCCCAGCCGGTCCGCACGCCGGCGGCCCGGGAGGTGCGGGTGGGCAGCGAGCGGCTCACCCGGGGCTGGACGGGGGCCGCGTACGGGGCGACCGCGCTCCTGGCCGCCGTCACCGCCTTCGCGGTCGCCACCGGCGAGAGCGGTGACCTGCTGCCGACGAACCTGCCCACGGCCGTACGCCAGTTCGCCGAGTGACGCGGCGGCGCGGGCGGCGGACGGCCACGACGGCGCCCGCCGCCCGGGGCGCGGGCGGCCGGGCCCGGGGCACGGTGAGAACGGCCCTGGCCCGCTCCCCGAGGAGGGAACGGGCCAGGGCCGGGGCGTGGACGAGGTCAGCCGCCGAGGATCTCGCGGGCGAGCCGCGCGGTCTCCGACGGGGTCTTGCCGACCTTCACACCGGCGGCCTCCAGGGCCTCCTTCTTCGCCTGGGCCGTACCGGAGGAGCCGGAGACGATGGCGCCGGCGTGGCCCATCGTCTTGCCCTCGGGCGCGGTGAAGCCCGCGACGTAGCCGACGACCGGCTTGGTGACGTTCGCCTTGACGAAGTCGGCCGCGCGCTCCTCGGCGTCGCCGCCGATCTCGCCGATCATGACGATGAGGTCCGTCTCGGGGTCGGCCTCGAACGCCTTGAGCGCGTCGATGTGGGTGGTGCCGATGATCGGGTCACCGCCGATGCCGACGCAGGTCGAGAAGCCGATGTCCCGCAGCTCGTACATCATCTGGTACGTCAGCGTGCCGGACTTCGACACCAGGCCGATGCGGCCCGGCTTGGTGATGTCGGCCGGGATGATGCCCGCGTTGGACTGGCCCGGGGTGATGAGACCGGGGCAGTTCGGGCCGATGATGCGGGTCTTGTTGCCCTTCTTGCCGGCGTGGGCCCAGAAGGCGGCGGTGTCGTGCACCGCGATGCCCTCGGTGATCACCACGGCGAGCGGGATCTCGGCGTCGATCGCCTCGATGACCGCGTCCTTGGTGAACTTCTCCGGCACGAAGATGACGGTGACGTCGGCGCCGGTGGCCTCGACGGCCTCCTTGACGGAGCCGTAGACGGGGACCTCGGTCCCGTCGAAGTCCACGGTGGTGCCCGCCTTGCGCGGGTTGACACCGCCGACGATGTTGGTGCCGGAGGCCAGCATGCGCTTGGTGTGCTTCTGGCCCTCGGAGCCGGTCATCCCCTGGACGATGACCTTGCTTTCCTTGGTGAGGAAGATAGCCATGGTTCGGTTGTCCTCGTGTCCTTAGAGTCCTGGGGCCCGGTTACTTCGCGGCCAGCTCGGCGGCGCGGTCGGCGGCACCGTCCATGGTGTCGACCTGCTCGACGAGCGGGTGGTTGGCGTCCGTGAGGATCTTGCGGCCCAGCTCGGCGTTGTTGCCGTCCAGACGCACGACCAGCGGCTTGCTGACGTCCTCGCCCTTGGACTTGAGCAGCTCCAGGGCCTGCACGATGCCGTTGGCGACGGCGTCGCAGGCGGTGATGCCGCCGAAGACGTTGACGAACACGGAACGGACGTCCGGGTCGCCGAGGATGATCTCCAGGCCGTTCGCCATGACCTCGGCGGAGGCGCCGCCGCCGATGTCGAGGAAGTTGGCGGGCTTGACGCCGGAGTGCTTCTCACCGGCGTAGGCGACGACGTCCAGGGTGCTCATGACGAGCCCGGCGCCGTTGCCGATGATGCCGACCTGGCCTTCGAGCTTCACGTAGTTCAGGCCCTTGGCCTTGGCGGCGGCTTCGAGCGGGTCAGCCGCTGCCTTGTCCTCCAGGGCGGCGTGCTCCGGCTGGCGGAACTCGGCGTTGGCGTCCAGCGACACCTTGCCGTCCAGGGCGATGATGGTGCCGTCGCCCGTCTTGACCAGCGGGTTGACCTCGACCAGGAGGGCGTCCTCCTTGATGAAGACGTCCCACAGCTTCTGGAGGGCCGCGGCGATCTGGTCGATGGTCTCGGCCGGGAACCTGGCGGCCTCGGCGATCTCGCGGGCCTTGGCCTCGGTGACGCCGTCGATCGCGTCGACCGGGATCCTCGCCAGCGCCTCGGGCTTGGTGGCGGCGACCTCCTCGATGTCCACGCCGCCCTCGACGGAGGCCATGGCGAGGAAGGTGCGGTTGGTGCGGTCCAGCAGGAAGGAGACGTAGTACTCCTCCGCGATGTCCGCCGTCTGGGCCAGCATGACCTTGTGGACCGTGTGGCCCTTGATGTCCATGCCGAGGATCTGGCCGGCCTTCTCCACCGCGTCCGACGGGTCGGAGGCGAGCTTCACACCGCCGGCCTTGCCGCGGCCACCGGTCTTCACCTGCGCCTTGACGACCGCGCGACCGCCCAGCCGCTCGGTCACCTCGCGCGCCGCCTCGGGTGTGTCGATGACTTCACCGGCCAGCACCGGTACGTCATGCTTGGCGAAGAGGTCCCTCGCCTGGTACTCGAACAGGTCCACGCGCGTCCGTCCCTTAATCAGTTATCGCGGTTCGTTGTCAGCGTGGGCGTGCCGCGTGGCCGCGTGGGGCGGTACGCGGCATGTCCGCCTTGCAGGGTAGCCCTGCGGGTTCGCGCTGCATAAATCGCACGTCACACCGGCGCGGTGAGTCCCGTCACATGGCGCAGTCCCGGCCCGCCGCGCCCCGCCCTCACCCGGGCACCGGGAGCGGACGCCGCTCGACGGCCGCGGCCATGACCTCGGGGAAGAGGTCGGGCGTGCAGGCGAACGCGGGGACGCCGAGCCGGGCCAGGGCCGCCGTGTGCTCGCGGTCGTAGGCGGGCGCGCCCTCGTCGGAGAGCGCGAGCAGGACCACGCACTGCACGCCCGCCTGCCGCATCGCGGCGACGCGGCGCAGCATCTCCTCGCGTATGCCG
This sequence comes from Streptomyces solitudinis, assembly GCF_036323765.1. Lineage (NCBI taxonomy): Bacteria > Bacillati > Actinomycetota > Actinomycetes > Kitasatosporales > Streptomycetaceae > Streptomyces > Streptomyces solitudinis. Next base: position 771,962 of record NZ_JAZDCW010000002.1, read on the forward strand.
CCCTCGTAGAGGTCGCTGATGAGGACGAGGATCGTCTCGGTGGGCCGGGTGATGCGGCTCTGGCAGTAGGCCAGCGCCCGGTTGATGTCCGTGCCGCCGCCGAGCTGGGTGCCGAAGAGGACGTCCACCGGGTCGTCCAGCGCGTCCGTCAGGTCCACCACGGCGGTGTCGAAGACGACCAGGCGGGTGTCCAGGGCGCGCATCGAGGCGAGCACCGCGCCGAAGACCGACGCGTAGACCACGGAGGCCGCCATGGAGCCGGACTGGTCGATGGCCAGGATGACGTCCTTCGTCACCGCCCGCGCGGCCCGGCCGTAGCCGACGAGCCGCTCGGGCACGACCGTGCCGTGCTCGGGCAGGTAGTTCTTCAGGTTCGCCCGGATGGTGCGGTTCCAGTCGATGTCGCGGTGGCGCGGACGGCTCACGCGGGCGGAACGGTCCAGCGCGCCGCCGACGGTGGCGCGGGTGCGGGCGGCCAGACGGCTCTCCAGGTCCCGCACGACCGTGCGCACCACCGTGCGGGCCGTCTCCCGGCTCGTCTCGGGCAGGGCGCGGCTGAGGGAGAGCAGGGTGCCCACGAGGTGGACGTCGGGTTCGACGGCCTCCAGCATCTCCGGCTCCACCAGCATCGCGGCGAGCCCGAGCCGTTCGATGGCGTCCCGCTGCACGACCCGCACCACGGGCCCGGGGAAGTAGGTGCGGATGTCGCCGAGCCAGCGGGCGACCTGCGGGGCCGAGCCGCCGAGCCCGGCGCCGCGCTGCCCCTCCCGGGCGCCCGCGGCGCCCCGGGCGCCGGGTGCTCCGGGGGCGCCGTAGACGGCGTCGAGGGTGCGGTCCATCGCGGCGTCCCGGCCGGTGAGGGCGCGGCCCGTGCCGTCCGCGCCGTCACCCCCGCCCAGGACGAGCCGCCAGCGCCGCAGCCGCTCGTCGGCCGCCGGTTCCGTTCCGGTCATCGGGTCACTCCCGCGGTGTCGTGGTGGACGGCTGGCGCGCCGGGGCCAAGGAGCAGCCGGAGCGTGGGCAGTACCGCGTCGGCGCGCTCGCGGTCCAGGCCGGGGCCGAAGCCGTGCGGCACGGGCAGCGCCGCGTCGGACGGCTCCGCGGCCCCGCCGCGGCCTTGCGGCCCGCCGCGGCGGACCAGCTCGCCCAGCGTGCGGCGCACCCCGGACTCGTACGCGGCGAACGTCCGGCGCAGGAGCGGCAGGACGTCGGTGAACTCCCGCTCGGGGACGCCGGTGAGCCATCCGTCCACCAGGGCGCGGAGCCGTTCGTCGTGGACGAGGAGCAGCCCGCCCCCGGCGAGGAAGCCCTCCAGCCAGGCGGCGGCGTCGGCCGGGAGGGTGCCGGGCGACAGGGCGAGGCCCATGAGCCGGTCGGCTTCGCCCGGCGGGAGCGCCCCGTCGTCCAGCAGCAGCCGGGCGGCACGGCCGCGCAGCAGCCCGGCGACCCGCTCCCGCCCGGCCAGGGCGCGCAGCACGGCGCGCCAGCGTCCGCGCAGCCCCTCGCCGTCGAGCAGGGTGATGGCGCGGTGGGCGGCGTCCAGGTGCCCGTGCAGCGCGGCGGCCCCGTCGGCGTCCAGGCCCGTGCAGGCGGGCGGCAGCCCGACGCAGACCCGTTCGGCGAGCCCTTCGGCGACCCCGCGCAGCGCCCCGGCGTCGGTGCCGCGCACGTCCCCGTAGCGGGCGGCGCGCACGAGGGCGGGCAGGGCCTGCGCGAGCCGGCCGACGTCGGTGTCCAGCGCGGCGCGGTCCGCCAGGACCCGCATGACGGTGGGCAGGGCGGCGCCGAGCCCGGCGAGCAGGCACTGCTCGGCGAGCGCGGTGACCTCCGGCAGGGCGGTGGCTCCCACGGCCAGGGCCTCGGCCCGTGCGGTGGCCGCCGTCTCCACGGTGGTGCCCCACATCCCGGCTTCGGCGACCCGCACGGACAGCTCCGGCTCCCAGCACAGCCGCCAGCCCTCCTTGAAGGTGCCGGTGCCGCCGCGCCCGGCGGCGGGCACGCCCCACTCGACGCCGAGGAGCCGCAGCCGGTGCAGCAGGCGGCTGCGGGCGGCGGCGTTGTCCTCGCGCAGGTCCAGTTCGATCTCCCGTTCGTGCGCCTCGGGGCGCAGCCGCAGGGAGCGCTGGAGCCGGGTGACGTCCCGCTGGAGCGGCACGGCGGGGGCGTCGTCGGGGACCTCGCCGAGGACGTCCCCGACGACGAGGCGGTCCTCGACGAGGGCGAGCGGCACCGGCGACCCGTCGCAGAGCACGGCGCGGACCGCGTCCGTCGTCTCGCCCAGCCCGGCCAGCGGCCTGCCGCGCATGGCGGCCAGCGCCTCGGCGAGCCGGGCGGCCTCGATGACGTGGCCCGGGGAGACGCCGATGTCCTCGTCGCGCAGCAGGCCCGCCACCTTCGTCAGCCACCGCACCACCGGCCGGTCGGGCGCGGAGAACAGGTGCGCGTACCAGCCGGGGGAGGCGATCCCGGCGCCGTAGCCGCTGGCCCGGGTGAGCCGCCGGTGCGTCCAGGGCACCCAGGTGATCTCGGTGCGCACCTTGGGCAGGCCGGTGAGCAGCCGCCGGTCGGCGGTGACGGGCCGCGCCTCGGCGAGCGCCGGGACGTGCCAGGCGCCGCACACGACGGCCACCCGGCCGTCCCCGTGGGCGCGGCGGGCCTCGCGCAGCCGCAGCCGCATGTGCGCCTCGCGCACCTCGTCCCGCCGGTCGCCGCCCGTTCCGTGCGTCGCGCGCAGGGCGGCCATGGCCTCGGCGACGGCGGCGAACGCGGCGCGCGGGTCGGGCGCGCCGGGGCGCGCGGCGGGGTCCGGGGAGCCGGAGGGCCCGGCGCCGTGGACACCGCGGTGCTCGACGACGTCCTCCCACCAGCGTTCGGCGTCGTCGTACCCGGCCGTCCTGGCGAGGACGGCGAGCGGGTCGAGCCGCACGGCCGCGTGCCCGTCCTCCCCGTCCTCCCGGCCGGACGCCTCCTCTTCCGGGGCTCCCCCGCCCGGCGCCGCCGCGTCCGGCTCCGGGCCGTCCGCCGCCCGGCCGTCCGGCTGCTCCCCCGCTCCGGCCCGGTCGCGCAGGGCGAGGGTGTGCGCGGCGGGGAGGTCGATGAACCGCACCTCGGCGCCGTGCTCCAGCGCCCAGCGGAGCGCGACCCACTCCGGGGAGAAGTCGGCCAGCGGCCAGAACGCGGCGGTGCCCGGTTCCTCGACGGCGTGGGCCAGCAGCGCGACGGGCGGCCGCATGCCCGGTTCCGCGGCCAGGCGGGCGACCGCGTCGGCCTCCGGCGGCCCCTCGATCAGGACGGCGGCCGGTTCGTGCGCGTCCAGCGCGGCGCGCACCGCGCGGGCCGAGCCGGGGCCGTGGTGGCGCACGCCCAGCAGCAGCGGCCCGGTGGGCGCGGCGGACGCGGTCACGCGCCCGCCTCCCGGCAGGCGCGGTAGAAGTCCTTCCAGCCCTCGCGCTCGCGCACGACGGCCTCCAGGTACTCCTGCCACACGACGCGGTCGGCGGCCGGGTCCCGCACGACGGCGCCGAGTATCCCCGCCGCGACGTCGTCCGCGCGCAGCACGCCGTCCCCGAAGTGCGCGGACAGCGCCAGGCCGCCGGTCACCACGGAGATCGCCTCGGCCGTGGACAGCGTGCCCGAGGGCGACTTGACCTTGGTGCGGCCGTCGGCGGTGACGCCCTCGCGCAGTTCGCGGAAGACCGTCACCACGCGGCGTATCTCCGCGCTCCCGTCGGGAGCGGCGGGCAGGCCGAGCGAGCGGCCGAGCTGTTCCACCCGGCGGGCCACGATGTCCACCTCGGCCTCGGCCGTGGCGGGCAGCGGCAGGACGACGGTGTTGAAGCGGCGGCGCAGCGCGCTGGAGAGGTCGTTGACGCCCCGGTCGCGGTCGTTGGCCGTGGCGATCAGGTTGAAGCCGCGGACGGCCTGCACCTCCTGCCCCAGCTCGGGGATCGGCAGCGTCTTCTCGGAGAGGATGGTGATGAGGGTGTCCTGGACGTCCGCCGGGATGCGGGTCAGCTCCTCCACGCGTGCCGTCATCCCCTCGGCCATCGCCCGCATCACCGGACTGGGCACCAGCGCCTGCCTGCTGGGGCCCTCGGCCAGCAGCCGCGCGTAGTTCCACCCGTACCGGATCGCCTCCTCGGCGGTGCCGGCCGTGCCCTGGACGAGCAGCGTCGAGTCCCCGCTGACCGCCGCGGCCAGGTGCTCGGACACCCACGTCTTCGCGGTGCCCGGCACTCCGAGCAGGAGCAGGGCGCGGTCGGTGGCGAGGGTGGTGACGGCGACCTCCACGATCCGCCGGGGCCCGACGTACTTGGGCGTGACGACCGTGCCGTCCGGCAGCGTGCCGCCGAGCAGGTAGGTGGCGACGGCCCACGGCGACAGCCGCCAGCGCTCGGGGCGCGGACGGTCGTCGGCGGCGGCGAGCGCCGCGAGTTCCTGCGCGAAGGCGTCCTCGGCGTGCGGCCTGAGGACTGCGGTTCCGGTGTCGGCTCCGGTGCCTTTTCCGGTGTCGGTCCCGGTGTCGGTGTCGGTGGCGGTCACACGTCCCCCTCGGTGCGGTGTCTCCTGCTGGGCAACCTGGGCAACACTGTGCACCCGGGCACTGACACCCACGCCCACCTGCGGCGTTGCCCGACGGGCGGTGTGCGGCGGTGAGCTGACGGCACGTCTGTCAGTGGCGGCTCGTACGGTCCTTGCCATGACGGGACAGCAGGTCCGCTGGAGTGCGGAACAGGTGCTGGCGCTCGCGCCCGACGCGGCGTCACGGAAGGCGGGTGGCAGGCTCGCCGTGCCCGGCCCGTGGTCGGAGGCGGGCACGGGGGACGACGCCGTGTGGGGCCTGTGCCGGGGCAGCGGCAGCACGCCCTACCGGACGGCGGTGGACCTGTCGGGCCCGGCCTCGACGTGCACCTGCCCCAGCCGCAAGTTCCCCTGCAAGCACGCGCTCGGCCTGCTCCTGCTGTGGGCGTCGGAGGACGCCCCGGGCGCCGTGGGCCGGGGCGAGGTGCCGCAGTGGGCGGCGGACTGGCTGGCCCGGCGCCGCTCCCGCGCGGCGGACGGCGCGGGAGCGGGCGCGCGGGGGCGCGCCGCGCCCGCCGACCCGCAGGCGGCCCGCCGCCGCGCCGAACGCCGGGCCCAGCGCGTCGCGGCCGGGGCCGGGGAGCTGGAGCAGCGGCTGACGGACCTGCTGCACGACGGCGTCGCCGGGGCCGACGCGGCGGGGTACGCGGCCTGGGACGAGATGGCGGCCCGCATGGTGGACGCCCAGGCCCCCGGCCTCGCCGCCCGCATCCGCGAACTGGCGGGCATACCCGCGTCCGGCGCGGGCTGGCCCGCCCGGCTGCTCGCGGAGTGCGCCCTGCTGCACCTGCTGAACCGCGCGGTGCTCGGCCTGGACGAGCTGCCCGCGCCGCTGGCCGCCACGGTGCGCGCACACCTGGGTTTCACCACGGAGGCGGCGGCCCTGCTGGCCGACCGGGAAGCGGTGCTGCGGGACCACTGGCTGGTGCTCGGCCGCTCCGACACGGAGGAGGGCCGCCTCGCCGTCCGCCGCTTCTGGCTGCGCGGTGCGGCCACCGGCCGTCCCGCGCTGCTGCTGTCCTTCGGCGCGGCCGGACGCGCCCCGGAGCTGATGCTCCCGGTCGGCCGGGTGCTGGACGCCGAGCTGGCCCACCACCCCTCGGCCCTGCCGCTGCGGGCCGCGCTCGGGGAGCGGTGGGGCGAGCCGCTGCCCGGCGCCGTACCCCGGGGCGTGGGGGTCGCGCAGGCGCTGGCGGCCTACGGGGAGGGTCTGCGCGCGGACCCGTGGCTGGAGTCGTGGCCGGTGGTGCTCAGCGGCGTCGTCCCGCTGCCCGGGGAGGACGGCGGCCCGTGGCGGCTCGCCGACGACCGGGGGGACGCCGCGCTGCCGCTCTGCGGCGCGGGACGGTCGGCCCGGTGGCGGCTCGCGGCCGTCTCGGGCGGTGGCCCGGTCACCGTGTTCGGTACGTGCGGGCACCGGGGGTTCACCCCGCACACGGTCTGGTACGAGGGGGAGGCGATGGCCCTGTGACGGCACGGCCGCACCGACGACGGCAGGACGCACGGCAGCAGGACGCACGACCGGGGAGCGGACGGGAGGGAGACGGACGCCCGGACGCCGCGCCGCCGGGCCACGCACCGCCGGACGACGCACGGCTGGAGCGCGCGCAGCCGGACGACGCGCCGCCGGGGGACGGGGCCGGGGACGCCGCGCCGCCGGGGGACGTCTGGCCACGGCTGGTGACCGCCGCCCTGCTCGGCTCCGGGCGCCGCACGCCCCCGGGCGGCTCCCCGGCCGGGCTGCTGGACCTCGCCGCGGTGGAGACCGTCCGGCGCCGGGCCGGGCTGCGTCCGGCACCGGCCGGCCCCCGCCCCGCACCGGCCCCCGAGGACCGAAGGCCCCCGCTGCCGCCCCCGGCGGCGCGGCGGCTGGCGCTGCTGCTGGCCGGACGCGGCGAGGCGGGCGGCGGCGCCGGGCGCCGGGGCGGCGCGCCCGATCTCGCCGAGCTGCTGCCGCAGTGGCTCGCCGCCGCGAACGCGCACGGCTACCGCGCCCCGGCCGACCGGCTGCCCGCGCTGCTGGACGCGGCCCGCGCCCGTACCGATCTGCGGGCCGACGCCCTCGCATTCGCCGGTCCCCGCGCCCTGTGGCTGGCCCGGCTCAACCCGGAGTGGCGGTTCGCGCTGCGCAGCCGCACGGGTGCGCCCGCCGGACCGGCGGACGCGGCGGCGGTGCGGGCGGTGTGGGAGGAGGGGCTGTTCGCCGAGCGGACTGCGGCGCTGGGCGCGCTGCGCCGCCGTGACCCGGCGGCCGGGCTCGCCCTGCTGTCGGGCACGTGGGACACCGAGCGCGCCGAGGACCGGCTGATGTTCCTCGACGCGCTCCGCGAAGACCTGTCGGCGGCCGACGAGGAGTTCCTGGAGCAGGCGCTCGGCGACCGCAGCCGCAACGTGCGGGCCACGGCCGCCGAGCTGCTGTCCGCGCTGCCCGCCTCGGCCCTGGCGGCCCGGATGTCGGCGCGGGCCAGGGCGGCCGTCAGCCTGGACCGCACGGGCAGCCGCACCACGCCGCACCTGGCCGTCGAGGCCCCGCACGCGTGCGACGCGGCCCTCCAGCGGGACGGCGTCACGCCGAAGCCGCCGCCGGGGCGCGGCGAGCGCTCCTGGTGGCTGACCCAGGTGGTCGAGGCGGCACCGCTGGCCGACTGGCCGGCCCATCTGGGCGGGCGGGAGCCGTCCGCGATCGTCGCCCTGCCGGTCGCGGACGGCTGGCGGGACGACCTGCACGCGGCGTGGGCGCGGGCGGCGGTGCGGCAGCGCGACGCGGTGTGGGCGCGGGCCCTGATCGGTGCTCCGGCGGACCCGGTGCCGGAGGGGGCGGGTGATCCGGCCCGGCTGCTGACCGTGCTGCCGCCCGCCGAGCGGGCGCGGTGGACGGCCGGTTTCGTCGCGGCCCACGGCCTGTCGGAGGCGTTCCGGCTGCTCGGCACCTGCGCGGTGCCGTGGACGCCGGAGCTGGGGCGCTCAGTGATCGACGCGCTGGAGATCGCCCGGGACGCGGGAAGCTACCCGTGGAGCTTCAGCGGGGTGATGGGCCTCGCGGAACGCTGCCTGGACCCGGCCCAGGCCGACCGGCTCGCGCCGCTCACCGCGCGGGCCGAGGAGCCGGAGCCCGGCGCCCGGGGGGCGGGCGGCTACTGGGCGGAGGCGTTCGGGCGGCTGGCGGCGACCCTGCGCCTGCGCGCGGTGATGCGGGAGGAGCTCCGCCCGTCCTCCGCCGGGGACGGTCCCGGCCCCGCCGCCGACGGGACGCGCTGACGCGGCCGGGAGGGCGCGCCGCGCAGGCGGGGCGCCCTCCTCAGGGCGGGGCGGGGGCGGGCGCGGTCAGGCGGCGACGGGACGGATGTGGGCGCGGACCCACTCCACGATCTCGGTGGTCGTCGCGCCGGGGGTGAAGATCGCGGCGACCCCCTGCTCCTTGAGCGGGGCGATGTCGTCCTCGGGGATGATGCCGCCGCCGAACACCTTGATGTCCTCGGCGTCCCGCTCCCGCAGCAGCTCCAGCACCTTGCCGAACAGCGTGTTGTGCGCGCCGGAGAGGACGGAGAGCCCGATCGCGTCCGCGTCCTCCTGGATCGCGGTGTCCACGATCTGCTCCGGCGTCTGGTGCAGCCCGGTGTAGACGACCTCCATGCCCGCGTCCCGCAGGGCCCGGGCGATCACCTTCGCGCCCCGGTCGTGGCCGTCGAGCCCCGGCTTGGCGACCACCACGCGGATCGGACCCGACACACCCATCACTGCCTCCATCGTCGTTGACTGCGGCTCCGGGCCCGCCGAGAGGCCCCGGTGTGAACGAACGTTATCGCCCCAGCATCGCGCACCCCTTCGTTTCGTGGTGCGCGGAGAGGGGGAAATCACACCATGGGACAACAACTCCAGTACCACAAGCCGCACCGACGGCGTCCGAGGGCTCCGAGGACGCCGACGCCCCGGACACCGCGGGGCCCGGCGGCACACGAGCAACCCGGGCACACGGCCGGGACGACTGCCGCCGCACCCCGTGCGTCACTCCGCACGGCGGGCCGCCGCGGCTGACGGGGGTGAGCCACGATGACGACGCCGCTACCGCGGATACCGCGCCTGCTCGGCACCGTGCGCACCACCGCGCTGGAGGCCGCCGTGCTGACGGGGCGGCTCGCCCTGTACTCCACCGGCCTGCTCGCCGAGCGCCCGGCGCCGCATCCGCCGGTTGACCTCCCCGGGCCGCGCCCGGTCGTCCTCGTGCACGGGTTCGTCGACAACCGCTCGGTGTTCACCCTGCTGCGGCGCTCGCTCACCCGGCACGGGTGGCACCGCGTCACCTGCGTCAACTACTCGCCGCTGACCTGGGACGTCCGCAGCGCCGCCGCCGCACTCGGCGAGCACGTGGCGGACGTGTGCGAGCGCACCGGGCAGCCCGCGGTGGACGTGGTCGGGCACAGCCTCGGCGGCCTCATCGCCCGGTACTACGTGCAGCGGCTCGGCGGGGACGCGCACGTGCACACCCTGGTCAGCCTCGGTACGCCCCACGCGGGAACCCGCGCCGTCCCCGCGCTGTCCGTGCACCCCCTCGTGCGCCAGATGCGCCCCGGCTCCGGCCTGCTCACCGAGCTGGCCGGTCCGGCGCCCGGCTGCCGGACCCGCTTCGTCAGCTTCTGGAGCGAGGACGACCAGGTCATGGCCCCGGTGGAGACGGCCCGGCTCGACCACCCCGACCTGCGGCGGCGCAGCGTGCGCGTCCGCGGGGTCGGACACCTGGCGATGCCCGTGCACAGCGCCGTGATCGCGCAGATCCGGCGCGAACTCGTCGGCGCGGACGATGCGGAACCCGTCGGCGCCCCAGCCGTCGAAGTGGCCTGAGTAGCCGAACGCGTCAGTCGAACGGGACGTGACCTACCCGCCCGTAGTAGACCAAAAGAGCGGTCTGCTGCCCGGACTTCACGGCGTCAAAACCTGTGGAAGATTGTCGGCGTCGCATACCGCCGGGTACAGTCGCCGACACTGCTCTGGCAGCCCCTGTCTCCGAGGCGAAAGAGAAGTCGGTGGTGAACGACCGTCCCCCGTCGGGCCATACCGTCCCGAACGGCACCGGGGTCCCCGGCTATTCCGGCTATGAGGACCCCTACGGGCAGGCCGCCACCTACGGCTACGCCACCACGGCCACGGGGTACGCCGACGACCCGCTGTTCGGCGACCTGGCGGCCCAGCCGGGGCACACCGCGCAGGACGGGAGGCAGGCGTACCCGGTTCACGGATACGCCACGGCCGCCTACGAGGCGCCCGCCGACAGCCCCGCCGCCCACACTGCCCCCGGGTACGCGGACGGGAACGGGCCCGGCGGACCGGGGCACGAGCAGCCCTACGACGGCTACGACACCGGCGGCCTCCCGTACGACACCGCCGCCCCCGCCTACGACACCGGCGGCTTCGCGGCGGCCCCCTACGGAACCGGGTACGCGGAGGAGCACGGAACCGGGTACGGAAGCGGATACGGCGACGCCGGGTACGGAACCGCCGGGGCCGCCACCGGAACCGGCCACCTCGCCGCCGGCATCCCGGCCCAGCCCGACTACGGCTGGACCGGCGAGAACACCCCGCACTGGGACACCCCCGCCTACGGGACCGAGCTGTACGCGGACACCGCGCACCCGCACGCCGGCGCGGCGGAACCGGAGTGGGACGGAGCCCGGCAGGCGGAACCGTCCGAACCGGCGGAACAGGCCGGGGAACCGGCGCAGTGGGCCGGAGAACCGGCGGAGGCGTACGAACCCGCGGAGGCGTACGAACCCGCGGACCGGTACGAGTCGCCGGAACCGAAGGACGCCCACGAGCCCGCCGGTTCCGCCGAGGCGGCTGAGTGGGACGAAGCGCCGGGTTCCCCCGAGGGCGTGGCAGCCTTCGCATCCGTGGAGCTGTCCGAGCCGGTGGAGCTGGGCACCGCCCCGTCCGCCGCCACCCTGCCCTCCCCCCGCGGCGGTCGCCGCCGCGCCGCGAAGCCCAAGCGCTCCGCCCTGCTGACGGTCGCCGTGCCGTCCGTCGCCGTCATGGGGGTGGCCGGGATCGCCGCCGCCTCCGTCGGCGGAGCCGCCGAAAGCTCGGAGGACAAGCCCACGCAGGCCGCCGCGGAGCCGGACGCGGCACCCGAGACCGTCGCCAACACCAAACTGGACACCCAGTTGCGGAGCCTGTCCGCCGAGGTGCGCGACTTCGGCGACCGGGCCAGCCGCACCCAGGAGCGCATCGACCTCAAGGCCCGCCAGGAGGCCGAGCGCAAGCGCAAGGCCAAGGAGGCCGCCCGCAAGGAGGCGCTGCGCCCGAAGTTCGCCCTCCCGGTGGACCAGCACGGGCTGAGCGCCTACTACGGCCAGGCGGGCGTCAACTGGATGTCCGTGCACACCGGCATCGACTTCCCCGTCAGCTACGGCACGCCGGTCAAGGCCGCCACCGACGGCACCGTCAGCACCCGCTGGGACCTCGCCTACGGGAACATGGTGGTCGTCACCGCGGCGGACGGCACCGAGACGTGGTACTGCCACCTGAGCAGTTCCAAGATCCGCTCGGGTCAGGTCAAGGCGGGCGACGTCATCGGCTACGCGGGCAGTTCGGGCAACTCCACCGGACCGCACCTGCACTTCGAGGTGCGGCCCGCCGGCGGTGCCGCCGTGGACCCGGTGGCCTGGTTCCGCTCGCACGGCCTCGACCCCACGTAACCCCGGCCGCCGGAGGGCTCACACCCGGCGCAGGGCCCGCCGCGCACCCCGGGCCCGCGGCTCACCCGGCGTGCGCGGCTCGCGGGCTCACAGCTTCTCGACGGGCGCGTACCGCAGCAGCAGCCGCTTGGGCTTCTCGTCGCCGAAGTCGATCGTGGCCTCCGCCCGGTCCCCGCTGCCCTGCACCGAGACGACGGTGCCGAGGCCGAAGCTGTCGTGCGTCACCCGGTCCCCCGCCGTGAGCGAGACGACCGGCCGGTCCTGCACGCGCCGGGTGGCGAACCCGGACGCCCCGCGCCGTGCCGTGCCCGCCGACAGCCCCGAGGCCGCCGTCCCCGCGGCTGACGTCCGGGAGGAGCCGCCACCGGGAGCGCCACCGAGGCGGCGCCAGTCCAGGTACTCCGCGGGGATCTCCTCCAGGAAGCGGGAGGCCGGGTTGTACGAGGGCTGCCCCCAGGCGCTGCGCATCGTGGAGCGGCTGACGTACAGCCGCTGCCGGGCACGGGTGATGCCGACGTAGGCGAGCCTGCGCTCCTCCTCCAGCTCCTTCGTCTGCCCCAGCGCCCGCATGTGCGGGAAGACTCCGTCCTCCATGCCGGTCAGGAAGACGACGGGGAACTCCAGGCCCTTGGCCGTGTGGAGCGTCATCAGCGTGACGACGCCGGTGCCCTCCTCGCCCTCACCGTCGTCGGGGATCTGGTCGGAGTCGGCGACGAGGGCCACCTGCTCCAGGAAGTCGGCGAGCGTGCCGGGATCGTCCTCGTCCCTGGCCTGTTCGAACTCCAGGGCGACGGCGGCGAGTTCCTGGAGGTTCTCCACCCGCGTCTCGTCCTGCGGGTCGGTGGACGCCTGTAGTTCGGCGAGGTAGCCGGTGCGCTCCAGCACCGCCTCCAGCACCGTCGCCGGGCCCGCGCCGGACTCCGCGACCGTGCGCAGGTCCTCCAGCAGCGTGTTGAACCGCTTGACGGCGTTGGCCGAGCGCGCCGCCATTCCGTACGCCTCGTCCACGCGGCGCAGCGCCTGCGGGAAGCCGATCCGCTCCCGGGCGGCGAGCGCCTCGATCATCGCCTCCGCGCGGTCGCCGATACCGCGCTTGGGCACGTTGAGGATGCGGCGCAGCGGGACGGAGTCCTCGGGGTTGGCGAGCACCCGCAGGTAGGCGAGGACGTCGCGGACCTCCCGGCGCTCGTAGAAGCGCACGCCGCCGACGACCTTGTACGGCAGCCCGACCCGGATGAAGACCTCCTCGAACACCCGGGACTGCGCGTTGGTGCGGTAGAAGACGGCGACGTCACCCGGGGTGGCGTCGCCCGCGTCCGTCAGCCGGTCGATCTCCTCGGCGACGAACTGCGCCTCGTCGTGCTCGGTGTCGGCGACGTAGCCGGTGATGCGCGAGCCCGTGCCCTCCCGCGTCCACAGGTTCTTCGGACGGCGGTTCTCGTTGCGCTCGATGACGGCGTTCGCGGCGCTGAGGATCGTCTGCGTGGAGCGGTAGTTCTGCTCCAGCAGGATCGTGGTGGCGTCCGGGTAGTCCTCCTCGAACTGGAGGATGTTGCGGATGGTGGCGCCGCGGAAGGCGTAGATGGACTGGTCGGCGTCGCCCACGACGCACAGCTCGGCCCGCTCCGGCCGCCCGTCCCCGCCGTCACCGGACCCGCCGGCTGCTTCGGGCCCGCCGGCTGCTTCGGCCCTGTCGTCCCCGGCCGCCGCGGCCGTCCCGCCGCCGACCAGCTCCTTGACCAGCGTGTACTGGGCGTGGTTGGTGTCCTGGTACTCGTCGACGAGGACGTGCCGGAAGCGCCTGCGGTAGTGCTCGGAGACGTCCGGGAACGCCTGGAGCAGGTGCACGGTGGTCATGATGATGTCGTCGAAGTCGAGCGCGTTCGCCTCGCGCAGCCGCGCCTGGTAGAGCGCGTACGCCTCGGCGAGCGTCTTCTCGAAGCCGTCGGTGGCCCGCCCGGCGAAGTCCTCCTCGTCGATCAGCTCGTTCTTGAGGTTGGAGACCTTCGCGCTGAACGACTTCGGCGGGAACCGCTTCGGGTCGAGGTCAAGATCCCGGCACACGAGCGCCATCAGCCGCTTGGAGTCGGCGGAGTCGTAGATCGAGAACGACGAGGTGAAGCCGAGCCGCTTGCTCTCCCGGCGCAGGATGCGCACGCACGCGCTGTGGAAGGTGGACACCCACATGGACTGGGCGCGCGGCCCGACCAGCTCCGCCACCCGTTCCTTCATCTCGCCCGCCGCCTTGTTGGTGAAGGTGATGGCGAGGACGGAGCCGGGGTGCGCCTTGCGGGCGCCCAGCAGGTACGCGATGCGGTGGGTGAGGACGCGCGTCTTGCCCGAGCCGGCGCCCGCGACGATCAGCAGCGGGGAGCCGCTGTGCACGACTGCGGCCTGCTGCTGCTCGTTCAGCCCGGTGAGCAGCGCCTCCGGGTCGATGACGGGCCGCGGGGCGCCGTCGCGGTAGTACGCCTCGGGCCCGCCGCCCGCGTAGGAGCCGGTGAACAGGCCGTCCGGAACCTCCTCGACGGGGCCTCCCGGCTGCTCGGGCAGGCCGAAGGCGCCCTCGGGCGGGGGCGGCGGCTCCTCGTCCCCCGGAGGGTCGAGGCGGGCCAGGAAGCTGTCGTCGAAGAGGCTGCTCATCGCCTACCGAGTCTAGGGTCTGCCACTGACGGGTCCGGACCGGACGCCTGCTCCTAGACTGGCGTCCATGACCGACGGTTACCGCCCGCCCGTGCCCCGCCCCGACCGCGACCCCGCGCTGCGCGCCTCGCACGCGGACCGGGAGGCGGTGGCGGAGGTGCTGCGCGAGGCGGCGGGCGACGGGCGCCTCGACCTGGAGGAGCTGGAGGAACGGCTGGAGCGCGCCTTCGCCGCGAAGACGTACGGGGAACTGGAACCCCTCGTCTCCGACCTGCCCACCGGCGCCCTGCCGGCGCCCGGTCCGCAGGCGGACACCCCGATGGTGCTGAAGGCGGGTGCGGGCGACGTCACACAGACCGGCCACTGGCAGGTGCCGCGCCGGATCACCGCCACGTCCCGCATGGGCGACATCCGGATCGACTTCAGCCAGGCAGAGTGCCGGGTGCCCGAGGTGCACCTCGTCGTCAAGGCGGGCATGGGCGACGTGACGGTCGTCGTCCCGCCGGGCTGGACGGTGCGGGCGCACGGCGTGCGCGCCTACGTCGGCTCCGTGCGCAACAAGGCGACCGACGCGTCGGCACCGGGCACGCCCGTCCTGGAGATCACCGGCTCGGCGGCGCTGGGGGACGTGAAGATCCGCTACCCGAACCGCCGGGAGCTGCGCCGCCGCGAGCAGCGCCCCTGAATCCGGCCGTCACGTCCACAGCGTGGCGAGGCCGATGTTCAGCACGGTCAGCCCGCCGACCGCGCCCAGGACGGGCGGGGACACGGCCTCGTCGTCCCGCTTGACGTAGACGAGGACGAGGATGGCCACCAGGACGGTGAGCTTGATGCCGATCTTGACGTTGTTGACGGTGTTGCCGTCCGCCTGGTTCAGCCCGACGAGCGCCAGGCCGGTGACGAGCATGGTCAGGGCGCCGTGCAGCATGCCCGGCAGCATGCGCGCGGTGCCCGTGCCCATGGCCTTCATCTGGTAGAGGAAGCCGCCGAGCAGCGCGGCGATACCGATGACGTGCAGCGCGACGAAGAGGTTGATGAGGACGTCCATGACCGGAGCGTAGCGAGACGCCCGGCGCCCTCCGGTGGCCGGGTTCCGCGACGTCGTCGGTTCCGGACGGAAACCGGGCACGACGGGTTGCGATCCCACCCCTACCGGTTCCGGCATGGCCCGGAACGGTCGGATGCGGTCAGTGGCGGTCAAGAGGGGCGGGCAGGGGCGGGGCCCGCCCTAACGTCACGGCCCATGGCAGCACACCCAGGCCCCGGCAGCCCCCCGCCCGGCCCTCCGGCCCCGTCCCCCGCCACCGCCCCGGCGGGCCCGGCCGCCCCGGCCGCCCGCAACGGGCTCGGCCGCTCGGCGTCCGCGTCCTCCGGTCGGTCCGGTGCCCGGTCACCGCTGATACCCGGGCAGCTGGGCGTGCTGCTCCGGCAGGGCGTCCGGCTGCGCACCCGGACCGGTGCGCGAGCGGCGCGGGCCGGGGCACGGGCCGACGACGCGCTGCGCGCCGCCGAACAGTGGGCGGCGGCGTACCAGCGGACCACGCACGGCAGGCTCACCGAGGCCCGCGCCCTCCTCGCCCGCCTCCCCCGGCCGGACGGCACCGGCCAGGACCGGGACGACGTACCGGGCGCGCGGGCGGCACAGGCCGTCGCCTACGCCCGTTCCGCGCTCGGCAGGCCCTACGCCTGGGGCGCGACGGGCCCCGACGCGTTCGACTGCTCGGGGCTCACGCAGGCCGCCTGGCGGGCCGCGGGCATAGCGCTCCCCCGCACCACGTACACCCAGGCGGACGCCGGACGGCGCGTCCCCCGCGAGGCACTGGCCCTCGGCGACCTCGTGTTCTTCACCGAGGAGCTGAGCCACGTCGGCCTCTACGTCGGCGGCGGGCACATGATCCACGCGCCCCGCCCGGGCTCCCCCGTCCGCCTCGACCCCCTCACCGTCCTCCCCTTCGCGGCCGCCACCCGCCCGGCCTGAGCCCGCACCCGCACCCGCCCGTTGCCAGAGTGCGCGAGAATGTAGTAGTTCTTATACATGAGCGAGCAGGTGCACAACAGACTGTCGGTGGTGCGGGCGGAGCGGAAGGTGTCCCGCCAGACACTCGCCGAGGCCGTCGGAGCGCACTACCAGACGATCGGCTACATCGAGCGCGGCCAGTACAACCCGAGCCTCGACCTCGCGTTGCGCATCGCCGCGTACTTCGGGCTGCCCGTCGAGGCGCTCTTCTCGCTGGAGGCCTTCACGCCGCTCACGGACGAGGTGTACAGGAGGACGACATGACCACGCAGCTGACCCCCTACGACCGCCGGATGCTCAGCAGGATGAACGACGCGCGCGCCCGGGAGTGGTGCGCCACCCGGCCCCGGCGCCGGGCCACCGTCCTCGTCCACGTCGCGCTGACCGTGGCCCTGGGGGCCGCCCACCTCGCGCTGTTCCGCTCCTCCTCACTGTGGTGGGTCGCGGCCATAGCGGGCCTGACGCTGCTGTGGTGCCTGTGCACCGGCATGCTCAACCTCGCCACGCGGGGACTGCTGGAACTGCGGTCCCGGGCCCTGGACGAGCGGCAGCTCGCGGAACGCGGACGCGTGCACACGGCGGCGCACCGGACGCAGCTCCTGCTGATCGCACTGGCGCTGCCCGGCCTGTACGTCTGGCACCAGGCCGGCGGCGTACCGGTGTGGGGCGTCGGCAGCACCCTCGCCGCCCTGCTGGCGACGCACTGGCTGCTCCCCCTGTGGACGGCGGCGTTCACCGCCGACGACGAACCGGCGGAATCCGAAGCCTGAACACCACCCCGCAGCGGGGCGTCAGCGGTCGAGGGGGCGGTGGCGGGGGCGGCGGCGTACCAGGTGCGTGACGACGGCGGTGAGCGCGGCCAGCGCGAGCGCGCCCGGCAGCAGCAGCCCCAGCAGCGGCGCGGACGCGTCGGCCAGCGGCCCGTGCGCGCGCAGCAGGTGCAGCGCGGCGAGCCCCAGCAGCGTCAGGCCGAGCACCAGCCGGGCCGGTTCGAACCGGCGGCGGCCGGTCACCGGGCTGCCTGTTCCGCGCCGGCGGCCCGCGGCCCGGCGGGTTCGACGACGGCCTGTTCCACGACCGTCTCGCCCACCGTCAGTTCGACGCGCAGT
Source organism: Streptomyces solitudinis (assembly GCF_036323765.1). Taxonomy (NCBI): domain Bacteria; kingdom Bacillati; phylum Actinomycetota; class Actinomycetes; order Kitasatosporales; family Streptomycetaceae; genus Streptomyces; species Streptomyces solitudinis. The sequence goes on from NZ_JAZDCW010000002.1 coordinate 789,001, forward strand.
TCCAGCCTGCCGCCGGGTTCCGCGTCGCCGCGCGGGGCGAGGGTGAACCGTTCGTCCACGCGGAAGCCGCCGCCCTGCTGGCCGGTTCCCTCGGGGTTCGGCGTCACCGGCGGCAGCCGGTAGCCGCCTGCCTTGAGGTCCAGCTCCAGGGCGACGGTGGTGTTCTCCGGCACGATGATCCGCACCTCGGCGGCCCCGGCCCGCACCCCGCTGCGCAGGGTCTGCCCCTCGGCGAGGTTCACGCCCGTCAGGTCGAGCAGGGCCACCCCGTTGCCCAGTTCGTAGACGGGCCGGACGTCGGCGGGCGCGTCGGGTGCCCAGGCCCGGTCCGTCCAGGAGGTCGAGATGTCCTGTGGCAGCACGGCCGCCCCGGTCAGCAGGCCCGCGGTGAGGAGGGCGGCCACGATGGTGCCGCCGCCGGTCCGCCCCGCGAAGGCGCTGATGCCGAGCCCGAGCCCCAGCACGGCGAGTGCGCAGCTCAGCCCGGTGACGAGGGCGGTGGACAGCGAGCCGGTGCTCCAGGCCGCCGCCGTCCCCAGCCACCCGGCGACCAGGGCAGTGGGCAGGACGATCCAGCCGAGGCGCCTGCCCTGGCACGCGGGCACGGCCTCCTGCTCGACCGGCGCGGGCGGCGGCGGGCCCTGCGCGGCCGGTGCGGCGGGGTGGGCGGCGAAGCGGGGGGCGTCGGCCGGGCCCCACAGGTACCCGGTGTCCCGGGACACCGGCTCCCGCCACCAGGACGGCGTGCTCGGCACGGGTGGCGCCTGCGCCTCCGGCGGGGCGTGCGGCGCGGGTTCGGAGGACTCCCGCGCCTCGGCGGCGTGCCGGCGCTGGGACCAGTGGACGCCCGCCCCCACCGCGCCGAGCACCATCAGCGAGAAGGTGACGCTGCGCCCGCCGTTGCCGAGGGCGGCGAGCAGGAGCCCGCTGCCCGCCAGCGCGCACAGCACCGCCGCGAGCGAGGACCCCTCGACGCGGCCGGACAGCAGCCGCCTGGCCTCGTTCTCCTCCTCGCCCTCCGGCGGCAGCAGCAGCCAGGCGAAGCCGTAGAGCAGCAGCCCGAGGCCGCCGACGACGGACAGCACCGCCACGGGCACGCGGAAGATCACCGGGTCCACGTCGTAGTGGCGGCCGAGGCCGCCGCAGACCCCGGCGACGACCTTGTGCCGCCGGTGGCGCTCCAGCCGCCCCACGGCCGGCGCGGCGCGCGGACCGCCGTCGTCCGCGTGCCGCGGCCCCGGATCGGCGGACGCCCGCGGGGCGCCGCCGTCCGCCGTGCGGACGCCGCCGTCCCGCGCGCCGTGCGGACCGGCGTCCGCGGGCTCCTCGTTCGTCATGCCCCCATCCTGACCGGACGGCGGCCCGTCCGGCATCCGGGTCGGTCCCCGAGGCGACCCTGAACTTCGCCTTCCGGGTCGCTGTCGGGGTCAACCCTGATGCCGGTCCCGGGCACGGCGTGTGACGATCGCAGCATGACCACCGCCCCGCCCGCGTCCGCGCCCGTCGAGGCCGCCCCGTCCCTGCGCAAGCTGTACCGCAGCTCCGAGGGCCGGTGGCTGGGCGGCGTGGCGCGGGGCCTGGCCGGGCACCTGGCGCTGCCCGTCCTGTGGGTGCGGGTCGTCTTCGTCGTCCTGTTCTTCACCAGCGGCCTGGGCGCCCTGCTGTACGCGGTGTTCTGGTTCGTGGTTCCGCTGGGGGCGGGCGGCGTGGAGGCCCCGCCCGTCCGGGCGGAGGGCCGCCGGGACGGGGCGCGGTGGCCGGGTGGCCGTCCGGGCAAGGGGTACCTCCTGGCCGTCATCGTCCTGGTCACCGCGCTCGTCGTGCCGGGCGACAACCTCCAGTTCGGCTACGCCAACGCCTACGTGTGGCCGCTGCTGCTCATGGGCGTCGGCGTGGCCGTCGTGTGGCGGCAGGCGGACAACGCCCGGCGCGCGCACTGGAGCAGGGTCGGCAGACGGCACCGGCTGCTGCCGCTGGCGCGCAGCGCGGCGGGCGTGCTGCTGGTCGGCGTCGGGGTGACGGGGTTCGTCGTCATCCAGGGCTCCGGGCGGCAGCTCGGTGCGGTGCTCCAGGCGTCGCTCGCGGTGCTCGTGGGTATCGCGCTGCTGGCGGGCCCCTACCTCGTCCGCATGACGCAGGACCTGTCCGAGGAGCGGCTGATGCGCATCCGGGCCCAGGAGCGGGCCGAGGTCGCCGCCCACGTCCACGACTCGGTGCTGCACACCCTGACCCTGATCCAGCGCAACGCCGACAACGCCCGCGAGGTGGCGCGGCTCGCCCGCGCGCAGGAGCGGGAGCTGCGCGCCTGGCTCTACCGGGGCGCGGGCGCGGCCGAGGACGACGAGAAGCCCGAGACGTTCGCGGCGGCCGTCAAGGCGACGGCCGCCGAGGTCGAGGACGCGCACGGCGTGCCGGTGGAGGTGGTGTGCGTGGGCGACTGCCCCTGCGACGACCGGCTGGCCGCCCTGCTCCAGGCCGCCCGCGAGGCGATGGTCAACGCCGCCAAGTACGGTGGCGGGGGCGGCGCGGTACAGGTCTTCGCGGAGGTGGAGGGCCGTACGGTCTTCGTCTCCGTACGCGACCGGGGCCCCGGCTTCGACCTGGACGCGGTGCCCGCCGACCGGATGGGCGTGCGTGAGTCCATCATCGGCCGCATGGAGCGCAACGGGGGTACGGCCCGCATCCGTACCGCGCCCGGTGAGGGCACCGAGGTGGAGCTGGAGACGGAGAGGGCGGAAGCGTGATGAGCGGCGGCACGAGCGAGGAGCCGGAGCGCCGGGTACGGGTGGTGCTGGTGGACGACCACCGCATGTTCCGGGCGGGCGTCCAGGCGGAGATCGGCGAGACCGCGACGACGGGTGTGGAGGTCGTCGGCGAGGCCGGTGACGTGGACCAGGCCGTCACCGTCATCACCGCGACGCGCCCCGACGTCGTCCTGCTCGACGTGCACCTGCCCGGCGGCGGCGGTGTGGAGGTGCTGCGCCGCTGCGCCTCCTTGATGGGCGCGGCCACCAGCCCGGTGCGCTTCCTCGCGCTGTCGGTCTCCGACGCCGCCGAGGACGTCATCGGGGTCATCCGCGGCGGCGCCCGCGGCTACGTCACCAAGACGATCACCGGCACGGACCTGGTGAACGCCGTCTTCCGCGTCGCGGACGGCGACGCGGTCTTCTCGCCCCGGCTGGCCGGGTTCGTGCTGGACGCCTTCGCCTCCTCCGACGCCCCGCCGGTGGACGAGGACATGGACCGCCTCACCCAGCGCGAACGCGAGGTGCTGCGGCTCATCGCGCGCGGCTACGCCTACAAGGAGATCGCCAAGCAGCTGTTCATCTCCGTCAAGACGGTGGAGTCCCACGTCTCGGCGGTCCTGCGCAAGCTGCAACTCTCCAACCGCCACGAACTCACCCGCTGGGCCACCGCCCGCCGCCTGGTCTGACGCCGCCTCCGCCCGCCGGGCGCTCAGACGTCCAGCTCCGCCCACGCCGTCTTGCGGAGGACGTCCCGACTGCCGCGTGTTCGTCGAGCGCACCGCCGGACAACTGCTCGCGCAGAATGACGCGTTGTCATGGGTCCATGACATCCGTAGGGCACACCGCCTGAGCCGGGCGGCGGCACGCGGCCGCCGCCCGTACGGCTGACCATGCCCGGTGGGCGACGGGCGGCGGTGCAGGACTGCGCTCGGTGCCGACACGACGCGGTGCCGGACGAGCCGTCCCAGGGAGCCGCCCGTGTCCACCGTGCCGCCCGCCACCCGCCACCCGCCACCCGCCACCCGCCGTGACGTCCTGCGCCTGGGCACCACGGCCGCCTACGTCAACTTCCCCGACCCCGGCCTCGCGGACTGGCCCACCGCCTACTACGGCGCCAACTACCGGCGGCTGACCGAGGTCAAGCGCCGCTGCGACCCGGACGGCGGCTTCCGCTACCCGCAGGCGATCGGCACGGCCTGAGCGGCGGTGCGGCGCGAGCGGCAGTACGGCGCGCGCGAAGGCGCACGCCGGTGACGGCTACAGGCGGTCGATGGCGGTCAGGTCGATGTCGATGTCGAAGGGCACGGTGAGCTTCAGCCGGTCGTGGTGGATTCCGGTGGGCACGTACGTCGCGGTGGCCGGTTCCAGCTCGTACACGTACACCACCGGCCGTCCGCCGTCCCGCGCCCGCTCCACCAGCCAGAAGTGCCGCACGCCCGCCTGGGCGTACAGCTGCGGCTTGCGGTCGCGGTCCCGCCGCTCGGAGTCGGGCGACACCACCTCGACGGCCAGGACGGTGTCCTGCGCGCGGTAGAAGGTCTCCTCCCCGGTGGCGACCGCCGCCGCGCGCACGACGCAGAGATCCGGTTCCGGACCCTGCCGCCTGTCGATGACAACCGTCATCTCCCGCCGCACGCGCAACGTCTCCGGCACGGTACTCCGCAGCCCGCTCTCCAGGAGGTACATCGCCAGCGTGTGAAAACTGCGCTGCGGGCTCACGAAGACCAGGCTCCCGTCGATCAGCTCGGTGTGCGGCGGGAGGTCGGGCAACGTCAGCAGGTCGTCCACGGTGTAACCGTCAGGCGGCGGCACGGGCCACGAGGTGGTGGGCTCGGCGGTCATGGTTCCTCCCATGGACGGGATTCTCGGCCGTGCGTCCACAGTAGCGTCCGGAGAACACCGCGCCACCGCTCACACGGGTGGGCGGTGGCGGCGGCGTTTGACGTCCGGCGGCTACGGGGCGGGCGTGCGCGGCGTCACTCCCACTCGATCGTGCCCGGGGGCTTGCTGGTGACGTCCAGCACGACGCGGTTCACGTCGGCCACCTCGTTGGTGATGCGGGTGGAGACGCGCGCCAGCACGTCGTACGGGAGCCGCGTCCAGTCCGCCGTCATGGCGTCCTCGGACGACACCGGGCGCAGCACGACGGGGTGGCCGTAGGTGCGGCCGTCGCCCTGCACGCCGACGGAGCGGACGTCCGCCAGCAGCACCACCGGGCACTGCCAGATGTCGCGGTCCAGGCCCGCGGCCGTCAGCTCCTCGCGGGCGATGGCGTCGGCCTCGCGCAGCAGGTCCAGCCGCTCCTTCGTCACCTCGCCGACGATGCGGATGCCGAGCCCGGGGCCGGGGAACGGCTGGCGCTGGACGATCTCCTCGGGCAGGCCCAGTTCCTGGCCCACCATGCGGACCTCGTCCTTGAACAGCTGGCGCAGCGGCTCGACCAGCTCGAACTCCAGGTCCTCCGGGAGCCCGCCCACGTTGTGGTGCGACTTGATGTTCGCGGTGCCGGTGCCACCGCCGGACTCCACGACGTCCGGGTAGAGCGTGCCCTGCACCAGGAACGCGACCTCCGCGCCCTCCGCGCCGGCCTCCGCGACCAGCTCGGCCTGGGCCTGCTCGAAGACGCGGATGAACTCCCGGCCGATGATCTTGCGCTTCTGCTCCGGGTCGCTGACCCCGGCCAGCGCGTCCAGGAACCGCTTCTCGGCGTCCACGACCTTCAGCTGCACGCCCGTCGCGGCGACGAAGTCCTTCTCCACCTGCTCCGTCTCGCCCTTGCGCATCAGGCCGTGGTCGACGTAGACGCAGGTGAGCTGCTCGCCGACGGCCCGCTGGACGAGGGCGGCGGCCACCGCCGAGTCCACGCCGCCGGACAGGCCGCAGATCGCCCGCTTGTCCCCGACCTGTGCGCGGATCGCGGCGACCTGCTCCTCCACGATGCTGCCCGCCGTCCACGTCGGCGCGAGGCCCGCGCCCCGGTACAGGAAGTGCTCCAGCACCTGCTGCCCGTGCGTGGTGTGCATGACCTCCGGGTGGTACTGGACGCCGTACAGCCTCCGCTCGTCGTTCTCGAAAGCGGCCACCGGGACGACGCCCGTGGCGGCCGTCACCGTGAAGCCCTCGGGCGCCGCCGAGCAGGCGTCGCCGTGCGACATCCACACGCTCTGCTCGTCCGGGGTGCCCTCGAACAGCGTGGAGCCGGAACGGGTGACCGTGAGGTCCGTCCGCCCGTACTCGCGGGCGCCGGTGTTGTCCACGCGGCCGCCGAGCACCTCGGCCATGAGCTGGAAGCCGTAGCACATGCCGAAGACGGGCACGCCCGCCTCGAACAGCGCCCGGTCCAGCCGCGGGGCGCCCTCCTCGTACACGGACGAGGGGCCGCCGGAGAGGATGATCGCCGCCGGGTTCTTCGCGAGCATCTCCGCCACCGGCATGGTGGAGGGGACGACCTCGCTGTAGACCCGTGCCTCGCGCACCCGGCGGGCGATGAGCTGGGCGTACTGGGCGCCGAAGTCGACGACGAGGACGACGTCGGCGGGGGTGGGCGTTGCAGCCACGAGAGGGCCTTTCGGCGGTGGAGCGGGAGGAGTCCCTCCATCCTACCGGCGCCGGGACGCCCCGCCCGCGGCCCGGCCGCCGCCCCCGGCCCCCGCCTTCCGGCCCGACGCCGTGGGCTTGCGCGCGGGGGCCGGTGGCATACTGGGCGCATGTCCACGCACACCGCGTTCTGGTTTACCTATGGCACCGGCCCGTCCGGCTGCCGTCAGGTCGACCGTCGCGCTGCTTGAGCGGACGACACCGACTTCACCAGGCGCCCCGGGCCATCAGGTCCGGGGCGCCTGTTCGTTTCCGCCGCCCGCCGGGCCTGGCGGCGGACCGGGGCCCGCGAACCCGAGGAGCCCCCGTGACCACGCTCACCCCGCACGACCGCCCCGGCACCCCCGCCGACGGGACCACCGCACGCGCTGCCGCCACCGCACGCACCGCCGCCTCCGCGGATGCCGCGCCGCCGCAGGCCGCACCCGCGGACGCCGCCGCGCCCGCGGACGCCGACGCGCTGATCGCCGCGTTGCGTGCCGAGATCGACGGCCTCGACGAGCGGATCATCGCGCTCGTCCGCTCGCGCATGGCCGTCTCGGCCCGCATCCAGGAGGCCCGTATCACGGCCGGCGGGCGGCGGGTGCACCTGTCCCGCGAGATGGAGGTCCTGGCCCGCTTCCGCGCCGAGCTGGGCGGACACGGCACGACGCTGGCCATGACCCTGCTGGAACTGTCCCGGGGGGCACGTCACCCGTACGGTGCGTGACCGGCGGACGCGGGCGTCGTTGGTAGGAATGTTCCGGTGCGTGAGGCGCCCGCCCGGCCGAGACCGGTGAGGGCGGCGCGTCGTGGGACCACGCCCGGAGCGGTGGCCGGACAGCAGGGGACAGCAGCCCGGTCACACCTCTCTGCCTTCACGGCAGGGCATCGCGCGGTCGGCCCCCGGGACGCCGGGGGCCGGTCGCGGCGGCGAACGCGCGGCGCGGACGCGGCGGCTAGCCGGTGAGGCGGCCGAGCTGCTCCGCCACCACGACGTCCGGCACCCGCCCGTGGTCCTCCTCGTCAAGCGGTTCGAGGCGGAACGCGGCCGTCACCGTCCCGACGCGCACGACGGTCAGGTACTCGGTGAAGACGGTGTCCGGGTCCTTGACGTCCCGCACCTCCAGCCGGAAGGCGACCGACTCGTCGCCCGCGTCCGGCGCCGCCGCCCCGGTCACGGCCAGGACGGGCGCGCGGGCCAGCGTCCGGTCCTCGGTGAACCCGTCCCCGCACGCGGTGCCCGCCGTCCGCAGGGCCGCGAGCACCGCTTCCGCGCCGCCCTCCGGGTACGACCGGAGCTGCACGTCCACCTTCGGCGCCATGACGCCGTCGCCCAGTTCCACCCGGCGGTTCACGGTCGCCCCCGGGTCCGTTTCAGTGGCGCCCGGCGCGAGGCTCACCAGCGGCTGGCACACGGCCCGGTCCGCCCGGTACTCCAGCTCGTCGTAGCTCGGCCCGTCCAGCGCGAACGCGCTGACGGCGAACCCGCCGACCCGCGTCCCCGCTTCGAACGCCGCCGCCTCCAGCTCCTCCCGCCCGACCGCGGCCTCCGCCGCCGCGGCGGCGGGCGCGGTGGGCTCCGGGGAGGGGCGTGGCCCCGCCCTGCCGTCCGCCTGCCCGCCGCCGCACGCGACGAGCAGCCCCAGCAACGGCACCGCCACGACCCCGGTTCTCCTCATGCGGACGACCCTAGCGACGCTGGGCGCCTCCGTCGCCGGCCGCCCGGGCCGCCCGCTCCACGTACCGCTGGAGGACGTCGGCGGTGTGCTGGAGGTCGTCCATCAGGCGGGCGGCGTCCACGAGCAGCGTCCCGTACGGCAGCGAGGGGTCCCCCAGCGGCAGGGAGGTGTGCCCCGCGAGCCGCTTCCGCACCTCCAGCGCCTCATCGGCCCGTTCGCACAGGTGACGCGCCTGTTCCGGGAGCCGGGTCTCGTCCACCTCGCCCAGCAGGTGCGCGATGCGGCCCGCCGCGTCGAGGAACGCGCCGTAGTCCCGCAGGAACGCGCGCTCCTCGCCCGTCCCGTCCTCCTCCGGCCAGTACTCCAGGCTGCGGCTGACGGAGCCGAGCTGCCGCGCCGTCCGGCCCAGCGCGTCCACCACGGCCTCGTACCCCTCGAAGGTGGTGTGGCCCCCGTGGCCGGGCAGCAGGCGGCGCGGATTGTAGTACACGCTCTCCTCGGCGACGGCCACCGCGCTGCGGGCCTGGTTCACCAGCGACTGGAGCCGCTGCGCCCGGCCGCGCCAGTGCCCGGTGCGCTCGCGGTCCAGTGCCCCCTCGTACAGCGCGGGGGCCATGTCGCCGAGCAGCGCGTCGATGTTCTGCGCGAGCGTGCGCACCCCGTGCTCGGCGCTGCGGTAGCGCATCGGCGGCAGGACGAGGAGGTTCACCAGCACCCCGACCCCGCAGCCGATGAGGACCAGCACGACGATCTGGCCCAGTTCCCGCAGTCGCTGCTCCGTGCCGACGGCGGCGACGTAGGTGGAGAAGGCGAAGAACGCCGCCGTCGCCACCTGCGTCCCCTGCGTGCCCAGGGCCCGCCACCTGCCGATGGCCAGCGCGACGACGGCGACCAGCGCGAACGTCAGCAGGTCCGGCCCGGCGAGGAAGCCGAGCGCCCCCTGCACCGCCACGCCGACCGTCACCGCGGCGACGTACCGCAGCGACTGCCACACCGACTGGTAGACGGTGACCTGCATCATCAGCACCGCCGAAAACGGCGCGAACGCCGGGGACCGGGCGCCCAGCACGTTGTAGGCCAGCACCCAGGCCGCGCAGGCCGCCAGCGCGCTCTTCCCGATGAGCAGCACGGTGTGCCGCTCGGAGGAGTCCGAGCCGACCGCCCGGCCCACCCACTGACCCGCCCGCGCGATCCGCCCCTGCGCCAGCACCTCCCGCCGCACACCGCCCACCGGCTCGACCTCCCACTGCTCGTTCACGTCCGCCGCACTTCAGGTATCCCCCGCCCGCCCGGCCATGCGTCCGCCCCGGCCCGGGGCCGTGCGGCGCGGGCCGGGCAGGGCGGGGCCGGGTACGTTCCGGGTGCCGTCCTCCGCCCTGCCGCCGCGGTGCGCGGAGCCACGCGCCCCGGCCTCGCGGGCGTGCGTGGCGGCCGTGTGGCGCGGATACCCGGCCGACCGGCGGGGGACGAACGCGGCGCGGGAAAGGTTGCACCGGTGACGGTAACGGTCGGACAACGCCCACGCTCAGTGACGCTGTGAGATAGCACACAGAGAAATCCGGTGGCCGTGGGCAACTGGGGGCGTGCGTCCGTTTTGCCCCGTGCGTGGCGTTGCGGAGGGCGGTTTTCCCTGGAGAACACGTGCTGACAGGCCGTTTATTCCGGGCTTACTGTCGCCGTGCCGAGCCAGCGCGGCACGGGCTGCGCGCCGGCACCACTGACGCTTGTTTTTGCGAACGACGACCACGAAGAGGTCATTCATGCGTATTCGCCGTGCAGTTGCGGCTGCCGCCGCCACGGCTGTCATCGCCCCCGCCGCGCTGCTCGCGGCCCCGGCCGCCTACGCGACGGAGAGCCCCGCACCGGAGGCGTCCACCGCCACGACGGAGCAGCCGGGCGACGAGGCGACGGACGAGGCCACGGAGGACCCGACCGAGGAGCCCACGGAGGAGCCGACCGAGGAGCCCACCGAGGAGCCCACGGACGAGCCCACCGAGGAGCCGACCGAGGAGCCCACTGGCGAGCCCACGGAGGAGCCGACGGACGAGCCCACCGAGGAGCCCACCGAGGAGCCCACGGACGAGCCCACCGAGGAGCCGACCGAGCCCGGCTGGTGCCTGGACGACGACGCGGACTACGAGTCCAAGCTCGTCCCCTCGATCGTCGGCCTGCCCGGCAAGATCGTCGCGGGCAGCGGCTGGCACGACTTCACGCTGCGCGTGAAGAACCCGTCGGACACCGACCTGACCGACGTCGTGCTGTACGCGGGTGTCGGGCCGAACGACGCGGAGGCGGAGAACGCCTTCGCCGCCGACCAGGTCCAGCTCCAGGTGAAGAACTCCGAGACCGGCAAGTGGGAGACGGTCACGGACGGCGAGGGCTACTCCGTCGGTTACGTGGCCGCCGGTGTTCTCGGCAGCGGGGACGCGGCCGACGTTCCGCTGCGCATCAACGCCAAGAAGAACGCGCCCGTCGGCGCCGGCCTGACCATCGGCGCCGGTGCGTACCTCGACAGCGACCTCAACTGCGTCGCCGACGGTGCCACCACCGCGGTGATCCAGATCGTCGCGCCGGGTACCGACACCGACGGCAGCAAGCCGCAGACCGGTGGCAAGTCCCCGATCCCGGCCGAGAAGCCGGAGAAGGACAAGATCGGCGGCAAGATCGAGGGCGAGCTGGCGCAGACCGGTTCGGACTCGAACCTGCCGATGTTCGCGCTGGCCGGTGCCGCGGCCGTGGCGCTCGGCGCGGGTGCCATGTTCGTCGTGCGTCGTCGCAACGGCGCCGACGCCACCGCCTGAACGCCTCGGGCGCGGTGACCGCGTGAGGCGGTGACCGGTGCGGAAGGGCCCGGCTCCGGACGGAGCCGGGCCCTTCCGCGTGGTCGGTGCGGGCCGTCGGCGGGCGGAGGGCCGTCAGGACCCCTTCGGCGGCACCGTGGGGACGGGCAGCACCGGCAGGCGCAGGGCGGCGAAGGCGTCCTCGGGCACCGCCGGTTCGCGGGGCGGGACGGCGGGGAGCCGGACGTAGGGGGCGCCCTGCTCGGGGCGGGGATCGGCCTCGCCGTTGTTCGGCCACAGCGACATGGCCCGTTCCGCCTGGGCGGTGATCGTCAGGGACGGGTTGACGCCGAGGTTCGCGGAGACGGCGGAGCCGTCGACCACCGTGATGCCGGGGTGGCCGTAGAGGCGGTGGTAGGGGTCGATGACGCCCTGTTCCGCGTCGGCGCCGATCGGGCAGCCGCCGAGGAAGTGCGCGGTCAGTGGCGTGCCCATGACCTCGCCGACGTTGGAGCCGGGGAAGCCCTTGATCTCGTCCGCCAGGAGCCGGGCGGCCTCCGCGCCCTCGGGTATGTGCACCGGGTTGGGGGCGCCGTGGCCCTGCCGGGCCGTCAGCAGGCCCTTGCCGAGTCCCTTGTCCTTGCGGTAGGTGGTCAGCGAGTTGTCCGCCGTCTGCATGACGAGGCCGATGATGACGCGTTCCGACCAGCGGTAGTTGGACAGCGAGTGCGCGAACTGCACCGGGTGGCGCAGGCAGGTCAGCGCGTGGGCGAGCAGCCTCGGCAGTTTCGAGCCGTGCCGCGCCTGGAGCGTCGTCAGGAAGCCCATGGCGTTGGACTTCCTGCCGTACCGCACCGGTTCGATGTGGGTGTACTCGTTGGGGTGGATGGACGAGGTGATGGCGACGCCGCGGGTGAAGTCGAGCGTCGCGTCCTTGCCCCACTTCTTGCGGTAGCGGCCACTGACGGTCTGCGCGCCGACCAGTGCCTCGGAGTTGGTGCGCGTCAGCTCGCCGAGGCGGGTGGAGAGGCGGGGCAGCAGGCCCTCGTCGCGCATGCGGTGCAGCAGGGTCTGGGTGCCGTAGGTCCCGGCCGCGATGACGACGCGCCGGGCGCGCAGGACGCGGGTGCGCCCGCGGCGGCGGCCGGTGGGCCGGACGGTGACCTCGAAGCCGCCGCGGCCGTCCTCCGTCACGGCGGTCACGGACGTCAGCGGGTGGACCGTCGCCCCGGCCTTCTCCGCGAGGTAGAGGTAGTTCTCGTTGAGGGTGTTCTTCGCGCCGTGGCGGCAGCCGGTCATGCACGAGCCGCATTCGGTGCACGCCTTGCGGTCGGGGCCCGCCCCGCCGAAGTAGGGGTCGGGGACGGTCTCGCCGGGCGCCGCCTTGGTGCGGCCGTCGGCGTCCTCGCCGTCGCCGAAGAAGACGCCGACGGGGGCGAAGTGGAACGTGTCCCCGACGCCCATCTTCTCGGCCGCGGCCTTGAGGTGGACGTCGGAGGGCGTCATCGTCGGGTTGAGCCGCACGCCGAGCATGCGCCGGGCCTGCTCGTAGTAGGGCTTCAGTTCGTCCTGCCAGTCGGTGATGTGCCCCCACTGGCGGTCCTGGAAGAAGGCGGGCGGCGGGACGTAGAGGGTGTTGGCGTAGTTGAGCGATCCGCCGCCCACCCCGGCGCCTGCCAGGATCATGACGTTGTTGAGCAGGTGGATGCGCTGGATGCCGAAGAGGCCGAGCGCGGGCGCCCACAGGTAGTTCCGCACGTCCCAGGACGTCTTCGGCAGCGTGTCGGGCGTGAAGCGGCGGCCCGCCTCCAGCACGCCGACGCGGTAGCCCTTCTCCGTGAGCCGCAGCGCGGAGACGGACCCGCCGAAGCCGGACCCGACGACGATGACGTCGTAGTCGTAGGCGTGGTCGTTGGCGGGCGAACCCTCGGGAACGTGCGCGGTGCGGACGGACTCGTCCTGTGTCACGGGGACCTCCGGTTGCGGAAGGGGAGCGCCTCGGCGGCCGGTCAGCGGAAGCGGAACGCCTTGAGTGCCCTCAGGGAGCGGGACATGAGGGCGGCGTACTGCTCGTCGCTCATGCCGAAGGACGGCGCCATGGGCAGCAGCCGCTGCTCGGCCACCGTCTGGGCCTCGGTGTACTTGAGGATGCCCTCGGAGCCGTGCCGCCGTCCGATGCCGGACTCCCCCATGCCGCCCATCGGCGCCTGCACGCTCCCGTAGGCGGAGGCGTACCCCTCGTTGATGTTGACGGTGCCGGTGCGCAGGCGGGCGGCGACGGCCCGCGCGGTGCGGGCGCTGCCGGACCAGACGCTGGAGTTGAGGCCGTACGGGGTGGCGTTGGCCATCGTCACCGCCTCGTCCGGGTCAAAGAAGCGGTAGACGGAGACGACGGGGCCGAACGTCTCCTCGGTGCAGACGGCCATGGGCGGCTCGACGCCGTCGAGGATGGTCGGTTCGTAGAACAGCGGCCCGATGTCGGGGCGGGCCTGGCCGCCGGCGAGCACGGTGGCGCCCTTGGCGACGGCCTCCTCCACGTGCCGCGTGACGATCCTGAGCTGGTTCTCCGAGACGAGCGAGCCCATGTCGGCGCCGTAGGCGAGTGAGGCACCCAGCCGCATGGCCCTCGTGCGGGCGACGAAGCGCTCCAGGAAGGCGTCGGCCACCGAGGCGTGCACGTACAGCCGCTCGATGGATATGCACAGCTGCCCGGCGGAGGAGAAGCAGGCGCGGACGGCTCCGGCGGCGGCCTTGTCGAGGTCGGCGTCCGGGAGCACGATCATCGGGTTCTTGCCGCCGAGTTCGAGCGAGCAGCCCACCAGCCGGGCGGCGGCGCGCTGGGCGACCTGGCGGCCGGTGGCGGAGGAACCGGTGAACGAGAGGTAGTCGCCGTGGTCGACGACGGAGGCGCCGATGACCGGGCCCTCGCCGATGACGATCTGCCACACGTCGGCGGGCAGCCCTGCCTCGATGAGCACGTCACGCGCCCACAGGGCGGTCAGCGCGGTCTCGGTGTCGGGCTTCATCAGGACGGCGTTGCCCGCGGCGAAGGCGGGCAGCGCGTCGCCCACGCTCAGCTCGAACGGGTAGTTCCAGGGCGAGATCATCCCGATGACGCCGCGCGGCTGGCGCAGCTCGCGGGTGCGGGTGAGCCCGGGGACGGCGCCCTGGCGGCGCTTGGGGGCGAGGTAGCCGGGCGCCTTGCGGCCGTAGTGCCGGGCGGCGAGGCAGACGGCGAGCACCTCCTCGTGCGCGTGGAGGCGTGCCTTGCCGGTCTCCAGCTGGATGAGGTCCAGGACCTCGGCCTGGCGGCGCAGGACGAGGTCGTGGAACCGCAGCAGGACGGCGGCCCGCTCCCGTGCCGGGCGGGCGGCCCACGCGTGGTGGGCGGCGCGGGCGCGCTCGTAGGCGGCGGTGACGTCCTCGGGCGCGGACTCCGGCAGCTCGGCCAGCCGCTCCCCGGTGAGCGGGGCGTGGCACGCCGTGCGCCCGGTGCCGGGCACGTCGCGGGTCAGCCGGGCGAGCAGGTCGGGGGTGACGACGTCGGCGGCGCGGCGGGCGCCGACGGGCGTGGCGGCGACCGCGTTCCTGTGCTGGGAGTCCGTCATAGGGGGGAGCGTAAGCCCGCACCGCCGCCTTGCGGTACCCGCCGGTAACCATATTTACATAATTGTGCCAGCGGACACTGGCGCGAATTCCCCTTCCGCTTCCGGACGCCGCTCCTTCGCCTGGTCAGCCCGTCGGGCGGTAGGTGTCCACGACCTGCGAGAAGTGCTCGTCGATCTCCGTGCGCCGGTCCTCGGGACCGCGGACCAGCACCACGTGGTACTTCGACCCGAGCAGCACCGCCCGGTTGCGGATCAGCGTCCGCTCACCGCCGGACTCCCAGACGAACTCGCCCTCCGCCATCGCTGTCTCACCGACGGTGATGCTGCGCACCCCGCTGACCGTCTTCCAGCCGGTGGCGTCCCGGTAGTCGGCCAGCTCCGGCTCACCGGCCAACTGGTACTCGCGCGGGTCGGCGCCGTACCGGCTGGTCCCGTCCCGCCCGGGGACGACGATCAGCTGGAGGCCGCCCTGGCTGAAGCGGACCTGCCCGGCGCTGCCCTGACCGCGCGCCCAGCCCTCGGGCACCGCGATGTGGAAACCGGCCGGGTCGCGGCGCGTCTCGTAGCCGTCCGGTGCCGCCGGGCCCGGCTCGCCCGACTGCGGCGTCTGGGTGCCCGGCTTCCCGGTCCGCTCCTCGTCCTGCTCCGGTTCCTGGTCCTGGTCCGGTTCCTGCCCCTGCTCCGGTTGGCCGGTCGGGGCGTCGCCGTCGGCCCGCGAGTCCGCCGGGTCCGGGTCGACGGGCGCCTCCCCGACGGAGCCCCGCCGGTTGGGGTCGGCCGGATCGGCGGGCGGCATGGCGAGCACCGCCACGACGATGGCCGTCACCAGGCCCACCAGCACCAGCCCGACCAGCATCGCGCCCAGCCGGCGCGGGCTGCCGGAGCGGTTGGACCGGGCCTTGCGGTGGCGCGTCCGGTCGGCCGGAACCGGACGCTTCTCGGCCCGCCTGCGCCGCACCAGCTCGCCGCGCCGCCGCAGGATGGGCAGCCGTCGCGGATCGGTACGCCCGGCGGTCAGCGGAGGCGCCGCGGTGACGACCCGGCGGCCCGCCTCCGGCTCGGGCGCGGAGCGGATCAGCGAACGCAGCCAGCCCGCCAGCTCCTCGAACTCCGGGCGCTCGGTCGGGTCCTGCCGCAGCAGCGACTCGATGACGGGACGCAGCGGCCCGCACTCCTCCGCGTAGGCGGGCGGTTCCGCGCACACGAGCTGCACCAGCTCGGCGGCGCTGTCCTCCGGGTAGGGGGCGTGGCCCTGCACCGCGCGGAAGAGCAGCGCCCCGATCGCCCACAGGTCGGCGGACGGACCCACCGGCGGCGCGAGCCGCCAGTTCTCGTAGACGGGCCCCGCCTGTTCGGGCGCCCAGCGCTCCGTGACCGCGCCGACGATCGTCATCCGGGCCTGCCGCGCGCGTTCCGCGGCCAGCGACGTGGCCGGGCCCCGGTAGCGTTCGCCCGACTCCGGCTCCGGCTCCGATACCACTGCTGCTTCCGCTTCCGCGTGCGGCGGCGGGACCGGCTCCGGGTCGCCCCACACGTCGGGCACGGCGCCGGGCTGGCCTTCGTCATCGTACCCGTGGGACGCGGCGCCGTACCCGTAGGCCCCCTCGTCGTAACCGGGGGCGTCGTAGCCAGGGGTGTCGTGCCCGTGCGCCTCGTGCTCGTGCACGTCGTAGCCGGGAGCGTCGTCCCGGTCCGGGCGGAACAGGTGGGCGTAGGCCGGATCGGTGCCGTGCTCGTGGACGGGGCCCGCGCGGTGCCCGCCCGCGTAGGCGTATTCCGGCGGGGGCGGCGGGAGCTGCGGCGCCCGCGCCGCAGGGCCCGGTTTGTCGCCGCCCCACGGGCCGTGCCGGGGAGCCGGTTCCCGCTCCGCACGCGCCTCCCGGTGCTCCGGTGCGCCGTCCGCGCGCGGCCCGGGCAGGGAGCGCCGTTCCTCCGCGCCCAGGGCTCCGGGCGGCACCGCGGAAGGCCCGGAGCCCGGGGCTCCGCCTTCCGCCGGACCGGCTTCCGGGGGCGCCACCGGGCCGTCGGGCGCCATCGGTTCGCCGGACGCCACCGGCCCGTCGGCCGGCAGCGGGTCGTAACCGCACAGCGCCTCCTCGGCCGCGCCCGAGGCGAGACCGGTGAGCAGGGCGCGGCCGTCGTCGCAGATCAGCACGGACCGGGCGGTGATGTTGCGGTGCGTCCAGCCGTACGTGTGCACGGCGCTGAGCGCGGCCAGCAGGTCGGCGGCGATCTCGGCGGCCCGGTGCGGCGTGAGCGGCCGGTCGGCCAGGACGGCGTCGAGCGGGCGTCCGGCGACCAGTTCGCTGACGACCCACAGCCCGTCGTCCTCCACGAAGACGTCGAAGACCTGGTCCAGGCGCGGGTGGTCGGGTATCCGCGCGGCGGCGAGCGCCGCCTCCACCGCACGGCGCACGCCCGGATCGGCGGGCTCCCGGGTGGCGCGGCCGGCCGCCCAGCCCGCGAGGCCGGAGCCGCCCAGCACCTCGGCGTCCACGACCTCCGGGAGCGGCACCTGCCGCACCACGACGTCCTGGCCGCTCGCCGTGTCGTACGCGACCGACTCCCGCAGCTCGTACTCCTCGGAGGGCGTCTGGGGCAGGCGGTACCGATCCGCCAGCAGCCGTCCCGCGAACTCGTCCACGACCCCTCCCCACAGTGTGCGGAACCGTCAGAACCGTTCTGCCCCGGCCGGATTGCGGATGCGTACGGTCTGCGGCCTATCACGATACGTGCCAACAGGGCGCCGTGGGGTACCTCGGTGCACCCCGCCTTGCGTGCGCCCGCGCACATCACCGTGCGCCGGTCGCACGCCGGTGGGGCGCCGGGCGGCCGCCACCCGGCCGACGGAGGGGGCGGCGGAGGGGCCGACGGACCGGCGGGCGGAGCGGCGGCTGACGGTCAGTCGACGGGCTGGAACGTCTCGAAGACCGTCTCGCGCAGCGTCGTGCACTCCTCACCGTCCCACTCGGCGGCCTTGCAGGTGACGACGATGGCGTGACCGCGCCCGTCGTCCACCCGGAAGCCCCGGTTGAGCGAGCGCATGCGCTCGCCGCCGCGGGTGTGCTCGAACTGCCAGTCGGCCACGGTGGGGTAGTCGCGCCACTCCACCGGCTTCATGCTGAGCTGCCGGTAGTCGGTGAAGGTGCCCCGGACGGCGTCCTCCAGCTTCTGCCAGGCGAGGAGGGCATCACTCTTGGGACTGTCGGAATAGTCCACCTGCACGGACGGGACCGAGCCGAGGTCGGCCGCGTAGAGGCCGCCGGACTTCTGACCGCGTATCTCCACGCGCGACCAGCCCTCGGGGAGGGCGACGGAGAAGTGGAAGAGGTCGTCGGAGACCGTCTCGTAGCCCGCGGGCACGCCGCCGTCCGGCTGCTCATCGCCGCCGCCGTCGCCGCCCGCGTCGTCGCCGCCCGCGCCGTCCGAGCCGTCCTGCCCGTCCCCGGCGCCGCCCTGCGCGGCGTCACCGCCGCCCGTGCCCTCGGCTCCGGCACCGCCGTCGCCGCTCTCGCCGTTCGGAGCGCCGCCGTCCTTGCCGTCCCCGTCCTTGCCGTCGCCGTCCTGCTGCCCGCCGGTGCCGCCGGACGCGGACGCGCTGTCGTCCTTGCCGCTGCCGCCCGAGACGTCGTCGCCGTTGAGCGCGAACGCCAGGATGGCACCGAGCACGCCCACGAGCAGCACGACCACGGCGGCGATGACGAACCCCGTCTGCCGGGTGTTCTGCGGCTCGCCCTCCCCGCCGTCGTCCCGCGCGTCCCCGCGCCGGCCGAGGGACAGGGACCCGAAGGCCGCGGCGGGCCGCTGGCCCGGCCCGGACGCGGCCCCGGCGGCGCCCGCCGCCGTCGCCGACGTCTGCCGCGGCGGGACGGAGGAGGCGTCCCCCGGCTTCCTCTCCGCGTCACCCGCCGGGAGCGGCATGGCGAACGTCGCCGCCCCCCGCGGTGCCAGGTCCTTCTCGTCCGGCGCGTCGAGGACGGCCTGCATGAGCACCCGGGCGCCGGCGTCGTCCAGCCGCTTGACCGGGTCCTTCACGAGCAGCCCGTAGATGACCTCCTCCAGCTCCCCCGCACGCTGCGGCGGCTCCAGCGGATCGGTCATGACGGCGGTCAGCGTGGCGATCGCCGACCCCTTGTCGTACGGGGGGTGGCCCTCGACGGCCGCGTACAGCAGGCCGCCCAGCGACCACATGTCGGCGGGCGGACCGGGGAGCTGGCCGCGGGCGCGTTCGGGCGAGATGTAGGAGGGTGCGCCGACGAGCATGCCGGTGGAGGTGACGGACGGGTCGCCCTCGACCTTGGCGATCCCGAAGTCGGTGAGGACGACGCGGCCGGTGTCCTCCTCGATGAGCACGTTGGACGGCTTGACGTCGCGGTGGACGATACCCTCGCGGTGCGCGGCCCGCAGCACGCCGAGGATCGCGAGCCCGATCTCGGCGGCCCGGCGCGGCGAGACGGGGCCGTCCTCGCGGATGGCGTCGGCGAGCGAGCGGCCCTCGACCAGCTCCATCACGATCCAGGGCCGGTCGTCCTCCTCCACGACGTCGAAGACGGTGACCGCGCTGCCGCTGCGGATGCGGGCGATCGCCTTGGCCTCGCGCAGGGTGCGGGTGATGAGGCGGCGCTTCTCCTCCTCGTCGATGTCCGAGGGGAAGCGCAGCTCCTTCACCGCGACCGTGCGGCCCAGGATCTCGTCACGGGCCCGCCACACGGTGCCCATGCCGCCACGGCCCTGGATGGCGCCGAGCCGGTACCGCCCGGCGAGCAGCCGGCCCGTCTCCCGCCCCTTGGCGGCGGCCGGTGACGCGGCGGCACCGGCCCTGGCGGCGCCGTCCTCGCCGTGCCCCTTCCCGGACGCGGTCCGGGGCGCACCGCTCTTGGGGGTGTCCGCCTTGGGGGTGTCGCCCTTGGGCGCCTCGGCCCGGGCCGCCTCGGCCCGGGGCTCGCCGCCCTTCGCGGCGTCAGCGTCAGGGCCGTCGGCCTTCGCTCGCCCGCCGTCGCTCACGTCGCCCTTCGCCGCGTCAGCCTTCGCTGCGTCAGCCTTCGCCGCGTCAGCACCAGCGGCGGAGGCGGTCTTCGCCGCGTCGCCCGCGTCGCCCTCGCCCTCCGCCGCGTCACCCTTCGCGGACCCGGCCTTCGCCGGACCGCTCCCCGCCGGGCCGCGCCGCCCCGAACCGCCCCGCGTGGGGCGGCCGGTGGCCGCGCCGTCCGCCGCGCCGCCGGACTGCGCCGGACCGGGGCTCACGGCGTCATCCCTGCCCGTACCCTTCTCGCCGTCGGTGGCGGCATCGGCATTGGCCGTCGTGTCGCCGTTCTCGCCCATGCTTCCCCTCGCGATCAGCCCGCCCAGCAGTCGCCCCATTGTCACCCATGGGCCGGGGCCGGGCGGCACAGCCCCGATCCGCGGAGGGGCGGCAGGCGGTACGCGTCAGCTTGTGACGATCTCGGGTGCGCCCAGGCGCGCGGCGTCCGCCGTGTGGTCGTCCGGCTGGAGCTGCGACTCCCGTTCGGCCTCGACCCGCTTCTCGTAGTGCGCGACCTCGCGCGCCGTCTGCTCCGCGTCCCAGCCGAGCACCCCGGCCATCAGTCCGGCGCACTCGCGGGCGCTGCGCGTGCCCCGGTCGAACGTCTCGATGGCGATGCGCGTCCTGCGGGTCAGCACGTCGTCCAGGTGCCGTGCGCCCTCGTGTGAACAGGCGTAGACGATCTCGGCCTTGAGGTAGTCGTCGGCGGCGGGCAGCGGTTCACCGAGCCGGGGGTCGGCCGCGATGATGTCCAGCACCTCGTCCGTCAGCGTTCCGTGCCGGTTCAGCAGGTGTTCGACGCGGGCCACGTGCAGGCCGGTGCGCGCGGCGACGCGGGCCCGCGCGTTCCACAGCGCGTGGTAGCCCTCCGCCCCGGCGAGCGGCACCTCCTCCGTGCAGCACTCCGCGACACGGTGGTCGAGCGCGCGCACGGCCTCGTCCACGGCGTCCTTGGCCATGACCCGGTACGTCGTGTACTTGCCGCCCGCCACGACGACGAGCCCCGGCACCGGGTGGGCCACGGTGTGCTCCCGCGAGAGCTTGCTCGTCGCGTCCGACTCCCCGGCCAGCAGCGGACGCAGCCCCGCGTACACCCCTTCGACGTCGTCCCGGGTGAGCGGCGTGGAGAGCACGGTGTTGACGTGTTCCAGGAGGTAGTCGATGTCGGCGCTGGACGCGGCCGGGTGGGCCTTGTCCAGGTTCCAGCCGGTGTCCGTCGTGCCGATGATCCAGTGCCGCCCCCAGGGGATGACGAACAGCACGCTCTTCTCCGTGCGCAGGATCAGGCCCGTCGAGGAGTTCACCCGGTCCCGGGGGACGACGAGGTGGATGCCCTTGGACGCCCGGACGTGGAACTGGCCGCGTTCGGCGATGAGCGACTGGGTGTCGTCCGTCCACACGCCGGTGGCGTTGATGACCTGACGGGCCCGCACCTCGTACTCGCCGCCGTCCTCCACGTCCCTGACGCGCGCGCCCACGACCCGTTCGCCCTCCCGCAGGAAGCCGACGACGCGGGCCCGGTTGGCGGCGTGGGCGCCGTAGGACGCGGCGGTACGCACGAGCGCCGTCACGAAGCGGGCGTCGTCCACCTGCGCGTCGTAGTACTGGAGGCCGCCCACCAGTGCGTCCTTGCGCAGGCACGGCGCGACGCGCAGCGCCTTGCGGCGGCTCAGGTGCCGGTGCAGCGGCAGTCCCCGCCCGTGCCCGGAGGAGACCGACATCGCGTCGTACAGCGCCACGCCGGAGCCCGCGTACCAGCGCTCCCACGCCCTGTGCTGGAGCGGGTAGAGGAACGGCACGGGTTTGACCAGGTGCGGTGCGAGACGGCCCAGCAGCAGCCCGCGTTCCTTCAGCGCCTCGCGCACCAGGGCGAAGTCGAGCATCTCCAGGTAGCGCAGCCCGCCGTGGATGAGCTTGCTGGAGCGGCTGGAGGTGCCCGACGACCAGTCCCGTGCCTCGACGATGCCGGTGCTCAGGCCGCGCGTCGCGGCGTCCAGCACCGTCCCGGCGCCGACGACGCCGCCGCCCACGACGAGAACGTCCAGCTCCCGTTCCGCCATCCGGGCGAGAGCCTCGGTGCGTTCGGCCGGTCCCAGTGTCGCTGTCCTCATCGCTGCCTCCCGTGGTGCCGCACCCGCGTGGGGCCTTCTCGTCGATGCTCCCCCAAGGTGCCGACGCTGACCCGCGCGTTGTCCACAGCTCGCACAATCCACCATATCTGTCATATATGCGCTTAACCTGACGTGGCGACCCATCGTCTTACGTGGGGAAGGGAAGTGCGCTGCATGCCCGCAGATCTCGCCGTCCTCGGTCTCGGTCACCTCGGCCTTCCCGCCGCACAGGCCGCCACGGCGGCCGGAATCTCGACCATCGGCTACGACCCGGACGCACGCGCCGTCGCCGACCTCGCCGCCGGACGCCAGCCGGGCGGCGGCACGCTCGCCGCCGCCGACATCCGCCGCATGCTCTCCGCCGGGTTCCGGGCCGCCAGCGACCCGGCCGTGCTCGGCCGCGTCCGCACGGCCCTCATCTGCGCCCCCACCCCGCTCGGCGAGGACGGCGCACTCGACCTGACCGCCGTGCGGGAGGCCGCCACCACGCTCGCCACACGGCTGCGGCCCCGGACGACGGTCATCGTGGAGTCGGCCGTGTACCCGGGAACCACCGAGGAATGCGTCCGGCCGCTCCTCGAAGAGGGCTCGGGCCTGCGCGCGGGCCGCGACTTCCACCTCGCCTGCTGCCCGGCCCGCCTCGACCCCGGCAACCGCGGCTTCCGCTTCGCCGCCGTCCCGCGCGTCATCGGCGGCCACACCCCCGCCTGCACCGAGGCCGCCGCCGCGTTCTACAACCGGCTCACCGACAAGGTCGTCCGCGCCCGCGGGCTGCGGGAGGCCGAGGCCACGCACCTGCTGGAGACCAACTACCGGCACGTCAACATCGCGCTGGCCAACGAGATGGCCATCCTCTGCCACGACCTCGACATCGACCTGTGGGACGTCATCCGCTGCGCCGAGACCAAACCGTTCGGCTTCGAACCCTTCCGCCCCGGGCCGGGCGTCGGCGGCCACGCCGTCCCCATCGACCCCAACTACCTGGCCTACCGCAGCCGCACCCAGGGCCACCCGCTGCGCCTGGTGGAACTGGCGCGCGAGGTCAACGACCGCATGCCCCGCTATGTCACCCAGCGCGCGACGACACTGCTCAACGAGCACGGCAAGTCAGCGCGCGGCGCCCGCGTCCTGCTGCTCGGCGTCACCTACAAACCCGACCTCGCCGACGAGGCCGGGTCCCCCGCCCGCGAGATCGCCACCCGCCTCCTCGAACTGGGCGCCCAGCTCAGCTACCACGACCCGCACGTGCCGCAGTGGCACGTCGCCGGACGACCCGTCCCCCGCGCCGACAGCCTCTACGACACGGCCGCCGCGGCCGATCTCACCGTCCTCCTCCAGCCGCACCGCACCTACGACCTCCAGGGGCTCGCCGCCAAGGCGCAGCTCCTCCTCGACACCCGCGGCACCACCCCGACGGGCACGGCCTACCGGCTCTGAGCCGCCGGTCCGCCCGCGTCCGGCATCCCGCCGCCATCCGCCGTCCCGCCGCCCGGGACCCCGCTGCCCGGCGCCCCGCCAGCGTCCGGAGTTCCGCCTGTCTCCGCCGCCCCACACCGGCGCCGCTCCCGCCCGGCGGCCAGCGCGGCCCACTGGGCCCGAGCCGAGGCGACCTCGTCCTCCGTGCGAACCCCGTGCACCGACTCCACCCACTCGGCCAGCTCCCGCAGGGCGTCCCGTTCCCGCAGCGCCTCCCGTTCCGGCACCGCGTCCTCTCCCCCCAGCGCCTCCCGGCCCGGCGGGGCCGTGGCCTCCCGCTGCGACGCGTCCTCCCCGCGCCGCGACGGTTCCACGCCGTGCCGGACGGCGTTCGCGGCGTCGATCCCGTACGCCACCTCCCGCAGCACCCGCGCCACACTCCGCAGCAAAGCCCGCACAGCCCCTCCTCGCGTCCCGTCCGGCCGCCCCGGCCGACCGGCCACCCCGAGCATGCAGCGGCCCCGCACCCGCACACCAGTGGCGCTAATGCCACCCTTCGCTAAGATTCCGCCATGTCCCCCCGGCGCACGGTCTCCGTCCTGGCCACCCCCAGCAGCGTTCCCTTCGAACTCGGCAACGTCGGAGCGGTATTCGGCACCTACCTGCACGACCTGATCGCACCGCACTACGAGCTGACCGTCTGCGTCGAGACCCCCGGCCCCCTTCCCCTCGGCGGCGGCGCGGCGCTCACGACCCCGCACGGCCTCGACGCCCTGGCCTCCGCCGGGACCGTCATCGTCCCGAGCTGCCCCGACCCGGCCCGGCCGCCGTCCCCCCGGCTCGTCGAAGCCCTGCGCCGCGCACACCACCGGGGCGCCCGGCTCGTCTCCACCTGCACCGGCGCCTTCACCCTCGCCGCCACCGGCCTCCTCGACGGCCGCCGCGCCACGACCCACTGGCGGCACGCCGACGCCCTCCAGACCCGCTTCCCCCACGTCCAGGTGGACCCGGCACCGCTCTACATCGACGAGGGCGACATCCTCACCAGCGCGGGCAGCGCCGCCGGCCTGGACCTGTGCCTGTACCTGCTCCGCGAGGACCACGGCACCGAACTGGCCAACACCGTCGCCCGCCGCCTCGTCACCCAGCCCCACCGCGACGGCGGCCAGGCCCAGTACATCGAGACGGCCGTCCTGACACCCCCGCAGGACGGCGGCGTGGTCCGCAGCATGGACTGGGCCCTGGAACACCTCGCCGAACCCATCACCGTCGCCACCCTCGCCGGAGTGGCCCACATGTCGGAGCGCACCTACCTGCGCACCTTCGCCCGCACCACCGGCACCACCCCGATCCGCTGGCTCCTCACCCACCGCGTCCGCGCGAGCCTCCCCCTCCTGGAGACCACGGAGGCCACGATCGAGGAGATCGCCTCCGCCGTCGGCTTCGACTCCCCCACCACCTACCGCCACCACTTCACCCGCCAGATGCGCACATCCCCCACCACCTACCGCAAAACCTTCCGCACCCCCTGCCCCTGAGCCGATCGGCCACCGCGCCCGAAGAAGGCCGCACACGGGCACATCGATACACACTCACGCCAGCACGACGGCGGCCCGACCGCGACGAAGGCGTCCAGCGCTCCAGCCGACCGCGTACCGCCCTCCGTCTCATCGCAGTCGCCAGCCCACCGCCGCAACCGTCCGGCAAACGCCACGGCCTCCCGCCGTGCCGTCAAGGAGACCCAGGCTTCCACCCAGCTGTGGCAGAGGAGACGCCGAAATCCTCTGCACCGAAGCAGGGCGCATACTCATTCACAGGCTATCTACAATGTTCACATCGCCAAGAATTATGCACACCTGCTCTTGACCATCCTCCGAATACTTCCAAGTCAACGGATCAGCCAGAACACTTTCAATCTCCTCATCCGGAACCACCTCCCCTCGCAAATCTATCGGCCAATCGACCCCACGCATCAACTTGACATAGCCAAGCCTGGCCCATTTAGCGGTAAGCGGAGAGAATATGGCGGCGTATTCTACCCATTCATCCTCATCCTCGCTATCTGACCTATCGGCCAGGATCATCCACAGCGTTGACCCCTCAACGGCATTAACATACAGACAGTATTCATCGTCAGTCCAAAATCCAACACGTGCCACCTTCAGCCCTCCCTCCACCCGGTATACGCACCCTGAGCTCTCCACTGGTTTCACCATAGTTCCAATTCGAAACTCTAGTTCCACCTCGAAGCCTGCAAGCAACGACTCAGCTCGTATCGACCCACCCTGAAAATACCAGCCCAGGCGCTTCCGTCCGCTCACCGCAGTAGAGGCCCGTCAGTTCCTCGACGCGGCCCGCGCCGACCGGCTCCACGCGCTGTACAAACTCGCCCTCCGCACCGGACTCCGCAAGGGCGAACTCCTCGGCCTCCACTGGGAAGACCTCGACCTCACCACCGGAACGGCCAGCATCCGGCGCTCGCTCCAGCGCACCCGAACCGGCGGTCTCACGCATTTGCCCACCAAGACCCGAGCGTCCGAACGCCGCATCGCCCTCCCGACCGAATGCATCCACGTCCTCAAGGAGCACAAACAGCAGCAGGACACGGAGCGCGAGACCGCAGGGCCGGACTGGAGAAACAGCCGCCTCGTCTTCACCACGCCGACCGGCAGGCCCCTCGACCCCGCCAACCTCACCCGCAGCTTCCTCAACCGGGCCGGACTCCGACGCATCCGTTTCCACGACCTCCGCCACTCGACCACCACCCTCCTCCTGGAACAGGGCGTCGATCTCGTCGTGATCAAGGAGCTGTTGGGCCACGCCCACATCGGCGTCACCGCCGGCGTCTACGCCCACGTGAGACTCCGACTCCAACGCCAAGCCATCGACGCCCTCGGCAACGCTCTCAGCACAACCGACGACGACCCCGACGATCCGCCCTCGACAGCGGTCGTCCGCTGACGTTGCCGTCAGCGTTGCCGTCAACCAACCCAGAAGGGTCTGCCGGAACTATCTCCGGCAGACCCTTCTTCGTTCATTGTTCTGCGATTGCTGATCTCGTGGATGCGTGAACTAGCCCGATTCTGCACACCTCGGCAGAGCGCGAATTCACTCTCCGAGTGACAGCCTCCTGAGTAATCATCAAGAAGCCGTCATTCCAACCACCGCTGCCGCGAATCTGCCCGCAGGCCAGGAGAGCCACTACTTCTTCGAGACCATTGAAATGCCACCTATTGCAAGGGAAAACATTCGAGCCAGAGCCTTTCGGACATCCGGGCCTCGATCAAGCCGCTCCAACGATTCATATCTCGCCGGATCAAGATCGATCGTGGCCACTCCCCCAGCATCTCCGTCCTCCACGGTCGAGAACAGGAGAAGGCATCGGTAGGCGCGCACATCTCCCTCTCTCTCTTCACGCATCAGCGACTGAAGGACGACGCTTCCTTCCTTGACCTGGCTGCGGAGTGCGTGAACTGAGGACCACCGAGTCGCCCAGCCTCGCTCTTCCGCCTCCAACTGGATCGCGAGTAGCGTATCGAAGCTGATCTGACACACGCGGAAGTCAGGGTCGGTCGAATGGATCAGTGACATCAGGCACTACCCCCCGTCGTAGACGTCAATTCGGATTTGAGTATCTGGGTCGATGCGCCCGTCCCTGATTCTCGCCAGGAGTTCGTCCTTGCGGTGGTGGCCTCCCAGAATCTTGCCATCACGCGAGACAAGAATTCCGTCTCCTGCGCCAGGGTTGTTGATCCCGTCCAGAAGTTCCTTATTGCTCAGTTCCTCGTGATACCACTGCGACGCTGGATCTCGGGTCTTCTGTGAATCGGTGTAATTACCGATATCACCAGCCTTCTCGTTACGCGCCGAGATTCCACAGGGCTCGGAATTGTGCACGAGGACTGGCGTACTCCCCGCCAGCACATAGTACGTGTGCTGGCCGAGGCGCCGTCATCTGCGTTTTCGCAGGTCAGCGGAATTCGGTCAGTCCGTGGGTGTGCGTGGAAGTGCCTTGCTGTGCACTCCTGTTGCCGTCGGCGTTGCCGTCAGACGGCTACGCACGTGAGGGCGGTGGAGTGGGCTTTGGCCGGTGTCCTGCCCGGGTTGGGGTCGGGCATGGCCAGGGGGTCGTACGCTGGCCCGGCAACTCGGGCAGGTCGTGATCCTGCCCGGAATTTGAACGAGTGGCCCCCTGGCCTTGCCCGACGCGGGCCCCGGCCCGGGGAGGTGGGTAAATCCCACGGAACCGACCGGCCCCACCGCCGGGCCGCCGTCCCGGCCAACTCCCCGCCGTCGCCTCATCGTCGGCCTGGTGTTCGCCGTGCTGGCGCGTCCGACTTCCTTCGCGCTTCCAGTGGTCCGCTACTCGTTTCTGCGCGGCCTGGTCGCTGGCCGGCCTGCGGTGGCGGAGCCGAGAGCGGGCCGGGTGGGCGGCCGTGCCGCGCGCGACCCGCGTCAGCGGGTCGCCTTGAAGACGTAGAGAAAGTTTGGACGCATCCCGCTTCGGCGGTACGCCCTGGCTGTCGATTGAGCGCTCGACTGGGCTGCTGGTCTGGTGCGATGGCCTGTGGAGTGTGGGTGTTGTTCCGGCTGACGGTGGTGGTTCTACTCGGCTCGGGTGACCTTGGCGTGGTCGGTGAAGACGCGTCTGAAGAGGTCGTGACCGGTGCGTCCGGGGTGACGGAGTGCCCAGTCCTGCGCCGCTTCCTGCTCGTCATGGGGTCCGGCTTCAGCTCCGCAGCCGGCAGTGACACAGAACGTCTCGTAGGTGATGCCGCCTTCGGGCTCGTGGCGGATGGTGTGTGCGATGTGCCGGTAGACGGCGCGGGGGCTCACTGGTGGCCCTCCGGGTGGCGCCGCATGTAGACGTTGCAGTCGCTGACGGTGGTCATGTCGCCGACCTCGCGGGCCCGGTCGCGCACATTGGCCAGCTCGGTACAGCCCGCGCAGCCGTCGACGGGCGTCGGGTCCAGGTCCAGGCGCAAGGGGAGTTCGACCGGCGGGGTCGAGTACCTGGTCGGCTCCGTCACTGCACATCGCCACCTCTCGAATGTCACATGGCCGAACTCTTGACAGGTCGGTGCTCTAGTTCAGTATTCGAGTGGCCGAAGCACTCCCGCTACGGTTCGTAGTGCACTAGTGTGCTCTCACTGACATCACGTCAACTCAACGGAGGGGCAAGCCTTATGCCCAGTTCCAAGACGTTCACGAAGATCGCGGATCACTTCAGGGAGCGCATCCTGTCGGGAGAGCTTGAGCCGGGCGCCAAGTTGCCGACGAACCGGGAGATCGCCGGGCAGTGGCAGGCCGCAGCGGCCACTGTCTCCCGCGCCTTGCAGGCTCTCCAGGTGGAGAACTTCATCCGCACTACCCCCCGGGGCACCTACGTCGCCGATGACCCGCGCTGGACGCTGTCGGCGCGGGACCGGCTGGCCCGGGTCCAGCGGGTGAAGTCGTTCCTGGCCGAGGGTGAGACGAGCCGGGTGACGGCTGCCGAGCTGATCACCCCGCCGCTGTACGTGGCGGAGATCTTCGACCTGGAAGCCGGGGACCAGATGGTGCGGCGCGAGTGGCTGGCGGGCCGGGGCAAGACCCGGACCGTGTTCGCGGTGACCTGGTACCCGGCCCCGTTCGCCGCTCTCGTACCGGACCTGCTGAACACCGCCCCGGGCCGCAATCACGGACTGTCCGCCCGGGTCCTGGAAGCCACCGGGCGCACGATCACCCACGCCCGCGACGACATGCACGCCCGCCCCGCCGATGCCCGTGAGGCGAGCGCACTGGGGCTGCCGGTCGGCTCCCCGATCCTGGCCGGCGCCCACCGATGGTCGGACGCGGAAGGGATCATCGAGTACGGGGAGTGGTGCCTGCCTCCCCGGTTCACGATCGGCTACGAGTACCAGCCCTGACCGGACAACGAGAAGCGTCCCCGAGATCCAGCGTGCGGCCTTCGGGGACGCCGCCGTTCACGTGCCCGCCTCAGTCCGTGTCGCGGCCTTCGAGGCGTTCGACGCGTTCTTCGAGTTTTTCGATCCGCTCCAGGGCGCGTTCGAGCTTGTAGGCCAGATCCGCCACTCCGGCCACCGCCGGGAACTCGTTCCGCGGGGCAGTCGACGGTTCGCCCGGCTCATCCACCGGCTGCACCGTGACCGGCACTTCTGTGCCGAACTCGCCCCCCACGACGATATAAGCCATCGAACCGTTGCGCTGGTGGGCCTTCTTCATCCTGCCCTCCAGGGCGAGGAAGGTCAGGGCCTGATCTGCGGATTCCGGGTCGCCGCCGATCGCGTCGACCACCTCGCCCACGGTGACCCTGGCCCCCCTGGCCAGTGAGCCGTCTCTGATCTTGCGGACCAGGCGGCCGTGGATGAGCTGGGTGGCGAAGCCGTGGTCGTCCCAGTCGCGTACGTAGACCTCGTCGCCGGGCAGTTCGCCGGGGTAGCGCAGGAGGAAGTTGCCCGCCAACAGGGCAATGGCGTTGGTGACCACGTTCAGCGGCACCGCGTAGTGCTCCGCCAGGACCTCGCGCGCGGGCAGCCTGGCGCCGGGCGCCAGAGCGCCGGAGTAGATCTGCTGCTGGAGATCGCCGGCGACCTTCTCGAAGGCGTCCTCGAAGTCGGCCGAGCGCGTGACGAAAGTGCCGCGCCCCTGGCGGGCGATGACCCAGCCTTCATTCCTGAGCAGTCGGATCGCCTTCTGCACGGTCAGGCTCGATGCCTTGTAGGTCTGCATGAGCTGGCTCTGCGTCGGCAGGAGCTGACCCGGACACAGTTCGCCGTCCCGGATCTGCTGCCGCAGGTCGTCCGCGATGCGTTCGAACGTCAAGCGCGCTTCGTCAGCAGCAGCCATGTCCATCCCTGGTCCCGGTCCGATTCCACCCGCCGCGGGCCGCCTGCTGACTGTCGTGTTTCACCAGCTCAGCGGCCTCACGGGATCAGGGTAGCCGCCTGATGGATGGACCATCGCAAGAAACGAATGGAACTCAATAGGGATGGACTATGGATGGAATGAATGTATGGTTGCGGCACGCGATCACCCATACGGGTGACTCGCACCCCTCTACCTGGAGGTTTGCCGTGAAGACCATGCCCATCGACCAGTCCCAGGCCCTGATGATCCTGGCCTCCGAGCCCCGGCCGCACTTCAAGGATCGCGAAGGCCGGCAGCCCGCGATCGACCGGGTCACCGGCGCTCACCTGCACCTGGTGGACGTGATGTTCGCCTTCAACGGCCGCGCCGAAGTGATCACTGTGAAGGTCCCGGAGCCGGGTCTCGGCAAGGGCCTGAAGGTCGGCCTGCCCGTCGCCTTCACCGGCCTGGTTGCCTCGGCCTGGGAGAACGAGATCAACGGCAAGGACCGGCACGGCATCTCCCTGCGCGCCGACGCCGTCACTGCCAAGGCCGGTGCCTGATGCCCGGCCACCCCCTCGGGCTCGTACTCCTGGCCGTGGTCGGCCTCGGCGTGCTCGGGCTGCTGGGCTGGGCCGGGTACTGCTTCACCCGCTGGTACCGGGCCGATGCCGAGACCCGGGTCAGTCTGAGGCAGGCGCGGCGGCTGCGGTGGGGCTGGAAGCGGCTCGCGCCGATGCTGGGCCTGGCGGTCAAGGACGCCACCCCGACCGTGCTCCAGCAGTACGGCCCGCAGGAACAACCGACCAAGCCGCGCGTGCTGGTGCCACGCCTGCACACCCGTGCCGACGCCTTCGGCGTCACCGTCACCGCCGATGCCCTGCCGCAAGTGGGGCTGAGCGCCTGGCAGGACGCCGGCGAGGGGCTGTGCGACGCCTGGGGTATGCGGCGCATCCGGATCAGTCAGCCCAAGCCCGGAGTGATCGTCGCGCGCGGCTTCCGGCGGGAGCCGCTGGAGGCGGTGATCCGCTCACCACTCCTCGGCCCGGATGGATCCCCCGTCTGCCGACCGGGGCAGTTTGTCTCCACCGATGACGTGCTGCTCGGCTGGGACGAGGACGGCACCCCCATCGTGCTCAACCTCGCCTACTCCGCCCACGCCCTCGTCGCCGGCCTCACCCGCTCCGGCAAATCGATCACCGTCAACACCCTGCTCGCCTACGCCTCGCTGATGCGGGATGTGCGTCTGATCGTGATCGACCCCAACCTCGGGGCGGTGGCGCCCTGGTGGCGTACCGCCTACAAGGTCTCCGACGCCGTCCATCCCGACGAGCCGACCGAGATCCTGCGCTGGGTCCGCGAGGAGATGCAGCGCCGGGAGCGGCTGTTCTGGTCCGGCCGTACCGACCGCATCACCGAGTTCAGCCCCGAACTGCCGCTGCTGCTCGTGGTGATCGACGAGGTGGCGAACTACACCCGGCACCCGGACCGCAAGGCCCGCGAACGTTTCGAGGCCGAGCTGCTGGCCATCGCTAGCCAGGGCGCCAAGTTCGGCGTCCGGCTGTGGCTGCTCGCCCAGAAGCCCTCCGCCGACGTGCTCACCACCGCCGTACGCACCAATCTGTCCGCCCGGATCTGCCACCGCGTCGACACCGTCGAGGATTTCCTGCACCTCTTCCCCGACGGCCGGGAACTGGACATCACCGCCGCCGACCGCACCATGCCCCAGGGCGTGTCCATCGCCTCCGTCGGCGACATGCGCACCCCGGTCCGGCTGCGCTCGGTCTACCTGCCCACCGAAGCCTGCTGGCAGATCAACGACCTGATGTGCGCCGAAGGGCTCAAGGTCCGCGAGCTGCCCGACCGCGTCGACCTGGACAAGGCCGCGTGACCGCCGTCTCCTGGTCCCGCTTCGCAGTGATCCCCGGCAAGGGCGTGTAGTCGCCAAACCCTCGCCCCTGCCGGGGCCTCCCTCCCATCCATCCACGGCGCACGCGTGTGCCGCAGTGCAGAGAGGTCCCGCCAGCATGCCACCGCACACCCCGACCACCACAATCCCCGGCCCCGAACCGGCCGCGGCCGCGCTGCCCACGTTCACCGGATACCGGAACCTGCTCGGCCTGGTACGGCAAC
This sequence comes from Streptomyces solitudinis, assembly GCF_036323765.1. Lineage (NCBI taxonomy): Bacteria > Bacillati > Actinomycetota > Actinomycetes > Kitasatosporales > Streptomycetaceae > Streptomyces > Streptomyces solitudinis. Next base: position 820,926 of record NZ_JAZDCW010000002.1, read on the forward strand.
TCTCCTCCCTGGGCGGCTGCGCCCAACCGATCCGGCTCGAAGGCCAGCGCACCGAGATCGACGCCTTCACCGGCGAGATCCTGCGCGAACTGAAGTCCCAGGAACTGCCCATCGGGCACCTGCTGGTGCGCTGTGGCAACCGCCGCAGCACCCGCTGCCCCTCCTGCGCCGAGCTCTACCGACAGGACACCTACCACCTCATCGCCGCCGGCCTGCGCGGCGGCAAGAACATCCCCGAACAGGTCGCCACCCACCCCCGCGTCTTCGCCACCCTCACCGCACCCTCATACGGCCCCGTCCACGGGCGACGCGTGGGCGGCTCCGCCCGCTGCCGCTGCGGACGCACCCACACCAAGGGCGACCCGCTCCTCGGCACCGCGCTCGACCCGGAGCGGTACGACTACACCGGCGCGGTGCTGTGGAACGCCCATGCCCCGGCCCTGTGGGCCCGATTCATGCTCCACCTGCGCCGCACCATCGCCGCCGCAGCTGGTGTCCCGCAACGCCTGCTCTCCAAGGTCGTCCGGGTCTCGTACGCCAAGGTCGCCGAGTACCAGCAGCGCGGACTGATCCACTTCCACGCCGTGATCCGCCTCGACGGCCCCGCAGGCAGCTACACCCCGCCACCCGCCTGGGCCACGCCCGAACTCCTCGCCGACGCCATCCGGATCGCGGCCACCCGCGCCCACATCGACGGACCGGAGATCAACGGCCGCGCCCACTCCTTCACCTTCGGCCAGCAGATCGACACCAGGATCATCCGGTCCTCCGCCTTCCAGGGCGGGACCACGATCACCGAGGGCAAGGTAGCCGGATACGTCGCCAAGTACGCCACCAAGGGCACCGAAGCCGCGACCGGCACCCTCGACCACCGGCTGAAGAGGATCACCGACCTCTGGTTCGAGTCCGTGCCCGAGCACGCCGCCCGCATGATCCGCACCGCCTGGGCCCTCGGCAACCGCGACGACCTCAAGCACCTGAACCTGCGCAAGTGGGCCCACATGCTCGGCTTCCGCGGCCACTTCTCCACCAAGACCCGCGCCTACTCCACCACCCTCGGCGCCCTCCGGGCCGCCCGCGCCGCCTGGCACCGCCGCCACACCCCTCCGCCCTCCCCGACCACCCTCGTCCTCGCCCACTGGGCCTACGACGGCACCGGCCTCACCCCCGACCTCGAACGCCTCGCCGCCCTCATCGGCGGCGGCCCGACGCGCGAGCAGGAGGTGACAACCAGTGCGTGATGACGAACTCCTCACCGTCCACGAGGCGATGGCCCGTCTCAAGATCGGCCGCTCCGCCCTGTACGACCTGCTGCGCACCCGCCGCCTGGCCTCACTGACCATCGGCCGCGCCCGCCGCATTCCCGCCCACGCGCTGGACGACTACGTCCAGCGCCACCTGGAAGAGGCCTCCCGATGACCGCCCCCAAGCGCAAGAAGGCCCGCGCCAACGGCGAAGGCACCATCTACCAGCGCAAGGACGGCCGCTGGGAAGCCGCCGGCTACGTCCTCGCCGCCGACGGCAGCCGCAAACGCGTCCGGGTCTACGGCAGCACGCGGAGAGAAGCCGCCGACAAACTCGTCGAGAAGATCGCCAACAGCAACCGCGGTCTCCCTGTCGCCACCGCCGACAGCACCGTCGGCGACTACCTGGCCTACTGGCTGGGCAGCGTCGCCATCCACGGGCTTCGGGAGAACACCCACACCCGCTACGCCGCCTGCGTCCGCCTCCACCTCATCCCCGGCCTCGGTACGAAGAAGGTCGCGCGCCTCACCGCCAAGGAGGTCCGCACCTTCCTCGACCGGCTCCGTACCACCTGCCAGTGCTGCACCCAGGGCCTGGACGCCGAACGGAAGGCATGCTGCGCGGTCGGCGATTGCTGCCAGAAGCAGTTGTCCCCTTCGACGGTGACGTACGTGCACTCGGTCCTCAAGTCCGCTCTAGAACACGCCGTCCGCGAAGACGAACTGCCCCGCAACGTCGCCCGGAACGTCAAGACCACCGCACCCCGGCCCAGGCGCTTCCGGCCACTCACCGCAGCCGAGGCCCGCCGGTTCCTCGACGCGGCCCGCGCCGACCGGCTGCATGCGCTGTACGAACTTGCCCTCCGCACCGGACTCCGCAAGGGCGAACTCCTCGGCCTCCACTGGGAAGACCTCGACCTCACCACCGGAACGGCTAGCATCCGGCGCTCGCTCCAGCGCACTCGCACCGGCGGCCTCACGCATCTGCCCACCAAGACCCGGGCGTCCGAGCGCCGTATCGCGCTCCCGACCGAATGCATCCACTCCCTCAAGAAGCACCAGGAGCAGCAGGACAAGGAGCGCGAGACCGCAGGGCCGGACTGGAGAGACAACAGCCTCGTCTTCACCACGCCCACAGGACGGCCTCTCGACCCTGCCAATCTCACCCGCCGCTTCCGCAGCTTCCTCAACCGGGCCGGGCTCCGGCGCATCCGCTTTCACGACCTCCGCCACTCGACCGCCACCCTTCTCCTGGAGCAGGGTGTCGACCTCGTCGTAATTAAGGAGTTGTTGGGGCACGCCCACATCGGCGTCACCGCCGGCGTCTACGCCCACGTCCGACTCCGACTCCAACGCCAAGCCATCAACGCCCTCGGCAACGCGCTCAGCTCACCACAGAGATGCACCGACGAACCGTCTGCCCCAATGGCCGTCCACTGACGTTGCCGTCACCGTTGCCGTCAAGGCGGAGCGGAAGTTGACGTATCAGACACACCGAAGGCCCCGAGGCTGCAGATGCAAATTCTCGGGGCCTTCGGTGCGTCTATCAACACAGGCTGCGATCAGTCGAAAAGGATGTGAGTCGAAGAGACTCAGTCTGCTATCCGCTCCAGGATCAGATCAATCTCGGATTCGATCTCTTGGTCAGCAGTAAGATGGACATGCATCCCATTGCTTACGCCTTCCTGCGCAAGCGTAAGAAGGTGTCGCGCCAATGAAGTGAGCCCCGCACGGTTGGCCTTAATGAGAACTTCCGATCGAGTCGCAGAGACCATGATCTCAAATCCCTCATCCCACGAGAAGCGCAGCCCTTCATCAGGCCGGTAATCGGGGGTGACAATCACTTGCTCCATCGAGTGCTCCTAACTTACTGACTAGCGACTTTGCTGCCCGAAGGCGAGTATTAACTCCCTCGGGCAGCAAATCAACTGGAATTGACCTACTCGAGATAGATGTGTCGATTCTCGACGACCATCATTTTTCCAGGCTTCTTCGGATTGGGGGCGAGTCGCTCAAAGTTCATGTGCGGGCCACCGCCATGCTGTCCAGTGATATCCGATTCACCCATTCTTGCAACACGTGTACCGTCCCTCGAAACGTACCGCCCGCTACCCGGAACAGTCTCCTTGTATCCAGAACCAAGCCACTTCTCTGCCGAATCGAGCGCATCGTTCGTCGGTATGCGGGTTCCGTCCACCGGGTGGCCATCGCCGTCGTACTTACGCACCGAGGTCCATGGACAATTTGCATTGTGAACGAGGACCGGAGTCTCGCCCGCCAGCACATAGTACGTGTGCGTGTACAGGACCGTCAGGTTGTACGTCTCGTAGTTGGCATCATACTGCCGAGCAGAGACGACCTCTACGGGGTGCCCAGCCTCTGTGCGGAGGGACATCCCAGGCTCGACGTCACCCGCGTCCTTCCACGACCGCTCAGATTCAGACCAGAATGGGTGATGCGTGGTAGCGGTGATTACTTCCTTTTCGCCATCGACCAGTACGGCCAGGTCGACGAAACTCTTGTCCTCCGATGTGAATATGGAAGCAGTGACCTTTTTGCTTTCCGTGTGGCCCGTCTCAGGATCGGTGGCAATGACTTCGTCACCCGGTTCAACGTCCTCGATCCTTTTAACAGAGCCGTCAGACATGAGGACTCCAACGCCCTCAGGGAAGCTGTTCTTGCAGTCGACCGAAGGTGCTTTACGATCAGATTGTCCGCGCCTAGGCATATCGATACCGGGCACGGCCTCGCCGACAGCTTCCGCGACTATTTCCTCACCGATCCTGGCACATGCCGGAGCGGCAGCAATGCAGGGAGGGGCAAAAATTACAGCCGAAGCCACCGCTGCCAAGGCATAAACAGCGATGCAGATCGCGAAGCCCGAGCATGGCTTATTGGATACATCGGTGTTATAGAAGGAGCCACCAACGTACTGCTTCTCATAAGCAGGATTTCCGGATGAATTGCAAGTATTTGTTCCCATTGCCCAGGGACAGGATGTGCTGACCCTGACAGTGGCCTGAAGATTGATGCGGGCTCTGCCAGTGCCCCGGGTGACCGGAGTACCAATAGCCGCATAGCTTGCGCCTCCGGATGAAGCCCTACCGCCGGATACTGCCCCCATTCCGCCCGCGGAAGTAGCGCCGCCAAGTGCGGACCCGACACCGCTCCCTCCCGAGGAGCTTGTGGGTACACCGCCACTGCACTGGATGAGACCTTGCAGGCACTCCGGGACGGCAAGGCCCGAGGGGTCGGAGAGGGTGACCGGGTTGTTGTTGGCGTAGGCGTAGCCGTTCATCTGCTGGGGGTCGGTGATGTCGATGAGCGGGTCGACCGAGATGAAGCGGCCCGTGGTGGCGTCGTACTCGCGGGCGCCGATGTGGGTGAGGCCGGTGAGGGGGTCGTCGATGCCGGTGCCGAGGAAGGAGTCGCGGCCGGGCCAGGCGGCGGGTTCGTCGCCGCGCGGGTTGCCGAACGGGTCGAACTTGCGGCGCTGGACGGCCATGGCGGCGTCGAGCGTGACGGCGGTGTTGGCCGTGTTGTGGTGGTCGGCCAGCAGGACGGTCAGCGTGTGGTCGTCCCGGTCCGCGCTGCCGCCGGTGGAGCGGACGGTGGTGGGGGCGCCGGCGTGGCTGTAGTAGCGGCGTGCCTCGGTGGCGTTCCCCGCCGCGTTGACGGTGATCTGGGCGTCACCGAGGAACAGGGTCGCGTCCGTGGGGGTGCGCTCCACGACGCGGTTGCCGTCGGCGTCGTAGAGGTAGGTGATGTCCTCGACGCCGTCGCCGGTGGTGTCGACGCTGGTGAGCTTGTTCTCGGCGTTCCACGTGAGCTTTTGTGTGTCACCTCCGATCATGCGCTCCGTGGTGTTCCCGGCCAGGTCGTAGGCGTAGGTCTGGAGGGACTCGACCGTGCCGGTGGCCGTCTTCTCGACGGCGTCGACGCGGGTGAGGGTGTGCGGCTGGACGTCGACCGGGGCGCTGGTGCCGTTGCCGGTGACGGTGGTGCCGTAGCTGTAGGTGTAGGTGTCGTCGAGCGCCGGGTCGGTCAGGTCGTGGTCGGTCAGCTGGGTGCGGTTGCCGATGGCGTCGTACGCGTAGGTGTGCCAGTAGCCGTCGCCGTCCGGGCCCGCGGTGACGTCCGAGGGGACGGGTCCGGAGTCGCGGGCGGTGCTCTGGCGGGGGCAGCCGCCGGTGGAGGCGGTCCAGGCGTGGCGGAGCTGGCCGAGCGTGTCGTAGCTGAAGCACTGGCGGTCGTCGGCGGTGCCGGGTCCGTCGTCGGTGATCCAGGTGACGTTTCCGGCGATGTCGTAGCCGTAGTACGTGTTCGTGACGCGGTGCGGGGCGGCCTTCTCGCGGTCGGTGATGGTGCGGTCGAGGCGCCGGGTGTACGGGTCGTACTCGGCGGTGGACCACACGCGGTGCGGTGCTTCGCCGGAGACGGTGCGCAGCACCTCGCCGTAGGGGCTGTAGGTGGTCTCGGCGGTGTACCAGTCGTGGCCCGAGGTGGAGACGGGTGCGTCCTCGCCGTTGTAGCGGGTGATCACCTTCTCCTGGGACAGGCCGCCCGGCGTCGCGGGCAGGACGGTCGTCTCGGGCAGGCCCGTCGGGGTGTAGGTCTGGCGGTAGGTGTAGGTGCCGGCGAGGCCGGTCGTCTGCGGGGTGTCGGGGATGACGGTGCGGCTGCCGGTGGGCCGGTACTCGGTGTCGTAGCCGGTGGTCTCCGTCGTGAACGCCGCGCCGTCGGTGTAGCGGGTGGCGGCGACGGGGAGGCCCTTGGCCCCGGGGAGGGTGTCGTAGGTCCACGCGGCGACGAGGGTGCCGTCGGCGGAGTCCTCGCGCAGGGCGGTCTTGCGGCCCAGCACGTCGTAGGAGGTGTGCCGGGTGCGGCCCTGGGCGTCGGTGGCGGTGACCTGCTGGTCCCGCGCGTCGTAGGTGAAGGACGCCGTGCCCATGTCCGGGTCCGTGGACTCGGTGAGGCGGCCCCGGGCGTCGTAGGCGTACGTCCACTCGTTGCCGTCGGGGTCGGTGACCTTCGTGCGGTGGCCGCGCGCGTCGTAGGTGTAGCGGGTGTCGGTCCACTCCGAGAGGTTCGGGGTGGTGAAGTGCTGGATGCGTGTGGTGCGGCCGAGCACGTCGGTCCACGTCCTGGCGGCGGCGCTGCCCCGGCGGGTGGAGGTGCCGTCGCCGGTCATGCCGGTGCGGGTGAGCGTCCACTCGCCCGCGTAGGCGGTGACGGAGGAGTGGTCGGCCTCGCCCTCGTACAGCGTGGTGGTCCGCACCGGGCGGGCCAGTCCGTCGTAGGCGGTCTCGGTGGACTGCGGGACCTGGAAGACGGTCTCGGGGAAGAACAGGGAGCGCTCGGGTTCGCCGCGCGTCAGGTAGCCGTCGTTGGTGGCGGCGGGCTTGCCCTGGGAGTTGTACCGGGTGTCGGTGATGACGCGGCCGCCGCCGAGGGCCTCCGTCTGCGTCTGGCGGGTGCGCAGCAGGCCGTCGTAGAGGGTGACGGTGTCGGCGTAGGTGCCGTTGTCGCGCAGGGTGCTGGTGGTGACGGTGGGCGGGGCGTCCTCGGCGATCTGGTACGCGAAGGCGTGGGCCGGGTCGTCGGTGGCGGGGTTCTGGGAGGCCGTCCACACGGCGGTGATCCGGCCGAGGTCGTCGTACGAGGACGTCACCGTGCGGCCGTTGGGGTCGGTGACCTTGTGCGCGGTGCCGCGTCCGGGGTCCACGGCGGTGACGGTGGTGTGCCCGAGCGGGTTCGTCGTGGTGCTGGAGAAGGCGGGTCCGGCGGTGGGGGCGTAGGTCGTGGTGACCTTGGCGCCCTTCGCGTCCGTCGCGGAGGTGACGCGGCCGAGGGCGTCGAACGTGCTGCGGGCGGTGGTGATCCAGCCGGAGCCGTCGCCGTCGACGGTGTCGACCTGGCGGGGCAGGCCGCGGGCCGGTGCGACGCCGAAGGCGTCGAGCGCGTCGTAGGAGGTGCGGGTGTCGGAGACGACGGCGTCGCCGGTCGCGGTGGCCGCCTGGGCGCAGGTGCCGACCGTCGTGCGCTGCCGGGAGGGCAGGCCGATGAGGTGCTTGGCCGGGTTGTGGACGTAGGAGTGCGTCACGCACTGGCGGTCGCCGGTGGTGTGGCCGCCGCTGCCGTCGGGGGTGAGCGTCTCGCGCTGGACGGTCGTGGGCAGCCCGTAGGTGTCGTCGACGGTGGTGACGGTGCGGACGGTGCGTTCGCCGTCGGTCACGCTCTGGACGGCGTCGGTGCGGCGGACGCCGCTGCGCCAGGCTTCCAGGGCGGGCAGCCCGTCGCCGAGGGTCCGGCTCGCGGTCTTCTCCGCCCAGGGCCAGGAGACGTCGCGGGCGAGGACGTCGCCGCCCGCGCCGTCGTAGAGAAGCGTCTCGGCGGTGCGGCCCTGGTAGGGGTAGAGGTCCTCGGCGAGGGTCTGGCCGGTGGAGTCCTTGACGGTGACGGCCGCCCGTCCGGCGTCCCCCGACATGCCGCGGAAGTACCGGGTGCGGGTCTGGGTCTGGACGGTGGCGTCGTGGTCGCCGGTGTTCTCGGTGCGTCCCTGGCGGGTGACGACGGACGCGTAGCCGCGCCACTGGCTGTAGGTGCGCAGCTCGGGCTTGGAGAACGGGTCGCGGTCCTTGGCCCAGGCGGCGTCGCCCTCGTAGGTGTAGGTGGTGAGGACGTCGGGCTGCCGGGCGACGCGGTCGCGTTCGACGACCTTGGTGACGACGTACTTGTTGAACCACTCGATTTCCGGCTCCTCCAGCTCCGGGTCCGGGGACCAGTGCACGGGGAAGCAGCGGGTGCCGTTGGTGTCCGGGTCGGGGGAGGCGCCGAGGGGGCAGGGGTTGGAGTAGGTGACCTGGATCTCCCCGCCGGTCTCGGTGCGGATGGTCTCCACGCGCAGCCGGTCGAAGTCGGGGGTGGGGTCGGCGGTGGAGCGGGCGACGCGGTTGGGCATGTCGACGACGTTCGCCAGGAACGTCACCGGGGGCAGCGTCGTCGCCGTGCCGCGGGGGCCGTAGCCGGTGCGGGTGATGGACTCCAGCCACAGCGGCGGGTGGGTGTCGGTGCGCTGCTTGGGGAACGAGTGCTCCAGCGACCAGACGTCCACCTTGGACAGCGCGGTGGACCCCTCGGTGCGCTGGGCGTAGGTGGTGACGCCGGAGAGCCGCTTGCGGGTCCAGAAGGTGGGCGCGGAGACGTAGCAGTTCTCCGCGTCGGCCTGGCAGTAGAGCGTGGAGGGGGTGTCCCACCAGGGCTGTTTGTCGCCGTAGTTGTCGGAGTCGAAGGAGGCGTCGGAGCAGGTGATCTCGCCTTCCTTGATGCACCGCTCGGCGACGGAGAACACGACGCGTCCGGCGGGCGCGCCGTCCAGGTCGCCGGCGCGCAGGCCGTAGTCGACGCGCTTGGGCCAGCCGCCGCGCACGTAGGAGACGTGGTCCTTGAACTTGCCGTTCTTGGCGTAGCGGTTGGTCTCCTTCGCCCAGTCGACGACCATGGCGTTGCCGTGGACGTCCTCGACGTAGTCGAGGTTCCAGCGCCACGCCTGGGTGCAGGAGGAGCCGGCGAAGGTGCTCGCGTGGCAGGGTTCGCCCGCGTGGTTGCCGAAGACGGGGGCGGTGAACACCGAGTTCGTGTCGGCCCGGCCGCCGCCGACGCGGTGCTTGCCGAACCAGTGCCGGGTGCCGTCGCGGCTGGTGACGACCCAGTGCTCGCCGTCGTTGTCGCCGTTGCCGAGGGCGGTGTCCTTCCTCAGCTCGACCTTGGTGCCGTCGTCGGTGGCGGGCACCCACTGGCCGTCGTCCAGGACGAGTTCGGTGGAGGCGCCGCCGAGCGACATCACCACGTGGTTTCCGGACCAGCACAGGTCCGACTTCTTCTTGTCGGTGGTGTTGTCGTTGTTGGGGCTGCCGTCGAGGTCCTCGGAGCAGGAGCGGTAGCGGCGTTCGATGAAGCCGGGCTTCCAGTCCCAGCCGTCGCCGATCCAGGACGCCTGCCCGTTGGCCACGGACGTCTTGCCGTCGACGGCCTGCGAGGAGTAGGAGAAGGCGATCTCGGGCGCGGGACCGGCCGGGGGCGCGGGCACGGTCAGCGGGTAGGTCCAGGAGAAGCCGCCGCCGGAGCCTCCGGCTGTCCAGGAGCCGGTCGGGGAGAGGTCGGTGGCCTTGTACGTGCCGCCCGCGCCCGCGCCGCCGTCGGTGGCGGCCAGCACCATGGGGCCGCCGCCCGCCTGGGTCGACATGCCGGACGCCTGCGCGCGGGCCGGGTCGACGGTCGCGCGGACGGTGTCGGAGCCCGCGTCGTTGGCGGAGGGCACTTCGGCGGGGGTGGTGCACTCGGGCAGTTCGGGGGTGGTGAGGAAGCACTCGGGGAGCTGTTCGAGCTTCAGCCGGGTGGCCCACTCGGTGCCGTACAGGTCCTCGAACGCGGAGTAGTCGAGGGCGACGTCGACGGGGGTGGCGGTGGTGGACGGCGGTGTGACGGTGATGAGGGCGCCGTCGACGCCGAGGCCCTCGACGGCCGCGCGGGCCTCCACCTCGACGTTCCAGGTGCCCGACGGCTCCGGCGGCGCGGGGTTGTCCTCGGTGGGTGACGCCTTGCCGAGGCTGACGGGGAGGTCGCCGGCCTGCACGAGGTCGTCGCCCGCGGCGTCCAGCGGGACGGCGGCGGTGCCGCCCTCGGGCACGGTGACGGCGCTGGGCTGGTACTCGACGGACGGGGCCTGGTCGCCGGTCCACTCGGCGTACTCGGCGGCCTTCGCCTCGTCCAGCGCGGCTTCCGCCTCCTGCTGGAGGGCGGTGAGGGCGGGGCCGTTGCGGGCGTCGCCGGGTGGCAGGGCGAGGGCCTGGGCGGGCAGCGCGGTGACGACCATCAGGGCGGCGAGCGCGGTGCCCAGGCCCCGCCGGCTCCGGTACCGGTGCGTGGCGGGGCGCGTCCGCCGCCCCGAACGGCGGAACCAATCCCGCGTCGCGTGCGTGGACACAGCCGACCCCCCACAAAAAGCCGCGCAGACAGCCAGGCAGCCCACACAGAAAAGACAAAGAACCGCGAGAACTATGCGCGCACCGTCACGTGGAGTCCACATATCGCAGCACGTTGTGAGATGGCCCACAGCGCTTTCCCCGCCGAATGGCCCGGTGCGTCGAATTGCACCCACGTTTCGCTGGAAGAGGCGTGATATGGCGATGAGGAGGCGGTAAGCCGCCAACCGCCGCAGGAGTGGACCAAAGCCCCCGGTTCCGCTGTCCGTACGCCCTCACCTGCGGCGTTATGTCCCGTTCCCGGGGTGCTCCGGTGCCCGGACGGGCGGGTCCGGCGCCTTCGTCCATGACCGCACCGCCCGGCGTCGGCCGCTTTCCCGCCGGGCGAAGGGCGAGTGACGAAAACGTGGAGATGGGTCATGCTCTGCTCGCAATCACTGCGCGCGGACACGGCGTGCGGGGTATTTCCGGTCACCGGCATTACCGAGGGCGAGTCGCGGCACGGGGCGGCCCCGGGGGGAGTAGGAGCACATGGCCGCCGTGGAAAGCGCGGAACGCCCGGAGAATTCCGGCCACACGGGGAATTCCGGCCACGCGGAGGGCTCCGGAGGCCCGCGGACGACCGCGCGTCCGGACGGCGGCGGACCGCCGCCCCGGCGCGGCGACGGGCCGCCGCCCGAGCGTGTCGGCAGACCCGGGCTCCGGTCGCGGCTCCGCCCCCGGTTCCGGTCGCGGCGGGCGCTCGCGGGGCTGGCCGGGGTGCTGGTGCTGGCCGTGGCCGTGCCGCTCGGCGTGACGCAGCTCGGCGACCGCGACGGCGACGGCGCGCGTCCCGGCGGCCCGGCCCGCGCGGAGGGGGCGGCCCGCGCCGAGCAGCCGCTGAGTGCGGCCGAGGCGCTGGAGCGGGCCCGTGCGACGGGTGAGGACGTCGAGGTGGAGGCCGAGCGGACGGCCAGCGCGACGACGTGGGCCCAGCCCGACGGCCTCCTGCGCACCCGCATCCACAGCGACACGATCCGCGCGAAGACGCCGGACGGCTGGCGGCCGGTCGACACCGACCTGCGCGCGGTGGACGGCGGTTACGCGCCGAAGGCCGTCAACGATCCGCTGCTGTTCAGCGGCGGCACCGGGACCAGCACGCAACTGCGGACGGCCGACGGTGACGCGACGGTCTGGAACCGCCTCGTCCGTCTGACGACGGGCGGGCACGAGCTGACCGTGAGCTGGCCGGGGCCGCTGCCCGAGCCGGTGGTCAGCGGACCGCGCGCCCTGTACGAGGGCATCCGCCCCGGCATCGACCTGCTGCTGACCGCCCGCGACAGCGGTTACTCGCACGTGCTGATCGTCCACGACGCGCAGGCCGCACAGGACCCGCTGCTGGACGACCTGCGGTACCGGCTCACCTCCCCCAGCCTGACGTTCGCCCTGGACTCCGCCTCGCACACCGTGCGGGCGCTCGACGCGCAGGGGCAGGAGATGGCGGCCTCACCGACCGCGTACGCCTGGGACTCGGCAGGCACGCGCGGCCAGACGATCGGCGAGGAGCCGGACGTCGTCGAGACGGTGAGCGAGACGCTGAACCTGCCGGGCCTGGCCGGTCCGAGGCCCGGGGCGCACGACGCGGTGCTGACGGCCCGGCTGGAGGAGGGCGTCCTCGGCATCACCCCGGACGCGGAGCTGCTGGGCGGTGAGGACACGGTCTACCCGGTCTTCGTCGACCCGTCGTTCAAGGGCCGCAAGGAGGGCTGGACGCTTCTGTACGACAAGTATCCCACCTCCAGCTTCTTCAACGGCCGGAACTACAACGACGGCACCAACGAGGCGCGCGTCGGCTACGAGGCGCAGACCGGCGGCCTGTCCCGCTCGGTGTTCACCTTCGACCTGGAATCCGGGCTGCACGGCAACCTGCGCGGCGCGAGCATCAAGGACGCGCGCTTCCGCGTGCTCCAGACGTACTCCTGGGGCTGTTCGTCGCGCCGGTACAACCTGTGGCTGACCGATCCGGTCACCAGCCGCCACACCTGGAAGAACCAGCCGTCCTGGCACCGCGTGCTCAAGGACGCGACGAACGGGCACGGCTACAAGTCCGGTTCCTGCCCGGACCGCTGGGTCGCCCTGGACATCAAGCCGACCGCGCAGCAGGCCGCCACGAACGGCTGGTCGACCATGTCGCTGGGCCTGCGCGCCGCGAACGAGTCCGACACGCACTCCTGGAAGAAGTTCCGGGCGAACGGCGAGAACTCCCCCTACGTCGAGATCACCTTCAACCGCAGGCCCAACCAGCCGACGCGGCAGACGATGACGCCCGGCCCGGACTGCGACGTGAACGCCCCTTACGGCGCCGTCGGCAAGTCGGACCTGACGTTCCGGGCGCGCGGCAGCGACCCGGACGACAACCTGCAGTACCTGCACTTCCGCGTCTGGGCCGTCTCCGACCCGGCGAACAAGCTGTACGACTACCACCGCACGGTCGACAGCAACGGCTACGCGCACATGTCCCTGCCCTGGGAGAGGTTCACGCACGGCCAGACCTACGCCTGGGACGTCCGCTCCCGGGACACCGAACTGGCGTACTCCGCGTACGCGCCCACCGGAAACCAGCCCTGCCGGTTCACGGTGGACCACGTGGCGCCGCCGTCGCCCACCGTGGAGTCGCCGGACTTCCCGCCGCCCGGTGAGGACGGCTCGGTGTGGTCCGAGGTGCGCTTCGGCTCGTCCGGCTCCGTCACCTTCGGCACGGAGAGCGGCAGCGTCACCGCCTACGAGTACAGCCTCAACGAGGACAGTTACGACCGCACCGCGACGGCCTCGGCCAACAGTGCGACCGTGCGGCTCTCGCCGGAGTTCGCCGGGCCCAACCGGCTGTACGTGCGCTCGCGGGACGCGGTCGGCAACATCTCCCGGGCGACGCGGTACCTGTTCTACGTCACCCCGCGCACCGGGCTCGACGCCCCGGGCGACGTCAACGGCGACGGCTACCTGGACCTGCTGGCGATCGACGCCGCCGGGCACCTGCGCAGCTATCCGGCGGGCGAGGGCGGCGACGTCCACGTCCACGCGCCGGGCGCGCACGACGGCGGGCGGGAGCTGGACGACGGCTACTGGACCGACGACGCGGGCGTTCCGGCACTGATCAGCCACACCACCGACTGGTACCCCGGCGACGGCATCACCGACCTGCTCGCCCGCATGCCCGACGGCCGGCTCTACCTGCACCCGGGCGACGGCTACGGCAGCTTCGACGTCGGCCGCCGCGTCCCCGTGCTGCTGCCCCCGGACGCCCCGGACCCGGCGGAGCTCACGCAGCTCCTGACGGCCGGTGACGTCACCGGCGACGGGCACCCCGACGCCGTCGCGCTCGCGGGCGACGAGCTGTGGGCCTTCTCCGGCTACACCGGCGGCGCCTTCACCGCCGCCGAGAAGCTCGCCACCACGACGGCGTGGGCCTCCCGCGACCTGGTCACCTTCGCCGACGTCAGCGGGGACGGCACCGCCGACCTGCTCTTCCGCGACGGCAGCCAGCTCAAGCTGCGGCACGGCGAGCCGGGCGGCGACGGAGGCGTGGACCTGGCCTCGCTGGCGACGGGCGCCGCGTCCGGCACCGGGCGGGACGAGACGTACGGCGCGCAGGGCTGGTCCCGCGCCAACATGCCGATGCTGCGCGGCACCCCGGACGTGACGGGCGACGGCGTCCCCGACTTCTGGGGCGTCACCCAGGCGGGCGAGCTGTACGTCTACCCGGGCCGCACGACCGGCCACGGCACCCGCTACCTGGTGGGTTCGCAGAGCTGGCAGACGCTGCTGGCCCTCGGCTGACCCGGGCTGACCCCCGGGCCGCTCCGGGAACGACGGAGGGCCGGACCCCGCCGGGGTCCGGCCCTCCGTCATGCGCGGCCGTCCTGCGCCACCGCCGTGCGCGCCACCGCCGTGCGGCGCGCGGCGCGGGGGTCAGCGGCTGCGCGAGACCGTGACCTCCACGCGCTGGAACTCCTTGAGGTCGGAGTAGCCGGTGGTGGCCATCGCGCGGCGCAGGGCGCCGAAGAAGTTCATCGAGCCGTCCGGGCGGTGCGAGGGGCCGGTGAGGACCTCCTCGGTGGTGCCGACGGTGCCCAGGTCCACCTTCTTGCCGCGCGGCACGTCCTCGTGGACGGCCTCCATGCCCCAGTGGTGGCCGCGGCCGGGCGCGTCGCTCGCGCGGGCCAGCGGGGAGCCCATCATGACGGCGTCCGCGCCGCAGGCGACGGCCTTGGGCAGGTCCCCGGACCAGCCGACGCCGCCGTCCGCGATGACGTGCACGTACCGGCCGCCGGACTCGTCCAGGTAGTCGCGGCGGGCCGCGGCCACGTCGGCGACGGCGGTGGCCATCGGGACCTGGATGCCCAGCACGTTGCGGGTGGTGTGGGCCGCGCCGCCGCCGAAGCCGACGAGGACGCCCGCCGCGCCGGTGCGCATGAGGTGCAGCGCGGCCGTGTAGGTGGCGCAGCCGCCGACGATGACGGGCACGTCCAGCTCGTAGATGAACTGCTTGAGGTTCAGCGGCTCGGCGGCCGAGGAGACGTGCTCGGCGGAGACGGTGGTGCCGCGGATGACGAAGATGTCCACGCCCGCGTCCACCACGGCCTTGGAGAACTCGACGGTGCGCTGCGGGGAGAGCGCGGCGGCGGTGACGACGCCCGCGTCGCGCACCTCCTTGATGCGGCGGCCGATCAGCTCCTCCTTGACCGGCTCCGCGTAGATCTCCTGGAGACGGCGGTTCGCGTCCGCCTCGTCCAGCTCGGTGATCTCGGCGAGCAGCGGCTCCGGGTCCTCGTGGCGGGTCCACAGCCCTTCGAGGTTGAGCACGCCGAGGCCGCCCATCTCGCCGATGCGGATGGCGGTGCGCGGCGAGACGACGGAGTCCATGGGCGCCGTCAGGAACGGCAACTCGAAGCGGTAGGCGTCGATCTGCCAGGCGATCGAGACCTCCTTCGGGTCGCGCGTGCGTCGGCTCGGCACCACGGCGATGTCGTCGAAGGCGTACGCCCGGCGCCCGCGCTTGCCGCGGCCGATCTCGATCTCAGTCACTTGGCTCGTGCCCTTCCATGCGGTTGCGGACACCAGTATCCCCGAAGGGGTGCGCGGGCCCGGCACCCCTCCGGGGACGGCTGGGGTCAGCGGCGGGAGGAGTAGTTCGGCGCCTCGACGGTCAGCTGGATGTCGTGCGGGTGGCTCTCCTTGAGCCCGGCGGCGGTGATGCGCACGAACCGGCCGCGCTCCTTCATCTCGGGCACGGTGCGTCCGCCGACGTAGAACATCGACTGGCGCAGCCCGCCGACGAGCTGGTGCACGACGGCCGACAGCGGGCCCCGGTAGGGGACCTGGCCCTCGACGCCCTCGGGGATCAGCTTGTCGTCGCCGCTGACCTCCTCCTGGAAGTAGCGGTCCTTGGAGAAGGAACGGCGGTCGCCGCGCGACTGCATCGCGCCCAGCGAGCCCATGCCCCGGTAGGACTTGAACTGCTTGCCGTTGATGAACAGCAGCTCGCCCGGCGACTCCTCGCAGCCCGCCAGCAGGCTGCCCAGCATGACGGTGTCGGCGCCCGCCACGATGGCCTTGGCGATGTCGCCGCTGTACTGGAGGCCGCCGTCGCCGATGACGGGGATGCCCGCCTCGCGGGCGGCCAGCGCGGCGTCGTAGATGGCGGTGACCTGCGGGACGCCGATCCCGGCGACGACGCGGGTGGTGCAGATCGAGCCGGGGCCGACCCCGACCTTGATGCCGTCCACGCCCGCGTCCACCAGCGCCTGCGCCCCCTCGCGGGTGGCGACGTTGCCGCCGATGACGTCCACCGAGGCGTGGTTGGACTTGATCTTGGCGGTCATGTCCCCGACGAGGCGGGAGTGGCCGTGCGCGGTGTCCACGACCACGAAGTCCACGCCGGCCTCGATGAGCGCCTGGGCCCGCTCGTAGGCGTCGCCCGCGACGCCCACGGCGGCGCCGACGAGCAGCCGCCCGTCGGCGTCCTTGGCCGCGTTCGGGTACTTCTCCGCCTTGACGAAGTCCTTGACGGTGATGAGCCCCTTGATGCGCCCGTCGCCGTCCACGAGCGGCAGCTTCTCGATCTTGTGGCGGCGCAGCAGCTCCATGGCGTCCGCCCGCGCGATGCCCACCGTGCCGGTGACCAGCGGCATGGGCGTCATGACGTCGCGGACCTGCCGGGAGCGGTCCAGCTCGAAGGCCATGTCGCGGTTGGTGACGATGCCCAGCAGCTTGCCCGCCGCGTCCGTCACCGGCACGCCGCTGATGCGGAACCGGCCGCACAGCTCGTCGGCCTCGCGCAGGGTGGCGTCGGGGCGGATGGTGATGGGGTCGGTGACCATGCCGGACTCGGAGCGCTTGACCCGGTCCACCTGCGCGGCCTGCTCCTCGATGGACAGGTTGCGGTGCAGGACGCCCACGCCGCCCTGCCGCGCCATGGCGATGGCCATGCGGGCCTCGGTGACCTTGTCCATGGCGGCCGAGAGCAGCGGGATGTTCACCCGCACGTTGCGCGAGACGAGGGAGGAGGTGTCGATGTCCTGCGGCGCCATGTCGGACTCGCCGGGCAGCAGCAGGACGTCGTCGTAGGTCAGCCCGAGCCGCGCGAATTTGTCGGGCACTCCGTCGACGTGGTCAGTCATGACACCTTCCCCAATGGTCTTGCCTCGGCACGTTTCCCCATGCTAACGGCCAAACGGAGTACCCCGTGCCCGCAGAACCTACTGCCCGGCCAGCGCGCGCAGCCGGGACAGGGCCCGGTGCTGCGCCACCCGCACGGCGCCCGGCGACATGCCGAGCACCTGTCCCGTCTCCTCCGCCGACAGCCCGACCGCGACGCGCAGCAGGATCAGCTCGCGCTGGTGGTCCGGCAGGTTGGCCAGCAGCTTCTTCGCCCACTCGGTGTCGCTGCTGAGCAGGGCGCGCTCCTCGGGCCCGAGGGAGTCGTCCGCCTGCTCGGGCATCTCGTCCGAGGGGACGGCGGTGGAGCCGGGGTGGCGCATCGCCGCGCGCTGGAGGTCGGCCACCTTGTGCTGCGCGATGGCGACGACGAAGGCGTCGAAGGGCTTGCCCGTGTCCCGGTAGCGCGGCAGGGCGCACAGGACGGCCAGGCACACCTCCTGGGCCAGGTCGTCCACGAAGTGCCGGGCGTCGCCCGGCAGCCTGCTGAGCCGGGTGCGGCAGTAGCGCAGGGCGAGCGGGTGGACGTGGGCGAGGAGGTCGTGCGTGGCGCGCTCGTCCCCTTCCACGGCCCGTCGCACGACGGCGCCGATCGCGGAGGCGGCCGGGGCCGTGTTCCCGGGGCCCGCCGGGTGTGGTGGACCGACACTGCCGGCGGGTGCGGTCTCTTCGGGCATCGGTCCATGGTGCACCGAGGCCGTGGCATCCGCCGCACCGCGTGCCGGGTTGTGTCCTGAAGCGTTATGTCGGAGTGCGCTCGTGGCCATCCCGCTTGCCCTCCCCCTCTCGGGTTGCTTCACACCGTCCAGCCCGGCGCCCGACCGGCTGTGCCCGGCGCCGGCCGGGAAGGAGTCACACACCAAGCATGCGGCATCGCACGAATTTGTGCGGAGCCCCGGTCCGCGCGGGCGCCGGAAGGCCCGCACGGCACGGCGCGGCACGGCCCCGGGCGCGGGACCGGGGCGCGGCACGACGGCCTGCGGGCCCGGCGCCACAGGGCGCTGCGCGCGGGGTGCGGACGCACCGGTGCCGGGGACGGGAGCGGCGCCCTCCGGCGCCGGGCCCGCCCCCGGTGGGTCAGCGCACCAGGCCCCAGCGGAAGCCGAGGGCCACCGCGTGCGCCCGGTCCGAGGCGCCGAGTTTCTTGAACAGCCGCCTGGCGTGGGTCTTGACGGTGTCCTCCGAGAGGAACAGCTCGCGGCCGATCTCGGCGTTGGAGCGGCCGTGGCTCATGCCTTCGAGCACCTGGATCTCCCGGGCGGTGAGCGTGGGCGCCGCGCCCATCTCGGCCGACCGGAGCCGCCGGGGCGCGAGCCGCCACGTCGGGTCCGCCAGCGCCTGGGTGACCGTCGCCCGCAGTTCGGCGCGGGAGGCGTCCTTGTGCAGGTAGCCGCGGGCACCGGCGGCGACGGCGAGCGCCACGCCGTCGAGATCCTCCGCCACGGTGAGCATGATGATGCGGGCCCCGGGATCAGCCGACAGCAGTCGGCGCACGGTCTCCACACCGCCGAGGCCCGGCATCCTGACGTCCATCAGGACGAGGTCGGACCGGTCGGCGCCCCAGCGGCGGAGGACTTCCTCGCCGTTGGCCGCCGTGGTCACCCGCTCGACGCCGGGCACGGTCGCCACCGCTCGGCGCAGCGCCTCCCGGGCGAGCGGGGAGTCGTCGCAAACGAGGACGGAAGTCATGGCCGCCCTCCGCTGCTGATGCGCATCACCTTGAGCCTCCAGGCTGTTACGAATCGTCACCTGTGCGGTTGATCGCCTCGGGGCCGCCCGACCGGGGCTCCGGATGTTCTTCGCCAACCGCCTCCGCACTCTCAACGACGGTCACCCAAAAGAGTTACGGGCGACATCACCCGCATTCGGCACTCTGCGTGACGGGACGGGTACGCGAAGGAGCGCCCGAACGGACGCACCCCGCCGCGCGGTGCGTCCGGTACCACTGTGCCCTATTTGGGCGCTTTTGCTTCCTCTTTGTGGCTTCCGTGGCTAAATTCGCAAAGAGTCATATTTACAGCTACTCACACCACTACGGCGGAGGTCGGCGGCGCCGCATCCGGCGCGGCTGCGGGGTGAGGTGCATCCCCGGCCCCCGCCGGGGTACTCGAACACCTCCTCGCACGCGGTCACCGACCCGTCCCAGCAGCCGCAGCAACGCTCCGAGAGGACGAGCAATGGCAGATTTCTCCCGCCTTCCGGGCCCCAACGCCGACCTGTGGGACTGGCAGCTCCTGGCAGCCTGCCGTGGTGTCGACAGTTCGCTGTTCTTCCACCCGGAAGGCGAACGGGGAGCGGCCCGCAGCGCGCGGGAGGCGTCCGCGAAGGAGGTCTGCATGCGCTGCCCGGTGCGCGCCCAGTGCGCGGCGCACGCCCTGTCCGTGCGGGAGCCGTACGGCGTGTGGGGAGGGCTCACCGAGGACGAACGCGAGGAGCTGATGGGACGCGCCCGCAGCCGCCTGGTGACGGCGCACAGCGCCAGGACGAACGGCGCGTCGCCGTCCCGCCGCCCCGGACCGGCGGCGCACGGCCCCGCGACGGGGGAGACGGCGACGCGGGACACGGCGGCACGGGGCTGACGCACGCGGCGCGCCGGAGTCCGCAGAAACGTATCTGCCCAGCGTCCGCACCGCCGTGGGACCGCGGCCGTCCGCGTGCGGGGCCCCGGCGCCCGCGCCTCAGCCGCCGGCCGGGGCCGCGACCGCCCCCGGCGCGTCCGCCGCGGCGGACGCCAGGCGGTCGAGCGTCCCGGCGACGGCCGGGACGCGGGCCAGGTCCGGCAGCGTCAGGGCCACCACCTCGCGGGTCACCGCCGGGGCCACCCGCACCGTCCGGGCCCCCCGCGGACGCACCGAGGCGACGGCCAGCTCCGGCAGCACCGCCACCCCGAGCCCCGCTCCGACCAGGCCGACGACCGCCGGATAGTCGTCGGTGGCGAAGTCGATGCGGGGCGTGAAGCCCGCCGCCTCGCAGACCACCTCCAGGTGGCGGCGGCAGCGCGGACAGCCCGCGATCCACGGCTCCCCGGCCAGCTCCGCGATGCCGACCTCGGGCACGGACGCGAACCGGTGGCCCTCGGGCACCAGCCCGACGAGCCGGTCGGTCAGCAGCGGCCGCACCACCAGGTCGTCCCACTCGGAGGCACCCGCGGCACCGGCCGCCGGATAGCGGAAGGCCAGCGCGATGTCGCAGTCACCGGCGCGCAGCAGCTCCACCGAGCGCGGGGGCTCGGCCTCGACCAGGGAGACCCGGGTGCCGGGGTGGTCGGCGCGCAGGGCGGCGACGGCGGCGGGCACCAGCGCGGAGCTGCCACTGGGGAACGACACGAGGCGCACGCGTCCCGCCCGCAGTCCGGCGATGGCGGCCACCTCCTCCTCCGCGGCGGTCAGCGAGGCGAGGACGGCGGCCCCGTGGCGGGCCAGCACCTCGCCCGCCTCGGTCAGCCGCGTCTCCCGCCCGGTACGGACGAGCAGCGGTGTCCCCGCGGCCTGTTCCAGTGAGCGCATCTGCTGGCTGACGGCGGGCTGGGTGCAGCCCAGTTCGCGGGCGGCGGCCGAGTAGGACCCCGTCGCCGCGACGGCGCGCAGCACCCTCAGATGGCGGGCTTCGAGCATGCCCCAACCATAAGTCGCCCTTGGCCGCGGCGAGAAATACCCACTCGAACCTTTGACGGTGCACCGCCTAGTCTGCCGACATGCGTGTGATCTCCGTGAACGTCGCCTCCCTCCGCCACTCCGAGCACACCGGCGCCCCGCACGGCATGACGGGCATCGGCAAGCAGCCGGCCGACGGGCCGGTGGCCGTCGCCGCGCCGGGTCCCAAGGGGGTGGGCGGCAGCGGCCTGGCCGGGGACGCCATCGGCGACATGCGGCACCACGGCGGCGACAGCCAGGCCGTCTACGCCTTCGCCCGCGAGGACCTGGACGGCTGGGAGCGCGAGCTGGGCCGCCCGCTGCCGCACGGCTCGTTCGGGGAGAACCTGACGACGTCCGGGGTGGCGGTGAACGACGCGCTGATCGGCGAGCGCTGGCGGATCGGGGACACCGTCGTGCTGGAGGTGTGCACGGTGCGCGTCCCGTGCCGCACGTTCGCCGGGCATCTGGAGCAGCGGGGCTGGGTGCGCCGGTTCACCCGGGAGGCGAGGCCCGGCGCGTACCTGCGGGTGATCGAACCGGGCGAGATCCGCGCCGGGGACGCCGTGGAGATCGTCCGCCGTCCGGCCCACGACGTGAGCGTGTCGCTGATGTTCCGCGCGCTGACCACGGAGCGGGAGCTGCTGCCCCGGCTGCTCGCGGCCGGCGACGTGCTGCCGCCCGAGGAACGGGAGATCGCGAGCCGGTACCCGGCCTGACGCCCGGCCCCGCACGCCCGGCCCCACACGCCCGTCCCCGTACGCGCCCGCACGCCCCCTCCGGCGCCCTCCGCCCCGCCCGCGCGGACAGGGCGTACGAGGGGGCGTGCGGCTTCGGGGGCGCGCCGGGTGGCCGGGCCCGGCCCCGTTACGGTTCGGCTATGACGACTGCACTCATCACGGGGGCGACGGCCGGGATCGGCGCCGCGTTCGCCCGGCGGCTGGCCCGGGACGGGCACAATCTGGTGCTGGTGGCCCGCGACGCCGACCGGCTGAGCGAGCACGCCACCGAGCTGCACGACCGGCACGGCATCGAGGCGTCGGTGCTCACCGCCGACCTCGCCACCGAGGAGGGCCTGACGGCGGTCCGCGAGCGGCTCACGGACCGCACCCACCCCGTCGACCTGCTGGTGAACAACGCCGGGTTCGGCCTGAAGGGCCGCTACCTGGAGGTCCCGATGGAGGACGAGCTGCGCATGCTGCGGGTGCACTGCGAAGCGGTGCTGCGGCTGACGTCGGCGGCGGTGCTCGGGATGCGCGAGCGGGGACGCGGCGGCGTGGTGAACGTGGCGTCGGTGGCCGCCTTCCTGCCGCGCGGCACCTACGGGGCGTCCAAGGCGTGGGTCGTGCAGTTCACGCAGGGCGCCGCGCAGGACCTCGCCGGGTCGGGGGTGCGGCTGCTGGCGCTGTGCCCGGGGTTCGTCCGCACCGAGTTCCACGAGCGGGCGGGCATGGCGGTGGACGGCATCCCCGGGTGGATGTGGCTGGACGCCGACAAGGTGGTGGACGCCGCGCTCAAGGACCTGGCCCGGGGCCGGACGGTGTCGATTCCCGACCCGCGCTACAAGGCGTTGCTGGGCGCCAGCAAGCTGGTGCCGCGCGGTGTGATGGGCCGGGTGTCCTCCGGATCGGGGCGCCGCTACGGCCCGCGGTGACCCGGCGCGCCGCGCCGGGCCGGGCTGACCGGTCGCGGCGGGCGGCCCGGGCACGGGCGAGGCCCGCCACCCCCGGGGGGTGACGGGCCTCGACTCGGCCGCCTCGGCCGCCTCGGCCGCGCGGACCGGCTGCCTCGGGCGGACCGGCTGCCTCAGTGCGAGTGACCGTGGCTGTGCCCGCCGGCGGAGTCGTCCTCCTCGGCGGGCTTCTCGACGACCAGGGTCTCGGTCGTCAGGAGCAGCGAGGCGATGGACGCGGCGTTCTCCAGCGCGGAGCGGGTGACCTTGACCGGGTCGATGACGCCGGCCTTCACCAGGTCGCCGTACTCGCCGGTCGCGGCGTTGAAGCCGTGGCCCTTCTCCAGCTCGGCGACCTTGGAGGTGATGACGTAGCCCTCCAGGCCCGCGTTCTCCGCGATCCAGCGCAGCGGCTCGACGACGGCGCGGCGCACGACGGCGACACCGGTGGCCTCGTCGTCGGTCTTGCCGAGGCTGTCGGCCAGGACCTTCGCGGAGTGGACGAGCGCGGAGCCGCCACCGGAGACGATGCCCTCCTCGACCGCGGCGCGGGTCGCGGAGATGGCGTCCTCCAGACGGTGCTTCTTCTCCTTCAGCTCGACCTCGGTGGCCGCGCCGACACGGATGACGCACACGCCGCCGGCCAGCTTGGCCAGGCGCTCCTGGAGCTTCTCGCGGTCCCAGTCCGAGTCCGTGGACTCGATCTCGGCCTTGATCTGGCCGACCCGGGCCTGCACGTCCTCGCCCTTGCCGCCACCGTCGACGATGGTGGTGTCGTCCTTGGTGACGGTGACGCGGCGGGCGCTGCCCAGCACGTCCAGACCGACCTGGTCGAGCTTGAGGCCGACCTCCTCGGCGACGACGGTGCCGCCGGTGAGGGCGGCCATGTCGCCGAGCATCGCCTTGCGGCGGTCACCGAAGCCGGGGGCCTTGACGGCGACGGCGTTGAAGGTGCCGCGGATCTTGTTGACGACCAGCGTGGACAGGGCCTCGCCCTCGACGTCCTCGGCGATGATCAGCAGCGGGCGGGAGCCGCCGGCCTGCATGATCTTCTCCAGCAGCGGCAGCAGGTCGGCGATGGCCGAGATCTTGCCCTGCGTGATGAGGATGTAGGGGTCGTCGAGGACGGCCTCCATGCGCTCCTGGTCGGTGACCATGTAGGGCGACAGGTAGCCCTTGTCGAAGGCCATGCCCTCGGTGAAGTCCAGCTCCAGACCGAAGGTCTGCGACTCCTCGACGGTGATGACGCCGTCCTTGCCGACCTTGTCCATGGCCTCGGCGATCAGCTCGCCGACCTGCTTGTCCTGGGCGGACAGCCCGGCGACGGAGGCGATGTCGGCCTTGGAGTCGATGGGGCTGGCGGACGCGATGAGGTCGTCCGACACGGCCCGGACGGCGGCGTCGATGCCCTTCTTCAGGGCGGCCGGGGAGGCGCCGGCGGCGACGTTGCGCAGGCCCTCGCGGACGAGCGCCTGGGCCAGCACGGTCGCGGTGGTGGTGCCGTCACCCGCGATGTCGTTGGTCTTGGTCGCCACCTCCTTGACGAGCTGGGCGCCGAGGTTCTCGTACGGGTCCTCGACCTCGACCTCGCGGGCGATGGTCACGCCGTCGTTGGTGATGGTCGGTGCGCCGAACTTCTTGTCGATGACGACGTTGCGGCCCTTGGGGCCGATCGTCACCTTGACCGTGTCGGCCAGCTTGTTGACGCCGCGCTCCAGGGCGCGACGGGCGTCCTCGTCGAACTTCAGGATCTTCGCCATGGCGTAAGAGGTCCTCTCAGGGCTGTCAAAAACGAACCGCGCCCCGGCCCCGGCTGTCTGTGACGGGGACCAGGGCGCGGATCACAACACGTGGGTGTGCCTTGTGCCTTACTTCTCGATGATCGCGAGCACGTCGCGGGCCGAGAGGACGAGGTACTCCTCGTTGTTGTACTTCACTTCGGTGCCGCCGTACTTGCTGTACAGGACGACGTCACCGACCTTGACGTCGAGCGGCAGGCGGTTGCCGTCCTCGAAGCGGCCCGGGCCCACGGCGAGGACGGTGCCCTCCTGGGGCTTCTCCTTCGCGGTGTCCGGAATGACCAGGCCCGAGGCCGTGGTCTGTTCGGCGTCGAGCGGCTGGACCACAATGCGGTCCTCGAGCGGCTTGATGGCAACCTTGGAGCTGGCGGTCGTCACGATCCGACCTCCCCCTTCGGAGATCTCACGGGGTCTTATGTCTGAGGTGGCGACCTGGTCGATCCGTCGTCGCGGGTGCCGGACCGTCCCGTCGCGCCTTGGCACTCACCGGTGGAGAGTGCCAGCGCTGAGCCTATGCCCCGCTTAGCACTCGGTCAAGCGGAGTGCCAACGACGCGCGGCGCGGCGCCGCTCCGGGGCGCGCGGGGCGGGTCCGCCGCCCGGCCGCGCGCCCCGGCCGGGGTGCGGGAGGCGGCGGCCGCCGGTCAGAGGTAGTCCTCCAGACGGGCCAGGGCGAAGCCCTGCTCGGTGACCGTGCGCAGGGTCCGGCGCAGCATGTCCGTCATCGTCCCGCCCCACTCCTCCGGGCCCCGGAAGTGGGTCAGGATGATGTCGCCGGGGTGGAACCTGCGGTCCGCGCGGCCCCAGTCGAACCGCAGCGCCCACGCCTCCTCGGCCCACAGCGGCACGGCGCGGATGCCGCAGGCGGCCGCCGCGCGCAGCGTGTCGCGGTCGTAGGCGCCGTAGGGCGGCCGGAACAGGGGCGTGGCCTGCCCGATCTCGCGCTCCAGCACCTCCTGCATGCCGCAGATCTCCCGGCGCTGGTGTTCGTAGGAGAGCCGGGGCAGCTCCTTGTGGTTCAGGGTGTGGTTGTGGACGGCCGCGCCGTCGCGGTGCATGCGGCGGAAGTAGCCGTAGTCGTCGCTGGCGACGTAGTCGGCGATGAAAGCGCTGTAGGGCAGGTCCAGCTCGCGCAGCATGCGCGGGAAGGCCGGGTCCTTCTCGTAGCCGTCGTCGACGGTGAGGAAGACGACCCGGTCCGTCGTCGGCACCCGGGTGATGACGGGCGGCAGGCCGTCGCCGGTGAGGTGCCCGGAGTCGCTGGCCAGCTCCGGTCTGCGGTCGGGCGGGGCGGGCGGGCGCAGCGGCACCTCGGCCAGGCCCCAGCGCTTCGCGGCGGCGACGCGGCGCAGTTCGGCGCGGCGCAGGCGTTCGGCGTAGCCGGTCAGCGAGGCGGCGGCGGCTCCGGCCTCGGCGTGCGGGGCGGTGCCGAGCGGTACCGCGGCGCCGGCGGCGGCCAGCGGCTGGTCCAGGCGCGCCCTGCCGTCCGTGCCGCCGGGCAGCCCGGCGGTGGCGGCGCAGGAGACGGCGAGCAGGACGACGGCGGAGGCGCCGACGGCCCGCCGGACGTGGTGCCAGGACCGGTGGGACGTCCCCGGCGCGTCCCGCCCGTCCGGTGCCGTGGTCTGACCGTCCTTCCAGTAGTTTTGTGTGACTTGTCGGCTGATCGTCATAGTGGCGGATGGTGCCAGCGGGACCCGGCCGGAGGTCCGCGGCATCGCGCGCCACGGGGGAAAATGGGCCGTGTGGCCGCATCCGCATCACCCGACACGCCGACCGACGACACCCGGCTCGCCGCCTTCCGCGCCCTCCTGACCGAGGAGGGGCAGCGACTGCTGGCCGGACTGGGCGACTACGACGCCGCCGACGAACTGGCCGTCGCCACCCGGCTGCGCCGCGGCCACGACCCCGCACTGGTCTCCGCTGCGCTGGGCCAGGCCCGGCTGCGGCAGCGGGCGGTGGCCAAGTTCGGCGCCCGGGACGCGGCACGCATGTACTTCACGCCCGACGGCGTCGAGCAGGCCACCCGGACCGCCGTCGCCGCCTACCGGGCCGCACGGCTGGCCGGGCGCGGGGTACGGCGGCTGGCCGACCTGTGCTGCGGCGTCGGCGGCGACGCCATCGCCCTGGCCCGCGCCGGGGTGCACGTACTCGCCGTGGACCGCTCCCCGCTGACCTGCGCCGTCATCACCGCCAACGCCGCCGCCCTGGGCCTGGCCGACCGGATCGAGGTGCGCTGCGCCGACGTCACCGAGGTGGACACCGGCGGCTGCGACGCCGTCTTCGTCGACCCGGCGCGGCGCGGCGGACGCGGGCGGGTCTTCGACCCCGAGGCGTTCTCGCCCCCGCTGTCCTGGGCCCTGGACGCCGCCCGCCGCGCCCCGCACGCCGCGCTCAAGCTGGCCCCCGGGGTGCCGCACGAGACCGTGCCCCCCGAGGCGGAGGCGGAGTGGATCTCGGTGGCCGGGGAGGTGAAGGAGGCGGTGTTCTGGTTCGGCGGCCCGCCCGGTGTACGGGCCACGCTGCTGCCCGGCGGGGCCTCGCTGACCGGCACCGGGCTGCCCGATCCCCCGGCCGGCCCCGTCCGCCGGTACCTGTACGAGCCGGACGGCGCCGTCATCCGCGCCCACCTCGTCGCCGAGGTCGCCGAACGGGTGGACGGGCACCTTATCGACCCCACCATCGCCTACGTCACCTCCGGGGAACTCCGCCCGACGCCGTACGCCCGCGCCTACGAGATCACCGACGTGCTGCCCTTCCACGTCAAGCGGCTGCGCGCCCTGCTGCGCGAACGCGGGGTGGGCACGGTGACCGTCAAGAAGCGCGGCTCGGCCGTGGAGCCGGAGGAGCTGCGGCGCAAGCTGAAGCCGTCCGGGCCGCACGCCGTGACCGTCTTCCTCACCCGGGTGGCCGGGGCCCCCACGATGCTGCTGGGCCACCCGGTCTGAGCCGGACGCGGATATTCAGCCGTACGCGTCCGTGTGGCGGGCCGTGTGGCGGGCACCGGAGGGTAGGAGCGACAACCGCCGACGAGAGCGAGGTGAGCGGCGTGCCCGAGCTGACCGGTGCCGTCCACGGGGCGCCGTGCTGGGTGAGCCTCATGACGCACGACCTGGACTCCGCCCAGCGCTTCTACACGCGGGTGCTGGGCTGGGAGTACCGGCCGGGTTTCCGGGCCGAGGAGGGCTACTGCGTCGCCACGGCGGACGGCGAGCCGGTGGCCGGGCTCGGCATGACCCCCGGGACCAGGAGCTTCGTCGCGAGCTGGAGCGTCTACTTCGGCGTGGAGGACGCCAACCGGATGGCCGACCGCATCCGGGAGCGCGGCGGGACGGTCGCGGTGGGGCCCATGCAGTTCGGCACGGGCCGGGTGGCGTGGGCGGCCGACCAGCAGGACGCCCGGTTCGGCGTCTGGCAGGGCCGGGCCTCGCCGGGCTGGGGCGCCGTGAAGCAGTCGGGCGCCCCGGCCCGGATCGAGCTGCGCACGGGCGACGCGTTCGCCGCCGCCATGTTCTACGGCTCCGTCTTCGACTGGGACGCCCACGACCCCGACCGCGTGGACGTGCGGTTCGAGTCGGACCACGTGGTGCTCCGGGTGGACGGACAGCGGGTGGCCGACCTGGAGGGCGGCGCCGTCGAGGAGGCGCCCGACCCGCTGGTACGGCCGCAGTGGCACGTGTACTTCGGCGTGCAGACGGCCGGGGAGGTGGACGACGCGGCGGAGCGCGCACGGGCGGCGGGCGGCTCGGTCCTCGCGGGGCCGTACGAGA
Source organism: Streptomyces solitudinis (assembly GCF_036323765.1). NCBI lineage: Bacteria > Bacillati > Actinomycetota > Actinomycetes > Kitasatosporales > Streptomycetaceae > Streptomyces > Streptomyces solitudinis. Next base: position 848,722 of record NZ_JAZDCW010000002.1, read on the forward strand.
CGCCGGCCGGGCGCATCGCCGACCTGCGCGACCCGGAGGGCTCCCTGTTCCACGTCGCCTGGGACCGGGAGTGACGAACCGGGCCGCACGGCCCCGGCGCGCGGGGTGGGCCCCTGCAGCAGGTGGTCGGCCTTGCCCGCCTTGATGTCCCCGAAGAGTGTGCGCAGGGCTTCCCGGGTGTCGGTGAGGTAGGTCTGCTCCTGTCCGGCTACCGCCATCTCCCGTCAGGCTTGGCGAGGGCGTGTACGGAGTCCCGGGACGAGACGGAGCTGAGGGACGCCGCTTCCATCCAGTCCAGTTGCGCACGGTACTTGTCGAGCTGGGCTGGGGCATGAGTGAATCCCGGCCCGTGGGCGGAGTCGAGCTGCACCGTGTCGAGCTGGGGCACGATCCCTGTCGCGGAGACGAGCGCCTGCCCCGCTCCGGGAAACGCTCCAGCCTTCGCCGCCGCACAACTTTCCGCCACCGGTGTGTGCACCTGGGCCACGTTCCCGGACCTGCCGCACCATCCCATCGGTGCCTGAAGCTGCCCCTGCGCGAGCTGCCCGAGGCGGGCCAGCACCGGACGGGCACGGACCGGCCCCGTGCGAACGGGGCCGGACCAGCCGTGGCTCCCCTACGGCCCCTGGACCTGGGTGAAGTGCCAGCGGTGCACGGGGCGGGCGATCAGGCCGGGGGGCGGGTCGGGCAGCTCCGGCGGCGGCGCTCCCCCGTCGGCGGCCTCCCAGTGCGTGATCACCAGGACGCGGTCACCGGGCGCCGTGTAGGTGTCGCGGCGCGCGGGGGACGGCGTGAGGGGCTGGGCGCGGGCCCAGGCCAGCAGCTCGGGTCCGCGCCCCTCGGCGGCGCGGGCCTCCCACATCAGGGCGGTCGTCATGCGGTCCTCACGCGTCGTAGAGGTTCTTCCGGCTCAGCTCGTGCACGTGGTCGTGGTGGTGCCCGTGGCCGGGTCCGTGCGCGTCTCCGTGGCCTTCGCCCTCACCGTGCTCCGGCGCGGCGCCGGGGATGTGGGGCTCGGTGACCGGGAGGGAGGAGTCGGCGGGCAGGTCCCAGCCGGAGGCCGGACGGCCGCGGGCGACCATCTCGGCGCCGAGGGCCGCCACCATCGCCCCGTTGTCGGTGCACAGCTTCGGGCGGGGCACGCGCAGGGTGATGCCCGCGGCCGCGCAGCGATCCGCGGCCAGTGCGCGCAGCCGGGAGTTGGCGGCCACCCCGCCGCCGATCATCAGGTGGTCGACGCCCTCGTCCCGGCAGGCGCGCACCGCCTTGCGGGTGAGCACGTCGGCGACGGCCTCCTGGAAGGACGCCGCGACGTCGTCGACCGGCACCTCCTCGCCCGCCCGCCGCCGGGCCTCGATCCAGCGGGCGACGGCGGTCTTCAGCCCGGAGAAGGAGAAGTCGTAGGGAGCGTCGCGCGGCCCGGTGAGGCCGCGCGGGAAGGCGATGGCGTCACGGTCGCCCTCGCGGGCGCGGCGGTCGACGACCGGGCCGCCGGGGAAGCCGAGGCCCAGGACGCGGGCCACCTTGTCGAACGCCTCCCCGGCCGCGTCGTCGATGGTGGAGCCCAGCGGGCGGACGTCGGTGGTGATGTCCGGCGCCAGCAGGAGCGAGGAGTGGCCGCCGCTGACCAGCAGGGCCATCGTCGGCTCGGGCAGCGCGCCGTGTTCGAGCTGGTCGACGCAGATGTGGGACGCCAGGTGGTTGACGCCGTAGAGCGGCTTCCCGAGCGCGTACGCGTACGCCTTGGCCGCCGAGACGCCCACCAGCAGCGCACCGGCCAGCCCGGGGCCCGCGGTGACCGCGATGCCGTCGAGGTCGGTGGCGGCGACACCGGCCTCCCGCAGCGCCCGCTCGATCGTGGGAACCATCGCCTCCAGGTGCGCCCGGCTGGCGATCTCCGGGACGACGCCGCCGTAGCGGGCGTGGTCGTCCACGCTGGAGGCGACGGCGTCGGCGAGGAGGGTGTGGCCGCGCACGACACCGACGCCGGTCTCGTCGCAGGAGGTCTCGATGCCGAGGACAAGCGGCTCGTCAGCCATGGGCGGTCTTTCCGGGTTCGGGGCGGGCGGGGTGTGCCGGTGCTCCGGCGGGGTCGGCGGGGGTGCCCGTGAGGCCGAAGGGGCCGTCCGCGGGGTCGGCCGGGGTGCCGGTGTGCTCGCGGCGCATCACCAGCGCGTCGATGCCTCCGGGCTGGTAGTAGCCGCGCCGGACGCCCACCGGGGCGAAGCCGTACCGCTCGTAGAGCCGCTGGGCGCGCGGGTTGTCCACCCGCACCTCCAGCAGCACCTGGTGGCACTCGAAGGCGGTGGCGGCGGTGAGCAGGTCGCGCAGGAGGCGCGCGCCGAGGCCGGTGCCCTGGTGGGCGGGGGCCACGGCGATGGTCTGCACGTCGCCGGTGCCGTCTGCGGCGGCGGCCAGCCCCGCGTACCCGGCGACGCCACCGTCCGGCGCGGTGGCGACGGTGTAGTGGCGGGTGGCGCGCAGGCCGCGTGCGTGGGCCAGCTCCGACCAGAACATCCCCGCCGACCAGGCGTCCTCGGGGAACAGCTCCTGTTCGAGCGCGAGCACCGGCTCGATGTCCCACCAGCGCATTGCGCGCAGGGCCGTGCCCGGTGCCGTGCTCACCGCCCGCCGGCCCGGGGCTCGGGCCGCGGTTCCGGCGGCGGGGTGACGGCCTTGTACCCGGCGGGCACCTTGGCGTCGGGGCGGCGCAGGTAGAGCGGCAGCGGCGGCAGGAAGGGCTCGCCGTCCGCCAGCCGGGCGGCGGCCAGCGCCGCGAGCGCCGCCGCCGAGGCGTGCTGAGGGGCGCCGGGCAGCAGGCCGGTGAAGGTGTCGGCGTAGAGGGCGGCGCCCGCGCCGACGGCGGGCACTCCGGCCACCTGCGCGGCGATGTCGGCGGGCCGGTCCACGGCGGGCTCTCCCGTACGGGTGCGGGCGTCGGCGTAGCGGGCCCAGTAGACCTCCTTGCGCCGGGCGTCCGTGGCGGCGGTGAACGGTCCCTTCACGCCCGCGAGGCCCGCCGCGTACGCGATGCCGTCCAGCGTGCACAGGCCGTGCACCGGGATGCCCAGCGCCGCCGAGAAGGCGGCGGCCGTCGCCAGCCCGACGCGCAGCCCGGTGTAGGGGCCCGGGCCGACGCCGACGACGAGGTGGGTGACGTCGTGCAGGGTGCGGCCCGCGTCGGCCAGCGTCCCGTCGACGGCGGGCAGCAGCAGCTCGCCGTGGCGGCGGGCGTCGACCTGGTCGCGGGCGGCGAGCACCCGCGCGCCGTTGTGCAGGGCGACGGTGACGGCGGGGGTCGCGGTGTCGAGAGCGAGCAAGAGCACGGGGCAAGCCTACGGCGCCCGCCGCACTGCCCCGGCCCGCGCTGCCCTCCCCGGCCCGGCCCGGACGGCGCCGGGCGTCCTGCTACCGTCTGGCTGACGACCAGCCAGCAGCTCGAAGGGGTGAACCGGTGGCACGCAGCAGTGCGGGGACGTTCGTGACCGGGCTGACCGTCGTGGCGCTGGCCGTGGTGGGCTTCCTGGCGTTCCAGGCGTCGGGCGCGCAGGAGAAGGCCGCCGACGCCTCCGGGGCCGGGCGGCCCGTCGCCTCCGCCACGCCGGACGCGGCGGCGCGCGAGAAGGCCGCGCGGGAGGCCGCGGAGGCACTCCCGCCGCGGTCGGGCGAGGGCCGCCGGGTGGTGTACGCGCTGGCGGACCGCCGGGTGTGGCTGGTGGACGACGCGGGGCGGGTGACGCGCACGTACCGGGTGGAGCCGGGATCGGTGAGTCCGGTGCCCGGCACGTACCGGGTGACCGGGCGCGATCCCGAGATCACGGGGACGGACGGGGTGCCCGTGCAGCACGTGGTGCGGTTCGCCACGTTCCAGGACACCGTCATCGGTTTCAGCGCGGCGAGTGACGACACGAGCAGGCCCACGATCCAGCCGGGGGCGAAGACGGGCGGTATCCGCGAGGACCGCGCGGACGGCGCGGCGCTGTGGGAGTTCGCCACGCTCGACACGGCGGTCGTCGTCGTCCCGTGACGGTGTGACGGCCTGACGGACGGCACGAGTCAGGACGGGCCGCGCGGTCAGGGGGTGCCGCGCGTCAGGCGGCGTCGGAGGTCTCCAGCCCCGCTTCGGGGCGTACGGCGGCACGGGAGGCGGCGGCGCCCCGGGCGTCCTCCGCCGGGGGCCGGGAGATGGCCTCGGCCGCCGCGCAGGACGCCAGCAGCTCCCCGAAGGCGGGCGGCGCGCCGCCCGCTCCGGACGCGTCGGGGACGGACCTCGGTGCGCGCTTCTGCTCCGGCATGGCGTCTCCTGAGAACGTCTGGTTAGGCGTGCCTAACCGTCCTGGAAGTCCATGGGACCACGCCGCGCCCGCGCCGCGCAAGATTTTGCCGACAGCCCGTCGGGACGACCGGCGGCGCCCGGTGCGGGGCGGGCGGCGCCGCTACCCTGCGGCCGGACCGGCGAGCGACGCGAGGTCCGCGCCGCGCCAGCGGGTGCCCACGCCGGTCAGCGTCACCGTCCGCACGTCGTGGGCCTCCCCGGCGTCCCGCGCCCCGGGCGCCCCGGCCTCCGCCGCCTCCCCCAGGGCGCCGAGGGCGCGGGCGATCACCACGTGGAGCCGGTCGTCGGCCAGTTCCTCGACCTTTCCCTCGCCCCACTCGACGACGACCACGGACTCGGGCAGGGAGACGTCCAGGTCGAGGTCCTCCATCTCGTCCAGACCGCCGCCGAGCCGGTAGGCGTCCACGTGCACCAGCGGCGGGCCGTCCGCCAGCGACGGGTGCACCCGGGCGATGACGAAGGTGGGCGAGGTGACCGCCCCGCGCACCCCGAGCCCCTCGCCCAGCCCCCGGGTCAGCGTCGTCTTGCCCGCGCCCAGCTCGCCGGTGAGGAGGACGAGGTCGCCGGGGCGCAGCAGGGCGGCGAGCCGGCGGCCCAGCTCCCGCATCGCCTCCGGGGTGCCGACGGTGATGGGGTCGTGTGTCGTGACGGCGTGCATACGGCCGAGCCTAACCGCGCCTGCCCCGCGTCTCCGGGCGGTGCCCCGTCAGGGCTCCAGCAGCTCCCGCAGGCGGGCGTCGAGCGCTTCGGGCCGCTCCAGCATGAGCAGGTGCCCGGTCTCGGGCAGGACGTCCAGCCGGGCGCCCGGCAGCTCGGCGGCGATGGCCTCGCTGTGGTGGCGCGGGGTGAGCAGGTCCCGCTCCCCGGCGAGCACGACGGTGGCGGCGGCGCCGAAGGCGGCCAGGGCGGCCGTCTGCTCGTGGGCGTGGAAGGCCGGGTAGAACTCGGCGACGACGTCGATGGGGGTGCCCTCCAGCAGCCGTTCGGCGAACCGCGCCACGGCCGGGTCCACGCTCCGGGGCGCGCCGAAGGAGTAGTGGCGCACCAGCCCGGCCAGCAGGTCGGCGCCCGCGGCCCGGCCCCGTTCCACGAGGGTGCTGTGCGCGGTGAGCACCCCGAGCACCCCGGGGACGACGCGGCGCAGCGCCCGCACCCCGGCGGCCGGGAGCCCGTACGTCACCTCGCTCAGGGCGCCCGCCGACGTGGCGACGAAGGCAGCGCCGGTGACCCGCTTCTCCACCCAATCGGGGTACTGGGCGGCCAGCGCCATCATCGTCATTCCGCCCATGGAGTGACCGACGAGGATCACCGGGCCCTCGGGGACGGCGGCGTCCAGGACGGCCCGCAGGTCGCGGCCGAGCTGTTCGACGGTGAGCCGGGAGCGCTCGGGCACCGTCGCGGGCGGGGCGCCGGGCCCTCCCGGAGCGCCGGGGCCCCGGGCGGAGCGGCCGTGTCCGCGCTGGTCCCAGTAGACGGCGCGCACCGTGCCCAGCTCGCGCAGGGCGGCCCGCTGGAAGTGCCAGGCGTCCTGGTTCAGGCAGTAGCCGTGGCTGAACACCACGGTCGGCGGCGTCCGCGGGCCCGGCTCCCGGACGGGCTCGTCGGTCTCGTAGTGCAGCCGCGTGCCGTCGTCGGCGGTGGCGGTGCCCGGCGTGCCGCGCAGGGTGCCGTAGGGGCCGGCGGCGTCCAGGGAGAGCCGGGCCCGGCGCCGCACCGCCCGGTGCACCGTCAGCCGCTCCACGGCCACGCCCGCGGCGAGCGCGCCCAGCGCCGCGCCCGCGAGCCCGGCCCGGCGGGCCCATCCGGTGTCGCTCACGTCCGCCCGCCCTGCGCCGGACGCGCGCCGCGCCCGGCGCCCGCCTCGCCCACGCCCTCGCCGCCGCCCTGGCCCCCGCCGTCGGTCACCTCGCCGACGTGGACCCGGGGCACCCGGGCGCCGACGCGGGTGACGATCTCGTAGCCGATGGTGCCCACGGCGCGGGCCCAGTCCTCGGCCGTCGGCTCGCCCCGGTCGCCGGGGCCGAACAGGACGGCCTCGTCGCCCGCCCGTGCCGCGTCGCCGCCGAGGTCCACGACGAACTGGTCCATCGCCACCCGTCCCGCGATCGTCCGCCACTTGCCCGCCACCAGCACGGGGCCGCTGCCGGAGGCGTGCCGGGGCACGCCGTCCGCGTAGCCGACGGGGACGAGGGCGAGCGTCGTGTCCCCGGGCGTGGTGTAGGCGTGGCCGTAGGACACGCCGTGGCCGCCCGGCACCCGCTTGACGGAGGCCAGGTCGGCGCTGAGCGTCATCGCCGGGCGCAGCCCGAAGTCCTGGGGGGTGCCCAGTTCCGGCGAGGGCGAGAGGCCGTAGACGGAGACGCCGGTGCGCACCAGGTCGTAGTGGGACTCCGGCAGCGTGAGGGTGGCCGGGGAGTTCGCCAGGTGCCGCACCTCCGGGCGCAGCCCGGCCCGTTCGGCGGCGTCCAGGGCCTCCCGGTAGGCGGCGAGCTGCGCGGCGATCGAGGGGTGGCCCGGCTCGTCGGCGCAGGCGAAGTGCGACCAGATCCCGGTCACCCGGACGGTGCCCTCGGCCTCGGCGGCGCGGGCGGCGGCCAGCAGGTCCGGCCAGTCGGCGGGCTGGCAGCCGTTGCGGCCGAGCCCGGTGTCGGCCTTCAGGTGCACCCGCGCGGTGCGGCCGGTGGCGCGGGCGGCGGCGGTGATCTCCGTGAGCGCCCACCGCGCGCTCGCCGAGACGTCGATGTTGGCCGCGATCGCCCGCTCCCAGGGGCCGCCGGGCGTCCACAGCCAGGCCAGGACGGGCCCGGTGTCACCCGCCGCGCGCAGCGCGAGCGCCTCCTCGGGGGTGGCGGTGCCCAGCCAGGCTGCGCCCGCCTGCCGGGCCGCGCGGGCGCAGGGCAGCGCGCCGTGCCCGTAGCCGTCGGACTTGACCACGGCCATCAGCTCCGCGCCCGCCGCCCGCGCGCGCAGCGCCCGCACGTTGTCGCGCACGGCGGCGAGGTCGATCTCGGCGCGGGCGCGGGGCGGACGGGCTGCGGCTGGTGCGGTGTTCACCGCACCAGTGTCTCAGGCGCCCCGCGGCCCCGGCCGCCCGCGCCGGGGGCGCTCGCGCCGGCGCACCGGTCCGCGCGGGGGCGGCGTCACACCGGTCCGTGCGGGGCGGCGTCCAGTTCGCGCCAGGCGGCGGGCAGGGCCGCCGCGACGTCGGAGGCGGCGGGCGGGGTGGGGGCGAGGCGGCCCGCGACGCCGTGCAGGTAGGCGCCGACGGCGGCCGCGTCGCGTCCGGACAGCCCGGCGGCCAGCAGCGAGCCGATCAGCCCGGACAGCACGTCCCCGGAACCGGCGGTCGCCAGCCGCCCGGTGCCGGTCGGGTTGACCCGCACCGGCCCCTCCGCGTCGGCGACGAGGGTGGCCGAGCCCTTGAGCAGGACGGTCGCCCCGTACCGGCGGGCCAGCGCGCGGACGGAGTCCAGCCGCGCGGCCTCGACGGCCTCCCGCGGGGTGTCCAGCAGCGCCGCGGCCTCACCGGCGTGCGGGGTGAGCACCGTGGCGGCCCGGCGGGCCCGGACCCGCGCCGGGTCGGCGTGCCGCAGTCCGTCCGCGTCGACCAGCACCGGGACGTCGGCGTCCAGCGCCTCGCCGACCGCCCGCCGCGCGTCGGCGCCGTCGCCGAGCCCGGGTCCGACGGCCCACGCCTGCACCCGGCCCGCCTCGGCGGGGGAACCACTGGTCACCAGGGTCTCCGGGTGCCGTGCGATCACCTCGGAGGCGGCCGTCCCGGCGTACCGCACGGCTCCGGCGCCGCCGCGCAGCGCGCCGGAGACGGCGAGCACGGCCGCCCCGGGGTAGCGGGCCGATCCGGCGGCGATGCCGAGCACGCCGCGCCGGTACTTGTCGCTGCTCGCCCCGGGGCGCGGCAGCAGGGCGGCGGCGTCCGCGTGCTGGAGCGCCTCCAGGTCGGGTTCCCCGGGCAGGTACGGGCCCAGCCCGATGTCCACGAGCCGCACCGCGCCCGCGTACACCTGGGCGGGCGCCACGAGCAGGCCGGGCTTGAGCGCGCCGAAGGTGACGGTGGCCAGCGCCCGCACGGCGTCGCCGCGCACCTCGCCGGTGTCGGCGTCCACCCCGCTGGGCAGGTCCACCGCGAGCACGGGCGCGGACAGCTCCGCCACGAGCCGGGCGGCGTCGGCGCGCAGGCCGCCCCTGCCGCCGATGCCGGTGACGCCGTCGAGCACCAGGTCGGCACGGGCCAGGGCGGCGCGGGCCGGGCCCTGGGCGGCGCTCACCACGTCGGCGCGCGCCGCGCGGAGGGCGGCGAGCCCGCCGGGGTGCGCCCGGTCCGGGTCCAGCAGGACGGCGGTGACCTTGGCGCCGCGCCGGGCCAGCCGGGCCCCCGCGAACAGGGCGTCGCCGCCGTTGCCGCCGCTGCCCGCGAGCAGCGCGACGCGGGTGCCGTAGACCCGGCCCAGCAGCGTGGCGGCGGACGCGGCGAGCCCGGCGGAGGCCCGCCGCATCAGGGTGCCCTCGGGCAGCCGGGCCATCAGGGCGTGTTCGGCGGCGCGTACGGTTTCCACACGGTGAGCGGTGCGCATGCGACCCAGCGTAGGCCCCCGCCCGCACCCGGCCCCGGCCCAGCGAAGCTCCGCGCCCGGCCCGGCCCCGCGCGGCGCCCGTCCGCGCGGCGCGGCGTCAGCCCTCGGCGATGACGACGGCCGAGGCGACGCCCGCGTCGTGGCTGAGCGAGACGTGCCAGTGCCGCACGCCCAGTTCCTCCGCGCGGGCGGCGACCGTCCCGCGCACCACCAGCGACGGCCGGCCGCTCCCGGCGGTGCGCACCTCCGCGTCCGTCCAGAGCAGCCCGCCCGGCGCGCCCAGCGCCTTCGCCAGCGCCTCCTTCGCCGCGAACCGGGCGGCCAGCGAGGCCGCCCCGCGCTGTTCGCCGCTGGGCAGGTACCGCTCGACGGGCAGGAACAGCCGGTCGGCCAGGGCCGGGGTGCGCTCCAGGGACCGCGCGAAGCGGTCGATCCCGGCGACGTCGATGCCCACCCCCACGATCACGCTCTCACCCCCGGATCACTCCACCGTCACGGACTTCGCCAGGTTGCGCGGCTGGTCGACCTCGTTGCCGCGCGCGGTGGCCAGCTCGCAGGCGAACACCTGCAACGGGACGGTGGTGACGAGCGGTTGCAGCAGCGTCGGCGTGGCGGGCACCCGGATGAGGTGGTCGGCGTAGGGCGCCACCGCCTCGTCCCCCTCCTCGGCGATGACGATCGTGCGGGCGCCCCGGGCGCGGATCTCCTGGATGTTGGAGACGATCTTGTCGTGCAGCACCGACCGGCCGCGCGGCGAGGGCACGACGACGACCACGGGCACGCCGTCCTCGATGAGCGCGATCGGGCCGTGCTTCAGCTCCCCGGCCGCGAACCCCTCGGCGTGCATGTACGCCAGTTCCTTGAGCTTGAGCGCGCCCTCCAGCGCGACGGGGAAGCCGACGTGCCGGCCGAGGAAGAGGACGGTGTCCTGCTCCGCCAGCGAGCGGGCCAGCTCGCGCACCGGCTCCATCGTGCCGAGCACCTGCTCGACCTCGGCGCCGATGCGGGAGAGCTGGCGGACGACGGAGTCGATCTCGTCGCCCCACTTGGTGCCGCGCACCTGGGCGAGGTAGAGGGCGACGAGGTAGCAGGCGACGAGCTGGGTGAGGAACGCCTTCGTCGAGGCGACGGCGACCTCGGGGCCCGCGTGGGTGTAGAGGACGGCGTCCGACTCGCGCGGGATCGTGGAGCCGTTGGTGTTGCAGATGGCCAGCACCTTCGCGCCCTGCTCGCGGGCGTGCCGCACCGCCATCAGGGTGTCCATCGTCTCGCCGGACTGCGAGATGGCGACGACGAGCGTGCGCTGGTCCAGGATCGGGTCGCGGTAGCGGAACTCGCTGGCCAGCTCCGTCTCGCAGGGCACCCGGGTCCAGTGCTCGATCGCGTACTTGGCGATCATCCCGGCGTGGTAGGCCGTGCCGCAGGCGACGATGACGACCTTGTCGACCTCCCGCAGGACGTGCGCCGGGATGCGCACCTCGTCCAGGTGCAGGGTGCCCGAGCCGTCGATGCGGCCCAGGAGGGTGTCGGCGACGGCCTTGGGCTGCTCGGCGATCTCCTTGAGCATGAAGTAGTCGTAGCCGCCCTTCTCGGCGGCCGAGGCGTCCCAGTCCACGTGGTAGGGGCGCACCTCGGCGGGGGCGCCGTCGAAGTCGGTGACGGTGACGCCGTCCCGGGTGAGGGCGACGACCTGGTCCTGGCCCAGCTCGATCGCCTCGCGGGTGTGCTCGATGAACGCGGCGACGTCGGAGGCGAGGAACGCCTCGTCGTCGCCGACGCCGACGACCAGCGGCGAGTTGCGGCGGGCGCCGACGACGGTGTCCGGTTCGTCCGCGTGCACGGCGACGAGCGTGAAGGCGCCCTCCAGACGGCGGCACACCTGCCGCATGGCGTCGGCCAGGTCGCCGCAGGAGGAGAAGGACTCGGCCAGCAGGTGCGCGACGACCTCGGTGTCCGTCTCGGAGGTCAGCTCGTGGCCGCGCTCGGCGAGTTCGGCGCGCAGGGCGGCGAAGTTCTCGATGATGCCGTTGTGCACGACGGCGACGCGGCCCGCGTTGTCCAGGTGCGGGTGGGCGTTGGCGTCCGTGGGGCCGCCGTGGGTGGCCCACCGGGTGTGCCCGATGCCGGTGGCGCCGCTGGGCAGCGGCCGCTCCTCCAGCAGTTTGGCGAGGTTGGCCAGTTTCCCGGCCCTGCGTGCGGAGGCCAGGCCGCCGTCGGCCAGGACGGCGACCCCGGCGGAGTCGTATCCCCGGTACTCCAGGCGCCGCAGCCCGGCGATGACCACTTCGAGGGCCGACTGCCCTCCCACGTATCCCACGATGCCGCACATGGGCGGCAGCCTACGCGCTGCCCCGCCGCCGCACGGGGACCCGGCTCCCGTCCCGTGTGACGCAGACCTCCCCCCTCCCACGCGGCCGGGGAGGAGCTGGCGCACGCCCGGGGCGCACAATGGGCGCGTGACTGCCTCCCCCGGCCCGCCCGCACCGTCACCGGCCGCACCGTCGCCCCCCGCGCCGCCGGGGCGGAGCCGCCATGACGGCACCCCGTACGTGGACCTCAGCCGCGCCGAGTGGAGCGCGCTGCGCGAGCGGACGCCGCTGCCGCTGACCGCCGGGGAGGTGGAGGAGCTGCGCGGCCTCGGCGACGTCGTCGACCTGGACGAGGTCCGCGACATCTACCTGCCGCTGTCCCGGCTGCTCAACCTGCACGTGGGCGCGACGCACGGGCTGCGCGGCGCGCTCAACACGTTCCTCGGCGAGGGCGCCCAGCCGGGCACGCCGTTCGTCATCGGGGTGGCGGGCAGCGTCGCGGTGGGCAAGTCCACCACCGCGCGGCTGCTCAAGGCCCTGCTGGCCCGCTGGCCCGAGCACCCGCGCGTCGAGCTGGTGACGACGGACGGGTTCCTGCTGCCCAACGCCGAACTGGAGCGGCGCGGCCTGATGACGCGCAAGGGCTTCCCCGAGTCCTACGACCGGCGGGCGCTCACCCGTTTCGTCGCGGACGTGAAGGCGGGCCGCGAGGAGGTCACCGCGCCCGTCTACTCGCACCTGATCTACGACATCGTGCCCGGTGAACGGCTCACCGTGCGGCGCCCCGACATCCTGATCGTCGAGGGCCTGAACGTGCTCCAGCCCGCGCTGCCCGGCAAGGACGGCCGCACCCGGGTGGCCGTCGCGGACTACTTCGACTTCTCCGTCTACGTCGACGCCCGCACCGAGGACATCGAGCGCTGGTACCTGGACCGCTTCCGCAAACTGCGGCAGACCGCCTTCCAGAACCCGTTCTCCTACTTCCGCAGGTACACGCAGGTCTCGGAGGACGAGGCGCTGGACTACGCGCGCACCACCTGGCGCACGATCAACTGCCCGAACCTGCGGGAGAACATCGTGCCGACGCGGGGACGGGCGAGCCTGGTGCTGCGCAAGGGGGCGGACCACACGGTGCGGCGGCTGTCCCTGCGCAAGCTCTGACCGCCCGCCCGCCCGCCCGCCCGCCCGCGCGCCGCCCGGCCGCCCGCCCCCGTCCGGCGTCAGCCGAGGGCGCTCTTGACGGCGTCGGCCAGCCGCCCGGCCACGGCGCGGGCCTGCTCGATGTCGGCGGCCTCCACCATGACCCGCACCAGCGGCTCGGTGCCGGAGGGGCGCAGCAGGACCCGGCCCGTCTCGCCCAGCTCCCGTTCGGCGTCCGCGACCGCGCCGCGCAGCTCGGCCGAGGTCGCCACCCGGGACTTGTCCACGTCCGGAACGTTGATGAGCACCTGCGGCAGCCGCTCCATCACGGCGGCCAGCTCCGCCAGGGACTTGCCCGTGGCGGCGAGCCGGGCGGCCAGCAGCAGACCGGTCAGCGTGCCGTCACCGGTCGTGGCGTGGTCCAGCGCGATGACGTGGCCCGACTGCTCGCCGCCGAGCGAGAACCCGCCGCGCTTGAGCTCCTCCAGCACGTAGCGGTCACCGACGGCGGCCCGGAGCAGCGAGATGCCCTCCCGCTCCATGGCCAGCTTGAAGCCGAGGTTCGACATGACGGTCGCCACGACGGTGTCACCGCGCAGCGTGCCGGACTCCTTCATGGCGATGGCCAGCACGGCGAGGATCTGGTCGCCGTCGACCTCGCGCCCGGACGCGTCCACGGCCAGGCAGCGGTCGGCGTCCCCGTCGTGGGCCACGCCCAGGTCCGCGCCGTGCTCCACGACGGCGGCGCGCAGCCCGTCCAGGTGCGTCGAGCCGCAGGCGTCGTTGATGTTGAGCCCGTCCGGTTCGGCGCCGATCGTGACGACGTCGGCACCCGCGCGGGCGAACGCCTCGGGCGAGACGCGGGCGGCGGCGCCGTGCGCCCCGTCGACCACGACCCGGAGCCCGTCCAGCCGGTTGGGCAGCACCCCGATCAGGTGGGCCACGTAGCCGTCGAACCCCTCGTCGTAGCTGCGGACGCGGCCCACGCCCGCGCCCGTCGGCCGCTGCCACGGCTCGCCCGAGGAGTGCTCGCGGTAGAGGGCCTCGATGCGGTCCTCCTGCTCGTCGGGGAGCTTGTGGCCGCCGCGGGCGAAGAACTTGATCCCGTTGTCGGGCATGGGGTTGTGGCTGGCCGAGAGCATGACGCCCAGGTCCGCGCCGAGCGAGCCGGTCAGGTACGCCACCGCAGGCGTCGGCAGCACGCCGACCCGCAGCACGTCCACTCCGGCGCTGGCCAGTCCGGCCACCACCGCGGCCTCCAGGAACTCCCCGGACGCGCGGGGATCGCGTCCGACCACCGCCACCGGACGGTGGCCCTCGAACGTGCCGGCCTCGCCGAGCACGTGCGCCGCCGCGACGGACAGGCCCATCGCCAGCTCGGCCGTCAGGTCAGCGTTGGCGACGCCGCGCACGCCGTCCGTTCCGAAGAGTCGTCCCACGGTGGTTCCTTTCGAGAATGCCTGCCTGCCGCCGCACCGGCAGGATCGTGCGTGAGGGACCGGACGGACGCGGCGCGAGCAGAGCGGCCGCCGCCGCGTCCGGGTGCGAAAGGGGAACGCCCCGGCGGCACACGGAGTGCCGCCGGGGCGTCCAGATGCAGGCAGCGAGCGTCAGCGCTTGCTGTACTGCGTACCCTTGCGGGCCTTCTTCAGACCGGCCTTCTTGCGCTCGACGGCGCGAGCGTCACGGGTCAGGAAGCCGGCCTTCTTGAGCGGGCCGCGGTTGTTGTCCACGTCCGCCTCGTTCAGCGCACGGGCCACGCCCAGGCGCAGGGCACCGGCCTGGCCGGAGATGCCGCCGCCGCTGATGCGGGCGACGACGTCGTACCGGTCGTCCAGCTCCAGGACCTTGAACGGCTCGTTGACTTCCTGCTGGTGCACCTTGTTGGGGAAGTAGCCCTCAAGGGTGCGACCGTTGATCTTCCACTTGCCGCTGCCCGGCACGATGCGGACGCGGGCGATGGCGTTCTTGCGGCGGCCCGTCCCGGCGCCCGGCTGCGGGTCGCCGAAGCGGGAGGCCATCGACTCGGTGCTGTACTCCTCGACGCCCTCGGGCGTCTCGGTGCTGTACTGCTCGACGTCCTCGGGGACGTCGTTGGCGTCGGTGACGGGGGACTCAGCGGTGGTCTCGGCCACGATGCTCCTCGGTTCTCTTTCGTTCCGGTAGTGGCCGGACTTACTGGCTGATCTGGGTGATCTCGAACGGCACGGGCTGCTGGGCGCCGTGCGGGTGCTGGGCGCCCGCGTAGACCTTCAGCTTCGACAGCATCTGCCGGCCCAGCGTGTTCTTGGGGAGCATGCCCTTGATGGCCTTCTCGACGGCCTTCTCCGGGTTCTTCTCCAGCAGCTCCTCGTAGCGCACCGAGCGCAGACCGCCCGGGTAGCCGGAGTGGCGGTAGGCCAGCTTCTGGGTCCGCTTGTTGCCGGAGAGGTGCACCTTCTCCGCGTTGACGATGATGACGAAGTCACCGGTGTCAACGTGCGGCGCGTACACCGGCTTGTGCTTGCCCCTGAGAAGGGTTGCGGCCTGGGAGGCCAGACGGCCCAGGACAACGTCCTGCGCGTCGATGACGTGCCACTGGCGCTTGATGTCGCCGGGCTTGGGGCTGTACGTACGCACGGTCGTATGCCTTCGCTTCTTCTGGGTGAGTCCTGACAGGGCCACCAGACAGATCACGACAGCCTTGGACCGCACGACGGTGACGCGGGCCGCGTGCAGATGCTGGTCATCGACCGGTGGGCCGGTGTAAGGCCCCCCTCACGTGAGAATGAGGCAAGCCGATACACAACGATCTCGCAGAATACCGGCCACCCCCCGAAAGGGTCAAAAGCGCGGGTCACCGCCGCGCGGCGGACCCGGCGCGGGACTCGGACCAGACCGGCTCCGGGGTCTCGCGGACCCGGCCGTCGGCGCCGAAGAGCAGGTAGCGGTCGAAGACGCGGGCGAACCAGCGGTCGTGGGTGACGGCCAGGACCGTCCCCTCGTACGCCTCCAGGCCCGCCTGGAGCGCCTCGGCGCTCTCCAGGTCCAGGTTGTCCGTGGGCTCGTCCAGCAGCAGGGCCGTCGCCCCGGCCAGCTCCAGCAGCAGGATCTGCAACCGTGCCTGCTGCCCGCCCGACAGCCGGTCGAAGGGCTGCTCGGCGGCGCGGTCCAGCTCGTAGCGGCGCAGGGCCGCCATGGCCGCGCCCCGGTCCAGCGCGTGCTCGCGCCCCAGGATCTCCCGCAGCGGGCGCCCGGCCAGCTCCGGGTGCGCGTGCGTCTGGGCGAAGTGCCCCGGCACCACGCGGGCGCCCAGCTTCCAGGTGCCGGTGTGCGCGACGGGCTGCTCGGTGTCACCCGCCAGGAGCCGCAGGAAGTGCGACTTGCCGGAGCCGTTGGAACCGAGCACGGCCACCCGCTCCCCGTAGAAGACCTCCAGCGAGAACGGCTCCATGAGCCCGGTCAGCTCCAGGTTCTCGCAGGTCACCGCACGCACGCCGGTGCGGCCGCCGCGCAGCCGCATGGTGATGCGCTGCTCCCGCGGCGGCTCCTGCGGCGGACCGGCCTCCTCGAACTTGCGCAGCCGGGTCCGGGCCGCCTGGTAGCGGGAGGCCAGGCCGTCGTTGAAGGCGGCCTTGTTCTTCAGCGTGTTCACGAGCTGCTTGAGCTGGGCGTGCTTCTCGTCCCAGCGGCGCCGCAGCTCCTCGAAGCGGGCGAACCGCTCGCGGCGCGCCTCGTGGTAGGTGGCGAACCCGCCGCCGTGCACCCACACGTCGGAGCCGGCCGGGCCGGGCTCCACACTGATGATCCTGCGCGCGGAGCGGGCCAGGAGTTCCCGGTCGTGGGAGACGAACAGCACCGTCTTGGCCGTCTCCAGCAGCCGCTCCTCCAGCCAGCGCTTGCCGGGGACGTCGAGGTAGTTGTCCGGCTCGTCCAGCAGCAGGACCTGCTCGGGGCCGCGCAGCAGCGCCTCCAGGACGAGCCGCTTCTGCTCGCCGCCGGAGAGGGTGCGCACCTGGCGCCACTGCGCCGTCTCGAAGGGGAGGCCGAGGGCCGCGGTGGTGCACACGTCCCACTGCGTCTCGGCCTCGTAGCCGCGGGCCTCGGCCCAGTCGCTGAGGGCCTGCGCGTAGTCGAGCTGGCTCTTCTCGTCGTCCCGCTCGACGAGCGCCTCCTCGGCGGCGTCCACGGCCAGCGCGGCCTGGCGGATGCGGGGGGTGGCGACGGAGACGAGCAGGTCGCGCACGGTGCGCTCGTCCCGCACCGAGCCGACGAACTGCGGCATCACCCCGAGGCCGCCGCTGATCTGCACGGTGCCGCCGTGCGGTGCCAGCTCGCCGGACAGGATGCGCAGCAGCGTCGTCTTGCCCGCGCCGTTGGCGCCGACCAGGGCCGCCGACTCGCCCTCGCCCACCCGGAACGAGGCGTCGGCGAGCAGCAGCCGCCCGTCGGGCAGGTAGTACTCCAGATGCGCGGCTTCGACGTGACCCATGGGTCCGGATTGTGGCCCGCCCCGCGCCCAGGGCCAAACGGATATCCGCGCCGGTCCCCGCCCGGTGCCCCGGCACTAGGATGCGGGGCCATGAGCTTTGGGCAAGGGGGGCCCGGCTGGGGCCCGGGCGGTTCGCCGTCGCCGGACTGGAACGCGCTCGCGGACGCCGCGGCGGCCTCCCGGGCGCGGCGGCGGCGCTGGCTGCTGATCATCGGCGGCGCGTTGTCGGCGGTCGGGGTGGCCGCCGTCGTCGCGGTGCTGGTCGCCTCGCAGGGCGGCAGCCCGTCCGCGGACCCGACGTCCCTGCCCAGCCCCGAGGAGCTGCCCTCGGGGCCGTCGCGGGCGGAGCCGGACTTCACCGAGGCGCCGCCGCCGCCGAACCCGCACGAGTTCATCTCCGACCCGGCGAAGGACACCGCGCCGCGCAGCGCGGGGACGCTGTTCCCGCTGGATTCCGTCACGACGGACGGCGGCACGCTGACCCGCACGGCCACGGCCTCCACCACGGACTGCGCCTCGGCCGCGACGGAGGCGCTCGGGGCCGTGCTGACGGCGGGCGGCTGCACGGAACTGCACCGCGCGACGTTCACCCGCGACGGGATCGCCGTCACCGTCGGCGTCGCGGTCCTCGGCTCCCCGACGGCGGCGGCCGGGGCGAAGGACGCCGCGGAGCCGCACGTCACGCCGCTCACCGGCGGCGGCACCCCGGACTTCTGCACGTACTCAGCGTGCCGCGCCTCGGCCAACGCGCTCGGCCGCTACGCCTACTTCACCGTCTCCGGGTACCTGGACGGCACGGACGTGACGCCCGAGGAGACCACGGCGCGGGCCGCGGGCCGCGACGTGGCCGCCCACGCGGCCGACCGCCTCCGCGCCCGCGCCGAGGAACAGGCCGCCGCGGCCGCGACCGCCACCCCCTGACCCCCGCGGCGGGGCCCGCGCCGGTCAGAGCCCGACGCGGGCCCGGTACCGGGTGAGTTCGTCGTTCCGCCGCAGTTCCGGATGAGCGGCCGTCAGACCGGTGACGACATCGGTGAGGAAACCGCGCGCGGCGGACACCAGTTCGCGCGCCGGAACGAACACCGTCTCGTCGGTGTAGTTCGGCGCGATCTCCACCGCTTCGGGGGCCGGTCGCAGATGGATTTCGTCGGCCATTCCGGCGAACAGCACGCGCGCGGTCTTTCCCTTGGCGGCTTTCCGGGCGGCGGCGAAGAACTCCACGGCGAAATCGAGGATCTGCACGCCGCCGCCGGTGACGATGCTGAAATCGGCGCCGTCGGCGCGGAACACGAGGTCGCCCCCGAAGCACTTGTAGCAGAGGTCTCCGAAATCGGCCCGCGCCAGGTCGAGCCTGCGCTGTTCCCGCAGGACGACGGTCCGGTCCGACAGGGTGTAACTCAGCTCGATCACGTGCTCCCCTATGACGTGTGCGTGGCACCCCGGCCTTCCCGGGGCGCCACGCACACGTCTACGGCGGTGGGTTGAGCGGTCAGGGCATCTTGATGGGGAACGCGGTGATGACCTTCTTGTTCCGCACCACGACGCGCACGCCGGTCAACGGCTTTCCGTTCCGATCGTAACCGACCGTACGGCCGAAGTCGTGCTCGTGCAGGTGTCCTCCCTTCTCACCGTTGGAACTGCGGCCGCCGCGCTGGAGGGCCGTTTCCACCCGGTTCCGGATCTGGCCGGTGTTGTCCGTGTTGAACGTGCTCTTACCGGGGTGACGGCTGCTCGCGGAGTGCCGGTTGAAGATGTGGTGCCAGTCCGCCGACTTCACCTTCCCGTTGCAGTTGTGCACCAGCAGCGGGGTGTCCTGGGCGTGCACGTAGTACGTGTGGATGCCCCGGATGGTCAGGTCGTGGGTGCGCTGGCGCTTCTCGAAGTAGCGGACGCCGCTGACCTCGGCGCTCTCGCCGGACGGGGTGCGCAGCCGCATGCCGGGCCTGAGGTCGCCCGCGTCCGTCCAGGCGCGTTCCGACTCGGCCCAGAACGGGTGGGTGGTGGTCGAGACGAGGGCCTTGGCGCCGTCCTCGGTGGTGATCGTCAGGTCGACGAAGTGCTTGTCGTCCTCGGTGACGATGGTGCCGACGACCTCGCGGGTCGTGGTCTCGCCGGTCTCGGGATCGGTGACCGTGACCTCGTCGCCGAGTTCGACCTCCTCGATCGGTCTGCTCCCGCCGTCCGCCAGGAGGACGGTTGTGCCCGGCAGGAAGCTGTGCGGGGTGGGGCACGTCTCCGCTTCCCCGTCGCCGCCGCCCTTGTCCTTCTTCGTCGCCTTCTCCTTCGCCGCGGCGAGTTTCTTCTCCGCCTTGTCGAGGGTCTTGGCGTGCTTCCACATGTCCCGCGCGCCGCCGACGAGGTCGTCCAGGAGCCCCCAGACGCGCTTGGCGAGCTTGGCGCCCTTGGCCCAGTTCCAGGGGGCGCCGTACTTGGCGAGGATCTTGCCCGCCAGGCCACCGACGAAGGAGCCGGCGATGTTCAGCGCGGTCTCGCCGCACGCGCCCAGGTCGCCGCTGGAGAAGCAGTCCATCGCCGCGTTGATGCCGAGGACGTCCTTGGCGATCTCCACCAGTTCGGCCGCGGCCTGCTTCGTGCGCTGCTTGGCCGCGTTGTACTGGCGCTCGGCGCGGTTCTTCTCGCGCTGTGCCTCCCGCACCTCCTGGGAGGTGTTCTTGATCCAGTTCCGGGCCTTCTCGAAGACCTTCTTGACGAACTTGACGATGGACTTGATCCAGTCCCAGACGAACAGCCCCGACGGGTCGGAGAGGGTGACCGGGCTGTTGTTGGCGTAGGCGTAGCCGTTGACCTGCTGGGGCTGGGTGAAGTCGATCACCGGGTCGACGGAGATGAACCGGCCGAGCGCCGGATCGTACTCACGGGCGCCGAGATGGGTGAGGCCCGTCTGGGCGTCGATCGTCCCGCCGACGAAGCCCTTCTCGCCCGGCCACTGGCCGCTGGCCTCCCCGCGGTCGAGCCCGAACGGGTCGAAGCGGCGCTGGGAGACGGCGCCGGTGGTGGCGTTGACGGCCAGCTCACCGGTGTCGTGGTGGTCGGAGGCGAGGAACGCCAGCTCACCGTCGCCGGTGCGGACGGCGACCGCCTGCTCGGCGAACGCGTAGTACCGGGTGGCCTCCACCTCGGTCGAGCCCTCGGCCAGGCGCAGTTCCATGCCGGGCAGGTAGACCGTCGTGGCGGTGGCGTCGCGGCGCACCACGCGGTTGCCCGCGGTGTCGTAGAGGTAGGTCGCCTTCCTGCCGTCGGCCTCGGTGGTCTCCGACAGGCTGCCCTCGGCGTTCCACTCCAGGGTCTGGGTGTCGCCGCCGATGACGCGCCGCGTGGTGTTGCCGGACGCGTCGTAGGCGTAGGTGGACATGCGGTCGCCGGTGGGGGTCTCCTCCACGACCTTGGTCACCGCGTGCGGCCCGGCCGTCCCCTCGCCGTAGGTGTAGGTGCGGGCGACGTCCTTCGACGCGTCGCCCCCGATGTCGTGGACGACCTCCTTGGTGCGGTTGCCGATCGCGTCGACGGTGTAGGACTTCCAGTACGGGGCCGGGCCGCCGAGCGCCGCGCTCCCGGGGGCCGCGTCGCACGCCTGCGGCAGCGCGCCGCCGAGCCTGCCGCCCTCGGTGCCGGAGCCGGACGCCTCCGGTCCCGTCGCCGCCGGGGTCCACGCCTCGGCGAGGCGGGCCCGGGTGTCGTAGGCGAAGCACTGCACGTCCGCGCCCGAGCCCGCTGCCGCCCGTGCGGTGTCCGAGATGGACAGGACGTTGCCGATCTGGTCGTAGGCGTAGTCGGCGGCCTTGAGCGCGCTCGGCTCGCTGGACAGGTCCACCTCGGAGCGGGTGAGCCGGTCGGTGCCCTTCTCGTAGTGGAAGGTCTGCCACATCCGCGGGCCGCTGCCCGTGGAGAGTTCGAGCTGCCGCAGCAGGCTGGTGTCGGAGTAGACGGTGTCGGTGACGTAGCTGTCGTCACCGGTCATCGTCGTGGGCCGTTGCAGTTCGTCGTAGCCGTAGACGAGGCTCTCGGCGCCCAGTCCGCCGGCGGCGGGCATGGTCTGGCCCTGGACGGTGCCGTCGCGGTTGTACGTCGTCGTGAACTGGTACACGCCCGCGAGGGCGCCCTCGGACGCGGGAACGGAGTAGGCCGTCTTCAGCGGCTGGTAGAAGGCGTCCATGGACTGGGTGACGGTGGCGTAGTACGCGCTGCCGCCGTTCACGTAGCGCAGTGAGGCGTACGCCTTGCCGAGCCAGCCCGCCTTGTCGTAGCGGGTCTCGGTCAGCTTGGTTCCGGTGCCGGGCTCGCCCTCCCAGGTGAACGTGGGGCGGCCGAGGTCGTCGTAGACCGTGGAGACCGTCTCGCCCCGGGCGTCGGTGGTGGACACCGGGCGGTCCGCCGCGTCGTAGGCGTAGGTGGTCGTCCCCGAGTCGGGGTCGACGGCCTTCACCTTGCGCCCCATCTGGTCGTAGGTGTACGTCCAGACGTTGTTCTCGGCGTCGGTGACCTTCGCCAGCTCACCGCCGGGGGTGTAGGCGAAGGTCGTGGCGTCGTAGCCGGTGCCGGGGCCGCTCTGGCCGCCGGTGACGGGTGAGGCGCCGTGGTAGTAGCGCAGTTCGGTGGTCTGCCCGGCGGCGTCGCTGATGGTCGTCACCGGGGTGCCGCCCTCGGGCGGGTCGACGTGGACGCGGTCGCCGTCGTACTCGGTGGTGGTGCGCCACTGCTCGACGCCCGCGACGGCGAAGATCTCGTCCGTCATCCGGCCGAGCCCGTCGTACTCGTAGAGGGTCTGGGCGTCGACCTCGCCGTTGTTCACGAGCAGCAGCTCGTCCGAGGGCGGACCGGCCGCGTTGTAGGTGGTGTTGGTCCGGGCGATCTTGCCGGTGCCGTCGTAGAAGGAGTCGGCGACCATGCGGGTGCCGTCCGGGCCCTCGGTCTGCTTCTGCCGGGGGCGCAGCAGGCCGTCGTAGAGCTGGTACTCGACGCCGTAGCCGCCGGAGTTCTCGAT
>NZ_JAZDCW010000003.1:0-855308 GCF_036323765.1 Streptomyces solitudinis
ATGGGTCCGGCAGGACGTTTCCACGTCCTGCGGATCCCTTTCCCTTTCTTACAGGCGGCCTGCGGCCTTGAGGGCGAGGTAGGCGTCGGCGAGTGCGGGGGCCAGTTCGTCGGGGCCCGCGTCGACGACGGTGACGCCGTGTCGGCGGAGAAGGTCGGCCGTCTGCCGCCGTTCCGCCTGGGCCTGTGCGGCGGCGGCAGCTTCGTACACGCCAGCCACGGTGCCCCGCTGTTCCGACATGGCCTGCACTCGCGGGTCGGCGACCGAGGCGACCAGCACGGTGTGGCGCTGGGTGAGTGCGGGAAGCGCCGGCAGCAGACCCTCCTCGACCGGTGCGGCGTCGAGGCCGGTCAGTACGACGACCAGAGCGTGGCGGCGGGCGCGGCGGAGGACGGCGGAGACCATGCCGCGGGCGTCGAACTCCACCAGATCGGCTTCCAGCGGAGCCATGGCACCGACCAGCGCGGGCAGCGCGTCCTTGGCGGTGCGTGCCTGGAGCGACGCGCGTACCCGGCGGTCGTAGGCGAGGAAGTCGGCGCGGTCACCGGCGCGGGTGGCGAGCGTGGTGAGGAGGAGGGCGGCGTCGAGGGCCGCGTCCAGCCGGGGCACGTCACCGACCCGTCCTGCGGCGGCGCGGCCGGTGTCGAGGACGATCAGGACGCGGCGGTCGCGTTCCGGACGCCAGGTCCGTACGGCCACGGAGGACTGCCGGGCTGTCGCCCGCCAGTCGATCGAGCGGGTGTCGTCACCGGGTACGTACTCCCGGAGGCTGTCGAACTCGGTGCCCTCCCCGCGCGTGAGCACACTGGTGCGGCCGTCGAGTTCCCGCAGCCGCGCCAGCTTGGCGGGCACGTGCTTCCGGCTTTCGAAGGCGGGCAGGACCCGTACGCTCCACGGCACGCTGTGGCTGCCCTGCCGGGCCGCGAAGCCCAGCGGGCCGTACGAACGGACGGTGACGCGTGCCGCGTTCCGGTCCCCGCGTCGTACGGGGCTCAGTGTGGTCGTCAGGCGGCGTCGTTCGCCCGCGGGGATCGTCAGGGCGTGGCGGGACGCCGCCGCCTCCGTGCCCCGGCGCCAACTGCTCGGGGGCCAGGCGTCGCGCAACCGGGCACGCAGGAGGCGGTGGCTGGGGTTCGTGACGGTGAGGTGCACGGCCGCTTCGTTGCCCAGTCGAACGGATGTATCACCGGAACGGGTGAACTGGAGCGTTCGTACTGGCGCGGCCCGGAAAAGGTCGTACAGAATGGCGAACGCGAGGGGAAGCTGGACGGCCAGGAGGCCGGTCCAGCCGGGGAGCAGAAAACCGACGACGAGTGTGCCGAGGGCGGCGACGAGTGCGGAGCGTCCGGTGAGGGCCATGACCGACTCACCAGCTCATCGCGGGACGGGTACGTGGGCGAGGATGGAGTTGATCACGCTGTCGGGGGTGACGCCCTCCATCTCCGCCTCCGGGCGAAGCTGGACGCGGTGGCGGAGTGTGGGTAGTGCGAGTGCCTTCACGTCGTCGGGAGTGACGTAGTCGCGGCCGGTGAGCCAGGCCCAGGCACGTGCGGTGGAGAGCAGGGCGGTGGCTCCGCGTGGTGAGGCACCGAGAGCGAGTGAGGGGGATTCACGCGTGGCACGGCAGATATCGACGATGTAGCCGGTGACCTCGGCTGAGACGGCGGTCATGGCGACAGCCGCGCGAGCAGCCGCGAGCTCGTCGGGACCGGCGACCGTGCGGACGCCGGCGGCCTGGAGGTCCTGCGGGTTGAAGCCCTCGGCGTGGCGGGTCAGGACGCTGACCTCGTCCTCCCGTGAGGGCAGGGGCACGTTGAGCTTGAGCAGGAAGCGGTCGAGCTGGGCTTCGGGCAGCGGATACGTGCCCTCGTATTCGACGGGGTTCTGGGTGGCGGCCACCAGGAACGGCTCCGGCAGGGGGCGCGGCATGCCGTCCACGGTCACCTGCCGCTCCTCCATGGCCTCCAGGAGGGACGCCTGCGTCTTGGGCGGGGTGCGGTTGATCTCGTCGGCGAGCAGCAGGTGGGTGAAGACGGGACCGGGCTGGAAGGAGAACTCGGCGGTCCGGGCGTCGTAGACGAGCGAGCCCGTGACATCGCTCGGCATCAGGTCTGGCGTGAACTGGACGCGCTTGGTGCCCAGGTCGAGCGTGGCCGCCAGGGCACGGACCAGCAGCGTCTTGGCGACCCCGGGGACGCCTTCGAGGAGCACGTGGCCGCGGCACAGCAGGGCGACGACGAGCCCGGTGACGGCGGCGTCCTGGCCGACGACGGCCTTGGCGATCTCCCCGCGCACGGACTCCAGGGCGGCGCGTGCGTGGGCTGCGGAGGGGGCGCTCACGAGAGGTCCTTGTCTGTCGAAGAGGGGGTGATGCGGCGTTCCAGCAGGTCGAGTTCGTCGGCGAGGCGTACGAGCGCCGTGTCGTCGGCGGGCGCAGGGCCGAAGAGGACGGCTTCGGCCCCGTGGCGGTCGCCGGTGTGTGCGGCGAGGGCCGCGAGGAGGTGCTCCGGGCTGTGCGCCTGGACGCTGGGGACGCCCAGCAGCGGCGCGAGGCGGGCACGGGCGGCGGAGCGGAGGACGTCGGCGGCCCGGTCGCGGGCGCGGGCCTGGCGGTAGAGCCGGGCGCGTCCCTCGGTGGCCTCGGCAGCGGGCACGGTGACGGGCAGCCGCTCGGGCACGAGGGGGCCCAGGCGCCGGGCGCGCCAGAGGGCAGCGAGGGCGACGGCGACGGCGAGTTGCAGTGCGCCCCACCGCCAGCCGTCGGGGACGAGGCCGATCAGGCTCTCGTCGGCGGCGTCCTGGGCGGCGGGGTCGGCGGGCGAGGGGAGGTACCAGACGAGATGACCACGGGAGCCGAGGAGCTGGAGCGCGAGGGAGGCGTTGCCGTGCTGGTCGAGCCGGTCGTTGCGGAGGAAGTCGGCGGAGCCGGTGACGACGGTGTCGCCGCCCGCTTCCGCCGGGACGCGCAGCAGTGTGGGCAGGTCCTCGCTGGGATAGCACGCGTCGACGGGGTCCGCGGAGGTGGCGTAGCCGATGCCGCCGAGATCGGCGGTCCCGGCCCGGCGGGCGAAGGCGGCCGGGCAGGCGGGGCCGAGCGTGGCGGATTCCACGGCGGCCACGGCCCGTACCCCGGGCGCGAGGGTGGAGGCGGCACCGGGTCCTGGGGCGAGCAGGACGGTACGGCCCCCGCTGGGGGAGGTCGCCGTCCGCAGTGCCGCGAGCTGCCGGTCCCCGAGGAGGTCGGGGCGGGTGACGAGGAGTGTGGCGCCGGGTGCCGTGGCCCGTACCGCCTCCTCGGTGGTGGTCACGACCGTGACGTCCACGCCGCGTTCTTCGAGGAGTTCGGCGATCGCCCGGCTTCCGGCCCGGTCGGGGGAGCGGGGGTCGAGGGAGCCGTGCTGTTCACCCGAGCGGACGACGGCGATGACGATGCCGGCCACGAGGAGGACGGCGGCTGCCAGGAGCAGTCCCCGGGCGCGGGTCCACAGGTGCCGGGCGGTGGGGGAGACGGACGTCGTCGGCGTGGTCGCTGGGGTCACGCGGTGTCTCCGTCCGGGCGTACGAGACGGGGTCTGGCCTGCTCCAGGGCCGTGTCCAGGTCGCGCAGCCGGGCGTGGGCCGGTTCGGTGCCGGGGTGGCCGGCGTACGTGACCTCGTCGAAGGTGCGGGCGGCCGCGCGCAGGGCGGCGGCGTGGCCGGGCAGGGCCTCACCGGCCTCGCGGGCGGCCTCGTCGGCGGTGCGGCCGGGACGGGGGTCGAGCAGGGCCCGTTCCTCCAGGGCGCGGACGATGGCGCGCATGCGTTCCTGGACGGCTTCCGTCCACTCCCGGGCCGTGGCGTGCCGTTCGGCGGCGGCGCGGTGGTCGGCGGCACTGCGCGGCGCGTCGTGGAAGAGCGCGGCGCCCGGCCTCGGGGCGCGGCGCAGCGGGCCCAGCCGGAGCCGCAGCGCCACCAGGAGGGCGACGGCGACGAGGAGGATGGCGGCGAGGCCGGTCCAGCCGCCCGGGGTGACGTCCACTGCGGAGTCGAGGAGCACGGCGACGCGGTCCAGGAACCAGTTGACGGCGCGTTCGACGAGGCCGGGCTCGTCCGCGCGGTACACCGGCTCGGACAGTTCCCGTTCGGCGGCCTCCCGCGCGGTGTCCCGGTCGATGGTGACCGGGACACCGTCGTCGCTCGCGGGCCGCACCACCGCGTGCGGTGCCGTGGTCGCACGCGTCATCGTGTCAGCTCCCGGGCGGGCCGGGCCGAGGGTGCTGGGGCGAGGCTCCGGAGACGCCGGCGGCCCGCGCGAGTTCGAGGTCGAGCGCCTCGCGGCGGATGCGGGCGTCGATGTAGAGGAGCGCCGTCACCCCGGCGCTGAACGGCAGGGTGATGGTGGAGGTGATGACGGCGCCGATGCCCAGCACGATGAGGTAGGGCCAGGAGAACGTGGCCGGTACGCCCAGCAGCCCGCCGGGCTCCCCGCTGACCGCCGCCGCCAGCAGCTGGGCCGGCAGGGAGATGACGAAGCCGAGCACCATCACCAGCAGCACGGCCAGGAGCTGGATGCCGAAGAGCCGCCACCAGGAGCCGCGGACCAGCTTGGCGGAGCGGCGCAGGGAGCCGAGGACGCCGCCGCGCTCCAGCATGAGGGCGGGGGCGGCGAGGCAGTAGCGAATCCACAGCCACATCATGGCGGCGATCCCGGCCAGGGCGCCGAGGAGCACCAGCGCGGCGCCGGCTGCGCTGGCCCCGGCGGCGATGAGGAGCAGCCCGGGGAGGAGGCAGAGCAGCAGCACGCCCACGATGATGAGCGTGATGAGCAGGAGCAGGCCGAGCAAGCGCAGCAGCAGCGGCCGGGCGTCCTGCCACGCTTCGGCCACGGTCACCGACCGGCCCAGCACGGCGCGGCTGACGACCATGGTCAGCATGGCCGTGGCGATGACGGTGCCGATCATCGCGGCGAGCATGCCCACGCCCTCGTTGCTGAACGTGGTGCTCATCGCGTCGGTCAGTTCGTCGGTCGTCGGCGTGGGGTCGTTCTGCAGAGCGGCCATCGCCCGGTTGTCGCTGAACCACAGGCCGGTGACGAGGGTGGCGATCAGCTCCACGCACACCGCGACCCCGAGGGCGATGCCGAGCACCGGGCGCCAGTGGGCGCGCATCGTGGAGACGGCGCCGTCGAGGATGTCGCTCACGCCGAGTGGCCGGAGCGGGATGACGCCGGGCTTGGCGGCGGGTGCGAACCGCCAGTCGGGCCGTCCGCCGCCCCAGCCGTGCGGCTGTCCCGGGCCGCCGGACGGGGGCGTGCCGGGCGGGGGCGGCGGTGCCGGTCCCCAGCCGCCGGGTGCGGCGGGCGGCGGCTGCTCGGTGGACCAGCCCGTGGGCTGCGGCGGTCCGGCCGGGCCCTGCGCGGCGCTGTCGGACGGGTCCCGGCCGCGGTCCTCGGAGGATCCGGACCCGGAGGCACCGGGAGACGCCCAGCCCGGAGAGTCGTTCACTGCTCATCACCTCGGTCACGGGGGCACTGGCTGGCAGCCATCGTGTCATGGGGGCCCGTGCCGTGTACGGGGCCCTGCCCCTGCGGGCGGGAAGCGGGCAGACTGGGCGGATGGCTGATCACGAAGCGACAGCGGTACCCGTCCTGCGCTGGGCCGAGCCGCCGGAGGGCCCGGTCGTGGTGCTGCTCGACCAGACCCGGCTGCCGCAGGAGGAGAGCGAGTACGTCTGTACGGACGTGCCCGCGCTGGTGGGAGCGATACGGGCGCTCCGGGTGCGCGGGGCCCCGCTGCTGGGGGTGGTGGGCGCGTACGGCGTCGCGCTGGCCGCGGCACGGGGGTACGACGTGGAGGAGGCGGCGGAGCGGCTGGCGCAGGCGCGTCCCACAGCGGTCAACCTGGCCTACGGGGTGCGGCGTGCGGTGCGGGCCTTCCGGGAGGCCGGGGCCCGGGGCGCCGGCGCCGAGGGGGCGGCGGCCGCCGCCCTGGAGGAGGCGAGAGCCCTGCACCGGCAGGAGGTCCGGGCCAGCGCGGGGATGGCCGAGCACGGCTGGGCGCTGCTGCGCGAGCTGCTGCCCGGCGGCGGGCTCCGGCTGCTCACCCACTGCAACACGGGCACGCTCGTGTCGGGTGGTGAGGGCACCGCCCTGGCGGTGGTGCGGGCCGTGCACCGGGCCGGGGAGCTGCGGCGGCTGTGGGTGGACGAGACGCGCCCCCTGTTCCAGGGGTCCCGGCTGACCGCCTTCGAGGCGGCCCGGGAGGGCATGCCCTACACCGTCCTGCCCGACAGCGCGGCCGGTTCGCTGTTCGCGGCGGGTGAGGTGGACGCCGTCCTCGTCGGTGCGGACCGGATCGCCGCGGACGGGTCGGTCGCCAACAAGGTCGGCAGCTACCCGCTGGCGGTGCTCGCCCGCTACCACCACGTGCCCTTCCTTGTGGTGGCGCCGCTGACGACGGTGGACCTGAACACGGACGGCGGCTCCGCCATCGAGGTGGAGCAGCGTGGAAGCCAGGAGGTGACGGAGCTGGCCCCGGGGTTCGCCATCGCACCGCTGGGCGCGCAGGCTTACAATCCGGCCTTCGACGTGACGCCGCCCGAGCTGGTCACGGCCATCGTCACGGAAGCGGGAGTGGTCTCGCCGGTGACCCGTGAGAGCCTGGCCGAGCTGTGTACCCGATCACGCGCACAGGCACCACCGACAGGTAATGGGATGATGAACGCATGAAGGGACGCGTCCTCGTCGTTGACGACGACACCGCACTGGCCGAGATGCTCGGCATCGTGCTGCGGGGCGAGGGATTCGAGCCGTCGTTCGTCTCGGACGGCGACAAGGCGCTCGCCGCCTTCCGGGAGACCAAGCCCGATCTGGTCCTCCTGGACCTGATGCTGCCCGGGAGGGACGGCATCGAGGTGTGCCGGCTGATCCGGGCGGAGTCCGGGGTGCCGGTGGTGATGCTGACGGCGAAGAGCGACACGGTGGACGTCGTCGTCGGCCTGGAGTCCGGCGCCGACGACTACATCGTCAAGCCGTTCAAGCCGAAGGAGCTGGTGGCGCGCATCCGGGCGAGGCTGCGGCGTTCGGAGGAGCCGGCCCCCGAGCAGCTGGCCATCGGCGATCTGGTGATCGACGTGGCGGGGCACTCGGTGAAGCGGGACGGGCAGTCCATCGCGCTGACGCCGCTGGAGTTCGACCTGCTGGTGGCGCTGGCCCGCAAGCCCTGGCAGGTCTTCACCCGGGAGGTGCTGCTGGAACAGGTGTGGGGCTACCGGCACGCGGCCGACACCCGGCTCGTCAACGTCCATGTGCAGCGGCTGCGCTCCAAGGTGGAGAAGGACCCGGAGCGGCCGGAGATCGTGGTGACGGTGCGTGGTGTGGGGTACAAGGCGGGGCCGAGCTGAGATGGCCGGGCGCGGTTCCGTCCCGCCGGAGGCGGGGACGGGGCGGGAGGCCGGTCCCCGGTCCGCGCCAGGTGTCCTCGGGCCGGTGCGGCGCGCGGGGCAGCTCCTCCCCGAGGGGCTGCTCGCCGAAGGCGCCACCGGTGGCCGTGCCCATCCGCTGTTCCGCATGTTCGTGCGCTGGGTGCGGCGGCCGCTGCTGCCCGCGGTGCGGCTGTGGCGGCGCAACATCCAGCTCCGGGTGGTCGCGGCGACGCTGGTGATGTCGCTCGGCGTCGTGCTGGTGCTGGGTGTCGTGGTGATCGGGCAGGTCCGCAACGGGCTGCTCGACGCCAAGCAGCAGGCGGCGCAGAGCCAGGCGGCCGGGGGTTTCGCCGTGGCCCGGCAGCTGGCCGACAGCGCCGCCAGCGGGGCGGACCCGGCCGAGGGCGGGCCGAGTGTGGTCAACGCCGGTGCCTGGCTCACCCAGCTCGTGCAGCAGCTCGCCAGCGGTGGCCAGGGCGTGTACTCGGTGGTGACGCTCAGTTCCCAGGACGTCACCATGCCGTTCGCCACTGAGGACGCGGGCAACACCCGCGGTCCCCGGGCCTTCGGGGAGGTGCGTCCGGAGCAGTCGGTCTCGCAGGAGATGCGCAGGGAGCTGGACGCCAGCTCCGACACCCACCAGCAGTACGGCGAGATCGTGCGCTCCGACGGGGAGCGCCAGCCCGCGCTGATCATCGGCAAGCGGCTGAACGACGCCAACGGGGACCCGTACCAGCTGTACTACCTGTTCCCGTTCACCCAGGAGGAGAAGTCGCTGGCCCTGGTGAAGGGCACCCTGGCGACGGCCGGGGTGTTCGTCGTGGTGCTGCTGGGCGCGATCGCCTGGCTGGTGGTGCGCCAGGTCGTCACGCCGGTGCGGATGGCCGCCGGGATCTCCGAGCGGCTGGCCGCCGGGCGGCTCCAGGAGCGGATGAAGGTGACGGGCGAGGACGACATCGCCCGTCTGGGTGAGTCGTTCAACAAGATGGCTGCGAGTCTCCAGCTGAAGATCCAGCAGCTTGAGGAGCTGTCGCGCATGCAGCGGCGTTTCGTCTCGGACGTGTCGCACGAGCTGCGCACCCCGCTGACCACGGTGCGGATGGCCGCGGACGTGATCCACGAGGCGCGGGAGGACTTCGACCCGGTGACGGCGCGCTCGGCCGAGCTGCTCCTCGGCCAGCTCGACCGTTTCGAGTCGCTGCTCGCCGAGCTGCTGGAGATCAGCCGGTTCGACGCGGGGGCCGCCGCGCTGGAGGCGGCGCCGACGGACCTGGGCGAGGTCGTCCGCCGGGTGGTGGAGGGCGCGCAGCCGCTCGCGGACGCCAAGGGCAGCCGGGTGCGGATCGTGGGTGCGGACCAGCCGGTGATGGCGGAGGCCGACACGCGCCGCGTCGAGCGGGTGCTGCGCAACCTCGTCGTCAACGCCATCGAGCACGGTGAGGGGCGGGACGTGGTGATCCGGCTCGCCGAGGGTGAGGGCGCGGTGGCCGTGGCCGTGCGGGACTACGGGGTGGGGCTCAAGCCCGGAGAGGCGCAGCGCGTGTTCAACCGCTTCTGGCGGGCCGACCCGGCCCGGGCCCGTACGACGGGGGGCACGGGGCTGGGCCTGTCCATAGCCATCGAGGACGCCCGGCTGCACGGTGGCTGGCTCCAGGCGTGGGGCGAGCCCGGCGGCGGCTCGCAGTTCCGGCTGACGCTGCCGTGCACGGCGGGCGAACCCCTGCGCGCTTCGCCGGTCCCGCTGGAGCCGGTGGATTCGCGGCGGCGCCGGTCCGCCCGGGTGAAGGCCCTGGCCCCGTCCGGCGAGGGCGCCCCCGGCGTCGCAGGCGTCGCAGGAGCGCCCGGCGGCGCCTCCGGTGGCGCGCCTGGCGGCGGCTCCGGTCGTCCTGCCGAGCCCGCGTCAGGTCAGGCCGCGGGCGCGGGGCACGCCCCGTCCGGCCCGTCCGGCCGTCCCGCGCCGCCGGTCGGGGCCGACTCCGAACGGGTGAGGGGCGGCCACCATGAGAGCTGACCGCCTGCGCGGCGCGGCGGCGCTGTCCGTGGCCTGTGCCGTACTGCTCACCGGCTGCGCCTCCATGCCGTCCAGCGGCGACGTGCGGCCGGTCAAGGCCCCGCAGCGGTCCGACGCCGAGTCGCAGGTGCGGGTCTTCGGTGTGCCGCCGCAGCCCGGGGAGCAGCCGCCGCAGATCGTGCGCGGCTTCCTGGAGGCGACGACCAGCGACGAGGCGGACTACGCCACCGCCCGCGAGTACCTGACCGAGGAGCAGGCCGCGGCCTGGAACCCGTTCGCCGGCACCACCGTCGTCTCCGGCGGTCCGGACGTGCCGCCCGGCGGCGTGCTGCCGGACGCCGAGGGCAGCGGCTACACCGTCGAGGTCACCGGCACGCGCGTCGCGGAGGTGGACGGCAAGCACTCCTACGCTCCCGACGAGGGCCCGTACCTGGCCGGGTTCCACCTCAGCAAGGTGGACGGCCAGTGGCGCATCGACCAGCTCCCGGACGGGCTGGTGCTGGGGGAGGCCGACTTCCAGCGGATCTACCGCTCGGTGAACACCTACTACTTCGCCGGTCTCGGCCAGGAGGCGCGCGCCCTGCCGAGCGGCCGGAACGTGCTGGTGGCGGACCCGGTGTATCTGCGCCGCCGCATCGATCCGGTCGCCGACACGGTGCGGGCGCTGCTGAGCGGTCCCACGAACTGGCTGCACCCGGTGGTGACGTCCGCGTTCCCCACCGGCGTGCGGCTCGCCCCCCGGCAGCGGCTGGCGCTGGACGACTCCGGCGCGCTGGACGTGCGGCTGACCACCGGCGACGAGGGGCAGCCGCTGCGGGTGGACCGCACGCAGTGCGTGCGGATGGCCGCCCAGTTGCTGCACACCGTGGACGACCAGTCCTCGACCCGGGTGGGACGCGTCTCGCTGGCCGACGCGCGGGGCACCGAGCTGTGCGGCCTCGGCCGCGAGGAGGCGCGCGGTTACGCGCCGGGCATGCTGAACGGCCAGTCGCCGATGCAGTACTACCTGGACGGTGAGCGGCGGCTGCTGTCGCTCGGTGAGGAGCAGGAGAGCGGGCTGCCGGTGGACGGCCCGTTCGGCACCCGTTCGCTGCCGATGCAGCACGTCGCGGTCAGCCGCGACGAGTCCTGGGGGGCGGGCGTCTCGCTGGACGGCCTCCGGCTGTACGTGGAGCCGCTGCACGAGGGGGAGGGCTTCCGGGACCCGGTGGTGACCAGCGGCGGTGCCCGGGAGCAGGACCGGCTGACGGCGCCGAGCTGGGACGGCCTGGGGGACCTGTGGGTGGCCGACCGGGATCCGCGCGACCCGCGGCTGCTGCGCCTGCCGGGCGGCCGGGGGGACGCGCAGCCGGTCGAGGTGCGGGGCCTGGGCGAGGGGCGGGTCGAGGCGCTGCGTGTCGCGGCGGACGGTATCCGCATCGCGCTGCTGGTGCGGGAGGACGACCGGACGATGCTGTGGCTCGGCCGCGTGGAGCGGGAGAACGACGCGGCGGGCGAGCCGGGCGCGACGGTGACGGGGCTGCGTCCGGTCGCCCCGCAGCTGGAGAACGTGGTGGCGGTGTCCTGGGCGGGGGACAGCAGGCTGGTGGTCGTCGGCAAGGAGTCCGGCGGCGTCCAGCAGGTGCGGGTGATGTCCACCGACGGCTCGCCCGGCGTGCCCGCCAAGCTGCCCGGCGTCAACGAGATCGAGAGCATCGCCGCTTCGGAGGACGAGGAGAAGCCGCTGCTGGCGGACTCCGCCGAGGGCATCGTGCGGCTGCCGCGCGACGGGGACTGGCACGAGGTCACCGACAGCGGTTCCGCGCCGGTGTATCCGGGGTAGCTCCGCCTCGGGAGCACGGGGCTGCCCGGAGAACGAGAGGGGGCGGTCACCGTGCGCGGCTGGTGGCAGGAGCTGGCGGATCTGGTGCTCGCGGCGGAGTGCGCGGGGTGCGGGGCGCCGCGCGCCGCGCTGTGCGGACGCTGCCGGGGGCTGCTGACCGGTGACGCGCGGCGCGGGGCGTCCGCCGGGGCGGTGCCGGTCGCGCCGGCGGCGGCGGTGCCGGGCGGGCTGCCGGTGTACGCGGCGGGGGCGTACGCGGACGAGGTGCGTGCCGTGCTGCTGGCCCACAAGGAGCGCGGCGCGCTGCGGCTGACGGATCCGCTGGGCGCCGCGCTGGCCGGGGCTGTCCGCGCGGTGCTCGGCGGCGTCACGGGCTGGGGCGCGGGCCCGGACGGAGGCCGGGGCGCAGCGGGTCCGGGCGGGGTGCCGCTGCTGGTGCCGGTGCCCTCGGGCAGGTCCGCGGTAGCGGCCCGCGGTCACGACCCGGTACGCCGGATGGCGCTGGCCGCGGCGGCCTCACTGCGGCGGGACGGGGTGCCCGCGCGGGTGCTCGGCGTGCTGCGGCAGCAGCGGGAGGTGGCCGACCAGTCGGGGCTGGGCGCCGGGCAGCGGCGGCGCAACCTCGCGGGCGCCCTCGCGGTTCCCGCGGCCGGTGCCCGGCTGCTGGGCGACGGCCCGGTGGTCCTGGTGGACGACCTGATGACCACCGGCGCGTCGCTGGCGGAGGCCGCCCGTGCCGTCTCGGCGGCCGGGGGGCGGCTGCTGGGCGCCGCCGTGGTGGCCGCCGCACCGGTCCCGCCCGCCCCGGTGCGCGTCCGAACGGGTGAGGGTGCCACGCGTGGGCGGCGCCGGGGAACGGCGTGGTGACCGGGGTGTGGGCGGCTGGTGAGCATCACGGTGCATGAGGGGAGTCGCGCCGGGGCAGGAAGGGCCTACCGGACGCCGCCCGGCGGCCGGGGACAACCGCACACGGAGTTTGCGACGAGGAGTACGCGCCGGTAGGGGGTGCCGACTCTCCCCCAGTAGGGGTACGTTCGGTATAGAGGAGACGAAGCGTTCCGCATTCCGCCCATCGGCGGACGTCCCCGCGAACGGAGTCAGCGCGGCCCGCCGCGCACCGGTCCTCACCGGCCGCCCCCTCTCGGGAGTGGGTGGCGATCTTCCCGATGGGGGAGAAGGAGGTGGAGTCGCAACCCGACGTAGTGCCGGAGGGCGACCGGGGTTCACCGGGAGCTGCCGGCCTCAGCGCACCAAGGACGCGCTCCGTCCGGCTGGCGGAGCGGTCCGGGAACGGAGTTCTGCGTGGACATCGTCGTCAAGGGCCGTAAGACCCAGGTACCCGAGCGGTTCCGGAAGCACGTCGCCGAGAAGCTGAAGCTGGAGAAGGTCCAGAAGCTCGACGGCAAGGTGATCCGGTTGGACGTTGAGGTGTCCAAGGAGCCCAACCCCCGCCAGGCCGACCGGAGCGACCGGGTGGAGATCACGCTGCGGCACCGGGGCCCGGTGATCCGGGCGGAGGCGGCGGCGGCCGATCCGTACGTGGCGCTCGACCTCGCGGCCGAGAAGCTGGAGGCCCGGCTGCGCCGCCGGCACGACAAGCGCATCTCGCGCCGCGGCGCCGCCCGCATTCCGGCCAGTGACGTCGCCGCGGCCGTGCCGGGTGTCGCCACACTGAACGGCAACGGCGAGCTGGGCGCCGGAGAGGAGCAGGCGCAGGAGGCGCCGGCGGTGCGGAAGGCGGGCCCCCTGGAGGTGCAGGGCGACGGGCCGCTGGTGGTCCGCGAGAAGACCCACAAGGCCGCCCCGATGACCCTGGACCAGGCGCTCTACGAGATGGAGCTGGTCGGCCACGACTTCTACCTGTTCGTCGACTCCGACACCAAGCAGCCCAGCGTCGTCTACCGGCGTCACGCCTACGACTACGGCGTCATCCACCTCGATCCCGACCCCTTCGCGGACGAGGTGCCGCCGGGCGCCGGAGGCTCCCTGGGCGGCTGACCGGCCGCTGCCGCCGCCCCGGCCGGGCCTGGAGGGCCCGGCCGGGGCGGCCGGTGCCCGCACGGTGCCACGTTCGGCCTGTTCGGACGCTCCGCGGGGGCGCGCGCCCCCGATAGCATGAGCGCCACGACCAACCGGCGGCGTGCTCAACCCGGTTGGTGCCGACCGGGTATTGCCCTGCTGGGGGAGGAACGATGGCGGACAGCTTCGGGCCCACGATGCCCGCCGGATACCAGGGCGCCGCCCCGGCCCGGACGTACGACGCGTACGGCGAGAAGGGTGAGCCCATCCGGGTGCTGGTCGTCGACGACCACGAACTGTTCCGCCGCGGTCTGGAGATCGTCCTGCAGTCCGAGGAGGACATCCAGGTCGTCGGCGAGGCCGGGGACGGGGACGGGGCCGTGGCGAAGGCGGCCGACCTGCTGCCCGACATCGTGCTGATGGACGTGCGGATGCCCCGGCGCGGCGGCATCGAGGCGTGCACCGCGATCAAGGAGGTGGCGCCCAGCGCGAAGATCATCATGCTGACGATCAGCGACGAGGAGGCCGACCTCTACGACGCGATCAAGGCGGGCGCGACCGGTTACCTCCTCAAGGAGATCTCCACCGACGAGGTGTGCGCGGCCATCCGCGCCGTCGCGGACGGGCAGTCGCAGATCAGCCCGTCCATGGCGGCGAAACTGCTGACCGAGTTCAAGTCGATGATCCAGCGCACGGACGAGAGCAAGCTCGTCCCCGCGCCCCGGCTGACCGACCGGGAGCTGGAGGTGCTGAAGCTGGTGGCGACCGGGATGAACAACCGGGACATCGCCAAGGAGCTGTTCATCAGCGAGAACACGGTGAAGAACCACGTGCGCAACATCCTGGAGAAGCTGCAGCTCCACTCCAGGATGGAGGCCGTGGTCTACGCGATGCGCGAGAAGATCCTGGAAATCCGCTAGCCAGCCCGCCAGCCCGCACGCCACAAGCGCACCCGCTCGCCCGCACCCGCGCCCGCCGCCGGGGCCGACGCGGGTGCGGGTGCCGGGCCGCTCTCAGCCGCCGGACGGTCCGGTTCCGGCCAGTTCGCCGGTCAGCGCGGCGGCCAGGGCCGGATCGTCGCAGCGTTCCACGCGGACGTCGTCGCAGCCGACCCAGCCCGCCGCCTCCCACAGCGCGGCGGCCATCGGGGCGGCGGCGCGCGGCCCGTCCAGTGACACCTGGCGGGCCACCAGCGTGCGCCCCTCCCGCGCCGGGTCCACCCGGCCCAGCAGCCGTCCGCCCGCCAGCAGCGGCATGGCGAAGTAGCCGTGGACGCGCTTGGGCTTGGGCACGTACGCCTCCAGGCGGTGCGTGAAGCCGAAGACGCGCTCGGTGCGCGGCCGGTCCCAGATGAGCGAGTCGAACGGTGAGAGCAGCGTCGTGCGGTGGCGGCCGCGCGGCGGCGCGGCGAGCGCGGACGGGTCCGCCCAGGCGGGCTTGCCCCACCCTTCGACCTCGACCGGCACCAGTCCGGTGTCCGCTATGACGGAGGCGACCTGCTCACCGCGCAGCCGGTGGTAGTCGGCGAGGTCCGCCCGGGTGGCGACGCCGAGGGCGGCTCCGGCCTGGGCGACGAGCCGGCGCAGGCAGGCGGCGTCGTCCAGGCCGTCGTGGAACAGACGGCCGGGCACGGCCCGTTCCGCCAGGTCGTACACCCGTTTCCAGCCGCGCCGCTCGCCGCACACCACCTCACCGGTGTCCAGCAGCCACTCCACGGCGATCTTCGTCTCGGACCAGTCCCACCAGACGCCGCCGTTCTTCGCGCCGCCGAGTTCGGTCGCGGTCAGCGGGCCGTCCGCCGCGAGCCGCTCCCGGACCCGGGCGCAGGCCGCCTCGCGGTCGGCCAGCTGGTGCCAGCGCTGGCCGCGCTCCCGGTAGGCGCGGCGGCGGAACGCGAAGTACGGCCACTCCTCGACGGGCAGCACGCACGCGGCGTGCGACCAGTACTCGAAGGCGTGGCCCCCCGACCAGTACGCCGACTCCACCGCCGCCCGGCCCACCGCGCCGAGCCGGGCGTAGGGGACCAGCTCGTGCGAGCGGGCGAGCACGGAGATGGTGTCGAGCTGCACCGCGCCGAGTGACCGCAGCACCCCGCGCACCCCGGCCCCGCGGTCGGGCGCGCCCAGCAGTCCCTGGGCGCGCAGCGCGATGCGCCGGGCCTCGTCTGCGGACAGGGACAGCACGGGAGCCGGGGCAGCAGTCATGCCCGTCACCCTAGA
Organism: Streptomyces solitudinis; assembly: GCF_036323765.1. Taxonomy (NCBI): domain Bacteria; kingdom Bacillati; phylum Actinomycetota; class Actinomycetes; order Kitasatosporales; family Streptomycetaceae; genus Streptomyces; species Streptomyces solitudinis. The sequence goes on from NZ_JAZDCW010000003.1 coordinate 15,473, forward strand.
GGCGGCCACCGACAGGCGGGGCCCGGGTCAGGCGGAGGGCAGGTAGGGGGTCAGGCTCCGGCGGCCCCAGTCCGAGGGCAGCAGCGCCGCCGTCCAGGCGTCCTGCCGGGTGCCCCGGTGGAGGATGCGGGCGCGCTGCACGCCCTCCATGACGAACCCGAGGCGCACCGCCACGGCCCGCGACGCCTCGTTGCCGACGTGCGCGCACCACTCCAGGCGTTCCACGCCCAGTGCCGTGAACGCCCAGTCCACCACCGCGCGGGCGGCCTCGACGGTGTAGCCGTGCCCGCGGTGCTCCCTGGCCGTCCAGTACCCCAGCTCCGCCTGCCGTTCGGCGGTGTGGAGCCGGTCGAGCTGGACCAGGCCCACGGACCCGGCCAGATCACCGGCGAGGGTGAAGACGCCGAAGTTGTACAGGGTGTTGTCGCGCCACCCGGCGGGGCTGACGTTGTGCACGAAGTCCTCGGCGTGCTCGCGCTCGTAGGGGTCGGGCACGCTCGTCCAGCGCGGGATCTCCGGATCCTGGCAGGCGGCGAGGACGGCGTCCGCGTCGCGCGGTTCCAGGGCGCGCAGCAGCAGCCGTCCGGTGGTGAGGGTCACGGGGTCCATGGCGCGATTGTCCCGCGCGTCCGCGGGCACGTATCGCGGCCCCGGCACGTTGGGGGTACTGGGGCGGTCGCCCCTCGCATACGATGGCCGGTGCGGCACAGCCCTCGGCAGACAGAGGGACAGCCCTCGGCAGGGAGAGGGAAAGCCAAAGCACCGCACGACCGTGCCAGGCCCGACCGGCAAGGAGACCAGCCCTAGTGTCCGTCTTCAACAAGCTCATGCGTGCAGGCGAAGGCAAAATCCTGCGCAAGCTGCACCGCATCGCGGACCAGGTGAATTCCATCGAAGAGGACTTCCTGGACCTCTCCGACGCCGAGTTGCGTGCCCTCACCGACGAGTACAAGGAGCGGTACGCCGGAGGCGAGAGCCTGGACGACCTCCTCCCCGAAGCGTTCGCCACCGTGCGCGAGGCCGCGAAGCGGGTGCTCGGGCAGCGCCACTACGACGTGCAGATCATGGGCGGTGCCGCGCTGCACACGGGCTACGTCGCGGAGATGAAGACCGGTGAGGGCAAGACCCTCGTCGGTACGCTGCCCGCCTACCTCAACGCCCTTTCCGGGGACGGCGTGCACTTCATCACCGTCAACGACTACCTGGCGCAGCGCGACTCGGAGATGATGGGCCGCGTCCACAAGTTCCTGGGCCTCCAGGTCGGCTGCATCGTCGCCAACATGAGCCCGGCGCAGCGCCGCGCGCAGTACGCCTGCGACATCACCTACGGCACGAACAACGAGTTCGGGTTCGACTACCTGCGCGACAACATGGCGTGGTCGAAGGACGAGCTGGTGCAGCGGGGCCACAACTTCGCGATCGTCGACGAGGTGGACTCGATCCTCGTGGACGAGGCCCGCACCCCGCTGATCATCTCCGGTCCGGCGGACTCGGCGACGAAGTGGTACGGGGACTTCGCCAAACTGGTCAAGCGGCTGGAGCGCGGCGAGCCCGCCGACGTGCGGCTCCAGAAGCCGGAGTCGGGCGACTACGACGTCGACGAAAAGAAGCGGACCGTCGGCATCCACGAGGCCGGCGTCGCCAAGGTCGAGGACTGGCTGGGCATCGACAACCTCTACGAGTCGGTCAACACCCCGCTGGTGGGCTACCTCAACAACGCCATCAAGGCCAAGGAGCTGTACAAGAAGGACAAGGACTACGTCGTCATCGACGGCGAGGTCATGATCGTCGACGAGCACACCGGGCGCATCCTCGCGGGCCGCCGCTACAACGAGGGCATGCACCAGGCGATCGAGGCGAAGGAGGGGGTGGACATCAAGGACGAGAACCAGACGCTCGCCACGATCACCCTCCAGAACTTCTTCCGCCTCTACGACAAGCTCTCCGGCATGACCGGTACGGCGATGACCGAGGCCGCGGAGTTCCACCAGATCTACAAGCTCGGCGTGGTGCCCATCCCCACGCACCGGCCGATGGTCCGCGCGGACCAGGCCGACCTGATCTACCGCACCGAGGTCGCCAAGTTCGACGCCGTCGTCGAGGACATCGTGCTGAAGCACGAGAAGGGCCAGCCGATCCTGGTCGGCACCACCTCGGTGGAGAAGTCCGAGTACCTCTCGCAGCAGCTCACCAAGCGCGGCGTGCGCCACGAGGTGCTCAACGCGAAGAACCACGAGCGTGAGGCCGCGATCGTCGCGCAGGCCGGCCGCAAGGGCGCGGTGACGGTCGCCACGAACATGGCGGGCCGCGGTACGGACATCCAGCTCGGCGGCAACCCGGAGGCCATCGCGGAGGCCGAGCTGCGTGCCAAGGGGTACGACCCGGACGAGCACATCGAGGAGTGGGCCGAGGCGCTCCCGGCCGCGCTGGAGCGGGCCGAGACGGCCGTCAAGGCCGAGCACGAGGAGGTCAAGGAGCTGGGCGGGCTCTACGTGCTGGGGACCGAGCGGCACGAGTCGCGGCGCATCGACAACCAGCTCCGCGGCCGCTCCGGCCGTCAGGGCGACCCGGGCGAGTCCCGCTTCTACCTCTCGCTGGGCGACGACCTGATGCGGCTGTTCAAGGCGCAGATGGTCGAGCGCGTCATGGCGATGGCCAACGTGCCCGACGACGTGCCGATCGAGAACAAGATGGTCACCCGGGCCATCGCCTCGGCGCAGTCGCAGGTCGAGCAGCAGAACTTCGAGATCCGCAAGAACGTCCTGAAGTACGACGAGGTGCTGAACCGGCAGCGCGAGGTCATCTACGCCGAGCGCCGCCGCGTCCTGGAGGGCGAGGACCTGCACGATCACGTGCGGCACTTCATGGACGACACCATCGAGGCGTACGTGCACGCCGAGACGGTCGAGGGCTTCGCCGAGGACTGGGACCTGGACCGGCTGTGGGGCGCCTTCAAGCAGCTCTACCCCGTCTCGGTGACCGTCGCGGAGCTGGAGGAGGAGGCGGGCGACCGCGAGGGGCTGACCGCCGACTTCCTCATCGAGGCCGTCAAGGACGACGTCCACGCGCAGTACGAGGCCCGCGAGCAGGAGCTGGGCTCGGAGATCATGCGCGAGCTGGAGCGCCGCGTGGTGCTGTCGGTGCTGGACCGCAAGTGGCGTGAGCACCTCTACGAGATGGACTACCTCCAGGAGGGCATCGGGCTGCGGGCCATGGCCCAGAAGGACCCGCTGGTCGAGTACCAGCGGGAGGGCTACGACATGTTCCAGGCCATGATGGACGGCATCAAGGAGGAGTCCGTCGGCTACCTGTTCAACCTGGAGGTCCAGGTCGAGCAGCAGGTCGAGCAGGTCCCCGTGCAGGAGGCGCGGCCCACGGGCGCGACGCCGGAGCCGGCCGGGGCCGGGGACGCCGTTCCCGCGGGCGCCCGTCCGGCGATCCGGGCCAAGGGCCTGGACGCCCCGCAGCGCCCCGACCGGCTGCACTTCTCGGCGCCGACGGTCGACGGCGAGGGCGGTGTCGTCGAGGGCGACTTCGAGGCGGAGGCCGACGGCCCGACGACGCGTTCCTCGGCCGACGGCATGACCCGCGCCGAGCGCCGCAAGGCGCAGAAGGGCGGCCGTCGCCGCAAGAAGTGACCGCCGCGTGCCGCGGGTGCGGCGACGCGGAGGTGTTGACGTGGGGCGGGGAGGCCGGACGGGTGCGTCCGGCCTCCCCGCCTCTCCGCGTTCCGGCACCGGCGTCCGGGTCAGCCCACCGGCCGGACGTCCAGTTCCACGGCGGCGCAGCGCCAGCGGGAGCCGGTCTGCTCCAGCCGGAAGGCGAACGCGCGGGTGCGGTCGCCGCTGCGGATGCGGGCGTACGCCTCCAGCGCGCCGGGACCGGGCGTGGCGCAGCCCACCTGGAGCAGCACGGGGGCGGCGGCGGGACGTCCCGCCGCGGCGGCCCGCAGTGGGGCGAGCGGGGCGATGCGCACGAGCTGGTCGTAGGCGGTGTCGTTGGTGTGCCCGAGCAGGGTGTGCACGGGGCGCAGACCGCTGAGGACGAGCAGCAGCCGGTGGGCGAACCAGTAGTGCGGCAGCCGTTCGCGGGCGCCGCGGCGGGCGGCGGCGAGCGCGGTGCGGGACGGGCGTCGGGCGTCGGTGCGGCCGGGTGGCCGGCGGGTGCCGTGGGTGGCGGTCATGTGGTCCCCGTGGTGGGAGTGGTGCGGGAATGGGGTGGTCCGGCGGTCCGGACGCCCGGCGGCGAGCGGTGCTACCGGGCAGTAGCTTCCGGCACCGGTTGTAGCGAGACCGTGACCCGTGCGCAAACACCCCGCACGGGGCCGCGGCACGCGTCCGGTGTTCACCTATCCGGTCTGCCGGGGCCTTCCGCGTTGACTCCGTGCGCCGCTGACCTGCGCCGGGAGGCCGGCACCGGCCGGACGCACCCGACCGGCCCAGCCGGTCCGCGGCCCGTATGCTGGCGGGCACCCGGCACCGGCCTCACACGAAAGCGGCAGTCATGCGCCTCTACGTTCCCCTGACCCTTCCCCGGCTGGCGGTGGCGCACCGGCAGGGCGAGCTGGGTCCCGCACCGCTGACGGCCTTCGCGGTCACCCCGGCGCTGCGCGAGTGGTACCTGTCGGACGACATCGAGGAGCTGGAGTACGCGGCGCTCGGCCGCGCCGCCCTCGCCTCGCTGCGGCTGCTGGCCGACGACCCGTCGGCGCCCCGGCGCCGGGTCGTGGCGGCCGTCGAGGTGCCGGACGCCTCGGTGCGCCCGGCCGACCACGCCCTGGACCCGGTGGCGCTGGGCCAGGTGCGGCTGGACGCCGCGGTGCCGCTGTCCCGGGCCGCCGCCGTGCACCTGGACGCCGAGGAGGCGCAGGAGGACGTGCGGGCCGCCGCGCGGGCACTGCCCGCCGCCGACGAGGGCGACGACGACGCCCGCTTCACGGTGGACGGCGCCGACGACCACGAACTGCTGTGGTTCGCCACCCAGGAGATCGAGCACCTGCTCTGAGCGGACCCGGTCCCGGCGCGCCTCCACCGGCCCGCCCCCTCAGCCCGCCCCCTCAGCCCGCTCCCACCGCCGCCCGCCCCACCGGCGCCCGGGTGCGGCCGTCCGGGGCGTCCGTCCCGTGGAACGGGATGCCGGACGGCCGGTGGCGGCCCGTATCGTCGGGACATGGCACCGGCGCGGCAGACGATCCACATCGTGTGGGACTGGAACGGCACACTCCTGCACGACATCGACGCGGTGATCGAGGCGACGAACCTCGCCTTCGCCGAGGTCGGCATCGAGCCCATCACGCTGGAGCGCTACCGCGAGCTGTACTGCGTGCCCGTGCCCCGCTTCTACGAGAAGCTCACCGGCACCCTGCCCACGGACGAGGAGTTCGCGGTGCTCAACGAGGTCTTCCACCGCCACTACTTCGACCGGGTGGACACCGTGACGCTCGCCCGCGGCGCGGCGGAGCTGCTGGCGGCCCGGCAGGCGGCCGGAGGCACCCAGTCGCTGTGCTCGCTGGCCCCGCACGACCACCTGGTGCCGCTGGTGCGGCGGCACGGCATCGAGGACCACTTCGTCCGGGTGGACGGGCTGACCACGGCGGTGTCCGGACACGGCAAGGCCGCGCACATGGCCCGCCACCTCGCCACGCTGGGCGACGTGGCGGCCTCCCGCACCGTCGTCATCGGGGACGCCGTGGACGACGCGCTGGCCGCCGCCCACGTCGGCGCGCACGCGGTGCTCTACACCGGCGGGTCGCACAGCAGGGCCAGCCTGGAACGGGCCGGGGTCCCGGTGGTGGACAGCCTGGCCGAGGCCGTCGAGACGGCCGAGCGCGTCGCCGCCTGAACGCCCGCGTGCGGCCGGGCCGTGCCCCGGCCGCACGCCGGAACCGAACGTCCGGGCGGCAGGGCGTCCGGACGGTGCCTTCGCTGTCCGGAGTGTCCAACGCACGGCTCCGCTTTTGTACACATGCGGCCCATGACGGCCCCCGGCCGCGGGGCGATAGCCTGGACCCGTGATCAGTGCGATAGCCGGGCCAGGGGACCGGGGCGACGCCGCCCTCCCCGCCCGCCGTCCGCGCCCCGCGCGGGGCGGTCCCGGCCGCTGGCCGATCCCCCCGGCACGACGACGGATCCGCACGGCGCCGCCGTGCGCCGGCGTCATGTCCGGCTCCGTGGGCACACGTCCCCGGACCGCCACCGCCATCTGACGTCACGCAACGGCGCGCGACAGGAGCCAGAGGACATGCAGACCAAGCTGGACGAAGCCAAGGCCGAGCTGCTCGCAGGAGCCGTCCGGGCCGCTGACGGAAGCCCCACCGGGAGCCTCCCGGCCCAGGGCCTGACCGCCGGGGCCCTGGACGCCTACCTCCAGCGGTACTACCTGCACACGGCGCCGGAGGACCTGGCCGACCGGGAGCCGGTCGACGTCCTCGGGGCCGCGCTGTCCCACCACCGGCTCGCCCAGCACCGGCCGCAGGGCACCGCCAACGTGCGGGTCTACACGCCGACGGTCGAGGAGAACGGCTGGACGTGCACCCACACCGTGGTGGAGGTCGTCACCGACGACATGCCGTTCCTCGTCGACTCGGTCACCAACGAGCTGACCCGGCAGGACCGGGCCATCCACCTCGTGATCCACCCGCAGGTCATCGTCCGGCGCGACGTCACGGGCAAGCTCCTGGAGGTGCTGGACGCCGGGCGCGACCCGCACTCGCCGCGGGCCCGCACGCACGCGAGCACGGAGCTGCCGCCGGACGCCGTCACCGAGTCGTGGATCCACGTCGAGATCGACCGCGAGACGAACCAGAGCCAGCTCCAGCAGATCACCCTCGACCTGCGGCGCATCCTGTCCGACGTGCGGGAGGCCGTCGAGGACTGGCAGAAGATGCGCGGCGCCGCGCTGGCCATCGCCGACGGGCTGCCGGACGAGGCCACCGACGACCTGCCGGAGCAGGAGGTCACCGAGGCCCGCGAGCTGCTGCGCTGGCTCGCCGACGACCGGTTCACCTTCCTCGGCTACCGCGAGTACGAACTGGGCCGCTCCTCCGGGGAGCCGAAGGCCGAGGACGTGCTCAAGCCCGTGCCCGGCACCGGTCTCGGCATCCTGCGCGCCGATCCGACGCACAGCACCGACGACGAGGGCCACCCCGTCTCGCCGTCCTTCAACCGGCTCACCCCCGACGCCCGCGCCAAGGCGCGCGAGCACCGGCTGCTGGTGCTCACCAAGGCCAACAGCCGCGCCACCGTCCACCGCTCCTCCTACCTCGACTACGTCGGGGTCAAGAAGTTCGACGCCGAGGGCAACGTCGTGGGGGAACGCCGCTTCCTCGGCCTGTTCGCCGCGTCCGCGTTCGTCGAGACCGTCCGGCAGATCCCGGTCATCCGCCGCAAGGTCCAGGCCGTGCTGTCGCACGCCGGTTTCACGCCCGACAGCCACGACGGCCGGGACCTCCTCCAGATCCTGGAGACCTACCCGCGCGACGAGCTGTTCCAGATCCCGGTGGACGAGCTGCGCTCCATCGCCACCTCCGTGCTCTACCTCCAGGAGCGGCGCAGGCTGCGGCTGTTCCTGCGCCAGGACGAGTACGGCCGCTACTACTCCGCGCTCGTCTACCTCCCGCGCGACCGCTACACCACCGCCGTGCGGCTGCGGCTCATCGACATCCTCACCGAGGAGCTGGGCGGCGCGAGCGTCGACTTCACGGCGTGGAACACCGAGTCGGTGCTCTCCCGGCTGCACTTCGTCGTCCGCGTCGAACCGGGCACGGCGCTGGGCACCCTCACCGACGCCGACGCCGACCGGATCGAGGCCCGCCTCGCGGAGGCCGCCAGGTCCTGGGCGGACGGCTTCGCCGACGCCCTGGTCGCCGAGTGCGGCGAGGAGCGCGCCGCCGAGCTGGCCCGGCGCTTCGGCAGCGACGTCTTCCCCGAGGGGTACAAGGCCGACTTCCCGCCGCGCGCCGCCGTCGCCGACCTCCAGCACCTGGTGGAGCTGGCCGACGCCCCGGACGGTGACGGCTTCGCGCTCAGCCTGTACGAGCCGGTCGGCGCGGCACCGGGCGAGCGGCGGTTCAAGATCTACCGCACCGGCCAGCCCGTCTCGCTGTCCGCGGTGCTGCCGATCCTCCAGTCCATGGGCGTCGAGGTCGTCGACGAGCGGCCCTACGAGCTGCGCACCGCCGACGGCAGCCGGGCCTGGATCTACGACTTCGGGCTGCGGCTGCCCGAGGCCCACGTGCGGGGCCTGGGCAAGGACGCCAGGCGGCGCTTCCAGGAGACGTTCGCCGCCGTCTGGCGCGGCCAGGCCGAGAACGACGGCGTCAACGCCCTCGTGCTGGCCGCCGGGCTGACCTGGCGGCAGGCCATGGTGCTGCGCGCGTACGCCCGCTACCTGTGGCAGGCCGGGGCCAAGTTCGGCCAGGCCACCATGGAGGAGACGCTCCGCCGCAACGTGCACACCACCCGGCTGCTGGTGAGCCTCTTCGAGGCGCGCCTGGCCCCCGAGCGGCAGCGCGCGGGCACCGAGCTGACCGACGGCCTGCTGGAGGAGCTGGACGGCGCGCTGGACTCGGTGGCCAACCTCGACGAGGACCGCACGCTGCGGTCGTTCCTCACCGTCATCAAGGCCACCCTGCGCACGAACTACTTCCAGCGGACGTCCGACGGCGTGCCGCACGACTACCTGGCCCTGAAGCTCGATCCCCAGGCCATCCCGGACCTGCCCGCGCCCCGGCCGAGCTACGAGATCTGGGTGTACTCGCCGCGCGTGGAGGGCGTGCACCTGCGGTTCGGGAAGGTCGCCCGCGGCGGGCTGCGCTGGTCCGACCGCCGGGAGGACTTCCGCACCGAGATCCTGGGCCTGGTGAAGGCGCAGGAGGTGAAGAACACCGTCATCGTGCCGGTCGGCGCGAAGGGCGGGTTCGTCGGCAAGCGGCTGCCCGATCCGGCCGCCGACCGCGACGCCTGGCTGGCCGAGGGCATCGCCTGCTACCGCACGTTCATCTCCGGCATGCTCGACATCACCGACAACCTCGCCGGGGGCGAGGTCGTGCCGCCGGATGACGTGGTGCGGCACGACGGCGACGACACCTACCTCGTCGTCGCCGCCGACAAGGGCACCGCGACGTTCTCCGACATCGCCAACGAGGTGGCCGCCTCCTACGGCTTCTGGCTCGGTGACGCCTTCGCCTCGGGCGGCTCGGCCGGATACGACCACAAGGGCATGGGGATCACCGCGCGCGGTGCCTGGGAGTCGGTCAAGCGGCACTTCCGGGAGCTGGGCCACGACACCCAGACGCAGGACTTCACCGTCGTCGGCATCGGCGACATGTCCGGTGACGTCTTCGGCAACGGCATGCTCCTGAGCGAGCACATCCGCCTGGTCGCCGCCTTCGACCACCGGCACATCTTCCTCGACCCGGACCCGGACGCCGCCGCCTCCTACGCCGAGCGGCGCCGCCTGTTCGAGCTGCCGCGCTCCTCGTGGGCCGACTACGACACGGACCGGATCTCGGCGGGCGGCGGGGTGTTCCCGCGCACCGCCAAGTCCGTCCCCGTCAGCCCGCAGGTCCGTGCCGCGCTCGGGCTGGACGGCGCGGCCACCAAGCTCACCCCCTCCGAGCTGATGCAGGCCATCCTGCGGGCGCCGGTGGACCTGCTCTGGAACGGCGGCATCGGCACCTACGTCAAGGCCACCAGCGAGTCGGACCAGGACGTCGGTGACAAGGCCAACGACGCGATCCGCGTCAACGGCGAGGAGCTGCGCGCCCAGGTCGTCGGCGAGGGCGGCAACCTCGGCCTGACGCAGCTCGGCCGGATCGAGTACGCGAAGTCCGGCGGCCGGGTCAACAACGACGCCATCGACAACAGCGCCGGGGTGGACACCTCCGACCACGAGGTGAACATCAAGATCCTGCTCAACGCCGTCGTCGGGAACGGCGACATGACCGTCAAGCAGCGCAACGCCCTGCTGGCGGAGATGACCGACGAGGTCGGCGAGATCGTGCTGCGGACGAACTACGCGCAGAACGTGGCGCTGGCCAACGCGCTGGAGACGGCTCCCGGGCTGCTCCAGGCCCACCACCGCTTCATGCGGGCCCTCTCCCGCTCCGGCCGCCTGGACCGGGGCCTGGAGCACCTGCCCACCGACCGGCAGATCCGCGAGCGGGCCGCGAACGGGCTGGGACTGACCCAGCCGGAGCTGGCGGTGCTGCTGGCCTACGCGAAGATCACCGTCACCGAGGAGCTGCTGCACACCGGGCTGCCCGACGACCCCTACCTGCGGGAACTGGCCCACTGCTACTTCCCGCTGCCGCTGCGCGAGCGCTTCCCCGACGAGATCGACGCGCACGCCCTGCGCCGCCAGATCGTCACGACGGTCCTGGTCAACGACACGGTGAACATGGGCGGTTCCACGTTCCTGCACCGGCTGCGGGAGGAGTCGGGCGCCTCCATCGAGGAGGTCGTCCGCGCCCACACCGCCGGCCGCGCGATCTTCGACGTGGCGCGCTTCTGGGACGAGGTGGAGACGCTCGACAACACGGTGGACGCCACGACGCAGACGCGCCTGCGGCTGCACTGCCGCCGCCTGGCGGAGCGGGCCGCGCGCTGGCTGCTGGGCAACCGGCCGCAGCCGCTGGTGCTGGCCGACACCGTGGAGGTGTTCCGCGAGCGGGTGGAGGCGGTGTGGTCCCGCCTGCCGGGGCTGCTCAAGGGCGAGGACCTGGCCGGGTACGAGCGGATGCACGAGGACCTGGTGTCCGCCGGGGTGCCGGCCGAGCTGGCCAGCCGCGTCGCCGGTTTCTCCTCCGTCTTCCCGGCCCTGGACATCGTCGCCGTCGCGGACCGTACCGGGGGCGACCTCATGGACGTCGCCGAGGTGTACTTCGACCTCGCCGACCGGCTGAAGATCACCCAGCTCCAGGACCGGGTGAGCGAGCTGCCGCGCGCGGACCGCTGGCAGTCCATGGCGCGTGCCGCGATCCGCGAGGACCTGTACGCGGCCCACCAGCTCCTGACGGCCGACGTGCTCGCCGCCGGGGACGCGGCGGCCACGCCCGAACAGCGCTGCAAGGCGTGGGAGGAGAAGAACGCCGCGATCCTGGGCCGGGCGCGGGCCACGCTGGAGGAGATCCGCAGCTCGGACACGTTCGACCTGGCGAACCTCTCGGTGGCCATGCGCACCATGCGCACGCTGCTGCGCAGCAACCGCTGAGGCGGTGGCCGCCGGGCCGGACCGCCCGGCGGCCAGCGCGTGCGCGGACGGCCCCGGTCCGGGCCCGCCCGGTGCGCCCGGACCGTCCGGTCCGGGCCCGCACCGGGCGGGGCAGGGCTCAGGTGCGGGCCGGTCCGGCGACCGGCGCCGTGCGGCTGTCCGCCGGGCGCACCAGGCGGCCGCGCGCCGGGTGCTCCGGCGGCGGGGCCGTGCGGCGCAGCTCGGGCGGGACGACGGGCGGCAGGCCCGTCCCGTCGAGGAAGACGGCCCGCACCACGCGTTCGGCGGCGTGCCCGTCGTCGTACGGGCAGAACCGGGCGCGGAACGCCGCGCGCAGGGCGGCGCTGTCGGGCGTCCGCCAGCCGCCGCCGTGCAGCAGCCGGACGAGCGCGGCCAGGTCGCGCACCACGGGGCCGGGCGGGGCCGCCGTGAGGTCGAAGTAGGTGCCCCGGGTGGCGCGGTAGGTCGCCCAGTCGTCGGCGTGGACGACGATGGGCCGGTCGAGGTTGGCGAAGTCGAACATCAGCGGCGCGTAGTCGGTGACCAGCACGTCGGCGGCCAGGCACCGGCGGGCCACCGGGTGCCGGGCGCCGCCGGGTCCGCCGTCCAGCACGAAGAAGCCGGGCCCGAGCGCGCGGGCCAGCCGGGCCCGGTCCAGTCCGTGCGGCCGTCCGCGCAGCCACTCCCGTTCGGCCGGGGCGTACAGCACGGCCACCGCGTCGCGCGGTACGCCCAGCTCCGCGCGGGCGCTGGCCACGTCCGCCGCCGTGGCGCGCAGGAGCACGTCGTTGCGCGGCGCGCCGTACTCCAGCGTGGTGTAGTCGCCCGGGTAGGCCCGTTCCCGGGCGAGGGTGGAGTAGCGGTTGGCGGAGAGGCTGTAGCCCCAGTCGTCGATGCGGGCCAGCAGCGCGGCGAAGTCCGTGCCGAGCCCGGCCACCGGGTGGCCGGTGTGCTGGACCAGGTCCAGGCCCTCGCGGCCCAGCGGGGTGCCGCGGTGGGTCTGCACCAGCGTCTGCCCCGGCCGTTTGCGCAGCCCCGGTTCGACGTCGCCGCTGGTGACGAGGTACGTGGCGCGGGCCAGGGCCCGCCAGTGCGCGGCCGAGCCCGGGTGCAGCCGCCGGACGCCGTCGGGCAGGCCGGCGGCCTCCTGCGGCGTGCCCGCCCAGGCCGTGCGCAGGCCCGGGATCAGCCGTCGCGCGGCGGCCTCCAGGGCGGCCGGGTCTCCGGTGTAGCCGCCCTCGCCCGGCGCGGCGAAGACCGCCAGCGCCGAGTCGAGAGGGCGGCGGCGGTGCAGCCGGTAGAGGAACCGCACCGCCGTGCCGTGCACCGCGCGGCCCGCCGCGCGCGCCCGGCGGCGCAGGCCGCCGGCCGTGCCCAGCAGCCGGAAGGTGCGGCGGGCGCCGAGCCGCAGGAGCAGGTGGCGCAGCTCGGTGCGCCCGGCGGCGGAGCGGTGCCGCAGGCACTGCCTGCTGCTGCGCCGGAAGAACTCCACGCGCAGGCTGCGCGGCAGCGCGCCGGGCGCCAGGATCAGTGCGGTGAGGTGGTCGTTCATGCGCCGGTACAGGACGGGGCGCCAGCGGGCGAGCCGCGGGTGGTCCTCCAGGAAGGCGAAGACGCGGTCGTACTGGCCGAAGAGGTCGAAGTGCCGCCGGGGGGCCTGCGCGAACTGTCCGCCGGAGCGGCGCCGCCGGTGCGCGACGCAGACCCGGTCCAGCACGGCGACGGCTTCGGCGGTCAGCAGCGCCCACCAGGTGAACGGGACGCCCTCGTGGGCGCCGGGCGGGAAGCGGAGCCCGGACCGGGCGACGAAGTCCCTGCGGTACGCCTTGTTCCAGGCGACCGGCGGCAGCCGCAGCAGCCCCGGATGGTCCCGGGCCAGGAACACCTCGGGCTCGTGGTGGGTGAGCAGCCCGGCGGGGCCGCCGCGGTCGGTGCGGCCGTACCAGTAGGTGCGCTCGTGGTCGAAGACGAGCACGTCGGGGTCGGCCGTCTCGGTGAGCCGGTCCGCGAGGGCCTGGAGCGCGCCGGGGGTGAGCGTGTCGTCGCTGTCCAGGAAGAGCAGGTAGTCGCCGCGGGCGTGGGCGAGCCCGGCGTTGCGGGCGGCCCCGGCTCCGGAGCGTTCGGCCAGCCGCAGCACGGTCATGCGCCGGTCACCGGCCGCCGCCTCGGCGAGCAGGCCGCCGCAGGCGTCGGCGGAGCCGTCGTCGACCGCGATCAGCTCCAGGTCGGGGAAGGACTGGGTGAGGACGGACTCCAGGCACTCCGGCAGGTACGCCTGGGCCTGGTGGGCGGGAACGATGATGCTGAAGCGGGGCACGGCACATCCCGGGGTGGGCGCGGTCTCGACGGCGGATCTGCGACGCCGGTCTGTTAAGCCGATAATGCTTGGCGCGCGAGCGGGGGACGGGCGTTCGGGGCAGGGCGGTGCGCCTATGACCCGTACGGGGGACAGCCGCCTGAGCCGGACGGGTGGCTCCGCACCGCAGCGGTCGGCGGGCACGCGTCCGCGGGCCCCGCCTCCGCGCCGGTGCGGCCCGCGCGTCCGCGCCGTCCGCCCGCTGCCCCGGCCCCGAGCGCGGGGCCGGGGCAGCGGGCGGACGGTCAGAGCAGCGGGGGCAGCGGGGTGGCGGGCGCCTCGCGGGCGGCGCGCTCGACGGCGCTGGCCAGCAGGGCCAGGTCCGTCGGGCCGTTGCCCAGCTCCCGCACCGGGCGGCGCGCCGGAGGATCACCGGCGCGGGCCCACTCCAGCGGCACCACGGTGGGCCGCTGCGTCGCCGTGCGCGGGATGCGGGCGGTGACCCGGCTGCCCTGGAACGGGACCGTCGAGCCGTCCGGCCGGTGCAGCACCCCGCGTCCGGGCGGCACCTCCCCGTCCGCCGGACCCCCGCCGAGCGCGACGCGCAGGGACGCGCCCTGGTCGGCGGCGGTCTGCGCGGTGCGGTCGGGACGGCCGGTCGCGCTGACGAGGTGCACGCCGAGCCGCAGGCCCTCCCGGGCGACCGCCTCCAGGGCCCGCACCACCGAGCCCGCCGCGGGCCTGCCGGGGTTGCCCAGCTCCGGGGCGACCAGCGCGTCGAAGTCGTCCACCAGCACCACCAGCCGGGGCAGCGGCGGCTCCGTTCCCCGGCTGCCGGCGCGGGGGCGCAGCCGCAGCGTGCCCCGTTCGGTGTCGGGTCCGGCGGGCCCGCCGGACCCGCCGCCCGCGGGCGCCCCGGCGGCACCGGACCGCTCCCCGCCGGCGCCCGAGCCCGTGAACGCCTCGTACGGCACCTCGCCCAGCACTTCGGCGCGCCGCTTCAGCTCGCCGCTGAGCGCCTGGGCGAACGCCCGCATCCGCACCGGGTCCCCCGCGCACAGGTACGTGGCGGCGTGCGGCAGCTCGGTGACGCCGCCCAGGCCCTCCCGGGCGCCGTCGACCAGCACCAGGCCGAGGCGGTCCGGGCGCTCGCCCGCCGCCAGCGAGGCGGCCAGGGAGGCCAGCAGCTCCGTCTTGCCGCTGCCGGCCGCGCCGCTCACCAGCAGGTGGCTGCGCCCGGCGGCCAGATCCACGTCGAGCGGGCCGAGCGGCCCGGCGCCCAGGACCAGACCGGCGCCAACCGGCGCCGCCGCGTCCGGCCAGCGGGCCAGCAGCGCGGCCGGAGTGGCGCGGGCCAGGCCCAGCTCGTCCAGCAGCCGCGAGCTGTCCGGCAGGGGCGCGGCCGGGCGCGCGACGGGGGCCTTCGCACCCTCCGGTGCCGGTTCGCGCAGCGGGGCCAGCGCGCGGGCCACCCGCTCCGCCCAGGCCGCCGACACCCCGTCCACGGTGGCGGCCTCGCCCGCCTGGTCCCCGCCGCGCCGCACCAGCCGGACGGCGGTGGCCACGGCGCCGCTCAGCAGCGCGACGGCGCCGCACTCGCGGAAGGCGGGCAGGGCGGCGTAGGCGGCGGCCAGGGTGTCGGCCTGGGGGGACGTGGGCGTGGCCGGTGGCGTGTCGGCCAGGCACAGCACGTGCACGCCCGCCGCCGCGCCGCCCGCCGCGAGTCCGGCCACCGTCTCGCGCAGGGCCGCCGTGCCCGGTTCGCCGTCCACGACCAGCACCGTGGCCGGGCCCTCGTACCGTTCGGCCGCCGCCCGCACCTCGGCCCGCTCCGCGCTTCCCCAGCCGGGGCCCAGCGGACTCTCCGCCACCCGCCGCACCAGCTCCGCCGTACGGGCGGTGGCCTGCTCGCGGTCGAAGGCGAACAGCAGGCGGCAGTTCTGCCCGTGAGCCGGGCGCAGGTGCGGCAGCCAGCCGAGCCACGACCAGTCCCGCACGCGCTGCCGTCCCGTACGGCCCGAGGCCAGCAGGACGATCTCCAGCGTGCCGGGCGGGTGCAGGGTGGCGAGCTGGGCGAGCACCGAACGGGCCAGCGGCAGCAGCCGGGGACGCGGCCCGGCCAGGCCCAGCGACCCGGCCTCGCGCAGCGGGACGGCCAGTGGCGTGCCCGGGTGCGCGGCGTGGTGGGCGGTGCCGATCCGCACCGTCAGGGCGTCCTCGTGCCCCGGGCCGCGCTCCCACAGCCGCGGCCCGGGGCCGAGCGCGGTGAGCAGGACGTCCGCCGGGTCGGGCCAGCGGCCCGGGTCGGAGACGGGGGCGGGCGGGCGGCCGGGCCTCGGGGCGGCGGGCGCCTCGGGCCGGGCGGGGGCGGGGCGCCCCGGCGGCCCGCCCGGGTGCCCGGCGCCCTGGCGCCGGACGGTGAGCCGCCGCGCCCAGCCGCCTATGCCCCGGTTCCGCCGCTCGTCCTGCGGCCCGTACGCCTCGGGGCCGTACGCCTCGGGGCCGGGCGCGGGCGGGACGGGTGCGGCGGACTGCTGCCGCGGCACGGAGTGGATGACCCCGGTGCCGTGGGTGGAGCCGCCGGGCACGGCCGGGACGGCGGACGCGGGGGGCGCGGCGGGCACGGGCACGGCGTGGGCCGCGGGCGCGTCCTGGGGGGTGCCGTGGGGCGCCGGGGCGGCGGGGCGGCCGGGCGCCTCCGGAAGACCCGTGCCCTGCTCGGGCACGTAGGGCAGGGCGGAGCCGCGCAGCGGGGTGGGCCTGCGGCTGTCGCCGTAGCCGGAGACCGTCACCGGCCCCTGGAGGGGTTCGGCCTCCGGCAGCGTGACCGGGTCCGTGCGCAGCCGCAGCACGGACTCGCCCAGCCGCAGCGACGCCCCGGGGCGCAGCGGCACCGGGCGCTCCCCGACGGGGACGCCGTCGGCGGCCGTGCCGTTCGTCGAGCCCAGGTCGGCCACGCCGACCGCGCCCGCCTCGGTGACCGTCACCACGCAGTGCAGCCGGGAGACGTCCGGATCGTCCAGGACGACGTCGGCGTCCGCCGAGCGGCCGATCCGCACCTGGCCGGGGTGCAGCAGGTGGACGCCGCCCGCGTCCGGTCCGGAGACGACGTGCAGCCGGGTGCCGCCCGGCACGGCCGCCGCCGGCGGTTCGGCCGGCCCGTACAGGGAGAGGACGGCGCCGTCCACCAGCGGTGGTTCGCCGAGGACCTGCCGCTGCGCGTCCAGGCGCCGGGCGCCCGCGTAGACGGCGGCGGACTCGCCCTCGCGCGTGGCCGCGGGCGTACCGCCGCCCGCGGCGGCCAGCGCCGTGGCCAGCCCGCCCGTCACGGCCGCGAGCACGGTACCGGGCGGCGCGGTGACCAGCACGTCGCACGCCTCCCCACCCTGCCCGGGGCCGCCGTGCGGCCCGCGGACGGTGAGCCGGATCTGGTTCGGCATCGGACCCTCCCGGTTCAGCCACAACCCGCCGCAGCGTCCAGACCCGTGCCGCGTTCCCCTGGGGTGCATGCGCGCGAGCCGGGACGTAGCTGCATCCTCCCACTCACGACTGACAGTTCATGCCGCGAGCACCTGCCAATGATCTTGATTGACCGGGGGAGACCGGAAGGGGCAGCGGATGTGGCCGGTTTCACACCCGCCGCTGACGCGCCGGTGACCGGCGGCGACCGCACGGGGGCGCCGCCTGCCCGCCGGCCCGGGACGGCCCCGGGCCGCGCCCCGGCCGGAGCACTAGAGTGGCGGTCGGACGGACGCCGCGACGCGGCGCCGTGCCGGACCATCCAGCCACCACGAGCAGGGAGCCGATGACGTGCGGCCCGTAGGCAGCAAGTACGTCCTGGAGGAGCCCCTCGGGCGCGGCGCCACGGGCACCGTGTGGCGCGGTCGGCAGCGCGAGACGGCGGGCGCGGAGGCAGCCGTGGCCGGCCACCCGGGGGAGCAGGTCGCCATCAAGGTCCTCAAGGAGGAGCTGGCGGGCGATCCCGACATCGTCATGCGCTTCCTGCGCGAGCGCTCGGTGCTGCTGCGGCTCACCCACGAGAACATCGTGCGCACCCGCGACCTGGTGGTCGAGGGCGAGATGCTGGCCCTGGTGATGGACCTGGTCGACGGCCCCGACCTGCACCGGTACCTGCGCGAGAACGGCCCCTTCTCGCCGGTCGGCGCGGCGCTCCTGACCGCCCAGATCGCGGACGCGCTGGCCGCCAGCCACGAGGACGGCGTCGTCCACCGCGACCTCAAGCCCGCCAACGTGCTCCTCGCGGAGGACGACCGGGGCATGCGCCCGCTGCTGACCGACTTCGGCATCGCCCGCCTCGCCGACTCCCCGGGCCTCACCCGCACCCACGAGTTCGTGGGCACCCCCGCCTACGTGGCCCCCGAGTCCGCCGAGGGCAGGCCGCAGACGTCCGCCGTGGACATCTACGGCGCGGGCATCCTGCTCTACGAGCTGCTGACCGGCCGTCCGCCCTTCGGCGGCGGCAGCGCGCTGGAGGTGCTGCACCGGCACCTCAACGAGGAGCCGCGCCGCCCGCAGGACGTGCCCGAGCCGCTGTGGACCGTCGTCGAACGCTGCCTGCGCAAGAACCCCGCCGAACGCCCCGGCGCCGCCGCCCTGGCGCGCGGCCTGCGCACGGTGGCCGCCGGGCTGGCCCCGGAGGCGAGCGCCGACCAGTACGCCGCCGCCCTCGGCGTGGCCGTCCTGCTCGCCCCCGACCCGCACCCCTCCCCGGTGCCGGGAACGGGGGACGCGGACCCGACGCAGGTGCTCCCCTCCGGCTCCGCGGGCCCGGGGCACGACCCGAACGCGGCGACGAGCGTCCTGCCGCACACCGGGGCCGGACCGGGCGGCCCGGACGCCGGGCCCACCGCCGTGATGCCGCAGCAGCCGCCCGCGTCCCCGGGGGACGCGCAGCCGCCGCAGCGCCCGGCGGACGGGGGCGCGCACCCCTGGCAGCAGCAGATGCGGGCCGCGCGGGACCGCAACGAGCAGACCCAGTTCCAGCCGATGGACCCCGGCGACGACCCGTTGCGCCGCCGCCCCGCCCGCCGCCCGGCCCCGCAGCAGCCCCACCAGCCCCAGCAGCCCCAGTACGGCGAGCCGCGACGGCCGCAGCCCCGGCAGCAGCAGGCCCCGCAGCAGCCGTCCCCTCCGCAGCGCTACGAGCCCCGGTCCCAGCCCCGGCCGCCGCAGGCCCCGGCCCCGCCCGAGCCGCGGCAGTACGCGCCGCCGCCCCCTCCGCAGCCGCAGCGCTACGAGCCCCAGCCCCAGCGGTACGAGCCGCGCCGCCCGGCCCCCGAGCCGCGTGAGCCGCGCCGCGCGCGGCAGCGCAGCGCGAACCCGATGCGCATCCCGGGCCTCGGCTGCCTCAAGGGCTGCCTGTTCATGATCCTGATCCTGGTCGCCATCGTGGCGCTGATCTGGAACTTCACCCCCGTCCCCGAGTGGGTCGCCGAGGGGCGCAGCTTCTGGCAGACGGTCACGGACTGGTTCACCGAGATGCGGGAGGCCGTCGGCGCCTGACGCGGTGCTGACGGCCCGTCCGCACCGGTTGGGAGATTTGTCGACTTCCACGGGGTTCTTTCCCCCGGAGAAGTGGTGGTTACCGCCGTTCGCAGCCCCCACAGGCGCCGGCGCGGCGTACTTTGGACGCCATGGCACGGAAGATCGGCAGTCGGTACACCGCTCACCAGATCCTCGGGCGGGGCAGCGCCGGCACGGTGTGGCTGGGCTCTGGTCCGGACGGGCCCGTCGCCATCAAGCTGCTGCGCGAGGATCTGGCCGCGGACCAGGAGCTGGTCGGCCGCTTCGTACAGGAGCGCGCCGCGCTGGTGAGCCTCGACCACCCGCACGTGGTGGGCGTGCGCGACCTCGTCGTGGACGGCAACGACCTGGCCCTCGTCATGGACCTCGTGCGCGGTACCGACCTGCGCACCCTGCTCGACCGCGACCGCCGCCTCACCCCGGCCGACGCCGTCGCCGTCGCCGCCGACATCGCCGAGGCCCTGGCCGCCGCGCACGCCGCCGGGTACGTCCACCGGGACGTCAAGCCGGAGAACATCCTGCTGGACGGCGCGGACGGCCGGGCCCTGCTCACCGACTTCGGCGTCGCCCGGCTGATCGACGCACCACGGCGCGCGGGCGGGGGCCGCGTCGTCGGCACCCCCGACTACGTCGCGCCGGAGATCGTCGAGGGCCTGCCGCCGCGCGCCGCCGTCGACATCTACGCGCTCGCCACCGTCCTGTACGAGCTGCTGGCCGGGTTCACGCCGTTCGGCGGCGGACACCCGGGCGCCGTCCTGCGGCGGCACGTGACGGAGGCCGTCGCGCCCCTCCCCGGCATCCCCGACGAGCTGTGGCGGCTGGTCCACCAGTGCCTCGCCAAGGCGCCCGCGTCCCGGTTCCGGGCGGCCGAACTCGCCGCCCGGCTGCGCGAGCTGCGCCCCGCGCTCGCCGGGTACCCGGCGCTCGACATCGACGAGCCGGAGCCGGAGCCCGCCCCGTACGAGCAGCCCGCCGCCTACGAGCCCCCGCCCGCCAGGGGCGCCGTCCCGCTGGTGCGCGGCACGGCCGCCCCGGACTCGGCCAACCGCGAGACGCACACCAGCATGCGGGTGCCCGGCGCCGAGGAACTGGCGGGCGGCGCGCACGGAACCGCGCGGGCCCCCCGCGCACCCGGACAGCCGCGCGCCGGGTCCGCGCGCCACCGCGCCGCCGTGCGCCGCCGCCGCGTCCGGCTGGCCGCCGCCGCGACGGCCGCCGCCGCCGCGCTGGGCGTGGGCGGCTGGCTGGCCTTCGGCGGCGGCCCGGACGGGCCGGACGGCGCGCCCCCCGCCGTCGAACCCGACCTCCTCCCCGGCGCGGGCGCCGACCCGGGAACGGACCCGGGGACGGACGCCGTCACGGGCGTGGACACCGGCGTCGGCGGGGGCAGCGCACCGGCCGCCGGCTGACCCGGCCGCACCCGCCGGGCCAGCCGGTACGCTGGGGGCGTGGCAGTCGTCGATGTATCCGAAGCGCTGAAGTCCCTCGCCTCCACCATGGAGTCGATCGAGGCCGTCCTCGACCTCGACAAGATGAGGGCCGACATCGCCGTGCTCGAAGAGCAGGCGGCGGCCCCCTCCCTGTGGGACGACCCCGACAACGCACAGAAGGTCACCAGCAAGCTCTCCTACCTCCAGGGCCAGCTCCGCAAGATCGAGGACCTGCACGGCCGCATCGAGGACGCAGGTGTGCTGTTCGAGCTGGCCGAGACGGAGGACGACGCCGACACCCGCGCCGAGGCCGAAGGCGAGCTGGCGTCGCTGCGCAAGGCCGTCGACGAACTGGAGATCCGCACGCTGCTCTCCGGCGAGTACGACGAGCGCGAGGCCATGGTCAGCATCCGGGCCGAGGCGGGCGGCGTGGACGCGGCCGACTTCGCGCAGCAGCTCCAGCGCATGTACCTGCGCTGGGCCGAGCGGCGCGGCTACAGCACGGAGGTCCTGGACACCTCCTACGCGGAGGAGGCGGGCATCAAGTCCACCACCTTCGCGGTCAAGGCGCCGTACGCCTACGGCACGCTCTCCGTCGAGCAGGGCACGCACCGCATGGTGCGCATCTCCCCCTACGACAACCAGGGCCGCCGCCAGACGTCCTTCGCGGGCGTCGAGGTGATGCCGGTCGTGGAGCAGACCGACCACATCGACATCCCGGAGAACGAGATCCGGGTCGACGTCTTCCGGTCGTCCGGGCCCGGCGGCCAGTCCGTCAACACGACGGACTCGGCGGTGCGCATGACGCACATCCCGACGGGCATCGTCGTCTCCTGCCAGAACGAGAAGTCCCAGATCCAGAACCGCGCCGCGGCCCTGCGCGTCCTGCAGTCCCGCCTGCTGGCCCACCGGCGGGCAGAGGAGCAGGCCAAGATGGACGCGCTCAAGAGCGAGGGCGGCAACTCCTGGGGCAACCAGATGCGCTCCTACGTCCTCCAGCCCTACCAGATGGTGAAGGACCTGCGCACCGAGCACGAGGTCGGCAACCCGCAGAGCGTCCTGGACGGCGACATCGAGGGGTTCCTGGAGGCGGGCATCCGCTGGCGCAAGCAGCAGGAGGCCCCGGCGAGCTGACGCCGCCCCGCGCGCCCCGGGGCGGCTCCCCTCCGGGGGTGTCGGGTGGGTCACATCCGCCTCCGCCCCGGCGCAACTGACCCGCTACGACGGGCAATTCGGGCACACCTCGCTTGACGGTGGTGTGAAAACTGGGAAAGCTGTCCGATCAGCAGGCGTGTGCCAGGGACGAGTGCGCATGTGGGGGGCGAACGGGGCAGCCCGGTCACCGAAGTGGCCGTGGGCTCCCGCGCCGGTGCCCCGGCACCATGAGAGCCCGGTACCGCTGCTCCATCGACAAGACAGCTACTGGGGGTAGTTGGCAGTGACCAATTCCAAGACGCGGATGCGCGTGGCCCGGATCATCGCGGGGACGGTGTTCGCGGCGGGCGCCTCGCTCACCGTCGCCGGGGTCGCCCAGGCCGCCGGCGACGAGGGCGGCAGCAGCCCCGTGACCACGCTGGACGACGACGTCACCGACGGCGGTGTCACCGACGGTGGCAGCACCGGCGGCGACGTCATCCCGGACCCGACGCCGACCGACGGCACCGGCGGCGGGGGTGAGCCGGACCCGACGCCGACGGACGGCACCGGGGGCGGGGAGCAGCCGGACCCGACGCCGACCGACGGCACCGGTGGTGGCGGTGAGCCGGACCCGACGCCGACGGACGGCACCGGGGGCGGGGGACAGCCGGACCCGACGCCGACCGACGGCGGCAACGGCGGCGGTGGCGGTGGCCCGGTTCCGACGCCGACGGACGGCAGCGGTACCCAGGGCGGGGGCACCCAGGGTGGCGGCGACCAGAGCGGTGGCGGCCAGGCCGGTGGCAGCCAGGGCGGCGGCGACGGCGGTCTCGGCCCGGACGGCAACAACGAGACGCCGCAGGGTGGTGGCGCCAAGGAGGACATCACCACTCCGCAGCAGAAGCCGCAGCCCGCGACCCCGCAGGGCGGCGGCGAGGAGCTGGCCGAGACGGGTGCGACCGAGACCGCGTTCCTGCTGGTCGGCGCCGCGACGATGATCGCCGGTGGCGTGGGCTTCCGCCTGCTGCCCCGCCTGATGAGGGGCAACGGCGCGGCCACGGCCTGATCACCGGCACGTGACGCACGAAGGGCCCGGACACCTGCCGTGTCCGGGCCCTTCGGTAGTCGTGCCGGTACGCTGCGGAACGCGCGGTGTGGAGCCTCAGAGCGCCATCTGCCGGGCGACCAGCAC
Source organism: Streptomyces solitudinis (assembly GCF_036323765.1). Taxonomy (NCBI): domain Bacteria; kingdom Bacillati; phylum Actinomycetota; class Actinomycetes; order Kitasatosporales; family Streptomycetaceae; genus Streptomyces; species Streptomyces solitudinis. Next base: position 38,283 of record NZ_JAZDCW010000003.1, read on the forward strand.
CACGGACAGCAGCGCCAGCAGCAGCGCGAGCAGCGCCCCGGGCGTCATCGTGCCCAGCGGTCCCTGGCGGTGCAGGCGGTCGCGCTGGGCGCGGCACACGGTGCAGCGCGCCTCGTTCACGGGCCCGGCGCAGTTGGCGCACACCAGTCGGTCGCACGTCATGCGAAGTCCTCCTTCACTGCGCCAACGCCCCCGCAAAGTGATTCGTTCCCCAAGGGTTCTGCCGCCCTCCACTCTGCCAGGCTTCGCGGGATGCCGCATACGTGCGCAAAATACGGAGGCCGACTGCGACGTGTCCGCCGCTTCGCGTAGGGTCACTCCACCGACAAGGAGCCGCGCCGCGGCCCCGAATGCCCCTACCCAGGCCGACGTGGTGTAAATCAGTGATCCGATTCGACAGTGTCTCCAAGACGTATCCGAGGCAGCACCGCCCCGCGCTCCGCGACGTCTCGCTGGAGATCAACCGCGGTGAGTTCGTCTTCCTCGTGGGGTCCTCCGGTTCCGGCAAGTCCACCTTCCTGCGGCTCGTCCTGCGCGAGGAGCGGACCAGCCACGGCCAGGTGCACGTCCTGGGCAAGGACCTCAACCGGCTGTCCAACTGGAAGGTGCCGCAGATGCGCCGCCAGCTGGGCACCGTCTTCCAGGACTTCCGGCTGCTGCCCAACAAGACCGTGGGGGAGAACGTCGCGTTCGCCCTGGAGGTCATCGGGAAGCCGAGCGGCCAGATCCGCAAGGCCGTGCCCGAGGTGCTGGGCCTGGTCGGCCTCGGTGGCAAGGAGGACCGCATGCCGGGCGAGCTGTCCGGCGGTGAGCAGCAGCGGGTGGCCATCGCGCGCGCCTTCGTCAACCGCCCGATGCTGCTGATCGCCGACGAGCCGACGGGCAACCTCGACCCGCAGACGTCCGTCGGCATCATGAAGCTGCTCGACCGCATCAACCGGACCGGTACGACGGTCATCATGGCCACGCACGACCAGCAGATCGTCGACCAGATGCGTAAGCGCGTGATCGAACTCGAACAGGGCCGTCTCGTCCGCGACCAGTCTCGCGGCGTCTACGGCTATCAGCACTGAAAGGACGCCATGCGCGCCCAGTTCGTCATGTCGGAGATCGGGACGGGTCTCCGCCGGAACCTGACGATGACCTTCGCGGTGGTCGTCTCCGTCGCCATCTCCCTCGCCCTCCTCGGCGGCGCCCTGCTGGCCAACCAGCAGGTGAACTCCATGAAGGGGTACTGGTTCGACAAGGTCCAGGTCTCGGTCTTCCTGTGCAACAAGAACGACGCCGAGATGGACCCGAAGCGCTGCGACCGGGGTGCGGTCACCGGCCAGCAGAAGCGGGAGATCGAGGCGGACCTGAAGCAGCTCGGCGTGGTGGACAAGGTCTACTACGAGTCCGCCGACGACGCCTTCAAGCACTACAACGAGCAGTTCAAGGACTCGCCGCTGGGGGCCTCGCTCACCGCGGACCAGATGCAGGAGTCCTTCCGGGTCAAGCTCAAGGACCCCACCAAGTACGACGTCATCGCCACGGCGTTCGCGGGCCGGGCGGGCGTGTACGAGGTGCAGGACCAGCGCGGCCTGCTGGAGAACCTGTTCAACCTGCTCAACGGCATGAACCGGGCGGCGCTGTTCATCATGGGGCTGATGCTCGTCGTCGCCCTGCTGCTGATCGTCAACACCGTGCGGGTGTCGGCGTTCAGCCGGCGCCGGGAGACGGGGATCATGCGGCTGGTGGGGGCGTCCAGCTTCTACATCCAGATCCCGTTCATCCTGGAGGCGGCGGTGGCGGGCCTGATCGGGGCCGCGCTCGCCTGCGTCCTCCTGCTCGGCGGGAAGTACTTCCTGGTCGACAACTTCCTCGCGCAGGAGATCCAGCTCATCAGCTTCATCGGGTACGACGCGGTCCTCAAGGTGCTGCCGCTCGTCGCCGCGGTGGGCGTGATCATGCCCGCCCTAGCGGCGTTCCTCGCGCTGCTCAAGTACCTGAAGGTGTGAGCCGGGTGTGAGATTCAACGCGAGCGCCGTACGGTCAACCTCCCGCCGGGCGCCGGGTGCTGGCCTAGACTCCGCAGCATGTCCGGCTCGTGGATGTTCGTCCAGCCTCGCCGCGTCGGCCGCGGGGCGGCCCTGACCCTCGTCTTCACGGGGGTGCTGCTGACCGGTGTCGCCACGGGGGCCTGGCACGGGGAGCCGGGGGAGGGCGACGGCCCTCCCGCACCGGGCCCGGTGGCCCTCGCGGGCGGGACGGTCGCCGAGCGGCACGGGTCCGGCGGGCACGACGCGCTCGAAGCCGTCAGCCGCAGCGGGGACCGCTGGTCGGCCGCCTACACCGCCCGCGAGTACGAAGGGCTCCAGCAGGCACTCGACGGTGCCTACGTGGGCGTGGGCATCGCCGTCCGCGCCCGGGGCGGCCCCGGCGTGGAGGTCGCCCGCGTCACCGGGGGCAGCCCGGCCGAGCGGGCCGGGGTGCGGGCCGGTGACCGGCTGCGCACGATCGACGGCGCGGACGTCACCGGGCTGCCGGTCACGGAGGTGGTGGCCCGGCTGCGGGGGGACGCCGGTCCGGACGCCGCGGGCACCTCCGTCACGGTGGGCCTGAGCCGGGAGGGACGGCAGTGGCGGGAGGTGCTGGAGCGGGCCCGGCTGCACACGGAACCGGTGACCGTGGGCCGGATGGAGCCGGACACCACCCACCTGAAGGTCACCGCCTTCACCGCGGGCTCCGGCGAGCGGCTGCGCGAGGCCGTCGCCGGGACGCCGCCGGGTGACGGCATCCTGCTGGACCTGCGCGGCAACTCCGGCGGCCTGCTCCAGGAGGCCACCGAGGCGGCGTCCGCGTTCCTGGACGGCGGCCTGGTGGCCACGTACGGCGAGGGGGACGCGCAGCACGCCCTGTACGCGGAGCCCGGCGGCAACACGGAGTCCCCGCTCGTCGTGCTGGTGGACGGCGGCTCCATGAGCGCGGCCGAACTGCTGGCCGGGGCGCTCCAGGACCGGGGCCGCGCGGTGGTCGTCGGCAGCCGCACCTTCGGGAAGGGCTCGGTGCAGGTGCCGCAGGAGCAGCCGGACGGCTCGGTCGCGGAGCTGACCGTCGGCCAGTACGCCACCCCGGCGGGCCGCACCCTGGAGGGCACCGGGCTCACGCCCGACGTGACCGTGGAGGGCGGCGAGACGGCCCGGGAGAAGGCGCGCACCGTATTGAGTGGCCTCGCCGCGCGGACCTGAGGAACAATGGCCCGGCTATGGCTAAAGAGACCGGTCGCAAACTCATCGCACAGCACAAGAAGGCCCGGCACGACTACCTGATCCTGGACACCTACGAGTGCGGTCTCATGCTGACCGGCACCGAGGTGAAGTCGTTGCGCCAGGGCCGTGCCTCGCTGGTCGACGGCTTCGGCCAGATCGACGGCGGCGAGGCGTGGCTGCACAACGTGCACATCCCCGAGTACAGCCAGGGCACGTGGACCAACCACAGCGCCCGGCGCAAGCGGAAGCTCCTCATGCACCGCGAGGAGATCGACAAGCTGGTGGGCAAGCTCCAGCAGACGGGTCTGACGCTGGTGCCCCTCCAGCTGTACTTCAAGGACGGCCGCGCGAAGGTGGAGCTGGCGCTCGCGCGCGGCAAGAAGGAGTACGACAAGCGGCAGACGCTGCGGGAGAAGCAGGACCGGCGGGAGGCGGAGCGCGCGGTCTCGGCCGCCCGGCGCCGCCGCCGCGCCTGAGCGGTACACCGGACGCGCCTCGCCGGGGCGAGGGTGTGACACAGATCACGCACTCGGGGGCCGGCGGGGAATGCGCTGGGCGCCGTCGGCGTTGTGACGTACGATGGTGGCAGCACAGTGCCGCGGGGCCCAGGCCGCGCGGGGTTGTCAACTGAACATGGGGATGATCGGTTTCGACAGCGGATGTCGAAGCAGGGGAAGCGAGCCGAGGAACGCGGCAATGATCTCGCAAACCACGTGCCGCAAAAAAATAATCGCCAACTCCAAGCGCGATTCCTTCGCCCTCGCTGCCTAAGTAGCGACTTGCGAAGTGTCAGCCCGGGTTCGTTCCCGGCCCGGTTCCTGGCATCAGCTAGGGAACTCACCGCGTAGGCCCGGTCACGGGGCCTGCCGGGACATCTCACAGTGACTGAGCCCGTCGGCAGCTTGTCTGCGTGACTGCCGGGGCTGAGAAAAGCACAGCAGACTGCGCTCGGAGAAGCCCTCCTTCCGCTCCGTTGGACGCGGGTTCGATTCCCGCCATCTCCACGAATACGACAGGCGACGTGTGCCCGCGAACGATGCGGGCCGCGTCGCCTTCGTCGTTGTTGCGCGGCTGCGCCGCGCGGGCGGGGGCTGCGCCACCCGCACCCCCGGGGGACGACAGGCGACGTGTGCCCGCGAACGATGCGGGCCGCGTCGCCTTCGTCGTTTTCCGGGAGCCTGCCGCGAGTCCCGGCCCGCGCGGCCCCGTGCGTCGGGGGAGGGGTGCGGGCAGCTTCTCCGGCACGGCTGGACGAGGGCGGGCGCCCGCCGGGCCGGGCACGCTGCCGGGTGTCCGGCGCGCGGACTCCGGTCGCGGTGGCGAACACGTGCCAGTGCTGGTCTGGACCTTGACTGGTTCAGACCATTCCTCTTGACTGTCCCCTGTCAATACAGGGGGGCGACAGGATAGGGGTGATCACGTGGTGAGGCAGCGCGTTGCGGCCTTCATCGCCATGACCGGGCTTCTCGGCGCACTGGCCGTACTCGTGCCCGGAGCCACCGCCAGCGCCGCACCGGCGTGCGCTTCGGCATGGCAGTCGAGCGCCGTCTACTGGGGCAACGACATCGCGTCGTACAACGGGCAGAACTGGCGCGCGAAGTGGTGGACGCAGGGCGAGACGCCCAGCACCGGCGGCTCCGGCGTCTGGGAGAACCAGGGACCCTGCGGCGGCACCGGCCCGGGTGACCCCGGCGACCCGGGCGACGGGGACTTCGTCGTCTCCCAGGCGCAGTTCAACCAGATGTTCCCGAACCGGAACCCGTTCTACACCTACCAGGGGCTCACCGCCGCGCTGAGCGCGTACCCCGGCTTCACCAACACCGGCAACGAGACCACCCGCAAGCGTGAGGCGGCCGCGTTCCTCGCCAACGTCAGCCACGAGACGGGCGGTCTGCGGTACGTCGTCGAGCAGAACGAGGCGAACTACTCGCACTACTGCGACACCGGCCAGTCCTACGGCTGCCCGGCGGGCCAGTCGGCCTACTACGGGCGCGGCCCGATCCAGCTGAGCTGGAACTTCAACTACAAGGCCGCGGGCGACGCGCTCGGCATCGACCTGCTGAACAACCCCTACCTCGTCCAGAACGACTCGGCCGTGGCGTGGAAGACGGCGCTGTGGTACTGGAACACCCAGTCGGGTCCGGGCACGATGAGCGGCCACACCGCCATGGTGAACGGGCACGGGTTCGGCGAGTCGATCCGCAGCATCAACGGCGCGCTGGAGTGCGACGGCCGCAACCCCGGACAGGTGCAGAGCCGGGTCGACAACTACCAGCGGTTCACGCAGCTCCTCGGGACGACCCCCGGGTCCAACCTGTACTGCTGAGCCAGGGGACGGCGGTGGCCGCGGCGAGCGTCGCGGCCACCGCCGGCACCGTGTAGCCCCAGGCGCCGCCCAGGTGTTCGGCCGCCCAGCCGCCGGACGCCGCGCCGCAGGCTATGCCGCCGAGCAGGGCGGTCACCGCGAGCGTCATCCCCTCGTTCAGCCGGTCCCCGGAGACGGTGGCCTGCACGATGCCCATGCCGGTGGCCATCGTCGGGGCCGTGGCCATCCCCGCCACCAGCAGCGCGGGGGCCAGCGCGGCCAGGCCCCCGGCCCCCGCCGCGAGCAGCGGCAGCGTCATCAGCCCGGCCATCGCCGTGACGCACACCGCGAACCGCCGCCGGAGCGCGGCGGCCGGGCGCAGCAGCCCGTACAGCAGGCCCGCCACGCAGGAGCCCGCCGCCTGGAGGCCCAGTACCGCCCCCGCGAGTCCGGGCCTGCCCCGCTCGTCGGCGAAGGCGACGGTGACGACCTCCAGCGCGCCGAACACCGCGCCCGTCGCCAGGAAGGTGACCAGCAGCGCGGGCATCCCGGGCCGCCGCAGCGGCGCCGGGCCGCGGGCGGCCCCGGGGCGGGCGAGGGGTGGTTCGGTGCGGCGCTGGGCGGCGAACAGGAGGGTGCCGCCGAGCAGCAGCGCGGCCGCCGTGAGCGTGCCCGCCTCCGGGAACAGCGCCACGCACAGGAACGTCGCCAGTACCGGTCCGGACATGAAGCACAGCTCGTCGGCGGCCTGTTCGAAGGAGTTGGCGGTGTGCCGCAGCGCGGCGTCCCCCGCGTGCAGGTGCGCCCAGCGGGCGCGGGCCATGCCGCCGAGGTTGGGTGCGGTGGCGGTGGCGGCGTAGCAGGCGAACAGCGTCCAGTCGGGGGCGCCGGTGCGGACGCACAGGGCCAGCAGGAGGTGCGCGGCGACGGCGAGCAGCACGGCGGGGACGGCGACGCGGGCCTGCCCGAGCCGGTCCACCAGGCGGGCGGTCAGCGGGGCGACGACGGCGGTGGCGGCCAGCCCCGTCGCGGTGACGGCCCCGGCCAGCGCGTAGGAGCCGCGCGTCGCGGCGATCATCAGTACCGTCGAGACGGTGAACATGCCCATCGGCAGCCGGGCGAGCAGCCCGCCCGCGGTGAAGGCGGCGGTGCCCGGCGCGGCGAACAGCCGCGCGTAGGGCCCGGTCCGGACGGACGGGCGGCGGCGCCGGGGCGGGGACGGCGGAGCGGAGGGCGGAGCGGGGGAGGGCGGCATGCGGTCCAGCCTCGCGGCGGCCGGTGCCGGGCGTCCAACACCGGTTGGCGGCGCATTCACGCACGCGGGTTGTCAGTATGGGCGGATGGCCTCCACACCGGACCCCCGGCTCCTGCGCGCCTTCGTCACCGTCGCCGACGAGCTGCACTTCACCCGCGCCGCCTCCCGCCTGTACGTCGCCCAGCAGGCTCTCAGCCGGGACGTGCGGAGGCTCGAACGCATGCTGGGCGCGGACCTGTTCGTCCGGACGACGCGGCAGGTGACGCTCACCGGCGAGGGTGAGCGGCTGCTGCCGTACGCGCACCGGGTGCTGGCCGCCTACGAGGAGCTGGACGCCGCCGCGGCGGGCGCGGACCGCCCCCTGGTCGTGGATGTCGCGGCCCCGGTCAGCACGGGCACCCTGGTGCTGGACGCGGCCCGTGCCGCCGCGCCGGAGCTGGAGTTCGTGGCCCGCTTCCACAGCGGCCTCGCCGGGGCCGCCGCCGAGATCGCGGCGGGCCGCGTGGACGTGTCGTTCGGCCGGGTGGCCGGGCTTCCCCCGGAGCTGCGGGAGCGGCTGGCGCACCGGCTCGTCCGGTTCGAGCGCGTGGCCGTCCTGCTGCCCGGGGACCACCGGCTCGCCGCCCGTACCGCCGTGCCGCTGGCCGAACTGGCGGGGGAGACGCTGTACGTGGGCGCGGGCAACCCCGAGACGGCCGAGTGGACGGACTACGCCCGGCTGCTCCTCGCCGGGCGCGGCGTGGGGCTGGCCGCGCCGTTCCCCAAGATCGAGGGCGACGCGGAGTTCGCCCGCGTCGTGCGGCGGCGCGGATGGTCGGTGCTGGCGAGCGAGACGTTCGCGGACTTCCCCGGCATGGCCCTGCGCCCGCTGACGGACCCGGTGCCCGTCTCGCCCGTCTCCGTCGTGTGGCGGCGCGGCCTGCGGCACCCCGGGCTCGCGGTGCTGCTCTCGGCGGCGGAGCGGCTGGCCGCCGACGGCGGGTGGCGGGACGTGCCCGGGGGCGCCTGGCTCCCGGAGCCGGACCGGGCCGAGCTGGCGGAGGGCCCGCCCGGGCGGAGCGCGGACGCCTCCCGTGCGCGCCGGGCCGCGGGGTGAGCGCCTCCCGGCCCCGGGAGGGGACGGGGCACGCGGCCCCGGGGTGGTGGTGGGTGTGGCTGGAACAGGACCACCTCCGGCGTGAATCGACACAGGTTCATCACATCGTCACCCGAACTGAGCGCCATTTGGCAGGAAAGGCCGGACTTGTGTCCGAAAACATGCGGTAGATTTCCGCCACGGATCCGGTGTGGAGGAGCGCGCGGGCCGGGAGGACACCCCCGGCGGACAGCAGCGGACGGCGCCGCAGGAACCTGCGCCGGATCGGCTGGCTGTTCGGCCTTGGCTCGGCCGCCTACGCCGCCGTCCTCGGAGTGAGCCTGCTCGGCGGCAACTCCAGCGCCCGTGGCTCCCGATCAGCGGCCCCGGCCCCGGCCGTCCCCGCGAGTCCGGCGCCCAGCACCTCCGCGCCCGCCGAGGAGCCGCCGGCCGAGCCGGAGGAGCCCGACGCGTCCGCCCCCGCCTCCCCGGCCAGACGGGCAGCGCCGTCACCGACTTCGCCACCTTCGGCGCCTGCTGGGTGCTCGGCTTCGCGCACCACGACGGGCTGCTGCACCGCATCCCCGCCTACGTGGCGCCCTCGCTGGCCCCGCTGTTCATGGCGGTCGGCCCGTGGTGGGCCGCGGGGCACCCGGGCGCGGACGGGCTGGACCTCAACGACATCCCGCTCGCCCAGGCCCTGTGGTCCTTCGGCTTCTGCGTGCTGCTGCTGCGCGTCAGCCCCTCCTGGCAGAAGCTGCCGGGCCGCCTCGCCCGCTTCGACAAGCCGGTGACGCTGGCCAGCAACCGGGCGGTGACGCTCTACCTGTGGCACGAGATCGCCCTCATCGGGTCCATCCCGCTGCTCGACCCGCTGTGGAGCATCCCCGGGGTGTGGCCCGCCCACGCGGACCTGCTGACCGCCCTCTACCCGCCGCTGATGTTCCTGCTGGTGTGGCCGCTGGTCGCCCTGTGCATCATGGCCGCGGGCTGGGCGGAGGACGTCTCCGCCCGCCGCAGACCGAGGCTGTGGCCGGTGGGCGGCCCACCGGCGCGGGCGGCCGCTCCCCGCACGCGGGAGAGCGCGCCGCCGGGCTGACCGCGCCCGGCCGCCACGCCGCCCGCGCCCGGGCCGTCCGCACCGCCGGCCGTCCGCGCCGGGTCAGTCCGCGCGCCGCAGCCACTCCGCCAGGTGCGGCGCTTCGGCCCCGACCGTCGTGCTGTCGCCGTGCCCGGTGTGGACGACCGTCTCCGGCGGCAGCGTCAGCAGCCGGTCCCGGATCGAGGCGACGATCGTGCCGTAGTCGGAGAACGACCGGCCCGTGGCCCCCGGGCCGCCCTGGAAGAGCGTGTCGCCGGTGAAGACGACGCCCAGCTCCGGGGCGTGGAAGCAGCAGGCCCCCGGCGCGTGGCCCGGGGTGTGCAGGACGGTGAGCGCGGTGCCGCCGGCGTCCACCACCTGACCGTGGGCCAGCGGCCCGTCCGGCGCGCGGTCCGGGTGCGTCAGCCGCCACACCGGCAGGTCGTCCGGGTGGAGCAGGACCGGTGCCCCGGTGGCGTCGGCCAGCTCCGGCGCCACCCGCACGTGGTCGTCGTGGGCGTGCGTGGCCAGGATCGCCGTGACCCGGCGCCCGGCGACGGCCGCGGTGATCGCCGCGACGTCGTGCGGGGCGTCGATCACCACGCAGGTGTCGTCGTCGCCGACCACCCACACGTTGTTGTCCACCTCGAACGTCTCGCCGTCGAGCGAGAACGTGCCGGAGGTGACGGCGTGGTCGATGCGCGCGCCCATCAGAACACCACCACCGAGCGCAGCACGTCACCGCGCTGCATACGGGCGAACGCCTCCTCGACGCCGTCGAGCGGGATCGTCTCGGACACGAAGGCGTCCAGGTCCAGGCGGCCCTGGAGGTAGAGGTCGGTGAGCTGCGGGAAGTCCCGGGAGGGCAGACAGTCGCCGTACCAGGACGACTTCAGCGCGCCGCCCCGGCCGAAGACGTCCAGCAGCGGCAGCTCCAGCCGCATCTCGGGCGTCGGCACCCCCACGAGGACGACCGTCCCGGCCAGGTCGCGGGCGTAGAACGCCTGCTCGTACGTCTCCGGGCGGCCCACCGCCTCGATGACGACGTCCGCGCCGTGCCCGCCGGTCAGCTCCCGGACGGCGGCCACCGGGTCGGTGGCGGTGGAGTCGACCGTGTGCGTCGCGCCCAGGCCGCGGGCCCACTCCAGCTTCCGGCCGTCGATGTCCACGGCGATGACGCGGGCCGCGCCGGCCAGCCGGGCGCCCGCGACGGCGGCGCAGCCCACGCCGCCGCAGCCGATGACGGCGACGGTGTCGCCGCGGCTGACGTTCCCGGTGTTGAGCGCGGCGCCGAGCCCCGCCATCACCCCGCAGCCCAGCAGCCCCACGGCCGCGGGTGACGCGGCCGGGTCCACCTTCGTGCACTGGCCCGCCGCCACGAGCGTCCGCTCCGCGAAGGCGCCGATGCCCAGCGCGGGGGACAGCTCGGTGCCGTCGGTCAGCGTCATGCGCTGCGTGGCGTTGTGCGTGGCGAAGCAGTACTGCGGACGGCCCCGGAGGCACGCCCGGCACTGCCCGCACACCGCCCGCCAGTTCAGGACGACGAAGTCGCCGGGCGCGACCGAGGTGACGTCCTCGCCGACCGCCTCCACGACCCCCGCGGCCTCGTGCCCGAGCAGGAACGGGAACGCGTCGTCGATGCCGCCCTCGCGGTAGTGCAGGTCGGTGTGGCAGACGCCGCACGCCTGCACCTTCACGACGGCCTCGCCGGGCCCCGGATCGGGGACGACGACCGTCTCCAGCGACACCGGCTCTCCCTTGCCCCGGGCCACGATCGCCCGGACTTCGTGCGCCACGCTCGGCTCCCCTCGTCCCGTGCCCGGCCGAACCCGGGCGCTGGAACCATCCTCGCAGGCGAACCGCCGCCCGGGCAGCCACAACCGCTCCGCCGCCCCGTGGCGTCGCCGCGCGGCGGCGCGGGCGGCGGCCTATCGTGACGGCGTGGCCCCCGCCGACGCCCTGCGCATCGTCACCCGCTCCTCCCCGATGGCCCTCGCCCAGGCCGGGCGGGTGCGCGCGGAGCTGGCCGCCCGGCACCCGGGGACGGCCGTGCGGGTGGTGCCCGTCACCCCGTACGGCGACCGCTGGACCGGCAGCCTGTGCCGCTTCGGCGGCAAGGCCGCGTTCACCCGGGAGGTGGACGCCGTCCTGCTGGCCGGCGGGGCGGACGTGGCCGTCCACTGCATGAAGGACGTCCCCGGTGACGAGCCGCCGCCGCCCGGCACCCTGTTCGCCGCGTACCTGCGCCGCGACGACGTCCGTGACGCGCTCGTCCACCCCGGCGGCCTCACCCTGGACGAGCTGCCCCCGGGCACCCGGGTGGGGACGTCCTCGGTGCGCCGCGTGGCCCAGCTCACCGCGTCCCACCCGCACCTGTGCTGCGTGCCGATGCGCGGCGCCGTGAACCGGCGCCTGGCGCGGCTGGACGGGGAGCGCGCCGACGCCCTCGTCCTGGCCCTGTGCGGCCTGCTCCGCATCGGCGCGGGGGACCGCGTCACCCAGGTGCTCCCGCTCGCCGCGATGTGCCCGCCGCTGGGCGCCGGCGTCCTCGGCCTGCGGTGCCGCACGGCGGACCGGGCGACGCTCGCGCTGGTCAGGGAGCTGGACGACGCGCCGACCGCCGCCGCGACGACGGCGGAACAGGCGCTGCTGCGCACGCTGCGGGGCCACTGCAACAGCCCCGTCGCCGGGCTGGCGCGCCCCGCGCCGGACGGCTCCTGGCACCTGGCCGCCCGGGTCTTCTCGCCGGACGGCGGGACGGTCGTGACGGCCGAGGGCACCGGCGGCGAACCGGCCGCCCTCGGGGCCGCCGTCGCGGAGGCCCTCCTGTCCCGGGGCGCCCGCGCCCTGATCGACGCGATCCCGCGCTGAGCGGCGGGCCCAGGCGGTTTTCCGCCACGCCTCCTACGAGATCCAGCCGTTCATCGCGGCGCGTACGCCCGCCTGGAAGCGGCTGGTGGCGCCGAGCCGGTCCATCAGGTGGGCCACGATGCGGCTCACCGAGCGCGGGGAGATGCCGAGCTGGTGGGCGATGACGTCGTTCTTCTTGCCGGCGGCCAGCAGGAGCAGGACGTCGCGTTCGAGCTGCGTCGGCTCGGGGCCGTTCTCCTGCTCCTCGGCGGTGAACTCCAGGCCCCGGTCCCAGTGGTGCTCGAAGAGGCGGCGCAGGAAGCTGAGCACGGCCGGGTCGCGGACGAGGACGACGCCCGCCGCGTGGTCCTCGGGGTCGACGGGCAGGACGGCGGACTCGTTGTCGGCGATGAGGATGCGCGAGGGCAGGACTCCGGTGCTGCGGATGCGCGCGCCGGCGGCGCTGATCTGCGCGGCGTAGCGGGCGGTCGGCGGGTGCTTGCGGGCGGAGTGCTGGAGCAGGGTGCGCATCCGCACGCCCCGGGCGAGCGTCTCGCGGTCCAGGCGGGTCGCCGAGCTGATGGCGGCCTCGTCGAGACCGCCGCCGGGGATGAGGGCGTCCACCGAGGAGGAGCAGTGCCGGGCCAGGTCGTCGATTACCGAGCGGATGCTGTCGATGCCCTCGATGATCTCGATGCTGCCCTTGTCCGAGCGCAGGCTGCGGGCCTCCAGGTACTCGCCGGTGAGGGCGTGCAGCCGGGCGCGGGTCGCGGCGATGGCGGACTGCCGTTCGAGCACTTCCCGCTGGGCCGCCGCGAGGAGCGTGTCGGCGGCCGTCTCGGGGCTGACGGCCGCCCAGCCGCCGCTGGGCGCGGGCTGGAGCAGGCCCAGCGCGGCGAGCCGGGACTCGGCGGCGGCGGCCTCCTGGGGCGTGACACCCGCCCGGGTGGCGATACGCTCCAGGGACTCCGTCGCGTGCATGACACGCAGCCGGTAGATGCGCGACGTCGCGGCGTCGATCTCCCCTGTCTCGTACACCCGTCCCATCTTTCTCTCGGGCCTCGCAGCTTACGCGGGCGACAACCTGCCAGGCGAGATGCCGCCAGCGCGAACACCTTGGCTTGCAGGGCGAACACGGGAAACATCAGGAGCGGAATGCGGCCCCCTGCTCGTTCCGCACTCCCTGGGAAGAAGGAGAATGTTGTGAAGCGGTTCACTCGGATTTTCGCCGGGACCCTGATCGCTGCCCTGGCATTCGGCGGCGCCCAGGTGGCTTCCGGCGTCCTCGGCGGGGCGCCCGCCTCCCCGCAGGCCGCCGCAACGGGCGAGGACACCTGGGCCTGGTGACGGCCCCCCGCACCCGCTGACCTTACGGAGACGTCATGACCACGCTCGTGCTCAATGGGGGAGCGAGCACCGACTACGCGGAGATGCTGCCGGAACTGGCCGCCGACATGGTGGTGTTCACCGAGCAGCCGCTCCCGTCGCCGGAGCGCTACGCCCATTACGAGCAGGTCCCCGACTGCGCCGCCGTGCCCTACGCGGAGCTGACGGCGCTGCGGATGGCGTCCGACCCGGTCGCCCCGGTGACGTTCGACCGGGTGCTGGCGGGCCACGAGTTCGACCTGGAGCGGGCGGGACGGCTGCGCGACCGGCTCGACATCCCCGGGCAGAGTGAGTCCAGCGCCCGCGTCTTCCGGGACAAGGCGCTGATGAAGGACTACGCCGGGCACGCGGTCCCCGTCCCCGCCCACGCCCGGCTGGCCACCTTCGGCGACCTGCTGGACTTCGTCGCGGAGCGGGACTACCCCGTCGTCGTCAAGCCGGTCGGGCAGGGCGGCTCGCGGGACGTGACGGTCCTGCGGGACGAGGCCCAGCTCACCGCCTTCAGCAGGCTGCCCTGGCGGGACGACCTCATGGCCGAGGAGTTCGTGCACGGCGACGTCTACCACGTGGACGCCGTCCTCGCCCCGGGTTTCCGCTTCGTCTCGGCGGGCCGCTACTACACCGGCTGCCTGGAGGTGCTCTCGGGCGCCAACAACGGCTCCGCCCTGCTGCACCCCCGCGAGCCGATGGCCCGGCGCCTCGCGGCCTTCCTGGACACCCTGCTCACGGTGCTCCCCGCCCCCGAGGTGGGCGCCTATCACCTGGAGGTCTTCCACACCCCCGACGACCGTCTGGTGCTGTGCGAGATCGCCTCCCGCGTCGGCGGGTCGCGCATCCCGCAGCTCATCCGCCGCACCTGGGGCGCCGACCCCCAGGAGACGTGGTTCCGGCTGGAGACCGGACTGCCGCTGCGGGCCGAGCCCGTGACCGTGCCGCGCGCCGTGCACGGCGACATCGCCCTGACACCCCGCGCGGGCCGCGTCCGCGCGGTCCCCACCGCACCGCCCTACCCCTGGGTGCGCGACCACCACACCCTGCTGCGCCCCGGAGAGCGCAGCGACGGACCGCTCGACAGCGCCGCCGGCCTGTGCTGGACGATCGTCGCGGGCGCCGACTCAGACCAACTGATGGAACGACTGCACCACTGTGAGAGCTGGCTCGCCGAGCACGTGGACCACGGCGCTCCGGAGCCAGCCCGATGAAACCGCCACCCCCCACGCCCATGGCCTTGCTCCTCAACCCCCGCCGCGAGGCCGTAAGGGCGGCACGCGCGGTCGGGGCCGGAACCCTCGTGGTCGGCCCCGACCTCGCGGCGCCAGGCATGAGACGGACCGTCGCCGAAGCCGACGACGCGATCGAGGCCGACTGGACCGATCGCCGCAGCCTGCTCACCGCACTCAGCCACTACACCGGCGTCCCCAGGGCGTCGGTGTTCGGCTTTGACGCGGCCGGTGCGCTGGCCGCCGCCTGGGCCAACGCCCTGCTGCGGCTGCCCGGCAATCCGCCGTCCGCCGTGCAGGGCCTCATCGACCCGGTGACGCAGCGCGAGCTGGTGAACCGTTTCACCGCCTTCCCCGTCCGGGCCGAGGTCTGCGTCCCGCACACCCTCTCCGACGCGGCCCGGCGCATCGGGTTCCCCTGCGTCGTCCGCACCCGCGCCCAGCGCCGTCACACCCTGCTCGGCCCCGACGACGCCGACGGCCTGGCCGCCCGGCTGCCCGCCCGGCAGCCCCTCGTGGTCGAGGAGCGGCTGACCGGCCCCGTCTTCGAGGTCGGCGCGCACTCCTACGGCGGCGCCCACACCGTGCACACCCTCACCCCCGACGGCGTCGGCGCGCGGACCGCCCACGCCGTCACCCGCGCCGCCACCACCGCGCTGGACGCGCTCGACCACCGCGTCGGGCTCGCGCACGCCACCGTCGTCCTCACCCCGCGCGGTCCCCGGCTGCGCGCCGCGGCCCCCGGGCCCGGCGCCGCCGCCGGCAGCGCCGCGCCCTACGCGCTGGCCGTCGCCGCCGTCCTGGACCTGGCCCGGCCCGCTCACCGCGCCGCCGTGGGCTAGGTGAGAGCAAGGTTTCGCCCGCGTCACCTCACGCCACAGCGCCGAAACGCCCCCTTCCTAGATTGGCCGGACACCCGACCGGCCAGTTCTCCACGGGAGGCGCCATGACAGCAGCCAGGACCCAGCCGGCCCCGCGCCGCGGCGGCCGGTGGATCGAGCACTGGGACCCGGAGGACGAGACGTTCTGGCGCGGGACGGGCAGGCGCACGGCCCGGCGCAACCTCTGGTTCTCCGTGCTCTGCGAGCACGTCGGGTTCTCCGTGTGGTCGCTGTGGTCGGTGCTGGTCCTGTTCATGGGCCCCGAGTACGGCATCGACGCGGCGGGCAAGTTCATCCTCGTCGCCATGGCCACGCTCGTCGGCGCGTTCGTGCGGGTGCCCTACACCTTCGCCGTCGCCCGCTTCGGCGGCCGGAACTGGACGGTGTTCTCCGCCCTGATGCTGCTGGTGCCCGCCGGCGCCGCGTACGCGGTCATGGAACCGGGCACCTCCTACACCACGTTCCTGCTCGTGGCGCTGCTCACCGGCGTCGGCGGCGGCAACTTCGCGTCCTCGATGACCAACATCAACTCCTTCTTCCCGCTGCGCGAGAAGGGCTGGGCGCTCGGGCTGAACGCGGGCGGCGGCAACATCGGGGTGCCGGTGATCCAGCTCGTCGCCCTGGCCGTCATCGCCACGGCGGGCGCGGGACGGCCCCGGCTGCTGCTGCTGATCTACCTGCCGCTGATCGTGGTGGCCGCCGCCTGCGCCTGGTACCGCATGGACAACCTCGCCGTGGTGCGGGGCGACAGCGGCGCGGCCCGCGACTCCGTCCGCGACGCCCACACCTGGATCATGTCGCTGCTCTACGTCGGCACGTTCGGCTCGTTCATCGGCTACAGCTTCGCCTTCGGGCTCGTCCTCCAGACCCAGTTCGACCGCACGCCGTTGCAGGCCGCGTCACTGACGTTCGTCGGACCGCTGCTGGGCTCCCTCGTCCGGCCCGTCGGCGGCCGGCTCGCCGACCGGTACGGCGGCGGGCGCATCACCCTGTGGAACTTCGCCGCCATGGCCGCGGCCACCTCCCTCGTCATCGCGGCCTCGGTCCGCGCCTCGCTGCCCGTCTTCCTCGCCGGCTTCGTCGCGCTGTTCGTCCTCAGCGGCCTCGGCAACGGCTCGACGTACAAGATGATCCCCGGCATCTACCACGCCAAGGCGGTCGCCCTCGGCCTCACCGGCGAGGAGGCCGCGCGGTACGGGCGGCGGCTGTCGGGCGCAGCGATCGGGCTGATCGGCGCGGTCGGCGCGGCCGGCGGCCTCGGCATCAACCTGGCGTTCCGGCAGTCCTTCCAGTCCACCGGCTCCGGGACGGGCGCCTTCGTCGCGTTCCTGGTGTGCTACGCCGTCTGCTTCGTGGTCACCTGGTCCGTATACCTGCGCCGCCCGGCGCGCCCGGCGGCGCCCGCCGGGAACGGCCCGGCCGTGGCCGCACCCGAGTCCCCGCCCGCGTACGCACGGGTGTAGACAGGTACGCGGGTGAAGATCACCCCGTAACACCGGCGAAATGCCGGTGAACCGAGCCTGTCACGCGCCCCCGGCAGGCTCGGTCCCACGGTCTTGACCACCAGGGGGGACGAGGACCAGCCCATGCACCGACCCACCCCGCACACACCGTCCGAGCCGGCGCCGCAGGGACGCACGCCGCCCGCCGGCCCCAAGCCGCTGGCCGGATTCACCGTCGGCGTCACCGCAGCCCGCCGCGCCGAGGAACTGATCGCGCTGATCGAACGGCGCGGCGGCACGGTGCTGCACGCCCCCGCGCTGCGCATCGTCCCGCTCGCCGACGACGGGGAGCTGCTCAGCGCCACCCGGCGGCTCCTCGACACCGCCCCCGACACGGTGGTGGCCACCACCGCCATCGGCTTCCGCGGCTGGGTGGAGGCCGCCCACGGCTGGGACCTGGGCGAGGACCTGCTCAGCCGCCTCGCCGGCGCCGAACTGCTCGCCCGCGGCCCGAAGGTGCGCGGCGCCATCCGGGCGGCCGGGCTCACCGAGGAGTGGTCGCCCGCCTCCGAGTCCATGGCCGAGGTACTGGACCGGCTGCTGGAGGAGGGCGTCGAAGGCCGCCGCATCGCGCTCCAGCTGCACGGCGAACCGCTGCCCGGGTTCATCGAGGCGCTGCGCGCGGGCGGTGCCGAGGTGGTGCCCGTGCCCGTCTACCGGTGGCAGCCCCCGCTGGACCCGGCCCCGCTGGACCGCCTGGTGGACGCGGTGTGCGCCCGTGCGCTGGACGCCGTCACGTTCACCAGCGCACCCGCCGCCGCCTCCCTGCTGGAGCGGGCGGCGCTGCGCGGCCTGCGGGACGACGTCCTGGCCGCCCTGCGCCACGACGTGCTGCCCGCGTGCGTCGGGCCCGTCACCGCGCTGCCGCTCCAGGCGCACGACGTCCCCACCTCCCAGCCCGAGCGGTTCCGGCTCGGGCCGCTCGTACAGCTCCTGTGCGGCGAACTCCCGGGCCGGGTGCGGTCGCTGCCCGTCGCCGGGCGGCGCCTGGAGATCCGGGGGCACGCCGTCGTCCTGGACGGGGAGCTGCGCACCGTCCCGCCCGCCGGGATGGCCCTGCTGCGGGCGCTGGCCCGCCGCCCCGGCTGGGTCGTGCCCCGCGCCGACCTGCTGCGCGCCCTGCCCGGCACCGGCCGGGACGAACACGCCGTGGAGACGGCGATGGCGCGGCTGCGCTCCGCGCTCGGGGCGCCGAAGCTGATCCAGACCGTCGTCAAGCGCGGTTACCGCCTGGCCCTGGACCCCGGCGCGGGGGAGAAGTACGACGCGTGACGCCCCGGCGGTCTCGCGCGTGCGCGTGCGCGGGGGGCACTGCTTGGCGTACGGTTGACGGCTGCCCTGAGTACAGCAGAAGGGGGCCCTTGCGTTGGAGGCGCAGGACACAGGCGTGCGGGAGCGGGAGATCCACGCCGAGCAGAGACACCTGGACGCGGTGTACCGCCGCCTGGAAGAGAAGATCCACGAAGCCGAGTTCCTCATGGACGACGCGAACCAGCGTGCCCAGGTCGGCACGCCCGGCGCGCTCGCCGAACGAGACGCGCAGGTGTTCCGGGCGGGGGTGCACCTGCACCGGCTGAACAGCGAGTTCGAGGACTTCCTCTTCGGCCGCGTCGACCTGCTCAAGGGCAAGGACGGCGTCCGCGGCCCGGACGGCGCCCACACCTCGGTGGAACCCGCCGACGACGCCGTCCGCCCCGACGCCACCGCCGACATCGCCGAGACCCTGCACATCGGGCGGCTCGGTGTGCTCGACGCCGACTACACGCCGCTGGTCATCGACTGGCGCGCGCCCGCGGCCGCGCCGTTCTACCGCGCCACACCCGTCTCACCGGGCCGCGTCGTGCGCCGCCGCGTCATCCGCTCCAAGGGGCGCGTCGTCCTCGGCGTCGAGGACGACCTGCTGCGGCCCGAGCTGACGGCCCGCCTGGACGGGGCCGAACTGCCCGCCGTCGGGGACGGCGCCCTCATGGCGGCGCTCGGCCGTGCCCGGAGCCACACCATGCGCGACATCGTGGCCTCCATCCAGGCCGAGCAGGACGAGGTCATCCGCGCCCCCGCCGCGTCCGTCACCGAGGTGGAGGGCGGCCCCGGCACCGGCAAGACCGCCGTCGCCCTGCACCGCGCGGCCTACCTGCTCTACCAGGACCGGCGCCGCTACGCGGGCGGCATCCTCGTCGTCAGCCCCACACCGCTGCTCGTCGCCTACACCGAGGGCGTGCTCCCCTCGCTCGGCGAGGAGGGGCAGGTGGCGATCCGGGCGCTGGGCTCGCTCGTGGACGGCGCCGAGGCCGACGCCCACGACCCGCAGCCGGTGGCCCGCGTCAAGGGCTCGGCCCGCATGACCAAGGTGCTGCGCCGCGCCGCCCGGGGCACGCTGGAACTGGCCGCCGACCCGGCCGCGGCTGCGGGGCTGCGGGTCCTGGCCTTCGGCGCCCGCGTGGAACTGGACGCGGAGGAGCTGCGGCGCATCCGCGCCACGGTGCTCAGCGGCACCGCCCCGCTGAACTACCTGCGTCCGCGCGCCCGCAAATTGCTGCTGGACGCCCTGTGGCAGCGGGCGGGCGGCCCCGCCCGCCACCCGGCGACGGACCCGGAGCTGGCCGCCGAGGCCCGCGAGGCGTTCGACGAGGAGGTGGCCGAGTCGGACGAGTTCGCCGGTTTCCTGGCCGCGTGGTGGCGGGAGCTGACGCCGCGCGCGGTGCTCGCCGCGATGGCCGACGAGAAGCGGCTGGGCCGCTGGTCGCGCCGGGTGCTCCAGCCCCGCGAGGTGCGCCGCCTGGCCCGCTCGCTGTCCCGGCTGGACGCCGCGGGGCAGGGGCCGCTGTCGGTGCACGACGTGGCGCTGCTGGACGAGCTGCACGTCGTCCTCGGCGCCCCGGCCCGGCCCAGGAAGCGGGAGATCGACCCGCTCGACCAGTTCACCGGCCTCGCGGAGCTGACCACGGCGGCCGACCGCGACCCGACGCGCCGCGAGCGCCGTCCGGCCGACGGGGAGGAGCGGCGCGACTACGCCCACGTCATCGTGGACGAGGCGCAGGACCTCACGCCGATGCAGTGGCGCATGGTCGGCCGCCGGGGCCGCCACGCGACGTGGACGGTGGTGGGGGACCCGGCGCAGTCCTCCTGGACCGACCAGGAGGAGGCGGCCGAGGCCCGCGGGGAGGCGCTGGGCACCCGCCCGCGCCGCCGGTTCGAGCTGACCGTCAACTACCGCAACCCGTCCGAGATCGCCGAGCTGGCCTCGCGCGTGCTGGCCCTGGCGATGCCCGGCACCCAGCCGCCCAAGGCGGTGCGCTCCACGGGCCTGGTGCCCCGGTTCGCCGTGACCGGGACCGCGGGGGGTGCCGGAGAGGCCGGGGAGGCCGTGGCCGCCGCCGTGCGCCGGGAGGCGGCGCGGCTGCTGGCGGAGGTGGACGGGACGGTGGGCGTCGTCGTGCCCATGGCCCGGCGGGCGCAGGCGGCCCGCTGGCTGGCCGGGCTCGGCGCGCGGGTGGTGGCGCTGGGCAGCCTGGAGGCGAAGGGCCTGGAGTACGACGCGACGCTCGTGGTGACGCCCGCGGAGATCGCCGACGAGTCACCCGCGGGACTGCGCGTGCTCTACGTCGCGCTGACCCGGGCGACGCAGCGGCTGACGATCCTCTCCGGGGAGCGGGACCTGCCCGACGCGGACGGCGTCCCCGACCTGCTGCGGGACTGAGCGGGACCGGCCGGGGCCGGGACAGGGCCGCCCGGGACCGGCGCGGCCCTGTCCCGGCCCCGGCCGGGGGCCCGTTCCCGGGCCCGGGAACGGGTTGCGGCGGGGGGACGACTTCTGCGGGGGGTTTGTTAGCCTGGGTGGTGGCACCGGCCCGATCCATGCCCCCGGGCCCAACCATCGTCGCTTCGAGCGACCTCTTGCCGCGAGGCGAGCTGGCGGGTCGGTGCCACCCTCAGCGATGAGAAGCGGGTCTCCCACCGGGAGGCCCGCTTCTGCGTGCGCGGCACGCGTCCGTGCGCGGCTCCGCCGGGTGCGGACGCGTGCCGGGACGCGCCCTGCGGGCGGCCGCCCGGGGTTCCTCTCGCCCCGCACTTCTCGTATGGTGGAATCTGTTTTCCGGAGTCAACCCGACTTACCGCCTACCGGGCGGTAAGTGCGACGATTCGGAAAGCAGCCCGCACCCCGCGAAGTGCTCAAGGAAAGCAGAGGAAGTCCGCATGGCAACGGCGCCCAGCGTCTCCTACTCGATGACCGTCCGGCTGGAGGTCCCGGCCGGCGGATCGGCGGTCAGCCAGATCACCACCGTCGTGGAGTCCTCCGGGGGCCATGTCACCGCCCTGGACGTGACCGCGTCCGGGCACGAGAGACTGCGCATCGACGTGACCGTCGCCGCCACGTCCACCGACCACGGCAAGTCGATCGTCGCCCGGCTCGGGGAGATCGACGGCGTCTCGCTCGGCAAGGTCTCCGACCGCACCTTCCTCATGCACCTCGGCGGCAAGATCGAGATGTCGTCGAAGCACCCCATTCGCAACCGCGACGACCTGTCCATGGTCTACACGCCCGGCGTGGCACGGGTGTGCACGCAGATCGCCGAACACCCCGAGGACGCCCGGCGGCTGACCATCAAGCGCAACAGCGTCGCCGTCGTCACCGACGGCTCCGCCGTGCTGGGCCTGGGCAACATCGGCCCGCACGCCGCGCTGCCGGTCATGGAGGGCAAGGCGGCGCTGTTCAAGCGGTTCGCGGGCATCGACGCGTGGCCGCTGTGCCTGGACACCCAGGACCCGGACGCCATCGTGGAGATCGTCAAGGCCATCGCGCCCGGCTTCGCCGGCATCAACCTGGAGGACATCTCCGCGCCGCGCTGCTTCGAGATCGAGGCCCGGCTGCGCGAGGCGCTGGACATCCCCGTCTTCCACGACGACCAGCACGGCACCGCCATCGTCGTGCTGGCCGCCCTGCACAACGCGCTGCGGGTCGTCGGCAAGGACATCGCGGACGTCCGGGTCGTCATGTCGGGCGCGGGCGCGGCCGGGACGGCCATCCTCAAGCTGCTGCTGGCCGCGGGCGTCAGGCACGCCGTGGTCTGCGACATCGACGGCGTCGTGTGCTGCGACCGCGAGGACCTGAAGGAGGCCGACCCGTCCTCCGCCCTGCGCTGGATCGCGGACCACACCAACCCGGAGAACATCTCCGGCTCGCTCAAGGACGCCGTCGCCGGCGCGGACGTCTTCGTCGGCGTCTCCGCCCCCAACGTGCTCACCGGCGAGGACGTGGCGACGATGGCGGAGGGCGCCATCGTGTTCGCGCTCGCCAACCCGGACCCGGAGATCGACCCGGCCACCGCCCGGCAGACCGCCGCCGTCGTGGCCACCGGCCGCTCCGACTTCCCCAACCAGATCAACAACGTGCTCGTCTTCCCCGGCGTGTTCCGCGGCCTGCTGGACGCGCAGTCGCACACGGTGACGGACGGCATGATGCTGGCCGCCGCGCGGGCGCTCGCCGACGTGGTCGGCGAGGACGAGCTGAACGCCAACTACGTCATCCCGAGCGTCTTCAACGAGAAGGTGTCCGGCGCGGTGGCCGACGCGGTGAACGAGGCGGCCCGGGAGGACCGGGCGGCCGCGGTGTGAGGACCGCCACGCACGGGCGTACGGCGCGTCGCGGGGAGGGGCACGCCCCGGCCCCCCGTAGGGTTGCGGGCGGGCAAAGCCGGCGGAACGTCATCGTGACGAGACACGGCGCTTTGCGTGTGACGACAGGCCGCCGGATTGGCTTTACCGCCACTGGTGGGGGCAGGATGCGTCCCGGGCGCGAGGGTCTGGGAGCAGACCCGGGTCCCGGCACTGTCCGAGGGCCCTGGCAGCATCGGCTTCGTCTCACGCCTCATCGGCAAGAAGAACACGGGAGTAACACACATGAACCGCACTGAGCTGGTGGCCGCACTGGCCGATCGCGCCGAGGTGACCCGCAAGGACGCCGACGCCGTTCTGGCCGCCTTCGCCGAGACCGTCGGCGAGGTCGTCGCCAAGGGCGACGAGAAGGTCACCATCCCGGGTTTCCTGACCTTTGAGCGCACCCACCGTGCCGCTCGCACCGCCCGCAACCCGCAGACCGGCGACCCCATCCAGATCCCGGCCGGCTACAGCGTCAAGGTCTCCGCGGGCTCGAAGCTGAAGGAAGCCGCCAAGGGCCAGTAAGGCTCCGCAGGCGCACGAAGGGGCGGCGTCCGGCACCGAGTGCCGGACGCCGCCCCTTCGTGCGGGCGCCCCGCGGGGCGCTACGGCAGCTCCACCTGCGCGCCGAGCGCCGGGAGCTTGTCCATGAAGTTCTCGTAGCCGCGGTTGATCAGGTCGATGCCGTGCACCCGGGACGTGCCCTGGGCGGCCAGCGCCGCGATCAGGTACGAGAACCCGCCGCGCAGGTCGGGGATCACCAGCTCGGCCGCCTGGAGCTTCGTCGGCCCCGACACCACGGCCGAGTGCAGGAAGTTCCGCTGGCCGAAACGGCACGGCGTGCCGCCCAGGCACTCGCGGTACACCTGGATGTGCGCGCCCATCTGGTTGAGCGCCTCGGTGAAGCCGAGGCGCGACTCGTACACCGTCTCGTGCACGATCGACAGCCCCGACGCCTGGGTGAGGGCGACGACGAGCGGCTGCTGCCAGTCCGTCTGGAAGCCGGGGTGGACGTCCGTCTCCAGCGCGATGGCGTTCAGCGGCCCGCCGGGGTGCCAGAAGCGGATGCCGTCGTCCTCGACGTCGAAGGCCCCGCCGACCCGCCGGTAGGTGTTGAGGAACGTCATCATCTCGCGCTGGCTGGCGCCGCGGATGTAGACGCTGCCCTCGGTGGCCAGCGCCGCGCAGGCCCAGGACGCGGCCTCCAGCCGGTCCGGCAGCGCGCGGTGCCGGTAGCCGCCGAGCTTGTCCACCCCGGTGATGCGGATGGTGCGGTCGGTGTCCATGGAGATGATCGCGCCCATCTTCTGCAGGACGCAGATCAGGTCCTCGATCTCCGGTTCCACGGCCGCGTTGGACAGCTCGGTGACGCCCTCGGCGAGCACGGCCGTCAGGAGCACCTGCTCGGTGGTGCCCACGGACGGGTACGGGAGCTGGATCTTCGTGCCGCGCAGCCGCTGCGGCGCCTCCAGGTACTGGCCCTCGGGCCGCTTCTCGATGACCGCGCCGAACTGGCGCAGCACGTCGAAGTGGAAGTCGATCGGCCGGCCGCCGATGTCGCAGCCGCCCAGGCCGGGGATGAACGCGTGACCGAGCCGGTGCAGCAGCGGACCGCACAGCAGGATGGGGATGCGGGACGAACCCGCGTGCGCGTCGATGTCCGCGACGTTGGCGCTCTCCACGTGGGAGGGGTCCATCACCAGTTCGCCGGACTCCGCGCCGGTGCGCACGGTGACGCCGTGCAGCTCCAGCAGCCCCCGCACCACGCGGACGTCGCGGATATCGGGGACGTTGCGCAGCCGGCTCGGTTCGCTGCCGAGAAGGGCCGCGACCATGGCCTTGGGCACGAGGTTCTTCGCGCCGCGGACCCGGATCTCGCCCTGGAGCGGGGTGCCGCCGTGGACGAGCAGGACGTCTTCGGTGCCGGTCATGGAACTCGCGATCTCTACACAAGGGGCAGGGGACAGACGAAATGGTAGTCGCCGCGGCGCCCGCACCCGGCAGCCCGGCGCCCGCCGCGGGCCCGCCGGCGGCCCTACCAGGAGCGTCCCGGCGAAACGCCGTGGAAAGCCGGGGCCGGGGCCGCGGGGAAACCCGTGGGCCGGGAGATCGACGTTGGCCGCCCGCGCGCGGCCCCGGTGGGGAATCATGGGAGCCATGTCCGAGGTGTCCTCGCTCACCGGGCGGCTGCTCGTCGCCACCCCGGCGCTGACCGATCCCAACTTCGAGCGCGCGGTGGTGCTGCTCCTCGACCACGACGAGCAGGGCTCGCTCGGCGTCGTGCTCAACCGCCCCACGCCGGTGCACGTCGGCGACGTCCTGGAGCCCTGGGCGGCGCTGGCGGGCGCCCCCGGAGTCGTCTTCCAGGGCGGTCCGGTGTCGCTGGACGCGGCGCTGGGCGTGGCGATCGTGCCCGGCGCCGCGGGCAACGGCTCCACCGGGGCCGCGTCCGCCGCGGCCCCGCCCGGGGCACAGGGCGCCAGTCCGCTGGGCTGGCGCCGGGTGCACGGCGCGATCGGCCTGCTGGACCTCGACGCCCCGCCCGAGGTGCTCGCCGCCGAGCTGGGCTTCCTGCGCATCTTCGTCGGCTACGCGGGCTGGGGACCGGGGCAGCTGGAGGAGGAGGTGGCGGAGGGCGCGTGGTACGTCGTCGACTCCGAACCGGGCGACGTCTCCTCACCCGACCCCGAGCGGCTGTGGCGCGCCGTGCTGCGCCGGCAGCGCGGCGCGCTGGCCCTCGTGGCCACGTATCCGGACGACCCGACCCTCAACTGAGGCGGGTCCGGCTCGCCCGGCGGGTCGGTACCCTTGGACGCCATGAGCACTCTTGAGCCCGAGCGCGGTACGGGTACCGGCACGCTCGTCGAGCCGACTCCGCAGACGTCACACGGCGATGGCGACCACGAGCGCTTCGCCCACTACGTCCAGAAGGACAAGATCATGGCGAGCGCGCTCGACGGCACGCCCGTCGTGGCGCTGTGCGGCAAGGTCTGGGTGCCCGGTCGTGACCCGAAGAAGTACCCGGTGTGCCCGCTGTGCAAGGAGATCTACGAGTCCATGACCAGCGGCGGCAAGGACGGCAAGGACGGCAAGGGCGGCGGGAAGTAGCCCGCGCCCTGTGGCGGTAGGCGGTACGGGCTCGGTACCGAGGCCCCCGCGGTGTGCCATCGGCGCGCTGCGGGGGCCGCCGTCTGAGCGGGTGGCGGGACGGGACGCGAAGGGGAGCGGGAGCATGGGTGTCACAGGTGGCGGGACGGAGCGCTGGAAGGAACGGCGTGTGCTGCTGCGCGTGCTCATCTACGTGGTGGCGACGCACGTCTTCGCGTTCTTCGTGATCCTGCTGTTCCAGCTGGGGGACCGCAGCGGCTGACCCCGCCCCCGGCCCCCGCGTCCGCCGAGCCCGTCCGGTGATCCGGACGGGCTTTCGGGCGTCCGGGGCCGGGACGGCCGGTCAGGTGGGCGGCCCGGGCCGCGCGTGACCCGGTCCGCGCGGCCCGGGGCCGGGTGCGGGCGGGCGGCTCCGGACGGGCGGAATGGTCGAGACCTCTTGTCGTGGCGGGCCGCGTCGGCCTAGCCTCTTGCGCAGAGCGAAACAGTGGTTGCACATATTGCAACGCCCGTCGTCGGGAGTCCCCCATGAAGCTCTCCGCCCGCCTCGCCGCGCCCCTCGCGGCCCTCGCCCTCGCCGGACTGACCGCCACCGCCTGTGCCCCCGCCACCTCCGACGGGGGCGGCGGGGGAGAGGACAAGAAGACCGGAACGCTGCGCGTCTGGCTGTTCCGCGAGGTGAACAACCAGCCCAAGGAGCGCGTCGTGGACGCCGCGGTGGAGGCGTTCACCGCCCGGCACGACGGCGTCAGCGTCGACGTGCGGTACATCCCCACCGACAGCCGCGCCGAGCGGATGAAGGCCGCGTTCAACGACCCCGCCTCCGCGCCCGACCTCGTCGAGTACGGCAACACCGACACGGCCGGCTACGTGCGCGACGGCGGACTGGCCGACATCAGCGAGGAGTTCGCCGCCTGGGACGAGGCCGCGGACACCGACCCCACCGCCCGGCAGTCCGTCACCGTGGACGGCCGCGTCTACGGCGTCCCGCTGTTCGTCGGCGTGCGGGCGCTGTACTACCGCACCGACGTGTTCGACGAACTCGGCCTCAAGCCGCCGGCCACGCTGGCACAGGTGCGGGAGACCGCCGAGGCCGTCCGCGCCGAGCGGCCGGACCTCTACGGGCTCGCCGTCGGCGGCGCCTACACCTACGGCGCGCTGCCCTTCGTGTGGGCGCACGGCGGCGAGGTCGCCGAGGAGCGGGACGGCGCCTACACCGCCGCCCTCGACGACGCGCCCTCGCAGGCCGGGGTCACCGCCTACACCGACCTGTTCGGCGACGCCAACTGCCCCGCGCGGCAGTGCGCGCAGATGACCGGCAACGACACCGTCGAGGCGTTCGCCGGGGGGAAGGCCGCCATGGCCATCGCCGGCGACTTCAGCCGCCAGGCCGTCGAGTCCGGTCCGGTCAAGGACACGTACGCGGTCGTCCCGCTGCCCGGCACCACCGAGGGCGAGATCGCCCCGGCGTTCGCGGGCGGCAACAACCTCGGGATGCTGAAGAGCAGTTCGCACCGCACCCTGGCCGTCGACCTGATGCGGGAGCTGGCGGGCAAGGAGAGCCAGCGCGAGCTGTTCGACGCCATGGGCTTCCTGCCGACCTTCACCGACGTGCGCGAGGAGGTGGCGCAGCGGGAGCCCTTCGTGGAGCCGTTCGTGCGCACCCTCGCGGCCGGCGCCCGGTTCGTTCCCGCCACGCCCGCCTGGGCGCAGATCGACGCGGGCCAGGTGCTGCCCACGATGTTCCAGGAGGTCGTCAGCGGCCGGAAGGACGTGGCGGCGGCCACGGAGGACGCCGCCGAGGCCATGGACGAGGCGTTCCGGCAGGCGGCGAGTTGACCGGGGCGACGGGCGTGGCGGGCCCGGGCGCGGCGGCGGGGGCGGTCGTCCGCAGGCCCGCCCGGCCGCGCCGGAGCGGCTGGACGCCCTGGCTCTACCTCGCCCCCGCGCTCGTCGTCCTGGCCGGGCTGCTGGTCTACCCGGTCTACCAGCTGGGCCTGATCTCCCTGCTGGAGTACACCCAGGCGCAGGTCAGCGGCGGGGAGCCGACGAGCTTCCAGGGGCTGGCCAACTACGCGACGCTGCTGCGCGACGGCCAGTTCTGGAGCGTGCTGGCCGCCACGGTCGTCTTCGCCGCCGCCTGCGTCGTGGGCACCCTCGCGGTGGGCTGCGCCCTGGCCGTCCTGCTGACCCGGGTGCGGGCGGTGCCCCGGCTGCTGCTCATGTTCGCCGCGCTCGGCGCCTGGGCCACCCCGGCCATCACCGGATCGACGGTGTGGGTGTTCCTGTTCGACCCGGACTTCGGCCCGGTCAACCGGGTGCTCGGCCTCGACGGGTTCTCCTGGACGTACGGCAGGTACAGCGCCTTCGCCCTGGTGCTGTTCGAGGTGGTGTGGTGCTCGTTCCCGTTCGTCATGGTGACCATGTACGCGGGCATCCGGGCCATCCCCTCCGAGGTGCTGGAGGCCGCCGCACTGGACGGCGCCTCCACCTGGCGCGTCTGGCGCAGCGTCATGGCGCCGATGCTGCGCCCGATCCTCGTCGTGGTGACGATCCAGTCGATCATCTGGGACTTCAAGGTGTTCACGCAGATCTACGTCATGACCGGCGGCGGCGGTGTCGCGGGCCAGAACCTGGTGCTCAACGTCTACGCCTACCAGAAGGCGTTCGCCTCCTCGCAGTACAGCCTCGGGTCGGCCATCGGCGTCGTCATGCTGCTGATCCTGCTGGCGGTGACGCTCGTCTACCTGCGCATCGTCCGGCGGAGCGGGGAGGAACTGTGAGCGCCCCGGCGCACCGGGCATCCGGCGGACCCGCCGGCGACGGGTCCGCGGCCGCCCGCGACGGCTCCGCGGAAGCCGCATCCGTTCCGGCCGCGCCCGCCGAGGCGCTGCCGGTCACCGCGCCCGCCCGTACGCCGCTGCTGCGCGCGGCGGCGGCCCGGC
Source organism: Streptomyces solitudinis (assembly GCF_036323765.1). Taxonomy (NCBI): domain Bacteria; kingdom Bacillati; phylum Actinomycetota; class Actinomycetes; order Kitasatosporales; family Streptomycetaceae; genus Streptomyces; species Streptomyces solitudinis. Next base: position 66,794 of record NZ_JAZDCW010000003.1, read on the forward strand.
TGCGGCCCGCCCGGCCGTGGCGGCTGGCCGCCGAGGCCGCCGCCGTGGCGGTCGCCCTGCTCGTGGCGTTCCCGCTGTACTGGATGGTGCTCTCGGCGGTGAAGCCGGCGGGCGAGGTGCAGTCGGACCGGCCGCGCCCCTGGACGCTGGAGCCCACCCTGGACTCCTTCCGGCGCGTCTTCGAGAACCAGGACCTCGGCCGCTACTTCCTCAACAGCCTCGCCGTGGCCGGCGCCGTGGTCGTCGCCTCCGCGCTCATCGCGTTCCTCGCCGCCACCGCCGTCACCCGCTTCCGCTTCCGGTTCCGCACCACGCTGCTGATCATGTTCCTCATCGCGCAGATGGTGCCCATCGAGGCGCTGACCATCCCGATGTTCTTCCTCATGCGCGACGCCGGGCTGCTCAACACGCTCGGCTCGCTCGTCCTGCCGCACCTGGCGTTCTCGTTGCCCTTCGCGATCTGGATGCTGCGCGGCTTCGTCAAGGCGGTGCCGGAGGCGCTGGAGGAACAGGCGTTCATCGACGGCGCCAGCCGCACCCGGTTCCTGTGGCAGATCCTCTTCCCGCTCGTCTTCCCCGGGCTCGCCGCCGTGAGCGTCTTCTCGTTCATCTCGGCGTGGAACGACTTCCTGTTCGCCAAGTCGTTCATCATCTCGGCCACGGAGAACTCCACCCTGCCGATGGCCCTGCTGGTCTTCTTCGACTCCGAGACACCCGACTGGGGCGGAGTGATGGCCGCCTCGACGGTCATGACCCTCCCGGTCCTCGTCTTCTTCGTACTCGTACAGCGCCGCCTGGTCTCCGGGCTCGGCGGCGCGGTGAAGGACTGACACCACGTGAACACGCACCCCGGCGCGTCAGACGCCTCCCTCCTCGTCCCCGCCCCCCGCTCCTACACCGCCGCCGCACCCGATGGCGCCGCGGACCCGGCCTTCGTCCTCGACGCGGGCACGGTCATCGCGGCGCCGCCCGGCACCGAGGGCGTGGCCCGCTGGCTGCGCACGTCGGTCGGGTCCGCCACCGGCCTGCCGCTCGCCCCCGGCGACGCGGCGGAGAACACGCTCCGGCTCGCCCTCGCGCCGTCCGGCGCGGGCGGGGACGCCGGCGGACTCGGCCCCGAGGGCTACCGGCTGACGGTGGAGGAGACCGGCGTCCTGCTGGAAGGGGCCGACGCGGCCGGGCTGTTCTGGGCCGCCCAGACGTTCCGCCAGCTCCTGGACCCGGCCGCGTTCCGCCGCGCCCCGCTCGGCGCGGACCGGCGGTGGACCGTGCCGTGCGTCTCCGTGAGCGACGCCCCCCGGTTCAGCTGGCGCGGCTTCATGCTGGACGTCTCCCGGCACTTCACCCCCAAGGAGGGCGTGCTGCGGTACCTGGACCTGCTGGCCGCGCACAAGCTCAACGTCTTCCACTTCCACCTCACCGACGACCAGGGCTGGCGCGTCGAGATCGAGCGGTACCCGCGCCTGACGCAGGTCGGCGGCTGCCGCAGCCGTACCCGGGTCGGCCACCGCGCGTCCGACCTGTGGGACGAGCGGGCGCACGGCGGGCGCTACACCCAGGACGACATCCGCGAGATCGTCGCCTACGCCGCCGAACGGCACATCACCGTCGTCCCCGAGATCGACATCCCCGGCCACTCCCAGGCCGCCATCGCCGCCTACCCGGAGCTGGGCAACACCGACACCGTGGACACCGGCGCACTGGAGGTGTGGACGGACTGGGGCGTCAGCCCCAATGTCCTGGCGCCCTCCGACACCGTGCTGCGGTTCTACGAGAACGTGCTGGAGGAGGTGCTCGGCCTGTTCCCGTCAAAGTTCGTCCATATCGGCGGCGACGAGTGCGTCAAGGACCAGTGGCGGGCCTCCGCCGCCGCCCAGGCCCGGATGCGGGAGCTGGGCCTGCCGGACGAGGAAGCGCTCCAGTCCTGGTTCATCCGGCACTTCGACCGCTGGCTGACCGCCCGGGGCCGCCGCCTCATCGGCTGGGACGAGATCCTGGAGGGCGGCACCGGGGGCGCGACGGGCCTCAGCGCGGGTGCCGCCGTGTCCTCCTGGCGCGGCTACGCCGGGGGCATCTCCGCCGCGCGGGCCGGGCACGACGTGGTGATGTGTCCCGAGCAGCAGGTGTACCTCGACTTCCGGCAGGACGGGGGCGCGGACGAACCCGTGCCGATCGGCTACGTCCGCACCCTGGCCGACGTCCACGCCTTCGAGCCGGTGCCGCCCGAGCTGGCCGGGACGCCGCAGGAGCGCCACGTCATCGGCGCGCAGGCCAACATGTGGACGGAGGTGGCGGAGAGTCAGCAGCGCCTGGACTACCAGGTCTTCCCGCGCCTGGCCGCCTTCGCGGAGACCGTGTGGAGCGGCCCCGACCGCCCCGCCTGGCCGGATTTCGCCCGCCGCATGGACGGCGCCCACTACGCCCGCCTCGACGCCCTCGGCGTCGGCTACCGCCCGCCGGCGGGGCCGCACTCCTGGCAGCGGCGGCCCGGGGTGCTCGGACGCCCGCACGACGGGAAGCCCCCGATCGTGTGAGCCCCGCTTCCGCCCCTTGCCGTCCCGCCCCCTGAAAGCGTGGTTTCCGGCGCCGGGCCCCCGCCCGGCGCCCCGTGCGCCGTCCAGCCCGCCCCCGCCCCGCGGGCGTGCGGCGACCCCCGGCCGTGCCGCCGGTGGTCTCCGCCGACCTGCGCGCGGCGGGTGCCGGGAGATGTGCCAGAGTTGCCACGTCCGGGCTGTCAGCACGTACGGTACGGCTGGGCAGCCGGGAGACCGGGAAGGGGCACTGGATTGAGCACGCACGCACCGCATGCGCCGCATGGTCCAGGGGTGACGCGTCCCGTCACCCTGCCGGCCACACTCGACGAGGCCGTGGCGGCCCTCACCGCCATGCCCGCCGCCGTGCCGGTCGCCGGCGGCACCGACCTGATGGTGGCCGTCAACGCCGGGCAGCTGCGCCCCGCCGCGCTGGTGGGGCTCGGCCGCATCAGCGAGATCCGCGGCTGGGAGTACCAGGACGGGCACGGGGTGCTCGGTGCCGGGCTCACCCACGCCCGCATGGGCCGCCCCGACTTCGCCGCCCTCTTCCCCGCGCTCGCCGCCGCCGCCCGCGCCGCGGGACCGCCGCAGACGCGCAACGCGGGCACCCTCGGCGGCAACGTCGTCAGCTCCGCGCCCACCGGTGACACCCTGCCGGTGCTGGCCGCGCTGGAGGCCACCCTCGTCATCGCCGCACCCGGCGGCGTGCGCCGCGAGCTGCCCGTCGACGACCTGCTGACCGGACGGGCCCTGCTCGGCCCCGGCGAGGTCGTGGGCTACCTCCGGGTGCCGCTGCTGCACGCCCCGCAGACGTTCCTCAAGGCCACCGGGCGCACCGGCCCGAGCCGCGCCGTCGCCTCGGCCGCCGTGGTGCTCGACCCGGCACGGCGCGGGGTGCGGTGCGCGATCGGGGCCATCGCCCCGATGCCGTTGCGCCCGCTGGAGGCCGAGAGCTGGGTGGCGTCGCTGATCGACTGGTCGGTGGTGCGGGAGAAGGGCGCCGTCGCGCTCGCCCCCCAGGCGCTGACCGCCTTCGGGGAGTACGTGGCGATGGCCTGCATCCCCGACCCGGCGCCCGACCCCGGCGGCGGACAGGTCCCGGAACTTCCGGCCGCCGCGCTCCGGCTGCGGCGCACCGTGGCGGCACTGGCCCGCCGAGCACTGGGGAGGGCGCTCGCATGAGCACCGACGACCGTTCCGAGGACCGGAACCCCTCCGCCCAGCCGTCCGGACCGCCGCCGTCCGCGCCGCCGCGGGACGCCTGGGGCGGCGAGTACGACGCGGACGCCACCGCGTTCATCCAGCTCCCGCCCTCCGGACAGCCCGGCCACCCGGACTACGACGCCGGCGCCGACGCCGGGTACCCGGAGCAGACGCCGCTGGCCGCGCCCGGCACCGGGCAGGGCTGGGAGCCGCCGGTCATCCCGCCGCCCACGCCGGTCGCCGGGACCGACCCGGCCGCCACCGGGCAGTGGACGCTGCCGTTCGCGCCCGCCCCCGCCGAGCCCGACGCGGAGTACGGGACGGCCTACGGGACGGAGCCGGAGCGGACGGCGTTCCCCGCCACGGGGCAGGCCGCCGCGGCGGCGCTGGCCGGTTCGCACGAGGGGCGGCTCCAGGCGGACACGGCCCCCGCGGAACCGTTCGGGAGCCAGCCGCCGGAGCCGGACGCGCTCCCCGGACCGGACCCGCTCCCCGGACCGGACGCGCTCCCCGCGCCCGGCCCGCTCCCCGCGCCGGACGGCCCCGCGCCCGGGGACGCCGCGCCCAAGGACGCCGAACCCGCCGGCACCGGTCCCGCGGCCGTCGGGCCCGAGCCCGTCCCCGTCGCGCCCGCGCCCGTCCCCGAGACGGAACACCCGCTCACCTCCTACCCGTTGCACGTCAACGGGGCCGAGCGGCACGTGCACGACGTGTGGATCGGCGAGTCCCTGCTGTACGTGCTGCGCGAGCGGCTCGGCCTCGCCGGGGCCAAGGACGGCTGCTCGCAGGGCGAGTGCGGCGCCTGCTCGGTGCAGGTGGACGGCCGCCTCGTCGCGTCCTGCCTGGTCCCCGCCGCGACGGCGGCCGGCAGCGAGATCCGCACCGTCGAGGGGCTGGCCGAGCAGGGCACGCCCTCCGACGTGCAGCGGGCGCTGGCCCGGCACTCCCGCGTGCAGTGCGGGTTCTGCGTCCCCGGCATGGCGATGACGGCGCACGACCTGCTGGAGGGCAACCACGACCCGACCGAGCTGGAGATCCGCACCGCCCTGTGCGGCAACCTCTGCCGCTGTTCCGGCTACCGTGGCGTCATCGACGCCGTCCGCGAGGTGGCCGCCGAACGCGCGGCCCGCCCCGGGCGCACGGACGTCCCCGGTGCGGGCGACGGGAACGGCTCCGGCACCCCGCCCGCCGGGACGCCGCCCGCCGGCACCCCGGCGGGCGGCGGCACGGACGGCGTCGGGACCCGCATTCCGCACCAGGCCGGGCCCGCCGACGAGGGAGGCGCGCAGTGACGTCACAGGACGCGGTGACCGCGACGCCCGCGCAGGGCACCCCGCTCCCGCCGCCCCCGCCCGAGGAGCCGCACGGCCTCGGCGCCTCGCTGGAGCCCGCCGACGCGCTGGCGAAGGCGCAGGGCACCTACCCCTACGCCGCCGACCTGTGGGCCGAGGGCCTGCTGTGGGCGGCCGTGCTGCGCGCCCCGCACCCGCACGCCCGCATCGTCGCCGTCGACACCGCCCAGGCCGCGGCCATGCCCGGCGTCCGGGCCGTCGTCACCCACGCCGACGTCCCCGGCGACCCCCACCACGGACGCGGCATCGCCGACCGTCCCGCGTTCGCCCACGAGGTGGTGCGGCACTACGGGGAGCCGATCGCCGCCGTCGCCGCCGACCACCCCGACACGGCGCGGCTCGCGGCGGCCGCGATCGCCGTCGAGTACGAGGTGCTCGACCCCGTCACGGACCCGGAGCAGGCGTTCGAGGCCGGGCCGCTGCACCCGGACGGCAACATCGTCAGACACCTGCCGCTGCGCTACGGCGACGCGGAGATCACCGGCGAGGTCGTCGTGGAGGGCCTGTACCGCGTCGGCCGCCAGGACCCGGCGCCCATCGGCGCGGAGGCGGGGCTCGCCGTGCCCCGTCCGGACGGCGGCGTGGAGCTGTACACCGCCTCCACCGACCCGCACACCGACCGGGACCGCGTCGCGGCCTGCTTCGGCCTGCCGGCCGAGCAGGTCAAGGTCGTCGTCACCGGGGTGCCGGGCGCGATGGCCGACCGCGAGGACCTGAGCGTCCAGATCCCGCTGGGCCTGCTGGCGCTGCGCACCGGCTGCCCGGTCAAGCTCGCCGCCGGGCGCGAGGAGTCCTTCCTCGGGCACGCCCACCGGCACCCCACGCTGCTGCGCTACCGGCACCACGCCGACGCCGAGGGCAAGCTGCTCAAGGTCGAGGCGCAGATCCTCATGGACGCCGGCGCCTACTCCGACGGTTCGCACGAGGCCCTGGCGGCGGCCGTGGCGTTCGCCGCCGGGCCCTACGTCGTCCCGCACGCCGTCATCGACGGCTGGGCCGTGCGCACGAACAACCCGCCCGCGGGCCACGTGCGCGGCGAGGGCGCGTTGCAGGTGTGCGCCGCCTACGAGGGCCAGATGGACAAGCTGGCCGCCGCCCTCGGCATGGACCCGGCCGAGCTGCGCGCCCGCAACGTCATGGCCACCGGCGACCTGCTGCCCACCGGGCAGACGGTCACCTGCCCGGCGCCCGTCGCCGAGCTGCTGAGCGCCGTGCGGGACGAGCCGCTGCCGCCGCTGCCCAAGGACAGCCCCCAGGACGAGTGGCTGCTGCCCGGCGGCCCGGGAGGCGCGGGCGAGCCCGGCGCGGTGCGGCGCGGCGTCGGCCACGCGCTCGGCATGGTGCACCTGCTCGGTGCGGAGGGCGCGGACGAGGTGTCCACGGCGACGGTGAAGGTGGAGGGGCCGGTGGCGACGGTCCTGTGCGCGGCCGTCGAGACGGGCCAGGGCTTCGCCACGCTCGCCCGGCAGATCGTGCAGGAGGTGCTCGGCGTCGACGAGGTGCGCGTCGCGCCGGTGGACACCGACCAGCCCCCGGCCGGCCCCGGCGCGCGGGGGCGGCACACCTGGGTCTCCGCGGGGGCGGTGGAGCGGGCCGCGAAGATGGTGCGCACCCAGTTGCTCCAGCCGCTCGCCGCGACGTTCGGCATGTCCACGGAGCTGCTGTCCATCGCCGACGGCAAGATCACCTCCTACGACGGGGTGCTGTCCACGACCGTCGCCGAGGCGCTGGACGGCAAGGAGCTGTGGGCCACCGCGCAGTGCCGCCCGCACCCGACGGAGCCACTGGACGACACCGGGCAGGGCGACGCCTTCGTGGGGCTGGCCTTCGCCGCGATCCGGGCGGTGGTGGACGTGGACATCGAGCTGGGGTCCGTCCGCGTGGTGGAGCTGGCCGTCGCGCAGGACGTCGGCCGGGTGCTGAACCCGGCGCAGTGCCGGGCGCGCATCGAGGCGGGCCTCACCCAGGGCGTCGGCGCCGCCCTCACCGAGCACCTGCGGGTGGCCCGCGGCGTGGTGCGCCACCCCGACTTCACCGGCTACGCCCTGCCGACGGCGCTGGACGCGCCACGGACGCGGATCGTCAAGCTGGTCGAGGAGCGGGACGTGGTGGCCCCGTTCGGCGCGAAGTCCGTCAGCGCCGTCCCGCTCGTGGTGGCCCCGGCGGCGGTCGCCGCCGCCGTCCGCGCCGCCACCGGCCGCCCGGTCAACCGCCTCCCCATCCGTCCCGCCACCATCGTCGCCCCCTGACCGCCACCGGCCCCGGGCCCGTGCCCGGCCCGGGGCCGGTGGGCGGGAGGGCGCGGGGGAGCGGTTAGGCTGGCGCGGTCCGTGGCGCCGACCCCTCTCGCGGAGACCGTGACTACCACCTCCCATCTCTCCCCGGCCTTCCCCGGCCGCGCCCCCTGGGGCACGGCCGGCAAGCTGCGCGCCTGGCAGCAGGGCGCGATGGACCGCTACCTGGAACAGCAGCCGCGGGACTTCCTCGCCGTGGCGACGCCGGGCGCGGGCAAGACGACGTTCGCGCTCACCCTCGCGTCGTGGCTGCTGCACCACCACGTCGTGCAGCAGGTCACCGTCGTCGCGCCCACCGAGCACCTGAAGAAGCAGTGGGCGGAGGCCGCGGCGCGGGTGGGGATCAAACTGGACCCGGAGTACAGCGCGGGGCCGCTCGGGCGGGAGTACCACGGGGTCGCCGTCACCTACGCGGGCGTCGGAGTGCGGCCCATGCTGCACCGCAACCGCTGCGAGCAGCGCAAGACGCTCGTCATCCTGGACGAGATCCACCACGCGGGCGACAGCAAGTCGTGGGGCGAGGCGTGCTCGGAGGCGTTCGAGCCCGCGACGCGGCGCCTGGCCCTCACCGGTACGCCGTTCCGCTCGGACACCAACCCCATTCCGTTCGTCACCTACGCCGAGGGCGGCGACGGCATCCGCCGCTCGGTGGCCGACTACACCTACGGCTACGGCAGCGCGCTGGGCGACGGCGTCGTGCGGCCGGTCATCTTCCTCTCCTACAGCGGCAACATGCGCTGGCGCACCAAGGCCGGGGACGAGGTGGCCGCCCGGCTCGGCGAGCCGATGACCAAGGACGCCGTCTCGCAGGCGTGGCGCACCGCGCTGGACCCGCGCGGCGAGTGGATGCCCAGCGTGCTGCGCGCCGCCGACCACCGGCTCACCGAGGTCCGCAAGGCCATCCCGGACGCGGGCGGGCTGGTGATCGCCAGCGACCAGGACTCCGCCCGCGCCTACGCCAAGCTGCTGCGCCAGATCACCGGGCACGGCCCGACGGTCGTGCTGTCCGACGACACCGGGGCCTCGCAGCGCATCGAGGACTTCGGCCGCTCCGAGGACCGCTGGATGGTCGCCGTGCGCATGGTCTCCGAGGGCGTGGACGTGCCGCGTCTGGCGGTCGGGGTCTACGCGACGACGATCTCCACGCCGCTGTTCTTCGCGCAGGCCGTGGGCCGGTTCGTCCGTTCCCGGCGGCGCGGGGAGACGGCGTCGGTCTTCCTGCCGACGATCCCCATGCTGCTCGGCTTCGCGCACGAGATGGAGGTCGAGCGCGACCACGTGCTCGACAAGCCGAAGAAGGCGGGCGACGAGGACCCGTACGCGCCGGAGGCGGACCTCCTCGCCGAGGCCGAGCGGCAGCAGGACGAGGACACCGGCGAGCAGGACGCGCTGCCCTTCGAGGCGCTGGAGTCGGACGCGGTCTTCGACCGCGTCATGTACGACGGCGCCGAGTTCGGCATGCAGGCGCACCCGGGTTCGGAGGAGGAGCAGGACTACCTGGGCATCCCGGGGCTGCTGGAGCCCGACCAGGTGCAGATGCTGCTCCAGAAGCGGCAGGCCCGGCAGATCGCGCACAGCCGCCGGCGGCCGGACGAGGAGGCGGACCTGCTGGAGGTCCCGGCCGAGCGGCGCCCGGTGGTCACGCACAAGGAGCTGCTGGAGCTGCGCAAGCAGCTCAACTCCCTCGTCGGCGCGTACGCGCACCAGAGCGGCAAGCCGCACGGCGTCATCCACACCGAGCTGCGCCGCACCTGCGGCGGGCCGCCGACCGCCGAGGCGACGGCGGGCCAGCTCCGGCAGCGGGTCGCCAAGGTGCGCGAGTGGGCCACGCGTATGCGCTGATCGGAGCCCGGTCGGAACCGGTCGCCGGACGGTGCAGAGCGAAACCTTTCGGACAAGAAGCGCAAAACCAGGGCCAGAGTTGGTCGGTGTGTGACCGGATTCTGGACGGAGTCTTCCGGAGAGCGGAGCCGGTCGCTAAGTTTCGGTCACGCACACGCCCCGTGGCAGCGTCGCCCCGGAGCGCAGCCGGTGCGGCCCTGCCAGCGCCCGGTGGCCTCCCCTTCTCGTTGTCGCGGGACCGGCAGCGGGACACGCACCTGACGTGCGGCAGGCCGTCGGCACCCCACCCGAGAAGGGGGCGTCGTGACCGCGGAGACCTCTCAGACGCTCGACCGGGGCCTTCGGGTCCTCAAGCTCCTCGCCGACACCGACCACGGACTGACCGTCACCGAGCTGTCCAACAAGCTCGGAGTCAACCGGACGGTGATCTACCGGCTGCTCGCCACCCTGGAGCAGCACTCCCTCATACGCCGCGACCTCGGCGGCCGGGCCCGCGTGGGCCTCGGCGTCCTCGGCCTGGGCCGCCAGGTGCACCCGCTCGTGCGGGAGGCGGCGCTGCCGTCGCTGCGCGCGCTGGCCGAGGAGGTCGGGGCGACCGCCCACCTCACCCTCGTGGACGGCGCCGACGCCCTGGCCGTGGCCGTCGTCGAACCGAGCTGGACCGACTACCACGTCGCCTACCGCCCCGGCTTCCGCCACCCGCTGGACCGGGGCGCGGCGGGCCGCGCCATCCTCGCCGGACGGCGGCCCGGCCAGGAGCCGACCGACGGGTACGTGCTCACCCACGGCGAACTGGAGGCCGGGGCCAGCGGTGCCGCCGCGCCGCTGCTGGGCGTCGCCGGGATCGAGGGCAGCGTCGGCGTGGTGATGCTCTCGGAGTCGGTGCCGGAGAAGGTGGGCGACCGGGTCGTCGCCGCTGCCCGGGAGGTCGCCGACGCCCTGCGCTGAGGGCGGCGGACGTGCCCGGGGCGGGCGGGCTCCGGGCGCTTCCCTAGGATGGCGCGGTGATCTCCGCACTCGCGTCCCGCCGCCGCCCGGTGCTCGCCGTGTGCGCCGCCCTGCTCCTGGCCCTGTTCGCCCTCACCGCGCTCGCCCCGCTGCCGTACACCCTCGCCCACCCGGGCGTCACCGCGGACGTGGGCGGCGAGCACGAGGGGCGGCCGGTCATCACCGTCACCGGCCCCGGCGCGGGCGAGCCGCGCGAGCCGGACGGCGCACTGCTGATGACCACCATCGCGGCCACCTCGCCGGACGCCACGGTGCGGCTCGCCGACGTGCTGGGCGGCTGGTTCGCCACCGACCGCGCCGTCATGCCGCGCGACGTCGTGTACCCGGTGGGCGACTCCACCGAGGAGATCCGCGACTACAACTCCGGGCAGATGGCCCGCTCCCAGGAGGCCGCCGTCCGGGCGGCCCTCGCCGAACTCGGCCTCAGCGGCGGCGACGTCACCGTCCGCCTGCGCCTGGACGAGATCGGCGGGCCCAGCGCCGGGCTGCTGTTCGCGCTCGGCATCGTCGACGCGGTCGAGGGCGACGGGAACGGCGGCGGCCTCACCGGCGGGCGCACCGTCGCGGGGACGGGCACCATCGACGAGGACGGCACCGTCGGGCCGGTCGGCGGCGTACCGCTGAAGACGCAGGCCGCCGCCCGCGACGGGGCCGAGGTCTTCCTCGTCCCCGAGGCCGAGTGCGCCGAGGCCCGCTCCGAACGGCCCGAGGGCCTGCGGCTCGTCCCCGTCCGCACTCTGGACGGCGCCCTGGACGCCCTCGCGGCGCTGCGCGAGGGGGAGGAACCGCCGCGCTGCTGACGCCGCCTCACGCCAGGCCCGAGGCCCGGCGCACCAGCGGGACGATGCGCAGCGGCACCGGGTTCTCCATGACGATCGCGGTGGACGCCCGCACGATGCCCTCGAAGCCCACGACCCGGTCGATGACCCGCTGGAGATCGGCGTTGGACCGGGCCACCAGGCGGCACAGCATGTCCCCGTGGCCGGTGATCGTGTGCAGCTCCAGCACCTCCGGCACGCCCGACAGGTGGGCCCGGACGTCCGCGCCCTGGCCCTGCTTAATCTCCAGCGTGGCGAACGCCGTCACCGGGTAGCCGAGCGCGGCCGGATCGACGTCCGGGCCGAACCCCCGGATCACGCCCGAGGCCCGCAGGCGGTCCAGCCGCGCCTGCACCGTCCCGCGCGCCACCCCCAGCCGCCGGGACGCCTCCAGCACCCCGATGCGCGGTTCGTGCGCCAGCAGTTCCAGCAGCCGGCCGTCCAGCGCGTCGACACCCATCGTCCCGCCCCCCACCGGCCCCGGAGGGCCGCGCTCCGTGGTCATTGTGTACAGATCGCCCGGTGCTGGCGCGGACCGACTGTACAGAATGCCCACCCGTTGCCGGAACTGTTGCGCACCCTGTGGAACGGAGAGACGCTGCGGCCATGACTGAGACCCTTGAGACCCTCCAGACCGCGCGGCAGGACTACCCCTTCCCGGTCAAGGGGATGGACGCGGTCGTCTTCGCCGTCGGCAACGCCAAGCAGGCGGCGCACTACTACGCCACGGCCTTCGGCATGCGCCTGGTCGCCTACTCCGGACCGGAGAACGGCAACCGGGAGACGGCCAGCTACGTCCTGGAGTCCGGAGCGGCCCGGTTCGTGCTGACCTCGGTCATCAAACCGGTCACGGAGCGGGGCCGCTTCCTCGCCCGGCACGTCGCCGAACACGGGGACGGCGTCGTGGACCTGGCCATCGAGGTGCCGGACGCCCGTGCCGCCTACGCCTACGCCGTCGAGCACGGCGCGACGGGGCTGACCGAGCCCCACGAGCTGAAGGACGAGCACGGCACCGTCGTGCTCGCCGCCATCGCCACCTACGGCGAGACCCGGCACACCCTCGTGGAGCGCTCCGGCTACGACGGCCCCTACCTGCCGGGCTTCACCGCCGCGGACCCGATCGTCGCGCCCCCGGCCAAGCGGGTCTTCCAGGCCATCGACCACTGCGTCGGCAACGTCGAACTCGGCCGCATGAACGAGTGGGTGACCTTCTACAACGAGGTCATGGGCTTCACCAACATGAAGGAGTTCGTCGGCGACGACATCGCCACCGAGTACTCGGCGCTGATGTCGAAGGTCGTCGCGGACGGCACCAAGAAGGTGAAGTTCCCGATCAACGAGCCGGCGATCGCGCAGAAGAAGTCGCAGATCGACGAGTACCTGGAGTTCTACGGCGGGCCCGGCGTCCAGCACATCGCGCTGGCCACGAACGACATCGTCTCCACCGTGCGCGCCATGCGGGCGGCGGGCGTGGAGTTCCTCAACGTCCCCGACGCCTACTACGACACGCTCGGCGAGTGGGTCGGCGAGACCCGGGTACCGCTGGACGACCTGCGCGAGCTGCGCATCCTGGCCGACCGCGACGAGGACGGCTACCTGCTCCAGATCTTCACCAAGCCGGTGCAGGACCGGCCGACCGTGTTCTTCGAGATGATCGAGCGGCACGGCTCGATGGGCTTCGGCAAGGGCAACTTCAAGGCGCTCTTCGAGGCGATCGAGCGGGAGCAGGACCGCCGCGGCAACCTGTGACCGCGGGCCCGGCACGCTGACCGTCCGGAGCCCGGCGCCGCCGGCCGTCCGGCACGCGCCACGCCGGCCGTCCGGCCCGAGGGGGGCACGCGCCCGCGGGCCGGACGGGTGGCACGGACACGGCCTTCCGGGGCCGGGGCGTTGTCGGCGGCGTCCGGTGGTGCCACGCTGAGGCCCATGGGCTCCGTCACCGAACAGCTCAGGGAGGGACTGCCCGCCGAGGCCGTCCTCACCGACCCCGACGTCCTGCGCGGCTACGCCCGGGACATGGCCGGGTTCTGCCCGGCGGGCACACCGGCGGCCGTCGTCCTGCCGCGCACCGTCGAGCAGGTGCGGCACGTGATGCGCACCGCCACCGCCACCCGCACCCCCGTCGTGCCGCAGGGCGCCCGCACCGGGCTGTCCGGCGCGGCCAACGCCGCGGACGGCTGCATCGTGCTCTCCCTGGTGCGGATGGACCGCATCCTGGAGATCAGCGCCGTCGACCGGATCGCCGTCGTGGAACCCGGCGTCGTCAACGCCGACCTGTCCCGCGCCGTCGCCGAGGTGGGCCTGACCTACCCGCCGGACCCCTCCAGCTGGGAGGAGTGCACGATCGGCGGCAACATCGGGACGGCCTCCGGCGGGCTGTGCTGCGTGAAGTACGGCGTCACGGCCGAGTACGTGCTCGGGCTGGACGTCGTCCTGGCCGACGGGCGGCTGCTGTCCACCGGGCGCCGCACCGCCAAGGGCGTCGCCGGCTACGACCTCACCCGGCTGTTCGTGGGCTCCGAGGGCACCCTCGGCGTCGTCGTGCGGGCCGTGCTGGCGCTGCGGCCCACCCCGCCCGGACAGCTCGTGCTCGCGGCCGAGTTCCCCTCGCCCGAGGCGGCCTGCGACGCGGTGTGCCGCATCATGGCCGGGGACGGCCGGGGTGGCCCGGGCCACACCCCGGCCCTGCTGGAGCTGATGGACCGCACCACGCTGCGCGCCGTCAACGACCTCACCCGCATGGGGCTGCCCGAGACGACCGGGGCGCTGCTGCTCGCCGCCTTCGACACCCCGGACCCGGCCGCCGACCTCGCCTCCGTCGCCGCGCTGTGCCGGGACGCGGGGGCCACCGAGGTGGTGCCCGCCGACAGCCCGGCGGAGTCCGCGCTGCTGCTCCAGGCCCGGCGCTCCGCCCTCGTCGCGCTGGAGAAGGTCAAGGGCGCCACGATGATCGACGACGTGTGCGTGCCCCGCTCCCGGCTCGCCGAGATGCTCACGGGCGTCGAGGCCATCGCCGGGCGGCACGGCCTCACCATCGGCGTCTGCGCCCACGCGGGCGACGGCAACACCCACCCCACCGTGTGCTTCGACGCGTCCGACGCCGACGAGAGCGCCAGGGCCCGGGCGTCCTTCGACGAGATCATGGCGCTGGGCCTGCGGCTGGGCGGGACCATCACCGGGGAGCACGGCGTCGGGCTGCTCAAGAAGGAGTGGCTGGCCCGGGAACTGGGACCGCTGAACCTGGAACTCCAGCGGGGCGTCAAACAGGTCTTCGACCCGCTGAACCTCCTGAACCCGGGCAAGCTGTTCTGACCGCGCCGCCCCGTCAGGCGCCCGGCTCCTCGCTGAACAGCGCGCCCAGCGCCGCGTCCAGCTCCAGTTCCGCGGACTCGCGGCCCGGCGGGACGAGCCGCAGCGTGCGCTCCACCCACGCGGCCACCGGCCCGGCCGGGGCCTCCAGCAGCGCCTCGCCCTCCGGGGAGCTGAGCGCCAGGCGCAGGGCGCCGCCGCCCGCCCGGCGGACCGGCCACACCCGCACGTCGCCCTCGCCGCAGGACCGCCGGGCGCCCTCCACGAGCAGTTCTCTGGCGAACGTCCAGTGGACGGGCCCGGACGAGCCGATGTGGAAGGTGACGTGGACGGCGTAGGGGTCGTCGGCGCGGTAGACGAGCCGGGCGGGTACCGGGACGCTGTGCTCGGGGGAGAGCACCAGCGTCAGTTCCAGCTCGCGTTCGACTGAGGTGTGCATGGTGGCTGCCCTTCCTCGGGTGCTGGGGCTGTGCGGCTGCACCGGATGAGAGCGGGCGGCCGGCGCATCATTACGCGACTTCCCCGATCACGTCAGAGGTTGCGCGGGGCACGGGTCACGTTTTCCGGCCCGAAGCGGTGGGGTCCGCCGCTGCCCCGGCGGCCCGCCGCCGGACTCTGGTAGATGTGGACGAGCACACCCACGACCCACGTCGGCCTAGCAGATTCGGGACCGGACATGAGCGCGCCTCCCTCGGCATCCGCCAACGGCAGCACCCCCGCAGGCTATTACCCGGACCCCTCCATCCCGGGCTATGTCCGCTACTGGGACGGTGCCGCCTGGATGCCGGGCACCAGCCGCCCCGAACCCCGCGCGGGCGAGCCCGCTCCCGGACCGCCCCCGGGCGCCCCGCCGCCCGCGCCGCCCGCCCCGTCGCCGCCTGCGCCCGTCCCGCCCGCGCCTGCGCCCGCCCCGGCGCCCGTCCCGCCCCCGCCCGCTCCGGAGCCGCCCGCCGGGCCGGAACCCGCCGCGCGGGCCGCTGCCGCCGGGGACGTGCCCGCGTCCCGCGCCGCCGCGGCGCCGGACCCCGTGCCGGACGCCGCGTCCCCCCGGCCGGACGGCGAGCCCGCCGCGTGGCAGGCCGACGCCGCCCGGCAGTCCGGATTCGGCGCCGCCGGGAACCGCGTCGCGTGGGGAGCCGCCCCCGCCGCCCCCGGCTTCGCCGATCCGCGCGGCGGCTGGCAGCAGCCGTCCCCGGACTCCCCGGGCCCCGCCCCCGCGTCGGCCCCCGCCGTCCGGGACGAGACGTACGCCCTGCGCCCGGCCCGCTCCGGTGCCCTGCCGCCCGGCCGGGAGCCGCAGCCGGAGCCGTCCGGCGGCTGGGCCCAGCAGGTGCAGGAGCTGGCCCGGCAGGCGCCGGCCGGGACGCCGCGCGGCCCGGCCGGCGCCGTGCCGGAGCCCGCGTCCGGCCGCCCGGCCGCCGGTTCCGCCCCGGTCGCGCCGTGGAAGCCCCCGGTCAGCGACCCCTTCCTCCAGTCCGCGCAGCACCAGGCCCGCCCCGCCGGGCTCGGCCGCCGGTTCACCGCCCGGCTGATCGACACCCTGGTGCAGGCCGCCGTGGCCGGTGCCGTCGCGGCGCCGCTGCTGCCGCGGGCCGCCGACCACGTCCGGGCCAAGGTGGACGCCGCCGAACAGGCGGGGGTGACGCGGGAGGTCTGGCTCGTCGACGGCACCACCGGCGGCTACCTCGCGCTCGTCATCGGCACCTTCCTGCTGTTCGGTCTGCTCTACGAGGCCGTGCCCACGGCGCGCTGGGGCCGTACGCTCGGCAAGAAGCTGCTGGGCGTGGAGGTCCTGCGCCTGGAGGAGCAGACGACACCCGGCTTCGGCGCCGCGTGCGTGCGCTGGCTGCTCCACGGGGTGCTGTCGCTGGCGGTGCTCGGCGTGCTGAACGCCGCCTGGTGCCTGTGGGACCGCCCGTGGCGGCAGTGCTGGCACGACAAGGCGGCCCGCACCTTCGTCGCCCGCCGCGCTCGGGGCGCCCTGCGCCCGGGCTGACGCCGCAGCACGGCGCACCGTCCCCCGTACGGGTCGTGCGGGATGCGGGCGGTACGGGTGCGCGGTCCACTCGGGCCATGAGCACCGACCAGCCGCAGCCCGGCGGGGAGCCGCCGGGGGACGACCCGTTCCGCAAGCCGCCGCCGTCCGCCCCGCCGCCCCCGGGCGCCGGCGGTGGTCACGGGTACGGGTACGGTGGCGGGGAGGCGTACGGCTCCGGGCCCGGTGCGTACGGCGACGTGTACGGCCCGCCCGATCCGCTGGCGGGGATGCCGCCGCTCGCGTCCCGCGGCAAGCGGCTGCTGGCCCGGATCGTGGACGCCTTCGTGGTGGGCGTCCCGGTCTTCCTGATCGGCGGGCTGCTCTTCGGGACGTGGGCGTATCAGGTGGGCGCGAGCACCGACGAGAACGCCTACGACAGCCGCGACTTCGCGCTGTCCCTGATCTACACGGCGGTGTACTTCCTGTACGAGGGCTGGATGCTGACCACCCGTGGCCAGACCCTCGGCAAGATGGCGCTGCGCATCCGGGTGGGCCTGCTGGACGACGGCGCGGTGCCCGAGGGCAACCCGGGGTGGTTCCGCGCCGCCGTCTACAACCTGCCGGCCGTTATCCCGTGCCTCGGCTCGCTGTTCTGGCTCGTCAACGTGGTCTGGTGCACGTGGGACCGCCCCTACCAGCAGTGCCTGCACGACAAGGCGGTCAAGACGGTCGTCGTCGAGGCGTGACCCGGCCCGGTGGGGAGCCGGACGCGCGGCTCAGCGGCGGAACGTCGCCTGCGGCACGCGCGGTTCGGCGGTGGCCGGTCCGGGTTCCGGCAGCGCGGCGTCCTGCCCGGTGCCCGGCGCCCGCTCCCTGGCCGGTGCCGTGAGCACCGCCACCGCGAGGCCCAGCACGAGCGCGCTGCTCGCGATGAGGACGGCACCGGTGCCGGACTCCGTCCGGGTGAGCAGGAGCAGGACGACGGCCGTCAGCAGGACGGTGGCGAAGCCGTAGAGGATCTGGGCGGGACTCGGACGCGGCATGGCGGAATCCGTCCTCGGGAGGTCAGCGGCGGAGGCCGATCGGTCATGTCGCGTACCGTCGGACGACTCTACGATGCGAGATGCCCCTGGGGGACGGGCGGCAAGCGTGACCTTACCCACGGCGCCGTTGCACGGGGGGCGCACGGAGTCACGTGACCGGGACGGTGTCAAGCACCGCCGGGTGAACGGCGGGCCGCGTCGGCGAACGCTCCGCGACGGCCGGGCCACGAGCAGGAGCGCAACCTACTCGATTGACGTGTATAAAACAAGGACTGTCTTTTCTCCGGTCCCTCGGGTCGAATTCCTCCCGTCAAGTCACCGCGCTTGCAGGGGAGGACATCACACCCGTGACCACACCACACCGTCGGTCCATAAGATCGAAGACCGCGGCACTGGCCACCGCCGTCGCCGCCATGGGAGCAGCCGCGCTGCTGCCCGCCACCGCGGCGCACGCGCAGGAGCCCCAGGACGAACTGCCCCATCCGCAGTCGCAGCCGCCCGCCGCCGAGCACGTCGAGCACGACCTTGAGGGTCCGCTGACCCACCAGCAGAACGCGCAGCGCCAGGCTGCGATGCAGAAGCTGGCCTCCGGCGAGAAGCCGCAGGCGAGGAACGGCTCCAAGGTCATGAAGCTGGGCCACAAGAAGTACGTCGAGATGGAGCAGGTGAAGACCGACAAGATCTTCACCATCCTCCTGGAGTTCGGCGACCAGGTGGACCCGCGGTTCGGCGGCACGCCCGGCCCGCTGCACAACCAGATCGCCGAGCCCGACCGCAGCAAGGACAACACCACGCTGTGGATGGAGGACTTCGACCGGGAGCACTTCACCGACGTCTACTTCGGCGACGGTGCGAACTCGGTGAAGACCTACTTCGAGACCCAGTCGTCCGGCAAGTACACCGTCGACGGCGAGGTCTCCGACTGGGTCAAGGTCGACTACAACGAGGCCCGCTACGGCAACAACGCCTGCGGCTCCAACGTCTGCAACACCGTGTGGGACGCCGTCCGCGACGGCGTCAACCAGTGGACCGAGGACCAGAAGGCCGCCGGGCAGACCACCGAGCAGATCCGCGAGCGGCTCGCCGAGTACGACGTGTGGGACCGCTACGACCACGACGGTGACGGCGACTTCAACGAGCCCGACGGCTACCTGGACCACTTCCAGTTCGTGCACGCCGGTGAGGACGAGTCCGCCGGCGGCGGCGCGCAGGGCACCGACGCCATCTGGGCGCACCGCTGGTACGCCTACGGCACCGACTACGGCAAGTCGGGCCCGGAGTTCAACAAGGCGGGCGGCACCGAGATCGGTGACACCGGCATCTGGGTCGGTGACTACACCGTCCAGCCCGAGAACGGCGGCCTGGGCGTCTTCGCCCACGAGTACGCCCACGACCTCGGCCTGCCGGACCTCTACGACACCTCCGGCACCGGAGAGTCCTCCGTCGCCTACTGGTCGCTGATGTCCTCCGGCTCCTGGCTCGGCAAGGGCGAGGACGCCATCGGCGACTGGGCCGGCGAGATGACGGCCTGGGACAAGCTGATGCTGGGCTGGCTCGACTACGACACGGCGAAGGCCGCGTCCCGGTCGATGCACACCCTCGCGCCGCAGGGCGACGAGCCCGGCAGCAACAAGAAGCGCAAGGGCAAGCAGGCGGTCATCGTCGAGCTGCCGGACAAGGAACTCACCACGACGGTCGTCAAGCCGGCCGCCGGTGAGATGCAGTGGTGGAGCGCCAGCGGCGACGACCTGCGCAACTCCCTGACCCGCTCCGTGGACCTGACCGGCGCCTCGACCGCCTCGCTCGACCTCAAGGGCTGGTGGGAGATCGAGGCCGGGTACGACTACCTGTACACGCAGGTCTCCACCGACGGCGGCGCGACCTGGAACGCGCTGGACGGCACCGCCGACGGCGAGCCGATCTCCCGTGACGGCAGCGGCACCCCGGCGCTGGACGGCGCCTCCGGCGGCTACGTGGACCTGTCCTACGACCTGAGCGCCTACGCGGGCCAGCAGGTGGACCTGCGGTTCCACTACCGCACGGACGGCGGCGTGGCCGAGATGGGCTTCGCGGCCGACGAGATCACCATCACCGCCGACGGCGAGACCGTCCTCCAGGACGGTGCCGAGGACGGCGACGCGGGCTGGACGGCCGAGGGCTTCGAGCGCATCGGCGAGTCCTTCACCAAGACGTACCCGCAGTACTACATCGTCGAGAACCGGCAGTACACGGGTTACGACAAGACGCTGAAGACGGGTCCGTACAACTTCGGCGACACCGCCACGCGTCCGGACTGGGTGGAGCACTTCCCGTACCAGAACGGCATGCTGGTGTGGCTGTGGGACACCTCGCAGCTCGACAACAACGTCGGCGTCCACCCCGGTGAGGGCCTCGTCCTGCCGGTCGACGCGCACGCCAAGCCCGAGAAGTGGTCGGACGGTTCGCTGATGCGCAACCGCATCCAGGCGTACGACTCGCCGTTCAGCTGGTACCCGAGCCGGGGCTTCACCCTGCACCAGATGGGGGAGCCGACGAAGATCAGCGGCAATCTGCCCAAGCCGTTCTTCGACGACCGCCTCGGCACCTACTGGTACGAGTCGAACCCGACCGGCGGTGTGAAGGTGCCCGACACCAACACCCGCATCACCATCGTCAGCGAGCCGCCGAACGGCAAGACGATGAAGATCACGGTGGGTACCTCGAAGTGGTGGTGAACCGCGCCCGAGCGTGACCGCCCCGGATACGGAGCGGTTTCACTCCAGGTCACCGCGTGAACGGCCGTCGCCCCCTAGCGGGCGGCGGCCGTTCGGCTATAGGAATGCGGTGACCGCAGGACACGACCGAACGGGGAGCCGGCCATGGGCGCAGGCGGCGGATACACACGGCAGCCCGACGGGAGCGTCGTCGTGGCGCTCTGGCTGCCGGGGCCGCACGGCGGCGAACGCGGACCCGTCCGGGTCCTGGTCCGCGCGGCGAACCGGGCCCGTGCCCTGACCAGGCTCCGGAACCTCGGGCTGCGCGCGGTCTACCTGCGGGGCAACGCCGCCCCGCCCACGCCGGACGAGGTGACGGCGGTGCTGCACCACCCCGACGGGCTGCTGTGGCGCCCGGCTCCGGCCGCGGAGTGGCACCTGTGGCGGCCCATCGCCGCCCTCCTGCGCCCCCCGCCGCCGCACGCGGCCGTCACCTGACCCGGCCGGACGCCGCCCGGCGGGCGGCTCAGGCGGGCGGGCTGGGGCGGGCCGGGCTCAGACGGGGTGGCCGGTGAGGCTCACTCCGGCGGTGCGGAGCTGGCCGAGTGCCGCTTCCGTGGTGGCGGGGGCGACGGCTGCGGTGAGGCCGAGCAGGACGCGGGTGCGGAAGCCCTCCGCCGCCGCGTCCAGCGCGGTCGCGCGCACGCAGTGGTCGGTCGCGATGCCGACGACGTCCACCTCCGTCACCTCGCGGGCGCGCAGCCAGTCCGTCAGCGGGACGCCGTTCTCGTCCGCGCCCTCGAAGCCGCTGTACGCGGCGGCGTGGGCGCCCTTGTCGAACACGGCCTCCACCGCGCCGGAGGCGATGGCGGGGGCGAAGTTCGGGTGGAAGCCCACGCCCTCGGTGCCCGCGACGCAGTGCCGGGGCCAGGAGTGCGTGAAGTCGGGACGCTCGGAGAAGTGGTCGCCGGGGTCGATGTGGTGGTCCCGGGTGGCCACGACGTGCCGGTAGCCGGCCGTCGCGTCGCCGACCAGGTCGGTGATGGCTGCGGCGACCTCGGAGCCGCCCGGCACGGCGAGGCTGCCGCCCTCGCAGAAGTCGTTCTGCACGTCGACGACGATCAGTGCCCGGTGCATGATGCACACCCTTCGGCTGGGGAGGTGAGTGGGGAGCCGGTGCCTGCCGGTGGCTTCGAGCCTAGAGCGCCCGGAACCGTTCCGGGAGGGCACGGCGCGGCACGGGGTCAGCGGTCGGCGTACACCGTCTCCAGGACGGGGTCGCCGGCCGAGAGCTGGGTGGCCGACAGCGGCAGCCCGGCGCGGGCCCTGCGGTGCCGCTCGCGCGGGACGTGCAGGGGTTCGCGGCCGACGACCTCGCCGCCGCGCACCAGCTCCACGGTCAGTTCCCGGTCCGCCAGCCCGTCGGGCACCGGCCCGGTGCCGATCACCTCCGCCTCGGCGAGCCCGTCCGGGCCCGGCCGCCGGGCCGCCCACTTCGCGCCGCCGACGGACAGCTTGCCGCCCATGGACTTCTTCGCCACGGGACGCAGCGGGGCCGCCGGGTCGTCGCTGTCGGCGCGGGCCACCAGCTTGTAGACCATCGAGGCTGTCGGGTGGCCGCTGCCGGTCACCAGGCGGGTGCCGACGCCGTAGGCGTCCACCGGCGCCACGGCCAGCGAGGCGATGGCGTACTCGTCCAGGTCGCTGGTGACGATGACGCGGGTGTCGCGGGCGCCCAGCTCGTCCAGTTGCCGGCGCACGCGGTGGGCGAGCAGCAGCAGGTCACCGGAGTCGATGCGCACCGCGCCGAGGCCGGGCCCCGCGACCTCGACGGCCGTGCGCACGGCCTCGGTGACGTCGTAGGTGTCCACCAGCAGCGTCGTGCCGGAGCCCATCGAGTCGACCTGGGCGGTGAACGCGTCCCGTTCGGTGTCGTGCAGCAGCGTGAAGGAGTGCGCGCTCGTGCCCACGGTGGGGATGCCGTAGCGGAATCCGGCGGCGAGGTCGGAGGTGGAGGTGAAGCCCCCGACGTAGGCGGCCCGCGCCGCGGCCACCGCCGACAGCTCGTGCGTGCGGCGGGCGCCCATCTCCACGAGCGGCCGGTCCCCGGCGGCGACGGCCATCCGGGACGCCGCGGCGGCCACCGCCGAGTCGTGGTTGAGGATGGACAGGATCACCGTCTCCAGCAGCACGCACTCCGCGAAGGTGCCCTCGACCCGCAGGAGGGGCGAGCCGGGGAAGTACACCTCGCCCTCGGGGTAGCCGCTGATGTCCCCGCGGAAGCGGTAGCCGGCCAGCCAGCGCAGGGTGGGCTCGTCCACGATGCGCCGCTCGCGCAGGAAGTCGAGCACGGCGGGTTCGAAGCGGAAGTTCTCCACCGCGTCGAGCACCCGGCCGGTGCCGGCGACCACGCCGTAGCGGCGGCCCTCGGGCAGGCGGCGGGTGAAGACCTCGAACACCGAGCGACGGTGCGCGGTGCCTCCGCGCAGCGCCGCCTGCACCATCGTCAGCTCGTACTGGTCGGTGAACAGCGCCGTCGAGGGCACGGCGACCGGCAGACCCAGCTCTCCAGCAACGTCCATGCGGCGATGCTACCCCACATCTCGTCACTGTGACGATATGCGGAGGAGGCCGGTCCGGACGCGTCCGTGCGGGTGCGCGTGACCCCGGTGGCGGGAGGTGTTTGCACACCGCCCGGGGGGCGGTGGCAGCATGGAACCGTGACCGTACCCCTGGAGATCGAACGGACCGAGGCGGACGAGGCTGCCGAGGCGGTGCCCGAGCCGGACGTCCCCTGGGTGACGGTCGTGCACAACGACCCCGTCAACCTGATGAGCTACGTGACGTACGTGTTCCAGGCGTACTTCGGCTACTCCAAGGACAAGGCGAACGCACTGATGCTCGACGTCCACCACAAGGGCCGCGCGATCGTCTCCAGCGGCTCCCGCGAGGAGATGGAGCGCGACGTGCAGGCGATGCACGGCTACGGCCTGTGGGCGACCCTCCAGCAGGAGCGCTGATGGCCGGCCGGTTCGAACCCTCCGCGAGTGTGCCCGGCGGCGCCGCCATCGCCCTGGACGAGGTGGAGGTGTCCATCCTGCGCAGTCTCACCGTCCAGCTCCTGGAGCTGATCGGCCCGGGGGAGACGCCCTCCGCCGACGCGGACCCGCTGGCCGAGCTGTTCACCGACGGGCCCACCGAGCCGCCGAGCGATCCCGCGCTGGCCCGGCTCTTCCCGGACGCCTACACCGGTCCCGGAGAGCGCGCCGACCGGACCGCCCGGGAGTACGGCGCCGAGTTCCGCCGCTTCACCGAGACCGAACTGCGCGCCCGCAAGCGGCAGGACGGGCTGGCCGTCGTGCACGCCCTGGACAGCCTCCAGCCGGGCGGCGCGGACGCCGCCGTCCTCACCCTGGCGCCCGAGGACTCCCGGCGCTGGCTCGGAGCCCTCAACGACCTGCGGCTGACGCTCGCGGCGCGGCTGGAGATCGGCGACGAGGACGAGGCGGGCGGCCTGTACGCGCTGCCGGACCACGATGCGCGCAAGCCGCTGGTCATGGCCTACCTGTGGCTGGGGGGCCTCCAGGAGACCCTGGTCGAGACGCTGCTGCCCTGACGGGACGCCGCTGCCCGGAGCGCCGGAAGGGCCGCCCCCTTTCCCCGGTGCGGGGAGTGGAAGCGGAATCTCCAATTCTTTTCCCGGCGGGAGCGGTGTGCTCCATTACCGGTGCGTACGGTAATCGGTAATGACCGATAATCGGCATGCACCTGTGTTCTCAGCGGGTCAGATGCACCACCCGTCCGCTTATGTCGCCCCGTGACTCGACCGTAATGCGAACGTGTGATGCCTGTCACATGTAGGCGGTCGCCCTCCGTGGTAGGAACGGCCAATCCGATATTTACGCCGAGCTGACGGCTGGGCGAACACATCGGCGTAGATCGCGCAGGGCCCGCAGGACAAAGACGTTCACCAGTCCGATCGCACCACCGGCAACCGCCGGCGTCCCCTATACCGCAGCTGCATTTAGCCAGAGGTCATTCATGGCAACCAGCGAAACGTCCTGGACCGAATCGGTCGACGAAGCCATCAACGGCTTTGTCGAGCCGGTCGCCAACTTTCTGGGCGACATCGTCTTCTACAGCGTCAACATCAACGGCACAGACTTCCCACTGATCGTCGGCTGGCTCGTCGTCGCCGGTCTGGTCTTCACCGGCTACTTCGGCTTCGCGCAGCTCAAGCACATTCCGGTCGCCTACCGCCTGGTGCGCGGAAAGTACGACCAGAAGGACGCCCCCGGCGAGGTCAACCACTTCCAGGCGCTGACCTCGGCCGTCTCCGGAACGGTCGGACTCGGCAACATCGCCGGTGTCGCCATCGCGATCTCCATCGGCGGCCCCGGCGCCACCTTCTGGATGGTCCTGTGCGGCCTCCTGGGCATGGCGACGAAGTTCGTCGAGTGCACGCTCGGTGTGAAATACCGGGAATTCAACGCCGACGGCTCCGTCAACGGCGGACCGATGCTCTACCTGCGCAAGGGCCTCGCCGAGATGGGCCTGCCCACCCTGGGCAAGGTGCTCGCCGTCCTCTCCGCGCTCATGCTGCTGTTCTTCACCTTCTTCGGCGGCAACCTCTTCCAGATCAACCAGTCCCTGGAGCAGATCGTCTCGGTCACCGGTGGTGACGACAGCCTCTTCGCCACCAGCGGCGGCGCGATCTTCTACGGCCTGCTGGTCGCGGCGCTCGTCGCCCTCGTGCTGATCGGTGGCATGCGGTCCATCGGCGCCGTCACCAGCCGCCTGGTGCCGACGATGGCGATCGTCTACGTCATCGCCTGTCTGCTGGTCATCACCTTCAACATCACCGCCGTGCCGGACGCGCTCGGCACGATCTTCAGCGAGGCGTTCAACCCGCAGGGCGTCGCCGGCGGCCTGCTCGGCGCGCTGATCGTCGGTTTCCAGCGTGCCGCGTTCTCCAATGAGGCCGGTATCGGCTCGGCCCCCATCGCGCACTCCGCGGTGAAGACCAAGCGGCCCGCCACCGAGGGTCTCGTGGCGATGATGGAGCCGTTCATCGACACCGTCGTCATCTGCACGATGACCGCCCTGACCATCGTCATCGCGGGCGGTCCCCGCTACCAGGAGACCCGGGACGCCGCCATGAGCGGCGAGAGCATCGACACCAGCACCAGCGCGGGCATCTCGATCACCTCGGACGCCTTCGACACCGCGCTGCCCTGGTTCCCGGCGGTGCTGACCGTCGCAGTGGTCCTGTTCGCCTTCTCCACGGTCATCACCTGGGGCTACTACGGCCTCAAGTGCTGGGGCTACCTGTTCGGCCACAGCAAGACCGGCGACCTGGTCTACAAGATCCTGTTCAGCGTGATCATCGTGGCCGGCACCCTGCTGAGCCTGGGCACCCTGGTCAGCCTGTCGGACTCCACGGTGTTCCTGGCGGCGCTGTTCAACATCATCGGCCTCTACCTGCTGGCGCCGGTGGTCAAGAAGGAGCTGCGCAAGGTCCTCAACTACGTCCGCCGCCGCGACGCCGGCGACTCGGAGGAGGAGATCGAGGCCGCCGAGGCCGCCGAGGAGAGCGCCGTCCTGAGCAAGTGACGCGCCCTCCCGGCCGCGGCCGGGAGGGGCGGGCGAGCCCCGTCCGGCCGCCGGCCCGGCCCGCGCCCGGCCCGCCGGGCCGCACGGCCCGCGTGCCCCGGCCCGCACCGCCACGGTGCGGGCCGGGGCACGCCGCTTATCCTGTCCGCCATGCTGACCATCACCCGAGCGCTGTACGACCAGATCGTGGCCCACGCCCGCGCGGACCACCCCGACGAGGCGTGCGGCGTCGTGGCCGGGCCGGAGGGCCAGGGCCGCCCCGAGCGGTTCGTCCCGATGCTGAACGCCGCCCGCTCGCCGACGTTCTACGAGTTCGACTCCACCGACCTGCTCAAGCTCTACCGGGAGATGGACGACCGGGACGAGGAGCCCGCCGTCATCTACCACTCCCACACCGCGACCGAGGCGTACCCCTCGCGCACCGACATCTCCTACGCGAACGAACCGGGCGCCCACTACGTGCTCGTCTCCACCGCCGAGTGCGGCAACGGCGAAGGCCCCGTGTCCTTCCGGTCGTTCCGCATCGTGGACGGCACGGTGACCGAGGAGGAGGTCCGGATCGTCGACGCCTACGCCTCCGCGCCGATGTGAGACGGAGTCGTCCGCATCATGAAACACCCGTCCGATTCGGGGACCGGGAATCGTTACGATGAGCCCATGGTTATCCACGACGTGAACGCCGAGGCCCCGGGCAGCATGCTCGTCGCGCGCCTGCACGTCGACCTGTGCCGCCTCTCCAGCGCCATGTGTTGAGCCGTCCGTCCCCACCGGGACCGACGCCGCACCTCCCGCACGCCTGCCCTCGCGCACCCGTCTTCCACACCCCCAGGAGCACACCCATGGCCATCGAGGTCCGCATCCCGACCATCCTCCGCACCTACACCGACGGCCAGAAGGCCGTCGAGGGCAACGGCGGCACGCTGGCCGAGCTGTTCGCGGACCTGGAGTCCCGGCACAACGGCATCCGTGAGCGCCTGGTGGACGACGGCGAGCTGCGCCGCTTCGTGAACGTCTACCTCAACGACGAGGACGTGCGCTTCCTCGACGGCATCAACACCAAGCTCGGCGACGGGGACAGCGTCACCATCCTCCCCGCCGTCGCCGGGGGCATGCGCTGATGCGCCACGACTCCCCGCTGGCCGCGGTGGGCAACACGCCCCTGGTCCGGCTGCCGCGGCTCTCCCCGGCCGAGGACGTGCGGATCTGGGCGAAGCTGGAGGACCGCAACCCCACCGGCTCCATCAAGGACCGCCCGGCGCTGTTCATGATCGAGCAGGCCGAGAAGGACGGCCGGCTCACCCCCGGCTGCACCATCCTGGAGCCCACCTCGGGGAACACCGGCATCTCGCTGGCGATGGCCGCGAAGCTCAAGGGCTACCGGATCGTGTGCGTCATGCCGGAGAACACCAGCGAGGAACGGCGCCAGCTCCTGGCGATGTGGGGCGCCGAGATCATCTCCTCGCCCGCCGCGGGCGGTTCCAACACCGCCGTGCGGGTGGCCAAGGAGCTGGCGGCCGAGCACCCCGAGTGGGTGATGCTCTACCAGTACGGCAACCCGGACAACGCGGGCGCCCACTACGCCACCACGGGCCCGGAGATCCTGGCCGACCTGCCGTCCGTCACCCACTTCGTCGCCGGGCTCGGCACCACCGGCACCCTCATGGGGGCGGGCCGGTACCTGCGCGAGCACCGTCCCGGCATCCAGATCGTCGCCGCGGAGCCCCGCTACGACGACCTGGTGTACGGCCTGCGCAACCTGGACGAGGGCTTCGTGCCCGAGCTGTACGACGCGTCCGTCCTCACCACGCGGTTCTCCGTCGGCTCCGAGGACGCGGTCACCCGCACCCGCGAGCTGCTCGCCGAGGAGGGCATCTTCGCGGGAGTCTCCACGGGCGCCGCGCTGCACGCGGCCATCGGCGTCGGGCGCAAGGCGCTGCGCGCGGGGGAGTCCGCGGACATCGTCTTCGTCGTCGCGGACGGCGGCTGGAAGTACCTCTCGACCGGCATCTACACCGCCGCGTCCACCGAGGAGGCCGTGGCCCGTCTGCACGGCCAGCTCTGGGCGTAGCGCACCGGCACCGGGCCGCCGCCGCGGCCCGTCCCGCCGCTGAGGGACCCGGCCTCGTGGGGCCGGGTCCCTCAGCGGTGTCCGGGACGTGACCGTGCCGCGTCCTTCCGGGGGCACCCGTTCTGGGCCGTCCCCCGCGCTGGTGATTCCGCCCACACCGCGGCGGTCCGGAGCAGCCACCCGTGCGGACGGCCCTTACGCTCGGAGGACCCCTCCCACCGGGCCGCACGGAGGTTCCCGCCCCTATGAAGCTCACCGTCGTCGGCTGCTCGGGCTCGTTCCCGTCCGCGGACTCGGCCTGTTCGAGTTACCTCGTCGAGGCCGACGGCTACCGTCTGCTGCTCGACATGGGCAACGGCGCCCTGGGCGAGTTGCAGCGCCACTGCGGCCTGTACGACCTGGACGCGATCGTGCTGAGCCACCTGCACGCCGACCACTGCATCGACATGTGCGCCTACTTCGTGGCCCGGTACTACCGCTTCGAGGGCGGGCGGTGCGCTCCGCTGCCCGTCCACGGGCCGCGGGGCACCGAGGAGCGGCTGACGACGGCGTACGCGGACACGCCGTCGGACTCCTCGATGCGCGAGGTCTTCGGCTTCCGTGATCTGGTCTCCGGCGCGGATTTCGAGCTGGGCCCCTTCCGCATCCGCGCGGAGGAGGTGGCGCACCCCGTCGAGGCGTACGGCTTCCGCATCGAGCAGGGCGGCTCCGTCCTCACCTACTCGGGTGACACCGGGCAGTGCTCCGCCCTCACGGACCTGGCCCGCGACGCGGACCTGTTCCTGTGCGAGGCGTCCTTCACGCACGGCAAGGAGGACGTGCCCGACCTGCACCTCAACGGCCGCGAGGCCGGGGAGTGCGCGCAGGAGGCGGGCGCGTCCCGGCTCGTCCTCACCCACGTCCCGCCGTGGACGGACGCGCAGGTCAACCTGCGTGACGCGAAGGCCGCCTTCGACGGCCCGGCCGAGCTGGCCCGGCCCGGCGCCGTCTACGAGTTCTGACCCGCGGCCGGGCGTTCCCGCACCGGCGGGGTCCCGGCGGTGCGCCGCGGACGCGCCGGGGCCCCGCCGTCGCGGTGACGGCGGGGCCCCGGCGCGTCGCGGAGGGCGCGGCCCGGGTTACTTGGCCTCGGCCTTCTGGAGTTCGGCCAGCTCCTCGTCGGACTCGCGGCCCGGCGTGGGGAGGTTGAACTTCGTGATGGCGAACCGGAAGACCACGTAGTAGACGGCGGCGAAGCACAGGCCGACCAGGGCGAGCCCGAAGGGGTTCGTCGCGATCCCCAGGTTGAGGAAGTAGTCGACCGCGCCGGCGGAGAACCCGAAGCCGTCCTTCATGCCGAGCGCCCAGGTCAGCGCCATGGAGACACCGGTCAGCACCGCGTGGATCGCGTAGAGGACCGGCGCGATGAACATGAAGGTGAACTCGATGGGCTCGGTGACGCCGGTGACGAACGAGGTCAGGGCGAGCGAGAACATCATGCCGCCGACGACCTTGCGGCGCTCGGGGCGGGCGCAGTGCGTGATGGCCAGGCAGGCGGCGGGCAGGGCGAACATCATGATCGGGAAGAAGCCGGTCATGAACTGGCCGGCCGTCGGGTCACCGGCGAGGAAGCGGGCGATGTCGCCGCTCTTGCCCTCGTAGGAACCGGCCTGGAACCACGGGAAGGAGTTCAGCAGGTGGTGCATGCCGACCGGGATGAGCGCCCGGTTGGCGACGCCGAAGATGCCCGCGCCGACGGCGCCGGAGCCGACGAGCCACTCGCCGAAGTTGTGCAGCCCCGTGCCGAGGACGGGCCAGATGTAGCCGAACAGGATGCCGATGACGAGCCCGGCGAAGGCCGACAGGATCGGCACCAGGCGGCGGCCGCCGAAGAAGCCCGCCCAGTCGGGGAGCTTGGTGCGGTAGAAGCGCTGGTAGAGCAGGGCCACGACGATGCCCATGACGACACCGCCGAGCACGCCGGCGTTGACCGGCGCCTCCACGTAGACGATCTTGTCGTCGACGACGGTGGCGACCTTGGGCAGGTTGCCGTCGGTGAAGGTGCCGAGCACCTTCTGGAACACCAGGTAACCGGCCACGGCGGCGAGCGCGGTCGAGCCGTCCGACTTCTTGGCGAAGCCGATGGCGATGCCGACGGCGAACAGCAGCGCCATGTTGCTGAGGATGGCGTCACCGCCCGCGGCCATGAACCCGGCGATGGTGGTCAGGAACGCCGGGAAGGACTCACGGCCGAGCATGTCGTCGTTGCCGAGCCGGACGAGGAGCGCTGCGGCGGGCAGCACCGCGACCGGCAGCATGAGGCTGCGGCCGATGCGCTGCATGACGGCCATCACGCGCGCACCCATCTTCTTTTCGGCCGCGGGGGCCTCGCTAGCCGTGGACATCCGAACTTCCTCCAAGGGGGCACAAGGCGCCGCCGAAGGGGAAGGGGGAAGACGGCGGCGTCTTCGAACTGGGTGACGGCACGCCGAGGCGGTCTACACCACCCAGTGGTTTAGACCTGTTGTAACACGGTAGGAGCCGGAAGAGGAACCCGCGAGAGCGCGATCACCGGCATAACCGGACACAGCGGACGAAAGCCCTCGAAGCGGACGGTCTCCGCCGCGGCTCGCGGCGCCCCCGACCTTACGCCACCGTCCGGTCCCGCCATGTCGCGGGGGCGGTGCGGGAGTTGGCGCGGCGCGGGCTACTTGAGGTTCTCCGCCTCCATCGCGGCGATCTCCTCGTCGGACTCCCGGCCCGGCGTCTTGAGGTCGAACTTCGTGATGACCAGGCGGAACAGCACGTAGTACACCACCGCGAAGCCGAGGCCGATGGGGATGATCAGCCACGGCTTCGTCGCCTGTCCGTAGTTGAGGACGTAGTCGAAGAGGCCGGCCGAGAAGGTGAATCCCTCGCGGATGCCCAGCGCCCAGGTCAGGGCCATGGACACGCCCGTCAGC
Organism: Streptomyces solitudinis; assembly: GCF_036323765.1. Lineage (NCBI taxonomy): Bacteria > Bacillati > Actinomycetota > Actinomycetes > Kitasatosporales > Streptomycetaceae > Streptomyces > Streptomyces solitudinis. The sequence continues at coordinate 97,491 of NZ_JAZDCW010000003.1, forward strand.
AGGGCGTGGATGCCGTACAGCACCGGGGCGAGGTAGACGAACGAGAACTCGATGGGCTCGGTCACGCCGGTGACGAACGAGGTCAGGGCGAGGGAGACCATCATGCCGGTGACGGCCTTGCGGCGCTCGGGGCGGGCGCAGTGCGCGATGGCCAGGCAGGCGGCGGGCAGGGCGAACATCATGATCGGGTAGAAGCCGGTCATGAACATCCCGGCCTCGGGGTCGCCCGCCAGGAAGCGGAAGAAGTCGCCGTTGACCTCCTCGCCGTCCTCGTCGGTGTAGGAGCCGAACTGGTACCAGGCGAACGTGTTGATCAGCATGTGCATCCCGAACGGGATGAGCAGCCGGTTCAGGACGCCGAAGATGCCCGAGCCCCAGGCGCCGAGCCCGGACAGCCCCTCGGCGGCGCTGTCGAGCCCGTTGCCGATGGGCGCCCAGCCGTAGCCGAAGACGACGGCGAGGACCAGGGCGATGAAGGACATGAGTACGGGGATGAAGCGGCGCCCGGAGAAGAAGCCGAGCCAGTCCGGCAGCCGGGTGCGGTGGTAGCGCTCCCAGACCTTCGCCGTGATGATGCCGAGCACCACACCGCCCAGGACCCCGGGGTTCACCGGTTCGCCGGTGACGTCGCTGGTGAAGGCGCTCTCCAGGGTGGAGGTGAACACCAGGTACGCGACGACCGCCGCGAAGGCGGTCGAGCCGTCGGCCCGCCGGGCGAAGCCGATCGCCACGCCGACGCAGAACAGGATGGCGATGTTGTCGATGATGCCGCCGCCCGCCCCGCTGAAGACCGCCGCCAGCCGGTCCCAGCCGAGCCCCTCCTCGCCGAGCACGTCGGGCTGGCCGAGCCGCAGGATCAGACCGGCGGCGGGCAGCGCCGCGACCGGGAGCTGGAGGCTGCGGCCGAGCTTCTGGAGCGACTGGAGGGTCGCCTGCCGCAGGGTGCGGCGCGGTTTGCGCTGCGGCGTACCCTGCGGGGCGGCGGCGTCGGAACTCATCGGCGCTCTCCCGGTTTGGCCTGGGGGCGTGTGCTGGTGTAGACCAGCTCACGGGCGACGGGTCGGCACGGCCCGCGGTGCCGGGCCGGTGATCGTCATCTTTCGGCACATCCGGCGCTTTCGCGCGCGAGCATGGGCCAACCGTGGGCTAATGTGGCAATCTGACCGCTGGCGGCCCGAGACACCAGGAGAATCCGTATGGCCAGCAAGGCTGAGAAGATCGTCGCCGGGCTCGGTGGGCTCGACAACATCGAAGAGGTCGAGGGCTGCATCACGCGGCTGCGCACCGAGGTCAACGACCCCTCCCTCGTGGACGAGGCCGCGCTCAAGGCCGCCGGCGCGCACGGCGTGGTGAAGATGGGCACCGCCATCCAGGTCGTCATCGGCACCGACGCGGACCCGATCGCCGGCGAGATCGAAGACATGATGTGAGCCGGGGCGCCCCGCGGCGCCCCGTGGCCGAAGGCCCGTCCCCCTCGGAACGGGCCTTCCGCTTTTGCTACTAGGCTCGCCCCCATGTCTCGAATCGACGGCCGCACAGCCGAGCAGCTCCGTCCCGTCACCATTGAGCGGAACTGGAGCAAACACGCCGAGGGCTCCGTCCTCGTGTCCTTCGGCGACACGAAGGTGCTCTGCACCGCCAGCGTCACCGAGGGCGTACCGCGCTGGCGCCGCGGCAGCGGCGAGGGCTGGGTCACCGCCGAGTACGCGATGCTGCCGCGCGCCACCAACACCCGCGGCGACCGCGAGTCCGTGCGCGGCAAGATCGGCGGGCGCACCCACGAGATCTCCCGCCTCATCGGCCGCTCGCTGCGCTCGGTGGTGGACTTCAAGGCCCTGGGCGAGAACACGATCGTGCTCGACTGCGACGTCCTCCAGGCCGACGGCGGCACCCGCACGGCCGCGATCACCGGCGCCTACGTCGCACTGGCCGACGCCGTCGCCTTCTGCCACGAGCGCAAGCTCGTCAAGGCCAAGGCCCAGCCGCTCACCGGGACCGTCGCCGCCGTCAGCGTCGGCATCGTCGGCGGCGTCCCCCTCGCCGACCTCTGCTACGAGGAGGACGTGCGCGCCGAGACCGACATGAACGTCGTCTGCACCGGCGACGGCCGCTTCGTGGAGGTGCAGGGCACCGCCGAGGGCGCGCCGTTCGACCGCGCGGAGCTGGACGCGCTCCTCGGCCTCGGCGTCACCGGCTGCGCGCAGCTCGACGGTGCCCAGCGCCAGGCGCTCGGCGGCCGGTGAGCCGGACCCGTCCGGCGCCCCCGCCGCGCGGGAGGGCCGCCGTCCGGCAACCTCCGCCGCGCGGCAACCTCCGCGGCCCCGCGGACGTCCTAGCCGGTACGGGCCGTACGCTTGGCGGCGTGCGGCCCGGCCAGCCCCCTTGCCGCGCCCCGGTGGAACGCCCCGCGGCGACCGCCCGGCACCGGACACGGAATGAGGAACCCGACGTGCGTCGCCTCCTGTTCACCGCAGCAGCCACCACCCTCGCGGCCACCGCCCTCCTCGGGTGCGGGGCCATCGAGAAGGCCCTCGACTGCGCCAACACCGCCGTGGTCGTCGCCGAGAGCGTGAACGACCTCCAGACCGCCGTCTCCGGTGCCGCCGAGAACCCGGCCGAGGCGCGCGAGGCGCTCGACCGCATCGACGCGAACCTCGACAAGATCGACGAGAACACCGGGGACAGCGACGTCAGCGGCGCCGTCACCGACCTGCGCACCTCCGTGGACGAGATCCGCCAGTCCCTAGACAACGGCGAGGTCCCCGACGTCAGCGGGGCCGTGTCCGCCGCCGACAAGCTGACCAACGTCTGCACCCCGAACTGAGCGAACCGGAACGATGCCCCGCACCTCACGCCTGATCCTCGCCACCCGCAACGCCCACAAGGTCACCGAGCTGCGCGCCATCCTCGGCGCGGCCGGGCTCGACGTGGAGCTGACCGGCGCCGACGCCTTCCCCGACGTCCCCGACGTCAAGGAGACGGGCGTCACCTTCGCCGAGAACGCCCTGCTCAAGGCGCACGCCCTGGCCCGCGCCACCGGGCTGCCCGCCGTCGCCGACGACTCCGGGCTGTGCGTGGACGTCCTCGGCGGTGCCCCCGGCATCTTCTCCGCCCGCTGGGCCGGACGGCACGGTGACGATCAGGCCAATCTCGACCTGCTCCTCGCCCAGCTCGCCGACATCGGCGACGCGCACCGGGGCGCGCACTTCGCCTGCGCGGCGGCCCTCGCCCTGCCCGACGGCACCGAGCGCGTGGTGGAGGGCCGTCTGCGCGGCACCCTGCGCCACACCCCGGCGGGCGACGGCGGCTTCGGCTACGACCCGGTGCTCCAGCCCGACGGGGAGGACCGCACCTGCGCGGAGCTGAGCCCGGCGGAGAAGAACGCCATCAGCCACCGGGGGCAGGCCTTCCGCGCGCTGGCCCCCGTGCTCCGCGAACTGCTGGGGTGACCTGGGGGCGCGCCATGCGAAGGGCCCGGCCGCGCCGGCCGGGCCCGCGTCGTGCGGCCGGTGGGATTCGAACCCACACGGGTGTGAACCCACTGGGACCTAAACCCAGCATGACTGCCAGTTCCATCACGGCCGCGTGCCGGCAGTCATCGTAACGGGAGTCAGCCCGCGGTGAGGCTCAGATCCTTCAGCAGCTTGGCGACATGGCCGGTGGCGCGGACGTTGTAGAGCGCGCGTTCGACCGTGCCGTCCTCGGCGACGACGATCGTGGAGCGGATCACGCCGGTGACCGTCCTGCCGTACATCTGCTTCTCGCCGAACGCGCCGTAGGCGGTCAGCGTCTCCTTGGCCGGGTCCCCGACGAGGGTGACCTTCAGGTTCTCCTGCTCGCGGAACTTCGCCAGCTTCTCCGGCTTGTCGGGCGAGACGCCGACGACGTCGTAGCCCGCGTCCGCGAGGAGCCGGAGGTTGTCGGTGAAGTCGCACGCCTGCTTCGTGCAGCCCGGGGTAAGCGCCGCGGGGTAGAAGTAGACGATCACCTTGCGGCCCGCGTAGTCGGCGAGGGCGATCTGCCGCCCGTCGGCGTCCGGAAGGGTGAAGGCGGGGGCGGTGTCGCCGGGCTTCAGGCGCTCGCTCATGAGGATGCTCTCCTTGTGGTGACGGATATCCCCGAGGGTATCCAGCGCCACGAACGGGGGTGTGACGGGCGCGGCCGGGGGTGGACTGACAGACTGTCCAGCAGGGACGACACGCACGACGCGTACGACCGGTACGACGACGACGGAGGAGCTGCGGTGCCCGAAGCCAGGACCCCCGCTGAGATCGAAGCGGACATCAAGCACCGACGGGGACAGCTCGCCGCGACCCTGGACGAGATCGCCGTGCGGGTGCACCCGAAGACCATCGCGGACGACGCCAAGGCGCGCACCGCCGCCGCGCTGGACCGCACGGCGGGCCGCGCGTACGTGGCGGTGAACCGGACGGTCACCTCGGCCCGCGCCCAGCTCGTGACGGAGGACGGCGCCCCGCGCATGGAACGCATCGTGCCCCTCGCGCTCGTCACCGTCGCCGTCGCGGGCCTGTTCGTGACGGCGAGGCGCCGCAGCTCCTGAGCCGCCAGGGCCGCCCCCGGCGCCCGTCCGGTGCCCCCGTGCCCGTCCGGCGGCCGGGGTCCGCCGGACGGGCGCCGGGGTCTGGGATACCGTCGTGCCCGTGAGTTCGCATACGACCGACGACAAGCTGCCCATCCGGATGCTGCACGACCGGGTGCTGGTCCGTACCGACATCCCCGAGGGGGAGCGCCGCTCCTCCGGCGGCATCGTGATCCCGGCGACAGCGGCGGTGGGACGGCGGCTGGCGTGGGCGGAGGTCGTCGCGGTCGGCCAGAACGTGCGGACGGTCGAGCCGGGCGACCGCGTGCTGTACGACCCCGAGGAGCGCGCCGAGGTGGAGGTGCGGGGCGTGGCCTACGTGCTGATGCGCGAACGCGACCTGCACGCCGTGGCCGCCGAGCGGCTGGCGGGCTCCGAGGACTCCACGGGGCTCTACCTGTAGCCGCGGGGGCCGCCGTGCCCGCCCGTCCGCCCCTCCCGCCCGACGAGACGCGCCGTACCGGGCCAACCGCAAAGACGACGCACCTGTTCGGTGGTTTCCTTCGCGTGAGGTGATGTCATGGCATGGGTGCTGCTCGTTCTCGCCGGTCTGCTGGAGATCGGCTGGGCGGTCGGGCTGAAGTACACCGAGGGCTTCACGCGGCTGTGGCCGAGCGTGTTCACCGTCCTCGGCTTCGCGGCGAGCATGGTGCTGCTGGCGCAGGCCGCCAAGACGCTGCCGATCGGGACGGCCTACGGGGTGTGGGTCGGCATCGGCGCGGCGGGGGCCGCGGTGCTCGGCATGGTGATCCTGAACGAACCGGCGACGGCGGCGCGCATCTTCTTCATCGCCCTGCTGCTGGTGGCGATCGTCGGGCTCAAGGTCACGTCGGGGCACTGACCGGCGCGGTCACCGGTCACCGGTCGGCGGGGGAGCCGGAACCCTGGGCGCCGCCGTTGCCGTTGCCGCTGTTGCCGTTCCCACCGGTGTTCCCGTTGCCGTTTCCGCCCCCGCTGCCGGGCTCGTCCGTCTGGCCGTCGCCGGGCGGCTCGGTGTCACCGCCGTCCCCGCCGCCCGTGCCGCCCGTGGCGGCACCGCCGTCGGAGCCACTGGAGCCACTGGAGCCACCGGTGCCGCCGGTGGAGCCGCCGTCCGCGCCGCCGGAGCCGTCGGTGGAGCCGTCCGTGGAGCCGCCGCCCCCGGTGCCGCCGCTCGTCGGCTCCCGGTCGCGGTTCGCCCCGTCGTCGCCGCTGCCGCCGTCGCTGGCGCCCACCTCGGTCGGCTTCGGCCCGGTCGGCTCCGGCTCGGCCCCGTCACCCTCCGGCTCCTGCGGGGCGCCGGAGGCGCCGGAGGAGCCGGAGCCCGGGTCGGAGGTGGCGGACGGCGCCGGCTTCGGGGTCTTCGCCGCCAGGTCGAAGTCCCGCACCGGCTCACCCTTCAGCGCGGCGGCCGTGTACTGGCCCCAGATCCGCGCCGGGATGCCGCCGCCGCTCATCTTCTCCAGTCCGGCCGCCCCGTACAGCGCCTTGTGGGCGCCGGAGTCCGGGTCCTGGCCCATGACGGCGACGACGGTGACCAGCTCCGGGGTGTAGCCCGCGAACCAGGCGGCGCGGTCGTTCTCGGCGGTGCCGGTCTTGCCCGCCGCCGGCCGCCCGGCGGACTGGGCGGCCGTCCCGGTGCCGCCCTCGACCACGCCGCGCAGCACGGCCGTCGTCGCGTCGGCCGCCCCGCGCGGGATGGCCTGCTCCGAGGTGGGGCCCGGCACCGGGATCTCCTCGTCACCGCGGGTGATCTTCTCCACGAGCCGGTAGTCGGTGCGCTCGCCGTGCGCGGCGAGCGTGGCGTACGCCTGGGCCACGTCCAGCGTGCTCGGCGTCGCGGTGCCCAGGGCGATGGACGGACCGGCCTCCGCCAGCGATCCGGTGTTCTCCGGGATGCCCGCCTTGACCAGCGTCTGCTTCACCTTCTCCGGACCGACGTCCACACCCATCTGGGCGAACACGGCGTTCACGGACTTGTCCATGGCCTCGCTGACCGGGAGGTCCCCGTAGTCCTTGTCGCTCTCGTTCTGCGGCTTGAAGTCCGTGGGCTCGCCGTTGCTGACGACGGCGCGCTTGCTCGTCCCGTCGTAGACGGTGTCCGGACCGATGGGCTGGCCGCCCTGCGTCGTCGCGTCGTTCGCCAGCGCCGCCGCGTAGACGAACGGCTTGAAGGTGGAGGCGGCCTGGTAGTCGGCGCGGGTGGCGTTGTTGAAGTACTGCTCGGTGTAGCCGACGCCGCCGTACATCGCCACGACCCGGCCGGTGTCCGGTGCGATCGACGTGGCGCCCGCGCGCACGTACCGGTCGACCTCGCGCTCGTCGCTGAGCTGCGAGTACAGCTGTTCCTCGACGGCCTTGACCAGCTCCTGCTGCTTCTTCCGGTCGATGGTGGTGTGGATGCGCAGCCCGCCGCCGTTCAGCCGGGCCTCGTCCACGATGTCGTGCGAGGTCAGGTAGTCGCGCACGGCCTCCACCAGGTAGCCGCGCTGCCCGGCCTGGGACATCGGCGGCCGGACCTCCTGCGGCACGGGGAACTCCATCTCCGCCCGCTGCGCCGCGTCGAGCCAGTCCTCCTTGACCATGCCGTCCAGCACGTAGTCCCACCGGGCGATGGCGCGTTCGGTGTTCTCGGGGTTGGCGACGACGTCGTAGGTGCTGGGGGAGTTGACCAGCGCCGCGAGGTAGGCGCCCTCGGGCGTGGTGAGGTCGTCCACGTCCTTGCCGTAGTACGCGTGGGCGGCGGCCTGGATGCCGTAGGCGTTGCGGCCGAAGTAGCTGGTGTTGAGGTAGCCCTCCAGGATGTCGTTCTTGCTGACCTCCCGGTCCAGCTTCATGGCGATGAAGAACTCCTCCGCCTTGCGGGTGAGGGTCCGCTCCTGCGAGAGGTAGTAGTTCTTCACGTACTGCTGGGTGATGGTCGAGCCGGACTGCTTGCCCTCGCCCCGCAGCATGTTCCAGGCGGCCCGCGCCATGGCCGCGGGGTCGACGGCCGAACCGTCGTAGAAGTCGCGGTCCTCGGCGGCGAGCACCGCCCGCTGCGTCTCCTCCGGCACCCGGGACAGCGGCACGATCTCACGGTTGACGTCGCCGTCCTTGGCGATCTGCGTGCCGTCGGCGTAGAGGTAGACGTTGCTCTGCCGGGTGGCGTTCGCGTTGGGCTCGGGGATCGGCACCACCAGGTAGCCGATCACCAGGGCGCCGGACACCAGCAGGACGCAGAGCAGGAAGCCGCCGACCAGCATCCGCCAGGTGGGCACCATCCGCCGCCACCCGGTGCGGGCGGGCCGCTCCCGCTCGCCGCCGGAGGCATCGGACGCGTCCGCGTCCGTCGCGCCTTCGCCGCTTCTCGGCTCGTCACTCATCGCGCAGGGGCTCCTCGTCCGACATCACGTCACGCTCGGGGACCGGGTCCTACGGGACAGGCGCCCATAAAGCCCATGAACACATGAAACACCGTAATACTGGTGTTCCGGGCATCACGGGGCGACCACGCGCTCCGGAAACAACCCGGTTGCCCAGCCCCGTCTGCCCGGGTGCCCGCGACCGGATGCCCGTAGTCCCCCCACGTCCGACGGGAACCGTGACGCTCGTCGCACTCCCCGCCCCGGCGGGCGGGGTGCGGCCGGTGGAGTGACTCCGGAAAACCGCGCGACGGCGTCCTGCCGCCCCGCTAGCCTCGACGCCCATGAGCGCCTTGCGGACGATCCATGACGTGCCGGTCCTGATGTGCCCGCCCGAGGGGGAGACCATCCGCGACGAGCGCGATGTCCTGGACCTCATCGGCGACGCCTCCTACCAGGGCGCCCAGTGGGTCGTCATCCCCGTCGAGCGGCTGGACGGGTCCTTCTTCGCCCTGCACACCCGGGTCGCCGGCGAGATCGTGCAGAAGTTCGCCAACTACCGGATGGGACTCGTCGTCCTCGGCGACGTCACCCGGCACATGGCGGCCAGCCCGGCGCTGCGCGACTTCGTCCGCGAGAGCAACCGGGGATGGCAGACGTGGTTCCTCAACGACACGGAGGAACTGCACGACCGCCTCCAGGGCTGAGCGGCGCACCCGCCGCCCGGCCCCGGAGGCGGGGCATCACGCCCGCCGCCACGGGACGCTCAGCCGATCGCAGCCCCAGGGCCCGGAGCGTTCCCGGGGAGACGTCCGCGCCGTCGAGGGCGTTGACGAGACGCAGGGCCCGTTCCGCGGTCAGCAGGTCCCGCGGAACGTCGGGGACGGGGTCGCCGGTGTCCCGCAGGAACGCGGCGAGCTGTGCCGACAGTGGTGTGTGGTCCCGTCCTGCGCCAGGGGTGCCGGGTGGTCAGTGCTGCCAGGCTCCTGCCGCTGCGGCGCGCAGGACGTAGTCCTCGAAGGTCCGGGGCGCCCGGCCCAGCACGGTGGCGAGGTCATCGGTCGTCGCGGCCACCAGTTCGCGTTCCATCAGCACGAACATCTCGGCGACGTGGTGGGCGTCGTCCGCGCCGAAGCCCGCCTCGGCCAGCGTCGCGGCGTACTCGGTGGGGGAGATCCGCCGGTAGGTGAGGGGCCGCCCGGACGCCCGGGAGATCAGCTCGACCGCTTCAGCGAAGGTGAGCGCGCGCGGCCCGGTCAGCTCGTAGATCCGCCCGGCGTGCCGACCGGCCTCGGTCAGCACCACCGCCGCGGCGTCGGCGACGTCCTCGACGTCGATGAACGGCTCGGGGACCGTGCCGGCCGGAAGCGCCAGCTCCCCGGCGGCCAGCGGGGCGTGGAAGAGGTCCTCGTCGAAGTTCTGCGCGAAGTTCGACGGTCGCAGGACGGTCCACTCCAGCGCCGAGCCGCGCACGGCGTCCTCGGCCGACCGCATGTCCAGGCCGAACGTGGAGTCGCCCCAGGTGTCGGCGCCGCGCCCGGAGAGCAGGACCAGGCGGCGCACTCCGGCGGCCTCGGCCCGGGCCACGAACTCGTGCACCGGGCCCGGCACGGGCGGGGCCACGACGTAGACGGCGGCGACGCCGTGCAGGACGGCGTCCCAGCCGCCGGGGTCGGACCAGTCGAACCGGGTCCGGCTCGACCGGGAGGCGGCGCGCACCGGAGTGCCGCGCAGCCGCAACCGTGCGGCGACCCGTCGGCCTGTCTTGCCGGACGCGCCGAGGACGAGAGTGGTGTCGTTGCTCATGACGCCGATCCAACACGGCCGGCCCGGACGATCCCATGGGTGAGAAGCCGGATCGCCTGTCTGTTCGTCTAACCTCCGTGGGGTGGACGTCTTCAGCGACCTGATCCGTGGAGTGCGCGCCCACGGCTCGCTGTTCAGCAGCTCGACCCTGTCCCCGCCCTGGGCCCTGCACTTCGTGGACGGTGCGCCGCTGACCCTGTGCACCGTCCTCAACGGGGCGGGCTGGATCGTGCCGGAGCACCGGCCGCCCGAGTTGCTGCGCGCCCGCGAGACGCTCCTCGTGCGCGGCCCCGCGACGTTCACCTTCGTCGACGAGCCGGGCACCCGGGCCCGGCCGGTCGCGTGCGGCGAACGCTGCACGACGCCCGAGCAGGGCGGGACCCGGCACCGGCGCGGCTGGAACGACTGCGGCGGGGACGGAGCCGGCAGCGCCGGTGCGACGACCCTGATCGTCGGCGCCTATCCGGTCCGCGCCGAGTTCAGCCACCGGCTGCTGGACGCGCTGCCCGCCGTCCTGCGGGTGGACGGCGGGGACGCGGCCGGCCCCGTCCTCGACCACCTCGCCGCCGAGGTCGCCGTCGACACGCCGGGCCAGCAGGTGGTACTCGACCGGCTGCTGGACTGGATGCTGGTGTGCACGCTGCGCGAGTGGTTCGACCGGCCCGGCGGCGAGCCCCCGCCCTGGTGGGCCGCCCAGCGGGACCCGGTGGTCGGTGACGCGCTGCGCCTGCTGCACGCCGAACCGGCAGCACCGTGGACGGTCGCCGCCCTGGCCGGGCGCACCGGGGTGTCGCGTTCGACGCTGGCCAAGCGGTTCACCGCCCTGGTCGGCGAACCGCCGCTGACCTACCTGACCCGCTGGCGCATGACGCTCGCGGCGGACCTGCTGGTCGAGCGGGAGTCCGCGACCGTCGCGGACGTCGCCCGCGCCGTGGGGTACTCCGACCCGTTCGGGTTCAGCGCGGCGTTCAAACGGGTCCGGGGCGTCAGCCCGAGCGAGTTCCGGCGCACCGCGACCACGGCTTCCCCGGCGGCCGGGCGGTGGTCCGTTCCGGGCGCCGCCACCCCGGTCGGTTCGAACGCCTGAAGCGCCGGGCCCGGTGGGCGGGCTGGCGGCGCTGCCGCAGCGGGTGCCCGCCGCGGCCCTGGCGGGGACGGCTCCCGGGAGCGGGCCGACGCGGCCCTCGCCCGGCGGGTGCTGGACGGGCTCTACGGCCTGTAGGGGGGCGGGTCCGCCGGCCGCGCGGCGGGCGGCGGACGGCGCGGGCGGGTTTGCGGGAGGCCGCGTTGCCGCAGGAGTGACCTCACGGCGCACAATCGACCCGTCGCCGGGAACGGGTGGAGTGGATGGAACGCACAGAGCAGGATCTCGAACGCACGGAGCAGGGTGCCGCGGAAGGGGCGCGGACGGACGCGTCGGCGGTGGCGGGCCTCGCCCGCGACCTGGGCGCCTTCACGGCGGCGGACGCGGAGAAGCAGCGCGGCGTGCGGCAGATGAAGGCCATCGCCACGGGGGCCCTCGCGCTGGCCGCCGTGGTGTACGCGCTGGCCACCTGGGCGGAGCACGCGGGCGCGGGCGCCTGGGCGGGTTACGTCGCGGCGGCGGCCGAGGCCGGGATGGTGGGCGCGCTGGCCGACTGGTTCGCCGTCACGGCGCTGTTCAAGCGGCCCATCGGGCTGCCGATCCCGCACACGGCGATCATCCGCACCAAGAAGGACCAGCTCGGGCAGAACCTCGGCGACTTCGTCGGGGACAACTTCCTCTCCGAGTCCGTGGTGCGCTCCCGGCTGCGGGCCGTGGGCATCGGAAGCCGCCTGGGCGGCTGGCTGGCCGAGCCGGAGCACGCGGACCGGGTGACGGCGGAGCTGGCCGCCGCCGTCCGGGGCGCGCTGACCGTCCTGCGCGACGCGGACGTGCAGGCGGTGATCGGGGAGGCCGTCAACCGGCGGGCCGACGCGCAGGAGATCGCACCGGGGCTCGGCCGCATGCTGGAGCGGGTGGTGACGGGCCAGGGGCACCGGCGCGCGGTGGACCTGGTGTGCACGCGGGCGCACGACTGGCTGGTGGAGCACCGGGAGTCCGTGATGGACGCGGTGGCGGGCGGCGCCCCGGGGTGGACGCCGCGCTTCGTGGACCAGCGGATCGGCGAGCGGGTCTACAAGGAGCTGCTGCGCTTCACCGCCGAGATCCGCGACATGCCGGACCATCCGGCGCGCGGCGCCCTGGACCGGTTCCTCGGCGACTTCGCCGCCGACCTCCAGACGGACGCGGAGACGCGGGCGCGCGTGGAGCGGCTGAAGTCGGAGGTGCTGGCCAGGGACGAGGTGCAGGAGCTGATCGGCTCGGCGTGGTCGTCGGTGCGCGCGATGATCGTGGCGGCGGCCGAGGACGAGCACAGCGAGCTGCGGCTGCGGGTGCGCGCGTCGCTGCTGTCGCTGGGCCGCAGGCTGGCCGCCGACGGGCGGTTGCAGCACAAGGTGGACGACTGGATCGAGGGCGCGGCCACCTACGTCATCACCACCTACCGGAACGAGATCACCGCGCTGATCACCGACACGGTCGCGGGCTGGGACGCGGACCAGACGTCCCGCAAGATCGAGGCGAACATCGGCCGCGACCTCCAGTTCATCCGCATCAACGGCACGGTCGTCGGCGCGCTGGCGGGGCTGGCCATCCACGCCTGCACGCGGCTCCTCGGCGGCTGACCGCTCCGGCTCCCGTAGATTCCCCTGTGCGGAAGTTACGGTCCAGTACCTGAACAAGGGCTTGTGACCCCCCGACGGCTTCCGCGAGGATCACCCGACCCAGCGTCTGGCCGTCCCCAGCGCGATCCTCACTTCTCGGGAGCGTGACTGTGAAGTTGCTGCGCATCGGGCCTGCGGGAGCCGAACGTCCGGCGGCCCTGGACGGGGACGGCGTCCCGCGCGACCTGTCCGGACTCGTGCCGGACATCGACGGGACGCTGCTGGCGGACGCCGCCGCCCTCACCCGGATACGGCGGGCCCTGGCGGAGGGGAACCTGCCCGCGCTGGACGCCACCGGCCCGCGCCTCGGGCCGCCGCTCGGCCGGATCGGCAAGATCGTCTGCGTCGGTCTGAACTACCGCGACCACGCCGCCGAGACGGGGCAGCCCCTCCCGGACGAGCCGGTCCTCTTCCTGAAGGCTCCGGACACGGTCGTCGGCCCGCACGACACCGTGCTCGTGCCGCGCGGCAGCGTGAAGACGGACTGGGAGGTGGAACTGGCCGTCGTCATCGGCGCCACCGCCCGGTACCTTCAGACGCGGGAGCAGGCGCTCGCCGCCGTCGCCGGGTACGCCGTCAGCCACGACGTCTCCGAGCGGGCGTTCATGCTGGAGCGCGGCGGCCAGTGGGACAAGGGCAAGAACTGCGAGACGTTCAACCCGCTCGGGCCCTGGCTCGTCACCGCCGACGAGGTGCCCGACCCGCAGGCGCTGCGCCTGCGGCTGTGGGTGAACGGCGAACTGCGGCAGGACGGCAGCACGGCCGACCAGGTCTTCCCCGTCGCCGAGGTCGTCCGGTACGTGAGCCGCTTCATGGTGCTGCGGCCCGGGGACGTCATCAACACCGGCACCCCGGCGGGCGTGGCCCACGGGCAGCCCTGCCCGAAGCCGTTCCTGCGCGCCGGTGACGTGGTGGAGCTGGAGGTGGCCGGGCTCGGCCGCCAGCGCCAGCGGTTCGAGGCGGCGTAGTACCGGGCGTCAGCACCGGAGCCGCCCGCCCGCCGGTCCGGACCGCACGGCGGCCCGGACCGGCGGGCGGGGCGGTCAGGCCAGGGTGACGGTGACGCCGCGGGCGGCCGAGGCGCGGGCGGCCTCCAGCACGCGCAGGGTCGCCGCCGCCTCCAGCGCCGTGACCGGCGGCGTCCCGCCGGGGCCGGAGGCCAGGGCGTCGGCCACCGCCGCGTAGTACGCCGGGTAGTCGCCGTCCACCGTCGGCACCGTCCGGCCCTCCTCGGGGGTACCGAGCGTGCCCCAGGCCGAATCGGGCTCCACGCCCCAGGCGCCGCCCCGCGGACGTTCACCCGCCCGCAGGGCGTTCTCCTGCGGGTCCAGGCCGTACTTGACGTAGGCGGCGGTGCTGCCCAGCACCCGCAGGCGCGGGCCGAGCTGCGCGGCGGTGGCGCTCGCCCACAGGTGGGAGCGCACGCCCCCGGTGTGGACGATGGCGATGAACGTGTCGTCGTCCGCGCCGCCGACCGCGCGGCGCGCGTCGGACTCGGCGTAGACGGTGGCGGCCGGGCCGAACAGCGTCAGCGCCTGGTCCACCAGGTGGCTGCCGAGGTCGTAGAGCAGCCCGCCGACGTCGGCCGGGTCACCGGACTCCCGCCAGCCGCCCTTGAGCTTCGGCCGCCACCGCTCGAACCGCGACTCGAAGCGGTACACCTCGCCCAGCTCGCCCCGCTCCAGCAGGCCGCGCAGGGTGAGGAAGTCGTTGTCCCAGCGGCGGTTCTGGAACGCGGACAGCAGCAGGCCCCGCTCCTCGGCGAGGGCGGCCAGCGCTTCGGCCTCGGTGGCCGTGGCCGCCAGGGGCTTGTCCACGACGACCGGCAGACCGGCGCGCAGCGCCCGTTCCGCGAGCGCCACGTGGGTGCGGTTGGGGGACGCGACCACCACGAGGTCGAGCCCGTCGGCCCGTTCGAACAGGGCGTCGGCGTCGGCGGCGACGTGCACGCCGGGATACTCCTCGCGCGCCTGCCCGGCCCGTTCGGGACTGGAGGTGACGACGGTGTCCAGGGCCATCCCCGGGGTCGCCGCGATGAGCGGCGCGTGGAAGACGGACCCGGCCAGGCCGTAGCCGACGAGCCCGACGCGCAGGGTGCCGGTGGGGCGTGCGTTCACGATGTGCCTCCCGCGTGGACGATCTTCCGCCATGCTACGTGCCACCCCCGCGCCGTCCCCCGGGCGCCCTTCGCCCCCTGGCCTGCCCCGGCCGGCTCACCTCGCCCGCCCGCCCGCCGTCCCACCCCTCGGCTGGCCGGACGGCCGCAGCCCGGCGCCCATTAGGCTGAAGGCGTCCCGCAGTGTGACGGCAGGAGTTCGGCAGTGGCAGAGCGCAAGCCCATCGAGTCATGGCTCACCGACATGGACGGGGTGCTGATCCACGAAGGGGTGCCCATCCCGGGAGCCGACTCCTTCATCAAGCGGCTGACGGAATCCGGCCGGCCGTTCCTGGTGCTGACGAACAACTCGATGCAGACCCCCCGCGACCTGCACGCCCGGCTGTCCCGCATGGGGCTGGAGGTGCCGGTGGAGAACATCTGGACCTCCGCCCTGGCCACCGCGAAGTTCCTGGACGACCAGCGGCCCGGCGGCACCGCCTACGTCATCGGCGAGGCCGGGCTCACCACCGCGCTGCACGACATCGGCTACATCCTCACCGACACCCGCCCCGACTACGTCGTGCTCGGCGAGACCCGCACCTACAGCTTCGAGGCGCTGACGAAGGCCATCCGGCTCATCAACAACGGCGCCCGCTTCATCGCCACCAACCCCGACGAGACGGGCCCCTCGGCCGAGGGGCCGCTTCCGGCCACCGGTTCGGTCGCCGCCCTCATCACCAAGGCCACCGGGCGCGACCCGTACTTCGTCGGCAAGCCCAACCCGCTCATGATGCGCGCCGGGCTCAACCAGATCGGCGCGCACAGCGAGACGAGCGCGATGATCGGCGACCGCATGGACACCGACGTGCTGGCCGGTCTGGAGGCGGGCATGGAGACGTTCCTCGTGCTCACCGGGCTCACCCGCACGGAGGAGGTCGAGCGCCACCCGTTCCGGCCCGGCACCGTCGTGGACTCCATCGCGGACCTCGTCGAGCGCATCTGACCCGCCCGGCGCCGGTCCCGCGGCCGGGCCCGGCCCGGCCGCCGCGCCCGCCCGCCGCCGCGACCCGTTCGGCGGCGCCCGGCGTGCGGCACCGGCGCCGGACGGGGAACCTTCGAAGCAACGAGCCGGAGGTTCCCATGACCAGCGCACGCACCACCGAGGTGACGTTCCGTACCGGGCTGCTGACGCTCGCCGCCACCGCGCTCTGCGCGGCCGGGGCACTGCCCGCCGCCGCGGACGGCGTACGGGCCCCGGACCCGGCGGGCTCGGTCGTCGTCACCCCCGCGAAGGTCCGCGCGGGCGGGCAGGTCAGCGTCCGGGCCGCCGTCTGCGACGGCGCGAAGGGCGTCGCCCGCTCCCGGGCGTTCGTCGCGGACGTCGCGCTCACCCCCGTGGCGCAGGGCGCGCTGGGCGCCGACGCCGCCGTCCGCGCCACGGCCGAGCCGGGCCCGTACCGCGTCACCGTCGACTGCCAGGACGGGGCCGGAGAGCTGCGCAAGGACGTCGCGCAGGCTTCGGTCTTCGTCGTCGGCGGCGCCCCGGGCGGCAAGGAACGCCACACCGAACCCGTGGCCCCCGTCCGCGCCGGGGGCGGCGGCACCGCCCCGGACGCCGACGGCGGCGGTTCCGGCGGCTCCCTGACGCTGGGCGCCGCCGCCGTGGGCCTGGCCGGGTACGTGGTGCTGCGGCGCCGGAGCGCCGCCCGGCGCGGCGCCGCCGCCTGACCGCCGTGTCCGGCGAGGTGCGGCCCTCGAACACCGGGCGGCTCATGACGGGCACGGCGTGGGTCGTGCTCCTGCTGGCGCTGTGGCTGTGGGGCAAGGACGTCACCGAGGACGGCCTCGGCCCCGCCGCCGGTGACGCCGCCCGTCCCGCCGCCCAGTCCGGGCAGCCGGGGCGGGCCGCGGCGTCCACCCGTCCGCTGCCACCCGCCGTCGCGCCACTGGACGGCTCGCCCGCACCGCAGCGCGTCACGGTCGGCGCGCTCGACGTGCGGGCCGTCGTCGTCCCGCGCGGCCTGGACGCGCAGGGCGCCGTGGACCCGCCGCCGCTGAGCGAGGCCGACACCGTCGGCTGGTACGCGGGCGGCCCGGCCCCCGGCGAGGCGGGGGCCGCGCTGCTCGTCGGCCACGTGGACACCGAGGAGGACGAGGCCGTCTTCTACGGGCTGAGCACGCTGGAGCGCGGCGCGCGGGTGTCGGTGACCCGGGCGGACGGCACCGTCGCCGAGTTCACGGTGGAGGACGTCGAGCAGGTCGAGCGCGACGCCTTCGACCCCGAACGGGTGTACGGGGAGCGGCACGCCGGACGGGCCGAGCTGCGCCTGATCACCTGCGGCGGCACGTTCGACCGCGAGGAGCGCCGCTACAGCGCCAACGTGGTCGTCTCCGCCTACCTGACGGGAGGCGGTTCCGCATGAGGCGGCCGGGCTCCCGCGGCACACCCGTCCGCGCGGGGGCGGGAACGCCGTCTCCGACCGGTCCCCACCGTCTTCGAGGGAGAGTGGATGTACGGCACTGACGCCGGCCGCCGGTGGCACGGTGCACGCGCCCGGCTCCGGGCGGGCACGGCCGCGCTGGGCGCGGCGCTGCTCCTGGCGGCCTGTTCCTCGGCCTGTTCCCAGGACGGCGACGGGGGCGGTGACGCGCCCGGGAAGGAGGCCGCGCGGGACGTCCACGGCTCCGGCGCGTCCTTCTGGGTCAACCCGGAGGGCCGGGCGGCCCGCGCGCTCGTCGCGCTCCGGGACGCGGGCCTCACCAAGGAGGCGGAGCTCGTCGAGCAGATCGCCGCCCAGCCCGCCGGGGAGTGGGTGGGCACGGAGGAGCCGCAGGAGCAGACCGCCCGCATCACCGGGGCCGCCGAGGAGGCCGGGCAGGCCGCGCTGCTGGTCCTCTACAACATCCCCCACCGCGACTGCGGCCAGTACTCGCAGGGCGGCGCCCGGGACGCGGACGCCTACCGGGAGTGGATCGACCAGATCGTCGCGGGCATCGGCGACCGCGAGGCGTGGATCGTCCTGGAGCCCGACGCGCTGCCGCACCTCCTCCAGCCCGGATGCGTCCCGGCCGGGCTGCACGAGGAGCAGTACGCCCTGCTCAGCGAGGCCGTGGGCAAGCTGGCCGGGCTGCCGGACACCCGGGTCTACCTGGACGCGGGCAATCCGCGCTGGGTGCGGGACGCCCAGGGCATGGTGGAACCGCTGCGGCGGGCCGGGATCGGGCAGGCGGACGGCTTCTCGCTCAACGTCTCCAACTACGAGACCACCGAGGCGAACATCGCCTACGGCAGGCGGCTGTCCGCGATGGTCGGCGGGAAGCCGTTCGTGATCGACACCAGCCGCAACGGCAACGGCCCCGCCGAGGGCGCGGGCGACGCGGAGGCGTGGTGCAACCCGCCGGGCCGGGCGCTCGGCGAGGAGCCGACGGCGGACACCGGGGAGGAACTGGTCGACGCCTACCTGTGGGTGAAGCGGCCGGGCGAGTCCGACGGAACCTGCAAGGGCGGACCGCCGGCCGGTGACTGGTACCACGAGTACGCGCTCGAACTGGCCGGGGGCGCCTGACGGCCGGACCCGCCGCGCCGGAGGGCCGGACGTCCGCGGCCCCCGGGGGCCGCGGACGTCGGTGCGTCAGTTGATGCCGCGCCAGATGTGCGGTTCGGCGGTGTGCGCGTCGTCCTCCCCGGCGAGCAGCGCCGGGGCCGAGGGCGTGAGGGCGGTCTCGGCGCGGGCGGCGGCGGACGGCGCCACGGCGGGCTCCGGCGCGGCGGGCTCCGGTGCGGCGGACGGCACCGGCGACGGAGCGCTCACCGCGGGGGGCGGTTGGTTCAGGTTCACGTCGGTCAGCGTCACGTGGGTCAACTCCCTCGACAGCGTTCAGGCAGGGCACTCCGCCGGGGGCCGTCGCGGTGCGCGGCCGTCGTCCGGAGTCGAGCAGCCCGGAGGAGGGGCCGGGGTCCGGGCATGCGGTGCCCTCGCGGCTCGCCGTGGCGTATGCCCCGCACGCGTCCCTCCTCGGCCAGGCGTGTCATCCAGCGCGGTAGGGATCAGTGTGCGCGAGCGCTGAGCCCCGCGCGACCGGACCGCGCCGGTCCGTTTCCGGGTGACACCGAGTGCCCGCGAACCGGTGTGCGCATGCACACCGGTTCCCACCCGGCACGACGACGGGCGAGGCGGCGGAACGGCCGCGCCGGGTCCCGGTCCGAGGGCCGGGAGCGGTGCCGAAATTGGCCCGCAGTGCCCACGTCCACTCGTTGACGCCCGTCACCCGGACGGGTGTACTGCCGCGCCGTTCGCGCAGGCCCGCGTCTCGCATCGTCCGCCCCTTCCGTTCCCGAGCGTGCGGGCCACCGTGGCAGGCGCGCCTCGCGCGGGCCTCGACCCGGGATCGCGCCGGGCCCCGCGCGGCCCCGGCGGACGGGGGGGGGGACACGACGGAGGCCCCTCGCTCACTGCGAGGGGCCTCCGCCGACGGTGCGCCGCCAGGGACTCGAACCCCGGACCCGCTGATTAAGAGTCAGCTGCTCTAACCAACTGAGCTAGCGGCGCCCGCGCCGGTGCGGTGACCGGCGCTTCCCCGAGTTTACCCGATCCCGGGAGGTGCCCCGGCACCTCCCGGGCGCCCCGCCGGTCACGTCCCCGTCACCCGTCACCCCGGCGCCCCGGGGTCAGGGCGTCCCGGAGCCGTGCACCACGCGGGCGACCCAGGGCGCGGAGCGCGACGCCTCCACGAGGCCGCCGTTGGGGCCGTCGTTCGCGCGGACCCGCTCCCGGGCCGCAGCGGCGTCCTGCCCGCCCGGCCGGTGGCGGTCCACCAGGCGCGTGTGCCGCACGGCGGCCGGGGCGTCGACGTACCAGAGTTCGTCGATGTGGGCCCGGGCCGCCGCCCAGCCGGGCAGGTCGCAGGCGAGGTAGTTGCCCTCGGTCACCACGACCCGGACGTCCGGCCCGATGACGTGGCGCGCGGCGACCGGTTCGTCCAGGACGCGGTCGAAGTCCGGGCAGTAGACCTCGGCGGGGACGCCCGGCGGGGGCGGGGCCGTGAGCCGGGCCAGCAGGGCGGCGTACCCGGCGACGTCGAAGGTCGGCGGCGCGCCCTTGCGGGCCGTGAGCCCGAGCCGGGCGAGCTGGGCGTTGGACAGGTGGAAGCCGTCCAGCGGCACGTACCCGGCCGACCCGGCGCCGTGCCGGGCGGTGAGCCCGGCCACGAGCGCGCGGGCCAGCGTCGACTTGCCCGCGCCGGGCGGCCCGGCCAGCCCGAGGACGGCGCGCCGCCCGTCGGGGCGCCCGCCGGGACGCCAGGCCGCCGTGAGGAGTGCGTCGTCCACCGTGGTCGTTGGTCCGTTCGCCATGTTCCCACTCTGCCCTTGGGGGGCCCTGCGGAGAGCCGTACGGGCGCGGGACGGCAACGGAGGTATCACCGGCTGGAAAAGATCCGCATATCTTCACAGGATTGGGGTAGCTGCGCGCCCATGGCTCGACCACCGAGAACATTTCAGACATTGCGCTCCTCCGGCGGTGCCGGGGGCAGCCCGATCAGCCGTCGCGCCCTGCTCAGCGGCGCGGCGGCGTTCGGCGTCCTGGGAGCCGCCGGGTGCAGCCGGATGCCCGAGGAAGGGCGGGTGGAGGGCGGCAGCCTGCTGGAGCGGCTGCGGGACCGCGGCACCGTCCGCATCGGCATCGCCAACGAGCCGCCGTTCGGCTTCATCAACTCCAAGGGCGACGCGGCGGGCGAGGCGCCGGCCATCGCCAAGGTCGTCTTCGAACGGCTCGGCGTGCCGAACGTCGAACCGGTGCCGACCGAGTTCAGCGCCCTGATCCCCGGGCTGAAGGCGCAGCAGTTCGACGTGGTGTCAGCCGGGATGTACATCAATCCCACCCGGTGCGAGCAGGTCCTCTTCGCCGACCCGGACTACCTCATGCTCGACGCCTTCATCGTGCGCAAGGGGAACCCGCACAACATCCGCACCTACCAGGACGTCGCCGACCAGGGGCTGCGGCTGGCGAGCGGCGAGGCGTACGCCCAGGTGGCCTACGCCGAGGCCCACGGCATCAACGTGCTCGTCCTGCCCGACCAGGTCGCCGGGCTCGACGCGGTGGTCCAGGGCCGGGTGGACGCCTTCGTGGGCACGAACGTCACCGTCGCCGGAGCCGCCGAGGACAGCGCGCGGGCGGAGTCCACCGAGCCGTTCCAGCCCGTCGTGGACGGCGAGCCCGCCTACGGTGCCGGCGGCTTCGCCTTCCGGCTCTCCGAGAAGAACCTGCGGGACGCCTTCAACAAGGAGCTGCACAAGCTCAAGGAGAACGACTACGAGGAGCTGCTGAAGATCGTCAGCCCCTACGGCTTCACCATCGACGAGATGACCGACCTCACCGCCGAGGAGCTGTGCTCATGAGTTCCGGCATCTTCACCGAGTGGTTCCTGCCGGGCGTCTGGATCACCATCCAGGTCACCGTCTACAGCGCCGCGCTGGCCGCCTTCGTCGCCTTCGTGTCCGGCATCGCCCGCACCTCGCGCTGGTGGATCGTCCGCTTCGTCTCCGGCGCCTACTTCGAGATCTTCCGCGGCACCTCCGCGCTGGTCTTCATGCTGTGGACGGCGTTCGCCTTCCCGCTGATGTTCGGCTGGCAGTTCGTGCCCATGTTCGCCGGAGTCCTGGCGCTGGGCCTGACCTACGGCGCCTACGGGTCCGAGATCGTGCGCGGCGCCCTCGCGTCGGTCGACACCGCCCAGCGCGAGGCGGGCATCGCCCTCAGCTTCACCCGGGGCCAGCGGCTGCGCCGCATCGAACTGCCGCAGGCGTGGCCGGAAATGGTCCCGCCGTTCAACAACCTGCTGATCGAGCTGCTGAAGGGGACCGCGCTGGTCTCCGTCATCTCGGTCGCGGACATGACCTTCGCGGGGAACCTTTCCCGGCTGGCCACCAACGAGAGCGCACCGGCCTACACGCTGCTGCTGTTCTCCTACTTCGTCCTGGCGTTCGTCTTCACCCGGATCATGCGCGCGGTGGAGCGGAAGGCCAAGGCGGGCATCGGGCAGGGCCCGGACAAGCCGGGGCTGCTCAGCACCGTGACCCGCAAGCTCAGCCCCCGCGGTGAGAGCGCACAGGCCCGGGCGACCGCGGCGGGAGGCCAGGGATGAACTGGAACTGGGACGTCGTCAGCGACTTCATGCCGAGCTTCTGGGACGGCGTGCTCGTCACGCTCCAGGCGCTGGTGCTCGGCAGCCTCATCGCGTTCGCGCTCGGCCTCGTGTGGGCCATCGCGCAGCGCTCCCCGCGCAAGCTGATCAGCTGGCCGGTGACCGCGGTGACGGAGTTCATCCGCAACACCCCGCTGCTGGTGCAGCTCTTCTTCCTCTTCTACGTCGTGCCCGAGTTCGGGATCTCCATGTCCCCGCTCGCCACCGGCGTCATCGGCCTCGGGCTGCACTACTCGACGTACACCGCCGAGGTCTACCGGGCGGGCATCGAGGGTGTCCCGTCCGGGCAGTGGGAGGCCGCCACCGCGCTCAGCCTGCCGCGCAGGCGCACGTGGACGTCGGTGATCCTGCCCCAGGCGATCCGCCGGGTGATCCCGGCGCTGGGCAACTACGTCGTCGCCATGCTGAAGGACTCGCCGATGATCGCCGTCATCGGTGCCTTCGAGATGCTCGGCGAGGCCCGCGCCTTCTCCAACCTGACCTTCACCTTCGAGGCGTACACGGTCGTCGGCGTCGCCTTCATCCTCATCGCCTACCCGGCCTCTCTTCTGATCCGAGCCCTGGAGCGTCGTCTTGTCCAGTGACACCACCCCCAGCCCCGAGGAAAGCCCGAACAGCCGCGCGGCCGGCGACGAGCTGATCCGCTTCGACAACGTGACGAAGCGGTTCGGCGACAACGTCGTCCTGGACCGGCTGGAGTTCAGCGTCTCGGCGGGCAAGCACGTGACGCTGATCGGCCCCTCCGGCTCCGGCAAGACGACGATCCTGCGGCTGCTCATGACGCTGCTGGAGCCCGACGAGGGCACGATCACGGTGGACGGTGACTACCTCAACCACGAGCGGCGCGGCGACAAGCTGGTGCCGGCGGGGGAGAAGCACGTCCGCGAGGTCCGCAAGAAGATCGGCATGGTCTTCCAGCAGTTCAACCTCTTCCCCAACATGAAGGTGCTGCGCAACATCACCGAGGCCCCGGTGCACGTGCTCGGCATGCCCAAGGACGAGGCCGAGCAGCGCGCCCGCGAGCTGCTGGAGCTGGTGGGCCTGACCGAGCACATCGACAAGTACCCGCTCCAGCTCTCCGGCGGGCAGCAGCAGCGCGTGGCCATCGCCCGCGCCCTGGCCATGCGCCCGCAGGTGCTGCTGCTGGACGAGGTCACCTCCGCCCTCGACCCCGAGCTGGTGGCGGGCGTGCTCGACGTGCTCCGCGACATCGCCCACACCACCGACATCACCATGCTCTGCGTGACGCACGAGATGAACTTCGCCCGGGACATCTCGGACGACGTGCTCATGTTCAACGAGGGCCGGGTGATCGAGTCGGGGCCGCCGGAGAAGATCTTCAACGACCCGGACCAGGAGCGCACCCGCGAGTTCCTGAGCGCGATCCTCTGAGCGGGCCGCGCCGCCCCCCACACGGCGTGAGCGCGCGGCCCGGCAGCAACCGGCGCCGCGCGCTCAGCCGTTCCCGCGCCCGGCGGCGTCCGCCGGGGTGAAGCCGTCCCGGGGCGCGCGGAACGTCGCCCGGTAGGCGCTCGGGGAGACGCCGAGCGCCGCGGCGAAGTGCTGGCGCAGGGACGCGGCCGTGCCGAACCCCGCGTCGGCCGCGACGCGCTCCACCGGCAGGTCGCTCTCCTCCAGGAGCTGCCGGGCCCGCTGGAGGCGCTGCTGGGCCAGCCACTGCCCCGGCGAGACGCCCACCTCGTCCCGGAACCGCCGGGTGAACGTGCGCACGCTCATCGCCTCCCGCGCGGCCAGTTCGCGCAGCGCCACCGGCTGGTCCAGCCGCTGCACCGCCCACGTCCGGGCGCGCAGCGTCGAACCCGCCTGCTCCCGGGGCACCGGATGCCGGATGAACTGGGCCTGGCCGCCCTCCCGGTGCGGCGGCACGACCGACCGGCGGGCCACGTCGTTGGCCACCGCCGCGCCGTGGTCGCTGCGGATCATGTGGAGGCACAGGTCGATCCCGGCGGCCACCCCGGCCGAGGTCAGCACGTCGCCCTCGTCGGTGTAGAGGACGTCCGGGTCGAGGCGGACGGCCGGGAACAGGGAGCGGAAGTGTCCGGCCGAGCGCCAGTGCGTCGTGGCCCGGCGCCCGTCCAGCAGCCCGGCCGCCGCGAGGACGAAGGCGCCGGTGCAGATCGAGGCGATCCGGGTGCCGGGCCGGACGCGGGCCAGCGCACCGGCCAGCCCGTCCTCCAGCCGGGGGTCGGTGCGGGTGTAGTCGCCGTCGGCGGCCGGGACGACGACGGTGTCCGCCTCGGCGAGCGCCTGCGGGCCGTGGGAGACGCCGATGGTGACGTCGGCCTCCGTCCGCAGCTCTCCGGGGGTGACGGCGCAGGTCACCACCTCGTACAGCGGGGCACCGCCGGGCGACTCGGCGGTGCGGAACAGCCGGTGGACTATGCCCAGTTCGACCGGGAGCAGGCCGGGGCGGGCGAGGACGGCCACCCGGTGCGGCCGCCCGCCGCGGCCGTCCGCGCGGGCCGTCCCGCCGTGCGTGCCGTTGCGCGTGCCGTCGTGCGTGCCGTTCTCGGGGGAAGGCGTCATGGCCCGATTCTTTCACACCCTGGCCATCGGGCCACTCGTCCGGCGCCGGACAGCCGCGCAGGATCGGTGCCATGACGCTCTGCCGCGAAGCCGACCCCCGCCCGGACCCGGAGCCGGGCCCGAAGCCGCCCCCGGCACGGACCCCCGGCCCGGACCCCGTAACCGGCCAGGGACCCGCGCCCGGCCCGGAACCCGGGGCCGCTCCCCGTCCCGCGTCCGGGCGGCGGACGCCGCGCGTGCACCCCGCCTGGTGGGTGGCCGCCGTCGCCGCGCTCACCATCACCGTCACCGGCGCGCTCTCCGCCCTGCCGGGACTGCTGGTCGACCCGCTGCACCGGGAGTTCGGCTGGTCGCGCGGCTCGATCGGCTTCGCCGTGTCGGTGAACATGGTCCTCTACGGGCTGACGGCGCCCTTCGCCGCCGCGCTCATGGACCGCTTCGGCATCCGCCGTGTCGCCGCCGCCGCCCTGGCCACCATGGCCACCGGCGCGGCGTTCACCCCGCTGATGACGGCCGCCTGGCAGCTGACCCTCTACTGGGGGCTGCTCGTCGGACTGGGCACCGGCTCGCTGGCGATGGCCTTCGCCGCGACCGTCACCCAGCGGTGGTTCGTCCGCCGCCGGGGACTGGCGACCGGACTCCTGGCCTCCGCCGGCGTGGTCGGCCAGACCGTGTTCCTGCCCGGGCTCGCGTGGATCACCGACCACCACGGCTGGCGTCCCGCCGTCGTCACCGTCGCACTGGCCGCCCTCGCGGTCCTGCCGCCGGCCGTCGCCCTGCTGCGCGACCACCCCGCCGACGCGGGCCTCGCGCCCTACGGCGCCACCGCGCCCGTGCCCCGGCCCGCGCCCGTCCCCGGGGCCGCCCGGCGCGCCCTGCGCGTCCTGCGGACCGCCGCGCGCGGCGGCGCGTTCTGGCTGCTGACCGCCGCCTTCGCCGCCTGCGGGGCCTCCACCAACGGCGTGCTGTGGACGCACTTCACCCCTGCCGCGCACGACCACGGCATGCCGGTCACGGTCGCGGCCACGCTGCTGGCGGCGATCGGCCTGTGCAACATCGGCGGCACCGTCGCCTCCGGCTGGCTCACCGACCGGAGCGACCCCCGCCGGCTGCTCGCCGCGTACTTCGCCGGACGCGGGGTGCTGCTCGTGAGTCTGCCGGTGCTGCTGGCTCCCGAGGTGCGGCCCCCGATGGTGGGCTTCGTCGTCCTGTTCGGCCTGCTGGACCTCGCCACCGTGCCGCCGGTCCTCGCGCTGTGCCGGGAGCACTTCGGCGCGGACAGTGCCGTCGTCTTCGGCTGGGTCAGCGCCGGCCACCAGCTCGGCGCCGCGGCGACGGCCTTCCTCGGCGGGGTGGCCAGGGACGTCTTCGGCAGTTACGACGTGCTGTGGGCCGCCGTCGGAGCGCTGTGCGGCCTGGCCGCCGTGGTGTCCCTCCTCGTCCGCCGCCCGGCGGCCCAGACCGGCGTCATATGCCGATCCGCGCAACGGGTGGTCCGCACCGGGCCTTAGGCGGCTATCGTGATACGTACGTGCGTGACCTGACGCGACAGTCCCGACGCGGTCGGTCACCACGCAAGCGGTCACAACCTCCAAGGGGGACACCGTGGCGCCGAAGCCCGTACCGGCCGTACCGTTCCGTTCGGTGCAGAACGCACTGCGACTGCTGGAGGCGGTCAGCCGGCACGGCGACGGCATCGCCGAGGACGGCCTCGCCCGCCGCACCGGCCTGCCGCCCGCCCAGCTCGCCCACCTCCTCGCCATGCTCCGGGACGAGGGCTACCTCCAGCGGCTGCACGACGGCAGCTACGTCATCGGGGAGGCGCTGGCCCGGCTCAGCGAGTCCGGCGGCCACCAGCGGGTGCTGCGCGGCCGGTTGCAGGACAAGCTCGTCGAACTGCGGGACGACCTCGGCGCCGCCGTCTACATCAGCCGGTACCTCGACGGCGAGGTCAAGATCACCCAGTTCGCCGCCGGTCCGACGGCGCCGCCGGTCACCGAGTGGGTGGACTTCAAGGCCGCGGCGCACGCCAGCGCCGTCGGCAAGGCGCTGCTCACCCAGCTCGACCACGACGGCCGCCGCGACCACCTCTCCCGGCACAAGACGATCCGGCTGACCTCCCGCACGACCACCAGCGAACGGGCGCTGTTCTCGCAGCTCGACAGCCAGCCGCCCACCGTCCCGGTCCTCGACCTCCAGGAGTACGCGATCGGCACGGTGTGCGCGGCCGTCCCGCTCACCGCGGGCGCCTCGGTGGGCTGTCTCGCGGTGTCCATGCCGCTCCAGCACGCCCACCGGCTGCGCTCGGCCGCCCGCAAGCTCAACGAGAAGGCCGGGCCGGTGCTGCTGTCCCTGTCGATCTGACGGCCCCGGCGGTGGTCGCGAGCACCCCCGCGACAGCGGTAGGATTTTCCTCGCGGGCGCCGCTAGCTCAGTTGGTTAGAGCAGCTGACTCTTAATCAGCGGGTCCGGGGTTCGAGTCCCTGGCGGCGCACTGGGAAACACCAGGTGAGAGGCCCTGTACTGCGAAAGCGGTGCGGGGCCTTCACTGTGATCTCTCACAACTCCACGTCCCCGCCCAGCGCCCCCACCCTCAGCGTCGCTGAGGCAGCGCGGACCGGAAGCCTCAGCGCACCGCCCGTCTACGCGACGATCAAGCTCAGCGGGCCCGCTACTACCGATCAGGGCCCCACAGCTCCTGGCCCTGCGTACGATCCGTTGATGGAATGGTGGAGAACAATTGCGCCTCTGGTCGGTGTTCGTCCTGGGAAGTCTCGGCACGTTGCTCGGGCAGAAGCTGTCTGACACCCGCACCCTCCGGCGTGACCGGCTGCTCGCGCAGGAGGAAGCGAAGGTCCGTCTGGCCGCCGAGCGGGCGACTCTACAGCGGGAAGCGATCATGGAGATACAGCACGCGCTTGAAGGCAGCATGGCCGCTAACGAGCTGCCTCACAGGGCCAGACCGAGTGAGCGATTCCGGGCAACGGCCACGGTATCCGCGCTGCATCTCCGTGCCCACATCGCCCGGCTTGAAGACCGCGAACTTGCCGCCAGCGTGCTGGAGTGGCTGGGGCCGCACCGGGATGCGGCCGCAGCGCGGACGGCGCTCGATGCGCTTGAGGACCGGCTGAGCCGCCATCTCCGTGGGCTGTACGCGAACGGCGCTGCCTAGTGCTCTGACCGGGAAGGTTCGCCGGGTCGGCGGTTCCAGCGGTTGGATGTCCGGAGACGTCCGACCCAACCGTCGGGGGTGTGGTGGCTGAGCCTGTCCGTGTGCGCAGATTGACCGACCAGGAGGGGCAGAAGCTGCAGCAGATCGTGCGCCGGGGCAGCACCAGCTCGGTGCGATACCGGCGCGCGATGATGTTGTTGGCCTCGGCCGGCGGAAACCGGGTCCCGGTGATCGCGAAGCTGGTTCAGGCTGACGAGGACACCGTCCGCGACGTGATCCACCGGTTCAACGAGATCGGCCTGGCCTGCCTGGACCCTCGCTGGGCGGGAAGCCGTCCCCGCCTGCTCAGTCCTGACGACGAGGACTTCGTCGTCCAGACGGCCACCACCCGCCCGACCAAGCTCGGCCAGCCCTTCACCCGCTGGTCGATCCGTAAACTCGCCGCCTACCTGCGGAAGGTGCACGGCCGTGTGATCCGGATCGGCCGCGAGGCATTGCGGTGCCTGCTCGCCCGCCGCGGCATCACCTTCCAGCGCACCAAAACCTGGAAGGAGTCGCCCGACCCCGAGCGTGACGCCAAGCTGGACCGCATCGAGAAGGTGCTGGAACGCTTCGCGGACCGCGTGTTCGCGTTCGACGAGTTCGGGCCGCCCGGCATCCGCCCCACCGCCGGGGCCGGCTGGGCTCCCGCCGGTCACCCCGAGCGCCATCCCGCGACCTACCACCGCACCCACGGGGTGCGGTACTTCCACGGCTGCTATTCCGTCGGCGACGACCGGCTGTGGGGCGTCAACCGCCGCAAGAAGGGTGCGGTGAACATCCTGGCCGCACTGAGGTCGATCCGGGCCGCGCGCCCGGACGGCGCCCCGATCTACGTCATCCTGGACAACCTGTCCGCCCACAAAGGCGACAAGATCCGTCGCTGGGCGAAGAAGAACCGCGTCGAGCTGTGCTTCACCCCGACCTACGCCTCGTGGGCCAACCCGATCGAAGCCCATTTCGGGCCACTGCGGCAGTTCACGATCGCCAACTCCAACCACCGCAACCACAGCGTGCAAACCCGGGCCCTGCACGCCTACCTGCGCTGGCGAAACACCAACACCCGCCCCCGACATCCTCGCGGCGCAGCGTCGCGAACGTGCCCGCGTCCGAAGCGAGAAGGGTATCCGCTGGGGCGGACGTCCCTTGCCGTCGCAACCTGAACGATCTGGCGAATCCATGCGGTCGCGGCCCGAACGTGCAGCAGAGCACCGGACAGACGAATCACTCGCGCATACGGCCTGACGCGGGCGAGGCGAGCATCGCTTTGAGGATGCGTTGCAGCTCAACGCGGTCCTGGGGGGTGACCCTCGCCAACCTGCGGTCGTACTCCGCCGCGAGAGCTGCAAGTGCTCGATCGCGTGCTTGCGTGCCCTCAGCGGTGAGCACGAGCCGATGACGCCGCAAGTCCGCCTCGTCGATCTCGCGGCGGACAAAGCCCTTGGCGACGAGGTTGCGAACGTAGACCGTCACGCTCGCCTTGGGCAGCAGCAGCGCAGTCGCGATCTCAGCCGGGTACGGCGATGCCTCCACCTCGGCCAGGACGAAGAACTCCTTCGTCTCCAACCCGAGCTCGGCCAGCTCCCCCGTGCAGGCATCCATCACAGCACCCAGCAGCCGCTGGTTCAGCGTCCACAGCTGCGCCCCGTCGACTGACATCGACCCTCCATCCAGGTGATACGGTTTCGTATTAGTTTCAGATCGTACAAGATATTGTTTTGTACTGGACTCCTATGGAACAATAATCTCACGAAGGAAGCCAGGCATGATCCAGCACCTCACGATCCCGCGCGGCCCCATCAACCTCGCCGCGAACCTCCACCTGCCCGACAACGCCGACAGCAGCGCACCGCTGCGCGCCGTGGTGCTCTCCACCCCAGGCAGCAGTGTGAAGGAGCAGATCGGCGCCAACTACGCCTCCCGTCTCGCCGCCCGCGGCATCGCGGCGCTCGTCCTCGACCCCGCCCATCAGGGCCAGAGCGAGGGCGAGCCCCGCGACCTCGAAGACCCCTACCGCCGAGGTGAGGACATCTCCTACGCCATCGACGTGCTCACCACGACCCCCGGCATCGACCCGCAGCGCATCGGCGTCCTCGGTATCTGCGCCGGTGGAGGCTACGCCGTGCACACCGCCCGCACGGACCACCGCATCAACGCGGTCGGCACGGTCGTCCCCGTCAACATCGGCGCCTCATTCCGCAGCTTCCAGCCCGACGGTCCGGCCGCAGCACTCGGCGCCCTCGCGGACGCACGCACCGAAGAGGCCCGCTCCGGCGAGACGACCCGCGTAAACTGGCTGCCCGACACCCTCGAGGACGCCACGGCAGCGGGCCTGACCGACATCGACACCACTCAGGCCATCACCTACTACCGCACCGAGCGCGGCGGTAACGAGCACTCCACGAACCGGCGCCTCTTGCGTAGCGACTCCCACCTGCTGGGTTACGACGCGTTCCACCTGGCCGATCAGCTCATGACCCAACCACTCCAGGTCATCCTCGCCGGACGCATCGGCAACACCGGCTCCTACGACACCGGCATGCAGCTGTGGAAGCTGGCCCCCAACCCCGTCGACCTCATGGTGATCGACGGCGCTGGCCACTACGAGATGTACGACGAACCCGAATACGTCGACGCTGCCGTCGAACGACTCGTCAGCTTCTATGCGAACAACCTGTAAGGCATACGAACCGGCGAACCTATGCGGTCACAGCACTAGCGTGCGAGCGGCGGCGTCATCGGCGCTCTGTCCTGAGCACGGCAGGCGTACCGTGACAGCGTGGCAAACGAAGCCCTGGGGAAAACTCTGCGCCGCCTGCGCCGTCTGGCCTCCCTCACACAAGAAGAGCTGGCCGAGCGATCCGGCGTATCCGTTGATGTCATCCGTCAGCTCGAACAGGGACGGAAGCATTCGGCGCGTCTCCCCACGCTGCATGCCCTAGCGAATGGTCTCGGTGTGGAGCTGACCACGCTTCTCGGTGACCCACCTGCCGTGTCCTCCTCCGGGGAGAACGACGGCCCTCGCTTCGTGGCGGTGCGCCGTGCCATCATGCCCGTGCTCGGGGGACCGGAGCCCGAGTCGCCGGGGCCCGACTGCTCTATGAACAGCCTGCGTGAGCAGATCGCGGACGGCTGGACGCAATACCACTCTGCCGAGTTCGACACGGTGATGAAGGCGTTGCCGGATCTGATCTCGGATGCGCGCTCCGCCACCGCATCGGGCAGCGACGACGAGCGCAGGGCCGGTTTCGCGGCTCTGGGGAAGGCACTTCAGCTCGCCGGGCACGTAGCCGTGCGGATGGGTAAGACGGACCTCGCTCTGATCAGCCTCGAACGCGCCATAGGCGCTGCCGGACAGTCATCCGATCCGCTGCTACCGCCCATGATCGTCAACTCCGCGGCGTGGACGTACCAGCGGCAAGGACGTCTGGAAGACGCGTTGGGTATCGCCCTCCGGGCCGCCGACGACATGGCGAACGCGGGCCATACGGGTACGGCCGATGGCCTGAAGGTGTGGGGTGCGCTGACCATGAGCGCCGCCACATCGGCCGCGCGCGGCGGCGACTACGGGCGCGCAGCCGCGATGATGGAGACGGCCGAGAAGGAAGCCGCCCGAGTATCGAAGCTGCCCGACGGCGGAGACAACCGCATGGTCAGCGTCTTCAGCCCTTCGTCGGTCCGCATCGAACGCGTCCGGCTCGCAGTGCAGTACGGGCACCCGCAGGATGCCCTGGCTCTGGCAAAGGGGATGCGGCTCAGCAAGGACACGCCTCCGTCGTGGCGCACGTGGCTGCTGCTGGACGTGGCCCGCGCCCACACGGACACCGGGGACGCGGCCGGAGCGGTGAAGACCCTGGAGTCCCTGCGCCGTGTGGCGCCGACGTGGATGCAGCATCACACCCTGGCCGTGGCGATCGTGCGCGACCTGTGGGCGCTCCCCAACCATCCCCCGGGCCTGCGGCCGTTGGCGGAGTTCCTGGGGGTCTGCGAATAGCGTGGTGAAAGTGGGACGTTGCGCCCCTGTCAGCGTTCCAGGCATGTCGCTTACATGAGCGGACAGCGCCCCGGCGGCCGTGCGACCGGCCCCGGGGCTTGGCCGATCCGAAGGAAGCAGACCGACGTGCCGCAACACACAACCCGGGCCCGCCAGACCGGGCCCCCCGGGTACAGCGAGACCCTGCCGAGGCAGCCCGAGAGCGCCGCCGTCGCCCGCCGCCTGGTGCGTGCCGCCTGCGGCGCGTGGGGACTGGACGACTTGGCCGAGAAGGGCGCCCTGATCGTCTCCGAGCTGGTGGCAAACGCCGTCCAGCACGCCCGGCGAGAGTCCATCCGGGTCGTCGTCGACCGCCCCGGCGCTGCGCGGGTGCGTATCGGTGTCGCGGACTTCTCCCGGGCGTGGCCTGTGGAGCGCGAGGCAGGCGACGGTGACGAGGACGGGCGCGGCCTGCTCGTGATGGCGGCGCTGGCCGCCGACTGGGGCACGGATGAGCGGCGCTGGGGCAAGATCGTGTGGGCGGACCTGGAGGAACGCGGATGACCACCGGCGAGTCCCCGGCCGCAGCGGCCCGCGCTCGTCTGTCGCAGTTGACCGAGATGTTCGGTACGGACGGATGCCTGCGGACCAGCACGCCCCATGAAGGGGTTGTACAACTCCTGACCAGCGGGTCCGGGGTTCGAGTCCCTGGCGGCGCACAGCAGACCGAGGCCCTCCGCGACGAGCGGGGGGCCTCGGCCGTGTCCGCGGTCCGGACCGGGCGCACGTGGCCGGACCGGGCGTGCGGGCCGGACCGGGCGGTGCTCAGGCCCGGCGGAACGACAGCGTCTCGCCGATCGCCCCCGACCGCCACAGGTCCTGGCACGCCTCCGCCATCCGGTCGAGACCGTCGACCACGCTGCCCCACACGATGCCCGGCACCCACCCGGCGTCCCCGTTGATCAGCAGGTTGTTGCGCTCGTAGAACAGGGCGAGGTCCACCACCGTCGTCCGCCCCCGGTGCCGCGCCCCGGTCTCGTAGCCGTAGGACGCCGTGCCCAGCTGGGTGTCGGTGAACGTGAAGTAGCACAGGTCCCCCGGGATGGGGGTGATGGTGGGGTTCTCCAGCGGCGGCTCCTCGGCCGCGAACGCCGGCAGCAGGGTGTAGATCTCGTTCCTGGCGTACTTGGCGTGGTAGACGTCCCCGCCCAGCGGCAGCGCGTCCCACACCGCCGCGCAGGTCACGGGCGCGCGGTCGTCCAGCAGCGCGGCGGTGCAGCGCACGCCGCGCTTGTCGAGCGACACCTCGATGAAGCGGTCGGCCATCGTGCCTCCAGATCGTTGCTCTCCAGCGGTGGGTCAAGGGGCGGGCCCAAGGGCCCGGGGGCGGCCCGGTCGGGCCGGGCGGCTCAGGCCCCGGACGGCGGACCGTCCGGCAGCGGGGGCGGCGGCAGCTCCGCGAGCCCGGTCCCGTACAGCGCGTGGGCACAGCGCAGCACCAGCGCGTCCGCGTGCCGGGCCGCCACGAGCTGGACGCCGATGGGCAGCCCCGCCGCGTCCAGCCCGCACGGCACGCTCGCCGCGGGCTGCTGGGTGAGGTTGAACGGGTAGCTGAACGGGGTCCACCCCGTCCACCGGCGGTGCGGGGAGCCGTGCGGCACCTCCACGCCCCGCTCGAACGCGGTGCGCGGCACCGCGGGCGTCACCAGCAGGTCGTACTCCTGGTGGAAGGCGCCCATGGCCGCGCCCAGCGCCATCCGCTCGTCCACGGCGGCCAGGTACTCCAGCGCCGAGTACGCCGCGCCCTGCTCGCAGATCTCCCGCAGCCCCGGGTCGAGCCGTTCGCGCTGCTCGCCGGTGAGGTGCTGGGTGACGCGTGCGGCCCCGGCGAACCACAGGACGTGGAAGGCGTCCACCGGGTCGGCGAAGCCGGGATCGGCCTCCTCCACCCGGGCGCCCAGCTCCGCCAGGGCGTCCACCGCCCGGCGGACCGCCGCCGCCACCTGCGGCTCCACGGCGACCCGGCCGCCGAAGTCGGGGCTGTAGGCGACGCGCAGCCCGGCCACGCCGCCCGCGAGCTGGTCCCGGAAGCTGCCGGAGGCCGGGGCGAGCGCCGACCAGTCGCGCGGGTCGGTGCCGCCGATCACGTCGAGCAGCAGCGCCGCGTCGGCCGCGTCCCGGGTCATCGGCCCGACGTGCGCCAGGGTGCCGAAGGCGCTGGCCGGATACAGCGGCACCCGCCCGTAGGTCGGCTTCAGCGCGAAGACGCCGCTGAACGCCGCGGGGATGCGCACCGACCCGCCGCCGTCGGTGCCGAGCGACAGCGGTCCGGCGCCCAGCGCGACGGCCGCCGCGCCGCCGCCGCTGGACCCGCCGGCCGTCCGGGACGGGTCGTACGGGTTGCCCGTGGAGCCGTGCCGGGGGCTGTCGGTGACGCCCTTCCACCCGAACTCCGGGGTCGTCGTCTTGCCGAGGAAGACCGCGCCGTGCTCGCGCAGCCGGGCCACCGCCGGGGCGTCCACGTCCCAGGGGCCCTCCTCGCGGGCCGACCAGGAGCCCCGGTAGGTCGGGCCGCCGCGCTGCAACAGGATGTCCTTGACCGTCACCGGCACCCCGTCCACCAGACCGGCCGGATCGCCGCGCCGCCAGCGCCCGGTCGCGGCGCGGGCCTGCTCCAGCGCGGCGTCCTCGTCGATGCGGACGAAGGCGTTCACCCGCGGATCGACGGCCCGCGCGCGGTCGAGCGCGGCCTGCACGGCCTCCACGGGGGAGAAGTCCCCGGCGGCGTAGCCCGCGACGAGCTGGGCCGCCGTCAGGGCGGTGAGATCGGTCAACGCGTCCTCCCGTCAGTGCGCCGGGACGTAGCCCAGCTTCTTGTCGACCACGTTGGACAGCGGTTCGCCCGCGGCCCACCGGTCGAAGTTGTCGCAGAACTGCTCCGAGAGGTCCCGGCGCCAGCCGAGGGTGTCGCCGCTCATGTGCGGGGACACCCACAGCCCCGGCACGTCCCACAGCGGGCTGTCCCCGCCGAGCGGCTCCTCCTCGAAGACGTCGAGCGCCGCCGCGCGCAGGTGCCCGGAACGCAGCGCGGCCACCAGGTCGGCGAGCACCACGTGCCGCCCACGGCCCACGTTGACGAAGCACGCCCCCGGCTTCGTCCGGGCGAACGCGGCGGCGTCGAACAGGCGGTCCGTGGCCGGGGTGAGCGGCGCCGCGCACACCACCCAGTCGGCCGACGGCAGCAGCGCGGGCAGCGCGTCACCCGCGTGGACGCGGCCGAATTCCGCGTCCGCCGACCTCTCCGTTCTCCCCACCAGTTCCACTTCGGCACCCAGTGCCGAAAGAGCGCGCCCGATGGCGCGGCCGATCGGCCCGGAACCGACCACGACGGCACGTGTTCCGGCCACCCGCATCGTCTCCCGGTGCCGCCAGGTACGGGAACGCTGGAATTCCCATGTTCCGGCAAAATCCTTGGCCATTGCCAGCACCAGACCGGTGACGTATTCCGCGATGGGCTGGTCGAAGACGCCGCGCGCATTGGTGATCACCACGTCGGAACCGGCCAGCTCCGGCAGCAGCCGGTCCACCCCCGCGCTGGCCGTGTGGACCCAGCCGGGCCGCCGTCCGCCGCCCGGCCAGGCCCGTCTCACCGCGTCGTTGGTGAAGTCCCAGACCAGCAGCACGTCCGCGTCCGGCAGGCGGGCGGCGAGCCCGGCCCCGTCCGAGCGGAACACCTCGGCCCGCCCGTCGAGCCGGGACAGGTCCGGCGTCGGGTCGTCGTCGAGTACCAGGACGCGGGGCGTGGTCATAGGCGGGAAACCATTTCGAAACGAGGGCGGGTTTCACTCGGGGTGAGGGCCGGGCGGAGCGTGGGACCGGAGCGTCGGAAGGAAGGATTGACCACGGTAGGGATCAGAAACTACCTTCGTCAATGAAGGCATCTGACCCGGCGTCCCGGCTTTCGGCCGGCTTGCTTTTTCTTGCGGCCATCGGCCATCCCTGCGTCTGGTGAGGACTCGCAATGGATGTCTCGTTTCTGGGCGGCCCCGAGCCGCAGCGTGGTGTGGGGATCGTGGCGCCTTTCGATTTCGCGCTCGACCGCGAACTGTGGCGCTGGGTTCCCGACGACGTGTCACTGCACCTCACCCGCACCCCCTTCGTCCCGGTCGAGGTCAGCCTGGACCTCGCCCGGCTGGTCAGCGAGCACCAGACCCTGCGCGACGCCGTCCAGGCGCTGACCGCCGTCGCCCCCGAGGTCGTCGCCTACGCCTGCACCTCCGGCTCCTTCGTCGGCGGCCGGACGGGCGAGGGCGCGATGGCCGCCGCCATGGCCGCCGCGGGCGAGACCCCGGCGCTGACCACGTCGGGCGCGCTGCTGGACGCGCTCGGCGAGATGGGCGTCCGCCGCCTCGCGCTCGTCACCCCGTACACCAAGTCGGTCACCGACGCGCTGGAGGAGTACCTCGGCGAGGCGGGCATCGAGGTCACCGGGCGCAGCTACCTCGGCCTGACCAGGGAGATCTGGCGCGTGCCGTACAAGGACGTCACCAGCATGGCCCGCGCCGCCACGGCCGCGGGCGAGCCCGACGCGCTGTTCATCAGCTGCACCAACCTCCCCACCTACGACGTGATCCCCCAGCTTGAGGCGGAGCTGCGGATGCCGGTGCTGTCCGCCAACCAGGTGACGGTGTGGGGTGCGTTGCGCCGCATCGGCAAGATGGCCGTGGGGCCGTACCAGGCGCTGCTGGACCCGGTGGCCAGACGCGGTCCGGCGGCGCTGTCGCAGACGCCACCGTTCCCCGAGCCGCCCCCCGCCCCCGCACCGGCCGCGCCGCCCGAGGTGGCCTTAGCCGGTTCCGCGCTGCCCGGCGCGGAGGCGGAGCTGTCCGATCCGCTGTCCGACCCGGGCTTCCCCGACGACCACCCCCCAGGCCAGCCCCCGCTGTGACCCGTGGCTGTGACCCCGCCGCCGTGACGCCTTCGCCGCGGCGCCGTTCCGCCGTACCGCCGCACCCCCAGGGAGTTGTCCATGCCCCAGCCCCAGCCCCAGCAGAACCCGCAGGCCGTCGGCTTCCTCTACCCCGGCCACTCGGCGGAGGACGACTACCCGCGGCTGGAGGCCGTCCTGCGGGAGACCGGCGCCGGCCTGCGGCTGCCGTTGGTGCACACCGACATCGGTGAGGACGCGCACCGGGTCGACGCGCTGCTGGAGATGGGCTCGGCCGCCCGGCTGGCCGACGGGATGCGGGAGCTGGCCGGGCGCGGCGCGCAGGCCGTCGTCTGGGCGTGCACCAGCGCGAGCTTCGTCTTCGGCTGGGAGGGCGCGCACGAGCAGGTGCGCGGCCTGGCCGCCACGGCGGGGATGCCCGCGTCCAGCACCTCCTTCGCGTTCGTGCACGCGGCGCGGGCGCTGGGTGTGGAGCGCGTCGCGGTGGCGGCCACGTACCCGGTGGACGTGGCCGAGCACTTCGTCGCGTTCCTCAAGTCCGCGGGCATCGAGGTCGTCGCCCTGCGCGGGAGCGGCATCATCACCGCCGCGGAAGTGGGTACCTGGGGCCGCTCCGAGACGCTGGCGATGGCCGGTGCGGGCGATCACGCGGACGCCCAGGCGGTCCTGCTCCCGGACACGGCCCTGCACACCGCCGCGTACCTGCCCGGCCTCGAAGAGGCGCTGGGCAAGCCCGTGCTCACGGCCAACCAGGTGACGGTGTGGGAGGGCCTGCGGCTCCTCGGCCGTCCCGTCACCACCGACCGGCTCGGGGCCCTCTTCGCCCGCTGACCGCTCCCGACCGGCCCGCGCGCCGTCCCGGCGGGCCGGGCAGGCGGTACCGCGCGGGCCAGACAGGCGGTACCGGGCGGGCCGGGCCGGTCAGGAGGCGGGCTTGAGGAGGGCGGAGATGCGGTCGGCCGCCACCGGCTTGGAGTAGTGCCACCCCTGCCCCGTGTCGCAGCCGATCAGCCGCAGCCGCTCGGCCTGCGCCGGGCCCTCCACGCACTCGGCGGTGACCGTCAGCCCCAGCTTGTGCGCGAGGTCGACCAGTGACGTCACGATCGTCTCGTCCGCCTTGCTGAGGTTCTGCGTGCGGAAGCCGCGCACGAAGGTGCCGTCCAGCTTGAGCGTGCGCACGGGCAGGCGGCTGAGGTAGGCGAGGTTCGAGTAACCGGTGCCGAAGTCGTCGATGGCGATGCGCACGCCCATCTCGGAGAGCGCCTGCAACGCGCGCACCGGGTGCCCGGCCTGGCCCATCACCGCCGACTCGGTCAGTTCGAGCTGGAGGAGGCCCGGCGGCAGCCCCGTCTCCTCCAGCACGTCGGCCACGTCCGCCACGAGGTCGGAGTCCCACACCTGCCGGACGGCCACGTTGACCGACACGTACGGCGGCGCCCCGGCGTGCTCGAGCTGCCAGCGCCGCGCCTGGCGGCACGATTCGGCAAGCGCCCAGCGGCCCAGCGGGACGATGGCGCCGTTCTCCTCGGCGAGCCCGATGAACTCCTTGGGCCCCAGCGTGCCGAAGTGCGGGTGCCGCCAGCGCACCAGCGCCTCCACGCCGCGCAGCGTCTCGTCCGCGAGGCCGACGATCGGCTGGAACTCCAGCGTGAACTCGCCCCGGTCCACGCCCTGCCGCAGGGTGCTGGACAGGGCCTGGCGCGTCATGCGGTGGGCGTTGCGCTCGGGGTCGAAGAGCGTCCAGCGGGCCCCGCCGTCGGCCTTGGCCCAGTAGAGCGTGGTGTCGGCGGCCTGCATCAGCTCCGTGGCCGTCGTCCCGGCGACCGGGCGCTCCACCACGCCGATGCTCGCCGAGACGGTCTGCGGCTGCCCGGCGAGGTGGAAGGGCCGCTGCTGGAGCCTGGTGAGGACGGCCTCGGCCAGGTCGGTGAGCTGCCGGGTGCCGCTGGACCCCTCGACGACCAGGGCGAACTCGTCCCCGCCGAGCCGGGCCACGAGGTGCCCGGTGCCGTGCGGCCCGGCGGCGCAGTCCACGAGCCGCTGGGCCACGGCGTCCAGGAGCTGGTCGCCGACGCGGTGCCCGAGGGTGTCGTTGACGGCCTTGAAGCCGTCCAGGTCCAGGTAGCACAGGCCGATCCGCCCCGTGACGCTGTCTTCGAGCGCCGCCGACAGCCGTTCGAAGAACAGGGCCCGGTTGGGGAGCTTGGTGACGGGGTCGTGCATCTGGAGGTGGCGCAGCCGCTCCCGCAGGTCGCGCTGCTCGCTCACGTCCGTCACGGACAGCAGGGCGCCGCCGCCCGGCGTCCCCGCGGCGACGAGGGTGATGTCGGCCCACAGCGGCCGTCCGTCGGGGTGTTTGAGGCGCCGGGTGCAGCCGGCCTGCCGCCGTTCGCCGCGCAGGACGGCCGCGCAGGCGTCCCGCACCCGCCGGTCGAGGCCGAGCGCGGCCAGTTCGGTGACGGGCCGTCCGGTCACGGCGGCGGGGTCGGTGTCCAGCAGCTCCGCGAGGGCCCGGTTCGCCGCCCGCACCCGGCCCGCCTCGTCCACGACGGCCATGGCGAGCCGGGCGTGATCGAAGGCGGCCCGGAACCCGGGGTCGTGGTGACACTCCGTGACCGAATGAGGCGGTGCTCCCATGCTCTCGATGCCGTCGCCCGGCGCGTCCAGGGTTGCGTTCACCGCTCGCTCCCGGAGGGGTTGGTCACTGGAAAGTCAGCCGATCATAGGGGGTTACGGGCGGGTCCGGCCAGCTCCGCCCCTCGGTGCGCCACTCTCCGGAGGGGGTGGGGGCACGCCAGTACGAGGAACGGCAACGCCGGGCGGAGCCGATGATCTGACTACGCACCGTAAGTGTAATGCCATGACTCGCCCGGCCTAGCTGAATAGGGCGTACAGGCATATCAAAGGACATGGTGAGGGAGGTGTTCCTGACCCGCCCCGGGTCTGCCCCTCGGAGGTTGCCGTGCGTCGTGCGCGTCCCGTCCCGCCCGTACCCGGCCCGCCCCGGATACCGGCCGGCGGACCGCCGCGCCACCGGCGGCTGCGGCGCTGGGCGGCGCTCCTCACGGCGCTCGCGGCGCTGGTGGGCACCACGTCCTTCGCCGGCCCCGTCACCGCGGCGGACATCCCGCCGCCCTGCGCCCTGCGCCGCACGGACGCGCACCACTCCCTCGGGCTCGACACCTGGAACGACGCCTACGTGCGGCCGGAGCGGGCCCTCGACGCCGTCATGCTCTTCCTCGCCTTCCCGGACTCCGAACCGCTCACCACGCCCGCACAGCTCGCCGCCGACCACTTCCCGGCCACCGGCGAGTTCTTCGAGCGCGCCTCCTACGGCCGGTTCGAGCTGCGCGTCCACCCCGCGCGGCGGTGGACCGAGATGCCCGCGCCCTCCCGGTCCTACGGAATAGCGCGCGACTGGGACGCGGAGGACCGGGCGGCGTACGTGCGCGACGCCCTCGCCGTCACCGACGGGCAGGTGGACTTCGCCCGCTACGACGTCGTCTACTTCGTCGCCGACCCCGACGCGCCGGGAGTGGACTCCGACGCCACGAAGGTCGTCAACTTCCGGGAGCCGGTACGGGTGGACGGCACGGACCTGCGCCGCATCGTCACCGTCTTCGAGCGCTACCCCGCCGACCGCAACGTGCTCGCCCACGAGACCGGGCACGTCTTCGACCTGCCCGACCTCTACCACCGCCCCGAGGACGGCAAGGGCGACTGGGACACCCACGTCGGCGACTGGGACCTGATGGGCAGCCAGTTCGGCCTGGCCCCCGAACCGTTCGGCTGGCACAAGTGGAAGCTCGGCTGGCTGGAGCCGGAGCACGTCGACTGCGTCGGCGCGCCCGGCACGAGCCGGCACACGCTGCACCCCCTCGGACGCGCCCCCGCCGGGGATCACGCGGCGGCGGCGCGGCTGGCGGTGGTGCGCACCGGCGCGCGGGAGGCCGTCGTGGCCGAGGTGCGCGAGCCGGTGGGCAACGACGCGGGCCTGTGCACCAGCGGCGTCCTCGTCTACCGGGTGCGCAGCGACACCGCCTCCGCCGGCGGTCCGGTGGAGGTGCTGGACGCCCACCCCGCCACCGCCGCCTGCCCCGACACCTCCGTGCACCCGCCGCTGGCCGACGCCCCGCTCGGCGCGGGGGAGAGCCTGGCGGTGCGGACGGGCGGCGGCACCGTGCGGGTCACGGCCGTCGGCCGCGCGCCCGACGGAGCGTGGACGGTACGGATCACCCGCAGCTGAGCGGCCGGCGGAGGCACCGCGGGACGCGCCCGGACATGCGCGAAGGCCCCCGCGGTGAGCGAGGGCCTCCGGCCGTCTGTGCGCCGCCAGGGACTCGAACCCCGGACCCGCTGATTAAGAGTCAGCTGCTCTAACCAACTGAGCTAGCGGCGCCTGCTGACGTCGTAGACCTTAGCACCCGCGACCCGGTGACCGGAAATCGACGGCCCCCGCCCAGGCTCCCGACCAGCGCGGACCGTCCGCACGGCCGCCCGCAGCAG
Organism: Streptomyces solitudinis; assembly: GCF_036323765.1. Taxonomy (NCBI): domain Bacteria; kingdom Bacillati; phylum Actinomycetota; class Actinomycetes; order Kitasatosporales; family Streptomycetaceae; genus Streptomyces; species Streptomyces solitudinis. The sequence continues at coordinate 138,451 of NZ_JAZDCW010000003.1, forward strand.
CGCGTCGGGGCCGGGCAGCCACGGGCGTCCGGGGCCCGGCGAGACGAGCCAGCCGCCCTCCTCGTCCCCCGGCTCGCCCGGCTGCGGGGGCGCGGGCACGGAGACCAGGTCCCCGGGGCCGTACGCCAGCAGCGGAGGGATCGGCTCCGCGCGCCCGGCCGTGCCGGCGGTCCGCCGCGCCTGCCACTCCTCCCACCCCAGCAGGGCGGGCAGCCGCCGCGCGGTGCCCGGCTCCGCGAAGAACAGCACCCGGCCCCGGTCGCGGGCCACCGGACCGCTGCCCGGACCCGTCGCCCACATCACGTCCAGCATGCGCCGCCCGAACAGCGGCGGCGCGCTGATCACGTCGAACACGGAGCCGCAGGGCAGCGGCAGCGGCACCTGCGGACGGGCGGACCACAGGGCGCTGACGCTGCGGGGGAAGGGGCTGGCCGAGGCCAGCCACTCGGCGCCGGAGAGATCGCTGCTCATGACACTTACGTCTACCCGCAGTGCCGGAGCCGTCACTGAGGATCAAGGAAAAGTGGGACACCGTGCCGGGGCGTCCGGTATGGTGCCCGCCGCGCATATGCCGATGGCCCGGTCACCGGTCATCCGCCGCCCGGAACGCCCCCGCCCGCCCCGCCGCCGTCACTCCTCGACGCGGCCCTCGATGAGCTGCCGGCCGAAGGCCACCATGCGGCGGGCGTAGTCCTCCGTCCACGCCGCCCGGTCCGCGATCGCGGCGTCCGGCAGCCGGTCGAAGCGGCGCGGGTCGGCGAGCTGGGCGGCGGCCATCGCCTGGTACTCCACCGCCCGGTCCGCCGCCGCCTGGAACGCGACGGCCAGCTCCGTGGAACGGGTCAGCAGTTCCTTCGGATCGCTGATGGACTCCAGGTCGAAGAAGTGCTCCCGGTCCTCCGCGGCCGCCGAAGGTTCGAAGACCAGCGGCGCGGGACGCCGGAACCTCGGCCGCCCGCCATCGGAATCCGGAGCCGGTTGCGGCTCGGGCATGGAACTACCTCCGCTTCTCGTGGACCATCGACCATTGTCCCGCGTCGGCGCGCGGACTGTCTGCCCCTTCCCCGCCCGCCCCTCCCGGCTCAGCCGTCCGCGCCGACGCGGTGGGCGGCCAGCTCGGCCAGCACCGCCTGCTGGGCCGCCCAGCCGTCCGGGAAGCGGACGCTCACCCCGAGCTGGACCGGCTCCGCCGACGGGTGCTCGTCCAGCAGCTCCGCCACCCCGGCCCGGCACACCACGACGCACGCGTGCCGGTGCCGGGAGGCCAGCACGCACAGCCGGCCCGTCTCCAGGTGGAAGGCCGTCGCGTCGGGGCGCCCGGACAGCGGGTGCAGCACGACCGTCACGTCGTACTCGCGGCCCTGGAGCCGGTTGGCGGTGTCCACGGTGACACCGCCCGCGCCCAGCCGCTCCAGCGCGGCCCGCACCGCCGCGGCCTGGTCCCGGTGCGCGGTGCCCACGGCGACGCGGTCCGCGGTCAGCGGCACCGGCCCGGGGCCGTGCTCGTCCGTGCTCGTCCCGCCGCGTTCCAGCAGCCGCCGCACCACCTGCGCGACGGCCGCCACCGCCTCCGGATCGGTGCGCGGCGTGTGCCGGGCGGGCAGCTCCAGCAGGCCCCAGCCGGAGTCGGCGGCCACGTCCAGCACCCGGTCCACCGGGGAGCCGTCCGCCCGCTCCCGGAAGCTGAGCCGCCGCTCGCCGGGGCCCGTACCGCTGCGGAAGGGTGTGAACGGGTAGAACGCCGAGGACACCAGCGGCGCGGCCGAGGCGGGCAGCCGCCAGGAGACCGGCAGCCGGTGCTGGGGCAGCCCGGGGTGGTGGGCCAGCAGCGCGGCCACCGCGCTGGCCGACGGGTCGTAGGCCAGGCCCGCCCACTGCTCGGTGCCGACCTGGCTGAACGGGTCGAGCTGGCCCGGATCACCGACGAACAGCGCGCGCTCGAACAGCCGGGCCACGGCGAGCAGCGCGTCCGAGCGCATCTGGTACGCCTCGTCCACGATGGCGTGCCGCCACGGCTCGACGCCCTGGACGTGCGCCCACTTGGCGGCCGTCGAGACGACCACGGCCTGCTCCGCCACGTCGCCGGCCTTCGCCGAGGCGCGCACCTGCGGGTACCGGTCCAGCACCGGGTCGTAGGGACGGGGGTCGCTGCTGTGCAGCCGCCCCAGGGGCAGTTCGGGGTCCGCGCGGGCCAGCCGGACCACCAGGTCGTCCACCTGGGCGTTCGTCTGCGCGACCACCATGAGCCGGTGCCCCGCGGCCGCCAGCTCCCGGGCCGCCCGCACCACGAGCGTCGACTTGCCCGCGCCCGGCGGGGAGTCCACGACGACGCCGCGCGCCCGCCCGGAGAGGGTGTCCGCGAGGATCGCCTCGGTGGCCGCCGCCGCGGCGGCGCCCGGATCGGCGTCCGGGCGGGCGTCCGCGGGAGCGGGAGCCGGTGGGGGCGCGGTGCGGATGCCGCTCACAGCAGATCCTCTCCGGTGACGGGGTCGGGGGCCTCGGGCAGCGATCCGGGCGGGCCGCCGTGCGTCCACGGGGTGTCCTCCGGATCCGGCAGGTCGGGACCGCCGCGCGGACTGTGCTCGAACAGCGTCCAGCACACGCTCTCGCCCTCGGCGGGGACGGAACCGGGCGCGGGCTCGCGGGACCGGCCCATGCCGCCGGTCAGCCGCACGGTGACCAGCCCCGGGCCGGGCAGCGCCGCGCACTCGCCGGGCTGGGCCCTGCCGTCCGGCATCGCCCGGTACACCTTCGTGCCCACCGCGAGCTGCGGCTCGTCCCCGGTGCGCAGCGTCACCAGGGGGCGCGGCATCGGGCGGCGGCCCTCGGAGTACGCGGGCTCCACCGCGACGACCTCGCCGGTGAACGCCTCACCGGCCAGCCGCCGGGCGGCCATCACCAGCGGATCGTCCAGCGCCTCCTGCGCCGCCAGCCGGGCGTGGTCCCGCTCGCGGGCGGCGAGCTTGCGCGCGGCCGTGACCGCGTCGTCGCGCCGGGGCTGCGGCGGCTCACCGGCGCGCAGCCGGTCGCGGTGGCCGGTGTAGGACCAGCGGTCCCCCTCCCAGCGGGCGGCGGCCCGCTCGCCCTCGGGCAGCTCCCGGAGCAGGGCGAGCGCCCGCCACATCGCGTCCCAGGTGGGCCGGAGCTGCCCGGCGAGCAGGTTCCGTATCTCGGCGTCCGCGCCGTGGACGCCCGCGTCGTACCGGGCGACGGCCGGGGCCAGCCGCTTGTTGTCGAACGCCGGGTCGGTGGCGGGACCGGCGGGCGGGGTGAGCAGCAGCCCGTCACCGTCCCGGGCCGCCTCCGCGCGCAGGGCGGCGCGCGCGGCGCCGCCGGGCTCCCCGCCCGGGCCGCGGCCGCCGTCCCGGCCGTGGCCGAGCCAGGCCAGCAGGGCGCCCAGGTGCTGGTCCTCCAGCGGGCTCTGGCCGGTGGCCCAGTGCCGGGTGAGCACATCCGTCATGGCCAGCAGCAGCGCGGAGCCCGGTACCCGCGAGCGCTCGGCGTAGTGCGTGAGCCAGCGCCCCAGCAGCGGCACCCGGGCGGGCGCCGGATAGGGCGCCTCCGGATCGTCCTCGGCGGTGCGGCGGAACCGCATCGAACGCCCCAGCAGCCGCACGAAGGCGATGCCTCCGGAGTTGGGCACCAGGAGCTGCGGGGCGTCCGTGCACAGCTCGGCCTCCTCGCCGCCGCGCCGGGACACCGGTTCCACCGCGTCCTGCGCGGACTCCAGGTGCGGCAGCACCGCGTCGGCCAGCTCCGCGAGGAACCGGAAGCGCAGATCCCGGTCGCGCGGCTGGGCGACGGTCAGCAGCAGCGGCTCCTCCGCGTCGGTGCCGAGCATCGCGCCCAGCGGCGCGCCCGCCTCGCCCGCCGTGGTCAGCGGGACGAGGACCAGCGGGCGGTCCGTCAGATGGCGGTGGCGCACGGTGGCGAGCGGCTCGGCCCGCCCCGCGGAGACGGCCTCCATCCGGGCGAGGGTGGACAGCAGCGTCATCGCGCCTCCGGCCCGCCGGAGGCGCCGAGCGCCTCCGCGCGCAGCCGCGCGGCGCGGCGCAGGGCGGCGACGGCCGGGTCCGAGGGGTCTCCCGCGGCCCCGTGCGCGGCGGCGAGCACGTCCTCCACCGTCCGCAGGCCGCCCAGCTCGCCGCGCACCGAGCGGCCCAGGGCCGTCACGTCGCCGGTGGCGCGGGCGCGGGACCGGCAGTGGAACGCCAGCTCGCAGGCGGCCAGGCACTCCGGGGCGTAGGCGGCGGGCACGGCCTCCACGGCGGCCGACAGTTCCTTTGCCGGGCGGTCCACGTCGAAGGAGACATCCTCGGGCAGCTCGGCGGCGATGTCCGCGAGCCGGGTGAGCCGGGTGAGCTGGCGGCGTACGGCGGCGAGCTGCCTGCGCAGGTCCACGGCGGCGGCGGTGGGCAGGTTGGAGAAGTCCTTCGGGCACACCAGCAGCGCGTCGTCGGCGACGGTGCCGCCGAGCGCCTCCAGCGCCAGCGCGTATACCGCCGACTGGCGCACGGCCGCGCCCACCTTGGCCGGGTCGGCGGTGCCGTCCAGGATGGGGAACGACTTGACCTCGATGACGGTGCGGCGGCCGTCCGGCGCGACGGCGACGGCGTCCGGCTCCAGGTGGACGGGCGCCCCGGCGACGTCCAGCTCCAGCATCGGGTGCACGAGCACCGTCCAGACGCCCGCGCCCGCCTCGTCGGCCGCCTCAAGGGCCAGCCGGGTGCGGGCCGCCCGGCCCTCGGGGCCGTCCGCCGCCACGTCCGGCACGGCGACGCCGGCCGGTTCGGGCGAGCGGTCGGCGGTGGCGGCGCGCAGCAGCCGGACCAGCTCGGCGCCGCCGTCGGCGTGCACCCGCGCCTCGAACGCGTGCCCCCGGGCGAAGGCGAACTGGGACTGCCCGAAGGCCCCCTGCACCCCCAGGGCGCGGGCCAGCGCCGTCTTGTCGACACCGGCGCCGTCCAGCAGGGCGCGGCGGCGGCAGCCGGGGTTGGCGGCGAGCGCGGACAGGGCGCGGGCGTCCAGCGGGCGCGGGGCGTGGCCGGGGCCGCGCAGCTCGGCGAGGCGCCGGCGCAGCCCTCCGGTCGTGGCCGTCGCGGGCCTGGGGCGGTTCACGTGCGTCACCCGGCGCAGTCTGGCATCCGGGGCTGACAACGCGCGATGCCCCCGGCCCGCGCCGCCGCCGCGGGGTGCGCGATGATGGGGGACATGGCTCCCCGCATCCTGCTCGTCCGCCATGGTCAGACCGCGTGGTCCCGGCTGGGCCGCCACACCGGGCGGACGGACGTGCCCCTGCTGGACGACGGCCGCCGGATGGCGAAGCTGGTGGGCGAGCGGCTGCACCGGGCGCCCTGGGACGGGCTGTCCGGCGCCGAGGTCCGCACCAGCCCGCTGAGCCGTGCGGCCGAGACCTGCGGACTGGCCGGTTTCGGGGACCGCGCGACGCCCTGGGACGCCCTGCTGGAGTGGGACTACGGCGACTACGAGGGCCTGACGCCCGCCGAGATCAAGGAGCGCGCCGGGCAGGACTGGCTCATCTGGCGCGACGGGGTGCCCGGCGGCGAGAGCCGCGCCGAGCTGTCCGCCCGTACGGACGAGGTCATCGCCTGGGCCCGGTCCGCCGACCGCGACGTGCTCGTCTTCGCGCACGGCCACGTCCTGCGGGTGCTCGGCGCCCGCTGGCTGGGCCTGGACGCCGGCTTCGCGGCGCGCGTCCGGCTCGACCCGTGCGGCCTGTCCGTCCTCGGCTGGGCCTACGGCATGCCCGCGTTCGAACGCTGGAACGACACCGGGCACCTCGACGGCACCGCCTGAGCGGCGGACCGCCTGACAGCACCGTCTGACCCGGCCGCCGTCCGCCGGGCCGGGCGCCCCCGCGCGCGGCGGCGCCCGGCCCGCCCCGCCCGCTACGCCTGCGCGCGGTGGTCCACCGCGCTCAGGAACCCGGCGACGCCTTCCTGGCGCTGGTGGGGCAGGAGGCGGCGGGCCGTGCGGCGGAGCATGCCGTGGATGCGCGAGGAGCGCACCGTGGCCATCAGGCGCACCGCCCGCGTCCCCTCGGCCGCCGCCTCCTCCGGCGCGCCGTGCTCCGCGAGGTCTCCGGCCAGTTCGGCGGTGAACAGCGCGGTGTTGCGGACGAAGTGCGGCGGCTGGAGGCCCGCCGCCCGCCGCGCGCACTGGGCCGCGCGCCCGAAGTCGCCGAGCGCCGCCCAGCACTGGGCCTCCAGCCCGGCCAGCTCCGCCTCCCCGAAGAAGGTCATCCACTCCGGGTCGGCGTCCGAGGGGCCGTGGGCGAACAGCGTGTGGGCCCGGCCGAGCGCCTGCTCGCAGCCCGGACGGTCGCCGAGACCGCTCCAGCCGCCCGCCTCGCGCAGGGCCAGCAGGGCCAGCAGCCGCGCCGAGCCACCCTGGGCCGCGGCGGCCTGTCCGGCCTGGGCGGCCCGCACGGCCTCCCGGGGCCGTCCGGCGTCCCGGGCCAGGAACGCCGTGTTGCAGAAGGCGTGCGCCTCCAGGGCCGGGTTCTGGGCGACGCGCGCGGTGGCCAGGGCCTCGGCGTAGTGCGAGCGGGCGTCGTCGAACCGTCCGGAGTCGTGCGCCAGCCAGCCCGCGGAGATGGCCAGTTCGCCCGCGCCCGCGTGCAGCCGGTCCGCCACCGCCTGCCGTCTGACGTCCCGGTCCAGCAGCGCGTAGGCGCCGCGCAGCGCCGCTCCGGCGCGCTGGTAGAGGGTGTCGCCGCCGTGCCGGTCGTCCAGCAGCCGGATCTGCCGCACCGCCTCCTCGACGGCGGCGGCCTCGCTCGCACCGGCCCGTGCGGGCGGCAGCGGGCCGGTGGCGGTGGCGGTGGCGGCCTGTCCGGGAAGGCCCCAGGGGGCGATGGCCACGGCGGCCGGGCCGCCGGTCATGAACACGCGACGCAGCACGTCGCTCTCCTCGTCGCTGTGGAAGGGGGTGGTACGGCCGGGCGCGGTCCGCCCCGCCGGCACCGCCGGTACGTCCGGTACCGCGAGTGCTGCGTCACCCCCCTCCGCACGCCGGGCGCGGGACGCGCGCCGCCGCACGGCCTCGCGTGGCGCGAAGCCGAGATCGACGAGCGTGTACCCGGGGAACATGTGCCGGAACACGCGTTCGTAGGCGTAATTGGGGCAGCGGATCTCCCCGGCCTCCACCCGTCCGACGTACCGGGCGTCGCACGAGACCTGTTCTCCGATCTCGCGCGCCGCCCGCCGGACGGCGGCGGCGAACTCCCCGGGCGACCGGGAGCCGCGCAGCCGGCGGAAGGCCGCGTTGGGGTGGGGCCGGGGGCGCTGCCCCGATGACGCGGAAGGTGACGACGCCATGTCCCGGAAGGTACACGGCGTGATGCGGCCGCCACGCAGAGTCTGATGACAAAACGGAAATCTCCACCGTGTTCTGCCATGAAGTGCCATACTTTTCCGCCTCTTCCGCCGTAGCCGCACCGGCCCGTCGGCCGTTGGTCCCGTCGCCGAGACAAGCGCACACCGACAGGAGTGGTCCCCTTGCTGGACACCGGACGCCCGCGACCCCCCGTGCGCACCGCGGGCGCGAGCACGGCCGACGAACCCTGCGACCTGGTGACCGTCCCGGCCCGGGAGGGCCTGGAAGCGGCCGCGATCCTGCGGCTGAGCGACGGCGTCGGGCCGGTGCTGCACGACGGCGCCGGGGCCACCCTCGGCTTCCTGGTGCCCCCCGGCACGGCCGCCGGCTGGGACCTGCCCGGCAGCGCCTGCGCCCCCGGCTGCGGGCGCGGCGGCCGTCGCGGGGAGCCGCCGGTGGCGGGCGCGGGCTGGCTCGTGCCCCCGGACGGCACCTACGCGCGGGCCACCGAGCCCGCCCGGCTGCGCGCCGCGCTCGGCGAGGCCGCCCGGATCATCGAGGTCACCGAACGCTCCCGCTGACGGCCCCTCCCGCTGACCGGCCCCTCCCGTGGACGGCCGGTCCCACGCCGTCCGGCCGGCCGGTGGATACTGGCCGGATGGGCAGGGCGCGGGCGGCGGGCGGCGGACGCGGGCAGGCGGCGCGCTCCGGCCGGGAGGCCAGGCACGCCAGGGAGGCCGTCGCGGAGCAGGTCGGCGGCGGCCTGGCCCGGCTGGACCCGGACCCGGACCGGCCGCACGGCTGGACGCTGCTCCTCGACGGCGCCCCGCAGTCGTACGTCGACCTGGACGACCCGGCCCACCTCGCCTTCGCCTACCAGCGCAGGCTCGGCCACGTCATCGACCTGGCCGCCGAACCGAAACGTCCGCTGCGCGCCGTCCATCTCGGGGGCGGCGCGCTCACCCTGGCCCGCTACCTGGCCGCCACCCGGCCCCGCTCCACGCAGCAGGTCGTCGAGGTGGACACCGCGCTCACCGGCCTCGTCCGCCGCACCCTGCCGTGGGACGCGGGCGCCCGCATCCGGGTGCGCGGCGCGGACGCCCGCGAGGGCCTGGGGAGAGTGCCCGACGGCTGGGCGGACCTCGTGGTCGCCGACGTGTTCAGCGGCGCCCGGACCCCCGCGCACCTGGGCACCGTGGAGTTCCTGGCGGACGTCCGGCGGGTGCTGGCGCCCGGGGGCCTGTACGCCGCCAACCTCACCGACGGCCCGCCGCTGGCCCACCTGCGCGCCCAGATCGCCACGGCGCACGCCGTCTTCCCCGAACTGTGCCTGACCGCGGACCCGGCCGTGCTGCGCGGCCGCCGCTTCGGCAACGCCGTCCTGCTCGCCGGGGACCGTCCGCTGCCCGTCGCCGGACTCACCCGGCGCGCCGCGGGGGACCCGCACCCCGCCCGCGTCGAACACGGGCGGGCGCTGGCCGACTTCACCGGCGGCGCGGCGCCCGTTAAGGACGCCACCGCCCGGCCGTCCCCCGCGCCGCCGCCGGGCACGTTCGGCTGACCGGGGCCGGGCCGGGGCCGTGCGATTGTTGTCACTGCCATGACAGACGTCTCGGGGCGACCCCGGCGCCGGTGCAAAGAACGCGCCGACCGGGGCGGAATGCGCGGGCACGGCCTTGCCGCTCCCGGTGGGCGCTCTGGATACTCGCCCGTACCTCCCTGCGTGATCGCCTGCCCGGCGACTCCGGAACAGCCGGAAACGCCCGGCAGGCAGTGACCGGACCACCGTGCCGGACGCCCGCGTGCGGGTGCGGACCCGCCCCGGCCGCCGGCCGGGAGCCCGGTCGCTCCCGCACGCGGCGGACGCGGCCCGAACCCCCCCGATCAGGAGGCACCCGCATGTTGAGGAGAAGGCTGACGGCGTTACTGGCTCTGGCCGTGGCGCTCGGAACGGCCGCCACGACGGCTCCGGCCCGGGCGGTACCCGCCGGGCTGGTCCCCGCCCAGGCGGCACCCGCCGGGGTGGCCCCGGCCCAGGCGGTCCCGGCCCACGGGCAGGACCCGAGGCTGCGGACCAGGACGGTCCGCTACGGCCCCTACACGATCCCCGCGTCCGACCCGAACGCCCCCGGCGGCCACCACGGCGGCACCGGCAACACGCTCAAGCTGGGCGTCGAAGCGCCCTGCGGACACTGCTACATCAAGGGCATCAAGCCGGACCTGGTGTACCCGGACGGGTCGAACGCCAACGTCGACACCGGCCCGATGCTGCACCACTTCGTCATGTACAACCAGTTCCGCAGGGACCCCGTCTGCGGCACCGACCCCACCAACCCCTCGTTCTGGCTCGGTGAGCGCTTCGCGGCCAGCGGCAACGAGCGGACCTTCATCGACGCGCCCAGCGGCTACGGCTACTACAACGCCCCCCTGCACCGCTGGAACCTCATCGCCGAGCTGATGACGCACGCCCACGAGGAGCAGGAGGTCTACATCGAGGTCGAGTACACCTACCTGCCCGCCCACCAGGCGGAGAGGGCCGGATGGGAGAAGGTCAGGCCCGTGTGGCTGTCCGTCGCCGGCTGCGCGACGCTGGACGAGGTGCCGGTGCCCTCCGGCAGGTCCGCCACCTCCTGGGAGTGGGACGTGGACGTGCCGGGGACGGTCGTCGGGATGGGCGGCCACCTGCACAACGGCGGCGTCAGCCTCGTCGCCGAGAAGACGGGCACGGGGGAGACGCTCTGCGATTCGGTCGCCCGGTACGGCGAGACCCCCGAGTACGTCAACCTCCACGGCGGGAAGGAACTCTCCTCGATGGGCAGGTGCATCGATCCCGAAGGGGTCGGCACTGTCGGGAAGGGCGACACCGTCAGGCTCACCGCCCACTACGACACCCGGCAGCCCATCGCCGACGCCATGGGCATCATGGTGACCTACATAGCCGGCGCGTAGGGGCGCCCGCCGGCCGGGCGCGCGGAGCCAGGGCGCGCCCGTGCGGGACGGGGGCGGGTGGCGGGGCGGGCCCGCGGCTTCCCGGTCCGCCGAGTACCGGGAAGCCGCGGGCCCCGCGGCCCGCCGGTGTGCCACCGGGCCGCCCGGACTCCCCAGTCCGGGCGGCGCGGGACGGCTGCGGCGCGGGACGGCTGCGGGCGCGGCAGGAAGGACGGCGACGGGCGGCGGGACGGGTGGCCCCCGTCCCGCCGCGCGTCACCGTCCGCCGCTCACCGCGCCCGTCCGGCTCCGGCCCGCCTCACTCGGCGGGCGGCAGGGTGCGGCTGCGGATGAGGTCCGCGTACCACCGCGCGCTGGCCTTCGGCGTGCGCTCCTGGCTGTCGAAGTCGACGTAGACCGTGCCGAACCGCTTGCTGTAGCCGTAGGCCCACTCGAAGTTGTCCAGCAGGGACCACAGGAAGTACCCGCGCACGTCGGCGCCCTGTGCCATGGCGTCGCGGACGGCGCCCAGGTGGCCGTGCAGGTAGGCGATGCGGTCCGTGTCGTTGACGGTGCCGTCCAGGCCGACCTTGTCCTCGGCGGCCATGCCGTTCTCGGTGATGTAGAGCGGCAGGCCCGGGGCCTCGCGGGTCAGGCGGAGCAGCAGCTCCTCCATGCCGGTCGGGTCCACCGGCCAGCCCATCTCGGTGATCGGCACGCCGGTCGGCCGGTGGAAGGCCACCTTGTCGGCGCCGGGCCAGGGCGAGTGCTCGCTCGCGCCGTGCCCGTCCCGCCGCTCGACCTCGTCGGTCCCCTCCACGGTGGAGACCAGCAGCGGGCTGTAGTAGTTGACGCCGAGGGCGTCCAGCGGCTGGTGCGCGGTGGCCAGGTCGCCGTCCTGCACGAAGGACCAGTCGGTGATCGACGCGGTGTCGGAGATGAGGTCGGCCGGGTAGGCGCCGTGCAGCATCGGCCCCTCGAAGACGCCGTTGGCCAGCGCCATGATGCGGCGCTCGGCGTCCACGTCGCCGGGGGAGTCCGTCTTCGCCCGGGGCACGGCCGGATTCAGGCTGACCCCGACCTTGGCGCGGGCCGGGAGCGCGGCGCGCAGCGCCTGGACGCCGAGGCCGTGCCCGAGGTTCAGGTGGTGCGCGGCGCGCAGCGACGCGGCCTGGTCGGTGCGGCCGGGGGCGTGGACGCCCGAGGCGTACCCGAGGAAGGCGCTGCACCACGGCTCGTTGAGCGTCGTCCAGTGCACGACGCGGTCGCCCAGGGCGTCGGCGACGAGCGTGGCGTACTCGGCGAACCGCTCGGCCGTGGCCCGCTCCGGCCAGCCGCCGGCGTCCTCCAGCTCCTGCGGCAGGTCCCAGTGGTAGAGGGTGAGCCAGGGCGTGATGTTCTTCTCCAGCAGCCCGTCCACCAGGGAACGGTAGAAGTCCAGGCCCTGCTGCACGGCGGGGCCGCGGCCGGTGGGCTGCACCCGGGACCAGGAGACGGAGAAGCGGTAGACCTGGAGGCCCAGGTCCGACATCAGGTCGATGTCCTCGCGCCAGCGGTGGTAGTGGTCCACGGCCACGTCACCGGTGTCGCCCGCCAGGACCTTGCCGGGGGTGTGGGCGAACGTGTCCCAGATGGACGGCGTGCGGCCGCCCTCGCGGACGCCGCCCTCGATCTGGTAGGCGGAGGTGGCCGAGCCGAAGAGGAACTCGGCGGGGAAGTCAGGTTGTCCCTGAACGGTCATATGGGAGCGCTCCCAACGCTAGGTGTGCGGAATGTCGTGTGCGGGCTCCAGGGGCGGCCGGGTCGCGGCCACCCCCGGCGGGGGCCGGGTGGACGAGGTCACGGGATCACGGCCGGTGGTTCATCCCTTGACCGCGCCCTGCATGATGCCGCCGACGATCTGCTTGCCGAAGAGGGCCAGGATGAGCAGCAGCGGCAGGGTGCCCAGCAGGGCGCCCGCCATGATCACTGACTGGTCGGGGATGTATCCGCGGCCCAGACTCGTCAGGGCCACCTGGACCGTCGGGTTCTCCTGGGTCAGCGCGATGATGGGCCAGAAGAAGTCGTTCCACGCCATGACGAAGGTCAGCATGCCCAGCACGGCCATCGCGGGCCGGGCGACGGGGAACACCACGTGCCAGATGATGCGCAGGCTGTGCGCGCCGTCCACCCGCGCGGCCTCGACCAGCTCGGTCGGCAGCGCCTGCACGAGGTACTGGCGCATGAAGAAGACACCGAAGGCGCTGACGAGCGTGGGCAGGATGACGGCCTGGAGCTGGTTGGTCCACTCCAGCTCGGCGATCGCCATGAACAGCGGGACGACGCTGAGCTGCGGCGGCACCATCATCGTGCCGATGGTGAGCATGAGCAGCAGGTTCCGGAACCGGAACTGGAGCTTGGCGAAGGCGAACCCGGCGATCGTGCCGAACAGCACCGTGCCCAGCGCGATCGACCCGGCCACGAGGACCGTGTTGAACAGCGCGAGGCCCAGGTTGGCGTCGGTCCAGGCGATCTCCAGGTTCTTCGGCAGGTTGGCGCCGAACCAGAACGGCGGCGGGCTCTCGGCGAGACGGGTGTTGTCGCGGGAGGCCGCGATCGCCGTCCACACCAGGGGGAAGACGGACACCACGGCCACCAGGACGATCACCGCGTAGGCGATCCTCCCGCCGTGGTGCTGCCCGCCCGCGCCCGCGGCCTTGGGCTGCTTCATCCGGGCGGTGGCGCCCCGGGGGTCGGCCGTGCCGCGCTTGTCGGCGTGCTTCGGGCCGGAGGTGGTGATGGTCATGTCCCGCTCCTCACTCACTCTTCCGCAGCCGCCGTGCGATCACCGCGTTGACCAGCGCGATGACCAGCAGGATGAGGAACATCATCCAGGCGATGGCCGAGGCACGGCCCAGGTGCAGGTTGACCCAGCCCTGCTCGTAGAGGTAAAGACCGAGCGTCTGGAACTGGTTGTCGATGCCGCCCGACGCCCCGCCGGTGGGGTTGAAGAGCAGGGGCTCCCCGAAGAGCTGCATCGCGCCTATCGTCGAGACGACGATGGTGAACAGGATGGTCGGCCGCAGCGAGGGGATGGTGACGTGCAGGAACTGCTGCCAGCGCGTCGCCCCGTCCAGCGCGGCCGACTCGTACAGGTCACGCGGTACGGCCTGCATGGCCGCCAGGTAGATCAGCGTGTTGTAGCCCGTCCAGCGCCAGATCACGATCGTGGAGATGGCGAACTGCGAGGTCCACTTGCCGTTCTGCCAGTCCACCGGGTCGATGCCCACCAGGTCCAGGGCCCAGTTGATCATGCCGTAGTCGCGGCCGTAGAGCATCACGAAGACGAGCGTGGCCGCCGCCACCGAGGTGGCGTACGGAGCCAGCATGACGACGCGGAAGAACGTGCTCCCGCGCAGTTTGTAGTTCAGGACGTGCGCGAGCCCCAGGGCAATGAGCAGCTGCGGCACGGTGGAGATCACGCCGAGGGTGAAGGTGTTGCCCAGCGCGTTCCAGAAGAAGTCGTCCTCGAACAGCCGGGTGAAGTTCTTCAGCCCCACCCACTCCATGTCGGTGGGCGCGGTCAGCGACACCGAGTGCAGGGAGGCGTATCCCGTGTAGAGGAGGGGGAACAGCCCGAAGGCCCCGAAGAAGAGGAAGAACGGGGCGATGAACCCGTACGGGCTCCACTTCACGTCCCTCTGGTACCAGCGGCTGCGCCGGGCCCTCTTCCGTTCCTCACGCGGGGACGGCGGTGCCGGGCGCGGGGCCGCGCCCCCCGTGTGACGGGGGGACGCGGTCGCGGATGCGTCAGTGGTGGTCACTTCGGCTCTCTTGTCTCGGTCGACTCACTTGTCGATCGCGTTGTCGACGGCCTTGACCGCTTCCTCCCAGGCCTCATCCGGGCTCAGGCCGTTCACTTCGACCTGACGGACACCGGCGCGGCCGATGTTGTCCTGGATGATCTGGTCCTTCGGCCCGATGATCTGGGTCGGGATGTTCTCGGCGGCCCGGGAGAAGATCTCCCCGATCGGGGCGTTGGCGAAGTACTCGTGCGTGGCCTCGGCGACCTCGGGGGTCTCGTAGGACTTCGGCGCGCTCGGGAAGCTGCCGCGCTCCTCGAACAGCTTGGCCTGCTGGGTCGGGGAGGTCAGCCACGCGACGAACTTGGCGGCCTCCTCCTTGTTCTTCGCGCTCTCCGGGACGCCGAGGAAGGAGCCGCCCCAGTTGCCGGGCTTCGGGGCGTCCGCGACGTCCCACAGGTCCTTGCCCTTGTCGCCGGCCTTGTCCTGGATGTAGCCGAGCATCCAGGCGGGGCAGGAGATGGTGGCGAAGGTGCCGTTGTTCATCGCCTGGTCCCACGGCTTGGAGAACTGCTCCAGCTTCTTGGTCATGCCCGCCTCGCCGGCGGCGGTGGCGACGTCCCACGCCTCCTGGACGTCCGGGTTCTCCTTGTAGATGACCTCGCCGGACTCGTCGTAGTACTTGCTCTCGTAGGAGGAGATCGCGGCGTTGTACACGCCCCCGGCGGAGTCCACCCAGGAGACGTCGTCGGGACCGTTCTCCTGGAAGTCCCGGCCCGCGTCCAGGTACTTCTGCCAGTCACCGGCCCACAGCTCGGAGACCTCGGCGCGGTCGGTGGGCAGCCCCGCCGCCTCGAAGTGGTCCTTGCGGTAGCAGATCGCCATCGGGCCGATGTCGGTGCCCAGGGCGATCGTCTTGCCGTCGGCGGTGGTGCCCTGCTGCCACTTCCAGTCGAACCAGTCGTCCTTGCGGACGCCGTCCGCCTGGCCGAGGTCCATGAACTTGTCGGCCTGGGTCTGGACGACCTCGGCGACGTTGGCGACCTCGATCGCCTGCACGTCCGCGAGCCCGCTGTTGCTGGCGAGCCGGGTCAGGAGCTGCGGGTAGTAGTTCTCGTTCCGCTCGACGACCGTCTGCTTGATGGTGATGTCGGGGTTCAGCCGCTCGTACTCCTCGTACAGCCCGGCCTCCAGGAAGCCGAAGGTGCCGAAGAGGCCGACCGTGAGTTCGGTCTTGCCCTCGTCCGAGCTGTCGCCCCCACCGGTGCTGCCGCCCTCGTCGCTGGCGCAGCCGGCGAGGAGGGAGGTGCCCAGCACGGCCGCCAGGCCGAGGGCCGACAGCCGGTAGGAGGATCTGCGGGTTCTGCGGTGCATGCGCGTCGTCACTTTCTCCCGAACGTACGGGACGTGAAGGTAAGCACGGGGCTGCGATACCTTGGGAGCGCTCCCAGGAGTGATGTGTTGAAGAGATTCCCGGACGGTTTCAGGGGTGTCAAGAGACCCGGCACCCCGTAATCAGAATGAGGCTTGTAGTTGAATGTTCCGTACACGCGAGGAAGGGGAGGGGAGGCGCCCATGGTCGTGCGCGGAACCGGTCGCAGCCGGCCCACGTTGGAGCAGGTAGCGGCCCTGGCGGGGGTGGGCCGGGGCACCGTCTCCCGCGTCATCAACGGCTCTCCCCGGGTCAGCGACCACACGCGTGCCGCCGTCCAGGCGGCCGTGGCGGAGCTGGGTTACGTGCCCAACCGGGCCGCCCGCGCCCTGGCCGCCGGCAGCGCCGACGCCATCGCGCTCGTCGTGCCCGAGCACGAGACGCGGCTGTTCGCCGAGCCCTACTTCTCCGGCATCGTGCGCGGGGTCAGCGCGGCGCTGGCGGACGCGGACATGCAGCTCCTCCTCACCCTGATCCGCACCCCCAAGGAACGCGAGCGCTTCGCCGCGTACGCCGCGGCCCACCGCGTCGACGGCGTGCTGCTGGTCTCCGTCCACACCCACGACCCGCTGCCCGACCTCCTCCAGCAGATCGAGATGCCCACCGTGCTCAGCGGCCGGCGCTCGGCGGGCGAGTCGCTGCCCTACGTCGACTCCGACAACGCGGGCGGGGCGCAGGCCGCCGTCGAGCACCTCATCGGCCGGGGCCGGCGCGAGGTCGCCACGATCACCGGCCCGCTGGACATGTACGTCGCCCAGTGCCGGCTGGCCGGTTACCAGGAGGCCGTCCGCGCGGCCAGCCGGCTGCTGGACGAGGATCTCATCGCCCACGGTGACTTCACCGAGGAGGGCGGCCACCACGCGATGCGGGCCCTGCTCGCCCGCCGCCCGGAGATCGACGCCGTCTTCTGCGCCTCCGACGTCATGGCCTCCGGCGCCCGCCAGGCGCTGCGCCAGGCGGGCCGCAGGGTGCCGGACGACGTCGCGCTGGTCGGCTTCGACGACTCGCCCGTGGCCCGTCACATGGACCCGCCGCTCACCAGCGTGCGCCAGCCCATAGAGCGCATGGGCCGCGACATGACCCGGCTCCTGCTGGGCCGCCTCGCCAGCCCGGCGACCGCAGCGGAGAGCATGGTCATCCCCACGGAGCTGGTCCGCCGCAGGTCGTCGTAGGGCCTGCCGCCGTCGGCCCGGCCGCCCGCGGCGGCGTCACAGCGCGGGCGTGACGTAGAGGCGGTGCGCCGTCCCGCGTGCGGGGATCTCCAGGACGGGGACGGGCTTGGCGCCCGGGTCGCCGCCCCGCGACGTGCTGAACGACAGGGTGCCGCCGGCCGCCCGCACGGTGTTGTCCTCGTTGAGCAGGAACAGCGCGCGGGCGGTCTGCGCCGCGCTCGGGTCCCGGCCGTCCTCGCCCGTGTGGGTGAGCCGCACGGCGCGGACGGCGGTCATCACGGCGTCGTGGTGCGCGACGGCGTAGCCGTCCGCCAGGAGCCGGCCGGTGTCGCCCGCGCCGGGCAGGTGGGTGGCGTACGCCGCCTCGAAGGCGGCGTACCCGGCGGGCGCGCCGCCTTCCGGTCCGCCTTCCGCGCCGTCCCCGTCCGACCAGGCCGGGTCGCTCGCGGAGGCGTGCACCACCGTGATGCCGCTCTCGCGCAGCCGCTCCACGTCCTCCTCGGCGATGACCGGACCGGTCTCCACGAACAGCACCGAGAGCGGGTCGGACAGGCAGGTGCGCACGTGCAGGGCGTCGAGGAAGTGGTGCAGGTCCGTGGTGCGCCCGGAGAACAGCACCATGTCCGCGTCGGCCCCGCAGATGTTGCGCACGACCGGGTCGAAGAAGCTGTAGGGGACGTCGGAGGAGACCGACGTCCCCTGGAACGGCTGCGGCGCGTGCCCCTCCAGCTCGTCGGCGAACAGCGACCGGAAACTCGCGGTCAGGGACTTCACGTGCAGGTCGGGCGGGCTCTCGTCGTGCACCAGTATGGCCGAGTCCAGGTCGTCGCGCGCCCCCACGTAGGCGTGCAGGGCGGAGACGAAGTCGGTGTTGCTCGGCGTGACGCGCACCAGCCCGGGGATCTCCGCGTGCCGCAGCCCGGCCGCGCTGGCCACCGAGGAGACCATCGGGACGTCCGCGGCGGACAGCCGCTCGGCGGCCTGCCGCGTGGCCTCGACGCTCGGCCCCAGCCCGGCGACCGCGACCAGCGGCGCCGCGTCACCGGTCATGCCGAGCAGCTCCTCCACCACCGGCTCCCAGCGGTCGTGGGCGCTGCCGGCGTTGGCCAGGTAGAGCTGCACCTGCGGGGCCGGATCACCCAGTTCGCGGCTGTGGTTGGCCCGCATCTGCGCGATGTGCGCGCCCTGGAGGGAGTGCAGGATCTGGCCGGCCGAGGCCGGGCTCCCCACGCGCGGCGTCAGCGTGCTGAGCAGCGCGATCTTCACGGCGGGCCCCTTCTGCCCCGCCACCCGGTCGTTCTCCGCCTTGATCCGGCGCTGTATCTTCCGGAACTCCTCGTGCAGAGCGGCCTCGCCGGGCACGAACGCCGGAGCCCCGTCGGTGACGCCGGTGCACTCGCCACCGCGCTCGACCAGGCCCGAGCCCGGCCCGTCGCAGGCCAGCCGGGGCGGCAGCCACACCGCCGCCGCCACCCCCGCGGCGAGCAGCGCCAGCACGCCCACCACGGCCAGCAGCCGGGTGACGGTACGGGCGGGAGGCGAGAAGTCCGTGTGGCTGGAGGCGGTGTCGCTCATCGGCTCTCCCTGGCATCGGTCGGTACGGCGGCACCCCGCGCGCCGGCGCCCCGGCTGGGGCGGACGGCGGCCCGCGCCCGCGCCGCGCCGCCCGGTAACGCCCCGGTCACATCCACCACCGGGCCTGCCGCGCGTAGTCGTCGGCCGCCTCGTGCAGGGCCACCAGCCCGTCCGGGGAGTGCAGGGCGAGCGCGGTCAGCGCGTGCGAGATCTGGGTGTGGAGGAAGCCGCGCTCCACGCCTCCGGCCGGGTCGCCGACGATGCGCAGGGCCGTCAGCAGCCGGGCGACGTGGGCGGTGACGTCGTCGGACGCGGGTTCGGGCAGGTCCTGCACCATGCGGCTGAAGTGGGTGTAGGGGTCCATGAGCTGCCGCTCCAGGCTGCCGCACGGCGCTTCGGCGACCGTCCGCAGCAGGTCGAGCCAGGCGCGCCCGGCCATGTCGGGCAGCAGCCGGGACAGCTCCCCGGCGACGGCCGGCAGGTCGTCCTCGGCGAGCTGGTAGGACAGCGCGCCCCGCAGGTCGTCCCGCTCCCGGCAGTACGCGGCGAGCCTCTGGTACACCGCCCCCCACGAGACGGGGTCCTCCGGGGCGCGGGCGGCGAGGCGGCGCAGCAGCAGCCGGCGCAGCATGACGGTGCCCGAGGGGCCCGCCGCGTCCCACAGCCGGGCCCGGCGCACACCGTCGGCCCAGGCCGGGTCCACCAGGTCCTCCTGGTGGCTCAGCCACAGGGCGTCCACCTCCCGGCAGGCGGCGGCACCGGCGGCGAACGCGGTGGCCTGCCCCTCCCACTGCGCGCCCTCCGGCGGCGGCCCGTCGGCCGCGAGCAGGCGGCGCAGCAGCCACTCCTCCGCGGTGTCCGCCGCCGGTTCCTCCTCCGGCCCGGCCCCGGGCACCGGACGCACCAGGAGACCGACGACCCCGCCGGGCGCCTCCGGGTGCCGGGCGGCGCTCGCGGCGAGCAGCCCGGCCGCCTGGGGATGGCCGCCGGTGTAGGTGTGCACGAGCCGGGCCAGTCGCCGGTCGGCGCGGGCCGCGGGGGTGTCCATGAGCGTCTGGATGTCGGCGCGCGACAGGTCGGGCAGCCGGTAGCGCAGCCACACCGGCGGCGTCCCGCCGGCCGGGACGCGCGGGGCGGTCTGGTCCAGTACCGATTCCAGGGGCGCGCACGGGGCGTCCGCCATCTCGGGCAGTTCCTCCCGCGCCGTGGCGACGACCGTCAGCGGCTCGGCGGAGTCGGAGGGGCTCAGCGGAGGGCGGGCGTCGAGCAGCCGGCGCAGGAAGGTCCGGCCGGGCAGGGTGTCGGCGTTGTCCAGCAGGACGACCGGGCTCTGGAGGGTGTGCACGCGGCGGGACGCGTCCCTCAGGTCGGCGAGGAACGCCTCGCACAGCAGACCGTCCACCTGTGCCCTGGCGGCGAGGTGGCGCACCTCGCCCGGCTCCTCGCGGCGCACGTCGTGGGCGCTGCGGCTGAGCCTGACGAGGGTGTCGATGGGCTGGTCGGGCAGTTCGCGGTCGCGGTGCCCGTACCAGGACCGCGCGCGGTCGGGGAAGGTGTGGCCGACCACGGTGCCGATCCCCCGCAGGGGCACCTGGAAGGTCGTGGAGACGACGCCCGCGCTGAGCCCGACCTCCAGCGGCCCGGCCGCGAGGTCCCGCAGGAAGCGCTGGGGCCAGCCGCCGGTGCGGCGCTGGGCGAGCAGTTGCCGCACGTCCTCGCGGGCCTGCTCGAAGTCGAGGTGGGCCAGGTCCTGTTGCAGGACGAGCAGGCCGATGAGCAGCCGGGGGAAGCGGAGCCTGCCGTACCGGGGGCGGTGCCCGGCCAGCCCCGCGGCCAGCGTGGAGAGCGTGGTGGGCACGTCCTCGTGGAGGGGGTCGGCGAGGTCGGCGCGCCCGTGCGGGATGTGCGGGCCGATCTTCTCGGCCAGCACGTCGAGCAGGACGGTCTTGCCGCTGCCGTGCGCGCCCTCGAAGACCACCACGGGCCGCCGGTGGCCGGGGAGGGCCGGGCGCTGCGGCTGCATGAGCGCGTGAACCGCCCGGATCGCCACGTTCCGTTCGAAAACCGGTCTGCTGTCCGCCACGGCATCGCCTCCCCCGTCCGAGCGCGCGACACGGCACGATGGCACATCTGCTGACGTTGTGCCACCCGCGCACGGCTCTGCGTGACATTTCGTAATGGAACAGTCATGCGTGCGGTGGCGCGCCCCAGCCGCGCCACGCCGGGCCGCCCGCCGGGAGAGCACCGTCCCCGTCCGCGCGCTGCCCCACGACGAGCGCCGCCCGCCGGGGAAGGAGCTCTCCCGGCGGGCGGCGGTTCGGGGTGACGGCTACTGGATCAGTCCAGCGCCGGGTACGCGTTGGCCATCAGCTCCTGGAACTGGGCGCTGAACCAGTGGCCGGAGACCGGCGCGTTGGCCAGGGCGCCCGAGGGGTTGTTGCCGTTGCGGACGTTGCCCCCGTACGTCGGGTCGCACATCCGGTCGAAGCCCTTGCCCTCGTCGTTCGGGATCTGGCGGCTGGAACCGTCGGACTCACCCGGGGGCTTCATCCACACGTAGGCGTCGATACCCGCTTCGGGCGCCGTCTGCGGACGCTCACCGAGGCCGGCTCCGGCCTGGTTGCACCAGTTGCCCTTCTGGTAGCGGCGGTCGTAGCGGCCGCCGTCCACGTAGGCGTCGGCGCTGGTCCGCGGACCCGGGCCGGCCGGACGGTCGGGGCCGCCCCAGCCGTTGCGGGAGGTGTCGATCAGCATGCCGATGTCCGAGTTGAAGCCGACGGACACGGCCTCCTGGCGGAACGCCTGGGCGAAGCTCAGCTCGTCGACGTAGTTGTTCCAGTCGATCCACTTGGCCGCGCCGCGGATCTGCTGGCCGTTGATCACGTCGCCGATGGCGAAGTTGTCCTCCTTCAGCGCGCTGTAGTTGGCGGTGTTGGTGATGAAGCCGTGGACGTCGTCCACCGTGGCGCCCTCGGAGGTGGCGGCGTCGTGCATGATCTGCGCGGAGGCGCCGAAGTTGTCCTCCCAGCCGATCCAGCCGTGGTGGCCGGCGTCCACGTAGTTGTAGACGTTCCCGATGCCGCCCAGCTCGGCGAGGGCGTAGCCGACACCCTTGACGTAGTTGCCGTTCGCCTTCATGACGTCGCACTCGGGCGTGGCCGTCGCGCGGGGGCTGACGTTGGTAACGAGGTTGGGCAGCGAGTCGACCTCGATGGTGGTGACGATCCGCAGGTCCTCGTACTTCGCGTCGGACATGATGTCGACGATCGGGTCGATGTACTCGGTCTTGTAGACGTCGATCTCCGTCGGGCCCAGCTCGCCGTTGGAGGCGAGCGCGGCGCAGTCGCGGCCCGGCAGGTTGTAGATGACGACCTGGAAGACCATCGGGTCGCCGTCGGCCTGCTCCACGGCGGCGTCGAGGTGGTCCCGCAGGCCCATGCCGCCGTTGACGCCCTCGATGGCCGCCCTGCGGTCCATCCAGACGCCGGTGGGCTCGTCGGCGATGCGGTCGCCGCCCGGCTCGGCGGCGGCGTTCGCCGACCACTCCGGGTTCACGTAGACGTCGGCGCCGACGTACGGGTTGTCGACGCGCTCGCCGGGCTCGCCCGGGTCACCGGGATCGCCGGGGTCGCCCGGGTCACCGGGGTCACCGGGGTCGCCCGGGTCGCCCGGGTCGGTGCCGTCGGTGTTGCACAGGACGCCGTTGAGCCGGAACTCGGCGGGCGCCTCGTTGGTGCCGCTGTACTCGGCGTTGAAGCCGAAGGTCGCGGTCGCGCCGGAGCCGAGGCTGCCGCCCCAGCCCGGGTTCTTCGCGCTGACGGAGGAACCGCTCTGCGTGATGTTGGCGTTCCAGCCCTGGGAGATCCGCTGGTTGCCCGCGTAGTCCCAGGTGAGGTCCCAACTGGTGAGGGGGTCACCGGTGTTGGTGACCGAGACGGCCCCCGTGAAGCCGTTGCCCCACTGGTTCGGCACCGTGTAGTCCACCGTGCAGCCGGGCGCGGCCGCTGACGCGACGCCGGGCAGCATCGCGCCGGTCACCACGGTCGAGGCGATCAGGGTTCCGGTCGCCAGGAGCGCTGTGCGCCTGGTGCCTGTCCGTTTCCTCATCACTGTCCCTTCGGATGGTTGTGGGGTTCCACCACACGGGTGGCGGGCCTGCGGTTCCGGTGCGTGCCCGTGGGGCGCTCCGGCGGCATGGCCGGAACGCTGTCGCGCTGTGCGGACGTGCGGACGTGCTCACCCGGAGCGCCGGGGACCGGCGGCCGGGGCCGTGCGGGGCGTGCCATGGGCGGCGACGCCCGTGGGGGCGGATTCACGGCTGGTACGGGGGGTGCGTGGGGAGGTGGTGCGACGGCGCATAAGCGGTGGTGCACGAAAGCGACTCCTCGTCGTCGGCTGCGCGCCTGTGGCGCAGGACGTGTGGAAGCGCTCCCACTGGTTGCCATGAAACGTAGCGGCAACAACTCCTTTACGCCAGAGGCAGTTCAGGAAATGACGGGCGGAAATCTTTCGTGACCTCAGTGTTGTTCAAGCTCTTGACGGGCCGCGCTCGGATGCGCTTCCTTGGGAGCGCTCCCACTGGTTGGCACTTCTCAGGCTCACGACCCCATGGACCGTCAGATTGGTCCATTCCATTCATCATTACGGGCAGAGCTGGCCGCCTGGTCGGCCCGGGTGGCAAGACCCGCCCGGCGCACGAGTGTTGAACGCCGGGGCCGATAGGTGGCCTACGCCGTTCGGCCGCTCGCCGGGCGCGTCGGAACATGACAGACGCCCGGCCGCTGTCGTGTCCTCACAGTGAAGACGTCTCTTCACGGGAGGACGGTCGGATGATCCGGACACACGACGGTGTACGCAGACGGGAACCCACCCGGCGCGGTGTACTGCGCGGCACGGCGCTCGCGGCGCTGGGGCTCGCCCCCGCACTGGGTGCCGCGACGGCGGCCAGTGCGGCGGGACCGCCCTGGGCGAGACCGCTGGCCGGCGGCCACCGCGTCTCCGCCGCGTACGGCGTCCCCGGCGACTGGGAGGCGGGCCACCACACGGGCATCGACTTCGCCGTGGCCAGCGGCACGCCGGTGTACTCGGTCGGCAGGGGCACCGTGGACATCGCCGGTACCCAGGGCGACTACGGCGAGGCGGTCGTCGTCCGCATGGACGACGGCCACTTCGTGCTCTACGCGCACCTCTCGCGCGTCCTGGTCGCCGCCGGGGAACGGGTCCATGGCGGCGAGCGGATCGGCAAGACGGGGGCCACCGGCCGCGTCACGGGGCCGCACCTGCACTTCGAGGTCCGCGCCAGCCGGGACTACGGCACCGACGTCGACCCCGTCGCGTACCTGGCCCGCCGCGGGGTCGTCCTCCTGTGACCGCCCGGCGGTGACCGCCCGTCCCGGCGGGGCGCGCCCCTCCGTTCCGCCGCGGCTCAGGCGGCGTCCGGGCCGGCCGCGGCGGCGAAGGCGCCGGAGGCGAGGCGGTGCAGGAGGGCGGCGGTGGCCGAGCGGTCCGGGAGGGCCGCCGGGCGGCTCAGCCTCGGCGTGGAGTTCAGCAGCCCGAAGACGGCGTGCACCGCCGCCCTGGCCTCGCGCTCGGGCAGGGCGGGGTGCACCTCGCGGACGACGCCGACCCACAGCTCCACGTACTCGCGCTGGAGCCGCCGCACCCGCCGGCGGTCCGCGTCGCGCAGCCGGTCCAGCTCGCGGTCGTGCAGGGTGATCAGCGGCCGGTCGTCCAGCGCGAAGTCGATGTGCCCGGCGATCAGCGCGTCCAGCGCCTCGGCCGCCGGGCGTCCGGCGGTGACGGCCTCGGACAGCCGCGCCCGTCCGCCCTCGTGCAACCGCTCGCTGATGCCGACCAGCAGCTCGGCCAGCATGGCGTCCTTGCCGGTGAAGTGCCGGTAGAGCCCGGGGCCGCTGATGCCGACGGCCGCCCCTATCTCGTCCACGCCGACACCGTGGAACCCGTGCTCGGCGAACAGCCGGGCGGCCTCGTCCAGGATCTGCTCGCGGCGGCTGGGCGCCGGGGACGCCCCGGCCCCCGCGGACGTCTCCGGCCGCCCCGCGGCCCCGGTGCTGGTGCTCATGGCTCCGATTCTAGACAGTGGGGTTAGCGGCCGTTAACCTGAACGGCAGAGGTTAACGCACATTAACCGACTCACCGTGAGCAAGGGGGCTCAGGGCATGCAGCAGGCACCGCCGCTGGCCGGCGCCGTAGACCCGGCGTCACCGGCCTGGCGCACCAACGAGGCCGCACACCGGGAACGGGCCGCGCGGCTGCGCGAGAAACTGGCCGCCGCCCGGCTCGGCGGCGGTGAGCGGGCCCGCGCCCGGCACACCGCGCGCGGCAAGCTCCTCCCGCGCGAGCGGGTGGACGGGCTGCTCGACCCCGGCTCGCCGTTCCTGGAACTGGCACCGCTGGCCGCCGACGGCCTGTACGACGGGCAGGCGCCCGCCGCCGGCGTGATCGCCGGGATCGGCCGCGTCTCGGGTCGGGAGGTGGTGATCGTCGCCAACGACGCCACCGTCAAGGGCGGCACCTACTACCCGATGACGGTCAAGAAGCACCTCCGTGCCCAGGAGGTCGCCCTGGAGAACCGCCTGCCGTGCCTGTACCTGGTGGACTCCGGCGGCGCCTACCTGCCGATGCAGGACGAGGTCTTCCCCGACCGCGACCACTTCGGGCGCATCTTCTACCACCAGGCCCGGCTGTCCGCCGCCCGCGTCCCGCAGATCGCGGCCGTGCTCGGCTCCTGCACGGCCGGCGGCGCCTACGTCCCGGCGATGAGCGACGAGGCCGTCATCGTGCGCGGCCAGGGCACCATCTTCCTCGGCGGCCCGCCGCTGGTGAAGGCGGCGACCGGCGAGGTCGTCACCGCCGAGGAGCTGGGCGGCGGAGAGGTGCACTCCCGCACCTCCGGCGTCACCGACCACCTCGCCGAGGACGACGCCCACGCGCTGCGCATCGTCCGCAACATCGTCGCCACCCTGCCCGCGCGCGGCCCCCTGCCGTGGACGGTGGAGCCCGCCGAGGAACCCGCCGTCGACCCGGCCGGGCTGTACGGCGCCGTCCCCGTGGACTCCCGCACCCCCTACGACGTGCGCGAGGTCATCGCCCGCATCACCGACGGCTCCCGGTTCCAGGAGTTCAAGGCCGAGTACGGCACCACGCTCGTCACCGGCTTCGCCCGCCTGCACGGGCACCCGGTGGGCATCGTCGCCAACAACGGCATCCTGTTCTCCGAGTCCGCCCAGAAGGGCGCCCACTTCATCGAGTTGTGCGACCAGCGCGGCATCCCGCTGCTGTTCCTCCAGAACATCTCCGGGTTCATGGTCGGCCGCGCCTACGAGGCGGGCGGCATCGCCAAGCACGGCGCCAAGATGGTGACGGCCGTGGCCACCACCCGCGTGCCCAAGCTGACCGTCGTCATCGGCGGCTCCTACGGCGCGGGCAACTACTCCATGTGCGGCCGCGCCTACAGCCCCCGCTTCCTGTGGATGTGGCCCGGCGCGAAGATCTCCGTCATGGGCGGCGAGCAGGCCGCCTCCGTCCTCGCCACCGTCAAGCGGGACCAGCTCCAGTCGCGCGGCGAGGAGTGGAGCACCGAGGACGAGGAGGCGTTCAAGGCGCCCGTGCGGGCCCAGTACGAGGAGCAGGGCGACGCCTACTACGCCACCGCCCGGCTGTGGGACGACGGTGTCATCGATCCGCTGGAGACGCGCACCGTCCTCGGCCTCGCGCTGACGGCCTGCGCCAACGCGCCGCTGGGCGAGCCCGGTTTCGGCGTCTTCCGGATGTGAGGGGGAGGAACCGCAGATGTTCGACACCGTACTGATCGCCAACCGCGGCGAGATCGCCGTCCGCGTCATCCGCACACTGCGGCGGCTCGGCATCCGCTCGGCCGCCGTGTACAGCGACGCCGACGCTGACGCCCGGCACGTCCGCGAGGCCGACACGGCCGTCCGCATCGGCCCGGCTCCGGCGGCCGAGAGCTACCTGCGCACCGAGGCGCTGCTGGATGCGGCCCGCGCCACCGGCGCCCAGGCCGTCCACCCCGGCTACGGCTTCCTCGCCGAGAACGCCGCCTTCGCGCGGGCGGTCACCGGCGCCGGGCTCGTCTTCATCGGCCCGCCCGCCGACGCCATCGAGCTGATGGGCGACAAGATCCGCGCCAAGGAGACGGTGCGCGCCGCCCGGGTGCCCGTCGTCCCCGGCTCCTCCGGCAGCGCCCTCACCGACGCCGAGCTGGCCGAAGCCGCACGCGCCATCGGCATGCCCGTGCTGCTCAAGCCCTCGGCGGGCGGCGGCGGCAAGGGCATGCGCCTGGTGCGGGACGCGGCCACGCTGCCCGACGAGATCGCCGCCGCCCGCCGCGAGGCCCGCACCTCCTTCGGGGACGACACCCTCCTGGTCGAACGGTTCGTCGACCGGCCCCGGCACATCGAGATCCAGGTGCTCGCCGACGGCCACGGCACCGTCCTGCACCTGGGCGAGCGCGAGTGCTCACTCCAGCGCCGCCACCAGAAGATCGTGGAGGAGGCGCCCAGCCCGCTGCTGGACGAGGAGACCCGCGCGGCCATGGGCGCCGCCGCGGCCGACGCCGCCCGCGCCTGCGGCTACCGGGGCGCGGGCACCGTGGAGTTCATCGTCCCCGGAAGTGACCCGGGCGCGTACTTCTTCATGGAGATGAACACCCGCCTCCAGGTCGAGCACCCCGTCACCGAGCTGGTCACCGGGCTGGACCTCGTGGAGTGGCAGCTCCGCGTCGCCGCCGGGGAGCCGCTGCCGTACGCCCAGGACGACGTCCGCCTCACCGGGCACGCCGTGGAGGCGCGGATCTGCGCCGAGACGGCCAGGGCCGCCGGGGAACGGGTGGACTTCCTGCCCTCGGCCGGAACCGTCCTGCTGCTGCGCGAACCGGACGGGGAGGGCGTGCGCACCGACTCGGGGCTCAGCGAGGGCACCGAGGTCGGCACCACCTACGACCCGATGCTCGCCAAGGTCGTCGCCCACGGCCCCGACCGCCCCACCGCCCTGCGCCGCCTGCGCGGCGCGCTGGCGGGCACCACGGTCCTCGGCGTGGACACCAACACCGCCTTCCTGCACGCCCTGCTCGCCCACCCCGCCGTCGTCTCGGGCGAGCTGGACACCGGCCTGGTGGACCGGGACGCCGCGGCCCTGCTGCCCGCGTCGGTGCCCGAGGAGGTCTACGCCGCGGCGGCCCTGCTGCGTCAGGCGGCCCACGAGCCCGCGCCGGACGCCGCCGGCTGGACGGACCCGTTCGCGGTGCCCTCCGGCTGGCGGCTCGGCGGCACCCCCGCCTGGACGGTCCACCACCTGCGGCTGCCCGGCGGCGAACCGGTGGCCGTGCGGGTGCGGGGGCGGGCCGCCGACGCCGAGGTGCGCGTCGGGGACGCCGCCCCCGTCCGCGCCCGGCTGCGCTGCGAACCCGGCCGCGTCCACCTGGAGTGGGCGGGCGCCGCGCACCGGTTCGCCCACGCCGCCGACGGCCCCGGCCACTGGCTCGGCCGGGACGGCGCGAGCTGGCACGTCCGCGACCACGACCCGGTGACCGCCGCCCTGCGCGGCGGCGGCGCGGCGGCGGGCGCCGACGCGCTGACGGCGCCGATGCCCGGCACCGTCACCGTCGTCAAGGCGGCCGTCGGGGACGAGGTGGCCGCCGGGCAGGCGCTGCTCGTCGTGGAGGCCATGAAGATGGAGCACGTCATCGAGGCGCCGCACGCCGGGAGGGTCACCGGGCTGGACGTCACGGCGGGCAGCACCGTCGCCATGGACCAGGTGCTGGCCGTCGTCGAGCCGGACGGGCCGCAGCAGCCGGACGGGCCGGGCAGGCCGGACCGCGCAGGTGAGGAGGAGGACGCGTGAGCGGGGGACTGCCCATGCGGATGCCGCTGGCCGGGCTGCCCGCCCGGGTGCGCGTCCACGAGGTCGGCCCGCGGGACGGGCTGCAGAACGAGCAGGGCATCGTGCCCGTCGAGGTCAAGGCGGAGTTCGTCCACCGCCTCGCGGACGCCGGGCTCACCACGGTCGAGGCGACGAGCTTCGTGCACCCGCGCTGGGTGCCGCAGCTCGCCGACGCCGAGGAGCTGTTCCCGCGCGTCGCCCACCTCGCCCCCGGCGTGCGGCTGCCGGTGCTCGTGCCCAACGAACGCGGCCTGGACCGGGCGCTGGCCCTCGGCGCCGAGGACGTCGCCGTGTTCGCCAGCGCCACGGAGTCCTTCGCCAAGGCCAACCTCAACCGCACCGTGGACGAGGCCCTGGCGATGTTCGCGCCGGTCGTCGCCCGCGCCAGGCAGGCCGGGGCGCGGGTGCGCGGCTACCTGTCCATGTGCTTCGGGGACCCGTGGGAGGGCCCGGTGGACGTCGCCCGCGTCGTCGCCGTGTGCCAGGCCCTGGACGGCATGGGCTGCGACGAACTGAGCCTCGGCGACACGATCGGCACCGCGACCCCCGGCCACGTCACCGCGCTGCTCGCCGCCCTGGACGACGCGGGCCTGGCCGCCGGACGCCTCGCCGTCCACTTCCACGACACCTACGGGCAGGCGCTGGCCAACACCCTCGCCGCCCTCCAGCACGGTGTCACCACCGTCGACGCCTCCGCCGGAGGGCTCGGCGGCTGCCCCTACGCCCGGAGCGCCACCGGCAACCTCGCCACCGAGGACCTGGTCTGGATGCTGCACGGCCTCGGCATCGAGACCGGCATCGACCTCGGCCGCCTCACCGCCACGAGCGCGTGGATGGCCGCCCGGCTGGGCCGCCCCAGCCCCTCCCGCACCGTGCGGGCCCTCGCCCGCGACGACGCCTTCGACCGCGTCTCCCACAAGGAGCAGTGACCGTCATGTCCCTGGACCACCGCCTCACCCCCGAGCACGAGGAACTGCGCCGCACCGTCGAGGAGTTCGCGCACGACGTCGTCGCGCCGAAGATCGGCGACTACTACGAGCGCCACGCGTTCCCCTACGAGATCGTGCGCGAGATGGGCCGCATGGGCCTGTTCGGGCTGCCCTTCCCGGAGAGCTACGGCGGCATGGGCGGCGACTACCTCGCGCTGTGCCTGGCCCTGGAGGAACTGGCCCGCGTCGACTCCTCCGTCGCCATCACCCTGGAGGCCGGGGTCTCGCTCGGGGCCATGCCGATCTACCGGTTCGGCACCGAGGAGCAGAAGCGCGCGTGGCTGCCCAAGCTGTGCTCGGGCGAGACGCTGGGCGCCTTCGGGCTCACCGAGCCGGACTGCGGCTCGGACGCGGGCGGCACCCGCACGACGGCCGTGCGGGACGGCGACCACTGGGTGATCAACGGCACCAAGTGCTTCATCACCAACTCCGGCACCGACATCACCGGGCTCGTCACCGTCACCGCCGTCACCGGCCGCAAGGACGACGGATCGCCGCGGATCTCCTCGATCATCGTGCCGTCGGGCACCCCCGGCTTCACCGTGGCGGCGCCGTACTCGAAGGTGGGCTGGAACGCCTCCGACACCCGCGAGCTGTCCTTCTCCGACGTCCGCGTCCCCGTGGAGAACCTCGTGGGTGAGGAGGGCCGCGGGTACGCCCAGTTCCTGCGCATCCTGGATGAGGGCCGCATCGCCATCTCCGCGCTCGCCACCGGGCTCGCCCAGGGCTGCGTGGACGAGTCGGTGGCCTACGCCCGCGAGCGCACCGCGTTCGGCCGTCCCATCGGAGCCAACCAGGCCATCCAGTTCAAGCTGGCCGACATGGAGATGCGCGCCCACACCGCCCGCGTCGCCTGGCGGGACGCCGCCTCCCGGATGCTGGCGGGGGAGGCGTTCAAGAAGGAGGCGGCCATCGCCAAGCTGTACTCCTCGGAGATCGCCGTCACCAACGCCCGCGAGGCCACCCAGATCCACGGCGGCTACGGGTTCATGAACGAGTACCCGGTCGCCCGCATGTGGCGTGACGCGAAGATCCTGGAGATCGGTGAGGGCACCAGCGAGGTGCAGCGCATGCTCATCGCCCGCGAACTGGGCGTCCCCGCGTCCTGACCGGCACCCTGACCGGCGTCCTGCCGGGGTCCTGCCCGGCCTTTCGTGCGGGGTCCTGCCCGGAAGCGGGCAGATTTCTTGCGAAACCGGGCCCGCCCCCGCAGTATCGACGGGTGCCCGAACGCCGGACGCCGCAGTACGACGACCTCGTCGACCACCTGGTCCGCACCACCGCCCTCCAGCGCGGTGAGGCGGGCCGGGTGGTGCTCGACGTGCTCGCCTACTTCGACGAGACGGCCGAGGCGTACGTGCGCCGCCGGCACCGGGAGCTCCAGTCGCGCGGGTTGACCAACCCGGCGATCTTCGAGCGCATCCAGGCCGAGCTGCCGCACCGCGCGGTCGCGCCGCCGCAGCTCTCGCTGCGGCAGCTCCGCCGCATCGTCTACGGCTGACGCCGCAGCGCGGAAGCGGGCACACAGGGACGTCGTCGTCGAAGGAGAAGCGCCGTATGTGCGGAATCGTGGGTTACATCGGCAGGCGGGACGCCGCCCCGCTGCTGCTCGAAGGTCTCCAGCGGCTGGAGTACCGGGGCTACGACTCGGCCGGAATCGCCATCCACAGCAGCGGGACCGGCAAGAGCGCGGGGCTGAAGACGGCGAAGGCCCAGGGCCGCGTCCGCGAGCTGGAGGCCCGGCTGCCCAAGCGCTTCGCGGGCACCACCGGCATCGCGCACACCCGCTGGGCCACCCACGGCGCCCCCAGCGACGAGAACGCCCACCCGCACACGGACGTGAGCGGCACGGTGGCCGTCGTCCACAACGGCATCTTCGACAACGCGGACGACCTGCGCGCGAAACTCACCGCCGACGGCGTGCAGTTCGCCTCCGAGACCGACACCGAGGTGCTGGCCCACCTCGTCGGCCGGTCCCAGGCGGACACCCTGGAGGGCAAGGTCCGCGAGGCGCTGTCCGTCATCGAGGGCACCTACGGCATCGCCGTCCTGCACGCCGGCTTTCCCGACCGCATCGTCGTCGCCCGCAACGGCTCCCCCGTGCTGCTGGGCATCGGCGAGCACGAGATGCTGTTCGCCTCCGACGTCGCGGCGCTCGTCTCGCACACCCGCCAGGTCGTGACGCTGGACGACGGCGAGATGGCCACCCTCAAGGCCGACGACTACCGCACCTACACCACCGAGGGCTCCCGCACCCAGGCGTCCCCCGAGACGGTGGAGTGGGCCGCCGAGTCCTACGACATGGGCGGCCACGACACCTACATGCACAAGGAGATCGCCGAGCAGGCCGACGCGGTGGACCGGGTGCTGCGCGGACGCATCGAGGACCGGTTCGCCACCGTCCGCCTCGGCGGCCTCAACCTGGACGCCCGCGAGGCCCGCGCGGTGCGCCGCGTGAAGATCCTCGGCTGCGGTTCCGCCTACCACGCGGGCATGATCGGCGCCCAGCTCATCGAGGAACTGGCCCGCATCCCCGCCGACGCCGAACCGGCCAGCGAGTTCCGCTACCGCAACGCCGTGGTGGACCCCGACACCCTGTACATCGCGGTCAGCCAGTCCGGCGAGACGTACGACACCCTGGCCGCCGTGCAGGAGCTGAAGCGCAAGGGCGCCCGGGTGCTCGGCGTCGTCAACGTCGTCGGCAGCGCCATCGCCCGCGAGACCGACGGCGGCGTCTACGTCCACGCCGGGCCCGAGGTGTGCGTCGTCTCCACCAAGTGCTTCACCAACACCGCCGTCGCCTTCGCCCTGCTCGCCCTGCACCTCGGCCGCATCCGCGACCTGTCGGTGGCCGACGGCAAGCGCGTCATCGAGGGCCTGCGCAAGCTGCCCGGCCAGATCGCCGAGGTCATGGAGGGCGAGGCGCGCATCGCCGAACTCGCCGCCGACTACGCCACCGCCAAGTCGATGATGTTCGTCGGCCGGGTGCGCGGCTACCCGGTGGCCCGGGAGGCGTCCCTGAAGCTCAAGGAGGTCTCCTACATCCACGCCGAGGCGTACCCGGCCTCCGAGCTGAAGCACGGCCCCCTCGCGCTCATCGAGCCCGCCGTGCCGACCGTGGCGATCCTCCCGGACGACGACCTCCTCGACAAGAACCGCGCCACGCTGGAGGAGATCAAGGCCCGCAGCGGCCGCATCCTCGCCGTCGCGCACTCCGTCCAGGAGAAGGCCGACCACACGATCGTGGTGCCGCGCAACGAGCCCGAGCTGGACCCGATCCTCATGGGCATCCCCCTCCAGCTCCTCGCCTACCACACGGCGCTCGCGCTGGGCCGCGACATCGACAAGCCCCGCAACCTCGCCAAGTCCGTCACGGTGGAGTAACCCCAGCCCTCCCCTGACCCCTCCTCGCGTCCGGGGAGGGGCCCGGGCGGCCCGGCGGCACGCCCTTCCCCGCTCAGAGACCGAGGATCTCCGCCAGGACGTCCGGCGTCTCCTCACACCACGCCGTGAAGGCCACCTGCACGCCCAACGAGCCGAGCGCGGCCAACTGGCGGGGCGCCACGCGCAGACACGACCCGGTCTCGACCTCACCGGCGATCTCCACCCGCACGCCGTCCGCCTGGGCCACGAGGGCGGTCACGGACGCACGTTGCTGGAGGAGCCGGTCGATCAGCGCGTCGATCTCCCCGTCGAAGCTCCCCGGGCGGCCCGGCGGACCGGCCGAGAACCGGTACGTGCGCTCCTCCCCGGAACCCGGCGCGGGCTCCTCCACCACGGTGAGCGCTGCGACGACGTCCCGCATCGCCTCCGGCGGGTGCCCCCGGAAGGTCACGGAAAGCCGTACGGCGACGTTCTCCCATGTGCGCATGTGCGGTGCTCTCCTGAATCCGTGGGACCGGTCAGCGTTCGTTGGTGTTCGGGACCACTTCCAGCGCTACACCGAGAGCGGCGAGCCCGCCCACCTGCGCACCGGTGAGATGGAACCCGGCGTTGTTTCCCGCGTAGCCCTGGATGCGGAGGGAGATCCGGTGTCCTGACGCCGCCAGTTCCCGGAGCGCCCGCGCCGCGCCCGCGGTGCTCGCCAGCATCGCGTCCAGCTGTTCGGACACGGTGTCCGCCGCGTGTCCGCCCCGGCGCAGGACCCACAGGCCGTCCGTGGAACCCGGATGCCAGGCGTCCGCCCCCGGCAGCCGCGTGCTCGTCGGGGCGATGCCCAGGATGCTGGTCACGTACCCGGGATCGAGGTCCGCCTTCTGCACCACCAGCGAAACGGTGGGAATGACCCACTGGTGTGCGAACGGCTCCGCCTTGGTCACGTATGCCTGCCTCGTTCTCGCTAGAAGTGGGTCGCGGACTCGCGGCAGGCGGCCCAGTGGACCCTGCCCATGTCTGCCCGCAGAAGATCGGACAGCCTCGTGATCTCCGGTACCGTGATCGAATTCTCCATGACGCTGAACCCTCCGAACGCCGAAGCCTGGGGCGGGGCGAGGAAGTAATCCATGATGGTCTCTCCCGCGTGATACGTCTCTGTGTATCCGTGCTTCGGGTAGACACCGCTTTCGACTGCTACGCCGTTCAGGCCGGGAATGCGTTGTTCGTGGGGTACGTAGAAGGAGACCGACGTGCCCGGGGGCACGGTCATCGGCCCCGAGGTCTGGTCGAAGAAGCCGTGCCCGGCCAGCACCGTCTCGCCGTCGGGTCGGCCCCCGGCGAAAACCCGGGTGGCGTAGGCGTGGCCCTGGTCCGGTGAGTAGGAGCGGGACGAGACCTCCAGCTTCCGCTCGACCAGCGCCTGCCTGACGTCCTCATAGGCGGGGACGGGCCTGTCCGTTCCCCGGGCTGACTCGGCTGAGAGCTTGCTGCGGGGCTCCGGCGGGAGGAGGTCGTGCGGCCTCACCGAAGCCGGGTCGCTCTCGCCCGCCAATCTCGTGCTGTCGAAGGCGTTCTCTCTTGCGGGGAAACGGCCCCCGTCGGTCTCCAGACGGCCGTCCGGGGTGAGGTGGTGGTTCGGGGGGAGGCGGAGGGTGCCGTCGGGGAGGGCGACGGCGGTCTTGCCGGGCGGGAGCCCGGGCACGGGGTCGCCGGGGGAGAGGCGGGTGCCGTCCGGGAGGAGGTGGGTGCCGTCGGGGAGGGCGGTGGCCCGGACGGCGCTGTGGCCGGCGAGGCGGGCGGTGACGTCCGCCGGGGCGGGCATCTCGACCCGCCGCACCGAG
Organism: Streptomyces solitudinis; assembly: GCF_036323765.1. Taxonomy (NCBI): domain Bacteria; kingdom Bacillati; phylum Actinomycetota; class Actinomycetes; order Kitasatosporales; family Streptomycetaceae; genus Streptomyces; species Streptomyces solitudinis. Next base: position 172,804 of record NZ_JAZDCW010000003.1, read on the forward strand.
CGGGCGACGAGCCCGGCGGGGTCGGCGGCGTCGGTCAGGTGCCGGGCTGCCGTGGCGGCCCGGCTCGCGGGGGCCGCCATCTTCAGGGGCGCGGTCGCTCCCTTGACGCCGACGAGGCTGAGGGCGTTGAAGAACGTCGCGCCCGAGGCGCGGGCCGGGTCTTTCTCCCACTGGTCGTAGGCCACGAACGCCTTGGCCGCCTCCTTGGCGGTCTGCTTCGCATCCGCCAGGTACGTCCGCACCTCGATCGGTGCGACCTGCACCACGACGTTGCGGGGATCGACGCCGATGGCCGCCGCGGCGGCCAGGACCTCGGCCGTCACCTGCCAGGACTGCTCGAACGCCGCATCGCCCAGGCGGCCGGTGAGGCTGAGGTAGGCCGTGAACGCCCCGCCGACGCCGTCGATGACCATGCCGTCCCACACGAAGCTCTTCGCCCAGTGGCCGAACTCGTGCCAGTGGTGCTCCTCCTCCAGGACGTCACCCCAGGGCGTCTCGGTGAGTCCGCGCATGTCCTCGACGCTGAGGCCGTACGTGCCCTCGCCGCCGGTGCCGTCGCCGGCGGTCCACCGCGCGCCTCCGACCAGGGCGGTGATCGAGTTGGCCGCCTCCCGTTCGGCCGCCCAGAACTGCGCCTGGAGGACGGAGACTGCCTGGACCAGCTCGGCGTTGCGGTCGATCGTGTCGCCGTCGAACCTCCACTCTTCGTCGTCCCGCACGGACTCCACGAAGGCGCGCGCCTCGGCCCTGAGCCGTTCGAGGGCGCGGACGAGGGGCTGGGCCCGGGCCCGGAACGCGTCGAGGATGCCGCCGACCTGCTCCAGGCGGTCCGCGAAGGCGTCGGCCCTCTCGGCGACGGGCCGGGTCGTGGCGAAGAGCTGTTCGGCCTCGGGGGCGGTGTAGAAGGCGGACAGGCCCTGGAAGCGCCCGTGCACGTCGGCGCCCGTCTCCCGGACCGCGCGGCCGTCCTTCCGTAACGCCTCGGCGTCCTCCCGGAGTTGCTCGAAGTCCCCGGTGAAGTCCGGGATGCCCGCCGGGTCGATCATCCGGGGGCTCATGCGCGGCCCCGGTACCGGCGCGCTCCGGGGGCCGGTGGGCGTGGGGCGCGGGCGGCGGGTGGTGGTGCGGCGCGGGGGTGCATGCCGTGTCCTCCCCGGGTGAGCGAGTCTGCGGCGTCGTCCGCCGGACGCGGTGCGTGGCGGTGGGGTCGCGGATTGTCTACCAGAGGGGAAGCGGATCACGCGAGGTGCCGGTGGCGTCGCCCGGCGTGGCCGCCGCACCCCCGTGGGCGGCGCGTGGCCGCGGGGCGGGGGCGGGCGAGGCGGCCCCGGTGCGTGCCACCATGCGCTCCGGGGCCGCTTCCTGCGTGCCGACGTCGCCCATTACGTCGGCGCAAGCCGCCTGACCGGGAACCGTCACTTTCCCGCGGCGGCGCGTTGTACGGCTATATGCCCGTCACAAGCGCACAATCCACTTCCTACGCGTGAGTAGGTTAGTCGGCCCGGACGCGCGGGCTCAGGGGATGACGACGACGGGGCGCTGGGCGCGGCGGGCCAGGCGCCCGGCCACGGAGCCGAAGATGCGGCCGACGATGCCGTGCGTGGAGCCGACCACGATGGCGTCGGCCTCGTACTCGCGACCGACCTCCTCCAGTTCGTGGCAGATGTCGCCGCCGCGCTCGACGAGGATCCACGGCACCTCGCCGAGGTGGTCGGCGCAGGCCAGTTCCAGGCCCAGGACCTCGGTGCGTTGGTCGGGCACGTCGACGAAGACGGGGGGCTCGCAGCCCGCCCAGACGGTGGTCGGCAACCGGTTGGCGACGTGGACGATGATCAGTCCGGAGCCGGAGCGGCGGGCCATGCCGACGCCGTAGGCGAGCGCCCGCTCGCTGGAGAGGGAGCCGTCGAAGCCGACGACCACACCGTGCCGGAAGGCCGGGTCGCAGGGGTGCCGCGACTCGGCGGCGTCCAGCGGGGCGTCCGGAAGCACCGGGAAGTCGGCGACCGGCTTGCGGTCCGCTGGTTCGGGGATCTCGTGTCCGGCCATGTGCGTCTCGGCGAAGAAGTCCTCGGGAGAGGGGCGGATGGTTGCGGGCTCAATGAAAGTCTGGGAAATGCCTTTTGTGTCCCCTGACCCCAGGGTACGGCGCGGTGCGCGCCATGCCCAGAGGGTCCGGCCCGTATCGCCCGGGCGGGTGAGGCCGAAGCATGCCGCAGCGGGCCGCCCGGCGCAACGCCGTCTCGGAGCGCGCCCCCTCGTCGGCCCCCGGCGGCGGCCCGGTCCGCCGCACCGCCTCCGCTGCTTCCGTGTGCTCCCGTGCGCCCCCGGTGCCGCAGCGCCGCGGCACCGGTCCGGCCCGCCGCGCGAGTGACCGGGGGCCGCTCCGCGCGTTGAACAGGGTATGCCCACGTCCCGTCCCACCCGTCCGTCCCTGCCGTCCCGCCCGGCGTCCCCGCCGCGCGGCCGGCGGCCGCTCCCGGGCCGCGCGGCCCTCCCCCCGCACCCGGCCGGGCAGGCGGCCGAGCTGCTGCGCTGGGCCGTGCCGGGCTGCTCGCTGGTGCTGGGCACGCTTCTGATCTGCGGCTCCTCGGCAGGCGGCGCGATCGGTACGGCCGCCGGCCTGGCCGCCGTCACGGCGGTGTGCCGGTTCCTGCTGCGCCGCGCCGAGCGCCCCGCACGCCGGGCGGACCCCGCGGCAGGCGCCGCGACCTGCCCGTCCTGCTCCAGCCCCCGCGGTGGCAGAGCCGGGCGCGCCCCCGCCGCCTGATCGAGTGGCCGGGCGGTGACCCCTGGTCTTGTGCACAGGCGTACGCTCAGGGTGTATGGGTCGCACATATGCCTCTGCGCTTTTTTCGGCCAACTTGCAAGCGGGCTACCCGCCTTGCCGGGTTCCTGCCCATCAGCCGTCTGACCTGCGCTGAAAGGACCATACGGGGGCTGTGCACCCTACGGTGGCGGGGCCGGGGAACCACAAGCACCTTCCCGGCGGCGTCGACGGATGCAACGCTTCGTGATCGAATGGTTTACGCCACGTTGTCTTGTCGACATAGCGCTGCGTGACGAAGTTGTCCCGTCAGCCCCGTGCGACGCAGTAAATTCGATCTTGGCAGAACCACGGCGGGGGAAACCGTGCAACACCGAGAGGAAAGCGACCACTGAGGGGGGCTTAGACACATGAGCCAGGACCCATCGCACGGCCCCGCGCCCGTCCGGAAACTGACCGCCCGGCGGCGTCGCGAGATCGTGGCGGTGTTGCTGTTCGGCGGCGGACCGATATTCGAGAGCTCGATCCCGCTCTCCGTCTTCGGCGTCGACCGGCAGGACGCGGGCGTACCCAGGTACCGCCTGCTGGTATGTGCGGGAGAAGAGGGCCCGCTGCGCACGACGGGCGGTCTGGAACTGACCGCCCCCTACGGCCTGGACGCCATCGCGCGGGCCGGGACGGTCGTCGTCCCCGCCTGGCGCTCCATCACCCAGCCGCCGCCGTCCGCCGCCCTGGACGCGCTGCGCCGCGCCCACCAGGAAGGCGCCCGCATCATGGGGCTGTGCACGGGCGCGTTCGTCCTCGCCGCCGCCGGGCTGCTGGACGGCCGCCCGGCCACCACGCACTGGATGTACGCGCCCACGCTGGCCAAGCGGTACCCGGCCGTCCACGTCGATCCACGCGAACTCTTCGTGGACGACGGCGACATCCTCACCTCCGCGGGCACCGCCGCGGGCATCGACCTGTGCCTGCACGTGGTGCGCACCGACCACGGGGCCGAGGCCGCCGGGGCGCTGGCGCGGCGGCTCGTCGTGCCGCCGCGGCGCGGGAACGGCGGGGGCGAGGTCGGGCAACTGCACCGGCTGGACCGCTCTTTACCCGAGGAGATCGGCACCGACCCGCTGGCCGAGGTCGTCGCCTGGGCGCTGGAGCACCTCCACGAGCAGTTCGACGTGGAGGCGCTGGCCGCCCGTGCCTACATGAGCAGGCGCACCTTCGACCGGCGGTTCCGGTCGCTGACCGGCAGCGCGCCGCTGCAGTGGCTGATCACGCAGCGGGTGCTCCAGGCGCAGCGCCTGCTGGAGACGTCCGACTACTCGGTGGACGAGGTCGCGGCGCGCTGCGGCTTCCGGTCGCCGGTGGCCCTGCGCGGCCACTTCCGGCGGCAGCTCGGGGCCTCCCCGGCGACGTACCGGGCGGCCTACCGGGCCCGTCGTCCGTCGGGCGCCGGCGGCGAGGGGATGGACGGCCAGGAGGGCGGACCACCGGGCTCCGGGGCGAGCGCCCGGGTGCCGCACGCCCGCACCGAACGCCACGAGCGCCCCGACCGGGCGGGGCGGCCCGAGCAGCGTGCGGACGCGCCGCAGGAGGTCGGGTACGCCGAGCCCGGGCTCGTCATCGCCGGGGCGGCGGAGGCCGGTGGCCGCCGCCGGGACGTCCTCGCGGCCAGACTGCCGGGCCAGCGGGGGCGGGCCGTGCCATGAGCGGCGCCTCGGTCAGTGCGCCGACGTAGGGTGCTCGCATGAACGATCGGATGGTGTGGATCGACTGCGAGATGACCGGCCTCTCCCTGACCGGCGACGCGCTCGTCGAGGTGGCGGCGCTGGTGACCGACGCGGAGCTGAACGTCCTCGGCGAGGGGGTGGACATCGTGATCCGTCCCCCTGCCGAGGCGTTGGCCGCCATGCCGGAGGTCGTGCGGGCCATGCACACCGCCTCCGGCCTGCTCGACGAGCTGGCGGACGGCACGACGCTGGCGGACGCGGAGGAGCAGGTGCTCGCCTACGTGAAGGAGCACGCCCCCGAGCCCGGCCGCGCCCCGCTGTGCGGCAACTCCATCGCCACCGACCGGGGCTTCCTGCACCGTGACATGCCACGGCTGGACGCGCACCTGCACTACCGGCTGGTGGACGTCTCCTCGGTTAAGGAGCTGGCCCGGCGCTGGTACCCGCGGGCGTACTACAACAGCCCGGAGAAGGGCGGGACGCACCGGGCGCTCGCCGACATCCGGGAGTCGATCGCGGAGCTGCGCTACTACCGCGAGGCCGTCTTCGTGCCGCCGCCGGGGCCCGACTCCGAGACGGCGAGGGCCATCGCCGCCCGGCACGTCGTCCCGGCCGGGCCCGGGAGCTGAGCGCGGCCCGTCCCCGGAGGGCGCGTGCCCGCCCGGAGTCCGTCCCCGGGGACGGACTGCGGGCGCCGTCCGCGCGCGGTCCGCGGCGTCCCCGGCGGAGGCGCAGAAGGCGGTCGTGAACCCGGTTCAGAACCCTGTACACTCGTATCCGGCCGGTGCGGAAAACCTTCGGGGAACCGCACTCCGGTCATGGTGGATGTAGCTCAGCTGGTAGAGCACCTGGTTGTGGTCCAGGATGTCGCGGGTTCAAGTCCCGTCATTCACCCTCGTCGACGAAGGCCCGGTCTGCCCCGCGCAGACCGGGCCTTCGTCGTGCCGGGGCGCCGTGCCCGGTCCGGCACCTCTGGACAGGCGCACGGGGCTCTGGGTAGCTTGCGCTGAGCAAGCGCTTAGAAAGCGGCGCCTCGCCGCTAGCCCGCCCGCAGTCCCAAGGAGGCGCTCATGCGGCGCACGGTGTTCAACAAGGACCACGAGGCGTTCCGGGAGACGATCCGGGACTTCATCGCCGCCGAGGTCGTCCCGAACTACGAGGAGTGGGAGAAGCAGGGGTACGTCCCGCGCGACTTCTACAAGCAGCTCGGCGAGCTGGGCGTCTTCGGCATCGAGGTGCCCGAGGAGTACGGCGGCGCGGGGGAGACGAGCTTCAAGTACAACGCCGTCATCACCGAGGAGTGCTCCCGTGCGGGCGTCAGCTTCGGCGGCTCCAGCGTGCACACCGGGCTGTGCCTGCCGTACCTGCTGAAGTACGGCAGCGAGGAGCAGAAGCGGCGCTGGCTGCCCGGGTTCGTCGCCGGTGAGCTGATGACGGCCATCGCCATGACCGAGCCCGGCACCGGCTCGGACCTCGCGGGCATGAAGACCACCGCCAGGCTGTCCGAGGACGGCACCCACTACGTGCTCAACGGCGCCAAGACGTTCATCACCGGCGGCGTGCAGGCCGACCGCGTCCTGGTGTGCGCCCGCACCGCACCCGCCGACCCCGGGGACCGGCGTGGCGGCATCTCGATCCTGGTCGTGGACGCGAAGAGCCCCGGCTACGAGGTCGGGCGCACGCTCGACAAGCTCGGTCTCAAGGCGTCCGACACCGCCGAGCTGTCCTTCACCGACGTCAAGGTGCCCGTCGAGGACCTGCTCGGCGAGGAGGGCAAGGGGTTCGAGTACCTCACCCACAACCTGCCGCAGGAGCGCCTCGCCATCGCCCTCGGCGCCTACGCGCAGTCCGCCGCGGCCGTGCGCTTCGCCCAGGAGTACGTCCGCGACCGCACCGTCTTCGGCAAGCCGGTGGCGGCCTTCCAGAACACCAAGTTCGTCCTCGCGGACTGCCAGAGCGACGTGGACGCCATGCAGGCCGTCTGCGACCGCGCGCTGGAGGCCCTGGACGCCGACGAGCTGACGCCGGCCGACGCCGCGTCCGCGAAGCTGTTCACGACCGAGCTGGCGGGCCGCGTCATCGACCGGTGCCTCCAGCTCCACGGCGGGTACGGCTACATGCGCGAGTACCCGATCGCCCGGCTCTACGGGGACACCCGCGTCACCCGGATCTACGGCGGCACGAGCGAAGTGATGCGTTCCATCGTCGCCAAGTCCATGGGCCTGTAAGTTCCCCCGCCATGAGCGAGGCCCTCGACTCCCTGCTCGGCCTGCTCGATCTGGAGCGGGTCGAGCGGGACATCTTCCGCGGCGCCAGCCGCCCGGCCGTCGTGCCCCGGGTCTTCGGCGGGCAGGTGGCGGCGCAGGCGCTGGTGGCCGCCGGGCGCACGGTGCCGGACGACCGTCCCGCGCACTCCCTGCACGCCTACTTCCTGCGGCCCGGCGACCCCGGCGCGCCGATCGTCTACACCGTGGACCGCATCCGCGACGGCCGGTCGTTCACCACGCGCCGCGTCGTCGCCGTCCAGCACGGGCAGCCGGTGTTCCACCTCTCGGCGTCCTTCCAGGCGTACGAGGAGGGGCTGGAGCACCAGGACCCGATGCCGCGGGCACCCGACCCGGAGACGCTGCCGAACTCCACCGACCTGCTGCCGCGCCACGCCCACCTGTTCACCGAGCCGGACGTGGCCCGGCGGCTGGCCGAGGCGCGGGCGGCCGTGGACCTGCGGTACGTCAGGGAGCCGCCGTACGCGGCGGCGGGGCGGGGCCCCGGGGAGGCGCGCTCGCAGGTGTGGTTCCGCACGCACGGCAAGCTGGACGGCGAGCGGGACCAGCCGATGCTGCACATCTGCCTGGCCACCTACGTCTCGGACATGACGCTGCTGGACTCGGTGCTGCTCGCGCACGGGCGGGGCGGCTGGACGGTCGGGGACGTGGTGGGCGCCAGCCTGGACCACGCCATGTGGTTCCACCGGCCCTTCCGCGCCGACGAGTGGCTGCTCTACGACCAGGCCAGCCCCACGTCGCAGGGCGGCCGGGGCCTGGCCAGGGGCCAGATCTACACGGCCGACGGGCGGCTGGTGGCGTCGGTGATCCAGGAGGGCGCGGTGCGGGTGCCGCGCTCGGGCTGAGCCGCCGCGCGCGGGCGGTCAGCCGGGCAGGGGAAGCCCCGCCGCGGCGAGCAGGTAGGCGGTCATCGGCTCGTAGAAGCGCGGGTTGGCGACGTGGTCGTCCAGCGGGACGGTCACCGCCACCGTGCCCTCGGCCTCGGCGACGAAGAGGGCCGGGTCGTTGCAGTCCGCGAAGCCGATGGTGTCCAGGCCGCGCTGCCCGGCACAGCCGGCCCAGCCGTGGTCGGCCATGACGAGGTCTGGCAGCGGCTCCCCGTGCCGGGGCAGGGCGTCGAGGATCTCCCGCATCGGTGCGGGGGAGTGGGTGTGCCACAGGGTCGCCCCGCGCTCGTGCATGGCCACGTCCGCGAGCTGCACGACGACGCCCTCGTCCGCGACCAGCCCGAGCGGGACGCGCACGACGGCGCAGCCCACGGCGCGCAGGGCGGCGGCGACCGACCGGTGGACGTCCAGCAGCCCGCCGGGGTGGCCGGTGGCGAACAGCACGCGCTCGCGGTCCCCCGCCGCCTTGCGCAGCCGGACGGCGGCGCGCTCCAGGGCGTCGACGGTCAGCTCGGGGTCGATGGTGTCCTGCCCGGTGCGGTGCTGCGGGTCGTCCACGACGCCCGCCCGCTCGGCCATGACGGCGAGCACGTCCTGCTCGTCGCGCCACCGCTCGCCCAGTTCCAGGCCGAACCAGTAGTGCCGGTCGCCGTTGGCGAGCGCGCGGTAGTGGGCCAGGTTGTTGTCGCGGGGGGTGGCGACGTCGCCCGCGATGCGGGTGCGGCGCAGGTGCTCGACCAGTTCGGCGCGGGTGGGGACGGCGGCTGCCGCGGAGCCGGCGGGCTCCATGGGCACGGGGGGCACGGGGGACGCAGGCATGCCCCCATTGTCGCGCGTCAGTGCGGTCGCTGGACCAAGTGTCCAAAACGCGGCACCCGCCCGCTCACATCCGTCCATGTCAGCGCCGCCGGTGGGCCACCTAGGCTCGCGCCCATGACCAGTGAGAGCAGCCCCCGCCCCGCCGACCGGCCCGTCGGACCGGTCGACTCCTCGCGCATCCCCCGTTACGCGGGTCCGGCCACCTTCGCCCGGCTGCCGCGGCTGGACGAGGTCGGCGCCGCCGACGTCGCGGTCGTCGGCGTCCCCTTCGACTCGGGCGTCTCCTACCGTCCGGGCGCCCGCTTCGGCGGCAACGCCATCCGGGAGGCGTCCCGGCTGCTGCGCCCCTACAACCCGGCCCAGGACGCCGCGCCCTTCGCGCTCGCGCAGGTCGCGGACGCCGGGGACATCGCGGTCAACCCGTTCGACATCAACGAGGCCGTGGAGACCGTCCAGGCAGCGGCGGACGGCCTCCTGGACAGCGGCGCCCGCCTGATGACGCTCGGCGGCGACCACACCATCGCGCTGCCGCTGCTGCGCTCGGTGGCCCGCAGGCACGGCCCGGTCGCCCTGCTGCACTTCGACGCGCACCTGGACACGTGGGACACCTACTTCGGTGCCGCGTACACCCACGGCACGCCGTTCCGCCGGGCGGTGGAGGAGGGCGTGCTGGACACCTCGGCCCTGTCCCACGTGGGCACCCGTGGCCCGCTGTACGGGAAGAAGGACCTGGACGACGACGCGAAGATGGGCTTCGGCATCGTCACCGCGGCCGACGTCATGCGGCGCGGCGTGGACGAGGTGACCGACCAGCTCCGGCAGCGCATCGGCGACCGGCCGCTGTACGTCTCCGTCGACATCGACGTGCTCGACCCGGCCCACGCGCCCGGCACCGGTACGCCGGAGGCCGGCGGGCTCACCTCCCGGGAGCTGCTGGAAATCCTGCGCGGGCTCTCCGGCTGCCACCTGGTCTCGGCCGACCTGGTGGAGGTGGCTCCGGCCTACGACCACGCGGAGATCACCTCGGTCGCCGCCTCGCACACCGCCTACGAGCTGACGACGATCATGTCCCGCCAGATCGCCGCCGCCCGGGAGTCCGGCGTCTAGGGGTTCGCGGGCCGCTGCTGCCGGGCGCATGTGCACCGTGCACGTGGGTCCCGTGATTTCGGCTGGGTTTCCGATCATTTTCAGCCGTGTTCGAGACGGCTCGGAAGTCCCCGTTGACACGGTGCCCTGGGCACAGCGCCCAGTGCGGCCCGTAACGTGCCTGGTGAGCTGCGGGTGACCGTCATGTTACTGACGCGTAGCCCTATCACTTCCTGCCACTTATTTAATACCCAACGTTACCGATTCTGTTCGGTCGATGTGCAACCGGTGGAGATTCTCGACAGACTCACATCGCAATCCCGCGGGATGGGGTGTCGGAAGACGCTAGGCGGCGGTGCTGGCCCTGTGGGGGGTGCTGGCTCGCCTGTGCCACCAGCGCGACGCCCCGCCGGAACGGCCCTGGAGAGAGGCCTGACTCTCCGGGGCCGTTCCCTTGTCCCCACCCGGGCCCGCCGCTCCCCACCAGGGCCCGCCGCTCCCCGGCGGAGCGCCCTCCGGGGCCGCCCCGAGGGGGCTCCGCCCGCGCCGCCGCGCCCGCGCGGCCCACGTGGCGCGCGGACGGCCGCCGCCCTCCCGCCGAGGTGGAGACGTCTCGGTGTGTGGTCCGCAACAGCTTTGCCGCACGTGCGTGCGGCATCCTACGGTCGGCCGGACATGATGCCCAGGGAAGGAATCCCCCCGATGCGCAACGAGCCGCTGTACGACGAGATCCTGCGGCGCAACCCCGGAGAGCCGGAGTTCCACCAGGCCGTGCGCGAAGTGCTGGAAACCCTGGACCCGATCCTTCAGGCGCGCCCGGAGCTGGCCGAGGCCCGCGTCGTGGAGCGGATCTGCGAGCCGGAACGCCAGATCATCTTCCGCGTCCCCTGGGTGGACGACGCGGGCCGCGTGCAGGTCAACCGCGGCTTCCGGGTGGAGTACAACAGCGCGCTCGGCCCCTACAAGGGCGGCCTGCGCTTCCACCCCTCCGTCAACCTGGGCATCGTCAAGTTCCTGGGGTTCGAGCAGATCTTCAAGAACGCGCTCACCGGGCTCGGCATCGGCGGCGGCAAGGGCGGCAGCGACTTCGACCCGCACGGCCGCTCGGACGCCGAGGTGATGCGCTTCTGCCAGTCGTTCATGACCGAGCTGCACCGCCACCTCGGCGAGCACACCGACGTGCCGGCCGGTGACATCGGCGTCGGCGGACGTGAGATCGGCTACCTGTTCGGCCAGTACCGGCGGATCACCAACCGCTGGGAGGCCGGCGTGCTGACCGGCAAGGCGCCCGGATGGGGCGGCTCCCTGGCCCGCCCGGAGGCCACCGGCTACGGGGCCGTGCTGTTCGCCGCCGAGATGCTGCGGGTGCGGGGCGAGGACCTGGACGGGCAGCAGGTCGTCGTCTCCGGCTCGGGCAACGTGGCGATCTACGCGGCGGAGAAGGCCCTCGCGCTGGGCGCCAACGTGCTCACCTGCTCGGACTCCAGCGGCTACGTGGTGGACGACAAGGGCATCGACGTCGCCCTGCTCAAGCAGGTCAAGGAGGTCGAGCGCGGCCGGGTGGCCGACTACGCCGAGCGGCGCGGCTCCTCGGCGCGCTTCGTGGCCGACGGGTCGGTGTGGGACGTGCCGGCCGACGTGGCGCTGCCCTGTGCCACCCAGAACGAGCTGGACGAGGCCGCCGCAGCCGTCCTGGTGCGCGGCGGCGTGAAGGCCGTCTCGGAGGGCGCCAACATGCCCACCACGCCCGAGGGTGTCCGCGTGCTGACCGAGGCCGGGGTCGCCTTCGGGCCGGGCAAGGCCGCCAACGCGGGCGGTGTGGCCACCAGCGCCCTGGAGATGCGGCAGAACGCCGCCCGCACGGTGTGGACCTTCGCGGAGGTCGAGGAGGCGCTGACGGACATCATGCGGGACATCCACACCACCTGCCACGAGACCGCCGAGCGCTACGGCGCCCCGGGCGACTACGTGCGCGGCGCCAACATCGCCGGGTTCGAGCGGGTGGCCGACGCGATGCTGGCGCAGGGCCTGATCTGACGGCCCCCCCCGCGTGCCGCTGCCGCGTGCGCCCGCCCGGAGACGGGCGGGCGCACGCGGGGGGCGCACGGCGCCGGGCCCGCACCCGTCACGGCTGGGCGTCACGACTGCCGGTCGCGGCTGGACGTCACAGCCTCACGGCCGCCCTCCGCGGCCGCGGGTCACAGCTCCGCGCGCAGGGTGCGCAGGAACTCCGTGGTGCGCTCGTGCGTCTCGGCGGCGGCGCACAGCCGGTCCATGACGACCATGTACGTCTCCACCTCGGGGCGCTTGTCCAGGTACAGCGCGCTGGTGAGCTGCTCCAGGTACACGATGTCGGGCAGGTCGGGCTCGTTGAACCGCAGCAGCGTCACCGGGCCGCCCGCCGCCGCGAGGCCGCCGATGCGGAACGGGGCCACCTGGAGGGTCACGTTCGGCTGCTCGGCGACGGCGAGCAGGTGGTCGATCTGGTCGCGCATGACGGCGGGGCCGCCGAGCGGCCGGCGCAGCGCGGCCTCGTCGATGACGGCCCACAGCCGCGGCGCGTGCGGCCGTCCCAGCAGCTCCTGACGGCGCATGCGCAGGCTCACCCGGCGCTCGATCTCCGCTTCGGGGGCCCGGGAGTGGCCGAGACGGGTGACGGCCCTGGCGTACTCGGCGGTCTGGAGCAGGCCGGGCACGAACTGCACCTCGTAGGTGCGGATGACCGAGGCGGCCTCCTCCAGGCCGAGCAGCGTCTCGAACCAGTTCGGCAGCACGTCGCTGTACTGGTGCCACCAGCCGGGGTTGTTGGCGTGCCGGGCGAGGGTGAGGAACTCCTCGCGCTGCGCCGGGTCGTGCACGCCGTAGAGCGTCAGCAGGTCGGCGACGTCGCGTTCCTTGTACCCGACGCGCCCCAGCTCCAGGCGGCTGATCTTGGCGTGCGACCCGCGGATCGCCTCGCCCGCGGCCTCCCGGGTGATGCCGGTGCCCTCGCGCAGGCGCCGCAGGTGGGTGCCGAGCACGATGCGCAGGACGGTCGGCCCGCCGCGGGGCTGGGCGAGTACCCGCCGGACCGCGGACTGCTCTTCGGGCTGGGCTGACATCACGCCTGCTCCTGCGTGCTCCGGGTAAGGGGACGGCCGCTCAGTGTCCCATCGAGCGGTCCGCCTGTACAGCCGCCCGTGATCCGGGCGGAGGGGGTGCGGGGGGCGTTCAGGCGCCCGTCACCAGGTCGTCGAACTCGCCGTCCTTCGCGCCCTGGATGAAGGCGGCGATCTCGGCGTCGGTGTAGATGAGGGCCGGACCGGACGGATAGCGTGAGTTGCGGACGGCGATGCCGCCGGTGGGCAGTCCGGCCAGTTCCACGCAGTTCCCGCTGGGGTTGCTGCGGCGGCTCTTGCGCCACAGGACACCGTCCAGCCGGGTCGCCGGGACGCCGTTGTCGAACTGCTCGCTTTCGGGCATACCCGCCTCTTTCGTCACTTCAGCAACACCAAGATCTTCAGAGTGCATAGTGCCTCATCGGCCACTGTGCTTGCAGCTGTACTTGCATCCGCACTTGCAGGCGTAAGTACAGATGGCCCAGGATGGGTTCCGCAAGCGTGTTCTGATGGACGTGACCGCTTGACGTGACCGCCATCCGTCGAAACGGTCTACCGGCTGCGGGGTTCGTGATGATTCATCCGGCAAGGTGGGCGGACTCCGGTGCGTCCGAACCCTTCAGCGGCCTCGCTTCCGGCCGCGCGCCCTTCTCCCTGCTGGACCGGGCCGACGGCCCGGCTCCGGCAGGCTCCCCGGCCCAGCCGGCGTCCCCGTCCCTGTCGGCGTCCCCGGCCCCGCGCGGCCCTGCGGGGCCGCTGCCCGGCGGTGCCGCCTTCGCAGCCTGGACGCTCGACAGCGGTCCCCGCTCGCCGGGCGCGGCCCGCGGCCACGCCGGTGCCGCGCTGCGCGGCTGGGGCCTCGCGGAGCTGGTCGACGACGTCGCCATATCCGTCTCCGAGATGGTCACCAACGCGCTGTGCCACAGCGCGGAGCCCTGGGACCCGCCGCACGCGCGGCCCGTGATGCTGAGCCTCCTGCGGCACGGCGGGACGGTGCTGTGCGCCGTGCTCGACGCGGGCCGCAGCGCGCCCGCCGTGCGTTCCGCGGACGAGCTGGCCGAGTCGGGGCGCGGGCTCCAGATCGTGGACTGCCTCGCGGAGGCGTGGGGCTGGACGGCGCCGGGCCCGGCCGGCAAGGCCGTCTGGGCCCGCTTCTCCGTCGCCGGTTCCTCCGGCGGGGAGCACGCCGAGGCGCTCGCCCGTCTCCTGCTCCTGTCGGAGATCCTCGGCACCGGCCGCCCCGCCTGAACCGGGCCGGCGCCTGAACCGGGCGGACGCCTGGCCCGAACCGGCGCCTGGGCCCGCAGCCGGACTCCGGCCCGTGCCCGGGCCCCCGGCCCCACGAGCCGCCCGGCACGCGGAACAAGCGGTTCCGCATGCCGTCGGCCGACCCGCGGGCCGGGCGGGAAGAGATCGCGGACGCGCGGTGTTGGGCCTTGTCGGCAGCAGGTGCGGCGACGGGAAGGCGGAGCACGGCGTGACGGGGACGGAGACGGGGCAAGGGGACGGGGAGCGGCAGGCGGGGTGGGCCCGGCGGCTGACGGCCCACTGCTGGCGCTACCGGCGGAACGTACTGCTCGCACTGGGGGCCTCGCTCGGCGGCATGGGCGTCATGGCGCTCGTCCCGCTGATCACCAAGGCCGTCATCGACGACATCACGGCGGGTGAGCGCGGCAGCCTGCCGCTGTGGATCGGGCTGCTCATCGGAGCGGCCGTCGTCGTCTACGCGTTCACCTACGTCCGCCGCTACTACGGCGGCAGGCTGGCCCTGGACGTCCAGCACGACCTGCGCACCGACATGTACCGGGCCCTCGTGCGCCTGGACGGGCGCAGCCAGGACGAGCTGTCCACCGGACAGGTCGTCGGGCGGGGCACGAGCGACCTCCAGCTCGTGCAGAGCCTGCTGTTCATGGTGCCGATGATGATCGGCAACGTGCTGCTGTTCGTCGTCGCGCTGGTCGTCATGGTGATCCTCTCGCCGCTGCTGACGCTCGTCTCGCTCGCCGTCTTCCCGCTGCTGTGGTGGATCGCCTCGCTCAGCCGCACCCGCCTCTTCCCCGCCACCTGGTACGCCCAGCAGCAGGCCGGTGCGGTGGCCTCCGTGGTGGACGGCGCGATCACCGGTGTCCGCGTCGTCAAGGGCTTCGGGCAGGAAGGCCAGGAGACGGACAAGCTGCGCACGGTCAGCCGCGTCCTGTACGCGGCCCGGCTGCGGACGGTGAAGCTGAACGCCCGCTACACCCCGGCGCTCCAGGCCGTCCCGTCGTTCGGCCAGGTCGCCATGCTGGCGCTCGGCGGCTGGATGGCGGTGCGCGGCCAGATCACCCTGGGCACGTTCGTCGCCTTCTCCACCTACCTCGCCCAGCTCGTCGGCCCGGTGCGCATGCTCGCCGCCATGCTCACCATCGGGCAGCAGGCCAGGGCGGGCGTCGAGCGCGTCCACGAGCTGATCGACACCGAGCCGCAGATGTCCGAGCGGGCGGACGCCCACGCACTGCCGTCCGACGCCCCGGCGTCCGTCGAGTTCGAGGACGTGACGTTCGGGTACGACACCGCGCGCCCCGTCCTGGACGGCGTGAGCCTCGGCATCAGCCCCGGCGAGACGCTGGCCGTGGTCGGCACCAGCGGCAGCGGCAAGTCCACCGTCTCCATGCTGCTGCCCCGCTACTACGACGTCACCGGCGGCGCCGTGCGCGTCGGCGGCCACGACGTGCGGGACCTCACCCTGGCCTCCCTGCGCTCGGCCATCGGCCTCGTCCCGGAAAACAGCTTCCTGTTCTCCGCGTCCCTCCGGGAGAACATCGCCTTCGGCGCGCCCGACGCCGACGACGAGCAGGTCCGCGCCGCCGCCCGCGCCGCCCAGGCCGACGGGTTCATCTCCGAGCTGCCCGACGGCTACGACACGGTCGTCGGCGAGCAGGGCCTGACCCTCTCCGGCGGGCAGCGGCAGCGCATCGCCCTGGCCCGCGCCATCCTCACCGACCCGCGGCTGCTCATCCTGGACGACGCGACCTCGGCCGTGGACGCCCGCGTCGAGCACGAGATCCACGCGGCGCTGCGCGGCGTCATGCGCGGCCGCACCACGCTGCTCATCGCCCACCGCCAGTCCACGCTCGCCCTCGCCGACCGCATCGCCGTGCTGGACCGCGGCCGGCTGGTGGACGTCGGCACGCACGAGGAACTGACCGGGCGCTGCGCCCTGTACCGCCGCCTGCTCACCGACCCCGACGAACTGGGCGACGTCCAGCGGGACCCGGCCGGGCAGGCCGCCCGCGACGAGCACGCCACCGTGGACGGCGTCACCCCGGGCCTGTGGGTGCGCGAGGGCGGCACCGACGCGTCCGGCAGCGCGGCGGACACCGGGGCCATGGTGGCCGCGCAGAGCGGCAGGCCCGGGGCCTGGGGCGCCGAGCTGGCCGCCGCCCCCGGCAGCCCCGACCTGCTGGCCAAGGTCGCCGCGCTGCCGCCCGCCACCGACCAGCCGGAGGTGGACGAGGCCCAGGCCGAGCGGCACGAGCGCGCCTACGGGCTGCGCCGCCTGCTGCGCGGCTTCGGCCGCCCGCTGGCCGTCGCGCTGGCCTTCGTCGCGCTGGACGCGGCGGCGATGCTGGCGCTGCCCGTCCTGATCCGGCACGGCATCGACGAGGGGGTGAGCCAGGCGGCGCTCACCGCGGTGTGGACGGCCGCCGTCCTGGCCCTGCTCGTCGTCGGCGTGCAGTGGGCCGCCCAGTGGGCCGCCATGCGGTTCACCGGGCGCACCGGTGAACGCGTCCTGTACGCCCTGCGGGTGAAGATCTTCGCCCAGCTCCAGCGGCTGGGGCTCGACTACTACGAGCGGCACCTCACCGGCGCCGTCATGACGCGCATGACGACGGACGTGGACGCGCTGTCCAGCTTCCTCCAGACGGGCCTGGTCACCGCCGCCGTCTCGCTGCTGACGTTCCTCGGCATCCTGGTCGCGCTGCTCGCCCTCGACGTGCAGCTCGCCCTCGTCGTCTTCGCCGCGCTGCCCCCGCTGGTACTGGGCACCGTCTTCTTCCGGCGGCAGAGCGTGCGCGCCTACGAGCTGGCCAGGGAGCGGGTCAGCGTCGTCAACGCCGACCTCCAGGAGTCCGTGGCCGGGCTGCGCATGGTGCAGGCGTACCGCCGTGAGGAGACGGGCGCCGACCGCTTCGCCGAGCGCAGCGACGGCTACCGCAGGGCCCGGGTGCGCGGCCAGTGGCTGGTGTCCGTCTACTTCCCGTTCGTGCAGCTGCTCGCCGCGCTGGCGACGGCGGCCGTGCTCGTCGTGGGCGCCGACCGGGTGGCGGCGGGCACGCTCACCGCCGGAGCGCTGGTGGCCTACCTGCTCTACATCGAGCTGTTCTTCGCCCCCGTCCAGCAGCTCTCGCAGGTCTTCGACGGCTACCAGCAGGCGGTCGTCTCGCTCGGCCGCATCCAGGAGCTGCTGCACGAGGAGACGACGACCCCGGCCGCGGCCGACCCGCGGCCCGCGCCCCGCCCGAAGGGCGAGATCACCTTCCGGGACGTGAGCTTCCACTACCGTGCCGCCGACGGCACGCCCCTCGCGGAGGCCGCGCTCGACGGGGTGAGCCTGACCATCCCGGCCGGGCAGACGGTCGCGTTCGTCGGTGAGACGGGCGCGGGCAAGTCCACCCTCGTCAAGCTGGTCGCCCGCTTCTACGACCCGGCCTCGGGCGCCGTCGAGGTGGACGGCACCGACGTGCGGGAGCTGGATCTCACCGCCTACCGCCGCCATCTCGGCGTCGTGCCGCAGGAGCCCTACCTGTTCCCGGGGACGGTCCGCGACGCCATCGCCTACGGGCGGCCCGGCGCGAGTGACGCGGAGGTGGAGGCCGCCGCCCGCGCGGTGGGCGCGCACGACATGGTGGCCTCCCTGTCCGGCGGCTACCTGCACGCGGTGGACGAGCGGGGCCGCAACCTGTCGGCCGGACAGCGCCAGCTCATAGCCCTGGCCCGCGCCCAGCTCGTGGACCCGGCGGTGCTGCTGCTGGACGAGGCGACGGCAGCGCTGGACCTGGCCACCGAGGCGATGGTCAACCGGGCCACCGACGCCCTCGCCGGGCGGCGCACGACCCTCGTCGTCGCCCACCGGCTCACCACCGCCGCCCGCGCCGACCGGGTGATCGTCCTCGACCACGGCCGGGTCGTCGAGGACGGCACCCACGCGGAGCTGCTGGCCGCCGACGGCCGGTACGCGCGGCTGTGGCGCACCTTCACGGGCGCGGCGGCTCCCGCCCCCGCCTGAGCCCGGCCCGTCCCCGCCGCACGGCCCCCGCCTCCTGCGGGCGGGGGCCGTGACCCCCCGTCACCCGTGCGGCGTAAACGCGGGCCTGTCGCCGGGTGTGGACGGCTTGACGCGTGGCACAAACAGTTCCAATGTGCTGCGCATCCGCCGGCACGCCATGCGGTTGCCATCCCCAAAACGGGGCGGCGCGGGCAAGGAGGCTCGATGGGGAAAGCGTGGGCGAGGACGAGAGCTGGGCGGCCACCGCGCCGCACGGCCGCGGCGGCGGGGGCGTCGCTGCTGGCCGTGGGGCTGCTGGCGGGCTGCGGCGGCGACGGCGGCGGCACCGTGGTCAACCTGTACATCTCACCGGAGGAGAGCCTTCCGCAGGTCGTCTCCCAGTGCAACGAACAGGCCGACGGGCGCTACCGCATCGTCTACCACCGGCTGCCGCGCGACGCGGACGGGCAGCGCGAGCAGATGGTGCGCCGGCTGGCCGCCGAGGACAGCGGGCTGGACGTGCTCGGGCTGGACGTCACCTGGATCCCGGAGTTCGCCGAGGCCGGCTGGATCGAGGAGTGGACCGGCGAGAACCGTGAGCGGGCCACCGAGGACGTCCTGCCGGGGCCGCTGCGGACGGCGGTCTGGGAGGAGAAGGTCTACGGGGCTCCGAAGAACACGAACGTCCAGCTCCTGTGGTACGACGAGCGCGTCACGCCCCGCCCGCCGCGCACCTGGGACGAGATGCTGCGCACGGCCCGGCGGCTGAAGGAGGAGGGCGAGCCGTACCGCATCCTGTTCACCGGGGCCCAGTACGAGGGCCTGGTGGTGTTCTTCAACAGCCTGGTGGCCTCGGCGGGCGGTCAGCTCCTGTCCGAGGACGGCAAGCGGGCCGTCGTGGACGAGGGCGTGGTGGAGGCGCTGCGGCTCCTCAAGGAGATGACCAGCGCGGGCCTGACCCCGCCCTCGCTGTCCAACATGCAGGAGGACGAGGTCCGGCTCGCCTTCCAGGGCGGGCAGGGCGCTTTCGAGTTCAACTGGCCCTTCGTCTACGCCTCCTACGCGCAGGAAAAGCCGCAGGAGCTGGAGCACTTCAAGTGGGCCCGCTACCCGTCCTTCGCGGCGGGGGAGGAGAGCCGGGCCACCGTCGGCGGCTACAACCTCGCCGTCAGCAGCCACTCGCGGAACAAGCCGGAGGCGTTCGAGGCGGCGCTGTGCCTGCGCAGCGCGGAGAGCCAGAAGTACCAGGCACTGCGCTCGGGGCTGCCGCCGAGCATCGGGACCGTCTACGACGACGAGACGCCGCTCGACCCCGGCAAGCCGGCCGACCCCGTGGAGAACCCCTCGATGGCGACCGAGTACCCGCCCAAGGAGACCATCCGCGCCGCGCTGGAGGACGCCGCCGTGCGACCGCTCACCCCGGTGTACCAGAACCTGTCCACGGTCACGGCCAAGATCCTGTCGCCGCCGTCCGCGATCGACCCGGAGCGGACGGCCGACGAGCTGCGCGACGAGCTGGACGCGGCGCTGAAGTCCCAGGGGGTGCTGCCGTGAGCACGGTTTCCGCGAAGGCGGACGGACCGGCGCCCGGGACGGGCGGCCCGGGGACGGCGGGCGGGAAGCGCCGCGCCGGGGCCAGCGAGGGGAAGAGGGCCGAACGGCGGCTGGGCTGGCTGCTGTGCGCGCCCGCCGCGCTGGTGATGCTCGCCGTCACCGGCTGGCCGATCGTCTACTCGGTGTGGCTCTCGCTCCACCGCTTCGACCTGCGCTTCCCGGGCGAGCGGGAGTTCGTCGGACTGGACAACTACGCGGTCGTCCTCACCAACGAGTACTGGTGGACGGCGTTCGGTGTGACGACGCTCATCACCGTCGTCTCCGTGGCGCTGGAACTCGTCCTCGGCATGGCGCTCGCCCTCGTCATGCACCGCACGCTGCTGGCGCGCGGCCTGGTGCGGACGGTGACGCTGATCCCGTACGGCATCGTCACCGTCGTCGCCGCGTTCTCCTGGTACTACGCCTGGACGCCGGGCACCGGCTACCTGGCCGAGACCGTGACGCCCGGGGCGGCGCCGCTGACGGAGCGGGCCGCGTCCATCGGCATCATCATCCTCGCCGAGGTGTGGAAGACGACCCCGTTCATGGCGCTGCTGCTCATGGCCGGGCTCGCCCTCGTCCCCGACGACCTGCTGCGCGCGGCGGCGATGGACGGGGCGGGCGGCTGGCAGCGGTTCGTGAAGGTGACCGTCCCGGTGATGAAGCCGGCGATCCTGGTGGCGCTGCTGTTCCGCACCCTCGACGCGTTCCGGGTCTTCGACAACATCTTCGTGCTGACGTCGGGCGCCAACGACACGTCCTCGGTGTCGATGATCACGTACAACAACCTCATCCGGGGCCTCAACCTCGGCATCGGGTCCACGATGTCGGTGCTGATCTTCGTGGCGGTCGCCCTCATCGCGTTCGCCTTCGTGAAGCTGTTCGGTGCCGCCGCCCCGGGCGGCGACGCGGGAGGGAAGCGCTGATGGCCATCTCGACGCAGCCGTTGTCCCGGCGCAAACCGGCCTGGGCGTTCGTCAACACCGTGGTGGTGATCTACGCGCTGACGCCGGTGCTGTGGATCGCCTCCCTGTCCTTCAAGACGAAGGAGACCGTCACCGACGGCAACTTCATCCCGCGCGAGTGGACGCTCGGCAACTACGCCGACATCTTCGCCACCGACACGTTCCTGCGGGCGCTGGTCAACTCCATCGGCATCGCGCTCATCGCGACGTTCATCGCCGTGGTGCTCGCCACGATGGCCGCCTACGCCGTCGCCCGGCTCGACTTCCCCGGCAAGCGGGCGCTGATCGGGGTGTCGCTGCTCATCGCCATGTTCCCGCAGATCTCGCTGGTGACGCCGCTGTTCAACATCGAGCGGGAACTCGGCCTGTTCGACACCTGGCCGGGGCTGATCCTGCCGTACATCACCTTCGCGCTGCCCCTGGCCATCTACACCCTCTCGGCGTTCTTCCGGGAGATCCCGTGGGAGCTGGAGAAGGCCGCCAAGATGGACGGCGCGACGCCCGCGCAGGCGTTCCGCCGGGTGATCGCGCCGCTGGCCGCGCCCGGGGTGTTCACCAGCGCGATCCTCGTCTTCATCTTCTGCTGGAACGACTTCCTGTTCGCGATCTCGCTGACGTCCTCCGAGGCGTCGCGCACGGTCCCGGCCGCGCTGTCGTTCTTCACCGGCTCCTCCCAGTTCGAGGACCCTACCGGCACGATCTCGGCGGCAGCCGTGGTGATCACCGTTCCGATCATCCTGTTCGTGCTCTTCTTCCAGCGCCGCATCGTCGCCGGTCTGACGTCCGGCGCAGTGAAGGGGTGACCGTCATGGCCGAAATCGTCCTCGACAACGTGTCCAAGCGCTACCCGGACGGCGCGCTCGCCGTCTCGGACGTCGACCTGACCATCCGGGACGGGGAGTTCGTCATCCTCGTGGGCCCCTCGGGCTGCGGGAAGTCCACCACGCTCAACATGGTGGCGGGCCTGGAGGACATCACCGACGGCGAACTGCGGATCGACGGCGCGCGGATGAACGAGCGCGCGCCGAAGGACCGGGACATCGCCATGGTCTTCCAGTCCTACGCGCTCTACCCGCACATGACCGTGCGGGAGAACATGGCCTTCCCGCTGCGGCTGGCGAAGGTGCCCGACGCCACGGTGCGGGAGAAGGTGGAGAACGCCGCCCGCGTCCTCGACCTCACCGAGCACCTGGACCGCAGGCCCGCCAACCTCTCCGGCGGCCAGCGGCAGCGCGTGGCGATGGGACGGGCCATCGTGCGCGACCCCAAGGCGTTCCTGATGGACGAGCCGCTGTCCAACCTCGACGCGAAGCTGCGCGGCCAGATGCGCACCGCGCTGTCCCGGCTCCAGAAGCGGCTGGGCACCACCACCGTGTACGTCACGCACGACCAGACCGAGGCCATGACGCTGGGGGACCGCATCGTCGTCCTCCAGGGCGGGCACGTCCAGCAGATCGGTTCGCCGCAGCACCTGTACGACCAGCCCGCCAACCTGTTCGTCGCGGGGTTCATCGGCTCGCCCTCGATGAACTTCCTGCCCGCGGCGGTGGCGGACGGCCACCTGGCGACGCCCCTGGGGCGGGTGCCGCTGACCGACCGGGTGCGCCGCCACCTGGAGTCGGCGGACGCGCCGCGCGAGCTGATCGCGGGTGTGCGGCCCGAGCACTTCGAGGACGCCGCCCTCGTGGAGCGGCACATCCGTGAGGAGGGCCGGACGTTCACCGGCTGCGTGGACGTCCTGGAGTCGCTCGGCTCGGAGAAGTACGCCCACTTCGAGCTGGAGGGCGAGGGCGCGGTGTCCCAGCAGCTCACCGACCTGGCCGACGTCACCGGGTCCGCCGAGGTGCCCACCGGCGGGACGGCCCAGCTCGTCACCCGGCTGTCCGCCGCGACCGAGGCCCGCGAGGGCGCCGACACCACCGTGTGGTTCGACCCCGACCGGCTGATGCTGTTCGATCCCGGCAGCGGCCGCAACCTCACCTACGAGGGCTGAGCGCCCGGCGTCCCCGGGGCACGGCCGTCTCTCACGTACCTGGCCGCACCAGCGCGGCCAGGTACGTGTCGACGGTCTGCAGCTCCCCGCCGGGCAGCTCCGCGACGCCGTCCCACCAGATCGTCCGCTCGATCTCCTCGGTGGGTTCGAAGGCGCCGGGGCGGGCGGTGGTGCCGGTGTACACGGCGCCGCGCAGCACCTGCCGCCCGGGGCCGAGCGCGGTGGTCGCGTATCCGGCGAAGGCCAGCGCGTCGGCGTCCACCCGCTGCCCCGTCTCCTCGCGCAGCTCCCGCACGGCGGCCCGCCGGGTCGTCTCCCCGGGCTCCACCTTGCCGCCCGGCAGCTCCCAGCAGCACCGCCGCCGTTCCCGCACGAGCAGCAGCGCCTCGCCGTGCCACAGGGCGACCAGCACGTACGCCGCCGTCCCGGTCCCCTCGGGGAGCGCGTCGAACGCCAGCAGGGCCATGCCCCGCGGCCCGGTCGCCAGTGCGGCAGCGCCGTCCCAGACCTCACCCATGCCCCGACCCTACGCGTGCGGCCCCGCCCGCGGCGCCCCGCGCGGCATCCGGTCCGCGCCGGTGACGCGGTGTCAGGGGCGGGCCCGGCGAGGAGGGGTGGTGCCGGAGGCGGCGGGTCGGTAGGTTCGCCGCGACCTGACCACTCACCCATCTCCGGGGAGTTCCATGCGTACAGCGCTCAGATGGGTGCTGGCCCTCGTCGTGCTCATCGGCACGGCCGGGACCGGCACCGCGTCGGCGGGGGCCGTCACCACGGCCGGGACCGGCGACATCAGGGACCGGCTGCTCGCCGTCGAGGGCATGAGCCTCATCGAGGAGAAGCCCGTCGACGGATACCGGTTCTTCGTCCTGGCCTACGAGCAGCCCGTCGACCACCGGCGGCCGTGGCGGGGCACGTTCGACCAGCGGATATCGATCCTCCACAAGTCCGAGGACCGGCCCACCGTCTTCTTCACCTCCGGCTACGGGCTCCACACCAGCCCGTCCCGCAGCGAGCCGACGCGGCTGACGGACGGCAACCAGGTCTCCATGGAGTACCGGTTCTTCACGCCGTCGCGCCCGCAGCCGGCCGACTGGTCGAAGCTGGACATCTGGCAGGCCGCCAGCGACCAGCACCGGATCTACACCGCGCTGAGGGGCGTCTACGACCGGAACTGGATCGCCACCGGCGGCAGCAAGGGCGGCATGACGGCCACCTACTACCGCCGCTTCTACCCGCACGACATGGACGGCACCGTCGCCTACGTCGCGCCGAACAACACGGACATCCGCAACGACCGCGCCTACGACCGGTTCTTCGCCACCGTCTCCACCGAGGAGTGCCGGGAGCGGCTGAACGGCGTGCAGCGCGAGGCGTTCGTGCGGCGCGACGAACTCGTCGCCCGGTACGAGACGTGGGCCGGGGAGCAGGGCTACACCTTCGACCTGTACGGCTCCGCCGACCGCGCCTTCGAGGTCGTGGCGCTCGACCTGGTGTGGGCGTTCTTCCAGTACCAGGACGAGGCCGACTGCGCCGCGGCCCCGGACCCGGACGCCACCACGGACGAGCTGTACGACTACCTCGACGCGGTCTCCGGGTTCGCCTTCTACACCGACCAGGGCATGACGCCCTACACGCCGTACTACTACCAGGCCGGTACCGAGCTGGGCTTCCCGTCGGTGCGCACCCCGCACCTCGCGGGCCTGCTGCGCTACCCCGGCATCCAGCACCCGCGCCACGCGGTGCCGGACGAGATCCCGATGCCGCGCTTCGACCGGCACGCCATGAAGGACATCGACCGGTGGGTGCGCACCCGATCCGCGCAGATGCTCTACGTCAACGGCGAGATGGACCCGTGGGGCGCCGAGCCGTTCCGGCTGGGCTCCCGCACGCACGACACGCACCTGTTCACGGCGCCCGGCGCCAACCACGGTGCGAACATCGCCCAGCTCGCGGAGGACGAGCGCGCCCTGGCCACGGACGCGGTCCTGCGCTGGGCCGGGCTGGTGCCGGACGACGGCGGCCCCGCGCCGCGCACGGCGTCCGCCGCGCACACCCCGGCTCCCGACGACGCGGAGCTGGACCGGCCGATGGTCGAGCGGCGCCCGCCCGGCCTGCCGTGACCGGCGGCCCGCCCGACGGCCCGACGTCAGCGCTGCCCGGCGGCCTGACGGCAGCGCTCTGACGGCGCGACGGCCCCGGTTCCGCCACCCGGCGGAACCGGGGCCGTCCCGTGCGCCGCCTCAGCCCCGGGCCGTGCCGGTGGGCGTGGGCCGCTTCGTCCGCCGTGGGGCGGACGTCGAGGCGCGGACCATCAGCTCCGCCTGGACGGTGGCCACCGCACCCGGCGGGGGTTCCTCCGCGCCGAGCGCCAGCCGTCCGGCCCGCGCCCCGGCCTCCTGGAGCGGCAGCCGGACCGTGGTGAGCGCGGGGGCCGCGTCCTGGCTGAAGGGCAGGTCGTCGAAGCCGGCCACGGAGACGTCCTGCGGCACCCGCAGGCCCGCGTCCCGCAGCGCGGCGCACACGCCCAGCGCCAGGGTGTCGTTGCCCGCCACCACCGCCGTCAGCCCCGGTGCGCGGCGCAGGAGTTCGCGCGCACCGTCGTAGCCAGCCGACCGGTCGTAGCCGCCGTGCACCACGGGCCCGCTCTCCTCGGGCAGCCCGGCCGCGCGCAGTGCGGCGTGGTGGCCCGCGAGCCGGTCCCGGGTGGTGGTGCGTTCGCGTGGTCCGGCCACGCAGCCGATGGCGCGGTGACCGAGCGCGAGCAGGTGCTCGGTGAGCCGCCGCGCGCCGCCCCGGTTGTCGAAGGCGAGGGTGAGGGCGCCGTCGGGCTCGCCCGCCAGGGGCGGACGCCCGCACAGCACGACCCGGGTGCCCGCGGCCGCGAGCCGCCGTACCCGGGTGGCCAGCGCCTCCTGGTGGGCGGCGTCCGCCACGGCGCCGCCGGTGAGCACGACGGCGGCGGCGCGCTGGCGCTGGAGGAGGGTGAGGTAGTTCAGCTCCCGTTCGGGGGAGCCGCCGGTGTTGCACACGACCGCGAGTTTCCCGCCGACGCCGTCCGGCGGGTCGAGCGCGCCCTGCACCGCGCCGGCGAGGACGCCGAAGAACGGGTCGGCGACGTCGTGGACCAGGACCCCGACGAGGTCGGAGCGGGCGGCGGCGAGCGCGCTGGCGGGGCCGTTGACGACGTACTCCAGTTCCTCGACGGCGCGCAGCACCCGGCTGCGGGTGGCCCCGGCGACCGGGTAGTTGCCGCTGAGCACCCGCGAGACGGTCGCCGCCGAGACCCCGGCGCGGGCCGCCACGTCCGCCAGCGTCACTGCCATGTCCCTGCCTCCGCCCCGGACGCGCTTCCCGGCGCGCGCCCCTTGTCCGTGTTGCTGTCGGCAGGCTAGCGTGCTGCCTCGTAGAAAGCGCTTACTATCCGCTTGTGCCCGACCTTCCTCTCCGCTTCCGCCGACCGTAGGGAACACCCGCATGACCCGCAGAGTCGTACGGATCGCCATGAACGGCGTCACCGGCCGCATGGGATACCGGCAGCACCTCGTCCGCTCGATCCTCGCGCTCCGGGAGGAGGGCGGGCTCGACCTCGGCGACGGCACGGTGCTGTGGCCCGAACCCGTCCTCGTCGGACGCCGCGAGCACGCCCTGCGCGCGCTGGCCGAGCGCCACGGGCTCGACCGGGACGCCGTCTCCACGGACCTGGCCGCCGTCCTCGCGGACGACAGCATCGACATCTACTTCGACGCCCAGGTCACCTCCGCCCGCGAGGCCGCGCTCCACCAGGCCATCGCGGCGGGCAAGCACATCTACACCGAGAAGCCGACCGCCACCGGCCTCGCCGGGGCGCTGGACCTGGCCGCACGGGCCCGCGCCGCCGGGGTCAAGCACGGCGTCGTCCAGGACAAGCTGTTCCTGCCGGGACTGCTCAAGCTCAAGCGGCTCCTGGACGGCGGCTTCTTCGGCCGCGTCCTGTCCGTGCGCGGCGAGTTCGGCTACTGGGTCT
Source organism: Streptomyces solitudinis (assembly GCF_036323765.1). Classification (NCBI taxonomy): domain Bacteria; kingdom Bacillati; phylum Actinomycetota; class Actinomycetes; order Kitasatosporales; family Streptomycetaceae; genus Streptomyces; species Streptomyces solitudinis. Next base: position 199,269 of record NZ_JAZDCW010000003.1, read on the forward strand.
TCGAGGGCGACTGGCAGGACGCGCAGCGCCCGTCGTGGAACTACCGCTCCGAGGACGGCGGCGGCATCGTCACGGACATGTTCCCGCACTGGGAGTACGTGCTGCACGAGCTGTTCGGCCGGGTCCGCACCGTGCAGGCGCACGTCGCCACCCACGTGCCGCGGCGCTGGGACGAGCGGGGCGAGCCGTACGAGGCCACCGCGGACGACGCCGCCTACGGCCTCTTCGAGCTGGAGGGCGGGGTCGTCGCGCAGATCAACTCCTCCTGGGCGGTGCGGGTGCACCGCGACGAGCTGGTGGAGTTCCAGGTGGACGGCACCGAGGGGTCCGCCGTCGCGGGCCTGCGCTCCTGCCGCGTCCAGCACCGCTCGGCGACGCCGAAGCCGGTGTGGAACCCCGACCTGCCCGTCACCGAGACCTTCCGCGACCAGTGGCAGGAGGTGCCGGACAACGCGGAGTTCGGCAACGGCTTCAAGGCCCAGTGGGAGCTGTTCCTGCGCCACGTCGCCCTGGACACGCCCTACACCTGGGACCTGGCGGCCGGTGCGCGCGGCGTGCAGCTCGCGGAACTGGGCCTGCGGTCCGCCGCCGAGGGCCGCCGCCTGGACGTGCCCGAGCTGGCGGTGCCGGAGGTCCCCGCGCCGGTCGCCCCCGCGGCCCCCGCCCCGGACGGACCCTCCCGGGAGGCGCCGGCCCCGCAGGCGCTGGCCGCCGCGGCTGGGACGGAGCCGGGCCGGTGATCCGCCTGCCCGACGGGGACGGCACGCTGCGCCCCTACCACCCCCGCCCGGCCCCCGCCGCGCACGCCCCGGGGGACGCGGCGGGCACGGCGGAGCCGCTGGTCTCCCGCACCGTCCTCGCCGCCGCGCACGTCGTCGCCGACCCGCTCGCCGACACCACCCCGGACGGGCCCGCGGCCGTCGACTGGGACGCCACCCTCGCCTTCCGCCGCCACCTGTGGTCCCACGGGCTCGGCGTCGCGGAGGCCATGGACACCGCGCAGCGCGGCATGGGCCTGGACTGGCCCACCGCCGCCGAGCTGATCCGGCGCTCCGCCGCCGAGGCCCGCGCCGTGGGCGGCCACCTCGCCTGCGGCGCCGGCACCGACCAGCTCCCCGCCGCCGGGGGCACGCTGGAGCAGGTGCGGGCGGCGTACGAGGAGCAGCTCGCGCTCGTGGAGGGGGCCGGCGCGCAGGCGATCCTCATGGCCTCCCGCGCCCTGGCCGCCCGCGCCCGCGGTCCCGAGGACTACGCCGAGGTCTACGGCCACGTGCTGCGGCAGGCGGCCGAACCGGTGATCCTGCACTGGCTCGGGCCGATGTTCGACCCCGCGCTCACCGGCTACTGGGGCAGCGCGGACCTGGACGCGGCGACGGAGACGTTCCTCGCCGTCATCGCCGAGCACTCCGACAAGGTGGACGGCGTCAAGGTCTCGCTGCTGGACGCCGGACGCGAGACGGCGCTGCGCCGCCGCCTGCCGGACGGGGTGCGCTGCTACACCGGCGACGACTTCCACTACCCGGAGCTGATCGCCGGGGACGAACGCGGGTTCAGCCACGCCCTGCTCGGCGTCTTCGACCCGCTCGGGCCGCTGGCCGCCGAGGCCGTCCGCGTCCTGGACACCGGGGACACCGCCGGGTTCCGCGCGCTGCTGGACCCGAGCGTCCCGCTGGCCCGGCACCTGTTCCAGTCGCCGACGCGCTACTACAAGACGGGCGTCGTCCTGCTGGCCTGGCTGGCCGGGCACCAGGAGCACTTCACGATGGTCGGCGGCCTCCAGTCGGCCCGCTCGCTGCCGCACCTGGCACGGGCCTACGAACTGGCCGACGGGCTCGGCCTGTTCCCCGACCCGGAGCGCGCCGAGACCCGGATGCGGCGGCTCCTCGCACTGCACGGGGTGGACGCGTGAACCGGTTCTCGATCAACCAGATGACCGTCCGGCAGCTCTCCCTGCCCGAACTCGTCGCGGCCTGCGCCGCGTCGGGCGTCACCGGGGTGGGGCTGTGGCGCGAGCCCGTGCAGCGGTACGGGGTGGAGGCGGCGGCCCGGCTCGTGCGGGAGGCGGGCCTGACCGTCACCACCCTGTGCCGGGGCGGCTTCCTCACCGCCGTGGAGCCGGACGCGCGGCGCGCGGCCCTGGACGACAACCGGGCCGCCGTCGACGAGGCGGCGGCGCTCGGCACCGACACCCTGGTGCTGGTCTGCGGCGGCCTCCCGCCGGGCGCGAGCGACCTGCACGCCGCGCGCGAGCGCGTCACGGACGCGCTCGGGGAGCTGGCGCCCTACGCCGCCGGGCGGGGCGTGCGGCTGGCCGTCGAGCCGCTGCACCCCATGTACGCGGCCGACCGCTGCGTCGTCTCCACCCTGGACCAGGCGCTCTCCATCGCCGGGCACTTCCCCGCCGAGCAGGTCGGGGTCGTCGTGGACACCTACCACCTGTGGTGGGACGACCGGGTGGCCGCGGACATCGCCCGCGCGGGCGAGCAGGGCCGCATCCACTCCTTCCAGCTCGCCGACTGGGTCACCCCGCTCCCGGCCGGTGTGCTGAACGGGCGCGGCCAGCTCGGCGACGGCGCGGTGGACCTGCGCTGGTTCCGCGCCCGGGTGGACGCCGCCGGGTACACCGGGCCGATCGAGGTGGAGCTGTTCAACGAGGAGCTGTGGGGCCGCGACGGCCGCGAGGTGCTGGCCGAGACGGTCGAGCGCTACCGCGCCCACGCGACGTGAGGCGCCCGGCCCGCCCCGTGCCGCCGTCCGGTGCGCTGCCCGCCGCCTGAGCACCGGAACCCCGGCGCGGGGGGCCGCCGGGGTTCCGGGTGTCGGTGGCGGGGGTTACGGTCGGTGACATGTCGTTTCAGCCCGCCGTGCTCGAAGGGGTCCTGGAGCGCGTCACGTACGCCAACGAGGACACCGGCTACACCGTGGCCCGCGTCGCGCCGCAGCGCAGGGCGGACGCGGGCCACGGGGGCGACGGCCTGCTGACCGTCGTCGGGGCGCTGCTGGGCGCGCAGCCGGGGGAGTCGCTGCGGATGGAGGGCCGCTGGGGCTCCCACCCGCAGTACGGCCGCCAGTTCACCGTGGAGAACTACACGACCGTGCTGCCCGCCACCGTCCAGGGCATCCGGCGCTACCTCGGCTCGGGCCTGATCAAGGGCATCGGGCCGCGCATCGCCGAGCGCATCGTGGACCACTTCGGGGTGGACACCCTCGACGTCATCGAGACCGACGCCCGGCGGCTGGCCGAGGTGCCCGGGCTCGGCCCCAAGCGCACCGCGAGGATCGCCGCCGCGTGGGTGGAGCAGAAGGCGATCAAGGAGGTGATGGTCTTCCTCCAGGGCGTCGGCGTCTCCACGTCCATCGCCGTGCGGATCTACAAGAAGTACGGGGACGCGTCAGTCGGTGTCGTCCGCGAGCACCCCTACCGGCTGGCCGCCGACGTGTGGGGGATCGGTTTCCTCACCGCCGACCGCATCGCGCGGGCCGTCGGCATCCCGCACGACAGCGCGGAGCGGGTGAAGGCCGGGCTCCAGTACGCCCTGTCGCAGTCCGCCGACCAGGGCCACTGCTTCCTGCCGGAGGAGCGGCTGATCGCGGAGGCCGTCAAGCTCCTCCAGGTGAACACCGGGCTGGTCATCGAGTGCCTGGACGAGCTGGCCGGTGAGGAGGAGGGCGTCGTGCGGGAGCGGCTGCCGGACCCGCAGGACGCGTCCGGCACCCTCACCGCCGTCTACCTGCTGCCGTTCCACCGGGCCGAGACGTCGCTCGCCGCGCAGGTGCGGCGGCTGCTGTACACCGCCGAGGACCGCCTGCCCGCCTTCCGGGAGGTGGAGTGGTCCCGGGCCCTGGCCTGGCTGGCCGCGCGCACCGGCGTGGAGCTGGCGCCCGAGCAGCGGGACGCGGTGCGGCTCGCGCTCACCGAGAGGGTCGCGGTGCTGACCGGCGGTCCGGGCTGCGGCAAGTCCTTCACCGTGCGCTCGGTGGTGGAGCTGGCGCGGGCCAAGAACGCCACGGTGCTGCTGGCCGCGCCCACCGGGCGGGCCGCCAAGCGGCTCGCGGAGCTGACCGGCGCCGAGGCGTCCACCGTCCACCGGCTGCTGGAGCTGAAGCCGGGCGGGGACGCGGCCTACGACCGGGAGCGTCCGCTGGACGCGGACCTGATCGTGGTGGACGAGGCGTCCATGCTGGACCTGCTGCTGGCGAACAAGCTGCTCAAGGCGGTGCCGCCGGGCGCCCACCTGCTGCTGGTGGGGGACGTGGACCAGCTCCCGTCCGTCGGCGCCGGGGAGGTGCTGCGGGATCTGCTCGCCGAGGGCGGCCCCGTCCCCGCCGTCCGGCTCACCCGCGTCTTCCGGCAGGCGCAGCAGTCCGGCGTCGTCACCAACGCGCACCGGATCAACGCCGGGCAGCCGCCGCTCACCCGGGGCCTGGCGGACTTCTTCCTCTTCCCCGAGGAGGACACTGAGGCGGCCGGGCGGCTCGCCGTGGACGTGGCCGCGCGCCGCGTCCCGGCGAAGTTCGGCCTCGACCCGCGCCGGGACGTGCAGGTCCTCACGCCCATGCACCGGGGACCGGCCGGGGCGGGGGCGCTCAACGGCCTGCTCCAGCAGGAGGTGACCCCGGCGCGCCCGGACGTCCCCGAGAAGCGCTACGGCGGACGGGTCTTCCGGGTGGGGGACAAGGTGACGCAGATCCGCAACAACTACGACAAGGGCGCGGCGGGCGTCTTCAACGGCACCGTCGGCGTGGTGACGGCCCTGCACCCGGAGGAGCAGACGCTGACGGTGCGCACCGACGAGGACGAGGAGGTGACCTACGACTTCGACGAGCTGGACGAGCTGGCCCACGCCTACGCCGTCACCATCCACCGCTCCCAGGGCAGCGAGTACCCGGCCGTGGTGATCCCGGTCACCACGGGGGCGTGGATGATGCTCCAGCGCAACCTGCTCTACACCGCCGTCACCCGGGCGAAGCGCCTCGTCGTGCTGGTGGGCTCCCGCCGGGCGCTGGCCCAGGCGGTCCGGGCCGTTTCGGCGGGGCGGCGGCACACGATGCTCGATCATCGATTGCGCGGTCCGGCCGCCGGAGCGTAGCGTTCAGGCGGCACGGCACTGCGTGCCATCACAGAGCCCTCTGGCCGACCCCGAGTGCACCGCGCGGCATCAAGTGGGGGAAAGTGGGAGGGGTCAGGGCACCTCGATTTCAACCACTGAACCTCGAAGAAGAGGCACGACGTCGGTGAGGGATGACGTGAGCGAACACCGCGAGAACCGCGAGAACGACACCAAAGAGGTAGTGCTCCGCCACGGGGGCGAGGAGTACAGCTATCCGCTGGTGGAGGGCACGGTCGGGGACAACGGCTTCGACATCGGGAAGCTGCGGGCCCAGACCGGCCTGGTGACGCTCGACGCGGGGTACGGCAACACGGCCGGTGTGCGGTCGGCCGTCACCTTCCTCGACGGCGAGCAGGGCATCCTGCGGTACCGGGGCTACCCGATCGAGCAGCTCGCCGAGCGCGGGACGTTCCTGGAGACGGCGTACCTGCTCATCCACGGCGAGCTGCCGACGGTGGACGAGCTGGCGGCCTTCCGCGGGGAGATCACCCAGCACACGCTGCTCCACGAGGACGTCAAGCGGTTCTACGACGGCTTCCCCCGGGACGCGCACCCGATGGCGATGCTCTCCTCGGTCGTCAGCGCGCTGTCCACCTTCTACCAGGACAGCCACAACCCCTTCGACGAGCAGCAGCGCCACATCTCCACGATCCGGCTGCTCGCCAAGCTGCCGACGATCGCGGCGTACGCGTACAAGAAGGCCGTGGGTCACCCGGTCGTGTACCCGCGCAACGACCTCAGCTACGTCGAGAACTTCCTGCGCATGACGTTCTCCGTGCCCGCCGAGGAGTACGAGCTGGACCCGGTGGTCGTCAGCGCCCTGGACAAGCTCCTGATCCTGCACGCGGACCACGAGCAGAACTGCTCCACCTCCACGGTGCGGCTGGTCGGCTCCTCGCAGGCCAACATGTTCGCCTCCATCTCGGCGGGCATCAGCGCGCTGTGGGGGCCGCTGCACGGCGGGGCCAACCAGGCCGTCCTGGAGATGCTCCAGCAGATCCAGCGCTCCGGCGGGGACGTGGACACCTTCATCCGCAAGGTGAAGGACAAGGAGGACGGCGTCCGCCTCATGGGCTTCGGCCACCGCGTCTACAAGAGCTTCGACCCCCGGGCGAAGATCATCAAGGCGGCGGCCCACGACGTGCTCTCGGCGCTCGGCAAGTCCGACGAGCTGCTGGAGATCGCGCTCAAGCTGGAGGAGCACGCGCTCAGCGACGACTACTTCGTCTCGCGCAACCTCTACCCGAACGTGGACTTCTACACCGGCCTCATCTACCGCGCCATGGGCTTCCCGACGAGCATGTTCACCGTGCTGTTCGCGCTGGGCCGGCTGCCGGGCTGGATCGCCCAGTGGCACGAGATGATCAAGGAGCCGGGCTCGCGCATCGGCCGTCCGCGCCAGATCTACACCGGCATCGTCGAGCGCGACTACGTTCCGGTGGAGCAGCGCTGAACCACGCCGTCGCCCCGCGGCGGCCCCGCTTCCCCGTCCGGCCCCGGTCCCTCCCGACCGGGGCCGGACGCGTGTGCCGCGGGTGTGACGCGGCTCACGCGTGCGGCGTACAACTTCGTCCGGGCCCGGCCGGTCTCATCGGGTGGCGGCGGCACCCGGCGGAGCCGGCGCCACGCTGGACCGGCGCACCCGGCGCCTGAGCGGCCCACCGGTGTGCGCGTCCGGCACATGCGCCCGGTCGTGATCCCGTGGGGGGAATCACCGACGGGGAAGCGGGAAACGCCCCGCTCGCGAGCCCGTGGGGGGACTTGCGAGGGGGCGTTTCTCCGTGGCGCCGACCGCGGTGGGGCCGTTGTGGCGGTACCGGCCCGTGGCGGGACCTCCCGTGGTGTGCCGGCCCGTGGCGGCGCCCGGCGTCCGAGCGGCCGGGCGTCCTCAGGCCCGGCCGACCAGTTCGTACCCGGCCTCGTCCACGGCGGCCCGGACGGCCGCGTCGTCCGGCTCCCCGGCGGACGTGACGGTGACGAGCCCGCTGCTCGCGGCGGCCCGCACGGCGCTCACGCCGTCCAGGGCGGACACCTCCTGCGTGACGGCCTTCTCGCAGTGCCCGCAGGTCATGCCGCTGACCTGGTACGTCGTCGTGATCTCGGTCATCTTCGCCTCCCGGTGCGGACCCGCCGCGCCGCTGCGGACGGGCGGTTCCCGCGCGTCGCTGTTCTCAGCACGGAACCCTATACCCCCTCCCCGTATTCCGGGGCGAGGGCCCGGCGCCGGAGCCCCCGGGCGCCGGAGCCCCCCTCGGGCTCCGGACGCCCGGCGCGCGGGCGGCGCTACGTGCCGCGCCGGCCTCCGTGTCCGGGCCGGCGGGCCACCCACTCCCGGATCGTGTCGGCGTACCAGTACGGGCGTCCGCCCTCGACGACGTCGGGCGACGGCAGCAGCCCGTGCTTGCGGTAGGAACGCACGGTGTCGGTGCGCACCTTGATGTGCGCGGCGATCTCCTTGTACGACCAGAGGCTGCGATCGGCCATGGCGGGACACCTCCACAGGCGTGACGGATGACGTGGCCATCACCCTGCGCGCGCTCCGCCACGCAGTGTGACACTCCTGGCCTGCTGTCGAGCGCCCGTGACCGTCCGTCCGCGCAACGGTGACACCCGTGACGGCCCGGCGACGACCCGGCGACGGGCCCGCGTCGGTCCCGCGACCGCCCGGACGCACGCGGCCCGCGCGTCCGCGCGGGTGAGCGCGCGGTGCGGGCGGCGGTTCCGGGTAACAGGTGTGCGAGTGGCACCGGCCAGGCCGGGCGGTGCCCGCGACGAACCGAGGAGGCGGTGTGCACGAGGTGCCGGAGGACCGGAAGTACAGCGACAACCACCTGTGGGTCCAGGTGACCGGGGACGCGCGGGTGCGGGTCGGGGTGACCGGGCACCCGCGGGAGCCGGGCGGCGTCGCCGTGCGCGTGGCGCTGCCCGGGGAGGGCGACGCCTTCGAGGCGAGCGAGGTGTTCTGCACCGTGGAGGCGGCCGGTTCCGCGCCGCGCGCCCTGACGCTCCCGATGAGCGGGACCGTCGTCGCCGTCAACGACCGGCTGGCCGTCTCGCCCGCGGACGTCGACGACAGCCCGTTCGAGGACGGCTGGCTGGCCGAGATCGCCGTGGACAAGCCCGGGCAGCTCGGCGGACTGCTGTCCCCGCGCGCGTACGCGGAGCAGCTCCGCGGGGCCGGGTAGAGTGGGCTGGTCCGGCCGCCGAGGGGAGAGCGGCGGCCGGGCCCCGTGCCGTCCCCGGCCCGCCCGCTGGCACCGCGTGCCACCACGGACCGGGCGGCGGTGGCGCGGCGCCGGGCCGGTCAGGCTTCCGTCAGGAGGCCGTGCTCCCGGACGGCGGCCAGGGAGAGCGTCCGGTAGCCGGTCCGCTCGAAGACGACGGTCACCCGGTCGTCCTCCGCGCGGACGACGACGCCGGGCCCCCATTCGGCGTGCCGGACGTGGCTGCCGGGCCGCCAGGGCGCGTCGGCGGCGCTGAGCGGGGCGTGCTCGGCGGCGGAGCCGGAGGCGCAGGAGTCGCAGTTGCCGCAGTCGTGGTCGAGCTGCTCGCCGAAGTAGCCGAGCAGGTACCGGCGGCGGCAGGAGAGCGTCTCGGCGTAGCCGCGCAGCATTTCGAGGCGGGAGCGGTCCACCTGGCGCTGCCGTTCGGCCATCTCCGCCACGCGGTCCACCGCCTCGTCCGGCGCCGGGCCGTCCTCGGCGTACTCCGCCCGGCCGTCCCGCATCCGCACGGCGCCGCCCTCCGCCAGGAGGCCCACCAGGGCGGTGGTCTTGCGGCGCGACTGCCCGGTCTCCTCGCCCAGCCGGGCCACCGACAGCGGCTCCTCCTGGTCCCGCACGGTCTTCGCGACGTCGGCCAGCCCCTCGCCGTCGAGGTGCCGGGCGGTGAGGAAGCGCTGGAGCCCGAGGTCCTGCGGCCGGTAGAACAGGACGGCCCGGGCGGGCCGCCCGTCGCGGCCCGCCCGGCCGATCTCCTGGTAGTAGGAGTCCAGCGAGTCCGGCACGGCCGCGTGCGCGACGAAGCGGACGTCGGCCTTGTCGATGCCCATGCCGAACGCGGAGGTGGCCACCACCACGTCCGCCTCCCCGTCCATGAACGCCTGCTGCGCGCTCTCCCGCTCCGCGCCCTTCAGGCCCGCGTGGTACGCCCGCACGGACACGCCCCGCGCGGCGAGGGCCTCGGCGTACCGCTCGGTGTCCTTGCGGGTGGCGGCGTACACCAGGCCGGGCGGCCCGGCACCGGCCGCCCAGTCCACGACGGCCTCCCGCCTGCGGTCGTCGTCGGACTCCGGGCGCACCGTGAGCGTGATGCCGGGCCGGTCGAAGGAGGCGACGACGCGGCGCGGATCGCGCAGCCGCAGGTGGCGGACGACGTCGTCGCGCACCACGGGGCTCGCGGTCGCGGTGAGCGCCAGCACGGCCGGACGGCCCAGGCGCTCCACGGCGTCGGCCAGCCGCAGGTAGTCCGGGCGGAAGTCGTGCCCCCACAGGGAGACGCAGTGCGCCTCGTCCACCACGAACAGGGCGGGCCGCAGGCGCCGCAGCGCGGCCACGACGTCGTCCTTCGCGAGCTGCTCGGGCGCCAGGAACAGGTACTCCGCGTCTCCGCCGCGCAGGGTGCGCCAGGCGCGGCGCGCCTCCTTCCCGGACTGGGCCGAGTTGACGGCCACGGCTTCGGGCGCGTCGCTCTCCCGCAACCCCTCCACCTGGTCGTTCTGGAGGGCGATGAGCGGCGAGACGATGACGGTGGGGCCGTCCATGAGCAGGGCGGGCACCTGGTAGATGGCGGACTTGCCGCCGCCCGAGGGAAGCACGGCGAGGACGTCGCGGCCGTCGAGCAGCCCCCGCATCGCGTCGAGCTGCTCGGGGCGCAGCTCCGGCCAGCCGAACGTCTCCCGCGCGGCATCGCGCAGCGCGGCGTCGTCGCGGTGGGTGGTGCGGTGGCGTGCCATGGACGGGCCTTTCAGGGGCGGGGGTTGGTGCGCTGCCAGCGGGGCCGGGCGCCGCCGCCCCGGCGGCCGGCCACCGACGCGCACTTCGGGCACAGCCGCCGCACCCGGTCGGCGGCGCCGCCCGACTCCGGCAGGGCGTCGGCCCACGGGACGTGCGGGAAGCGCCACAGCTCGGAGCGGCTGAGGGAGAGGCCGCACACGGTCTGGTTCATGCCCTGCTCCCAGGCGTGGACCTCGCCCGCGGGCAGCCGGACGTTGTCCTCCTCGTCCTTCCACTGGCCGGAGGCGGCCACGCTGTATCGCTTCGGTGCCGGCATGCCGCACCGCGTTCCCCGTGCGCGCTGTTTCACGCGGGCGGGCCGCAGGCGGGCCGCGCGCCGCCGGGCGCCCTATCCTCGTGATCATGTCCGGGACGACAGCGAGGTGGGCCGCGGCCCTGGCGGAGACGGCCCGCTCCGGCCTGCGCGTCGAACGCGCCTCCCTGACGCCGCTGCTGGCCGTGCGCGGCGCGTGCGGCGTCGCGCTGGTCATCGGGCTCACCCTGTGGCTCGGCTCGGCTACGCTCGCCGTCTCCTCGGCCTTCGGCGCCTTCGCCTCCGGCATCGCCACCTTCCAGCGGAGCTGGCGTCCCCGGCCCGAGCTGGCGCTGGCCGCGGCGGCCGGGCTGTCGGTCAGCGCGTTCCTCGGCTACGTGCTGGCCGGGCACCCGGCGGCGTTCACGGTGATGCTGGCGCTGTGGGCGTTCGGCGCGGGCATGGCGTGGGTGGCCGGGCCCACCCCCGGGGTGGTGGCCGCGTTCACGGTGGCGATGATGCTGGTCGTCGTCACCCTGCCCTCGTCCGTGCCGGAGGCGGCCCAGCACGCGGGCATCATCGCGCTGGGCGGCCTGGCGCAGGCGGGACTCATCGTGGTGTTCCCCGTCCGCCGCTGGGGCGCCCGGCGGGAGGCACTGGCCGACGCGCTGGCCGGTGTCGCGGACTACGCCCGTCGGCTGCGCGAGGAGCCCACCGCGCCCTTCGACCCGCAGCCGCTGGTGGAGGCCCGCGAGGCCGCGGCCGTCACCCCGCGCCAGGCCCGGCGCCGGCCCCGGCAGCTGCACGGCTACCGGCTGCTGGCCGAGCGGTTCCGCCCGGTGCTGGCCTCGCTCGCCGACCCCGTCCTCGGCGGCGCCGCCCGCGAGGGTCCGGAACGCGACCGGGTGCGCGCGCTGCTGGCGGCCGCCGCGACCGTGCTGGACGGCACCGCGCGGGCGATCCGGCGCGGGGAGCACGTGCGCGTCCCCCGCGAGGCGCTGGACGTCCTCCAGGTGCCCGAGGACGGGCCCGCGCTGCCGCCCGGACCGGCCCGCAAGGCGGCGCTGCGGCTCATCGCCCTCAGCGGGGAGGCCGTGGAGGCCGCGCAGGAACCGGTGGAGGTCACGGCGGTGGGGCACCGCCCCTACCTGCGCCGGGCGACGGGCCCCGGCCAGCTGGCGGTGGTGCTGCGGGCCGTGCGCCGCGAGCTGCGTCCGGCCTCCCCGGTGTTCCGGCACGCGCTGCGGCTGGCCGCCGTCGTCGCCACCGGGTACCTGCTGGGCGGGGCGCTGCCCACCGGGCACGGCTACTGGATCGGGCTCACCGCGGTCATGGTGCTGCGCCCGGACTTCTCCGGCACCGTCTCGCGCGGCGCCGCCCGGCTGGCCGGGACCGTCGCCGGGGTCGTCGTCGGGGGTGCGGTGATCGCCCTGCTCGGTCCCGGCCCCGGCGTCGCGGCGGGCCTCGCGGTGGTGAGCGTGTTCCTGCTGTACCTGCTGATGCGCACCGGGTTCATGGTGATCTCGGCCTGCGCCGGGGCGTACGTGGTGTTCCTGCTCGGCATCGTCGGCACCAACTGGTCGCAGACCGTGCCGGAGCGGATGCTGCTCACCCTCGTCGGCGGCGTGCTCGCCCTCGTCTCCTACGGCCTCTACCCGGCCTGGGAGACGCCCCGGCTGCGTGAGCGCCTCGCCGACTGGCTGACCGCGAGCTGCGGGTACGCCGTCGCCGTCCTGGACGCGTACGGCACGCCGGGCGAGCGGCACACCCGCGTCGTGCGGGAGGCGCTCCTGGACAACCGGGCGGCGCTGCTGGAGTGGGAGCAGGCCACGGCACGGGCGGGCGCGGAACCCGTGCGGCACCGGGGGCTGCCGCGCCGCCGGGCGGCCGAGGCGCAGGCCGCGCTGACGACGGTCGGCCGTTCCGGGCTGCTGCTGGAGGCCCACCTGCCCGAGCCGGGCACGCCGGGCGACCCCGGGGCGGCGGCGTTCGCCGGGGCGCTGCGGGACGCCGTGGCGCGTGCCGCCCCGGCCGTGCGCGCGGGGGCGGCTCCCGACTGGGCGCCGGTGCACCGGGCGCTGGCCCGCTGGCGGCGGGACGCCCGCCATCCCGACGGCATCGCCCTGCGCGCGGCGGAGCTGGTGACCGACGCCCTGGACGAGCTGGCGAAGGCCCTCACCCCGCGCTGACGGCCCGCCTCCCCGGCCGCGCACGGCCGTCCGGGGGCCGTGCCCGTGCGGCGGATCATGCCCGTGCGGTGGCCGTCACGCCTGCCCGGTCACCGGTGGCCGTCACGCCTGCCCGGCTTCCGGAGGCAGCCAGGTCCGCGCGGACCAGGCGTTGCGGAACGTGCCCGCCGGGTCGAGGCGGGCGGCCAGGGCGCGGAAGTCGCCGAGCCGGGGGTGGAGCCGTTCCAGCTCCGCCGCCGGGGTGGTGAACAGCTTGCCCCAGTGCGGCCGGGCGCCGAACGGCGCGAGCGCCGCCTCGACGGTCGGCAGGACGGGCAGGACGCGGCGGGCGTCGGCTGTCCAGGTGAAGTGGAAGGCGACCGCGTCGCGGCGGTAGGCGGGACTGAGCCACTGCTCGTCGGCCGCGACGGTGCGGATCTCGCAGATCTGGAGCACCGGAGCGATGTGCCGCTTGACGGCGTCGAGCGCGTCGAAGGCGGCGACCGCGTCACCGGAGGCGACGAAGTACTCGCTCTGCAGCTCGTCGCCGCTGCTGGGGGTGAACTCCGCCCGGAAGTGCGGCAGGAGGGTGTGCCAGGGGCCGGGTGTGCCGCTCTGGTCGGTGCACGGGCCGGGGGCCATTCCCGGGACCGGGTGGCGGGGGCCGTCGGCGAGGGTGGCGCCGAGCCAGCGCCGGGGCGGGGGCGGGGCGCCGTCGTCGGCGCGCTCCTTGCACCACACCTGGCGGATGTGCTCGCCCCGCCAGTCGGTGAAGAGGCTGACGCTGTGGGCGGCGCCCGTCACGTCCGTGAAGTGCTCGCGCAGCGTCCGGTGCGGCAGGCCCTCGTAGACGTACTGCCGCAGCCGGTAGGCGGGCCGCAGGTCCAGCGTCATGCGGGTGACGACGCCGAGCGCTCCCAGGGAGACGACGGCGCCGTCGAAGCCGTCGTCGCCCCGGCGCAGCGTGACCAGGCTGCCGTCGGCGGTGACCAGCTCCAGTTCCCGCACGGCCGCCGACAGGGCCGGGTTGGCGGTGCCGGAGCCGTGGGTGGCCGTCGCGCACGCGCCCGCGAGGGAGATGTGGGGCAGTGAGGCGAGGTTGTGCAGGGCGAACCCGGCCCGGTCCAGGCGGCCGGTGAACTGGGCGAAGCGCAGGCCGGCGCCGAGGGTGGCCGTTCCCGCGGCGGAGTCGATGTCGCACAGGGGCGGCAGGCCGGAGACGGACACCTGGGTGCCGTAGGTGTCGGCCGCGGTGTTGAAGGAGTGCCCGCTGCCCAGGGCCCGGACGGATCCGCTGGCGGCGACGACGTCCTGGAGCTGGGCGACCGAGGCGGGACGGGCGGTGCGCTCGCGGCGGAAGGTGACGTTCCGCGCCCAGTTGCGGGCGGGCAGGACGTCCCGGGCGTGCGGGAGCGCCGGGTCGCCGGCGGGTGCTTGCGTGGGCTTCATGCGCGGTGCCTTCTGGTGCGGTGTCGTGCCGGTGTGCGGGGTCTTCGGGGGTGGCGCGGGGGTGGGCCCCCGCCCTGGGCGGGCGGGGGCGCCCCGTGGTGCGGTCAGGACGTGGTGCACGTGCCGATGGAGGGGGGTGAGGTGTTGCCGTTCGTCATCACCGTGAAGCCGAAGGTCGTCGAGGCTCCGGCCGCCAGTTGACCACCTCGCATGGTCATGACGTTACCGCTGCCGTCCCAGCTGGGGGTGCCGTTCCAGGTGGCGGAGATCTTCTGCGGCGAGGTCACGGTGACCGTGGTCCGCCAGCCGCTGATGGCGGAGCTGCCCGCCCGCACGGTGACCCGGCCGTTGAAGCGGTCGCCCCACTCCTCGGCCTTGCTGTAGGAGACGGTGCAGGCGCCGCCCCCGCCACCTCCGCCGTCGTCGCCGCCGGAGCCACCGAGCGCGGAGAGCACGGAGTGGTAGGCGGGCTTCTTGTTGTAGTTGCCGTCGAACAGCAGCGGGGTGCCGCCGCTGCGCCACGAGTACTTGTCCGTCACGCCCCAGACGGTGATGCCCGTGCAGCGGGAGACTGCCAGGCACGCCTTGACCACGTTGGCGTAGCTGGTGGCCTGGGAGCTGCCGGAGCCCTCGATGTCCAGCTCGGTGATCTGGACCTCGACGCCGAGGTCGGCGAAGCGCTGGAGGTTCGCCTGGTAGTCGCCCGGCACCGGGGAGGCGCTGTTGAAGTGCGACTGGAAGCCCACGCAGTCGATCGGGACGCCGCGCGCCTTGAAGTCGCGCACCATGGCGTAGACGGCGTTGCTTTTCGCGTTGATGCCGTCGGTGTTGTAGTCGTTGTAGCAGAGCTTCGTGTTCGGGTCCGCCTCCCGCGCCATGCGGAAGGCTTCCTCGATGTACCCGTTGCCGAGCTTGCTCTGGAAGGGCGAGTTGCGGCGGGCGCCGCTGCTGCCGTCCTGGAACGCCTCGTTGACCACGTCCCAGGCGGCGATCTTGCCCCGGTAGTGCCCCATCACCCGGTTGATGTGGTTCCGCATCTCCGAACGCAGCTCGCCGGCCCCGAGGTTGCCGACCCAGCCGGGGAGCTGGGAGTGCCACACCAGGGTGTGCCCGCGGACCTGCATGCCCTGGTTGCGGGCGTGGTTCACGACCCGGTCGCCCGCGGCGAAGTTGAACGAGCCGCGGGAGCCCTGGATGGCGTCCCACTTCATCTCGTTCTCGGCGGTGGCGGAGTTGAACTCGTTGTTCAGCGTGGAGACGTAGTCGCCCTCGCTGAGGCGGTTCGCGGCGACGGCGGTGCCGAAGTAGCGGCCCTTGGCCGCCGCCGCCTCGTCGAGGCTGCTGGCGGCGCTGGCCGGGCTGGACAGGCCGGTCACGCCGGTCAGGGCGAGCACGGCCGACGCGCCCAGGACGAGGGCGCGTCGCGTGCGGGACCTCGGGGCCGGACCGGCGGTCCCGGGCGCGCGGAGTACAGGGGTTCTCTTCACCATTCATCCTTTTCTGGCAGCCGTCTGGCGTGACGGCGATCGACGGATGTACGGACACCGTGCGGCGTCCACAGCGGCTCACAGGTGCTGAGAATCCCGAAAGTTTCGAAACTCTTTCGAAGATTCGGGGAGACCATACGGCGGCACTTGTCGGGGGTCAATCAACGTGCACGCCCCAATTTCCGGGCCCGAACCCCGACTGCGCGGAGTGGCTGTTGAGGGCGGGTGCGCCAGCTGGCGAGGAGAGCTGTGCGCGGAGCCGAAATACTGCCAGGACGGTTCCGAAACTTTCGAGGAGCGGGCCCGTGGCACCCCGGGAGCGACGCCCGGGCAGCTGCGGGTGGCGGGGGGTGCCGTGCCCGCCGTGCACGTCGCGGCATTCCCGTTCCTGCGGACGGGGCGGACGTGGACCATGTGCGGCCGCTCGCGCTCGGTGGTGAGGACGCGGACGGGGACATCGACCCCGGTTCGCCTCTGCGGCCGCACGACACGGCAGCGGATGGCAGGGCCCGCCCTCCCGGGCAACGGGCGGATCTGCCCGGGGAGATGGGCCGGGCCCCTGTTATCGTGCGGCGATGTCAGCGATCAAGCAGTTCCAGGTGACCTTCGACTGCGCGGAACCTGTGCGTCTCGCCGCATTCTGGTGCGAGGTGCTGGGGTACGTCCTGCCTCCGGTCCCGACGGGATTCGCCACCTGGGAGGATTACTACCGCTCGCTGCCGCCGGAGGATCAGGTGGTCTACTTCGCGTGCAGTGATCCCTCGGGCGTGGGCCCGCGCGTGCTCTTCCAGCGCGTTCCCGAAGGGAAGGTCGTCAAGAACCGGCTGCATCTTGACGTGCGGACCGGTACCGGACTCGTGGGTGAGGAACGCCTGGCCGCGCTAGAGGCCGAATGCGCACGGCTGGTCGCGCTCGGCGCGGTACACGTGCGAACGATGCGAGCCGACGGCGAGAACGAGTCCTGCATCGTGATGCAGGACATCGAGGGCAACGAGTTCTGTCTCGACTGAGGGTCCCTCCAGCGGCACGACGTCCAACAGCATCCAGGGCATTGACCTCGGCAAGCACCCAGCCACAGGAACGGCGACGGCCCCGTGCCCCGCGCGCCGGGAGGGCGCGGGACACGGGGCCGTGCTGTGTGCCGGGGGTGGGTCAGCGGCTTCCGCTCGCGTCCCCGCCGCTCTGGGCCTCGGCCTCGCGGGCGGCGCGGGCCTTCATCTCGGCTTCCTCGCGCTGGTCGATGTCCGGGATGCCGTCGTGGTCCTCGTCCCGGTTCTCCTCCTCCCAGATGCGGCGGTAGTGCACGTCACGCCACTTCAGGAGGATGGCCGCGACCACGGCCGAGAGGACGGAGGCGATGAGGACGGCGGCCTTGACGTGTTCGATCGTGCTGTCGTCGTCGAAGGCCAGCTCGGTCACCAGCAGCGAGACCGTGAAGCCGATGCCCGCGAGCATCGAGACGCCCGCCACGTCCGGCCAGGACAGTTCGTCGCTCAGCTCCGCCTTGGTGAACCGGGCGGCCACCCAGGTGCCGCCCAGGACGCCGACGATCTTGCCGACGAAGAGGCCGAGCACCACGCCGAGTGCCTCCGGTTCCCGCGCCGCCTCGGCCAGGGCCGAGCCGGAGACGCCGACGCCGGCGGCGAACAGCGCGAACACCGGCACGGCGAAGCCCGCCGAGATGGGACGCACCTGGTGCTCGACGTGCTCGGCCGGGGTCTCCTCCTCGCCGGGGCGGGGCTTGCAGCGCAGCAGCATGCCCATGGCGACACCGGCGATGGTGGCGTGCACCCCGCTGGCGTGCATCAGGCCCCAGATGACCAGGGCCAGCGGGACGTACACGTACCAGCCGCGCACGTTCAGCTTGTGGTGCAGGAACCAGAAGAGCACCAGGCCCGCGACGGCCCCCGCCATCGCCCACATGTTCAGCGTGGAGGTGTAGAAGAGGGCGATGACCAGGATGGCGCCCAGGTCGTCCACGATGGCCAGGGTCAGCAGGAAGGCGCGGATGCCGGAGGGCAGGTTGGTGCCGATGACGGCGAGGACGCCGAGCGCGAAGGCGATGTCGGTGGCCATGGGGATGGCCCAGCCGTTCATGTCGCCGCCCGTGGGCGCGTTGACCGCGAAGTAGAACAGGGCGGGGACGATCATGCCGCACAGCGCGGCGACCACCGGCAGCGCGGCGGCGGCCGGACGGCGCAGCGTGCCGACGACCAGTTCGCGTTTCAGCTCGATGCCCGCGACGAAGAAGAAGATCGTCAGCAGGCCGTCCGAGGCCCAGTGGCCCACCGACAGGTCCAGGTGCAGCGCCTCGATGCCGAAGTGGAAGTCGCGGACCGACTCGTAGAAGTCGCTGAGCGGGGTGTTGGCGAGGATCAGCGCCACGATGGCAGCGCCCACCAGCACCAGACCGCCGACCGTCTCCGTCCGCAGGGCGTCCGCCAGCCACCGCCGCTCTTTGAGCGGTGGGCGGGCGAACACCCGGTTCTGCTCGGGCGTGGACGTCATGGGGCGGCCTCCTGGAGGGAACTCGGACGGTTGACGAACAGGAATGAGCACGGAGACATGCGAAACCGTGCTGCCGACCAGACTTCCCGGCACACCTTGACTGATTTTGACGCGTTGCTTCTCACCGTACCCGCACGTCACACCCGGTCCGCAAGAGGATCTTCGGCGTCCGGGCGCCTACCCGCCGGTACGGCACGGGGGCGCCGCGCCGTGGTTTTCCTACCGCTTTCCGACCGGATCATGCCTGCCGCGCCCCAGGTGCGGCGGTGAGAACCGTCACGTGCCGCCGGTGCCGACGGTCTCCCCTCTACGCTGGCGGGGCAGCCGCGCCCCGGACGGGCGCGCGCCGAACGAGGAAGGGCACGAGAGGGCCGTGAAGCGCTCCGGCATACCCGCCACCTACCTGGGCGACTACCCGCGGCTCCTCACCGAGGTGTCCGCGACCGGCAGGCTGCCCCGCCGCGCCGAGCTGGACGCCCTGCGGGAGCTGGGCGAGCAGGCCGCCGAGGACGGGCACAGCCTGCGCGAGCTGATCGGCCTCTACGTCGGGCGGACCCGCACGATGTGGGGGACGCTGCCCGGGGTGATGCGCGCGGCCGGCGCCGCCGAGCGGGCCAGGACCGGCGACGCCATCCTCGCGGCACTGGAGAGCGCCATCGGTGCGCTCGGGGAGGGCCACGAACACGCCAGGCGGCTCGCCGTCCGGCAGGAGGAGGCCGGGCGGCGCGAGTTCATCGACGACCTGCTGCACGGCCGCAGCGACCTGGGACGGCTGGCCGAGCGGGCCCAGCGGTTCGGGCTGCGGATGGCCCACGCGCACGCCGTCGCGGTGGCCACCGCCGAGGAGGCGTACGGCGACGTGCACCCCGTCGTGCGGCGCATCGAGCGCGAGTTGCAGGCCCGTTTCGGTGACCGGGACACCCTGCTGACCACCAAGGACGGGCGGCTGGTGTGCGTGGCGGCGGCCAGTGACCGTCCCGTGGTGGACGCCTTCGCCCGGCTCGCCGCCGAGCCCGGCCCCGGCTACCCGGCGGCCCGGCGGGTGGTGGTGGGCCGGGAGCACGCCGGTCCCGGCGGGGTGGTCCTCAGTTACGAGGAGGCGCTGAACGCCCTGCACGTCGCGGACCAGCTCGGGCTGGACGCCGTCCGGCTGTCCGCCTCCGAGCTGCTGGTCTTCCCGGTGCTCCTGCGGGACCGCGGCGCCATCGCCGACCTCGTCCGCACGGTGCTCGGCCCGCTGTCCGAGGCCCGCGGCGGCGCCGAACCGCTGGTGCGGACGCTGATGGCCTGCGCGCAGTCCGGCTACGTCAACGCGGAGGCGGCCCGGCGCCTGGGCATCGGGGTGCGGACGCTGACGTACCGGCTGGCCCGGGTGAAGTCCCTCACCGGCTACGACCCGGGCGACCCGCTCCAGCGCTACACCCTGGAGACGGCCGCGATGGGGGCCCGGCTGCTGGACTGGCCCGGGCGGGACTTCTGACCCGCTCCCTGCGTGTGCGGGCGCCGCTGCGGCTCTCCCGGTTGCAGCATCAGCAGGACATAAGCACGCCGTAAACATTGCCGGGTTCTGGCAATGCGCTCCGGGGGTGTCCGCTGTCACCATGACGGCACACCGCAACCGGCAGAGGGGGGCAGGGCGATGGAGGGATTCCACGGATTCCTGGACGCCGCGCTGGCGTTTCCCGCAGTCCTGTTCGGCTTCGCGCTCGTCGTCGTGGCCGTCTACTGGTGCGCGGTGCTGCTGGGGGGCGCCGTGATCCCCGGAGCCGAGGCCCCTCACGGGGGAGAGGGCGTCGGCTCCGGGGGGAGCGGCGCGCACGGCGCGGGCACCGGTCTGGCGGCCTTCGGGCTGGGCGGCGTGCCCGTCACCGTGGTGCTGTCGCTCCTCACCGCGATTGCCTGGTTCGTGTCACTGGCCGGGACGGCCCTCTTCGCCGGAGCCCTGCCGCGCCTGCTGACCCTGCCGTGCGCGCTCGCCGCCGCCTGGTGGGGGACGCGGCTGCTGCTCCGGCCGCTGCGCCGCCTGACACCGGCCGAGGAGGACATCGCGCGCAGCGACTTCACCGGCCGGGTGTGCACCATCCGCACCGGCCGGGTCGGGCCGGGCTTCGGCCAGGCCGAGGTCGCCGCGTCCGACGGTTCCACGGCGCTCGTGCAGGTCCGTGCTGCTGGTACCGACGCCGCCCGGCTCATGGCCGGTTCCACCGCGCTGCTCTACCACTACGACGCCGAGGGTGAGTTCTTCCACGTCGCGCCGTTCGATCCGGGGCCCGATCCCGGCCCCTGACGGCCACCGCCCCTGACGGCCCCGCCTCCGACGGCCACCGCTCCGGCCAGCGCCCGTCCGCCGCCGCGTGCGGACGGGGCCCGGCCCCGGCCCGGCCGTCCGCGGCCCCGTCCCGCGCGGCCCGTTCCGCGCCCGCCGCCCCGGCCGCCCCGGGGCGCCCGTCCCACCCGCTTCCCGACACGTAAGGGACCCCTCCCCATGGATGCCATCTCCACGGGCCTCGGTGTGCTGTTCGCCGTGGTCCTGCTCATCGCCATCGCCCTGCTCGTCCTCGTCGGGCGCCTGTTCCGCAAGGTGCCGCAGGGCAAGGCCCTCATCGTCTCCAAGATGCGCAAGGTCGAGGTCACCTTCACCGGCATGGTGGTGCTGCCGGTGCTGCACAAGGCCGAGGTCATGGACATCTCGGTGAAGACGATCGAGATCGGCCGCACCGGGCACGAGGGCCTGATCTGCAAGGACAACATCCGCGCCGACATCCGGATCTCGTTCTTCGTGCGGGTGAACAAGACCCGTGACGACGTCATCAAGGTCGCCCAGGCCATCGGCACCGAGCGGGCCAGCGACCGCACCACGCTCCAGGAACTGTTCAACGCCAAGTTCTCCGAGGCGCTCAAGACCGTCGGCAAGCAGCTCGACTTCTCCGACCTCTACACCAAGCGTGACGAGTTCCGGGACCGGATCATCGCCCTCATCGGCACCGACCTCAACGGCTACAGCCTGGAG
This sequence comes from Streptomyces solitudinis, assembly GCF_036323765.1. Taxonomy (NCBI): domain Bacteria; kingdom Bacillati; phylum Actinomycetota; class Actinomycetes; order Kitasatosporales; family Streptomycetaceae; genus Streptomyces; species Streptomyces solitudinis. The sequence continues at coordinate 220,249 of NZ_JAZDCW010000003.1, forward strand.
GACGCGGCGATCGACTACCTGGAGCAGACGCCGCTGGCCAGCCTGGACAGCGACAACATCCTCGACGCGCAGGGCATCCGCAAGATCACCGAGCTGACGGCCGCCGAGCACGTGCGCACCAACGAGTACCAGCGCAACGAGGAGAAGGAGATCACCCGGCAGAACGTCGACGCCCGGGAGGCCGTGCTGGAGCTCGAACGCCGTCAGGCGGACGCCGAGATCCGGCAGCAGCGCGAGATCGACACCGCGCGGGCCAGGGAGGAGGCCGAGACGGCGCGGGTGCAGGCCGAGGAGCGGCTGCGCGCCCACGCCGCGCACCTGAAGACCGAGGAGGCGCTCGGCGTCCAGGGCGAGAACCGGGAGCGGGAGATCGCCGTCGCCAAGCTCAACCGGGAGCGCGTCGAGGCGATCGAGCGGGAGCGCATCGAGAAGGACCGGCTGCTGGAGGTCATCGCCCGCGAGCGGGAGACGCAGCTGCGCCGCATCGCCGCCGACAAGGAGGTCGAGGCGGAGAAGCGGGACATCGCCGACGTGGTGCGCGAGCGCATCGCGGTCGAGAAGACCGTGGCCCAGCAGGAGGAGGAGATCAAGAAGCTCCGCACGGTCGAGGAGGCCGAGCGGGAGCGCCAGGCGATGGTCATCGCCGCCGAGGCGGAGGCGCAGGAGCGGCTGGTCAAGGACATCAAGGCCGCCGAGGCGGCCGAGCAGGCCGCGCAGCACCGGGCGGCCGAGGAGGTCACGATGGCCGAGGCGCGCCGCAAGGCCGCCGACCTCGACGCGCAGGCCGCCGTCCGGCTGGCCGAGGGCAAGCGCGCCGACCAGGCCGCCGACGGTCTCGCCGAGGCCGAGGTCAAGGAGCGCATGGCCGGTGCGCTGGCCAGGACCCGCCGGGTGGAGGCCGACGCGGCGCGGGAGATGGGTCTGGCCGAGGCGGAGGCGATGCGCGAGAAGCTCAAGGCCGAGGCCGAGGGCCTGACCGAGAAGGCCGCCGCCATGGCGGCGCTGGACGAGGCGAGCCGGGAGCACGAGGAGTACCGGCTGCGTCTGGAGGCCGAGAAGGAGGTCCGCATGGCGGGCATGGACGTCCAGCGGCAGATCGCCGAGGCGCAGGCCGCGCTGGTCGGCGCGGGCCTGGAGAAGGCGAACATCGACATCGTCGGCGGCGACTCGGTCTTCTTCGACCGGCTCGTCGGCGCCATCTCGGCGGGCAAGGGCGTGGACGCCTTCGTCGGCGGCAGCGAGACCGTGCGGACGCTGGCGGGCGACTGGCTGGACGCGGACGGTCCGGGCCTGACGAAGGACCTGACGGCCATGGTCGGCGGGCTCGGCGCCGCCGGGATGCGCGACATGACGCTGGCCGCGCTGCTGGCGAAGCTGGTCGCCGCGGGCGGCCCGGAGGCCGGACGGCTCGGCTCCCTGCTGGAGGCGGTGCGCGGCACCGCCGCCGCCGAACTGCCCCTGTCGGCCCTCACCGGCGCGCTGGCGGGCGGCGTCCCGGCGGGCCCGGGCGGCGTCCCGGCGGGCGGCGCGGCGGTCAACGGCGCGACGGCCCGGTGAACCGGCCGTCCGGCTGCGGCGCGCGAGGAGAGAGAAGGACGACGTGAGCACCCCACCGCTGGACACCGGCACCTACGACGTGCTGCACGGCCGCATGACCGCCGCCGCGCGGGAACTGGCCCGCCGGGCGCAGGCGCTGGACGCGCGGCGCGTCGAGGTCTTCGGCGGCAGCGCCCTGGAACTGGCGGGCAACGACCGCCTGCGCACCGCGCGGCCCGGCGTGCCCCGGGACGTGGCACAGGTCGGCGGGATGCTGCTCGCCGGCTACCAGGCGCCGCCCGAGCCCGGCCGGGACACCGCCGTCGGGGACGTCCTCGCCCTGTACCGGCAGCGCGACGGGCGCTTCACCGAGGCGGGCCCCGACGCGCTGCCCGGACTGCTGGACGACCCGGCCTTCCGGCGGGACTTCGCCGAGCTGCACCGCTACTACCGGCAGGCGCGGCTGCTGCGGCTGCGCCGCACCGGCCCGCTGCTGCTCGCCGTCTTCCAGACCGGGGAGCGCGCCACCGACCTGCGCGTGCTGCGCTGGCGCGTCGCCCCGGACGGCACCCCCGCCTACCTGGACGACCAGGGTGAACGGGACCACGTCCTGCCGCCCGCCCACGACGTCACCTGGACTCCCGTCCGCCGCGAGGACCACGTGCCGGGCCGCCACCCGCACATCGCCGTGGACGGCACCCTGTACGTGTCCACCGTCGGCGGGGCGCTCACCGTCAAGGACACCGACGACACCGAGACGGACGCGGGCATCTACCGCGAGCCGGTGGACGAGCCGCTCCAGTCGCTGGCCGACGCGGAGGTGGCGTACGCCAGGGTCGGTCCGCTGCTGCTGCTGCGGGTACGGCCCTACAAGGAGACGGCCGACCGCCACCTCGTGCACAACGAGCGCACGGGGGAGGTCGTGCGGCTGGACGGCGTCGGGCTGGCCTGCCGCCGCCTGCCCGAGGACCAGGGCATCGTCTTCCCCGGCGGCTACTACCTGAGCAACGCCCCGGCGGGCGCCGCCGCGCGCACCTTCGACACCGACACGGCCGGTCTGCGGTTCGAGGCGGCCGTGCGCGCCCCGGGCGGCGAGGACGTGCTCTTCGTCTTCCACGCGCCCGCCGCCGGGCGCGGCCTGCTGCTGCCGTACCACCTCATCCGGGAGGAGGTCGCCACCCCCATCCCGGCACAGGGCCACGCCCTGTTCGACGACGGCACGCTCGTGGTGCTGCGCGGCGCGGACGCCGAGCCCTCCCGCGTCCACCCCGTGCAGGTGTGGCGCACGCCGTACGTCTCCGAGGAGCACGCCGCCGCCCGGCCGCCCGCGGAGGGGCCGCTCGGCCGGATCGGCAACGCCGAGCTGGTGCGCGGCATCTCCGACGTGCTGTCGGTGGCGCGGATGGCGGACGGCATGGCCCCCGGCGCCGCCGTGTTCGAGGCGATCACCGCCGCCTGCGCCAAGGTGGCCGACACGCACTACTGGCTGGACGGCGAGGGGCTGGAGGCGCTGCACGAGCCGCTGGCCGAGCTGGGCGGCACGGCCGCACAGGTCACCGAGGAGTTCGCCCGCTTCGAGGAGGCGCGGGAGCGGGCCCGCGCGGCGCTGGCCGGGGCGGCCGAGGAGGTGACCGCCCTGGTGCGGCGGTCCCGGGCCGAGAGCCCGGGCGGCGCGGACGCCTGGGTGGACCTGCTGACGGGGCTGCACCGCGCGCAGGGCCGGGTGGAGACGCTGCGCGAGCTGCGCCACGCCGACCTGGGGCGGATCGCGGAGCTCGGCGCGGAACTGGCCGAGGCGGTCGCCGCCGCCGGGCGGCGCGCCGTCGCCTTCCTCGCCCGGCCCGAGGCGTTCGACGCCACCCGCGCCGAGATCGCCGGCCTCACCGAGCGGGCGTCCGGTGCCGGGACCGTCGCGGACGCCGACGCGCTGGGCGAGCGCGTCGCCAGGCACGCCGAGGGGCTGCGGGCGGTGACCGACGTCGTCGGCGGCCTCGACATCGACGACGTCACCGTCCGCACCGTCCTGCTGGAGCGCGTCGGCGAGGTGCTGGGCGCCGTCAACCGGGCCAGGGCCGTGCTCGACGGGCGCCGCCGCGAGCTGCGGGAGCGCGAGGGGCGCGCCGAGTTCACCGCCGAGTACGCGCTGTTCGGGCAGGCCGTGGCGGGCGCCCTGGCCGCCGCGGACACGCCGGAGGAGTGCGACGAGCAGCTCGGACGGCTCCTGCTGCGGCTGGAGCACCTGGAGTCCCGCTTCGGGACGTTCGAGGAGTACGCGCGGCAGCTCGCCGAGCGGCGCGAGGAGGTCCACGAGGCGTTCTCGGCGCGCAAGCAGGCCCGGCTGGACGAGCGGGCCCGGCACACCGAGCGGCTGGCGCGGTCCGCCGACCGCCTGCTGGCCACCGTCACCCGCCGCTCGGCGGCGCTGGGCGGCCAGGAGGAGGTGGCCGCCTACTTCGCCGCCGACCCGCTGGTGGCGAAGGTGCGGGCGACGGCCGGGGAGCTGCGCGCGGCCGGGGACGCCGTGCGCGCGCAGGAGCTGGAGGGGCGGCTGAAGGCCGCCCGGCAGGAGGCCGCCCGCGCCCTGCGGGACCGCGCGGACCTGTACGACGCCGAGGGCACGGTACGGCTCGGGCGGCACCGCTTCGCCGTCACCGGGCAGCCCGCCGACCTCACCCTCGTGCCGCAGGACGGCGCCCTGGCCTTCGCCGTCACCGGGACCGACTACCGGGCCCCGGTGCGCGACGCCGCGTTCGCCGCGACGCGCGCCTTCTGGGACCAGCCGCTGCCCTCGGAGTCGCCGGAGGTCTACCGCGCCGAGCACCTGGCGGCGGCCGTGCTGGCGGCCACCGGCGCGGACGGGCTGCGCCGGGCCGCCGCCACCGGGGACGGGCTCGCCGCCCTCACCCGGGAGTACGCGGCCGGAGCGTACGACGAGGGGTACGACCGGGGGGTCCACGACCGGGACGCCGCCGCCGTCCTGGCCGCCGTGCTGGAGCTGCACGCCGGTGCGGACCTGCTCCGCTACCCCGGCTCCGCCCGCGCCGCCGCCCAGCTGTTCTGGGCGTACGGGACGGACGAGGCGTCCCGCGCCGGGTGGCTCACCCGGGCCCGGTCGCTCGGCCGCGCCCGCACCGCCTTCGGGGCGGGACCGGCCGTCGCGGAGCTGGCCGGGGAGCTGGCGGAAGCGGTTCGTGGCTTCGCCGGGCGGTCCGGGCTCACCGCCGGGGAGGGGGACGGCCAGGCCGCAGGGGAGTACCTGTTCGAGGAACTGGCGCTTGGCGGGCCCCGGTTCGCCACGAGCGCCGCCGCCCGTGCGCTGCTGGACGGGTTCCGCGCGGCGCTCGGCGGCCCCGGCTCCGCGGAGGCCGGGCAGTTCGCGGCGGACCTGCGCGCGCTGGACGGCGACGTCGCCGCCCGGCACCAGCTCGTCCACGCCTGGCTGCACGCCTACGCCGCCACCGGAAAACCGGGGGAGGACGGCGGCGCCGACCTGCCCGAGGCCGTCGCCGTCGAACTGGGCGGCGAGGCCGTGCCCCGGCGCGAGGTGACCGCGCCGCTGCACACCACCGTCACCGGGCTGCTGGGCAGCCACCCGCGCCTGTCCGGCGGCGAACTGCCGCTGCGGCTGGACGAGTTCCTGGCCCGCACCGACGCCTTCCGCACCCGCCGGGTGCCCGCGCACCGGGCCTACACCCGGCAACGCGCCGCGCTGCTCGCCGCCGAACGGGAGCGGCTGCGCCTGGCGGACCTGCGGCCGAAGGTCATGTCCGCCTTCGTCCGCAACCGGCTCATCGACGAGGTGTACCTGCCGCTCATCGGCGACAACCTGGCCAAGCAGCTCGGCACGGCCGGGGAGGAGCGGCGCACCGACAGCCAGGGCCTGCTGTTCCTGCTCTCCCCGCCCGGATACGGCAAGACGACGCTGCTGGAGTACGTCGCCGCCCGCCTCGGCCTGGTCTTCGTGCGGGTGGACGGCCCGGCGCTCGGCCACCGCACCACCTCGCTCGACCCGGCCGCCGCACCCGACGCCGCCGCCCGCCGCGAGGTGGAGAAAGCCAACTTCGCGCTGGAGATGGGGAACAACGTCCTGCTCTACCTGGACGACGTCCAGCACCTGTCGCCCGAGCTGCTCCAGAAGTTCATCCCGCTGTGCGACGCCCAGCGCCGCATCGACGGCGTCTCGGCGGCCGACGGGCAGCCGCGCACCTACGACCTGCGCGGCAAGCGCTTCGCCGTCGCCATGGCGGGCAACCCGTTCACCGAGTCCGGCGCCCGCTTCCGGGTGCCGGACATGCTGGCCAACCGCGCCGACGTGTGGAACCTCGGCGACGTCCTCACCGGCAAGGAGGACGTCTTCGCGCTCAGTCACGTCGAGAACGCCCTCACCGCCAACCCGGTGCTCGCGCCGCTCGCCTCCCGGGACCGCGCCGACCTCGACCTGCTGGTGCGTCTGGCCTCCGGTGACGCGACCGCGCACGCCGACCGGCTCGTCCACCCCTACGAGCCGGGCGAACTGGAGCGGATCACCGCCGTGCTGCGCAGGCTGCTGCACGTGCGGCGCACGGTGCTGGCGGTCAACGCCGCCTACATCGCCTCCGCCACGCAGGACGACACCGCCCGCACCGAGCCGCCGTTCCGGCTCCAGGGGTCCTACCGCAACACCGCGCGGCTGGCCGAGCGGATCGTGCCGGTGATGAACGACGCGGAACTGGAGGCGCTGATCGACGACCACTACCTCGCCGAGGCGCAGACGCTCACCACCGGCGCCGAGGCGAACCTGCTCAAACTCGCCGAGCTGCGCGGACGCCTCACCGACGACCAGCGCGCCCGCTGGGCGGAGATCAAGGCGGCCCACACCGCCGCCCGCACCGCCCGGCTCACTCCTGCGGCAGCGGAACGATGAGCGAGGGGGAGGGGAGGGAGCCGATGGACGCGCACGAGCCGCCGATCCGCACCTCCTCGGCTCCGCACGTCGGCAGGAACGGGTTGGGGTCGGTGAGGGGGAGCCGGGGCAGGTCCGTCGGCCCGGTGCCGTACGGGGGGCCGGGCCGGTAGGGGGCCGGTCCGTACGGGCCGTCCGGGTCGTGCACACCGCCCGTGGCGTGCGGGAACGGCGCCACGGGCGTGCCCGGCAGCGGACGGCCGGGCTGCCGGTCGCCGTCGAACTGGCTCCACAGGAAGAACCCGCCGATCGCCAGGGCCACCACCAGCCCGCCCACGTTCAGCGGGCGCCGGGCGGGCGCGACCGCGTCCCGGCGGGGCTTCCCGGGCGCGGGCAGGCCCAGCCGCGACGCCTGCCCCGTGCGCTCCAGCGGAACCGTCGTGTTGACCTCGCACAGCACGAGCAGGAACCGCAGCCGGGCGACGGCGGCGGGATCGTCCGCCGCCTCCCGGGCCAGCTCGTACGCCTCCCGAGCCTCCGAACCGTAGGGCACCAGCGCCCCGGGGCCGGTGGACCGCACGCTCCAGCCCGCGCGGCCCGCCGTGACCAGCCCCTGCCCCACGAGCAGCGACAGCGCCCGCCGCACCGTGCCCGGCGCGCCCCACTGGTCGGCGCCCCAGCCCGTCCCGTCCAGCGCCTGCGCCAGCTCGGGCCCGCGCCCGTCCGCGAGCAGGTCCAGCACATCGCCCAGCGTGCCCGACCCGCCGAGCAGGGCCAGCGGACCGCGCAGCCCCTCGATCGCCCGGACGGCCTGCACCTCGGCGGTGTCGTCCAGCCACTCCTCCCACGGCTGACCCCGCCTGCGCGCGCCGCCCGGCGGCAGCAGCGGACGCAGCAGCGCGTCCCGGACGGCCACGGGCAGCCCGCTCCCCTCTCCGCTCCCGTCCGCGTCGCCCAGCAGCGCCAGCCCCGGGCGCGGGTCCCGCGCCGCGTCCGCCCCCGCCGGCCGGGCCAGGGCGGCCAGGCGGCGTTCCAGCGGCGGATGCGAGTCGAACCTGCCGCCGCGCCGCCCGGAGGCGTCCGGCCGCCACTCCCGGAGCGCCCGCGCGTACTCCGGGTCCGCCAGCAGGAGCGCGAAGGGGCGCAGCAGATCGTCCGGGAGGCGCCCGCGTGCGACCATCGGCTCCAGGAACCGCTCGCGGTAGTCCGCCCACGCCGCGCCGACGGAGTGCACCGCGCGCAGTGCGGACGCCGTCGCCGCGTGCCCGGCCACGGCCGCCGCCGCGGCGTCCGCCTCGAACTCCTGGCGCCGCCGCACGCCGAAGGACACCGCGTCGTACAGCCACGCGTAGGCGCTCAGCACCCGGAACTGGAGCCCGGCGTAGAAGGCCACCATCGGATTGCGCGCCGCGGCCTCCACGAATCCGGAGCGGGCCGTGTGCAGGGCGACGGAGCCCCGGTAGACGGTCGCGGCGAACCGGGTGTGCCGCCGCGCGTAGTGGCCCAGCTCGTGGCAGAGGACGGCCCGCAGCTCGTCCGCGCGCAGCCCCGCCAGCAGCGGCACACCGATCTCCATGCGGCGCGCCGTCACCCGCAGCCCGCCGCGCACGTCCTCGCTGACGGACGCGTTCGCCTCCAGCGTCAGCCGGATCTCGGTGGGCGCGGGCGCGCCCACCGCACCGGCCAGACCGGTGACCGTCTCCCACAGGCCCGGCGCCTGCTTCCGGGTGACCCGGACCGTGCCCTCGCCCGCCTGCGGAGCCCGCCCGCCCGCGAACAGGCCGCGCAGCAGCGCCACCACGGCCGGGAAGCCGAACGCCACGGCGAACAGCGGCACCGGCGAGGTGAGCGGCGCCTCTGTGGTGGCGACCAGCCAGAGCACGACCAGGGAGAAGGCGGCGTACCCGAGGACGAGCGTCCACGACAGCACGTGGAACCCCGCCAGCAGGAGGAAGGCGAGCACCGCCCGCACGGCCGCGCTCATGACCGCCCGTCCGCGGACCCGTCGGCGTGCCCTTCCCCGCGTTCCCCTTCCGGCTCCTCCTCCCGGACGGCCGCGAGGGCCGCCCGGACCCGCGCCATGGCCTCCGCGTCAGCGGCCACCCCGCCGCGCAGCCACGTCTCCGTCACCCGCAGCGCACGGGTCACCCGGTCCTCGTCCGGCCGCTCCGCCGTCATCCGCACCTCCGCCGCGCGTCCCCGCAGTGCGCCGGGCGGCACCAGTTCGTCGCGGTTCACGGACGGACCCTCCGCCGCCCGCTCCCGCGCGTCCAGCCGCTTCTCCAGCGTGCGGCGCGCCTTGAACAGGCTGGCCGCCACGCCGCCCCGGCTCAGCCCCAGCTCCCGCGCGATGGCCTCCTGCGGCATGCCGTGCAGGCAGTGCATCACCAGGACGGTGCGCTGCCTGCGCGGCAGCAGCGCCAGCGCGGCCAGCACCGCCCGCGCCTCCGCCGTCTGCTCCACCCCGGCCACCACCGGCTGCGGGAAACCGTCGAGCCCGGCGGCCCGCGCCCTCGCGTTGCGCCGCCCGGCGGCCCATAAGCGCTGCCGCACCACCCGGTACACCCACGCGTCCGGCGCCTCGTAGCCGCGCAGGCGCTCCCACCGCCGGAACGCCTCCGCGTACGCCTCCTGCACCGCGTCCTCCGCGTCCTGCCGGTGCCCGCACAGCAGCAGCGCCCGCGCCAGCATCCCGGAGAACGACCGCGCGAAGAACGCGTCGAACTCCTCCCGCACGACGGTCCGTTCAGTGCTCACGCCGTTGTCCATCCCCGTTCCCCCCTCGGTCCGGCCGCACCGCCAGCCTGGCACCCCGCGACCCCCGGTACTCCACGACCACCTCGGCACCCCGCGGCGCCCCCAGCGCCCGCGAGAACACCCGTTCCCGCTCCCGGGCGGCCAACCAGTGCACCAGAACTCTTACCCCCGCCGCGACCACCCCCACCCCAACGGTCACCACCGTCTGCTCCCACATGGCCACTCCCCGCCTCTCCGCGTCGCTCCTGTCACCGGGTAACAGAGCGCCGGGCGCCGGGCGTTTACCGGCGGGCGGAAGATTCCTCCGGCGACGACGCAGGCCCCGCCACCGTCTCCGGTCAGCGGGGCCTGCGTCGTCGCCGGAGTTCAGGCGGACAGCGTGTCGTTCCTGACGGCCTGCACGAAGGCGGACCAGTGGGGGGCGGGGACGACGAGGGCCGGGCCGTGGGGCGCCTTGGAGTCCCGTACGGGCACGACCCCGGCGAAGCCGTCGGCGACCTCCAGGCAGTTGCCTCCGTTGTCGCTGCTGTAGCTGGACTTGCGCCATGAGGCGGAGAGAAGGTTTTCGCGGCTGATCATTCGGTGAGTTCCTTCAAGGTGTCAGAGAGCACTTTACGGGTGCGTGCTGGAGACAAAGCGTCAGCGGTGAGCAGATCATAGGCCCGCGTGGCTTCCCTGACGTGTGCAGGTTCTCCCAGGATCTGTCCCTGCAGAAACCCTTCGACGTACACCACGTCCGGCCCTTCATCCAGCGTAAGAGCGGAGAACGGCCCGCCGACACCTGCGTGCCCTCCCACGTCGTAGGGCACCATCTGAATCACCGTGCTGGGGGTCTCTCCTGCTGTCAGCAGGTGCTCAAGCTGCGCCCGCATTACCTCCGCCGTACCCATGCGGCGCCGCAAGACGTTCTCGTCCAGCACGACCCACAGTTCCGGCGGAGAGGGCCGCGACAGGATGCGCTGCCGCTCGATACGTGCCGCGACGTGTTCCTCCACGCTGTCGCGGTCTGTCCGGCGGGCGGAGAGCACGGCTCGTGCGTACTCCTCGGTCTGAAGCAGCCCGGGGACAACCTGGACCTCGAACGACCGAATGACCCTGGCTGCCTCTTCCAGGTCCACGAAGGGGCGGAACCAGGAGGGGTACGCGTACTTGATGACCAGGGGCCACAGGCGCGTGAAGTAGTCCACCGTGCCGAACTTCTCGTCGGCGAACTCGGACAGTTCCCTCGAGGGCAGACGCTGACCCGCCTCCACCTTGTTGAGGAGCGAGGGCGCCATCAGCGCCGCCTTGGCAAAGGCGCGTTGAGTGATGCCTTCGGCCTCGCGCCTCCTGCGCAGGTCCGTCGCGTAGAACGCCAGCACCGAGTCTTCCGGCTTCAGCTCGTCCGCGTATGCCAACGCCTTCCCCTTTCGTTGAAAAGCCCGGATGTCAACGCCGTCCCCCTGGCGAGCGCCCGGGCAGAGGGCAACCCTTGGGGCACAGACAGTAACCAACTCCGTATGTGCGGAGTGCCGGATGGAACGAAGGCAAGCCGAAATGATGACTACCCCTCAGTACCCGGTCACAGCTGTTTCGCTACTCCTGAGCGGCTTCGACGCCGGGACGGAGTCGCGGTGATCGCCGGGGGTCTGGCGGCTGACGCCGAGTGCGCGGCCGAGGAGTTGCGGGAGGCGCTCGCCGGAGCGGGGGTGAGCCTGCCCGGCGTCCACGCCGACCCCCGGGTGTGGGACGACCCCGGGCGCGGGCCGGTACGGCTCGTGGAGCTGGGCAGCGTGCTGCCCGGCACGGCGCGGCACCTCGCCGGGCTCGTCCGGAAGGGGGCCGTGGCGTGACCGGGTGCGCCGAGTGCGCACGGCTCGTGCGGCTCATGGAGGAGGCGCAGGACGTGTGGGACTGGTCGCGGGTGACGGACTGCGTCGTCCTGCTGCGCCGCCACGCGGCTACCTGCGAGAACGCGAAGGAGCCGCGGGGGTGACGGCCGACGAGGAGTCGCAGGACACCGGCGAGGAGGAGCGGGAGCCCGTAACCGACGACGATCTGGCGCAGCGGTTCCGCAAGCTCAGCGCGGAGATCCGCGAGCACCTGAGAGGGCTCGGCCGGTGACCCGGGCCACGACGGGTCCCTCTGCGAGGTGGCGGCCCGGTCAGCCGGTCGGGGGTGAGGGGGGCCAGGTGCGCAGGGCGAGGTCGACGGCGCGGTCGAGGTCCTCGCGGGTGGCGCCGTCCGCCGCCTGGACGGAGAGGCCGTAGGAGAGGGTCGTGACGTAGCGGGCCAGGTCGGCGGCGTCGGTGCTGTCGGGGAGGTCGCCGTCGGCCCTGGCCTGCTCGAAGCGTGCGCGGAGCCGTTCCTCGCCCGCGCGTCTGCGGGCGGCCAGTTCCTCGCGGGCCGGGGCGCCGTGCACGCCGGTGGCCAGCGCGCCCTGGACGACGAGGCATCCGGCGCCGGGGTTGTCCGGGGAGGTGGTGACCTCGGCGGCGCCGCGCAGCAGCCGTTCGGCCACCGCCCGCGCGGTGGGCTGCTCCAGCGCGTCGCGGAGGTGGTGGGCGGGGCCGTCCACGTAGCGGTCGACGGCCTTGCGGAAGAGGGTTTCCTTGTTGCCGTAGGCGGCGTACAGGCTGGGCTTGTTGATGCCCATGGCCCGGGTCAGGTCCGCGAGCCCGGAGCCTTCGTAGCCGTTGCGCCAGAAGACGCGCATGGCCCGGTCGAGCCCGTCGTCCAGGTCGAACCGGCGCGGTCGTCCGGCGGTCATCGGCGCCCCTCCTCGTTGTGTACCGAACGGTATAGTACCGTGACGCGAGTTCAGTACCGATCGGTACACAACGGGAGGCGTTCATGAGCGGTACGTCAGGCACGAACAGCGCGTCGCACCGGCCCCTGGAGGGGAAGGTGGCCCTGGTGACAGGCGGTTCGCGCGGCATCGGGGCGGCGACCGCCCGCGCGCTCGCGGCGGACGGGGCGGCGGTGGCGATCGGCTACGCCGCCTCGAAGCGCAGGGCGGAGGACGTGGTGGCCGAACTGGAGCGCGCCGGGGTGCGGGCCGCCGCCTACCGGGCCGACCAGGCCGACCCCGGCGAGGTCACCGCCCTGGTCACCGCCGTGGCGGCCGACTTCGGACGGCTCGACGTACTCGTCAACAACGCCGGTGTCTCCGTCAACGGACGGGTGGACGACACCGACGCGGACACCGTGGCCTTCGACCGCCAGGTCGCCGTCAACCTCGGCGGAGTCGTCGCGGCCGTCCGGGCGGCCGTCCGCGTCCTGCCCGACCGGCGGACGGATCGTCACCGTCGGCTCCACCCTGGCGGCGCGGGCCGGGTTCACCGGCGTCGCGGACTACGCGGCCACCAAGGCGGCCGTCACCGCCTACAGCCGGGGCGCGGCCCGCGACCTGGGCCCGCGCGGCATCACCGTCAACGTCGTCGAGGCCGGGGCGGTGGCCACCGACATGAACCCGCCCGAGGGGCGTTACGCGGACACGCAGCGCGCGGCCAACGCCCTGGGACGCTTCGGGCGGCCCGAGGAGGTCGCGGCGGCCGTCGCCTTCCTCGCGGGCCCCGGGGCGTCCTTCGTCACCGGCGCCGTCCTCGACGTGGACGGCGGCTACCTGGCCTGAACGCCACCGGCTACGAGGGCCGCTGCCGCGCGAGGAGCCGCCCGATGACGCGCACCCCGTCCGCGAAGGCCCCGGGGCCGGGGCCCGCGTAGTTGAGCCGGAGGAAGCGGCCGGTCGGCTCGGCGGGGAACCACTCGTCGCCGGGCGCGACGATGACCCCGGCGGCCTCGCACTCCCCGGCGAGCCGGTCCAGGTCGGTGGCGTCCGGCAGCCGCACCCACAGGTTCAGCCCGCCCTGGGGCACGGCCTCCAGGTGCGCGTCGGGCACGTGCTCCCCGAGTGCCCGCACCAGCAGGTCCCGGCGGGCGGCCAGCTGGTGGCGCAGCCCGCGCAGGTGCGTGCGCCAGGCGGGCTGGGTGACGACGTCGAGCGCGACGGCCTGGAGCAGGCCGCTGACGTACATCGACTCGGCCTGGGCCTCGGCGAGGACCCGTTCGCGGGCGGGGCCGCGCGCGACGACCCCGGCGACGCGCACGGCCGGGGACACGCTCTTGGTCAGCGATCTCAGGTAGACGACGTGCCCCCCGTCGTCGCGCGCGGCGACGGGGACCGGCTCGGCGGTGATCCCGAAGTCACGGGCCCAGTCGTCCTCGATCAGGAACGCGCCGTACCGGCGCACCGCGTCCAGCACGTGCCCGGCCAGCGCGGGCGGCCAGTGGGCGCCGGTGGGGTTGGCGAAGCCGGGCTGCGCGTAGAAGGCCCGCGCTCCGGTCTGCTCGAACGCGCGGGTCAGCTCCTTCGGGTCCGGCCCGTGCACGCCGCTGGGCACGGGCACGACCCGCACGCCCGCCTGCGCGGCGGCGAGGATCGCGCCCCAGTAGGTCGGCGACTCCATCAGCAGCGGCCGTCCCGCGCCGACCAGGGCGCGGAAGGCGGCGCTGAGCCCGCTCTGGCTGCCGGGGAAGACGACGGCGTCGCTCGGCGTGGGCGGAGCGACCCCGGCCGGGGCGTGCCTGCCGAGTTCGGCCGCGAACCACGCCTGGAGTTCCGGCAGGCCCGCCGCCGGGGGCCTGCCGACGGACGCGTCCCCGCGTGCGGCGCGCCGGAACGCGGCGCGCACCAGGCCGCCGGGCAGCAACTCCCGGTCGGGGTAGCCCGAGTGCAGGGCGATCACGTCGTTGGGAACGGTGCGCAGCGCGCTGGACAGCCGCGGGACGCGGTTCGGCGGCGATCCGAGCGCGGCCGTCTGCCAGCCGTAGTCGTGCGGGCGGGCGACGCGGACCGCGCGCACGAAGGTGCCCACCCCGGGGCGACTGTCCACCAGCCCCTCCGCGGCCAGCGTCCGCAGCGCCTTCTGCACCGTGACCGGGCTCGCCTGGTACCGCGCCACCAGGCTCCGCGTGGACGGCAGCCGCGCGTCCGGCGCGGCCGTCCCGATCCACTCGCGGAGTCCCGCGGTGATCCGCGCACTGCTATCGTCATACATGAAGACTGACAGTAGCGCTACCGCACACAAGGGGCCACTGCTATCCCCCTCACGGGCCGGGCTCGGATGGGGCCTGCTCGGCGTCGCGGCGTTCTCCCTCACCGTGCCGTTCACCCGCGTCATCGTCGACGACGGCGCGATGCCGCCGCTGTTCGTCGGCTCCGGCCGGGCGGTCGTCGCCGCGCTGCTCGCCGCCGTCGTCCTCGCGGCCACCCGGCAGCGCCTGCCCCGGGGCCGCCAGTGGGGCCGCCTGCTGCTCGTCGCCGGCGGTGTGGTCCTGGGCTTCCCCGTCCTGACGTCCTACGCGCTCACCACGGCCTCCGCAGGGCACGGCGCCGTCGTGATCGCCCTCCTGCCCGCCGCCACCGCGGTGACGGCCGTCCTGCGCGGGCGCGAACGGCCGCCGACGCGGTTCTGGGCCACGGCGGTCGTGAGCGCCGGCGCCGCCGTCGCCTTCGCCGCGTCGCAGGGCGGCGGGTTCAGCGGACCGCGCTGGTCCGACCTGCTGCTGTTCGGCGCCGTCGTCGCCGCGGCGATCGGCTACGCGGAGGGCGGCCTCCTCGCCCGCGAACTGGGCGCCTGGCAGACGGTGTCGTGGGCGCTCGTCCTGTCCGCCCCGCTGACCGTCCTCCTCGCCGTCCACGCGATGGCGCGGCAGCCCCCGGACGCCACCGCGGCCGACTGGGCCGCCTTCGCCTACCTGGCCGTGGTGAGCATGTACCTCGGCTTCTTCGCCTGGTACCGGGGGCTGGCGATGGGCCCGATGGCGCAGGTCAGCCAGGTGCAGCTCGTCCAGCCCGTCCTGACCATCTGCTGGTCGGTGCTGCTCCTGGGCGAACGCGTCACCTGGGCCACCGCCCTCGGCGGCCTCGCCGTGATCGCCTGCGCCGGCACCGCCGTCCGCGCCCGGTTGAAGCCCCCGGCCGCCCCGCGCCCACGGTAGGCCCGGACCCGGACCCGCCGGCGGCGGAGCGGTCAGTCGGAGGGGGTGAGGAACTGGGTGGTGGCGAGTTCGGCGTACAGGGCGTCGGCCGTCACCAGTTCCCGGTGCGTGCCCACCGCGCGGACTGTGCCCGCGTCCATCACGACGATCCGGTCCGCCAGGGTGACCGTGGACAGCCGGTGCGCCACCACCAGGACCGTCGTCGTGCGCGCGGCCTCCGCGACCGTCTCCCGCAGCGCCGCCTCGTTGACGGCGTCCAGCTGCGAGGTCGCCTCGTCCAGCAGCAGCAGCCGGGGGCGGCGCAGCAGGGCGCGGGCGATGGCCACGCGCTGCCGCTCACCGCCGGACAGCTTGGTGCCCCGGTGGCCGACGCGGGTGTCCAGGCCCTCGGGGAGGCGGTCCACCAGCGACGTGAGCCGGGTGGTGGCCAGCACGCCGCGCACCTCCTCGTCGTCCGCCTCCGGCGCGCCCAGCACCAGGTTCTCCCGCAGCGTGCCCGACAGGACGGGCGCGTCCTGCTCGACGTAGCCGATCGCGGCGCGCAGCTGCGGCAGCGGCCAGTCCCGCACGTCGCGCCCGTCGAGCAGCACCCGCCCGGCCGTCGGGTCGTAGAAGCGCTCGACGAGGGAGAAGACGGTCGTCTTGCCCGCGCCGGAGGGGCCGACGAAGGCGGTCATCCCGCGCGGCGGCACGGTGAAGGTGACGCCGTGGTGGATCTCGGGCAGGTCGTCGGCGTAGCGGAAGCGGACGGCGTCGAACGCGAGAGAGGCCGGGGCGGCGCCGGGCGCGGGGAGCGCGGCGGCGGGCAGCTCCGGCTCCGTCGGCAGTGCCCGGGTCTCCTGGATGCGGGCGATCGCGGCGGCGCCCACCTGGTACTGCGTCACCGCGCCGACGAGCTGCTGGATCGGGGACATCAGGTAGAAGACGTAGAGCAGGAACGCCACCAGAGTGCCGACGTCGATGGCGCCCGTCGCCACCCGGGCGCCGCCGAAGGCGAGCACCGTGATGAAGGCGACCTGCATGGACAGCCCGGCGGTGTTGCCCGCCAGCGCCGTCCACTTCGCGGCCCGCACGCTCTGCCGCCACGACTCCTCGGCGGCGGCGTGCACGGCGGCCTCCTCGCGGTGCTCGGCCCCCGACGCCTTCACCGTGCGCAGCGCACCGAGCACCCGCTCCAGCGCCGCGCCCATCACCCCGACGGACTCCTGGGCGCGCTTGCTGGCCCGGTTGATGTGCGGCACGATGACGCCGATCAGCGTGCCCGCGCCGACCACGACCCCCAGCGTCACGGCCAGCAGCACCGGGTCGACGAAGGCCATCATGGCCAGCGTCGCCACCAGGGTGAGGCCGCCGGTGCCGAACCCCACCAGCGAGTCGGTGGTGACGGCGCGCAGCAGCGTCGTGTCCGAGGTGACCCGCGCCATGAGGTCGCCCGGCTCGCTGCGGTCCACCGCCGACACCCGCAGCCGCAGCAGGTAGGACGCCAGCGATCGGCGGGCGGCCAGCACGACCGACTCGGCCGTGCGCTGGAGCACGAACCCGCCCACCGCGCCGATCGCCGCGTTCGCCACCACCAGGACGCTCATCACGAGCAGGGCGCCGCCGATGGCGCGGTCCTGGGAGAGGTCCTCGATGAGCTGCCGGGCCACCAGCGGCAGCGCCAGCCCCGTCGCGCCGGTGACCAGCGACAGCGCCGCACCCAGCAGCAGCGCGCGCCGGTGCGGCCGGACGTGCGCCAGCATGACGCGCCACGCGGGCTCGCCCGCTCCCGCTCCCGCCTCCGTCTCCGCTCCCGTTTCCGGTCCCGCCGCTGCGGCACCGGGAGCCTGCCCGGCGCCCTCGGGCGCGGACGCCCCGGCGGGCCGGTCCCGCTCGTTCTCCGATGTGCCGATGACGGTCAACGGGCCTCCCCGGCGCGCGCAGTGACAGCTCTCCACGGGCTAGGACTCCCGCGGCGCCCCGCCGGTTGAGCCACCGGCCGCCCGGCCCGCGCGGACGGCCCGGCGCCCGGCCCGCGCGGACACCGCCGCCGCGCGGCGGACACCGGTGCGGTCGCCGCCGTCCCAAAGGTCCGCTGTATCCTGTCAACGGCGTGCGCGATCCCGCAACGGCGCGCGAGAACCGGACGAGCCTGGTGAGGAGGTGGCGCCGTGCAGCTGTGGAAGTGCGGCGAACCTCCCGGCCGCCGCCCCCCGCCGCGGGGGTGACCTCCCCCCGGCGGCGCCCGCGCGGCGCCGTCCGTCCGCCCGGCCAGGGGTGGGACAGTGGGGGTGCCCGCGGTACTCCCCGGTGCCCGACCCCCGTTCACGCCGCCGCGCTGAGGACGTCCCCATGCCGCAGACCCCGAGCCCCGTCGCCGACGAGCTGCACCCCGAGCTGCCCGAGTCGCTCCAGGAGATAGTCGAGAAGCAGCACCTGCACGCGGCGCTGGAGTGGCTGGAGACGCACCCGCCGCACGTCATCGCCGACGAGCTGGCGCGCATGGACAACGTCACGGCCGGGATCGCGTTCCGGCTGCTGGACAAGGACCGGGCGCTGGCCGTGTTCGAGGAGCTGGAGCCGGTCGACCAGCAGGCCATCCTGGAGGGGCTGCGCGACCACACCTTCGCCGAGCTGGTCGAGGCCATGGACCCCGACGACCGGGCCCGGATGCTGCGCGAGGCGCCCGCCAAGGTCGCGGGCCGGGTACTGGCCGGGCTCAGCGCGCACGAGCGGCAGATGACGGCCGCCCTGCTGGGCTACCCCGAGGGCTCGGTCGGCCGGTACATGACGCCCGAGGTGGTGGCGCTGCCGCAGGACATCACGGTGGAGCAGGCACTGCGCACCGTACGGGAGAAGGGCGCGCACGCCGAGACCGTCTACACGCTGCCCGTGGTGGACCACGGCCGGCGGCTGACCGGCATCGTGGAACTGCGCGAGCTGGTGCTCAGCCCGCCGGAGACGATGGTCTCCGCGCTGGTCGTCACCGAGGCGACGTTCGCCCGCGCCGCCGACTCCGCCGAGCAGGCGGCCCGGCTCATGCGCGAGACCAACGACCTGAACCTGCCCGTCGTCGACAGCGAGGACCGGCTCGTCGGCCTGCTGACCTTCGACGACGCCGACGAGGTCATCGAGGCCGCCGACACCGAGGACATGGCCCGGCAGTCCGGCTCCGCGCCCTGGTCCGGGCACTACATGGCCGCCGGGGTCTGGCAGTTGGCCCGCTACCGTGCCCTGTGGCTGTCGCTGCTGCTGGTCGCCGCGACGCTCACGGTCAGCGTGACCCGGGCGTTCGAGGGCACCCTGGAGGAGGTCGCGGCGCTGGCCATGTTCATCCCCATGCTGATCGGCGCCGGGGGCAACGCGGGCGCCCAGGCGGCCACGTCCTGCGTGCGCGCCCTGGCGGTCGGCGAGGTGCGCGGATCGGACCTGCTGAAGGTCATATGGCGCGAGTGCCGGGTCGGCGTGGTGCTGGGCGGACTGCTGGCCGTGCTCGGCGTGGGCGTGGCGGCGGCGTTCGTCGGCGCGAAGATCGCCGTCGTCGTCGGCATCACGCTGGTGGTCATCTGCGCCTGGGCGGCGACCATCGGCGGCACCATGCCGCTGCTCGCCAAGCGGCTGCGCATCGACCCGGCGGTGGTGTCCGCGCCCATGGTCACCACGCTGGTGGACGCCACGGGGCTGGTCATCTACTTCCTCACCGCGAAGGCCGTCCTGGGCGTGTGACGCCGCGTTCCGGGTGCGGGGTGCCGCACGGGCGGAGCCACGTGCCGCCGCCCGCGCCGCACCGTGCAGATCCGGCCAGGGGCCGCACGTCCGGCCGACGCGCCGGGGAGCTTGGCGGGCCCCGCCCCGCCGGTGGGACGCCGGACCGGGGCCCGCGCGGGGCGGCGCCCGCCCAGCCGGGCGGGTTGGCCGAGGTTGGGGGTGTTGCGGACGGCTCCGACCGCCTAGGTTCGGATCATGCCGGATGGAAAGCTCTGGGCCGTCAGCGATCTGCACGTCGCCTTCGCGGAGAACCGGAAGATCGTCGAGGCCCTCCACCCGGAGTCCGAGGACGACTGGCTCATCGTCGCGGGCGACATCGGGGAGATGGCCGCCGACGTGGGCTGGGCACTGGACCTGCTCAGCAGCCGCTACGCCAAGGTGATCTGGACGCCGGGCAACCACGAGCTGTGGACGCCGCGCGAGGACCCGGTGCAGTTGCGCGGCGACGAGCGCTACCAGCACCTCGTCGGGCTGGCCCGCGCGGCCGGGGTCCTCACGCCCGAGGACCCCTACCCGGTGTGGACGGGCGCCGGCGGACCGGTCGTCGTCGCCCCGCTGTTCCTCCTCTACGACTACAGCTTCCGCACGGAGACGGCCCCCACCAAGGCGGAGGCGCTGCGGCAGGCGTACGACACGGGCGTCGTGTGCAGCGACGAGTTCCTCCTCCACCCCGACCCGTACCCGAGCCGGGACGCCTGGTGCCGGGCGCGGGTGGCGGCCACGGAGCGGCGGCTCGACGCGTGCGGGACGGACCTGCCGATGGTGCTCGTGAACCACTATCCGCTGGTGCGGCACCCGACGCGCATCCTGCACTACCCGGAGTTCGCCCAGTGGTGCGGCACGGACCTGACCGCCGACTGGCACGTGCGGTACCCCGTCCGCGTCGCCGTCTACGGGCACCTGCACATCCCGCGCACCACCTGGTACGACGAGGTGCGGTTCGAGGAGGTGTCGGTGGGCTACCCGCGCGAGTGGAAGCGCCCCGGGCACCCGCGCACCGTCCCGCGCCAGATCCTCCCCGGCCCGGCGACGGGCGGCCCCGGGCCCGCGCGGCGCCCGTGACCGCGCACGGGCCCGGCCCCAAGCCGCCGCCCGCCGCCGGGCGGCCATACTGGTGCGCGTCCGAGCCGGTGAGTGCGGAGGGGAAGACCGTATGGAACACCAGGAGCTGCGGCGGCGGTTCGCCACGCTGACCACCGCCCACGTGGCGGACGCCTGCATCCGCGCCGGAACGGAGGTGCGCTGCGCGCCCGCGCCCGTGCGCGCCGTGGAACCCGGCAGCCGCGTCGCCGGACGGGTGCGCCCCGCCCGGCACGCGGGCAGCGTGGACGTCTTCCTGGAGGCGTTCGAGGAGGCCCGGCCCGGCGACGTCCTGGTCGTCGACAACGGCGGGCGGCTGGACGAGGCGTGCGTGGGCGACCTCGTCGTGCTGGAGGCGCGGGCCGCCGGGATCGAGGGCGTCGTCGTGTGGGGCCTGCACCGCGACACGGCCGACATCCGGGAGATCGGGCTGCCCGTCTTCAGCATGGGCGCCCTGCCCACCGGCCCGCTCCGCCTGGACGCGCAGGCGCCGGACGCGACGCGGTCCGCGGCGGTGGGGGAGTGGACGGTCGGTCCGCAGGACCTGGTGCTGGGCGACGAGGACGGCGTGCTGTTCGTGCCCGCCGCCGGTGCGGGCGACCTCCTCACCCTCGCGGAGGGCATCCGCGACACCGAGCGCCGGCAGGCCCAGGAGGTCCGCTCGGGCAGGTCCCTGCGCGAGCAGGTGCGGTTCGCCGCCTACCTGGAGCGGCGCCGCGAGGAGCCGGCCCTGACCTTCCGCGAGCACCTGCGCGGCGTGGGCGGCGCCATCGAGGAGTGAGGACGCGCCGGGACGCGTGCCGGTCCCGGTGCGCGTCCCGGCGCGGCCGGTTCCGCCCGCCGCGCGCGGCGGCGGGCGGAACCGGGACCGCGCCCGGCACAACCGCTCCTACAGCCCCTGCCAGGACGGCTTGGCGGCGTAGGTGGCGCGGAAGTAGCCCGCGAGCTTGAGCCGGGAGGCCGCGGCCTCGTCCACGACGACCGTGGCGTGCGGGTGGAGCTGGAGCGCCGACGCGGGCACCACCGCGGCGACCGGCCCCTCCACGGCGAGGGCCACGGCCTCGGCCTTCGCCTCCCCGGTGGCCAGCAGCACCAGGTGCCGGGCCTCCAGGATGGTGCCGATGCCCTGGGTGATCACGTGGTGCGGCACGTCGTCGATGCCGTCGAAGAACCGGGCGTTGTCCTGGCGGGTCTGCTCCGTCAGCGTCTTGATCCGCGTCCGGGAGGCCAGTGAGGAGCAGGGCTCGTTGAACCCGATGTGCCCGTCGGTGCCGATGCCGAGGAGCTGGAGGTCCACGCCCCCGGCCTCGGCGAGCGCGCGGTCGTAGGCGGCGCAGGCGGCCGGGACGTCCTCGGCGCCGCCGTCGGGGCCCATGAAGGAGTCGGGGGACAGGCCGAGCGGTTCCACGACCTCCCGCAGCACCACGGAGCGGTAGGACTCCGGATGCCCGGCGGGCAGCCCGACGTACTCGTCGAGCTGGCATATCCGGGCCCGCGAGACGTCCGCCTCCCCGGCGCGCACCCGGGCGGCCAGCGCCCGGTAGACGGGCAGCGGCGTGGAGCCGGTGGCGACGCCCAGCAGGGCGTCGGGCTTGCGGCCGAGCAGGTCGGCCATCGCGGTGGCGACCAGTTCGCCGCCCGCTGCGGCGTCAGGGACGATCACGACTTCCATTCGGGCCTGCCGTTCCGGTTGAGGTCCTGTGGTGCTGTGGCCATATGGTCTAAACCATTGTAGTGCCTTTGGGGCGCGCGGGGGCGGGCATACGGACCGTCGGGAGGCGCCCGCCTCCGGGGAGGAGCACCCCAGATGGCCCACGAAGAACCCCGCGGTGAACGCAGGAGGCCGCGCTGGTTGCGCACGCTCACCGCCGTCGTCGCGGTCCTCGCCGCGGTCGGCCTGCTGTTCCGCGCCGGACTCGTACCCGGAGTCCCGGACCTGTTCGGCGAGGAGACCCACGACCGCACGGGCCCGGCGCTGCTGGAGTCCCTGCGGGACATCAGCCGCTACGACGCCGCGTCCGGCACCTTCCAGGTCGTCGTGGACCTGGAGAAGGACGCCAAGTTCCTGCCCGACGCCGTCCGCGGCACCCGCACCCTGTACGTCGGCGTGGGCACCGTGGACGCCTACGTGGACCTCGGCGAGCTGGGGGAGGAGCGCGTCACTGTGAACGAGGAGCGCACCGAGGCGACGCTCGTCCTGCCGCACGCCCGGCTCGGCGACCCCGCCCTCGACGCCGACCGCTCCTACGCCGTCGCCAAGGAGCGCGGCCTGCTCGACCGGCTCGGGGACCTCTTCTCCGGCAACCCCGGTGACGAACGCGCCGTCCAGCGGCTCGCGGTGGACCACATCGGGGAGGCGGCGCAGGAGAGCGAGCTGACCGCCCGCGCCGAGGCCAACACCACCAGCATGCTGCGCAGCCTGCTGTCCTCGCTGGGCTTCGAGCGCGTCACCGTCCGCTACGACGACCGGTGACGCGGGCCCGCGGGCACGCGGGAAGAGCCAGCGCAGGGGGAGGTGCGGCCGGGGAAACGTGGAGACGGGGAAACGCGGAGACGGGGGCCGCCGTGCGAGGCGGCCCCCGTCAGCCGGTGGTCCGAGGTGGGGTCGGATCACCGGGCGGTCCGGTGCTGGTCCCGGGTCCGGTACTGGTCCCGGTTCCGTGGGCGGGCGCGGGCCCGGCCTGCGGCCGGACCGCGCCCCTAGCGGGCGTACGTCTCGTACTCGGCGACGCGCGGCGTGCCGGACGAGCCGGTGATCTCGAAGGTGACCTTGCGGAGTGTGGTCGCGGGGAAGGTGATGACCCCCGCCCCGCTGCCGGAGGCCAGGACGGCGCCGGAGTCGGCGTCGAGGACCCGGTAGGACCGGATGTTGCCCGTGGCGCCCGCCGCCTCCCGGATGTTGATCTTGGAGACGGTGGTGGCGGAGCCCCACTTGATGGAGATGGCGCCGGTCGAGCCGGTCGGCGACCAGTAGCTGCTCATGTCGCCGTCGCGGACGTTGCCGTAGCTGGTTCCGCTGGCCTTGCTGGAGCCGTCCGAACCGGCGCCGATGCTCAGGTTGTTCCCGCCGGGCTCGGTGGGATCGGGGTCAGTGGGCTCGGGCTCCGGCTCGGGGTCCGGGTCGGTCGGCGTGGGGGTCGGGGTCGGGTCCGGGTCCTGCGGCGAGCAGTTGCCGTCCGACACCCGCAGGCCCTTGCCGGCGCCCGCCGTCTGGCCCACGATGCCGGGCACGCAGCGGGCGTCGTCGAGGCTGTGGGCGTAGGGGATGCTGATGCTGGTGTTGGACCGCGGGTCGGGCCCGGCGGGCTGGTTGTCGCCGCTGCGCTGGGACCAGCGCACGTTGTCGTAGATGTTGCCGCTGACCTGCCAGTAGCCGGCCTCGTCGGTGTAGAAGGTGCCCAGGACGTCCTTGGAGTCCTCGAAGTAGTTGTTGTCCACCCTGGCGCGGGCCCCTGCCCGGGAGTTGATCCCGGACGAGTTGATGCCCGTGTAGTGGTTGTTGTACATGTGCCCGATCCCGCCGCGCAGCAGGGGGGCGCGGGAGTCGATGTTCTCGTACAGGTTGTGGTGGTACGTGACGAAGCCGTTCGAGCGGTCGCTCTCGCTCGACCCGACGAGGCCGCCGCGCCCGGAGTTGCGCAGGATGCTGTAGGACAGCGTCACGTACTGGGTGTTGGCCTTCATGTCGAAGAGGCCGTCGTAGCCCTGCGACTCACCGCCGGACGCCTCCAGGGTGACGTGGTCGACCCAGACGTTGCGGACGTCGCTCTCCATGCCGATGGCGTCGCCGCCGTTGGACGTGGGCGAGCCCGACTTCTTGACGTTCCGGACGGTCACGTTCTGGATGATGATGTTGCGGGCCTCGCGGATGTGGATGCCGAGCTGGTCGAAGACGGCCCCGCGGCCGACCCCGACGATCGTCACGTTGCTGATCTGCTTCAGCTCGATCTTGTCGGCGGCGGTGTTGCAGCTGTCGCCCGACACCTTGCTGGTGTTGCCGTGGTTGATCGTCCCCTCGACCTGGATGGTGATGGGGGTGCTGCTGCTGGCCCGGGTGCACAGGGCCTGGTGGATCGCGGTGCCCGTGGTGGCGCGGACCGTCTGCCCGCCCGCGCCGCCGGTGGTCCCGCCGTTCTGGGTCGCGTAGCCGGTGGCCCCGCCGGTCGCCGCCGACGCCTGGGGCATCGACAGGAACACGCCGGTGCCCGCCGCGATGGCCAGGGTGGCCAGCCCCGCGTTGAGCCGTAGTGCGAGTGAACGTCTCATTCTCGCCTCACCTTTCACCTTTCGTCCTTCTTCGACCGCTGGTTCTCCCGGTCGTCCGGTCTTCCGTCCTCTGTTCTCGCGTCCTTCCGCATCTCGCGTCGCCCTCGGGTGCCGGGCCGCGCCGCGCACGGTGGGCCGTGCCGCCGTGCCGCCGTGCCGCCGAGGCCGCCGGTCCGGCGGCGGGCAGGCCGCCGGACGCCCGGAAGCGGGTGTTCCTCCGGGCGGGTGCCGCACCGCTCGCGCGGCGACCGCTGGAACCGGCGGCGTGACCGGCCGCCTGTGGCGGAAACCGGCACCGCTGGGACCGTGACGGGGTCTGTGGATTGCCAGGACCACGGCGTGCACCTGTGTCGTGCGCACACCGGTGCCCTGGCTGGACTTCCGCGCGCGGATTGGTGGGGGGTGCGTGCGCGGAACCTGTGGCGGGGCCGCGGTGGTGGCGTTCACCGGGACGTCCCCGAGTCTTTCCAGAAAGCGCTTTCTGGCCGTGAGAATAGGACGGCCCCGGAGGGCTGGCAAGGTTCCCGGCAACGGTGAGTTCCACCGCTTTCCCGTGGCGCCGCCTCCCCGGGGGCGGTCCCGCGGCCGGAAACTGATGCTTCGTCCGGAGTGGGCAGGCGGGCCGGGCGGGGCCCGGCGCCGCCCGCAGGCCCGTTCTGCACCGGTTGCGGACGTCACCGCCCGGCGGCCCCGAAGACGGAGCGGCCCACGCGGGCGCGGCCCCGCGAGAACGTTGCGCGGGGCCGCGATCAGGGCCTGCTGTCAGGCATGTTCCGCAAGCGCTGTCCATGCCGCGACCGTCTGACACGCAGCGCGTCAGACGGTCGCGGCCCGGCACCGGCGGGCCGCCGGGGCGGCGCTCAGTCGCGCGGCAGCAGCGGGCCGAGCGGGCCCAGGTCGATGTTCAGGTCCTCCGGGCTCAGCCCGTAGCGGTCCCGCAGCTCGTCCATCTTCTCGGCGAGCAGCATGAGGGTCAGCCCGATGCGCTCCTCCTGCTCCTCCGAGAGGTCGCCCTGGTCGAACCGGCGCAGCGCCTGGCGTTCCATCAGCTGCCGCAGCAGTTCGATCAGGGTGAGGACCAGACGCATCAGGTCCCGCTCCACCGTGTCGCGGTCGAGTTCGATCCGGCCGTTCGCGCGCTCCATGGCTCCCTGGCTCCTTACTCCTCGCCGCTCTCCCAGGGGGACGGCACGTTCTCGTTGACCGAGCTGATGAGGGCGCGCAGGTCGATGCGCACCAGATCGACGTCGGCGATCCGCAGGGTGAGGTCCCCCGCCAGGACCACTCCGCCCGCCAGCAGCCGGTCCAGCAGGTCCACCAGCGCGATCTGGCGCTGGGCCAGCGGCGCGTCGTCACTCACCCGGCACCCCCGCCTCCGCGGATTCCCGGCTTCCGTCCGGTGCGGGTCCGGCGGCGTCGGCGAAGGAGTAGGCGGGCCACGGGCCGGTGAGTTCCACGCGCAGCCCCGGCGCCCGTCCGGCCAGCTCCCGCACCTGCGCGGCGAAGGCGTCCGCCGCCTCCCGGGAGACGAGGTAGGCGCCGTTGAGCACGTTCTGCCCCGACGCCCCCGACAGCCGGGCGTCCTGCGGCCGGTGCAGCCGCGACCGTTCGGCGGCGGCGCTCAGCGCCCGGTGCGCCTCGCGCGCCCACGTCTCGGCCTCCCGGGAGGCCACCTCCCGCACCTGGCGGCGTTCGCGCTGGCGGCGCAGGTAGTCGCGCCCGCTCACCGGCCGCCCGCCGCCGCCCGCACCATTGCCGCCCGCACCACCGGCGGGCGGGTCCACGGCCCCGGCCGGCGCGGGCGCGGGCTCGGTGTGGGCCTTCACGCCCCACTCCTCGCGGCCCTCCACGACGGCGAAGGCGGCGGCGAACCGCTCCCGCCCGGCCGTCAGCATCCGGCGCACCCCGTCCTCGTCGCGGCAGACCGTCGCCAGCCGCAGCGGCAGCGCGTCCCCGGCCCCGGCCACCGCCGCGACCACGTGCTGGTGGTCCCTGGCCGTCCGCTCCAGCCACGCCAGATCCTCCAGGCGGGCCCGCAGCGGCGCCTCGTCGAAGTCGGCCGCGGGGACGGTGCCGACCACCGCGACGACACCGTCCCCCGCCACGAGGCGGACGGGCGACCCCGCGACGCCGTGCAGCCCCCCGGGCAGCACGAGACCGGGCCGCCCGACCGCGTACACGTACTCCAGTTCCCCGGGCTCCTGGCCCTCGGTACCGCTCATGCCGGCTCTCCGCGCTGCTCCAGGGCCGCGATGCGCTCCCGCAGCCGTTCGTTCTCGTCGGCCAGCTCCCGGCGCCGGGCGCCGGAGGACAGCGACGGGTCGTGTTCCCACCAGTCGATGCCCATCTCCCTGGCCTTGTCCACGGAGGCCACGATCAGCCGCAGCTTGATCGTGAGCAGTTCGATGTCCAGGAGGTTGATGCGGATGTCCCCGGCTATGACGACGCCCTTGTCCAGCACCCGTTCCAGGATGTCCGCCAGGTTGGCGCCGCCACCGGAACCCCCGTAGGGCTCGGGCACCATCGTCATCGCGCGCGGACCTCCTCGTCGGCGTCGGCGTCTTCCTCGACGTCCTCGTACCCGGCGTCCTCGGCGTCGGCGTCTTCGGCGGCGTCCTCGGCGTCGGCGTCTTCGGCGTCCCGCGCCTCGGCGTCCTCGTACCCGGCGTCCGCCGGGTCCGTCTCCTCCTCGTCCTCCGGCTCGTCCTCCGGCTCCTCGTCCAGCTCCCCGACGGCCTCCTCCGGCTCCTCCTCGTAGGTGCCGTCGTCCGGCTCCTCGGCGTCCGGCTCGTCCTCGGCCTCCTCGTACGGCTCGTCCTCCGCCGGTTCCTCCGGGTGGCCGTCCTCGGCGCGCTCCGCGCCCTCCGCGCGCTCCTCCTCCTCGGCGACGGCGTCGTCGTGTCCGAGCACCACCTCGCCGTCGCGGATCTCACCGCGCCACTCGCCCGTCGCCTCGCCGCGCATCATGACGAACCGGCGGAAGTGCTTGAGGTCCAGCCGCGCCCGCCGGGACTGGGCCCGCCAGATGGCGCCCGTCTTCTCGAACAGGCCCTTCGGGTAGTACTCGATGACCAGCAGCACCCGGGTGAGGTTCTCCTCCAGCGGGTGGAAGGTCACCACGCCCTTCGTGGTGCCCTTCGCGCCCTCCGAGGTCCAGGCGATCCGCTGGTCGGGCACCTGCTCGGTGGTCGTCGCCGTCCAGCTGCGGTTCGACCAGAAGATCCTGGCCCGCCAGTTCGTCGTGGTGTCGTCGGCCACCTCGACGCCCTGCACCCCCTTGGTGAAGGTGCCGAACTCCTGGAACTGCGTCCACTGCCCGTACGCCTCGCGCACGGGGACGCCGACGTCGATGTCCTCGATGACGGTCAGGAACTTCCCCTGCCCGCCACCGCCCTTGCGGCTGCCGCCGCCGATGCCCTTCACGGCGTCCTTCACCTTGTCCTTCAGCCCGGCGGCGCCCGTCTCGACGGCGGCGCGCACCGGGCCCTTGCCCTCGGCCATCTTCCGGCCGCCCTGGAACGCCAGCGAGGACAGACCGCTGCGGCCCTCGGCGACGTCGTTGAGCCTGGCGGTCATCGAACCGAGGCGGTGCCCGGCCGAGGTGAGCAGCCGCTGCGCCTGTGCGGAGGCGTAGGCGGCGGCCTCCTCCCTGAGACGGTCGGCGGCCGGGTTGTCGAGCAGCTTGCCGGACTCAGCCACGGCGGTCACCTCCGGTGGAGCGGGCCGCGCGGGTGGCCGACGAGGCCGCCTTGCGGCTCTTGGCGGGCGCCTTCTCCGCGCTCTTCGCGGCGGACGCGGGCTTCTTCGCGGCGGCCTTCCGCCGGGCCGGGCGCTCGGAACCCGCCGCCGGCCGGCGGGTCTTCCGGGCGGGCCCGTCCTCGCCGTCGCCCTCGTCCCGCGGACGTTCACCGTCGGCGGCCTCGTCCCGGGGGGCGTCCTCCGCGCCGGGCGCCGTGCCGGACTCCGCCTCGGCGTCCGCAGCCGCGTCACGGTCCGGTTCGGTGTCGTCCTGCGCGCCGCCACCAGCGGGCACGCCGATCCGGTCCTGCACGCCCAGCGTCCGGTCGTGCAGGCTGTCGGCCAGGCTGTTCACCTGCCGGGTGACCAGGGCGCTCGTCGCCGCCTTGCCCACCCCCTTGAGGTCGCCGTTCACCTGTTCGCGCAACTGCGCGAACTGCGGGTTGTCCTGCAACTGCTTCGTCAGCGTCGCCAGCAGTTGCTGCGGGCTCAGGTTCAGCCGCTTGCCCAGGACCATGCCGCCGATCCCGATGACCCACTTGGCCTTCTTCGTCCGCCCGAGCACGTACCCGGCGGTGACGGCGAGCGACAGCGCCAGCCGATTCGTCATATCTTGTTTCCCTTCGCTGCCGGGCCGGGGAATCCCTCGCCCGGTGCCGTCGCGCGGCGTTCCTGTGCTTCTTCCAGCCGGTCCAGGAGCGCGTCCTCGCGCGCGTCGAACTCGTCCTCGTCGATCAGCCCCTCGTCGAGCTGCTCGGCCAGCGCGCGCAGCTCGCTCTGGATGGCCGCCGGGTCGTAGTACTGCCGCTCCGCCTCCGCCACGACCTGTCGCAGCACCCATCCGGCGCCGCGCACCGGGGCGAAGGGGAGCAGCAGCGCCTCGCCGATGAGCCCCATCAGACGCCCGAGGGTGCGGGCTCGACGAAGCTGTACGGCGGCAGCGGCCCGGTGACCTGAACCTTCAGCTGCGGATGGGCCTGCCCGAAGGCGTCGGCGGCCTCGGCGAACGCGGCGGCCCCCTCCCGTCCCACCAGGAACGAGACGTTGGCCAGCCACCCCGCCGACTCCGGACCCGGGCTGTGCCGGTCGGCGTGCGCGGCCAGCGCCTCCGTCACCGCCCGGCCGTCCGCCACCTCACGGGCCCGCACCGCCTCGGCCACCCGCTCGCCGAGCTGGAGCTTGTCCTGGTAGGTGGCGCCACCGGAACTGCGGCCCGCCTGGGCGAGCGCACGCAGCTCCGGGTCCTCGGTGAGGACCTGCCGCAGCACGGACTCCTCGTCGTGCACGGCCTTCACGTTGAACTCGACGCGCCCGGCGACCTCGTCGAGCTGCCGCGCGTAGTGCTCGGCGTGCCGCTCCAGGACGCCGCGGACCGCCTCGTCGTCGTCCGCGACGCTGCCGAACCGCAGCGGCAGGACGGTGCCGAGCGCGCCGACCTCGGCGAGGACCTGCTGGTGGGCGTTGAGGTCGCGCCGTTTGGCGCGCAGGCCCTCCGGGCACTCGCTGACGACGGCCCGGAGGCCGCCGCCCTCCACCGTCCGCACCGGCCGCGGCGGATCACCCACCCCGCCCAGCGCCTCCGGCGGACCGGGGTGGCCGGCGGGGGCGATGCCGTAGACGTACGTGCTCACTCCGTCTCCTCCTTGCGCCGGGCCGGGGCGCGGCGCGGCTTGCGCTCGGCCGGTTCGGCCTCACGGCTGCCGGAGCCCGACTCGCCCTGCGCGCCCTGCTTGAACGCGTCGGACAGCGTCTCGGCCGCGCCGGAGAGCGCACCCTTGGACTTGCCCTTGGCGCCGGACTCGGTGATCTCCCCGACGAGGTCGGGCAGGCCCGGGTCCTTGCGCGGACCGGCCTCCAGGTCCAGCCGGTTGCACGCCTCGGCGAAGCGCAGGTAGGTGTCGACGCTGGCCACGACGACCCGTACGTCGATCTTCAGGATCTCGATGCCGACCAGCGAGACGCGCACGAACGCGTCGATCACCAGCCCGCGGTCCAGGATGAGTTCGAGGACGTCGTAGAGGCCGCTGCTGCCGCCGCCCTGGGACGTCCGGTTCTGCTGTGCGGGGACTACGGTCATGTCGGGGTGCTCCTTCCTCGTGGGACGCGCTCCCTCACCGGGGGCCGGGGCCCGGTGGCCCCGGCCGCTCCGGCACGGCTAGCGAGGGTCCGCCCGTCCGCGTTCGTAACGGCGGGTCCTGCGGTAGCCGGTCAGCGCTCCCTGGTCGTCGGTGGTGACCTCGTACAGCGCCATCAGGCTCATCGTGTCCGGGACCCTGGACAGTTCGAGCACTTCCGCCTCCACGCACCAGCCGCTGTCGGTGCGCTCCACGCGGGTCACCGCCTCGGGGCGGAGACCGGTCAGCTCGGCGAGTTCGGCTCCGGCCCTGCGGAGCACGTCCACCGCGGGGGCGGGACGCCGGGGAGGCGTTTCGTTGCCTTCTCGTGATCCGGAAGCTGCGTCTTCGTGTCTTCTCTCTGGCATGGGCCGCTCCTTGTCAGGTCCGCATACCACCGCCGCTCAGCGGCAAACCGGCGTCCCGTCCCCGCGGGCCCGCCCCGTCACGCGGCGGGCGGGCGGGCGGCCTCCCCGCGCGGCCCCGCCGCACCACTCACCCCGCCGGTGCCGTCCGCACCGCGCCGCCACCACCGCCGACGGCGGCGCGGATGCACCGCACGCCCCAGACGCCGGCCGAGCAGCAGGTAACCGAGCAGCGCACCGCTGGTGTTGAGGATGACGTCGTCCACGTCGAAGGCCCGCCCCGGCACCAGGAAGCCCTGGACCAGCTCCACCGCGGCCATCACCGCCGCCGCGGCCAGACAGACGCGCACCAGCCCGCGCGTGCGCCGCCAGAGCACCGGCAGCAGCAGGCCGAACGGCACGCCCAGCGCGATGTTGCCGCCGAGCTGCCGCACCGCGTCACGGACACCCGGCTGGCCGAGGTACGCCTCGATCGACGCCCCCGGCTGGAAGTTCGAGCTG
The DNA here is from genome assembly GCF_036323765.1 of Streptomyces solitudinis. Classification (NCBI taxonomy): domain Bacteria; kingdom Bacillati; phylum Actinomycetota; class Actinomycetes; order Kitasatosporales; family Streptomycetaceae; genus Streptomyces; species Streptomyces solitudinis. The sequence goes on from NZ_JAZDCW010000003.1 coordinate 251,217, forward strand.
GTCAGAGCCTCGGACGCGTAGGACGGCGCGAGCGTCAGCCGGGCCAGCGCCACGGCGAACCCGACGGCGGCGGCCGCCGCCAGCAGGAGCAGCAGAACGCGTAACGGGGTCGGCATCTCCCGGCGCGCCCCGGAGCGCGCCGGGTCCGGACGCGCCGGGTCCGGGTGCGCCGGGCCGGGACGCGAGCGCCGCCGGGACTCACCGGGCGGCTCCGCCGCCGCCGTCCGTCCCCGCCGCCACCGTCCGCCGCCGCGGGCCGGGCCCGCCGCGCGTCCCGCGTCCGTGAACCGTCCGCCCTGCCTCACGCCCGCCACCCCCGGCTTTCCGCCGACCGACCCCGATGCCCGCGCGGCGTTCCGCATCCCGCCCGCGACGCGCCTGTGCGGCTACCCCCGGCGCCGCCCCGCATGCGCGCCCGGCGGTCGTCCGACGCCGCGCCCGCACGGTGAGCCCGGCTGTCGGCGCCACCCGGTAGCGTGCCGCCATGGCCTACGTCTTCCAGGTGACGATTGACTCCGCCGCCCCGCACACGCTCGCCGACTGGTGGGCCGACGCCCTCGGCTGGCAGGTGGAGCCCAGCGACGAGGACTTCATCCGCCGCATGATCGCCGAGGGCCACGCGAGCGAGGACGACACCACCACCCACCGCGGCACGCTCGTGTGGAAGGCGGGCGCCGCCATCCGCCACCCGCAGGGCACGGACGCCGCCCCGCGCGTGCTGTTCCAGCTCGTACCGGGGCCGAAGTCGGACAAGAACCGCCTGCACCTGGACGTCCGCACCGGCGGGGACGACCCCGGAGCCGTCGTCCGGCGGCTCACCGGACGCGGCGCCACCGTCGTCCACCACGGCCGCCAGGGCCCCCGCACCTGGACGACACTCACCGACCCGGAGGGCAACGAACTGTGCGTCTCCGCCTGAACCCCGCCCCGCCGCTGGCCGCGTGGCGTGGGCAGGCCCGGGGCGCGTCCGGCGGATCATGCCGGGCTGCCCACCGGCGCTGAAGCGCTGTCGCGACCTGCCGGACATGGAGCTGGGTGAAGCAGGCCGGGCCCGGCGCTAAATGCCTCGACACGGGTCGCGGTGCTCGGGGACGCTTCGCGCGATGACAAGAATCGACGACACGCCGCCCGCGTGGGACGAGCGCACCCAGCTCACCACGTTCCTCGACTACGCACGTGACACCGCCCGCGCCAAGTGCGAGGGCGTCTCCGCGGAGAACGCCCGCAAGGCGCTCCTGCCGGGCTCACCGCTGATGACCATGAGCGGAGTGGTCAACCACCTCCGTTGGGTCGAGTACTACTGGTTCCAGGTGGTCTTCCTCGGCGAGGAGGACCGGGGCCCCTGGACCGAGGAGGACCCCGACCGCGAGATGCGTATCGCCGTCGACTTCCCGCTCACGCAGTTGCTCGACGAATACGCCGAACAGGGCGCCCGCTACCGCGAACTGGTCGCCGGCAACGGCCTGGACGAGCAGGCCCAGCGAGCCGTCCGCGACGGTCTCCATGTCGACCTGCGCTGGATCCTCCTTCACCTCATCGAGGAGACGGCCCGCCACAACGGCCACCTGGACATCCTGCGCGAGATGCTCGACGGCACGACCGGCGACTAGGGCGTGTATCCAACAAGGTCCGCGTCCCGAGCCTCGGGCCGGGCAGGCCGCGCCCCCGATCCGCTCGGGTGCGCGCCGACACGGCGTACGCCTCCTGGAGGAACCGCGCTTACCTGCGGAGGCGCGGTGTCCGCTGCGCCATTCCGGACAAGGCCGACCAGGCCCGCAACCGCAAGATGGTCGGCTTCCGCGGCGGCCGGCCGCCGAAGTCCGGATCGCAGGACTCCAAGGCGCGGCACGCAGTCGAGCGCGGCATCAATCGCCTCAGGAGGCACCGCGCAGTGGCCACCGCTGCGACAAGCTCCCGGGCCGCCGCGAGGGCGACCTTCCTCGTCGCGGCCATCAACGAGTGGCTATGACTGGCCACGTCACGATGGCGCTGCGTAACAGCGGATGGCCACTGTCTGGCGCGGGCTCCACTGCTGCTCGACCGTAGCCATCAGCTCCCAGCCCAGCCGCTCGTACAGGGCTGCCGCGGCGGTACCGGACGTGACGACGTCGAGCATGGGGTGCAGGCCACGACGTCGCGCTTCCTCCACTGCGTGACCGATCAGCAGTGCACCAATCCGATGCCCCCTCGCCTGCGGGGCAACGAACAGCCTGCTGACTACGGCGGTCATACCCCGCGTCATCCCGTTCCGCTTGCTCCACACCATCGGGGCCAGATCGTCTTCGCGGCCTTGCGACAGACTGACATGCCCAACCAGGCTGCCTTCGAGTTGGGCAACCCAGGAGCCCAGCAGGGGACCGCGTGACAGCCACTCGCCGGGTCGATCGGGCCAGTTCACCGGATAGCCATCGCGCGCATGGACCTCTGCGAGCACCCGCACGCACTCCTCAACATCGCCATCAGCCCTCCGGCGGACCCAGCAGGTCGGCCTCTCGTCAGGCACCCCGGAGCTCTCGATGTCCACTCCGGCATAGAAACACAGGCCACAGAGTCACAACCAGCCACTCACGCTCTAGGGTGCCGTCGGGGTGCTTCCGCATCAGGACGTTCGTGTCCGCCGCGGTCGTCCAGCCGCCACCTGTTCGCGCGCGGTCCCGCACGTTGGCCGGCTCTCGACAACCGGCGCATCCGTCCACAGGCGTCGGCTCCAACGCGCCGGACCCGTCCAGTAGTACGACTGGCGTGGTGCTGTACCCAGTCGATTCAGTCATGCGTCCATGATCAGAAACTGCGACGGTCACGCGGGAGCCGGCCTGGGTCGACTAACCAGGACGCACTGCCGTCAATCCTCAGAGGTTCTCTGTGTGCGACGGTTTCGCTGACGCCGCGCACCGGGAACTGCGTGACACCGGATATTCGATGAAATCCGCAGCGCGGGAATGTGCTATGGCCCGGTGCCGCCGGAAGCAGCTTATTGGCTCACTTCGGCCTTCAGCGGACTGACCATGGGGATCTGCGCTCTCGCGCTCGGGAGATACAGCGAGGCGGTCGGCCATCTGAGAACCGGTCTCGACGGCCTGCCCGCCGAGCTGCGCGACGCGCCGTGGACGTGGGAACACAAAGACGCGCTGCGCCGGGCGGCAGAAGCGGTCTGAAGTCATCTGAAGCTGGCTGAAGCGTAGAGAGCCGCACCGCCGTGCCACGGCGCTGGCGTCACGGCCGCGCCGGGGGCTGTGGCTGCCGCGCTGCCGCCCCGTCCGGACCGGGGTGGTGCTCCGGAGCCGCCCCGGCGGCTGTCGGGAGCCGGGTTCTGGGGGCGGCGGATTATTCGGCGCGATGTCCGGGGTGCAGACCGCCAAGGTGGGATGGCGGGGCAATGATGGGGCGCGAAAGGACGCGTGATGCGGTGAGGGCGCTCTTTTCCAGCCAGGCGGGCCATCCGGGCAGAAAATTCATGAGCTTTCTGCTGTGCGTGTCCACGCAGCTCAGCGGGGTTTTCGCCGGGGCGGGTTGACAGATCCGGTGAGGTTGTACGGGACGGCGTTCCGGGTGCCGGTTTGATCGATTCCGCGGGGAGGCATGGACCGGGCGCCAGCGGACACCCGCCGTTCAGGCGAGCGAGGGGAAAGATCGCGTTCCGTCGTTCCTGAGATCGTTTTTCCGGGGTATTCCCGGCTCCCGTTCGCCGCCTCAGCTGTTTCCTTCACATCCGTTCCGAGAGGTTCCCCATGCCTTCCACCGAGTTCATCGACGCCGTCGGTCTGAACGTCACGGACCACGTCGCGTCGAACGAGTTCCTCGCCCTGGCGCGCGAAGGAGCGATCACCAAAGACCACCTGAAGCGGTTCGCGCTGGCGGAGTTCCAGTCGCAGGAGGCCGAGTTCACGGCGTACGGTCTGCTGCTGTCGCGGTTTCCGCACGAGGTTCCCGGCGGCTTCTTCTCCTTCGTCGCCCACGAACTGATGCAGGCACGGCACCGCATGGTGTCGGGGCTGGCGCCCGCGCTGGGCATGTCGCCCGACGAGATGCGGAGTGCCCCCATCGCGGTGCCCGTGCGGCAGTTCACGGAGTTCATCTCCTGGGTCGCCCTGCACGCGGGGCCCGCCGAGGCCGCGCTGCTGGCGCGGACCGACTTCGCCCTGTGGTGCCGGACCTGTGCGGAGATCGCCGACGTGTTCCGCGAGGTAGACGGCGTGCCTCCCGAGGCCCTCGGCTACACCGACGCCTACCGCGACAATCCGCCGGAGGTGGCCGACGGCGTCCTGGAGGTCATCGACTACGGCTTGGCCCAGGGTGAGCGGGACGCGTGGGTCACCCGCAGCGCGGTGCGGATGGAACCGGCGCTGCGGGAGTGGTGGCACGCGGTGGCGACGGGAACGGCCAGCTCACAGACGTGAGCGCGGCGCGCAGCCGCACGACGGCGTTCCGCGCCGCGCGCGCCGGAGCCGCGCACCGCACACCGGAACCGCACCGCACACCGGAACCGCACCGCACACCGGAGCCGGGCCGTGCGCGGCGGAACCGCGCCACGTCACCCCGCCCGCGCCCGGCCGGGCGCGGGACACCGCAGAGGACCCGCACGTGCAGGCAGGAGATCCCGTGGGCCGCGAAGTCGAACGCAACAGGTTCACCCGGTCCGACCGTGCCGTGTTCCGGGAGCGGCTGCGGCAGTCCCTGCCCGTCCTGGCGGAGGTGCTGCGCGCCCCGGGATTCGGGACGGTCGAGCGCACGGTGGGGGCCGAGCTGGAACTGTTCCTCGTCGACCGGCGGATGGGGCCGGCGTGCGCCGCCGAACCGGTCCGCGAGGACGCCGGTGACGCGCGGCTGGCACCGGAGGTGGACCGGTTCAACCTGGAGGTCAACCTCACCCCCGTGCCGCTGGCGGGAGAGCCGTTCAGCGCCATGGCCGGGGAGATCGGCGAGGTACTCGGCAAGGTCGCCGTGCCGGCCGGGCGGCACGGGGCGGCGCCACTGCTGATCGGCACGCTGCCCACCCTGACGCCCGCCGACCTCGGCCCGGCGGCGCTGACCCCGCAGCCCCGCTTCCACGCGCTCGAACGGGCGATGGCCGGGCGCCGCGCGACGCCGTACGCGATCGACCTCACCGGCGACGAGAACCTGCGGCTGCACGCCGAGTCGATCGCCGTGCAGGGAGCCGTCTGCTCCTGGCAGGTGCACCTGGTGGTCCCACCGGGCGAGTTCGCCCGCACCTACAACGCCGCCCAGCTCGCCACCGGGCCGGTCCTGGCCGTGGCGGGCAACTCCCCGCTCCTGCTGGGGCGCCGCCTGTGGCAGGAGACGCGCGTCCCGATGTACGAGCACGGGTTCGGTGACCGTCCCGCCCCGCCCCGCACCGGAGGGCCGCCCCGCACCGGAGGGCCGCCGCGCGTCGGGTTCGGACCGGCCTGGCTGGAGGGCGGCGCGCTGGAGCTGTTCGACGCGGCGGTACGCGACCACGACGTCCTGCTCCCGTTCCCCTCCGACGGCGCCCCGGGCCAGCGGACGGAAGGGCGCCTGCCCGGGCTGGAGGAACTGCGGCTGCACCTGAGCACGGTGTGGTGGTGGAACCGTCCGGTGTACGACCCGGGCGGCCACCTGCGCATCGAGTTCCGGGCCCTGCCCTCCGGCCCGACGGTCGTGGACATGGCGGCCAACGCGGCGCTGCTGCTGGGGCTCACCGCCCACCTGGCGGAGCACGTGGACGTGCCCGCCGCCCTGCCCTTCGCCCGCGCCCGGGAGAACTTCTACCGCGCCGCCCGGTACGGCCCGCACGCGCGGCTGTGGTGGCCGGACGGCGGGGGCGGCCGCCCGGTCGCCGAGCACCCCGCGCCGCGGCTGGTCACCGGCCTGCTCCCGGCGGCGTTCCGGGGGCTGTCAGCCCTGGGCGTGGCACGCGGCGAGGCGGCCCGCCTGCTGGAGACGGTGGCGGACCGCGCCGCGTCCGGGATCACCGGCGCCGTCTGGCAGCGGCGGGCGCTGGACCGGCTCCAGCAGCGCTTCGAACGGCGCGCCGCCCTGCGGGAGCTGACCGCCCGCTACCGGCAGCTCTCCGCCGAGGGCGCCCCAATCCACACCTGGCCGCTTCCCCGGTAGCCAGGGGCACCCGCTCCACAAGCCACCCGACTCGAGAACCACCGCTCCGGAGGCCATCCGGCCCGAAGGCCACCCGTTCCCCCAACCACCCCATCCGAAAGCACGGTGAAGGACAGCATGGACATCCAGCCTCCGCCCGCAGCCGACCTGCAGGCGGACTTCCCCTTCGACTACGCCGCCCACCTCGCCGGCGGCCGACGCGCCGGGCGCCTGCCCGAGAACGCCCGCGGTGCCCCCGTGGCGGTCATCGGCGCGGGCGGCAGCGGACTGGCGGCGGCCTACGAACTGATGCGGGCCGGCTGCCGTCCCGTCGTGTACGAGGCGGAGTCCAGCCCGGACGGGCCCGGCGGGCGGCGACTGGGCGGCCGCATGTACAGCCGCCGCCTGGACGCGGCCGACAGCGCCGTCGTCGAGCTGGGCTGCATGCGCTTCCCCGACTCCGCCCGGCTGCTGCGCCAGTACGCGGAGGATTTCGGCCTGCACTGGGAGCCGTTCCGGGAGAACTACGCGGCGGGCACCACGCCGGTGACCGTCTGGGACGTCGACGGGAGGAGCCACGCCGTCGAGCAGATCACCGACCTCTACCCGCTCGACGAAACGTTCCGCCGCGCCCACCTCCGCTGGCAGGAAGCCCTTACCAGGACCGGACTGCACCAGATCCAGCGCGACATCGCCCGGCGGGACCTTACCGCGGTGCGCCGCCGCTGGCAGGACATCGTGCACCGGTACGAACAGTGGACCTTCTACCGCTTCCTGCGGGACGCCGACGGGGTCGGCCTCGGCCACGACGAAGCCCGCCTGCTGGGGACCGCCGGGATCGGCCCCGCCGCCTGGGACTGCTTCTTCGGCCTCAGCGCGGTCGAGATCCTGCGGCTCCTCCTGGTGTCCGAAGGAGGCACCCAGTGCTACCCCCGCGAGGGCATCAGCGCGCTCGCCGACGGGTTCTGGGCCCACCGCACCACCGGACCCGACGGGCGGGAGACGAGCCTGGAGGAGATCAACGGCGGCGCCCCGCGCCCGGCCGTCACCGTACTGGAGGTCGAGGACGACGCCGCCCGGGGCGTCACCGTCCACAGCGCCGACGGCCACCGGGAGCGTTTCGCGGCGGCCGTCTTCACCCCGCAGCTGCACCTGCTGGAGACCGGCGTCGAACTCCGCTCGACCCCGTCCGGCGCCTCCCCCCTGGGGCCCCGGCTGTGGCGGGCCGTCCGGCGGCTGAGCTACTGGCAGTCCGCCAAGACCGCCCTGGTGCTCGACGCCCCCTTCTGGGAGGGGACGAGCATGGACGGCGTCACCCTCACCGACCGGCTGCCCCGGGCGTCCTACACCCTCGACTACGGCCCACCGCGCGGCGAAGGCGGCCGACGCGCCGTCCTGGACCTCAGCTTCACCTGGTCCCAGGACGCGATGAAGGTCTCCGCCTCCAGCCTGGAGGAACGCGTCGCCCTCTTCGTCCGCGACCTCGCCCGCATCCACCCCGACGCCGCCACCACCCTGCGGCAGCAGGCCGAGCAGGCCCAGGCGGTCACCGTCTCCTGGGAGAACGAACCCCACTTCCGCGGGCTGTGCCGCTTCGCGTGCCCCGGCGAGTTCCCCTACCAGCGCGACCTGTTCAGCCACTTCATGAAGGACTTCACCGGCACGCGCGCCGTGCCCGGCGAACCGCCCAACGCCCTCTTCCTGGCGGGCGACGACACGTCCTGGTCCCCGGGCTGGCTCGAACACGCGCTGGCCTCCGGCATCAACGCCGCCTGGGGCGTCCTGCGGCTCCTCGGCGGACAGCCGGAGCCCGGCAACCCCGGCCCGGGAGACGTGTGGGACCGGCCCGAGTACAGCCCGATCACGCCGCCCGCCTGAACCCCGCCCACCCCCGCCCCGCGTCCCCGCCCGGACCGCGGCCCGCAGCCGACCCGAAGGAGCCCCATGGACAGCACACCGCAACGTGACATCCTCCTGCGCCCCGACCGCGTGTGGGACGCCATCACCAGCACCCCGGTGGACGGCCTGGACGTCCTGGTACGCGACGGCCGCGTGGCCGAGATCGGCCACGCGCTGCCGCCCCCCGACACGGCCGACGTGGTCGAACTCCCCGGCTGCACCCTCCTGCCGGGCCTCATCGACTGCCACGTCCACCTGCTCGACAACAGCGCCGAGACCTCCCCCGCCGCCTACCAGACGCTCACCGCCGTCCCGGCGCTGCGCGACCTGCTCGCGGGCGGCTTCACCACCGTCCGTGACCTCGGCGGCGCCCACCTGCCCCTCAACGTCTCCCTGAAGCGAGCGGTCGAGGACGGGCTCGTGGACGGCCCGCGCATCCAGGCGGCCCCCAACATCCTCTCGCCCCGGGGCGGGCACGGCGACAAGCAGCCTGACCTGACGCTGCGCTACGGCGCCCAGATCGGCACCGTGGCCGACGGCATCGAAGAAGTGCGCCGCGCCGTACGCGAACAGGCCAGGGCCGACGCGGACTGGATCAAGTTCACCGGCGGCGGAGGCTTCTCCTCCACCCTCGACGACCCCACCGACACCTCCTACTCCCAGGCCGAGACGACCATGCTGGTGGGCACCGCCCGCGACCTCAACCTGCCGTGCGCCACCCACGCCTTCCACGACGAGGCCGTCACGCGGGGAGTGGCGGCCGGTGTCCGCAGCGTCGAGCACGCCTGCCTCGCCGGCCCGCGCACCTACGACCTCATGGAACGCGCCGGAACCTTCCTCGTACCGACCCAGTACGTGCAGGTGTACTTCCTCGACCGCCTCGACGACGACGCCTTCTGGGAGGGCGACACCCTGGTGCGCACCGCCTTCCGCACCTACGAGGAGCGGCTGCGCGAAGGGATGCTGCGGCCCGCCCGCACCGACGTGAAGGTCGCCTTCGGCACCGACGCGGGCATGTTCCCGCACTCCGACAACTGGCGGGAGTTCCCCACCCTGGTCTCCCACGGGTTCACCCCGCTGCGTGCCCTGCGCGCCGCGACCACCGTCGCAGCCGACCTCCTGGACCGGCCCGACCTGGGCCGCATCGCTCCCGGCGCCACCGCCGACCTCGTCGCCCTGCACGGTGACCCCTTCGAGGACATCACCGCCACCGGGCGGGTACGGCGCGTCATGAAGGGCGGGACGTTCGTCCGCACCCGGCCGTGAGGCCGCTGCCCGCCCCACCCGCCGCCGCGCCACGGCACTCCGGCAGGAGCGCGGGCGTGCGGCGAGGCGTCAGAGAGGCCGGGAGAGGCAGTAGGTGTCGCGGACGGTGCGGTACCCCGGCACCCGGACAGCGCCCAGCAGACGCGCCCACTGCCCGGCGTTCGTCTCGATCCTGCGCGCGACCCGGTCGCGGGCCGCCCGGTCCGGGGCGCCGGTGAGCTGCCGGGCGTGTTCCCACGCCTGCTCGCGCCACATGCGGAAGAGCTGGCTGGCGGTGTGGCCCGCGATCGGGTTCCAGCGGTCGTCCGCCAGGGCCACGAGCGGATCGTACCGGCGGGCGACGTCCCTGACGGCGGGACCGTACGCGCGGTCCAGGACCTGCTGGAAACGGTCGTAGTCGGCCTTGCGCGAGGTGCCGTCGGGACGAGTGAGGCCCAACCCGGCGATGACGTAGGGCATGTCCCGCTGGATGTGCGCGTTCGCACCGAGCAGCACGTCCTGGCCCGCGTTGACGTCGGCGGTGCGCGCCGCGTGGAACGCCGCACGCCACGCCTCGGGGACGGGGCGCCCGGCCTGGTCGGCCTCGTACGCGTCCAGGTACAGGTTGAGGAAACCCGTGTTGAGGTCGCCCGCGAGCCAGGAAGGCTCCTCGAAGGCCCCGTCGCCGGCAAGTGCCCTCTCCAGGGACCGCTGGAGGTGTACGGAGATCGCGGGGAAGGGGGCGCGGTGGTCACACCGCAGCTCGTCACGGACGTCCTCGAGGACGCGGCGTACGTCCTGTACGCACCCGGGCACCGGCCCCTGACAGGAAAGGCGCCCCGCCTCGGCGGCCCGCGGGGCGGCGGCGGCCGTACCGCCGGTCAGGGTGAGCACGGCCGCCATCGCGACGGTGACGAACGCACGGGTCCTGCCTGGTTGACGGACCACGGGCCGTCTCCTTCACCTGGTCTCCCACCGCGGGAGACGACGCGCGGACGGACTGACGCGGCCCGCGGCGACGCACGGCGGTAGGGCTTCATCGCGGACTTGGGGTCACCACCGCGCCCGGGGCGGGGATCTGCGGGACCTGCTTCTCCCGGCCCGTCCACGATCGCAGAGGGCCGGCCGCGGGTACATCACCCGTACGAGCGTCCTTGGCGGAGCCGTCCTGCCGCCCGGGCCCGGGCGGCAGGCTCACGTAGGGTCGGCGCATGGCGAAGTACTTCGACGTGCACCCCGTAAACCCCCAGCAGCGCACCATCTCCAACGTGGCTGACAGCATCCGCTCCGGCGCGCTCGTCGCGTACCCGACCGACTCCTGTTTCGCCCTGGGATGCCAGCTGGGCAACCGTGACGGCCTCGCCCGGATCAGGTCGATCCGCGACCTCGACGACCGTCACCACTTCACTCTGGTGTGCCAGAACTTCGCGCAGCTCGGCCAGCTCGTGCACATCGACAACGACGTGTTCCGCGCGGTCAAGGCGGCGACGCCCGGCAGCTACACCTTCATCCTCCCCGCCACGAGGGAGGTGCCACGCCAGCTCCTGCACCCGAAGAAGAAGACGGTCGGAGTCCGGATTCCCGACCACACCGTGGCGCAGGCCCTGCTCGCCGAGCTCGGCGAGCCGCTGCTCTCCAGCACCCTGCTCCTGCCCGACGAGGAGGAGCCGATGACGCAGGGCTGGGAGATCAAGGAACGCCTCGACCACGTGGTGGACGCCGTGGTCGACTCGGGCGACTGCGGCACCGAGCCGACCACGGTCATCGACTTCTCCGAAGGCGAAGCCGAGGTCGTACGCCGGGGCGCGGGCGACCCCACCCGGTTCGAGTAACCCCGCCCGAGGCACGTGACGACGCCCCCTCCCTCCGGCTGAGTTCCGGCGGCCCCCTCCCGGGCCGGACACCCGCCCGGCGGCACGCCGCCTCGACGACGTGCCGCCGGGCGGGGTCAGCGGCTGGTGGCGGGGGTCAGCGCGCGCATGCGGCCGTCCAGGTGCTCGCGGTAGAAGTCCGTGAACCCGTCCGGGTCGGGCCCCGCGTTCTGCATCACCAGGTGGTCGAACCCGGCGTCCACGAACTCCTGCGCCACCGCGACGTAGCGGTCGGGGTCGGGGCCGCACGCGAACTTCTCCAGGATGTCCTCCTCGCGCACCGTGCCGGTGGCCGCCGCGAAGTTCACCGGGTTGGGCAGCTCGCTCATCACCTTCCAGCCCGTCACCGCCCAGCGGCTCGTCTCCAGCGCCGCCCGCGCCGCGCTCCGCTCGTCGGGCGCCCAGGCCATCGGCACCTCGGCGTAGCGGGGCCCGTCGCCCCCGGCCTCCCGGTAGCCGCGCACCACGTCCGGCTTCTGCTCGGTGGCGAACAGCCCGTCGCCCAGCTCCGCCGCGATGCGCGTGGAGACCGGTCCGCTGGCGGCCACCGCGATGACGGGCGCGCGCTCGGGCAGGTCGAAGACGCGGGCGTCCTCCAGCCGCAGGTACGTGCCCTCGTAGGAGCGGTAGCCGCCCTGCCACAGCAGCCGGATGATCTCCAGCGCCTCACGGAGCATGGCGTGCCGGGTGCTCACCGAGTCGGGGAAGCCGCGTCCCACGACGTGCTCGTTGAGCCGCTCGCCGGAGCCGACGCCGAGCGTGAACCGGCCGTCCGACACGAGCGCCAGCGTCGCCGCCGCCTGCGCGATGATCGCCGGGTGGTAGCGCACGGTCGGGCACGTCACGCCCGTCACGAGCTGCACGCGCTCCGTCCTGGCGGCGATGGCGCCGAGCACCGTCCAGGTGAACGAGGAGTGGCCCTGGTTGTCGAGCCAGGGATGGAAGTGGTCGCTCATCTCCACGAAGTCGAACCCGGCCTCCTCCGCGCGCACCGCCTGCCGGATCAGTTCCGCCGGACCGAACGCCTCGGACGCCAGCTTGTAGCCGATCTTCACGTACCGAACTCCTCTCGGGTGGGCCGGCGCCGTCCCGTCCGGGCCGCCGTCCGCCTGTGGCCAGCACGACCCTGGCAGGCACGCCCCGCGACGCGCGGACACCGGGCGGCGCGGCACGCCCGACTCACCCGATCGCCCCGCCCCGGACGTCACACCCCCGGTACCTTCCACGTGCCCGCATCCCCGCGCCCCGGGACCCGGAACCGACCGCATCCGCCCACGGGCCGTACCCGGTCCGGCACCTGACCGGGACGGTGGTCAGGGGTGCAGGGGGGTGCGGGGTGGGGTGCCGGGGGTGGCGGGCGTCGCGGCGGGGACGGCGGGGACGGGCAGGGTGAGGCTCGTGGGGCGGGGGAGGGAGGCGGCGTGCAGGTGGTGCAGCGGGTGCAGGGTGTAGCCCTCGGGTCCGGCCTCCGCGAACCGCTGCGCCGTCAGCCCTTCGAGGACGTCCTCCGCGTCGGAGGAGGGCAGGTCCAGCAGCTCGGGCGTCACCGGACGGCCGACGACCCGGTCACGCGGCAGCGTGCCCAGGTGCCGGTACGCCCGCAGTTCGGGGCCGGTGAGCGCCGCAGCCGCCAGGTCGAACGACCGCCGTACCGAGACGTCCCCGACGGTGAGTTCGCCGAGTCCGCGGGCCGGGTCGGCCAGGCGGGCGACGAGACGGCCCACCGTCCAGTGCGGCTGTGCGGCGAGGCGGGCGCCGACGAGCCGGACGCCCAGGGGCAGGTGTCCGACGAGGCGGGCCGCCTCGGCGCAGGCCGCCGCCTCGGCCGCCGTCCGCTCGGCACCGGCGACGCGGGCGAGCAGCTCGGCGGACTCCTCGGGGGCGAAGCAGCCCACCTCGGTGCGGTGCGCCGACTCCAGGGCGCCCAGCAGTAAGCGGCTGGTCACCAGGGTGGCGCACCCGTCGCCGCCCGGCAGCAGCGGCCGGACCTGCGCCTCGTCCACGGCGTCGTCCAGCACGACCAGCAGCCGCCGGTCGGCGCACGCGGTGCGGTACCGGGCGACGAGCCGGGCCAGCGATCCGCGTGCGGCACCCGGCGGGCGGGGACCGGTGCCGTCGCCCGGCCCGTCGCCGCCGTCCGGCCCGTCGGTCGCGCCGAGGGCCCGGCACAGCTCCTCCAGCGCGTCGGCGGCGGGCCGGGCTCTGCCGTCGGGCGTGCGCAGGGACACCCAGAGCTGCCCGTCGGGGAAGTGCGGCCGCAGCAGGTGGGCGACGCGGACGGCCAGCACCGTCTTGCCGCCGCCCACCGGCCCGCTCAGGACGGCCAGCGTGGAGCGCGGGCGCGGCGGTTCGAAGCGCAGCCCGGTCAGCGCCTCGAACACGCTGGGCCCCGGCCGGGCCGGTCCGCCCGCGCCCTGCTCGCAGGCCGGGGTGAGCGCCCGCACGGCGTCGTCGGTCTCACGCAGCCGTCCGACGAGGTCGGGCAGGTCGCGGGGGAGCTGGCAGGACTCGGGGCAGGCGCCGGACGCGGCGGGAGCGGCCGGAGGGCCGGACGCGTGGGCGGTGGGGGCGCCGGGCCACAGGGCCTCCGCGCCGACCGCCTCGCCGTCGAGCACCGCACGCTGGAGGCGTGCGAGGACGGGGGAGGGGGCGATGCCCAGCTCCCCGGCGAGTCTTCGCCGGATGTCGTCGTACGCGGACAGCGCCTCGGCGGGCCGCCCCGCGCGGTGCAGCGCGAGCATCTGCAGGGCGCGCAGCCGTTCCCGCAGCGGGTGTTCGCGGACGAGCGGGTCGAGGTGCTCCAGCAGTGCCGCCGCCGGGTCCCCGGCGGCCAGGCCCGCCTCCGCCCGGTCCTCCAGGACGGCGAGGCGGTGCTCCTCCATGCGTTCGGCGGCGCTGCGCAGGGCGTCCGCGCCGTGCAGGTCGGCGTAGGGGCGGTCCCGCCACAGGGCGAGCGCGGCCTCGAAGTGCCGTGCCGCCACCCGGGGCCGGTGTTCGGCGAGCGCCTGCCTGCCCTGCCGGGCGTGCGCGTCGAAGCGGTCCCGGTCGAGTTCGCCGGGCCGCACGGCGAGCCGGTAGCCGGGGGCCCGGTACGTCAGCCGCCCGGTCTCGTCGTCGGCGGCCAGCACGCGGCGCAGGTGCCACACGTAGACCTGGAGGTTCTTGACGGCGGTGCGCGGCGGCTGGTCGCCCCACACGGCCTCGATCAGGGCGTCCGCCGAGACGACGGTGTTGGCCCGGTGCAGCAGGACACCGAGCAGGACGCGTTGCTTGAGTGAGCCGAGGGACATCGCGCGGGTGTGCACGTGTACCTCCAGGGCTCCCAGGACTCCGAACTCCATCGCTCCCCCTGAAGCAGTCACGGTGCCCGTGCGGGCGGGTTCCCGTGTGCCGACGCCGTGCCGAAGCCGTGCGGATGTGCCGGTGTGCGGAACGTGCCGGTGTGCGTGGACGGACGTGCGGACCGTGCGGACGTGCCGATGTGCGCGAAATGTGCCGGAACCGTGCTGGGCCCTGCTGGGCGGGCGCCCGTGGCGACGGCGGGTACCGGCCGCCGCACCGGGGTGCGCACCGCGCGGCCGGCGGACGGCCCGGGGGCGGGCTGCGCCCTCGGGGACGGCCCCCGGTCGTGATCCTGCGTCACTCATCGAATGTCATGGGTCACCGGCCCCGCAAGGGGCGGGACGTGATTCTCGCGGACACCTTGGCATCCGGCCGGAGGGGGCACAGGGCGGCGGCCCCTCCACAGCGGGTCCACACGGGCCCCACAGACGGCCACCCGCCGCACCGCGGCGGCGCACCGGCCGGTCAGCGCCGGGCCAAAGGGTTCTCATACCGGCGTCATACCGCGGTCAAGGCCCGGCCGTGCAGGGTCGTCACCACAACGGCCCGGACGCCGGGCCACCCGCCGCGCGGCACGTCGCCGCCGACGGGTGTGCCCCGGACGGGCCCCGCCAGCTTGCGACGAGGGAAGGGCCGCCAGTGCACCTTGTGGACGTCCTGCGGGCCCGTGCGGTCCCCGGGGCGGGCGTCATGCTCGCCCTCACCCGGCGCTGTCCGCTGTCCTGCCGCCACTGCTCGACGAACTCCATGCTCAGCAGCGAGGAGCACGCGGAGTCCCTGTTCGAAGGGTTCGTGCGTACTTTCACGCCCGAGGACCGCCCCGACTTCGTCCTGATGTCCGGCGGTGAGGTGCTGCTGCGTCCGGCGCTGGTCGAGCGGATCGCCCGGCTCGCCCGGGAGGCGGGGGCGCGGACGCACATCCTGTCCGGCATGTTCTTCGCCCGGCAGCCCGGCATCCCCGACCGCATCCGGCGGGCCATCGACGCCGTCGACCACTTCTCCGCGAGCCTCGACGCCTTCCACGAGGAGGAGGTGTCCCGGGCGGCGGTGCTGCGGGTGCTGCGGCAACTCGTCGACGAGGGCAAGGACGTCAGTCTCCAGGTCGTCGGCCTGGACGAGGACGACCCGTACCTGGCGGAGGTCACCGACGACATCCGCACGACGCTTGAGGACCGCGTCCCGGTGTGGGTGTCCCTGGTCGGCAACGTCGGCCGGGCCACCGAGTGGCTGCCCGAACTGCGGGGTACGGGCGGGGACGTCCGGCCGGCGGCCGCGGGACGCCCGCCGCACCCGGCGCCGCCGTCCCCCTGCGAGATGGCGTCCTGGCCGCTGGTGACGTTCGACGGCACCGTGGTCGCCTGCTGCAACCAGAACGTCGTGGACGGGCTCGGCGGACGGCTCCCGGCGCACCTGCGGCTCGGCCACGCGGCAACGGACAGCTGGCAGACCGTCAGGGACCGGCAGCGCTCCCGGCACCTGCTGCGCGGCGTGCGCACGTTCGGGCCCTCCTACCTGGCCGAGCGGACCGGCGCGCCGCCCGGGTCCTGCTCCGGCTACTGCGACACCTGCTTCACGCTCTCCGACGATCCGGACACCGCCGAGGCCGCCGCCTCGCTGATGGACGCGCCGGGGACACGGGTGCTGGAGGGGCACATCGCCGAACTCGTCTCCGGAGCCGGGCCCGTGGGCCTGGCCCGCCGGTTCGGCACCCACCGCTACGCCGATCTGCTGCTGCTCGGCTACGACGGCGGCACCGGTGCCGGCGGTGAGACCGGCGGCGGAGCCGGTGCAGCCGCCGTGCCGGGCCGGGACGCGGCCACCGCGTCCGCGACGACAGGGGGTTCCCGATGCGCCGTCTGAGCTTCGCCGACCTGGAGGAGGGCCGGGAGCGCCGCGGCACGCTCGCGCTGCTGTTCATCACCGACCGCTGTCCCGTCGGCTGCGGCCACTGCTCGGTCGACTCCCGCCCGGACAGCCCCCGCATCACCGACTTCGCCCTGTTCGAGGAGGTCGTGGAGGGCCTGTGCGCCCTGCCGGACGCCCGCGTCGTCGGCATCTCCGGGGGCGAGCCCTTCATCGAGCGCCGCGGGCTGACCTACGCGTCCCGGCGGATCACCGAGGCGGGCAAGGACCTCATCCTCTACACCAGCGGTTTCT
The DNA here is from genome assembly GCF_036323765.1 of Streptomyces solitudinis. Taxonomy (NCBI): domain Bacteria; kingdom Bacillati; phylum Actinomycetota; class Actinomycetes; order Kitasatosporales; family Streptomycetaceae; genus Streptomyces; species Streptomyces solitudinis. The sequence goes on from NZ_JAZDCW010000003.1 coordinate 267,803, forward strand.
GGGGACCGGCGGGCACGGACGGCGCCCCGGGCACCGCCGGAGCGGACGGCGGCGGCGCGCGGCTGGCGCCCGAGTGGGCCCGCGCGGTACTGCGCCGGGCCAGCACCGTCTACCTGAGCACGGACGCCTACCACGAGGAGTCCGTGCACGAGCACCGCTTCGCCGCCGCCGCCCGGGCGGTCGCCGCCGAGGACGTGTGGCTGGTCGTGCAGGTGATGAACGAGCCGCGCATGGTGGAGCGCGCCGGGGAACTGCTGCGGGCGGCCTTCGGGCCGGACTGGGCGTCCCACGCGGAGGTGGCCACGGCGCCGCCGCTGCCCTACGGCCGGGCCGGTTCCCTCGACTCCCACCTCTTCCGGCGGGAGCGCCCGCGCTACCCGGCCGAGTCGTTCGGGAAGTGCCAGACGGCGAACGTGCCCGTCATCCGCTACGACGGCACCACCACCATGTGCTGCAACGAGATGGTGATCACCGGCGCCGGGCCCGCCCGGCTGCGGCGGCGCTGCACGACGCGCGAGGAGGTGACCGCGGCCCTCGGCGGGTTCACCCGCGACTCGCTGTACCGGGCCATCGGCACCGTCGGACCCGGCCTGGTCACCGCCCATCCGCGCTACCAGGACCTGGCGGGGCGGGAGTTCGCCAGCGTCTGCGAACTGTGCTGGGTGATGGCCAAGCGCGCCCCCGAGGACGCGCGGGACAACCTGATCGACGCCATCCGCGTGCTGGGAGAGGAGCGAGTGGGATGACGACTGCCCTGAACCGGCCCGGTGCGGCCCGCCGGACGCCGGACCCGGACCCGGACATGACGCCGGAGGTGCCCCGCGGGGCGGACGGCCCCCGCGCGGAGGAGGCCCGCCGCACCGGCGGCGCCGCCCTGCTGCGCGCCAAGATCGGGCTCGTCATGCCGGAGTTCCGTGCCGTCAGCGGACGGCTGTGGGGCGTGCCCCGCGTCGCGGAGCTGTACCCGGACTACCTGTGCGTGCTGCACTCGATGGTCCGCTCCACGATCCCGCTGATGGAGGCCGCGCTCGCCCGCTCCCGGGAACTGGCCGCGCACGGCGACCCGGTGGCGGAACGGCTCGTCCCGTACTGGACGCAGCACATCCGCGAGGAGACCGGGCACGACGAGTGGCTGCGCGAGGACCTCGCCGCGATCGGCCGCGACCCGGACGAGCCGCTGCGCCGGCTGCCGGGCGCCATGGCCGCCACGCTCGTCGGAGCGCAGTACTACTGGCTGTTCCACTACCACCCCGTGTGCCTGCTCGGGCACATCGCCGTCGTCGAGGGCAACCCGCCCACGCGTGAGGTGGCCCGGCTGCTCAGCGAGCGGAGCGGCCTGCCGGAGAGCGGCTTCCGCACGCTGGCCCGGCATGCCGCGCTGGACGTCAAGCACCGCGACGACCTGCTGCGGCTCGTCGACTCCCTGCCGCTGACGGACCCGCAGCACACGGCGCTCGGACTGTCCGCGCTGCACACCATGGACGCCCTGGTGCAGCTCTTCCGCGACCTCGCCGACGCGTTCCGCGACCCGCAGGTCCGCAGCACCGTCCCGCAGGCCCCCGCCGCCTGACCGCCCTGCCCGCACACGGCGACGTCCACCAGGAAGGAGGAGGGACGAGCATGGCCCGCCTCGCCTTCGCAGCACCCCTGCGCCACCGGCGCTTCCGCCTGCTCTTCGCGGGCAGCGCCGTCTCCGGCATCGGCGACTGGATGGACTACCTGGCCCTCGTCGTCCTCATCGCCTACACCTGGGACCAGGGACCCGGCGGCCTCGCCGCGCTGTCCCTGGCGATGGCGGCACCGTGGGTGCTCGTCGCCCCCGTCGCCGGGGTGCTGGCCGACCGCATCGCCGACAAGCGCCGCGCGCTCATCCTGTGCGACCTGCTGCGCTGCGCCCTGGTCGCCGGGTACTTCCTGGCACCGGGCATCGAGATCCTGCTCGTGTTCGTGCTCCTCAAGGGCGTGTGCTCGACCGTCTTCAACCCCGCCTACCAGGCCACGCTGGTGCGGGTGGTGCCCAAGGAGGACCTGCTCCAGGCGACGGCCCTCGGGGCGTTCGTCTCACAGGCCACGAAGGTCGCGGGACCGGCCTTCGGCGGCCTGCTGGTCAGCGGCATCGGGGTGCGCGGCGTCTTCGTCGCGGACGCGGTGTCCTTCCTGGTCTCGGCGGCGTTCCTGGCCCGGCTGGACCTGCCGCCCACGCCGCGCGGCGCCGCACGGCCCGCGGCGTCCGGCGCCACGTCCCCCGGCCGCCCCGCCGCCTTGGAGCGGCGGCGCTGGGCGGGCCGCTTCCGGGGCGAGTTCGCGGAGGGCGTGCGCTTCATCGCCGCGACGCCCGCCCTGCTCGCGGTCACGCTCAGCATGGCCGCGTCCCTCTTCCTCGTCCTGACCTTCGACATCCTCTCGCCGCTGGCCCTCAAGGAGCTGGGCATCGGGGAGTCGATGCTCGGCCTGGTCATCGCGGCGGTCGGGGCGGGAGCGGTGACGGGCACCCTGGTGGCGGCGCAGTGGGGGCGGGGCTGGAACCCGTTCGCCCTGATGGGCGGCGGCCAGGTGGTCACCGGGGCGCTGGTGTGCGGGATCGGCGCGGCGGTCGCGGCCGGACTGGCGGGGACGACGGCGGTGTGGGTGCCGGTCGCCTTCGGCATCGGCCTCGCGTCCTCGGCGATCCTCGTCGTCTACCCGTACGTGCTGCGCCGGGAGACCCCCGAGCACCTGATGGGCCGGGTCAGCGCGACGACCGGGGCCGTGCCCACGGTGCTCCAGCTCGCCGCGCCGCCGGTGGCCGCCGCGCTGGCCGCCTGGCAGGGCCTGTCGTTCGTCCTGGTCTGCTCCGGCGGCGGCCTCGCCGTGACCGGGCTGCTGCTGCTCCTGTGGAGCGCCCGCCGCCGCCCCCGCACCGCCGCCTCCGTACCCGCCTCCGCAGACGGCGCACCCGCCACCGCGGCCGCCACCGAGTCCGAACCCCCGGCGGCCACCGCGTCCGCACCGCGGACCGCCCCAGAAGCTCCGGCGCGCACCGACGCGCCGGTGAACCGGCACCGCCGTTCCACCCCGCCGGGTTCCCCGGCGGGCAGCCGTCCACCCGAAGGACCAGAAGGAGCAGTCATGAGCGAGAACCTCCGCACCCTCGACTCCGCCGGCATCCCCACCGACCGCATCCCCGAGGGGCAGCGCGAGGTGCTGGCCGCCCTGTCCGCCGACGAGCTGGCCGTCCTGACCTCCGTGAAGGAGCGCGTCGACGCGGCCGTCGAGGTCCAGGCGCACGCGGAGAAGGACCGGGACGACACCACCGTGGGCGTCGTCATCTGGTAACGGGCCACCGAGGTCCGGCCGGCCGGCCGGACCGTACCGCCTCGCGGGCGGGCCGGGCACCCGGTCCGCCCGCGAGGCGGCCCCACGAGGAAGGGAAAGCGGGATGACTCCCGAGGAGACACTCACCGTCCTGCGCGGCTCCGGATTCCCGGTGGACACCCTGCCCGCCGAACAGCGCGCGGTCCTGGAGGACCTCACCGAGGAGGAGATCGCCGTGCTGGTGTCGGTGAAGGACCGGCTGGACGCCCACGCCCCCGAGGTGCAGGCGCACTCCAGCGAACCGATCATCGGCGGCGTCCTGTTCTGAACCGCCGCACCGCCGCACCGCCGACCGCCGTACCGCCGTCCGGCATCCGCCGCACCACCGCGGCCGACCCGCCCAGGAAGGAGGACCGATGACCGTGGCCTGTCCCGCCTGCGCGGCGCCCGCACCGCCCGCCGCGCGGTTCTGCCCCTCCTGCGGACGGGCGCTGGCCGGTGCGGCGCCCGCACCCGAGCCCCTCGCCTCCCGGCGCACCGTCACCGTCCTGTTCTGCGACATGACGGGGTCCACCGCGCTCAGCGAACGCCTCGACCCGGAGGCCCTGCGCCACGTCATGCTGCGGTACTTCGCCCGCATGCGCGGCTGCGTCGAGGACCACGGCGGCACCGTGGAGAAGTTCATCGGTGACGCGGTGATGGCCGTCTTCGGCGTCCCCGTGGCGCACGAGGACGACGCGCTGCGCGCCGTCCGCGCCGCCCTGGACATGCGCGCCTCGCTCGACGACCTGAACGCCGAACTCCGCCGCGACCTGGGCACGACCGTCGCCGTCCGCATCGGTGTGGACACCGGTGAGGTCGTCGCCACGGCCGTGCCCGGCGCCGACCAGGCCCTCGTCTCCGGCGAGACGGTCAACGTCGCCGCCCGGCTGGAGCAGCACGCGCCGCCCGGCCAGATCCTCGTCGGGGCCGCCACCCGCGCCCTGGCCGGTGCCGCCGTGGAGACGGAGCCGGTCGCGCCGCTCACGGTCCGGGGCAAGTCCGTGCCCGTGCCCGCCTGGCGCGTCCGCCGCGCGCTGGCCCGCCCCTCCGCCGGTCACCCGCGCGCGGAGTCGCCGCTGGTGGACCGGACCGGGGAACTGGACGCCCTGCTCGCCCTGCACCGGGCCGCCGCCCGCGACCGCGCCGCCCGCCTCGTCACCCTCGTCGGCGACCCGGGCGTCGGCAAGTCGCGGCTCGCCCGCGCCTACGCCCGGGAGGCCGTGCGCCAGGGCGCGCTGGTCACCGCGGCCGACTGCCCGCCGTACGGCAGCCCCGGGCCGCTCGCCCCGCTCGCCGCCCTGCTGGAGGGCCTGGCCCCCGGGCTGCCCGGCGGCTCCGGAACGTACCGGGAGCGCGTGACGCGGCTGCTGGGCACCGGTCAGGACGGCGGCGCCTCGGCCGCCCTGCTGGACCGGCTGCGCCGCGGCGAACCGCCCGGCACCGCCGCCGCCGAGGTCCACTCCGCGCTGCTGCGGCTGCTGGGCGCGCTCGGCCGGAACCGCACGGTCGTCGCCGTACTGGACGACACGCAGAGCGCCACGCCCGCCCTCCTGGACGCCGTGGAGCACCTCGCCGCGGAGCTGCGGGACGCCCGGGTGGTGCTGCTGTGCCTGGCCCGCCCCGAACTGCTCGACCAGCGGCCCGCGTGGAGCACCGGGACGCCGCACGCCACCCGGCTGCCCCTGGCGCCGCTGCCCGCCGCCGACTGCCGCGACCTGGTGGTGCGGCTGCGTTCCGCCGCGCGGGAGGCGGCCGGTGACCTCGTCCTGCACTTCGCCCCCGGCACCGCGCCCGCGCCTCCCGGCACCGCGGGCCCGGACGCTCCCGGGTCCGACGACGCCGTCACCGCGCGCATCGCCGAACGGGCCGAGGGGAACCCGCTGTTCGTCGAGCAGCTCGTCGCCGTGGTGCGCGAGGGCGGCGACCTGGAGACCGTCCCGCTGTCCCTGCGCGGGCTCGTCGCCGCCCGGCTGGACCGGCTCCCCCCGCTGGAGCGCGAGCTGCTGGGCTGCGCGGCCGTCGCGGGCCGCGAGGTGGACCCGCGCCACCTCCTCGTCCTCGCCGGGGACGCACCGGGCGGCGCCACGGGGCCGGACTACGGCGGGGCCGACGGCACCGCCCGGCTGCTCGCCTCCCTGACCCGCCGCCGGCTCCTCGAACCCGCCGCCGTCCCCGCCGTTCCCGCCGGGGACGCCCAGCGGGCGCCCGGCCGGGGCGGGAAGCCCGCGCGGGCCCACCGGTTCACCAGCCCGCTCGTCCAGGAGGTCGTCTACGCGGGGCTGCCCCGGCGGCTGCGAGCCGAACGGCACGAGCGGCTGGCCGCGTGGCTGACCGGGGCGCGGCCGGACGGCGCGGGCGGGCCCGCGCCGTCACCGCCCGACCACACCGCCGTCGGCGGCCACCTGGAACGGGCCTTCTGGCACCGGCACGCCCTCGGCCTCCTCGACGGCACCGCCCGCCGCACCGGGGCCGCCGCCACCGACCACCTCACCTCGGCGGGCGCCGCGGCCCTGGCCCGGGGCGAGGTCGGCTGGGCCACCGGCCTGCTGCAACGCGCGCAGGCGGTGGACGACGCCTGCCGGGAGGCCCGCGAAACGGCAGGGGAGACGGCCGGGGAGACAGCCGGCGAGGACGCCCACGAGGCGGCCCACGAGACGACCGGGGAGGCCGGGCCAGGCTCCGCCGCTGCGGGCCTCGCCCTGCGCGCCGCCCTCGCCGAGGCGCTGCTCGCGGGCGGCCGGACCGAACGCGCCGTCGCCGCCTTCCACGACGTGCACCGGGAGGCCGTCGCCACCGGCGCGCACGCCGCCGCCGCCCGCGTCCGGCTGCAACTCGCCTACCTCGAACCCGGCCGCCCCGGCTTCGGCACCGCCCTGGAAGCCGCCCGCGAGGCGCTGCCCTGGCTCACGGCCGCCGGGGACGACCTCGGCCTCGCACGGGTCCGGCTGCGCATCGGGCAGGCCCACCAGAGCGACGGCCGCCACGCCCGCGCCGTGGCCGACCTCACCGCCGCCCTCGGCCACGCCGCCCGCGCCGACGCCGAACTCGAACGGGCCGGTGCCGCCGGGGCGCTCGGCGTCTCGCTGTGGCTCGGCCCCGAGCGGGTGCCCGCCGCGCTCGCGCGCTGCGAGGAACTGCTCGTCACCGACCTCGACGGGCGGCGCATGGCGCAGGCCGCCCTCGCCTGCCCGGTGGCCGCCATGCTCGCCACCCGCCGCCGCTTCCGCGCGGCCCGCGAACGCCTCACGCTGGCCTCCGCCACCCTCCACGACCTCGGGCACGCCTTCGCCGCGCCCGCCGTCACCGTCTTCGCCGCCACCGTCGAGGCCCTCGCGGAGCGCTGGGAGAGGGCCGAGGAGCTGCTGCGCGGTGCCCGCACCGGGCTGGAGCAGCTCGGCGACGCGCAACTGCTGGCCACGGCCACCCGCGACCTGGCCCGCGTCCTGGTGGAGCGGGGCCGTCACGCCGAGGCCGCCGGGCTCCTCGGGCCCGTCGACGGGGACCCGTCGGCCACCGCCGAACTGCACGCCCTGCACGGCCGGGTGCGCGCCGCCGCCGGGGACGCCGCCGCGGCCCGCGCCCACCTGGACGCGGCGCTGGAGGCGGCCCGCGCCACGGAGTCCCCGCTGAGCCTGGCCCAGGCGGAACTGGACACCGCGCACGCGCTGGCCGACGCCGCCGGGCCCGGCCGCCCCGTGCCGCCGCAGGCGCGCGACCGGGCCGCCGACGCCCACCGCCGCTTCCGGGCCAAGGGCCACCTCGTCGGTGCCGCCCGCGCCCGCCGCCTGCTCACCCCGCCGGGCGCCGCGCCCGCGCCGCCCCCGCCCCGCGCCCGCCGCGCGGCGCGCCCGGCGCCGTCACCGGAGGCCGGAGGATGACCGCCGGACCGCCGCTGACCTGGAACCTCGTCGGCCGGACGCCCGCCGAGATCGCCCTGGCCACGAGCTGGCCCCGGCAGGTCACCGCCGAGGAGGCGTGGGGCGGCTCCACCGGGGCGGGCGTGCGGGTGTGCGTCGTGGACAGCGGCATCGAGGACGGGCACCCGCTGGTCGGACGCGTCACCTCCGCCCACGTGGCCCGCCGGGACGGCGACGGCGGCCACCACGTCGTCCCCGACCCCGACGGCGACGCCTGCGGGCACGGCACCGCCTGCGCCGGAATCATCCGCTCCGTCGCGCCCGGCTGCGAGCTGCACAGCGTCCGGGTGCTGGACTCCGGCTTCGCCGGGTCCGGCGACGCGCTGGTCACCGGCGTGCGCTGGGCGCTGGAACAGGGCTTCGACGTCGTCAACCTCAGCCTGTCCACGACCCGGCACACCTTCGCAGGCCAGCTCCGCGAACTCGCCGACCACGCCTACTTCCGGGGCACCCTGCTGGTGGCCTCGGCGCACAACATGCCGGTGGAGAGCTTCCCGTGGCGGTTCTCCTCGGTGCTGTCCGTCGGCAGCCACCAGGACGACGACCCCGACGTCGTCCTGTACAACCCGTCGCCGCCCGTCGAGTTCTTCGCCCGCGGCTCCGGCGTCACCGTCGCCTGGCCCGGCGGGGGCACCTCCGTGTGCACCGGCAACAGCTTCGCCGCCCCGCACGTCGCGGGCCGCTGCGCGCTCATCCTGGCGAAACACCCCGGCCTGAAGCCCTTCCAGGTCAAGGACCTGCTCATGCTCACCTCGGACAACGTGCGAGGACACCGATGACCGACAACGGACCCCTGCTGCCCGGCCACTCCCCGGACCCTCCCGAGGACGCCTTCGCCCGCGGCCACCAGCGGATGCTGCGCTCCGTCGTGGACGTGGCCCGCGCCATCTTCGAGGCGCAGGCCAGCTCCATCTTCCTGCTGGACGAGGAGCGGGACGAACTCGTCTTCGCCGCCGTCTCCGGGCAGGGCGAGGACTTCCTCGTCGGCCGCCGCTTCCCGGCGTCCCGGGGCATCGCCGGATGGGTGGTGCGCTCCCGCCAGCCGCTCACCGTCGACGACGTCTCCAGCCGGCGCGACTTCGCCGGGGACATCGCCGAAGCCACCCGGTACGTGCCCACCGCGCTCATGGCCGCCCCGCTGCTGTGCGGGGAACGGGTGCTCGGCGTGCTGGAGGTCCTCGACCGCAACCCGGCGATGCGCACCTCGCTGGCCGGGATGGACCTGCTGGCCCTCTTCGCCGGGCAGGCGGCGCTGGCCCTGGAGCTGACCGAGCACCACGAACGCGCCGCCGCCCCACGCGTCCCCGCCGACCTCGCGGCGGCCCTCGGCGGCCTCCCGGCGGAGCGCAGCGCCGCGGGCCACCGCCTGCTGGACGCCCTGCGGGACGTCCTGGCCTGAGCCCCGCCGCCCGGGCTTCACCCGGCAAGGGGCTTGCCCCGCCGGGAGAACGCGGGGCCCCGCCGGTCGCGTGCCGCGCGTGCGGCACGACGCGGACCGGCGTCCACCGCACCACCTGGTGGTGAGCCGCCCCGGCCGCGCCCGGGCGCCGGTGCACGGCGACGGCCCCTGACGCCGCCGTCGCGCACCGGCACTCCGCCCGGCCGGGCTACGGCGTGCGCCGCGCCGCCCCGCCGCCCGCCTCCGGGCTGCCGTTGACGCGGCGCGGCACGCCCGGCGGGCCGTCGTCACGCAGTTCCGGCGGCAGCAGGGCCTGCGGCGCGGACTGGTAGACGACGGGCCGCAGCCAGCGCTCCACGGCGGTCCCGCCGACGGAGGTGGCCGTGGACGTGGCGGCCGGGTAGGGACCGCCGTGGTGCTGGGCGGGGGCCACGGCGACCCCGGTCGGCCAGCCGTTCACCAGGACGCGCCCGGCCAGCCCGGTCAGTTCCGCGAGCAGCGGCCCGGCCCGGCCCCCGGCGCCCGCGGCCTCCGCGCCGGACAGGTGCACGGTGGCGGTGAGGTTCCCGGGCAGCCGGGCGAGGACGGCCGCCGCCTCCGCGTCCCCGGCGTGCCGGCAGACGACGGTGACCGGGCCGAAGCACTCCTCCAGCAGCGCGTCGTGCCCGTCCCCGGCCGCCAGCGCGGCAGCGGGGACGGTCAGCACGCCGGGCCGCACGCCGTGGTCGCCGTCGGCGCCGGGCGGCACCGGCGCCTCCACCCCGGGCAGCTCCGCCCGCTCCCGGACACCGGCGACGAAGGCGTCGCGCATCCGGTGGTCGAGCATGACACCGGCGGCGGCGCCGCTGACCTCCCCGGCCAGCGCGTCCACCAGCCGGTCGCCCGCGGGCCCGGCCGGGACGAGGACGAAGCCGGGCTTTGTGCAGAACTGACCGGTGCCCAGCGTCATGGACGCCGCGAGCCCCGCACCGATCTCCTCCGCCCGCTCGGCGGCGGCGTCCTCGGTGACGACGACCGGGTTGAGGCTGCCCAGTTCGCCGTGGAACGGGATGGGCACCGGGCGGGCGGCCGCCGCGTCGAACAGCGCCCGCCCGCCGCGCACCGAACCGGTGAACCCGGCCGCCGCGACCAGCGGGTGCCCGACCAGCGCCACCCCGGCGTCGAAACCGTGGACGAGGACGACCACGTCCTCGGGCAGCCCCTCCTCGGCCGCCGCCCGGCGCAGCAGCCCGGCGCACAGCTCGGAGGTGGCCGGGTGGCCGGGGTGGGCCTTGACCACGACCGGGCACCCGGCGGCGAGCGCGCTCGCCGTGTCGCCGCCGGGTACGGAGAAGGCCAGCGGGAAGTTGCTCGCGGCGTAGACGGCGACGACGCCGAGCGGCACCTTCCAGCGGCGCAGGTCCGGACGGGGCGGGGTCTGCGCGGCGTCGGCGTGGTCGATCCGCACGTCGAGGAAGGAGCCCTCGTCCACGAGCGCCGCGAACGCACGCAACTGGGCCGTCGTCCGGGCCAGTTCGCCGGTGAGCCGGGCCGTGCCGAGCGCCGTCTCGGCGTCGGCGGCGGCCACGACGCGTTCGTGGTCCTCGTCCAGCAGCCGGGCCGCCGTGCGCAGCAGGGCCGCCCGCGCGGGACGGTCGGCGAGCGCGGCCCGCGCGTCGTGGGCGGCCCGCACGGCGCGGTCCACGTCCGCGCCGGTGGCCTCCACCGCGGCCTGTTCCCGCCGCTGCCCGGTGCGCGGGTCGACGCTCCACACCGGTGCCGCCGTCACGGCCGCTGCCCTTCCGCGCCGCGCGCCCCGGTGCCGCGCGGTTCGTGCCACGCGAGCTTCCCGGCCCCGGCCCACAGGAAGACGAGGCCGGGCACCGCCCAGGTCGCGTCCACCCGGTCGCGCAGCTCGGGGGTCCACCCCGCGCCCGAGCGCAGCGGCGTGTCCGGGTTCAGGGCGTTGTGGGCCGCGATCAGGTCCACCTTCCTGCCGTTGACGAGGTTGTCCCCGGCGGTGAGCGGCGCCTCGCTCCACTTCTTCAGGACGGTCCCGGCGGGGACGGAGCGCGGCAGGCTGAAGTAGTTCTTCTCCGCGTACAGCTGCGACTCGAAGCCGATGCCGAAGGTGTAGGCGTAGGCGTCGGCGTCCCGCGCGACGTAGTGGTTGTTGTAGGTGTCCACCTGGCCGAAGCGGACGCGGGGCGCGCGCTCCCCGATGTCGCGGAACTTGTTGTGGTGCAGGGTGACGCGCAGCTTGCCGCGGTCGGTGGCCCCCGCGCCGTCGCTGTTGCCGATGAGCAGCGTCTTGTCGTGGTCGGTGAACACGTTCCAGGAGACCGTCACGAGGTCGGCGCCGCGCACGATGTCGAGCAGCCCGTCGTGCCGCTGGTAGGGCTGGCCGAAGTGGCGGGTGTCGTCGTCGGCGCCGCGGCCGTCCGTCAGGGTGTTGTGGTCCACCCACACGTGCCGGGAGCCGTACACGACGAGGTTGTCGTACTCGGAGTTCCACGCGCCGTCGGCGCCGTCGGTCGGGTCCCACTGCGGGAAGCAGTCGAAGGTGTCCTCGAAGGTGAGGTTGCGGACGATGACGTTCTCCACGCCCCGGATCTGCACGTTCGCGCCCAGCAGCCGGGCGTCGCGGCCGACGCCGACGAGCGTGGTGTTCGAGCCGACGTCCAGCCGGATCTGGGCGGCCTGGCGGCGCGCGGAGGCCACCCGGGCGTCCTCCATCGGGCCGGACGGATCGGCGCTGCCCCACACGTCCGGGTCGTAGGCGGCCAGGTAGCCGGGCAGGGTGTACCCGTCGGTGGCGTAGTCGTCGCAGGCCAGCGCGTTGCCCGCGGCATCGGTGTGGGCGTCGATGGTCCCCTTGATCCGGATGATCCGCGGCGTGTCCGCGTCGCCGTGCGCCACGGCGGCGCGGAGTTCCGCCCAGCTGTCGACGGTGAAGACGTGGCGGCGGTCGGCCGCCGAGCCTCCGGTGGTGCCGCCCTCGGCGGCGGCCCACCCGTCGTTCGCGCCGAGCACGGCGCGGTCGACGGAATACCGGTGGCTTTCGGCGGCGGCTGCCGGGGCGGAGAGCGGGGCCGTCACGGCCAGGGCGAGGGCGGCGCAGCCCGCGGCGGCCGACGCGGTGCGTACGCGCCGGGCGCGGGGGGCTTGCGGCCCCCCGGGCTGCGGGGCGCGGGAACGGAACGGGCGCATGGTGGAGCTCCTGTTCGGTGGAGGGAGGGTGACGGGGTGAGGCGTGGGGGAGGGGCGGTGCCCCGCGGTGGGGCCCCGGGGCGGCCGCGGGTGCGGGCGCGGGCCGCCGGGACGTGCTGACGTGCGGGCGTGGAGCGGCTAGCGCTGCTCCTCCCACTCCGTCTGGGCGTCGTTGAGCAGGCCGGCGAGCTTGTCGGCGAACTCCTGCGCGGTGATGTCGCCGAGCAGCAGCTTCTGGAAGTCCGGCTCGATGTCCGCCTTGCTGATGTTGTTCCAGTCCGGCAGGTAGTACGGGAGCTGCACGACCTTCGTGTCCGGGTCGTTGACCGACTCCATGGCGGCCTTGATCGGCGGTGCGTCGTTGATCCAGGCGTCGCTGGCGGCTTCCGTGTTGGCGGGGATGGAGCCGGCCGCCTCGTTCCACCGGCTGTTCATCTCGTGCGACGCGGCGAACTCGATGAACTTCCAGGCCGCCGCCTTGTTGTCGCTGCTCTTGAAGAGGCCGAGGCCGTCCACCGGCTGGGAGACGATGGTGCGCGGGCCGCCCGCCTCGGCGGGCGGCAGCGGGAACCCGTCGATGCTGTCCTTGCCGAACGCCTTCACGTGGTCGGTGTAGGAGCCCAGGTTGTGCAGGAGCATGCCGATGTTGCCCTGCCCGAACTGGGCGACCATCTTGGCGAAGTCGTTGTTCAGGTCGGCCGACGGCGTGACGTCCTTGTAGAGGCCGACGTAGCGCTCCAGCGCCTCGACGTTCGCCGGGTCGTTGACCGTCGTCTTGCCGTCCTTCCAGAACGTGTCGATGCCCGACTGCGCGTACATCATGTCCAGCGCCTGGGCCACCGATCCGGCGCCGCCGCGGATGGTGAAGCCGAACTTGTTGTTGCCGGCGTCCGTCAGCTCCTCGGCGCCGCCGTAGAAGTCGTCCCACGTGCGGGGCGCTTCCAGGCCCGCCGCCTCGAACAGGTCCGTGCGGTACCACAGCGTGCCCTGGTTGCCGGAGGTCGGCACGGAGTACAGCTCCTCGCCCCGCCCCCCGGCCGAGGCGACGCTGTCCAGCATGTTCTGCGACAGCTTGCCCTTCAGGCTGCCGTCCTCGATGCGCTGGGTGACCGGCTCCAGCGCGTCCTGGGCGACCATGTTGGCGAGGTAGGCGGTGCCGACCCCGCCGACGTCGGGCAGCCCGCCGCCCGCGATGGCCGTGTCGTACTTCGCCTGCACGTCCGTGATGGGCACGGGGACGTAGGTGACGTCGATGTCCGGGTTGGCCTTCTCGAAGTCGGCGATGATCTCCTTCCAGACGGCCGTGCGGACACCGCCGTTGTTGTCCCAGAAGGTGATCTCGCCCGTGCCGGAACCCTCGTCGCCGCTGCCGGTGCCGCCGTCGCCGCAGCCGGCCGCCGTCAGGGCGAGCACCGTCGCCGTCAGCGACGCCAGGGCCGCCCGTCCCGCTCTCGTCCGCTTGATCCGCATGGCTTGCTCTTCTCTCTCGTGATCCGGGTCCTGCCGTGATCCGGCCGGTGCCGCGTGTGCTGTTCCGCTGTGTCGCTGTTTCCGTGCTGCCGTGCTGCCGTCCGGGGTGCGGCCGGGGGCTGCCGGTGGGCGCCGGGGGTACCGGCGGTGGGGGTCAGGTGCCGTCCGCGGGCGGCTCCGTGGGACGCCGGGCGCCCGTCGCCGCGCCGGCCAGCGCGGCGGCGGCCTCCCGGTCCAGACGGCCGTCGGCGACGACGGTGACGATCCGGCGCACCACCGCCTCGCGCGGTGGGACCGTCAGGGGACGGGCGGACGCGAGCGAGGAGCCGACGCCCGGGTACTCCGCCGCCCGCACGAACCAGGGGTCGGCACGGGTGGCCGCGTCCGCCGCGGCGAACACCAGCGTCCAGCCGTCCCCGGCCAGGGCCAGCCAGCCGGCGCGGGTCCCGTGCACGGCGTCCTCGCCCTCGGCGTCCGCGGTGAACACCCGGGGCGGTGCCGCCTCCTTCGGCGCGCGCCAGAAGAAGCCCCCGTAGGCCGCGCCGGGACGTCCGTTGGTGGCGGGGCTGCCGATGCGCACCGGTACGTCCGCCGCGCCGCTCAGCGCGCACTCCACGTCCAGCGCCCAGGCGGCCGGGGACAGCGGCGTCGCGGGCAGCGCCACCGCGGCCACCGTGCGCCGCTCCCGGAGCAGCTCGGTACCGCCGGCCTCCCAGGCCAGCTCCTGGGTGAAGTGGTCCGGGCCGTGCCGCAGCCAGCCGGTGTGGCGCTGCGTCCCGTGGTTGTCCAGCTCCACCGGCCCCCGGTCCCGCACGAAGGTGCGTCCGCCCCAGAAGCTGTACCCCGCGACGTCGGCGACGGTGACCGAGACGCCCAGGTGGTGCAGGTGGTCCTCGGGCCGCTCCTCGGTGACGGTGACGCCGCCCAGCGTCGTCACCGGGTGCAGGTACGGGCGGGGCGCGAGGCGGTGCGGCAGCCCGGTGCCGGAGCGGTACCGCGCGACGGTGCGCCCGGCGCAGGCCAGTTCGAGCAGCGGGTCCGCCGCCGGGGCCGTCACGGCGCACCCACCGCGGTGGGCGAGGACCAGGGCGTCTCCGTCTCGGAGAACAGCCGCAGGTTCTGCGCGCTCGACGCCACCAGCGCCTCGACGCCGGGCACGACGCGGCGCGGCGCGGGCCCGTCGTGCACGACGCGGACGGCGGACGCGGGCAGCGGCCGGGGCGCGGGCGCCAGCCGCACGGCCTCCAGCAGCCGCATGAAGCCGCCCGTCCGCTCGGGCGGCACCAGCAGATCCGCGCCCTGCCGCAGGTGCGCGACGAGGTTCTCCAGCAGGTCGGTGCGGCCGTGGACGGTCTCCTCCGCCTCGTGGCCCGCCCGCTCCAGCCGGACGCGGTCCTGCTTGTACCAGAACGTGATCCGCCCCCGCTCGCCGTGCACCACGACGTACGGCTCGCCCGGCTGTTCGGCGCACAGGGTCAGCGCGGCGACGACGGGCACCCCGGCCGCCGTGCGGATGCGGACGCAGGAGGTGTCGTCCGCCTCGATGTCGTTGGCGCGCAGCAGCTCCACCCGCACGTCGGTGACGTCCTCGGCGCGTTCGCCGCCCGCCAGGGCCAGCGCGGTGGCCACGGCGTGCGCGAGCGGGTTCGTCAGGACGCCGTCGACCACGTCCCGTGAGCCCAGCCGCCGCCGTCCCGCCCAGGGGGCGCGCGACCAGTACGCCTCGTCCCTGGCCCACGCGCCGGCCGCGCCGACGCCCGTGACCGCGCCGATCGCCCCGGAGCCGGCCAGTTCGCGGACGGCGGCCACCGCGTGCGAGCCGAGGGACTGGAAGCCGATCTGGCAGGCGGTGCCCGCGCCGCGCGCCGCGTCCGCGATGCGGGTGAACTCCGCCAGCGTCGCCGCGGGCGGCTTCTCCAGCAGCAGGTGCACCCCGCGTTCGGCGGCGGCCACCGCCATCGGGGCGTGGGCCTGGATCGGCGTGCACACGACGGCGGCCTCGGCGCCGGTGGACTCCAGCAGGGCGGCGAAGTCGGCGGACTGCGCGACCGGGGGACCGGCCAGCTCGCCGGCCTCCAGCGGCGTCAGCTCGCAGACGCCGACGAGCCGGACCCGTCCCGCCTCCTCCAGGCGGCGGACGTTCTCCAGGTGCCACCGGCCGTGGCCGCGTGCGCCCGCGAGGACGACGCGCACGGGCGGCGTCCCGGTGGGTGGCTCGGTGGGGTGCGGAGCACTCATCTGTGGTTCTCCTTGGCCGTACGGGGAGCGGGGGATGGCCGGGCGGCGGGCGGGGTCAGCCCTTGACCGCGCCCGCGCTGAAGCCGGTGATCAGCCACTTCTGGATGAAGGCGAAGATGATCACGACGGGCACGGCCGCCACGACGCCGCCGGCGGCGAGCGCGCCGAGGTCCACGCTGTCGGCCCCGATGAGGGTGTTCAGGCCGACGGGGACGGTCTGCTTGTCCTGCTGGCTGAGGAACATCAGGGCGAACAGGAAGTGGTTCCAGCTGTGCACGAAGGCGAACGAGCCCACCGCGATCAGTCCGGGCCGCAGGAGCGGCAGCACCACGGCGGCGAACGCCCGCAGCCGCGAGCAGCCGTCCACCCAGGCGGCCTCCTCCAGGGAGACCGGCACGTTCTTGATGAACCCGCTGATCAGGATGATCGACAGCGGGAGCTGGAAGACCGTCTCGGCGATGATGACGCTGCCCAGCGAGTTGATCATCTGGAGGTTCCGGAAGATCTCGAACAGCGGCACCAGCATCAGCGCGCCGGGGATGAACTGCGAACACAGCAGCGCCAGCATGAAGCCGTTGCGGAACCGGAAGCGGAAGCGGGCCAGCGCGTAGCCGCCGCACAGCGCGACCAGCGTGGTCGCCACCAGCGTGGCGAGGCCGACCAGCATGCTGTTCATGAAGAAGACGTCGAAGTTGCGCTCGTTCCAGACCTTGTCGAAGTGCTCCGTGGTCACCGGCCA
Organism: Streptomyces solitudinis; assembly: GCF_036323765.1. Lineage (NCBI taxonomy): Bacteria > Bacillati > Actinomycetota > Actinomycetes > Kitasatosporales > Streptomycetaceae > Streptomyces > Streptomyces solitudinis. The sequence continues at coordinate 284,091 of NZ_JAZDCW010000003.1, forward strand.
CGGCACCAGCGACGTCGAGCCGGCCGGCCGCACGGCGAAGAGCAGCATCCAGTAGAAGGGGACGAGCGTGAACAGCAGGTAGAGGCCCAGCGGCAGGTAGATCTGCCAGCGCGGCACCTCCTCCAGCCCGGTGCCCCGGCGGCGGTGGGGGCGGCGCGGTGGCACGGTGACGCGGCCGGGGCCAGGGCCCCGGCGGGCGTCCTTGCCGCTGCGGGTGTTCCCGGTGAGCGTGGCGGTCACTTGGAGTCGCCTCCGAACTTGCTCAGGCGCAGGTAGAGGATGGAGCAGAAGAGGAGGATCACGAACGCCACGGTGGTGAGCGCGGAGGCGTAGCCGAAGTCGTGCCCCTCGATCCCGGTGTTCGCCACGTACAGCGGCAGGGTGGTGGTGACGCCGGCCGGGCCGCCGCCGGTGAGCGTGTAGAGCAGGTCGACGTTGTTGAACTCCCACACCGCCCGCAGCAGCGTGGACAGGATGATGGCGTCCTTGAGGTGCGGCAGGGTGATGTGCACGAACTGCCGCATCCGCCCGGCGCCGTCCACCGACGCCGCCTCGTACAGGTCCTTCGGGATGGACTGGAGGTCGGCGAGGATGAGGATGGCGAAGAACGGCACACCGCGCCACAGCTCGGCGAGGACGGCGGCCCAGAACACGGTGCCGGTGTCGGAGAGCACCGAGGTGCCGTACGAGCCGATGCCCGCGTCGGCGAGGTAGCGGCTCACGCCCGTCGAGGAGTTGTAGAGCAGCATCCAGATCGTCGTGGTGAGGACGCCGGAGACGGCCCAGGGGGAGAAGACGAGTGCGCGGGCGATGCCGCGGCCGATGAACGTCTGGTTGACGATCAGGGCCAGCGCCAGGCCGAAGACGAGCTGGAGCGACACCTCCGTGACGACCCACTTCGCCGTGAAGACCAGCGAGTCGGTGAACAGCGGGTCGTCGGTGAAGATGCGGGTGAAGTTGTCCAGGCCCGCGAAGCCGTTCCGCCAGGGCTTGGTGACGTTGTAGTGCTGAAGGCTGTAGTAGAAGACGCTGAGCACCGGGTACGCGATGAAGCCCAGCATGAGCAGCGCGGCCGGGGCGATCAGCAGGTAGGGCAGCCGCCGGGGGGCGGTGGCCGTCCTGTGCCGCCCCGGGGGCCGGGGTGGTGTCTTCGCCACGGCTGCGGATGGGGCCATGACCTGTCTCCGTTCTGGGTCGCGCACCGGGTCCCGTCGGCAGAAAGCGCTTGCTGTCGGGGGTGCGTGGGACGGTGCGCCTCACGCGGGTGCGTGTGCGGGTGCGAGTTGCGGGTGCGGGGTGTGCCGGGCGGGGGGAGCGCGCGGGCGGGGGAGTGCGTGAGTGCCGCTCGCCGCGGACCGGGCGCCGGCCGGGCGTCAGCCCGCGTTCGGTTCGTGCACCGTCCCCGGCCGGGCGAGGAAGGCGAAGTCGCAGCCGGTGTCGGCCTGGGTGACGTGTTCCTGGTAGAGGGCGCCGTAGCCGCGCTCCCAGTGGGCGGGCGGCGGCGTCCACTCCGCGCGGCGCCGCTCCAGCTCCTCGTCCGTCACCTCCAGGCGCAGCGTGCGGGCCGGGACGTCGAGGGTGACCAGATCCCCGCTGCGGACGTGGGCGAGCGGGCCACCGACGTACGACTCGGGCGCCACGTGCAGCACGCACGCGCCGTAACTCGTCCCGCTCATCCGGGCGTCGGAGATGCGGACCATGTCCCGCACCCCCTGCTTGAGCAGGTACTCCGGGATCGGCAGCATGCCGTACTCGGGCATCCCCGGGCCGCCCTTGGGCCCGGCGTTGCGCAGCACCAGGACGCTGTCGGCGGTGATGCCCAGCGCCGGGTCGTCGATGGTGCGCTGGAGCGTGCGGTAGTCGTCGAACACCACGGCGGGACCGGTGTGCCGCAGCAGGTGCGGCTCGGCGGCGATGTGCTTGATCACCGCTCCGTCGGGGCACAGGTTGCCGCGCAGCACGGCCACGCCGCCCTCCGGGGCGACCGGCCGCTCACGCGGGCGGATCACCTCCGGGTCCTCCACCCGGGCGCCGTCGATCTGCTCGCGCAGCGTGGCGTGCGCGACGGTGGGCCGGGCCAGGTGCAGCACGTCCGTCAGGCGGGACAGGAAGCCGGGCAGGCCCCCCGCGAAGTGGAAGTCCTCCATCAGGTACGTGCCGCCGGGACGGACGTTCGCCAGGACGGGCACGGTGCGCGCGATCCGGTCGAAGTCGTCCAGGCTCAGCGCGACTCCGGAACGCCCGGCCATGGCGATCAGGTGGATGACCGCGTTGGTGGAACCGCCCAGCGCCAGCACGGTGGCGACCGCGTCCTCGTACGCCTCCCGCGTCAGGACGCGCGAGAGCCGCAGGTCCCGCCACGCCAGGTCGACGGCCAGCATCCCGGCGGCGGCGGCCATCCGCTCGTGCCCGGAGTCGACGGCCGGGATGGACGAGGCGCCGGGCAGCGTCACACCGAGCGCCTCGGCGGCGGCGGTCAGCGTCGAGGCGGTGCCCATCGTCATGCAGTGGCCGGGGGAGCGGGCCAGCCCGCTCTCCAGCCCCGACAGCTCGCAGTCGCCGATCAGCCCGGACCGCTTGTCGTCCCAGTACTTCCACATGTCCGTCCCGCTGCCGAGCACCTCGCCGCGCCAGTGCCCGGGCAGCATCGGCCCGGCGGGCACGAACACGGCGGGCACGTCGGCGCTGGCGGCGCCCATCAGCAGAGCGGGCGTGGACTTGTCGCAGCCGCCCATCAGCACCGCGCCGTCCACCGGGTAGGAGCGCAGCAGCTCCTCCGTCTCCAGGGCGAGGAGGTTGCGGTACAGCATCGGCGTCGGCTTCTGGAACGTCTCCGACAGCGTCGAGACGGGGAACTCCAGCGGGAACCCGCCCGCCTGCCACACCCCGCGCTTGACGGCCTGGGCGCGCTCCCGCAGGTGCACGTGGCAGGGGTTGATGTCGGACCACGTGTTGAGCACCGCGACGACGGGCTTGCCTAGGTGCTCCTGCGGCAGGTAGCCGAGCTGCCGGGTGCGGGCGCGGTGGCTGAAGGTGCGCAGCCCCGAGGACAGCGACTCCCCGTACCACTGGTGGCTGCGCAGCTCCTCGGGCCGCAGCCGCCCGTCCGGCTGCCCGCCCTGGGACTGCCCGTCCGGCTGTCCGGTCTGCTGCCCGTCCTGTGGCCGCCCGGCCGCGGCGGCTCCCCGCTCGTCCGGCCTCACGCCGTCCACCCCGCCACCAGCGCGGCGACCGCGTCCCTGCGGTCCGCGGTCAGCTCGTGGCTGGGCGGACGCACGTCGCGGCGGCACAGCCCGAGCAGGGCCAGCGCCTCCTTCACGACGCTCACGTTGTCGGCGGACTGCCGCTCGGCGCGCAGCTCCTCGAACGTCCTGATCTGCGCCCACAGCTTCATGGCCGCCGGATAGTCACCGGCCCGCAGCGCCCCGAGCATGCCCAGCGAGACGGCCGGGGCCGCGTTGACCAGCCCCGAGGTGAAGCCCGTCGCGCCGCAGGCGAAGTACGCGGGGGCGTACAGCTCGGCCAGCCCCGCGACCCACACGAAGCGCTCCAGGCCCGCGTCCCGGGCGAAGGCGGCGAAGTGCACCGCGTCGGGGACGGCGTACTTGACCCCGATGACGTTCGGGCACGCCTCGCCCAGCTCGGCGAGCGCCTCGCCCGCCAGGTGCGGGTTGCGTATGTAGGGCACGACGCCCAGCTCCGGGACGGCCTCGGCCACGGCGCGGTGGTAGCCGATCCAGCCGTCCCGCGACACGTAGGGGTGCACGGGCTGGTGGACCATCACCAGCCCGGCGCCCGCGTCCCTGGCGTGCCGGGCGGCGGCGACGGCGGTCGGCACGTCGTGCCCGACGCCGACGACCACGGTCGCCCGGCCCGCCGCCTCCGCGACGGTCACCTCGGTGACGGTGCGGCGTTCCTCGGGCGTGAGGGCGTAGAACTCGCCGGTGTTGCCGTTGGGGGTGAGCGTGCGCACCCCCGCGTCCAGCAGCCGGTGCAGCACCGCGCGGTGCGCGCCGGGGTCGATGCCGCCGTCGGCGCCGAACGGGGTCACCGGAATGGCGACCACGTCGGCGAGCGCCGCCCGGTGGGAGGTGTGGTCCACGTGCGCCATCAGCGCTGCCCCTTCGTCCGTGTCCGGCCGCCGTCCCGGTGGCCGGCGCGTTCCGGCCGCCCGGCTCCCCGCCGGTTCCGTACCGTCCCCGTTTCCGTCCCCGTCACCGCGCGCCTCCGCTTCCGTCGTGGCCCCTGTGGCCGTTGCTGCCGATGTGGTCGTTTCCGAGGCCGCTGGCGGGTGTTCCCTCCAGGTCCGCCCCGGGGCCGTCCTCGTCCGGGTACGCGCGGCGGACGAAGGAGGCGATGTGGTCGTACAGCGCCCGCGCCGCCCCGGCCGCGTCCCCGTCGAGCGCGAGGCGCAGGATCTCCCGGTGCTCGGCGGCCTCCCGCTCCCAGGAGGCGACGACCTGCCAGCCGACGGCCGAGACGAGCGCCGCCTGGTCGCGGACCTCGTCGAGCATCCGGCACAGCAGCGGGTTCCCGCACGGCGCGTACAGGGAGCGGTGGAAGTCCCGGTTGGCCAGGCTGCGTTCGGCCTGGTCGTCGGCGGTGTCCGCGCGCTCCAGCGCCTCGCGGGCCGCCTCCAGCGCCGCCCCGCGCCCCACCGTCCGGCGCAGCGCCTCCGGTTCGAGGAGCAGCCGGACGTCGTACACCTCCCGCGCCATCGTCGCGTCCACCTCGCGCACGGTGACGCCCTTGTACTGGCTCATCACGACGAGCCCGGTACCGGCCAGCGTCTTGAGCGCCTCGCGCACCGGTGTCTTCGAGACGCCGAACCGGGCGGCGAGTTCGGCCTCCACCAGCGCCTGGCCCGGCACGAGCTGCCCGGTCAGGATGCCGTGCTTGATCGCGTCGAGCACGTACTGGGTGCGGGAGGGGATCGGGCTGGGGGCGAAGGCCATGGATGCTTCCATATCTGACGTATGACGTCTCATATATGACGTACGAAGTACGACGCGATGAAGTTAGAACCGCTCGCGGCCCGGGTCAATGCTTCGCGCAGAAGAACTTCGGACGGCCTCCGGGCGGCGGGCGGGACCCGGGGTGGTGACCGGGGAAGCGGGCCGTCCGCGGGTGCGGCGTTCCCGGGATGCGGCGGCTCCGCGCCGCCCGCGAAGTTCTCCCAAGAAAATTCTGCAAAAATAGTTTTGCAGAAGCCCGGAGTCGTCCTACGCTCCCGCCATGACCAGCGAAGAGCAGGTCCGCGTCCTCGACCCCGAGCGGGACGCGGCAGCCCTCAAGGCCCTCACCCACCCCCTGCGCATCCGGCTGCTCGGACTGCTGCGGGAAGGCGGCCCCGCCACGGCGAGCGAACTCGCCGCCGCCACCGGTGAGTCCTCCGCCTCCACCAGCTACCACCTGCGCGTCCTGGCCCGGCACGCCTTCGTCGACGAGGCCGAGCACCGAGACGGACGCGAGCGCCGCTGGCGGTCGGTCCACCAGGTGACCTCGTGGGACAACCGCGCCATGGAGGCGTCACCAGGCAGCCGGGCCCTCGTCAGCTCCCTGCGCAGGCGGCAGGTCGAGCACCTGGCCGAATCCCTCGCCCGCTACGAGGCCGACACCGCCGCAGGGCGGCTGGCGGAGGAGTGGCTGGAGCCGTCGGGCATCAGCGACCTGATGCACCGGCTCACGCCGGAGTCGCTGACCGAGCTGTGGCAGGTGCTCGACCGCACGCTGGCGGACCTGTCCGCCCGCGACGCCGGGGACCCGCGCGCCGCGCAGGTCATGCTCCTCGCCGCCGGGCTCCCCCTGGCGCCCCGGCCCCCCGCGGCGGACCCGGACACGGACGCGGACGCACGGGCGGAGGACAGGGCGCGGACGGGGGCGCACGCGGAGGCGGTGGCGCAGGCGGAGACGGGAGCCGCCGGGGCCGACGCCGGACCGGGCACCACGAAGGACGCGCCGTGACCGGAGGGCCGGACGAACGCACCGCACGCCGCCGCTACGTCACCGTCTGCGTCCTCTTCTGGCTCCCGGCGGGACTGGCCATCGCCCCCCTCGTCCTCCTCTTCACCGAACGCGGCATGGCCCTGGCCGCCATCGCGGGCTTCCTCGCCGCGCACTCCCTCACCGCCGCCGTGCTGGAACTGCCCACCGGAGGACTGTCCGACGTCCTCGGGCGCCGCACCGTCCTGGCCGCCGCGGGCCTGCTCAACCTCACCGCCCTCACCCTCCAGGCCCTGGGCACCACCGCGTGGACCCTCGCCCTGGGCACGGCCCTCATGGGCGCGGGCCGCGCCCTCTCCAGCGGCCCCGCCGAAGCCTGGTACGTCGACACCGTCCAGGCCCGCTCCGGCCCCGACGCCGGACTGCGCACCGGACTGGCCCGCGGCTCCTCCGCGACCTCCGCCGCCCTCGCCGCCGGCACCCTCCTCGGCGGCGGTCTGCCCTGGCTCCTCGCCCTCGGCCCCGACCTCGGCGCCCGGCTCGGCCAGGCGACGTCCGGCCTGGTCCTCCCCCTGTCCACGCCGCTGCTGCTGGGCGCGGCCGTCGAGGCCGTCTTCGTCTGGTACGTCCTCACCGCCCTGCACGAACCGCCCCGCCCGGCGACCGCCCTGCGCGACGTGCTGCGCGGCGTACCCGCCACCGTCAGGGACGGACTGCGGCTCGGCGGACACGACGCGCTGGTACGCCGCCTGCTCCTCACCGCAGGCGCCGCCGGAGGCGCCCTGGCCACCATCGAACTGCTCACCCCCGGCCGCGCCGCCCACCTCACCGGCACCCCGGCGTCGGGCGCCGTGCTCTTCGCCGCCGTCGCCTGCGCGGGCTTCACCTGCTCCGGCATCGGCAGCCACCTCGCACCGCTCACCGCGCGGCTCGCGGGCAGCGGCGAACGCGCGGTCCTCGTCGGCCTCGGCGCCAGTGCGGGCGGCCTGCTGCTGCTCGGCGGCACGGCGGCGTCCACGGGCACCCTCCCGACGGTCCTCGCGGCCCTCGGCTACGGCCTGGTCTACCTCGGGCTCGGCGCGGCCGGGCCGAGCGAGAACGAACTCCTGCACCGCCGGGTGCCGGGCACGCGCCGCGCGACCGCGCTCTCCCTCCAGTCCCTCCTGCTGCAACTGGCCGGGGCCCTGACGGGCCTGGCCGCCGGAATCCTCCCGCCGGGGCCGTCGCGCTGGCTGCTCGGCGCCGGCGTCCTGCTGGCCGGAACCCTTTTGTGGACCCGCCGCACCCGGCCCGCGCCCCCGGCGGCCGGAACCGGGGCGCCCCCTCGCCGCGAGGCCGCGGCCACCGGCCGGGCGTGCTGAGCCAGCGGGCCGGTGACGCGGCCGGAGCCCGGCGCGCCCTAACGGAGTCCGTTGGGCCGGGTGGTAAGAGCCACGGTGGCGAAATGCGCGAACGCGGTCTGGGTGCGCGGCCCGGGGTCGCCGTCGATCTGACCGCCGTAGCCGTGGCCCGCTCTGAGCAGGCGCTGCAACGCCATGATCGTGTTGACGCCGGGGTCACCGTCGACCGCGCCGTTGTACCCCCAGTGCACCCTGAGGGCACGCTGGATCGCCTTCCAGCTGTTGGGGCCGAGCAGTCCGTCGACCGTGTCGTGGTAATTCCAGTGCTTCCTCAGCCAGTACTGGACGTTCACGGCCTGCGAGGGGTGCAGGCCGAGGTTGTTCGTCACGAGCGTGCTGACGTCCCCGCCGTGCACGGCCGGTTCCGCCACCGGTCCGGCCGCCACTGGTCCGGCCGCCACCGGTCCGGCCGCCGCGGAACCGGTGCCCGCGGTCGCCAGGCTCCCGGCGGCGATGCCGAGGACGGCGGCGGCTCCGACGAGCTTCCTTGCCCTGACGCGTGATCGCACTCGCTTCCCCCTTCAACCCGTTGGTCGTGACACCGATGAGTCTTCCAGGGGCACGTACGGGACGGAACCCGCCGGGCGGGGCGGCTCAGGACGGCGCGGCGAGCACGGCCGCCGCGGCGGCGAGATCGGCGTCCGAGGCCAGCCCGGCGTGGTACAGGCGCAGTTCGGTGGCGCCCAGCGACGCCGCGTGCGCCGCGTCCCGGGCCAGCGTGCCGGGACTGCCGCCCATCCCCGACACGACGGTGAGATTGGCCGCGAGCACCGACTCCGCCCGGCGGTGCGCGGCGAACGGCGTCAGCACCGCCTCCCGCGCCGCCGCCCCACCGGTGCAGGGCAGCACCACCCCGTCCGCCACCGTCAGGACGTGTGCCGGATCGACACCCGCGTTCGCCCCGCAGCGGTACGGCACCGGGTCGGCGTGGAGCAGCACCCGGAAACCGGGCGGCGCGGCGGCCCGCACGGCCGAGACGGCCGCCTCCTGGAGACGCCGTGCGGCACGCAGCCGCCAGGCCAGCGACGCGGCGGCCGGCTCCGCGCCGAGCAGCCGCTCCACCGCGGCCCAGCCGCCGTCCCCCGGATCGCCGCCCGACCACACCGGTTCCAGCGCGCGCCGCACGGCCTCGCCCAGCTCCCGCGCGTCCAGCCCGGCGTCCGCGTACCCCGCGCGGCAGGACGGGCAGAAGCACAGCGACATCAGGTACTGGGCCGCGTCGCCCAGCGGGACGCCGCCCGTCTTGTCGTGCGCGTGCAGGTGGGCGAGGCCGTACCAGCCGCAGGACTCCAGCTCCGTGCCGGACGCCCCCGGCCGCACGGCCGCCTCGGCGGCGAGGCCGGCCAGGTACGCCACCACCTCCGGCTGCCCGATGCAGGGCGCCCACGGGTAGCGGTCCCCGTAGGCGTTGACCACGGACGTCCGCGGATGCTCGGCGCCCAGCCGGGAGTTGTGCGCGAGGACGACCCACGAGTGCACGTCCAGGCCCGCACCGGCGAGCGCGGTGGCGGCCGTCCCGTACGGGTCGTCGGCGGCGGGCGCCCACGCCCCGGCGGCGTACGGACGCAGCTCCCGTCCCGCCCAGCGCCGTTCGTCCACCGGATACAGCACCGCCGCGTACTCGGCCGTCACCACGCGGTGCCGGGGATGGCGCGGGGTGAGCGCGCGGGTGGAGTGGTAGGCGGAGGCGAGCGTCGCCTGCCGCACCCCCAGGGCCGCGAGCCGCCCGGGTGCCGCCGGATCACCGACGACGTCCCATGGATAGACGAACGCCGACGCCTTCACCCGCACCCCCGGATCGTTGGAGCCGACCCTTTCCCGGGTCGCAGAAAGCGCTTACATTAGGCCGGCGCCCCACCCCGGTCAAGGCACCCCGAGGAGACCGTCATGCCCACCCCGCGCACCATCCTGCTCACCGGCGCCGCCGGCGGCCTCGGCACCCTGCTGCGCGACCTGCTGCCCCCCTACGGCTACGCCCTGCGCCTCTTCGACGTGGCCCCCGTGCCGGGCGGCGCCGGACCGGACGAGGAGGTCGTCACCGCCGACCTCGCGGACCGCGCGGCCCTGCGCGAGGCCGTACGCGGCACGGACGCCGTCGTCCACCTCGCCGGGATCTCCGGCGAAGCCCCCTTCGAGCAGATCCTCCGGGCGAACATCGAGGGCACCTACCACCTCTACGAAGCGGCCCTCGCAGAGGGTGTCCGCCGCGTCGTCTTCGCCTCCAGCAACCACGCCGTCGGCTTCACCCCGCGCCCCGGCGACGGCGACCCGCTGATCCCCGTCCACACCCCGCACCGCCCCGACACCTTCTACGGCCTGTCCAAGAACTTCGGCGAGGACCTGGCCCAGCTCTACTGGGACCGGCACGGCCTGGAGACCGTCTCCGTCCGCATCGGCTCCTGCTTCCCCGAACCCACCACCGTGCGGATGCTCTCCACCTGGCTGAGCCCGGCCGACGCCGCCCGCCTGCTGCACGCGGCCCTCACCGCCGAAGGCGTCGGCCACACCGTCGTCTACGGCAGCTCCGCCAACACCCGCCTGTGGTGGGACCTGGCCTCCGCCCGCGCCCTCGGTTACACGCCGCAGGACGACTCCGAGCCCTACGCGGCCCGCCTCCTTGCCGAACACGGCGACCTCCGCCCCGACGACCCGGCCCACACCCGTCTCGGCGGCGACTTCACCACCGCCCCGGCCCCCTGAACGCACCGGACCCGCCCGCTGTGGCCCCACGGACGGGCGGGCCACGGGCGGGCGGGCCCGGCTCCGTGCGAGGCCCGGCCGCGCTCCGGGCGCGGTCGGGGGCAGGGGCCGGTTCGGACTCAGCGGTGCAGGTCGATGACGACCCGGTTCGGCGCCGTCAGCGTGAACACCTCGACGGAGGCGTACTCCCCGGCGGCCAGCCCGATCAGGGTGTCGCTCTCCATCGAGAACACCACCGCGTGCCCCTTGAGGGTCGGCAGGTCAATCTGCTCGTGGCGCGGTCCCTCGAACGTGTTCGCGTAATCGGTGTCGAAGGTCTGCGCGCCGTTCAGGACGAGCTGAAGATAGGACGAACCGCTGATCGGGACGGTGCGTCCCTCCATGTCCTGCAACGGCGTGTCCTGCGTCGTCACCTGCCACTGCGGCAGAGCACCGGAACCCAGGTCCACCACGAGCCGGTCGAACCCGGGGTGCGTGGCGGTACGGATGTCCAGCACGCAGGTGTACGTGCAGGTCGGCTCGGTGACGGCGACGGCTGCGGACGCGGAGGCCGGAGCGGCGAAGAGCGTCAGCGCGGCGGCGCACGCGGCCGTCAGCGCTCGGGCGGCACGCGGGATTCTCACGATGGATCGGCCTTTCCTCGTTCCGGTTCCGGAGAAGATGATCTTAGGTGGATTCGCACGTGCGTTCCATAGTGCGAACCCGGAACGCCATCCCCCACTTGGCGCGGAACTCGTCCCCGGCCACATACCAGACGAACCTGCCCCACCCACCCACACCCCCGCAACCCCGCCTCCGGGCCATCGCTTCCGCAACGCGGTACCACTGCCAGGCAGCTCGGCTCCTCAGCGGGACCGTTGACGCCGACTGCCGCAGCCACTCCGGGGCAGGCCGGTCAGCGCGTACCGCGAGCGGAACTCGCGTCATCCGTCGCGTAGGCGACGAAGCGGCGCCACGCAGCGGGCGACAGGGCGAGCTGCGGACCCTGGAGTGCCTTGGAGTCCCGCACGTGAACGGCCACCGGACACGCCGCGACCTCGACGCAGGCGTCGCCATCGGACCCGCTGTAGCTGCTCCTGTGCCAAGTCCGCTCGTCCATGCCGCTCACAGCGCTCCTCGCAGTCGCTTCAGCAGGCTTCTGGAATCCTCGGTGGTGAGGGCCTGTGAGCGCAGTTTTGCATACCGCTGAAGCAGGATGCTGACCTCCTTCGGGTCGGAGATCAGCATGCCGCCGCGCTGTCCCTCCGCGTATCCGTACCACTTGTTCTCCAAGGTCTCGAGCAGCATCAGCGGTCCGTCGAACCCCGCGTGGTCCGGCTGCCGCAGCGGCATGATCTGGAGGTCCACGTTGTACTGGGACGAGCGCAGAAGCAGGTTGTCGATCAGCTCCCGTGTCGTTTCAGGCCCTCCGGTGTGCCGCTCGATCAGGGCTTGCTCCAGGACGAAGCTGAACGAGACAGGCGGTCTGCGTCCGAACAGCTCGTGGCGCTCCAGCCGGGCGGCCACTTGACGGTCGACCTGCTCCTCGTCTTTCACCGGGGGGACACTTTCGGTCACCGCGCGGGCGTACGCCTCCGTCTGCAAGAGGCCCGGAACGACCCGGCACTCATACGTCCACAAGGCCAGCGCCTCCTCCTCCCGCCGGGCCCAGGCGTGGAACCAGGTGGCCAGTCCCGGCTGGCGCGTCAGGTGCCGGGCGGCCTTCCGCAAGGCGCCCGTGTCACCGAGGACCGCTTCCGCCCGCTCCACGAAGGCCGGGTCCGGCATGCGGCGGCCCTGCTCGATCGAGGCGACCGTGTGTGTGGAGAACCGCACCAGCGGGGCGAAGTCACCACGGCTCAGGCCCGAGTGCTCGCGGAGGGCCTGGACGACGGCTCCGAAGGTCCGCAGACTGTCCGACGACCCCGGCTCGCCACGACCGCCTGTCGACGTCCCGTCCGCGCCCGTCCCGTCATCCGCCCCGCCCGTGCCTCCGGCCATGTGCCGTCACCTCCGCCTGGGTAACACGCGTGACCGCGTCATCGTCACGCGCCGTCACGAGTACCGTCCACCTGGTGTCCGCGTACGCTCACACTGCGTACGCGGCGCCGACCTGGTGAAACCCCTGCATCGCGGGCCATCTTGGCGTCATGATCCGACGCACCACCCAGCAAACACTCGTTACCGTACGTGTGTTCACCCAGCGATTCAGCTCCACGCCGCTCGGCGCCCGTCTCGCCCGGCACCTCGCGCTGCACCAGTTGCACACCTGGGGTGTGCCGCACGGCTCGGCGCTCTCCGACACGGCGGCCCTCCTCGTCGCCGAACTGACCGCGAACGCCGCCACACACGGCCGCGTGCCCGGACGGGACTTCGAGCTACGACTCGGGCTCTCGCCCTCGACGCTGCGGGTCGAAGTGTCGGACACCCGGGGTGAACGCCGCCCGCCCGCCCCCGGCGACGTGACCGAGCCGTCACCGCTCTCCACTTCCGGACGCGGCCTGCTCATCGTGCAGACCGTCTGTGACCGTTGGGCCGTACTGGACCGCGTCCCCGTCGGCAAGACCGTGGTCGCCGAGATCGACCTTCCCACCCGCACGATGTCCGGGGGCTGAGGAGCGGGGGAGGGCGGCCGGGGAGCGGGGGAGTCCGCGACGCCCGGCGGACGCGTGCCCGCCGATGCCCGACACGCGTCGGCTGCCCCCGCCGGAGCCACCTGGCACCGTGGTGAGCCGGACCGCCACCGGGACGGCCGGGAAGGGACGCACCGCTGTGAGAAGACTGCCGTGGGCCGCCAACCTGATCGCCGCATGCGTGCTCGCCATCGCCCTCGTCGCCGCCTCCTCCGCCCTCGGAACGGCGGGCGGGCAGAAGCCCGGGAGCCGGGGACAGCACTGGGTGCACACCTGGACGGCCATGCCGCAGCTCACCGAACCCCACAACATGCCGCCCGAGCCCTTCACCGAGGAGGGCCGCGTCCTGACCGACAGCACGCTGCGCCAGACGCTCCGCGTGACGGTCGGCGGCGAGCACCTGCGACTGCGCTTCTCCAACGCCTTCGGCGGCGCGCCGCTGCCCATCACCGCCGCGTCCGTCGCCCGCCCGCTGGACGGCCGGGCCGGGACCGCCGCGATCGAACCCGGCTCCGCCCGCCCGCTCACCTTCCAGGGACAGCCGTCCACGAACGTGCCCGTCGGAGCCCAGGCCGTCTCCGACCCGCTCCGCCTCCCCGTGCGGCCGGGCACCAACCTGACGGTGACGCTCTACCTCGCCGACGGCCAGGCGTCCGAGGAGATCACCTCACACCCCGGCTCCCGGACGACGTCCCACCTCCTGCGCGGCGACCACGTGCGCGCCGGCGACCTGCCGGACGCCACCCCCACCGACCACTGGTACTTCCTCAGCGGCGTCGAGGTCCGGGCGCCGCGCGGAACGGCGGCGGCCGTCGTCGTCGGCGACTCGCTCAGCGACGGCCGGGGCTCCACCACGAACGGCAACGACCGCTGGCCCGACCAGCTCGCCGACCGCCTCCGCGCCCGCCCCGGCCCGCAGCGGACCGCCGTCCTCAACCAGGCGGCGGGCGGCAACCGGGTCCTCAACGACGGCCTCGGCCCGAACCTGCTGGCCCGCCTCGACCGCGACGTCCTCGCCCACAGTGGCGTCGCATGGCTCATCGTCTTCGAAGGCGTCAACGACATCGGCACGGCACCGGCCACCCCGTCCGCCCAGCGGGACGTCGCGGAACAACTGATCGCCGCCTACGACCAGATCGTCACCCGCGCCCACGCCCACGGCATCCGCGTCTACGGCGCCACCCTCACCCCGTTCGGCGGCAACGACATGTACGACGACGCCGAAGGGATGCGCGAGGCCACCCGCCAGACGGTCAACACCTGGATACGCGACAGCGGCCGCTTCGACGCCGTCCTCGACTTCGACGCCGCCATCCGCGACCCCGCCCACCCCGACCGCCTCCGCCCCGCCGCCGACACCGGCGACCACCTCCACCTCAACCCCCACGGCTACCACCTCCTCGCCGCCACCGTCCCCACCCGCCTGCTCCGGTAGGAACCGGCACGGCGCGGTACGGTGCCCGGTGCCCGACGGAAGCCGCCACCCCGCCGAAGCCCGCTCGCCCACTTCGGAACCCCGAGCACACACACGACACGCGGATCGCACCGAAGCAGAATGTCCGATAGCTCCGTATCCGCTGCCCCGAACTACTCGCCGACCACGATGCGCTACCGTTCCCTGCGCACGTCAAACACCGTGGCGGCCGCTCCCCGGAGCGGCCGAGAATCGCAACGCCCGCCATGCGGCAGGGACCGTCCTCGGCTACCGGGTGGCGGCCGCTCCCCGGAGCGGCCGAGAATCGCAACACCGAATTGCCGGGCAGGTCGAGCACCCGGGAGCGAGTGGCGGCCGCTCCCCGGAGCGGCCGAGAATCGCAACGACAACCAGCAGACCCCGGGCGAACAGTCGCTCGCCGGGTGGCGGCCGCTCCCCGGAGCGGCCGAGAATCGCAACACACCCCTGGCCATCTGGCCGAAGACCATCCCTGTGGTGGCGGCCGCTCCCCGGAGCGGCCGAGAATCGCAACGGTGAGGTCGGACGGGGGTGGTGGTCAGGGCTGCGGGGAGTGGCGGCCGCTCCCCGGAGCGGCCGAGAATCGCAACTCCGACGACGGGGTGTACGGCAGCCCGTCCGATGCGGGTGGCGGCCGCTCCCCGGAGCGGCCGAGAATCGCAACCTCGGTCATGGCGGCGTCGAGGCATGGCTGGCGGACGTGGCGGCCGCTCCCCGGAGCGGCCGAGAATCGCAACATCCCCGTGCCGTGGGGCACGGAGCAGAACCCGGAGGTGGCGGCCGCTCCCCGGAGCGGCCGAGAATCGCAACCCGTCTATGCCCTCGGCGGCCTCGGTGGCCGCGAGGTGTGGCGGCCGCTCCCCGGAGCGGCCGAGAATCGCAACCCTCCGGGCGGTCCCTCCAGCAGCTCGATGAGGTCGTGGCGGCCGCTCCCCGGAGCGGCCGAGAATCGCAACAGCTCCTCGGTCCGGCCGGTGCGGATCGCGGCGGAGGTGGCGGCCGCTCCCCGGAGCGGCCGAGAATCGCAACCTGGCCCTGGCGGAGACCGGCGGCGACACCCTGGGGTGGCGGCCGCTCCCCGGAGCGGCCGAGAATCGCAACGCCGACTGGGCCACGAGCCTGAAGGGCTCCGACGAAGTGGCGGCCGCTCCCCGGAGCGGCCGAGAATCGCAACCGGATCACGAAGAAGACCGGCAGGCGCTGGAGCGGGGTGGCGGCCGCTCCCCGGAGCGGCCGAGAATCGCAACGTCGCCCGCACCCTGCGGCGGCTCGCCCGCTCTCAGGGGTGGCGGCCGCTCCCCGGAGCAGCCGAGAATCGCAACGCGGCCTGGCACTCCTCGATGGAGCTGAACGGGAAGTAGTGGCGGCCGCTCCCCGGAGCAGCCGAGAATCGCAACCACACGGGCAACCGCAGCGCAGCGACCAGCGTCGCCGGTGGCGGTCGCTCCCCGGAGCAGCCGAGAATCGCAACGATCGCCTGGGACGCGAAGCCGATCAGTCAGCCGAAGTGGCGGCCGCTCCCCGGAGCAGCCGAGAATCGCAACGCCTTCCGTACCGAGGAAGACCGGGCCGGTGTGCTGGCGTGGCGGCCGCTCCCCGGAGCAGCCGAGAATCGCAACGCCTTCCGTACCGAGGAAGACCGGGCCGGTGTGCTGGCGTGGCGGCCGCTCCCCGGAGCAGCCGAGAATCGCAACTACGCCGACGGCTGGGCGCTGTCCCGCGTACTCCCCAGGTGGTGGCCGCTTCCTGAAACGGATCAAAACGCGGTTTCGGGACAAGTAGAACCTTGCGTCACATTTGGGACCCGTGGTGGCAGCTTCGGGAGGTGCAGTTTGAGGGAAGCGCCGGTGAGTGTCGGTGCCAAGTCATATAGTCGCTCTGCGTCGGGCGGATAGTGAGTTCGCCCTGGTGAGGGGTGCTTTGTGTCTGACGGTGTTCTGTATGCGCACAGCCGGAGCGATGTTTCCGGTGTGCGGCATCGGCTCGACGAACACCTGCGGGGGACCGCGGCGCTTGCGAGACGTTTCGGAGATGTGTTCGACGCCGGACGTCTGGCGGAATACCTGGCGCTCGTGCACGACGTGGGCAAGGGACACTGCGCCTGGCAGAAGAGGCTGATCGACCACGCCGAGCCGACGGGAAAGCCGGTGGGGATTCCGCACAAGGAAGCCGGGACGTACTTGGCGGCTCGCTTCGCGGGCAGGGCCCTTGCCGCTGCCGTGCAAGGACACCACGGCGGGTTACCTGACCAGCAGAAAGTCAAAGACGTCGTTGCAGCGTTAAGCGGACAGAGCCAAGAGGCCGACGCGGCGCGTGAGGCGATCGACAGGGTCGAGCAGCTGATCCCTGAAGTATGTCCGCCCGGAAAGCTCCTGCCGCCGGACTGGCTCGGGGGCCTCGCCCCTCCGCAACGCCAGCTGGGGACGGATCTGCTGGTGCGCATGCTCTTCAGTTGTCTGGTGGATGCGGACTTCCTTGACACGTCTGCACACTTCGCCGCTACCACCGCGCACGTCGCGGCCGATGCCGATATGGACTTTCTGGCCACGCGATATGAGGAACGACGTGCGACGTTCCTGGCGACGCGCCCCGCGTCACCCGTGGACGCGGTGCGGGGCCGGGTTTACGAGCAGGCGGTCGCCGCCGCGGCTGGGGAACCGGGGATGTACGTGCTGCACGTGCCTACCGGCGGGGCGAAGACGATGGCGGCGGGCGGATTCGCGGTTCACCACGCGGCTGCTCGTGGGCTCAAGCGTGTGGTGGTCGCCGTGCCGTACATCAGCATCACGCAGCAGAACGCGCAGGTGTACCGGGACCTGCTGGACCCGTTGCCGGGAGAAGCCGGAGAACCGGTGGTGCTGGAGCACCACAGTTCCGTCCGGTTGGACGACGAGGACGGCGTCGGCCGCTGGGCGCGGCTTGCGGCCGAGAACTGGGACGCGCCGGTTGTGGTGACGACGACGGTTCAGCTGTTCCAGTCGCTGTTCGCGCGCCGTCCGTCCGCGATGCGCAAGGTCCACCGGCTGGCCGGGGCCGTGATCGTGCTGGACGAGGTCCAGGCGCTGCCGGACCGACTGCTGATCCCGATGCTGGACGTTCTGCGCGGGCTCGTGGAGCACTTCGGTGCCTCCGTGGTCCTCGCTTCCGCAACGCAGCCGGAGTTCTGGTCGCTGCCGCAGATGAGCGCGGTGAAGCGTCGCCTCATGGTCGAGGACACCCCGCAACTGTTCAAGGAACTGGGCCGGGTGAACTACACGTGGCGGTTGGACGAGGATGTCACCTGGGAAGGTATAGCCGACGAGATCGCTGCCGAGGGCGGCGATCAGGTCCTCACGGTCGTCAACACCACGGGTGACTCGGCCCGGTTGCACCGACTGCTCACCGAACCCGCCGACCCGGATGACGCGCACACCTGGGACCACGACGGTGTGGGGCTTCCGAGCCCGTCCAGTGCGGCGGGGCCACGCGTGCCCACTCCGGTGCTGCACCTGTCGACGCGGATGACAGCCGAGCACCGTCGGGAGGTCATCGAACGGGTACGCGCTGACCTGGCCGCCGGGCGCGCCGTACACGTCGTGTCGACCTCGCTCGTCGAGGCCGGCGTGGACATCGACTTTCCCCGGGTGTACCGGGCATGGGCACCGGCGGAGTCCTTGCAGCAGGCAGCGGGGCGGTGCAACCGGGACGGGCGCATCCCCGGGGGAGGGACGGTCGTCGTCTTCCGGCCGAAGGACGGCCGTACGCCGAAGGACAAGTCCTACAGAGCAGCGCTCCAGGCCACCGAGGAGCACTTCGGCCCGGACACTGCCTATCCCGACGACCTGCACGCCATTCCGGCCTACTACGCGAAGCGTTACGCCCTGCACGGGTCGGACGGACGGGCGATGGGGGAGGAGATCCAGCAGATGCGGCGCCGGTGGGATTTCCCCGCGGTGGCGGACGCCTTCGAGATGATCGATGACCGGTACGCGCAACCGGTGGTGGTCATCCGCCCGGAGAAGACGGAACTCCAGAAGGCTTTGATCATGGCGGATATCGAGGCGCTGCGCAGTCGATATCCGTGTGGCCCGGAACCGCTGCGGCGCCTACAGCCGCACACTGCGGTCCTGCCGCGTCATGACGTCGCCGATGCCCTGAAGTCGGGGCTTGCGGAGTCGATCGTGGGTGACCTCGTGGTGTGGTGCGGTCATTACGATCCGGCACGCGGTCTGGACGCTAACACCCCCGAAGACCGCGGCGGCTACGTCATCTGAAACGGGCACATACGGCAGTGGGGCCCTTTGTGAGGGCTCGAAGGATGACCATGCGAAAAGCTCCGCTGCTCACTCAACAAAGCAATTACCGTCCTTACGCCGCGCAGTGCTTTTTGGGTGTTACTGGACGGTCAAAGGCAAGGAGAACCAGGTTTATGGATACCACCGTGTCCGCGCCTCGGCGGGAGGGGCGTGGGAATGACGGGTGGGCGTTTCCCGATCTCGTCGTGGAGACGTGGGGGGAGTTGGCGTGCTTCACGCGGCCGGAGCTGAAGACGGAGCGTGTCAGCTACCAGGTGATGACGCCGTCAGCGGCGGACGGACTGCTTCGTGCGATCTTCTGGAAGCCGGAGTTCCAGTACATCATCCGGAGAATCGAAGTGCTCGCTCCGATCAACTGGCACCGGATCCGGCGCAACGAGGTGCAGTCCGTCGTCACTCCACAGCGGATCAAGTCCATGAGCAAGGACCGGCGTGTGCGGTACGACGTGGAAGCGGACCGGGACCAGCGCAGCACGATGGCGCTGCGGGACGTGCGCTACCGCATCCATGCCCAGATCGCGGTGTCGGCGCGGGCCAGGGCCGGATCGGGCCAGCACCCGCCCGTTTCGGAGGAGAAGTACCGCGAGCAGTTGCGGCGCCGTGTGGAGCGTGGCGCCTGCTTCTCACAGCCCTTCTTCGGATGCCGCGAGTTCACCGCCCACTTCGGTCCGGCCAGCTCCAGCGCCAAACCGATCACGCGCACCGAGGAGTTGGGCGTGATGCTGCACTCCATCGCCTACACGCCCCAGGGAGAGCGCTACCGGTGGTTCCGGGCCAGCCTCACCGAGGGGGTCATGGACGTGCCGTTGGCGCCCTTGCCCGGTGATGCCGTCAGCATGCCCCAGGCATCGTGGCGGGCCGCGGACCCGGAGGGATGACGCCGTGCTGGTGCAACGCCTGAACGAGTACGCCGACCGTGTGGCCGACGAACTGCCCGCGGAGTTCTACCGCGCCAAGAAGGTCCACTGGGTCCTGGACATCGCCGAAGACGGCGCGAGCGCCGTGCTGCTGGACCGGCGGACGTCTTCCCGGCAACGTGGTGAGGCGCTGGTCGAGCAGGTCCCCTACGTGCAGCGTTCGGGGACGAAGGTGCCTCCCTACCTGCTGGTGGACAGCGCCGAATTCGTCCTTGGCGTGCCCAAGGCCGACCAGGCCGGGCACATCAGTGACAAGGCCCGGACGGAGGCGGCCCGACGGCACGCCGCCTACCGGGAGCTGGCACTGACGTGGGCGGAGGCGGAGGAGGAAGACCCTGCGGCCGGGGCGCTGCGCCGCTTCCTCGCCGACGGCATCACCAATCTGAGGTTGCCGGAAACGCTGGAGGCCAAGGAGACCGTGGCGCTCATGGTGGGCTCCCGCTGGCTGCACACGACACCGTCCGTCCAGCGGCTCTGGGGCGATGTCGTACGGCAACGCAAAGGAGGCGGCGAGGAACGGAAGGGGCAGTGCCTGAGCTGCGGTGAGCACGCCGGTCTGCTCGACACGATCCCCGAACCGGTGAAGAAGGGAGCGATCCCGACCGCCGGCGGCAGCAACGAAGGCCAGCTGATCAGCGTCAACACCGCCGCCCAGGGGAGGGGCGGCGTCACCCAGCTCGCCAACACCCCCATCTGCTACCGCTGCGGGGGCCGCATGATGGCGGCTCTCAACCACCTCGTGGCCTCCAGCACGCACTGCCGCCGCTTCCGGGACGACGGCGTGCTGCTCTGGTGGACCCGAGAGGCCACCGACGAATCCGTGCTGGCCATGTTCTTCGACGACCAGCCCGACCCGGCCGACATCGCGCACCTCATCGACAGCCTGCACACCGAGCCGTCCCCGCACACGTCCGCACGTGTCGACAGCGATCACTTCTACGGCCTCTCCCTCGGCCTGAACAACGCCCGCCTCGTCGTCCGCGAGTGGATCGACACGCCCCTCCCCACGATCAAGACGTGTATCGGCGCGTGGTACGCGGATCACGGGGTCTACGACGGCTGGAACGACAGGACCCGGTACGTACCCCTGTGGCAGATGGCGCTGTCCTGCGGGCGCTGGACCGGGGAGCGTTACGCGTCCGACAGTGCCCCCCGAGGGCTGGAGTCAGAACTCCTGCGCTCCGCACTCCGTGGCGACCCCCCGCCCGCCCGCACGCTGCCCCTGGTGCTCCAGCGCATCCACGCCGACCGGCGAATCGACGCTCCGCGTATCGCGCTGCTGCGCCTGATCCTCAACCGTTCCGCCGACGAAGAGAACCACGTGATGCCGACTCTGGACCCGCACAGCACCGACCCCGCCTACCTCTCCGGCCGTCTCTTCGCCGTCCTGGAGGAGATCCAGCGCGAAGCCTTGCCCGACCTCAACACCACCCTGCGCGACAAGCACTTCAGCACGGCCGTCACCGCGCCGAACGCCACCCTCAGGCATCTGCGGGTCAACGCGAACGCGCACCTCAAGCGGCTGCGGCGCGACAACAGGGGCGCTGGCGTCTCACTGGAGAAGCGGATCACCGAGATCTACGCGAAGCTCCACGACGACCTGCCCCTGCACCTCACCCCCATCGAACAAGGGCGTTTCATCACTGGCTACGAGCACCAGCGCGCCGAGCACTTCGCCGCCGCCCGCGAGGGCGCGGAAGCCAGGAAAGCCAAGAAGGCGTCGCAGGAAGGAACCCCGGAGACACCGCCGGAACCAGCCGCCTGACAGCACACCGCCACGACCCGTACCAGCAGAGCACAGGAATGAACGACATGACCGCAGCACACCTGGACCCCGCCCGCAAGCACGACTTCGTCTTTCTCATCGAAGCGGTCGACTCCAACCCCAACGGTGACCCCGACAACGGCGGCATCCCGCGCACCGACCCGATCACCGGGCAGGGACTGATCACCGACGTCGCCATCAAGCGCAAGATCCGCAACACCGTCGCAGTGATCAACAGCGTCGAGAACAAGGCGGGCTTCGAGATCTACGTCGAGGCCGGAACCGCGCTCAACGCCCAGCACGAGCGGGCCTACGCCGACACCGCCACCGACAAGCAGTCCGCGCAGGCGTGGATGTGCCGGACGTTCTTCGACGTGCGCATGTTCGGAGCGGTGATGACCACCGGCAAGCGGGACAAGCAGGCAGGACGCGTCCAGGGACCCGTGCAGATCGGCTTCGCCCGCTCCGTCGACCCCGTCACCCCGCTCGACGTCGGCATCACCCGGGTCACCCCCACCCGGCAGGAAGACGTCGACGCCTGGAACGACACGAACGTCAAGCCGGACAGCAAGAACAAGGGCAAGGAGACCGAGATGGGCTCCAAGCACGTCGTCCCCTACGGCCTCTACAAAGGCACCGGCCACTTCAGCGCCCCCCTGGCCCAGAAGACCGGCGTCACCTCCGACGACCTCGCGGCGTTCTGGCGGGCCTTCACGCTCATGTTCGAACACGACCGCGCCGCCGCACGCGCCGGCCTCGCCCTGCGCGGGCTGTACGTCTTCACCCACGACGACGCCTTCGGCCGTGCCCCTTCCCACATGCTCTTCGACCGCATCGCCGTCAAACCCCGCGGTGACGCCAGCGCCCGCAGCTTCGCCGACTACGGCACCGTCGAGGTCCGTGACACCGACCTGCCGCCCGGCGTCACGCTCGCCTCGCTCCTGCCGGACTCCTGAGCCGTCGGGTGAGCACCACACGCCCCGCCCCGGGCTTGGGCGGGGAGGGGGAGCTGCTCCAAGTTCCCCTCTCCGCCCTGGAGCACTACGCCTACTGCCCGCGCCAATGCGGACTCATCCTGCTGGAAGACGCCTTCGAGGACGACGCTGCCACCATCCGCGGCACTCTCCTGCACCAACGTGTCGACACCCCCGGCAACCGGGGCCGTGGCACCGTCCGCACGCTGCACGCCCTGCCCGTCTGGCACGACGGATACGGGCTGACCGGTATCTGCGACACCGTAGAGATCCACGCCGACGGCCGTGTCCTGCCCATCGAGCACAAGTCCGGCCGCTACCACCCCGGCGGACCCGCCGACATCCAGGCCACCGCGCAGGCGCTGTGCCTGGAGGAGATGTTCCACCGCCCCGTGGCCGAAGCCGCCGTCTACTCGGCAGCCGACCGGAGACGGCACCCCGTCATCATCGACGGGCCGCTGCGCGACACCGTCCTGCGCCTCACCGAGACCGTGCGAGCGCTCCTCACCTCCGCACGGCTGCCCGCACCCGTCGCGGACACCCGTTGCCGCCGCTGCTCCATGGCCACCGGGTGCATGCCGAAGGTCCTCACCGGCACCCGCCGCTACCACCGAGCCCTCGACGACCTCTACCACCTCGAAGCCGACCCGGAAAGCGCGTGACGACCGAACTCCTCAACACCCTCTATGTCCAGACCCAGGGCGCCGACCTCCGGCTCGACGAGGACACCGTCCGCGTCCGCCTCCCCGACGCGCCCGGTCGCCGGACCCTGCCCCTGCGTCGGCTCGACGGCATCGTCCTCTACGGGCACGTCAACCTCTCCACTGAACTCATCACCCGCTGCGCGCAGGACGCCCGGCCCATCACCTGGATGAGCCGCAGCGGCCGCTACCTCGCACGCCTCGACGGCGCCGTGCGCGGCAACGTCCTCCTCCGCCACGCACAGCACCAACTCCACGACGACCACGACACCAGAGTCGGCATCGCCCGCAACATGGTGGCGGGCAAGATTCGCAACAGCCGGTGGATTCTCCTGCGTGCCGCCCGCGACGCCGCCCCCGGCCCACGGGCGCAGATCCGCGCAGCGGCCGCCGACCTCGCCGACGCCCTCGCGGCAACCGCCGCAGCCGACGGCATCGACACCCTCATGGGCATCGAGGGCGCCGCCGCACGCGCCTACTTCAGCGCCCTCCAGCACGTCTTCCGTCCGGCCGAGGGCATCCCGGCCTTCCTCCACCGGAACCGCAGGCCGCCCACCGACCCGGTCAACGCGCTCCTCTCCTTCGCCTACGGACTCCTGCGCGGCCTCGTCCACGGCGCAGCCGAACAGGTCGGGCTCGACCCCTACATCGGCTACCTCCACGGCCTGCGCCCCGGCAAGCCCGCACTCAGCCTGGACCTCATGGAGGAGTTCCGCCCCGTCCTCGCCGACCGTTTCGCCCTCACCCTCCTCAACCGCCGCCAGCTCCGTCCCGAACACTTCGAGCACCTGGCGGGAGGTGCCGTCCGACTCACCGAGGACGGACGCAAGACCGTCATCAGCGCATGGCAGGAATGGAAGCTCCAGACCTGGGAGCACCCCCTCGCCGGACGAGACGTCCCGGCCGGGCTCCTCCCCGTTGTCCAGGCCCGGTTGCTCTCCCGCCACCTGCGCGGCGAACTACCCGGCTACCTGCCCTGGACGGCCGCCTGATGGACCTCCTGCTGACCTACGACGTCGACACCACCAGCCCGGAAGGCCGACGACGGCTCCGCCGAGTCGCCAAACTGTGCGAAGGACACGGACTGCGCGTGCAGAAGTCCGTCTTCGAAATAGTCGCTGACGAGAAGGACCTCCTCCGGCTGCTCGACCGCATCGACGCCACCATCGACACGACCTGCGACAGCATCCGCATCTACCGGCTTCCCCACCACGGTTTCGACGACGTCCAGACTCTGGGCACCGCCCAGACCCAACCCCACCGTCAGGACCTCGTCCTCTGAGACCGTCACCCGGACTTCGGAACCAGAAGCACACACACGACACGCGAACCGCACCGAAGCAGAATGCCCGATAGCTCCGTATCCGCTCCCCCGAATCCCTCGACAAGCGCGATGCGCTACCTTTCCCTGCGCACGTCAAAGCCGTGGCGGCCGCTCCCCGGAGCGGCCGAGGATCGCAACCGGATGACGCCGCACGCCTTGGTGTTGCGCAGCACCGTGGCGGCCGCTCCCCGGAGCGGCCGAGGATCGCAACTCATCCCCTCCGAGTCGAGCCCGAAGCTCGCGGGGGAGTGGCGGCCGCTCCCCGGAGCGGCCGAGGATCGCAACTCGATGAGGGCCTGCGTGTCGGCGCCGTCCTCCTCCAGTGGCGGCCGCTCCCCGGAGCGGCCGAGGATTGCAACTACCCCTGGCACGGTGTCCGGCGCTTCAACTGGCCCGTGGCGGCCGCTCCCCGGAGCGGCCGAGGATCGCAACGACGTCCACGCCCTCATGAACCGCAGCGGCGCCGACAGTGGCGGCCGCTCCCCGGAGCGGCCGAGGATCGCAACCCGAAGACGGAGTCCATGACGGTGTCCTTGCTGGTGTGGCGGCCGCTCCCCGGAGCGGCCGAGGATCGCAACGACGTACAGCGCCGAGGCCAGCGACTCCACGTGGACGAGTGGCGGCCGCTCCCCGGAGCGGCCGAGGATCGCAACGCATCTACCTGGCCGTGAGGCAGGGCGCGAGCACCTAGTGGCGGCCGCTCCCCGGAGCGGCCGAGGATCGCAACCTGAAGATCCCGACTGGTCATGCGCCCATCTTGGCAGTGGACCGCTCACGACAATGGGCGGCCGTGCAGCTCGATACTGCGTGCTTCGGCCGCGTCCCGTGCCGTAAGGGGCGGGGGCGGGTGGTGTGTCCCCCGTGGGAGCTACAGGGGCTGTCCCTGCACGGGTGATTCGCGGACGTCCGCCAGTTTCTAGCGTGGCCGTCAGGTCGCCGCAGGTGTGACCGGTACCGGGGAGGTCACCATGGGCACGGCATCCGCCACACGACACGTTACGGGCTCCGGCCCGGCCGAGGACCGCGGCGGGGACGGCGGCCGCTTCGGTCGGATCGCGCGTTCTCCGCTCGGCTGGATGACGGCGGGAATCGTCGGCGT
The DNA here is from genome assembly GCF_036323765.1 of Streptomyces solitudinis. Lineage (NCBI taxonomy): Bacteria > Bacillati > Actinomycetota > Actinomycetes > Kitasatosporales > Streptomycetaceae > Streptomyces > Streptomyces solitudinis. The sequence continues at coordinate 309,274 of NZ_JAZDCW010000003.1, forward strand.
CGGCCTGGTCTCGGTTTTGACGGCGACCGGGCCCGGCCCGGTGCCGGTGCTGGGCGCGGTCGCCGCGGTGGCCGTGTACTGCTGGGTCATGCGTCGTGTCGCACGACGCTCCACGCCGGAGACGGCCCGGTCCGGGGCCGGCCGGGAGGCGCTGCTGGGCGGCGGGATCGGCCTGGGCTTCATCCTCGTCTCCGCCCTCCTGATCACGGCGTTCGGAGGCTACTCGTTCTCCTGGGCGGGTGACGGCTTCATGCCGGTCGTCTGGACCGCGGTCGCGGTGCAGATCGGCGCCGCGGTCACCGAGGAGTTGCTGTTCCGCGGTCTTGCCCTCCAGGCTCTTGAGCAGCTGTGGGGCAGCCGGGCCGCCATCGTGGTCACCTCGCTGTTCTTCGGTGTCGCCCACCTGGGAGCCCCGGGTGCGAACGCGTGGAGCGGACTGGCGATCGCACTGGAGGCGGGCGTCCTCCTCGGAGCCGCGTTCCTGTGGCGGCGTAACCTGTGGTTCGTCGCCGGTCTGCACTTCGCCTGGAACACCACGCAGCAGCTGCTCGGCATTCCGGTCTCCGGACACGCCCCCGAGGGCCTGTTCACCGTCGACGTCCACGGCTCCGCCCTCCTGACCGGCGGCGGTTTCGGTCTGGAGGCGTCGATCGTGCCCGTCCTCATCGGCGTGGCTCTCGCCGTTCCGATGCTCGTCCTCGCCCACCGGAACGGTGGGGTCAAGCCCCGCCGGCGCGCGGGCCACTGAGCCGGACCGACTGGAGGGAACAGACGTGATGCGCCGTCAGGCTTTCCGGGGCCTCCCGCTGCTCCGGGCGCCGCTCGGCCGGTGGCAGGAGCGGGACGCTCTCCTCAAGGACGGTGTCCTCGCCGTGACGCTCGCCCTGCTGGCCTTCGTGCCGACCCTGTCCCAGGTCGGTGCGCAGATCGGCGATCTGCCCGGGCGGTCGGCGAACGTGCTGGGCGTCGGGCTGGTCCTGGCCCAGACCGTGCCGCTGGCGGTCCGCCGCAGGTGGCCCGCGGCCTGTCTGGCCGTCGTCGCGGGCGCATTCGCCGTGCACCAGGCGCTGGGCTTCGCGACGACGTTCGCGAGCGTGGGGCTGTATCTGGCCCTGTACTCCGCCGGGGCCCACCAGATCCGCTTCCGCCGCGGTCTGGCGGCCGTGGCGAGTGCGGGGTACGCCGGGCTGGCCGTCGTCCTGGACCGCCTCGGCTCACCGCAGTCGGTGCCGGACTATCTCGCGTTCTCCCTGGCCCTGACCGCGGCCTGGCTGGTGGGGAGCACGGTGCGCACGCGGCGGAGGGAGGAGGCGGAGCGGCGGCGGCTGACGGCCGAGGCGGCCACGACCGCCGAACGGGCGCGGATCGCCCGCGAACTGCACGACGTGGTCACCCACCACGTGACGGCCATGGTGGTCCAAGCCGACGCGGGACAGTTCCTGCTCACGTCCGCGCCGGAACGCGTCGGCGAGGGACTGACGGCCGTCAGCGACACCGGCCGTCGGGCGCTGACGGAACTGCGGTACCTGCTCGGCGTCCTGGAGGCGACCGGTGAGCCGGAGTCCGCGGGCCCGGCGGGTGCGGGCCGGGCACCCGCCCTGGGCCGGGTGGGGGACCTGGTCGAGCAGGCCCGCAGGTCGGGTCAGCCGGTGGAGTTCAGCGAGCGGGGCGAGCGGCGGCCGCAGCGCGCGGACGTGGAGCTGGCCGCGTACCGGGTGGTGCAGGAGGCGCTCACCAACGCCGTGAAGTACGCGGCCGGGATGCCGACCCGGGTCCTGCTCCGGCACGGCGGCGACGGTGACGAGCACATCGGGATCGAGGTGACCACCGACGGACCCGCCGCCGCACCGGTCACGCGGAGCCCGGGCCCCGCGGGCGGACGCGGGCTGGCCGGGCTGCGTACACGGGTGCGGATGCTCGATGGTGAACTGGAGGCCGGTTCCCGGCCCGGGGGCGGGTTCGCGGTCCGCGCCACGATTCCGTCCAGGCCCCTTCAGGAGTGACCCCGTGAACGATGCGCCGCCACCGATCCGTGTACTCGTCTGCGACGACCAGGCGCTGGTGCGGACCGGCTACGTCACCATCTTCTCCGCGCAGCCCGACATGGAGGTCGTCGGGGAGGCCGGGAACGGCCACGAGGCGATCCGGGCCGCACGGCGGCTGCGCCCCGACGTGATCGTGATGGACATCCGGATGCCCCTGCTCGACGGCATCGAGGCGACGCGGCAGCTCGCCGGCCCCGGTACCGAGGGCGCGCCGAAGGTACTGGTCGTCACCACGTTCAACGTCGACGCCCACGTCTACGACGCGTTGCGCGCCGGAGCGAGCGGCTTCCTCCTCAAGGACGCGCCCCCGGCGGAGCTGGTCAACGGCATCCGGACCGTCGCCCGGGGCGAGGCCCTGCTGGCACCCGCCGTCACCCGCCACCTCATCGGCCACTTCGCCCAGCACCTGCGACCGGCCGACGTCTCCCGGTCGGCCGGACAGGACGTCGTGCGTGCGCTGGCCCCCCGCGAGCTGGAAGTGCTCCGACTGATCGCCGAGGGGCTGTCGAACGCGGAGATCGCCGCGGCGATGTTCATCACGCCCGAGACCGTCAAGACCTACGTGTCGCGCATCCTGGCGAAACTCGGCCTGCGCGACCGCGTCCAGGCCGTCGTCCTCGCCTACCGGGCCGGACTGGTGCCCGGCACACCGTGACCGGCACGCTGTACCCCAGGTGCAGTGCCGCCCGCCCGGCAGCCCGGCTGGCTCGTGGAGTCGTGGTGCACGGTCCACTCCTCCACCTCGCCCAGGCGCAGCCGGTGGTTGACGTAGGCGGGGTCGGCCGGGGGTGTCTCGCCGGTGCCCAGGATGCGGTAGGCGTGCGGGAATTCGCCGGGGAGCCCGTTCTCGTAGCTGAAAGAGCCGGTCCGGTCCGGGCCCGCGCCCGGCCCGCGTCGGCTCCAGCGGGCCCGCCCGGGTGGTCCGCTCAGTCGGCGACGGCGACGCCGTAGCCGCGCGCCAGCTCCGCGAGTCCGTGGTCGTAGCCCTGTCCGACGGCGCGGAAGCGCCAGAGGGGGCCGCGGCGGTACAGCTCGGCGAGGAGCAGGGTGCGTTCGGTGGTGGCGGCGTCCAGGGTCGTCCGGGCCAGGGGAGCGGCGCCGCTGCCGGGTGCGGCTGTGACCTGGACGGCGCCGACGTCCCCGAACGTCATGTCGCCGTCGATGGCGGCCGCGACGACGACCTTGTGGGAGCCCGGCGGGAGGGCCGCGAGGTCGAGGGCGATGGTCTGCTCGGCGGGGCCGTCGGTGAGGAGGCGGGCCGTGCCCGCGGGGTTCTCCGGGGCGCTGTAGAAAACGAAGTCCTCGTCGAAGGTGACCTGTTCGTCCTCGTCGAGCACGAAAGCCACGACGTCGACCTCGCACGCGTCCTGCGGCGCCCAGGCCGCGGTGACGTGCCACGGGGGCGCGGGCGCCGCGGACGGTGGCACCGGCAGGTCGATGACGCCGCCGCGCGGAAGCACGTGCGGCGCCTGCGGCCGGACGGTGTTCCACTCCGTCCCGCCGGTCTCCCCGGCGGGCGCGGCGGCCGTCGGGGCGTCGAGCCAGCGTTCCTCGTGCACCGGGACTTCGAGTTCCGTGATCCGCCGCATGCGGCGGTCGCCTTCCCCGCCGGTGAGGAGGACGACGTCGGTGACGCTGCGCGAGAGGTTGACGGCGGCGGAACCGCCCAGTTCGACCACGCGGGTGCGGGCGCCGACCGCGGCGGGGTGCGTGCCGCCCAGAACAAGCACGCGTCGGCCGGCCAGCGGACCGCCCGACGCCGTGCCCCCGGCGGTGCCGGACGGCACCGGACGCCGCTGGGCTGGGACGACGGCGGGCGGGGCGGCGGCGGGCGGTATGACGGCGCCCGGGGCAGGCGCTTCCGGGGCGGCGGGCGCGGCGGGTGTTCCCGGAGCGGCGGGTGCGGCGGCCGGGGCGGGAGCCGCTGCCGGGGCCGCCACGGCGGCCGACGGCGCCGCCGCGTGGTGGGGCGTTCCGGGGCGTACGGCGCCGAGCAGCCGGAGGAAGGTGTGCTCGTCGATGACCGGCACGCCCTCGGCGGCGGCCCGCCGGGCCTTCGCCGATCCGGAGGCCCGCTCGTTCGTGACGAGCGCGCTGGTGTGGCGGCTGACCGAGGCCATGACGTTCAGCCCGGCCGCGACCGCCCGCGCCACCAGTTCGGCGCGCGCCGTCGCGGTCTCCCCGGTGACGGCCACCTTCATGCCCTGCACGAGCGGCCCGCCCGGGGCCAGCCGCCCCGGGTTGCGGTAGGCGCAGGGCGTCTTCGGGGGACTGGGCGCGAACTGCGCGTCCTGCCGGGGCGGGCACGGCACGAGCGGCAGCGGCAGGTCGAGCCGGGCCGCCTCCCTGAGCGTGGCGCGGAAGATCCCCGCGAGGACCCGGGTGTCGTCCAGCGCGTCGTGCGCCCGGGTCTGCGGTACGCCGTAGTGGGCGGCCAGGGTGCCCAGCCTCATGTCGTCGGTGGGCGGGTCCACCTGCCGGTTCAGGGCCAGCGTGCACAGCCGCTGCGAGACGGGCAGGAACAGCCGGGCCCGCGCGAACTCGTGGGCCAGGAAGTCGTAGTCGAACTGCGCGTTGTGGGCCACCAGGACCCGGTCCTGCAACAGCGCCCCGATCCGTCCCGCGACCTGGCCGAAGGACGGCGCCCCGCGCAGCCGTTCGAGGGTCAGCCCGTGGACCTGGACGGGGCCGGGGTCGCACCCGGGGTCCAGCAGCGTCGAGAACTCCCCGGTCTGCTCCCCGTCCGGCCCGATGGTCACCACCGCGACCGACAGCACGCGGTCCCGCCGCGGGACGAACCCGGAGGTCTCCACGTCCACGAGGGCGTAGTCGAGTGCGTAGTCACGCGGACCGGACCCGTGGAGGGCGTCGTGGGCGGCAGGTCGCAGGCTCATGGCCGCAAGGATGATCCGGTGTCCGTCGCTCCTTCAACCCGGACGGCTGTTCGTCCCGGTATGTGCGGCGCGGCGGCCGCGTCGCCGGTGACCGGGGCCGCCGTCGTCCCGCTCCGCCGTGTCATCCCGACGCCCAGGAGGACCACGGCCGCGCCCAGCACCACCCGCGCGTTCAGGTCTTCGCCGAGGACGACCGCGCCGAGGAGGACGGAGACCACGGGCAGCAGATAGCCGACCACCGCCGCGTTGGTGGCGCCCTCATCGTTGATGATCCGGTAGGTGAGGTGGAAGGTGGCCGCGGTGCACGCGACGCTGAGGACGAGGGCGGCGACCAGGACCGTCGGGCCGGGATCGGCCGCCTCCAGGCCGCCGAACGGCAGGGCGAGGGCGGCCAGTCCGCTGGCGGCGACGAGCTGGGCGGCGGACAGCGAGATGGTGGGCGCTCCCCGGCCAGCCAGGGTGCGGCCCATGTAGTGGAACGCGACGGCGTAGCTGGCGGCCGCGCCGAGGATGGCGAGGACCCCCCAGCCGAATGCCCCGGCCGTGCGCCACGGGGCGAGGATGACCACCGTGCCGGTAAAGCCGAGGAGCAGGCCCGCGAGACGGGCCGGGCGGAGTCCGCGTTCCGTGCCGAGCGCGAGTCCGAGGCAGACCGACCAGAGCGGGGTCGTGGCGTTGAGGACGCCCGCGAGGCCGGAGCCGACGGTCTGCTGGCCCACACCGAACAGCGCGAACGGCAGCGCGTTGCAGAAGAGGGCCGCGACGGCGATGTGGCGCCAGACGGGGACGCCCCGGGGCAGGCGCCGCCCGGTCACGCAGCAGACGGCGCTGAGGACGAGCGCGCCGAGCAGGCAGCGGACGAACGTGACCTGGAGCGGGGAGAGTCCGCGCAGCGCCAGGTCGGTCCACAGGAAGGTCGAGCCCCACAGCAGGGCGAGCACGGCCACCCGTACGCCGCCCCGCAGGCCCCGTGGAGCGCTGTGCACGATGCTTCCCCCTTCGCCCTGCGCGCGGTCCTGCGCGCTTCGGTGTGCGGGCCGGTACGCGGCCCCGCGTGCTGCGGTGTGCGGACCAGCGGTCCGGTGGCCGGTTCCGCGGCCGGTCCAGCCGCTCGCCCGGTACCGGCGCTTCGACGATGGCCCAGCGCACGCGTGAGGACAAGCGAACGTTTCTCACAGGTGTTTTAAGCTGTGCTTCATGCTCGACGTGAGGCGGCTGCACGTGCTGCGCGCCGTGGTCACCAGCGGAAGCATCACCGCTGCCGCGGCGCACCTCGGCTACACCCCGTCCGCCGTCAGTCAGCAGATGGCGGCGCTGGAGAAGCAGGCCGGTACGGCGCTGCTCGAACGGGTGGGCCGCGGGGTGCGGCCCACCGCCGCCGGATCGCTGCTCACCGAGCACGCGGCCCTGATCGGTGCGGCGGTCGCGCGGGCGGAGTCCGCCCTCGCCGACCTCCGCGCCGGACGCACCGGCAGCCTGTCGGTGCGCTACTTCGCCACGGCGGGCTCCACGCTGGTGGCCCCCGCCCTGGCCTGGCTCCGCACGGAGCATCCCGGCGTCCGCGTCGATCTCGGGCTCACCGATCCGCGGGACCCGGTGCGGGAGGTGGCGCGGGGAGACGCCGACCTGGCCGTGGTCATCCGGACGCGCGGCCTCGTCGGCGACGGTTTCCGGCTCGTCCACCTCCTCGACGACCCGTACGCCGCGGTGCTGCCGCTGGGCCACCCGCTCGCGGGCGAGGACGTCATCGGGCTGCACGAGCTGTCCGGCGAGCGGTGGGTCGGCAGCGAACCGCCGGGCCCCTGCCTGGAACCGGTGCTCGAAGCCTGCGCGGCGGCCGGGTTCAGCCCCGGCTTCGTCATCCAGAGCGAGGACTACGCCACCGCCCAGGGCTTCGTCGCGGCCGGTCTCGGCATCGGCCTGATGCCGGGGCTGGGGCTGCGGGCCCGGCACCCCGGCGTCGTCGTCCGCCCGGTCCGCGACCCCGAGCCCGTCCGGGTGATCTCGGCCGCCGCCCGGGAGTCCGCCACCGGGCAGCCCGCGCTGCGCGGCCTGCTGGCGGCCCTGCGCGAGGCGGCCACCGCCGGCCCGTGGGGTGGCACCCGGACGCGGACGGCCGCGGCGCCGGACTGACCGGGCCCGCCCGCCGCCCGTCCCCGCCCCGGCCGGGAGCGCTGCCCGTGGCCGCCGGCCCGTGGGGGCCGGTCGCGTTCGTGGGCAACGAGGGCACGTGGCCGGGGCGCGTGTTCAAGAAGTGTCGCCTGGACCGGTCCGACACGGGACACGCCGGGCACCGTCGTGAACCGGCCAGATGAAGCCTGGGTGAAAGCCGTCGGTGAAGCGTCGGTCCTGCCAGACGAGCCCTTGCCTGGGGCGTTGGCCCGCTTTAGCCTGCGGAGTGCTGGCCCGAAGTGATCTTTCCCCCTGTCTCCGGAGGTTCCCGTGCCCCCTCGCGTCCCGTCGGGCCCCCTACGGAGGTTGGCCACAGGGATCGTCGCGGCGGCCGCTTGTGTGGGTGCCGCCAGCCGATTCCACAAGAGCGGCGGTGGCTCCGGCAGTCCGTAACCAGGGCACAGCGGTGATGGTCGGGAAACCCCGTCGGGCGCGGCGACGTGAGGCGTGAACACCTCGACAACGTTGTCCAGCGACCATGACGCGTTTTCCGCCCGCCCCCCACGTACACAGAAAGACGGCTACGTTCATGGTCACCACGAGCAGCACCGCTTCCTCCCCCTCCCCCCTCCCTTCTCTTTCCCCCGCCCTTTCTTCCCCCGGCACCGGAAAAGCGGCCGTCGACCTCGTTTCCCCAGCCGTTCCGCAAGAGACCGGTCACCCCCGGCGCCGCCGTGCCTACACGGCCCACGCGTCCGCCCGGGACATGACCATCACCGCCGCGGAGGCGGAATTCGCCGGGCTGTTCGGCCTGAGCCCGAGCGAGATATGCGGCCGTGACCTGTGCGACCTCCTCGCCCAGCGGCCCGAGAGCCTGCGGTACCGGTTCGCCGCCCTCACCGAGGGCCGGTCGGATTCGTTCACGGAGCGGGTGACCGGGCGGGACGGCGCCGGGCGGACGTTCTGCGCGCACCTGACGGCCGTGGGGGTGGCCGGCTCGGAGGGCCTGTCCGGACTCGTCATCCTGCTCCACCACACCGGTGATCCGGACGGGGCGGCACTGCACGGCCGCCACACCCTCAGCGAACTCGACGCCCGGGTCGTCGAGGGCGTGGCGAGCGGCGCGTCGACGGTCCAGCTGGCCAGCCGCCTCTACATGAGCCGTCAGGGAGTCGAGTACCGCGTGGGACGGCTGCTGCGCAGGTTCGACGCGCCCAACCGCCCCGCGCTCGTGGCGCGCGCCCACGGACTGGGCATGTTCGCCGCGGGGCAGTGGCCACCGCGCGTCCTGCCGGACTTCGTCGAGTAGCCGGCCGGCCCGGCGCGTCGGCCGCCGGGCCCCGCACGGCCGCCGTCCCCGCGGGGCGGGAGCCCCCGCCCCGCGCGCGGGCCCGCACCGGCGGCCCCTAGGCGGCCGAGGGCAGCCACGCCTCCCGGAACCGGCGGCGGGCCCGGTGCAGCCGGGACCGCACCGTCCCCACCGGCAGGGAGAGGACGCGGGCCATCTCCTCCTCGTTGAGCCCGTAGGCGCGCAGGGTCAGCACCTGCCGGTGGGAGGTGGACAGCCGGTCCAGGACGTCGCTGATGTGCACGGCGTCCAGCGGGTTCGCCTCCTGGCCCAGGTCCACCTGCACGGGGACCCCCTCGTCCCCCGCGCGTTTCACGGTGCGGATGGCCTCGCGCAGCGTCACCGCACGCACCCAGCCGTAGAACGCGGCCGGTTCGCGCAGGGTGGGCAGGCCCCGGTAGATGGCGAACAGCGCCTCCTGGGCGGCGTCGGCGCCGTCGTCGTGGGTGACGGACCGGCACAGCCGTGCGACGTACGGCGTGATCCCGTCCAGCAGGTGGTTCATCGCCTGCTCGTCACCCGCCTGGGCCCGGGACAGCAGCGCGAGGGGGGTGGGGAGGTGGCTGACGGTGCTCATGGGGGAGTGCTCCTTGTGGCAGCCGGTGCGGTCGGACGCGGTGGGCCGGGGTGGCCGGCCTCACCGGGCGTTCGCGGGCGCGGGCAGGGGCGTGGCGGCGTCCGCGAAGGCGTGGAGCCCGGCGAGGACGTCGTCGCGGAAGGCCCGCATGAAGGAGGGGCTGAAACAGGCGGTGAAGTGCGGGAACTCGATGGCGAGCCGCCCCTCGAAGGAGACGACGCACGCCATCAGGGGACTGCGGCCCGCCTGCGGGAAGTAGTGCTCACGGGCCGGCACCAGGCGGACGTCGGTGGCGTGCAGCCCGGCCGGGAGCCGGGGGCCGGGGACGACGCCCATGTTCGTGACGATCACGGTGGCCATCTGCAACGCCGGGTTCCGGGGGATCTCCGGCATGATCCGCATCTCGTGGTCCTGGTCCGCGCGGGCGATGGAGTCGCGCAGCCGGGTGTGGACGGTGCGCGCCAGTTCCGCCGGGTCGCTGTCCCCGGCGACGTCGACGGTCTGGAGGTGGCTGGTGACGGCCGGCACCATGACCGTGGCGGGCAGCGGCGGGGACAGCCGGGACCGCAGGTCCACGGGGGACAGGCAGCCCAGGGTGCGGGGGCCGTCGCCCTCCAGGCGGCGCCGTGCCGCCGTGAGCAGCGCGGCGGCGACCAGGGAGTGCACGGACAGGTCCGCCTCGCGTGCCGTCCGCCGCAGCCGGGCGGTGTGCTCCTCGTCGAGCGTCAGCCGGCGGGACTCGATGTGGCCGCCGCCACCGGCCGGTTCCGGGTCCGGTCCGGCGTCACCGGCGGCCGGACGCGGCACGTCGTAGGGCACGAGCTGGACGGGGTGCCGCCGGACCTCCTCGACGCGCCGCTCCAGGTGGGCGGCGGTGGCCGCCGGGTCGGCCTCGGGCAGCAGCAGGCTGACGGGCCGCGGCCAGTGCGGGGGCTCCGCGGCGTGCACCCGGTCGTCGGCGGGCGCGGCGGCCGGGGCGGGCGCGGCGGCCGTCCCCTCGTCCGTGCCGCCCCCGACCAGGGCCCGGTAGTGGTCCCACAGGGCGTTGTGCGCGGCGATGCCGCTGTGCCCGTCGGTGACCGTGTGGTCCACGACGAGGACGAACAGGTGGCGGTCGCCCTCCGGCGCGCTCACCAGGACCGCGCGGCTGAGCGGCCCCCCGACCGGCAGGGGCGCGTTCAGCTCCGCCGCGTACGCCTCCTCGCCGCCGGTGCGGGTGACCAGCCGGGGCCGCTCCTCCTCGCTGAGGAGGTGCAGCGCGAAGCCCTGGCCGTCCTGCGCGATGCGGGCGCGCAGCGTCGGGTGGGCCTGCGTCAGCGCGTCGAACGCCGCCGACAGCGCCTTGACGTCGACCTGTCCGCGCAGGGTGCAGGAGAGCACCGCCCGGCTCCGCTGCCCGACGTACAGCGTCTCGACCGGACACAACTCACGGTGCATACCGCCAGCCTTCCTTCCGCCGTTTGCTTTCTCTCAACTACGCAGTGGGGCACAGCCGTCACCGCCGGAGCCCGAATGCCCGACGCCCGTTGCGAGGGTGCACCGCCAGGGCGGACGAATCCACCCGCGGCGCAGGACCGGGGAGAAGTTGCGGGAATTCCTTAAAGCCCGCCGGGGGCGGCGCTATCCCCGCCCGCGCGTTCTTCAGGGAAATACCTGAATTGCGGCGCGGGCGAAGGTCCGGGCTTGAGCGGGACCGCCGGTCCACCGCACTCTGGGGCCACTTGCAGGACCGTCGGCGGGGCCGTGCCGGCCCCGCGCTCCCGGCGTGCGACCGGCCTTCCCCGTTCCGCGGGCCGAGGGCGCACCCCTGGTCCGCCCGGCCGGGCCCGCCCGGGCCGGGACGTTACGAGCTGCCACGTGAGGGTTGTGCCATGTCACTCCACGAGGAGTCACTCCGCGAGGACGGCCACCGGCCCCTGTCCGGAGCCCAGGAGGGGCTCTGGTACGCCGGACGGCTCGCGTCCGACCACGCCGCGTACAACACCGCGGAGGCGGTGGAGATCCACGGCGCCCTGGACACCGGCCTGTTCGAGACGGCCCTGCGCCGCACCGTGGCCGAGGCCGACACCTTCGCCCTGCGCTTCCTCGACACGGACGACGGCCCCCGCTGCCACCGGGCACCGGACGCGGACGCCTGGCCGCTGCGGCGGATCGACGTCAGCGACGCCGAGGACCCCGAGGACGCCGCCTGGGAGCGGGTCCGCGCGGACCTCGCCACACCGGCGGCCCCGGACAGGGAACCGCTGTTCGCGCACACCCTCCTCACCCTCGCCCCCGACCGCCACCTCTGGCTGCTGCGGGCCCACCACATCCTGCTCGACGGCTACAGCTACAAGCTCCTCGGCCGCCGCCTCGCCGACACCTACAACGCGCTGGCCCGGGGCCGCGAACCCGCCCCCACCGCCTTCGCGTCCGTGACCCGGCTCCAGCAGGAGGAGGCGGCCTACCTCGCCTCCGGACGCCGCACCCGCGACCGGACGTACTGGTCGCGGCGGCTGGCCGGGCTGCCGGAGCCCGCACGGCTCACGCACCGCACCGCCGCGCCCGTCGCCCCGTTCCTGCGCCGCACCGCGGAACTGGAGAGCGCAGACGTGCGGGCGCTGTCCCAGGCGGCGGCCCGGCTCGACGTCTCGCGCACCGACCTGCTGACCGCCACCGTCGCCGCGTACCTGCACCGCATGACCGGCGCCGGCGACCTCGTGCTGGGCATGGCCACGATGAGCCGGCTGGGCAGCGCCGCCCTGCGCACCCCGGGCACCGCCTCCGACGTGCTGCCGCTGCGCGTGGCCGCCGAGCCCGGCACGGCGGTCGCCGACCTGGTCCGGGCGGTCGCCGGGGACGTCCGGCTGCTGCGCCGCCACCAGCAGTACCGGGGCGAGTCCATCCGCCGCGACCTGAACCTGCTGGGGACCGGACGCCGGCTGTACGGGCCGGTGCTGAACATCGTCCCGTTCACCGAGTCGCTCGACTTCGGCGGCCACCCGGCCACCTGGCACCACCTGTCCGGCGGCGCCGTCGACGACCTCCAGATCACCGTGCGGCCCGGGTCCGGGGCCGGCGGGCTGTGGCTGGCCTTCGACGCCAACCCCGCCCTGTACGACGAGGACGAACTCGCCCTCCACCGCGACCGGTTCCTGCACCTCCTGCGCCGGATGGCGCAGGCCGGGCCCACGACGCCGGTGGGCGACCTGGACCTGCTGCTGCCCGACGAGCACCCGCGCGACGCCCCCGTGCGCGACTTCCCGGTCACCGGCACCCTCACCGACCTGTTCGAGCGGCAGGTCCGGGCCCGGCCGGAGCGCGTCGCGGTCACCTGCGAGGGCGAACGGCTCACCTACGCGGAACTCGACGCCCGGGCCAACCGCCTGGCCCGGCTGCTGGCCGAACGCGGCGCGGCCCCGGGCCGGGTGGTGGCGCTGGCGCTGCCCCGGGGCCCGCGGCTGCTGCCCGCCCTGCTGGCCGTCCTCAAGACCGGCGCCGCCTACCTCCCCCTGGACCCCGGCCACCCGGCGGAACGCCTGCGGCTGGTCATGGACGACGCGGCACCCGTCCTCCTCGTCACCGAGACCGGCTCCCGCCCGCACCCCGCCGGCGACGTGCCCGCCCTCGTCCTGGACGACCCCGCCGTCGCGGCGGACCTCGCCGCCCGCCCGGCCGGTGAGCTGACCGGCCCCGAACGGCCGGGCCCGCGGAGCCCGTCGGACACCGCGTACATCATCCACACCTCCGGCTCCACCGGCCGCCCCAAGGGCGTCCCCGTCACGCACGCGGCCGTCGTGCGCCTCTTCGCCGCCACCGCCGAGCACTTCGACGTCGGCGAGGACGACGTGTGGACGCTGTTCCACTCCTACGCCTTCGACTTCTCGGTGTGGGAGATGTGGGGCGCCCTGCTGCACGGCGGCCGGCTCGTCGTCGTCCCGCACGCCGTCAGCCGCTCGCCCCGCGACGTCCTGCGGCTGCTGCACCGCGAGGGCGTGACCGTGCTCAGCCAGACGCCGTCCGCCTTCGAACAGCTCATGGACGCGGACGCCGAGCAGGAGCGTGAGGGCGCTCCGGACGCGACGGGCACCCTGCGCTACGTCGTCTTCGGCGGCGAGGCCCTGCGCCCAGGGCGCCTGCGGCCGTGGGCCGAACGGCACGGGCTGGAGCGCCCGGCCCTGGTGAACATGTACGGCATCACCGAGACCACCGTGCACGTCACCCACCACCGCGTCACGCCGGCCGACCTGACGGACCCCCGCCGGACGAGCGTCATCGGCAGGCCCCTGGCGGACCTGCGGGTGCACCTGCTGGACCCGGCCGGCCGCCCCGTCCCCCCGGGCGCCGTCGGCGAGATGCACGTGGCCGGCGCGGGCGTGGCCGCCGGGTACCTCGGCCGGCCCGAGCTGACCGCCGAGCGGTTCCCCGACGACCCCTTCGGGCCGCCCGGCGCCCGCATGTACCGCTCCGGCGACCTGGCGCGGCGCCGCGCCGACGGCACCCTCGAGTACCTGGGCCGCGCCGACCAGCAGGTCCAGCTGCGCGGCTTCCGCGTCGAACCCGGCGAGATCGAGGCCGTCCTCACCGCCCACCCGCAGGTCTCCCGGGCCGCCGTCGTCGTCCGCGGTTCCGGCGACGACGTGCGGCAGCTCGTCGCCTACACGGTGTCCGCCGGGCAGGTGCCGCCGAGCCCGGCGGAGCTGCGCGCCCACGCCGCGGCCCACCTGCCCGACCACATGGTCCCCGCGGCCTGCGTCGGCGTGGACGCGCTCCCGCTGACCGCCAACGGCAAGCTCGACACCGACGCCCTGCCCGCGCCCGACTTCGCCGCCGCCGCGGCCGGAGCCCGGCCGCGGAACCCCCGTCAGGCGCTGCTGTGCGCCCTGTTCGAGGACGTGCTGCGGCTGCCGCGCGACACGGTGGGCACCGACGCGAACTTCTTCGACCTCGGCGGCGACTCCCTGCTCGCCACCCGCCTGCTGGCCCGGCTGCGGCACGAGACCGGGGCCGAGGTGCCGATCACCGCCCTGTTCGACGGCCCGACACCCGCGCTGCTCGCGCGGCAGCTTCCCGACGGGCCCGGCACGGCCCCCGCCCGCCCGGTGCTCGGCGCGGGCAGCCGTCCCGAGCGCGTCCCGCTGTCCTACGCCCAGGAACGCATGTGGTTCCTGCACCGGCTGGACGAGGCGGCGGCCACGTACAACATCCCGCTGGTCGTGCCGCTCGGCTCCGGCGTGGACGCCGAGGCGCTGCACGCCGCGCTCGGCGACCTCGCCGACCGGCACGAGAGCCTGCGCACCGTGTTCGCCGAGCGGGACGGCGTCCCCCACCAGCGCGTCCTGCCGCGGGGGGAGCCGCGCCCGCCGCTGCGCCGGGTGGACTGCCCGGCCGAGGAGATCGCCGCCCACGTCACCGCCGCCTCCCGGCACCGCTTCGACCTGGCCGCCGAAACCCCCCTGGCCGCCTGGCTGTTCGGCACCGGGGAGGAGCGCACGCTGCTGCTGGTGCTGCACCACAGCGCGGCCGACGGCTGGTCGCTGCGCCCCCTGGCCGACGACCTGGCCGCCGCCTACGCGGCGCGCCGCGCGGGCCGGGCCCCGGCGTGGGAGCCGCTGCCGGTGCAGTACGCCGACTACGCCGTCTGGCAGCGCGCCCTGCTCGCCGCGGCCCCGGACGGCGGGGACCGGGACGGCGCAGACCCGGACGGCGCGAAGCCGGACGGCGCGGGACGGCTGGAGCGGCTGACCGCCCACTGGCGCGCGACGCTGGCCGGTCTGCCCGAGGAGTGCACGGTGCCCGGCGACCGGCCCCGCCCCGCGTCCCCGCGCGGCGGCGGCGCCCACGTCACCCAGACCGCGGACGCCGCACTCCACCGGGACCTGCTGCACCTGGCCGAAGCGGAGGGCGCCAGCCTGTTCATGGTGCTGCACGCCGCCGTGAGCGCCCTGCTCACCCGCTGCGGAGCCGGAGAGGACGTCGTCGTCGGCACGCCCGTCGCGGGCCGCTCCGAACCCGCGCTGGACGACCTGATCGGCCTGCTCACCAACACCCTCGTGCTGCGCGCCGACACCTGTGGCGATCCCGCCTTCCGGGAGCTGCTCGGCCGGCTGCGCCCGCACGACCTGGCGGCACTGGACCACCAGGACCTGCCCTTCGACCGGCTGGTCGACGAGCTGAACCCGCCCCGCCGCCCCGGCCGCCGCCCGCTGTTCCAGGTCATGCTGGCGCTGCAGAACAACGAACCCGCCGTGCTGCGGCTGGCGGACCGCGCGGTGCCGCTGCGGCCCACCGCCACCGGCACCGCCAAGTTCGACCTCTTCGTCGACGTCCTCGAACGGCACGGCGGCGACGGCACGCCCGACGGGCTCGACCTGCACGTCGAGTACGCCACCGACCTGTACGACGCCCCGACGGCCGAGGAGTTCGCCCGCTGCCTGCGGGACCTGCTGCACGCGGTGTGCGCGGACCCGGACCGCAGGATCGGCAGCCTCCCGGCACCGCCCCCGCGCACCCCGGCCACGCACCGCGGCACCGGCGCGGCCGAGGTGGCCGGGATGGCGGAGGCGGCCCTGTCCGTACCCGGCATCCGCGACGCGGTCGCCCTGCCCGGCACCGGCGGCGCGCCGCCGCACCTGTACGTGGTGGAGGGCCGCGCGGACGCCGCCGAGGGCGCCGAGCGGGCCCTCGCCGAGGCCGGGCACGACGCCGTCCACGTCACCGCGGTCAACGCCCTGCCCCGCACCGCCGACGGCGCGCTCGACACCGGTGCGCTGCGCGCCCTGCCCCGCGTGGACCGCGCCGCCGCCGCAGTCTGGCGGCGGCGCCTGGCCGGCGTCCCCGGCGTCCGCACGGCCGAGGCCGGCCCGGAGGCCGCCCCCGCCGAACTGGGCCGCCGGCACGCCGGACCCCCGCGCCGCGCCGGGCGGACGGCACCGGCCGACGGGCCCGGCACCGCGACCGGAACCGTGCCCGCGCTGAGCGAGGGCCCGAAGCTGCCCGCACCGGCCGTGTCCGGCTGGGCGCAGGCGCTGGCCCGCGCCGCCGAACGCGGCCAGGGCGGCATCGTGCACGTACACGCCGACGGCAGCGAGACGCGGCGCGGCTACGCCGCCCTGCTCGCGGAGGCGTCCAGGGTCCTCGCCGGGCTGCGCCGGGCCGGGCTGCGCCCCGGCGACCAGGTGATCCTCCAGTGCGACGCCAGCGAGGACTTCCTCGCCGTGCTGTGGGGCTGCGTCCTCGGCGGTTTCGTCGCCGTCCCGCTGACCGTCCCCGCCTCCTACGCCACCTCCTCGGCGGCGCTCACCAAGCTGGAGGGCATCTGGCGGATGCTGGGGCGGCCCTGGATGGTGTGCTCCCCGGCCGCCGAGAGCGGCCTGCGCGACGCGGCGGCCCGCCAGAACTGGGACGGGCTGCGGCTGACGACGGCCGACGCGCTGCGGGAGGCGCCCGAGGACCGCGACTGGTACGCCGCCGGGCCGGACGACCTCCTCCTGATGCTGATGACGTCCGGCAGCACCGGCCTGCCCAAGGCCGTGCGCCTGACCCACCGCAACGTGCTGACCCGGTCCGCCGCCACCGAGGCCATGAACCGGCTCGGCGCCCGCGACGTCTCGCTGAACTGGATCCCGCTCGACCACGTCACCGGCGTGGTCATGTTCCACCTGCGCGACGTGTACCTGGGCTGCCGGCAGGTCCACGCGCCGACCTCCTGGGTCCTGGCGGACCCCACGCGCTGGATGGACCTCGCCCACCGGCACCGGGTCACCGTAACCTGGGCGCCCAACTTCGCCTTCGGCCTGCTGGCCGCGCAGGCCGGCCGCTTCCGGGACCGGGAGTGGGACCTGACGCCGATGCGGCTGGTGATGAACGCCGGCGAGGTCGTGGTGGCCGCGGACGCCCGCCGGTTCCTGCACACCCTGAAGCCGTTCGGGCTGCCGCAGGACGTGATGCACCCCGGCTGGGGCATGTCGGAGACCTGCTCGGTGGTCACCGACACCGTGCTGCCGTCCGAACCGCCCGGCACCGAGGGGACGTTCGTCAGCTGCGGCCGCCCCTACCCCGGCTTCGCCATGCGCACCGTCGACGAGCGGGGCACGGTGCTCGCCGAGGGCGACGTCGGCCGCCTCCAGGTCCGCGGCACCTCCGTGACCGGGGGCTACCACGACAACCCGGCGGCCAACGCCGAGGCGTTCACCGACGACGGCTGGTTCGACACCGGCGACCTGGCCTTCCTGCGCGACGGCGAGCTGTACATCACCGGCCGCGCCAAGGACGTCATCATCGTCAACGGCGTCAACCACTACAGCCACGAGATCGAGGCGTGCGTCGAGGAACTCCCGTGCGCCGTGCGCAGCTTCACCGCCGCCTGCGCGGTGCGCTCCGGCCCCTCGGCGGCCACCGACGAGCTGGCCCTGTTCGTCCACCTCGCCCCGGGGCACGACCGGGCCACCGCCCTGCGGGAGATCGCCGGCAAGGTGACCCGGGAGATCGGCGTCAGCCCCGCCCACCTCGTACCGGTCGCCGCCGACGACATCCCGAAGACCGAGATCGGCAAGATCCAGCGCACCAAGCTCCGCAAGAGCTTCGAGGCGGGCGCCTTCGACGAGGAGGTCCGCGCCGCCCAGCTCCTGCTGGGAACGGCCGACACCCTGCCCGACTGGTTCCTGCGGCCGGTGTGGCAGCGGTCCGCCCGCCACCGCCCGGGCGCGGCGGCACCCGGCCGCCACACCCTCGTCCTCGCGGGCGGCGACCCGCGGGCCCGGGAGCTGTCCGGACACCTCGCGCGGGCGCTGCGGGCCGACGGCGGACTGTGCACCCAGGTCACCGACGGAGCGGCGTACGCCCGGCAGGACGCCGCCCGCCACGAGATCCGCCTCACCGAGGAGGCCGACCACACCGCGCTGCTGCGGGCCCTCGCCGCCGACGGACGGCCCGTCGACGCCGTCGTGCACCTCGGCGCGCTGCACGCCGCCGAGACCGCCGACCCCGCCGCCGACCCGGCAGCCGAAACCGGCCCGCGCGCCCTGCTCGCGCTCGCCCGCGCCCTCGCGGACCAGCCCGGCGGACCGTGCCGGACCGACCTGCTGTACGTGACGGCGGGCGCCCAGGCGGTCACCGCCGAGGACCGCCCCTCCCCGGTACACGCCATGGCCGGCGCCGTCCTGAAGTCGCTGCGGGAGGAGCTGGGCGGGCTGCGGTGCGTCCACCTGGACCTCGACCCGCGGGACGACCGGGACGCCGTGCCCCTGCTGCTCGCCGAGGTGGCCGGCGTCCCCGCCGACACCGAGGTCGCCCACCGGGACGGACACCGCCTGGTCCGCCGCCTGGCCCCCCTGCCCGAACCGGCCCCCCGGACCGGCCCGCCCGCCGCCGACGGCTTCCACCTGGTCAGCGGGGGACTGGGCGGCGTCGGCACCGAGGTCGCCGCCCACCTCCTGCGGACGCCCGGCACCCGGCTCCTCGTCCTGGGCCGGACCCCGCTGCCCGCACCGGACACCTGGCCGCAGCACCTGGCCGCCGGAGGCGCCCGGGCCGCCCGCGTCGAAGCGTGGCGGCGGCTGCGGGAGCTGGGGGAGGTCCGGTACGCGTGCGCCGACGTGGGCGACGAGCGGCAGGTGCGGGAAGCCGTCCGCGCGGCCGTCGAACACTGGGGCGTGCCCCTGGCGTCCGTCCTGCACCTGGCCGGGTCCCTCGTCGAGCGCCCCGTCGGGGAACTGGACGCGGCGGCCTGGCGCGAGGCCCTGGACGCGAAGGTGCGCGGCGCCCGGACCCTGCACCGGGTGAGCGCGGACCACCCGGTCACCTCCTTCGTCACCTTCTCCTCGGTGAACGGCTACTTCGGCGGCGCCATGAACGCCGCCTACGCCGCCGCCAACGCCTACCTCGACGGGCTCGCCCTGCACCGCCGCGCGTCCGGGCTGCCCGGACAGAGCCTGGCCTGGAGCATGTGGAGCGAGCGCGGCATGAGCAGCGGCTACCGGCTCGCCCCGCTCACCGAGGCCCGCGGCTACCGCGTCCTGGACACCACCGCCGCGCTGCGCTCCTTCGACCTGGCCCGCACCCTGGACGAACCGCACCTGCTGATCGGCGCCGACCGCGGCGCCCCCTGGGTCCGCAGCCACGTCACCGGCCCGGCCCGGCAGGTGCGGCGGCTGGCCGGACGCGTCGCCCTGGAGGAGGGCGCCGACCTGGGCGCCCTCCACCGGGCCGCCGCCGAGGCCGCGGGCGACGCCCCCTGGGTGCTGCGCGCGGCCGGCGGCGGGCAGCCGGCCGCCCCCGCCGGCGACGCGGACCGGCTGCGGACGCTGGAGCACCGGCTCACCGGCCTGTGGCGCGACGTCCTGGGCCGCGACCGGGTCGGCCCGGACGAGAACTTCTTCGACCTGGGCGGCAACTCGCTGCTCCTGGTCGCCGCCCAGAGCGCCGTCAACCGGGCCTTCGGCTGCGAGATACCGGTCGTCGACCTGTTCGCGCACCCCACCGTGCGGGCCCTGGCCCGCCACCTGTCGGCCCTGACCGGACCGCAGGCCGCGGACGCCCCGGCGGCGGCGGACCCGCAGGCGCCACCGGAGAGCGCCGGGGCGGGCACGAGCGGCCTGGACCACGCCAAGGAACGCGCCCAGCGGCAGCGCGCGGCCCGCGCCCGCCGCGCGGCACGGCACGGAAAGGACCGGGGCCATGCATGAGACCACCGAACCGCAGGACGAGCAGGTACCGGCCGTCGCCGTGACCGGCATGGCGGGCCGCTTCCCCGGCGCGGACGACCTGGACGCGTTCTGGGACAACCTGGCCGCCGGACACGAGTCGGTGCGGCCCGTCACCGACGAGGAGTTCCTCGCCGCGGGCGGAACCGAACGCGACCTCGCCGACCCCACGCTCGTCCGCATGGCGTCCGTCATCGAGGGGATCGACCGCTTCGACTCCGGGTTCTTCGGCTACGGCCCCGCCGAGGCGGCCGTCGTCGACCCCCAGCAGCGGCTGCTGCTGGAGACGGCGTACCACGCCCTGGAGGACGCGGACTGCCTCGGCCCCGGCGCCGCGACCGGCGCGTTCGGCGTGTACGCGGGCAGCGGCGACAGCCGCTACTACCCGGCCCACGTGTACCCGCGCTACGCCGGGCAGCCCGGATCGGTGGAACTCGTGCACGCGGCCACCGCCAACTCCCTGGGCACGCTCGCCACCCGCGTCTCCTACGAACTGGGGCTGACCGGCCCGAGCGTGTCCCTGCAGACGGCCTGCTCCACCGCGCTCGTCGCGGTGCACACCGCCTGCCAGGACCTGCTCGACCACCGGTGCGACACCGCGCTCGCCGCCGCCGTCTCCGTCAACCCCTCGGCGCTGCTCGGCTACCGGCACGTGCCCGACGGGCCGTTCTCCCCCGACGGGCACTGCCGCGCCTTCGCCGCGGACGCGGCCGGCACCTCCTCCGGCGACGGCGTCGGCGCCGTGGTCCTCAAACGGCTGGAGGACGCCCTCGCCGACGGCGACCGCATCCGCGCCGTCATCCGGGGCGGCGCCGTCAACAACGACGGACGCCGCAAGGTCGGCTTCAGCGCGCCCAGCGCCGCCGGCCAGACCGAGGTCATCCTCGCGGCGCAGGCCCAGGCCATGACCGGCGCCGGCACCATCGGCCTGGTCGAGGCGCACGGCACCGCCACGCGCCTGGGCGACCCGATCGAGGTGGCCGCGCTGACCGACGCCTTCCGGCAGTCCACCCGGCGCCGCGGCTACTGCGCCCTCGGCTCCGTGAAGACCAACATCGGCCACCTCGGGGCGGCCGCCGGCATCGCCGGGCTCATCAAGGCCGTCCTCGCCCTGGAGCACCGGCAGATCCCGCCGAACCTGCACTTCGAACGGCCCAACCCGCACATCGACTTCGCCGCCGGACCGTTCCGGGTGCCCACCACCCTGGAGGAGTGGCCCGCGGGCGAGCACCCCCGGCGGGCCGCCGTCAGCGCCTTCGGCGTCGGCGGCACCAACGCCCACGTCATCCTGGAGGAGGCGCCGCCCGTCCCGGCCGCCCCGCCCCGTCCGCCCGCGGACGGCCGCCGCCTGGTGCTGCCCCTGTCCGCGCGCACGGCCGGAGCCCTGCGCGGCCAGGCCGAGGCCCTCGCCCGCCACCTCGACCGGCGCCCGCAGACGCGCCTGGACGACGTCGCGCACTCCCTGCGCGCCCGCCCCGCCCCGCGCCACCGCCTCGCCGTGACCGCCGCCTCCCTGGAGGAGGCCCGGTCCGCGCTGCGCGGCGCCGTGCCCGGCACGCCGCCCGTGCCCGACGAGCCCGCCCAGGTGGCGTTCCTGCTGCCGGGCGGCGGCACCCAGTACCCGGGGATGGGCGCCGGGCTCTACCGCGAGCACGACGTCTACCGCGACACCGTCGACACGTGCGCGGACATCCTGCGGCCCGTCCTGCGCACCGACCTGCGCGACGCCCTGTTCGCCCGGCAGCCCGCCGACACCACGAGCACCTTCCTCGGCCTGGTCGTCACCGAGTACGCCCTCGCCCGCACCCTCATGGCGGCGGGAGTGCGCCCCGACGCGCTCATCGGCCACTCCCTCGGCGAGTACACGGCCGCCTGCCTGGCCGGGGTGATCGACCTCGACGAGATGCTGCCCCTGGTCACCGAACGCATCCGGCTCATCAGCTCCGCGGGCGGGGCGACCACCGGGGTGGCGGCGCTCGCCGAGGAGGTGCTGCCGCTGCTCGACGACGAGCTGTCCCTCGCGGCGGTCAACGGCCCCGCCGCCTGCACCGTCGCCGGGCACGAGGACGCCGTCGCGCGTTTCGAGGCCGAACTCGCCCGGCGCGGCATCCCGTTCCGCCGCCTGCGGATACCGGCCGCCGCCCACTCCCACGTCCTGGACCCGGTGCTGGGGACGTACGAGAAGCACCTGCGCGGCGTCCGTCTGCGCCCGCCGCGCATCCCGTTCGTCACCAACGTCACCGGCACCTGGATCACCGACGCGCAGGCGACCTCGGTCCGGCACTGGCTCGACCACACCCGCGGCACCGTGCGGTTCGCCGACGGCGTCACCGCCCTGGGGGAGCGCCGCCCCGTCCTGGTGGAGATCGGGCCGGGCGACACCCTGACCAACCTGGCCGCCGAGCGGCTGGCCGGGCAGCAGCCGGTGACGGTGACCACCATGCGGCACGCCAAGGCCGACGCCGACGACGGCTTCGTCCTCACCGAGGCACTGGGACGGCTGTGGAGCGCGGGCGTGGACACCGCGCTCCCCGAGGTGCCGGGCACGCCCCGGCGGGTGCCGCTGCCCCCGTACGCCTTCGAACGGCGCCGCCACTGGATCGACGCGCCCGGCGCCCGCACGGACCCCGGCGCGCCCGAGGCCGGGACCGCGCCGGAGACCGGGCCCGCCCTCGGCCCCCGGCCCCGCCTGACGACCGAGCACGTGCCCCCGCGCACCGCACGCGAAGAGGCCGTGACCCGTCTGTGGGAGGAGACCCTCGGCATCGGCGGCATCGGCGTCCACGACAACTTCTTCGACCTGGGCGGCGACTCGATGCGCGCTGTCCTGCTGGCGGGCCGGCTGCGCCAGGCCGACGTGCTCGACGTGCCCGCCGCGGCCCTGCTGGCCGCGCCCACCGTGGCCGGACTCCTGACGGCGGCCGAGGACACCGGGGCGCGGGAGCTGGGCGCCGGCAGCCGCAACGCCCTGGCACCCCTGCTGCCGCTGCGCACCCAGGGCACCGCCGCGCCCCTGTTCTGCGTCCACCCCGGCGCGGGCGTGTCCTGGCGCTACACGGGGCTGCTGCCCCACCTCGGCGGCGACCAGCCGGTCTACGGCATCCAGGCCGCCAGCCTCGACGGCACCCGGCCGCCCGCGCCGGACGCCGCGTCCATGGTCGCCTCCTACGTCGACCTCGTCCGCGCGACCCAGCCGCACGGCCCCTACCGGCTGCTGGGCTGGTCCTACGGCGGTTTCGTGGCCCACGCGATGGCCTGCGCCCTCCAGGAGCAGGGCGAGCGGGTGGAGCTGCTGGCCATGCTGGACGCCCCCCAGCCGCACGGCACGGACCACGACGCCGCCGCGGCCGAACGGCAGGTGGCGGCCCTGCTGATGCGGATGGCCGGACTGCCCGACGCACCGGGCGGAGCCGGGGCACCGGACGTGGCCGCCGTCCTCGCCCGCATCGACGCCGACCTGGCGGCCGACCCGACGAGTTCGCCGGTCACCCGCGCCGAGGCCGGGGCCATCGCCGCCGTCATGCGCAACAACCTGCGCCTCGCCCCCCAGTTCGCGCCCGGCGTCTTCCGCGGGGACGTGCTGTTCTTCAGCGCCGCCCGCGAGGAGGCCACCGGCTTCCCCGGCGACCTGGCCGTGCTGCCGGACAAGGCCGAGGACTGGCGGCCCCACGTCGCGGGGACCCTGCACGACCACCGGGTGCCGTGCGGGCACTACGAGATGACCGAACCCGAGCCCATCGCGCTGATCGGCGCCACGGTCGCCAAGGCGCTGCGCGAGGCGACCCCCTGACCGACCGGCCCCGCCCCCACGTCCGCCACCCCGCCCCGAGCGGGACCCCACCGCCGAGGAGCCCCACGTGACCGCAGCCGCCGCCCAGGACCTCTACCCGCTCGGTGACGCGCCCGACCTGGGCACCGTGCCGAAGATGATGCACGCCTCGCTGATCCGCCGCGAACGGTACGGGCAGCCCGTCGACGCCTTCCGCACCGAGGTGGTCGACGTACCCCCGGTCGGACGGGGACAGGTACTCGTCAAGGTGATGGCGGCCGGGGTCAACTACAACAACGTCTGGGCGGCCCTCGGGCACCCGCTCGACGTGATCGCGGCCCGGCAGAAGGCCGGCGCCACCGAGGACTTCCACATCGGCGGCTCCGACCTGTCCGGCATCGTGTGGGCCGTCGGCGAGGAGGTGCGGGACGTCCGGCTGGGCGACGAGGTCGTCGTGCTCGCCAGCCGCTGGGACGAGGCGGCCGAGGACATCCGCCTCGGCGCCGACCCGGCCTTCTCCACCAGCCAGCGCGTGTGGGGGTACGAGGAGAACTACGGCTCCTTCGCCCAGTTCGCCGTCGTCGACGACTACATGTGCCACCCCAAGCCCGCCCGCCTGTCCTGGGCGGAGTCCGCCTGCTACATGGCGACGGCCGCCACCGCCTACCGCCAGCTCTTCGGCTGGGAGCCGCACACGGTCCGGCCCGGCGACCCGGTGCTGATCTGGGGCGGAGCCGGCGGCCTGGGCAGCATCGCCATCCAGCTCGTGCGGCACGTCGGCGGCATCCCCGTCGCCGTCGTCTCCGGCGAGGAGCGCGGCGAGTTCTGCATGAAGCTCGGCGCCAAGGGGTGGATCGACCGGCGCGAGTTCGACCACTGGGGCCGGATGCCGGACACCTCCGACGAGGCGGCGATGGCCCGCTGGCTGACCGGCGCGCGCGCCTTCGGACGGCGCTTCTGGGAGGTGCTCGGCGAGCGCCGCGGCCCGCGGATCGTGCTGGAGCACTCCGGCGCCGACACCATCCCCACGTCGATGTACCTGTGCGCCAACGGCGGCATGGTCGTCATCTGCGGCGGCACCACCGGCTACAACGGCGACGTGGACCTGCGGTTCCTGTGGATGCGGCAGAAGCGGCTCCAGGGTTCGCACGTGGCCAGCGCCCGCCAGGCCCGCGAGGTGACCCGGCTGATCGACCAGGGCTTCGTCGACCCGTGCCTGTCGCGGACGTTCGGCTTCGAGGAGATCGGCCTGGCGCACCAGCTCATCCACGACAACCGCCACCCGGCGGGCAACATGGCGGTCCTGGTGAACGCGCGGGAGTGACGGACCGGCGGCCCGCGCCCCGCACGCGACGCGCGGGGCGCGGGCCGCCGTGGCCGCCGGTCAGCGCTCAGCCCAGCCGAGGACCGTGCTGAAGACGCCCACGCCCAGCGGCGCCACGGCGACGCGCACGGCGCGCGCCCCGTCCCCGCGCACCTCGATCCGCAGCGCGGCCCCGTCCGGCCGCGCCCGCAGGTCGCGCAGGCTCCGCAGCGCGCCGTCCGGCAGCGCCCGCGGCCCGGTGTGCAGGGCCTTCCAGGCGGCCTCCTTCGCCGAGAACAGCGCGGTCACCGACCACGGAGCCGCCCCGGGCCGGGCAGCGCGCAGCAGCGCCGCCTCGTCCTCGCGCAGCACCAGCCGCGCCGCCGACGCGGGCAGGGGGCGCAGTTCCAGGTCGCAGCCGAGCGGGAGGTCCGGGCCCGGCACCCGGGCCACGGCCACCGCGACGCCCGCGCTGTGCGCGATCGACGCCGCCCGGCCCGGCGGGAACCTCGGCAGCCGCCCCGCCCGCGGGATCTCCCCGCACTCCAGCCCCGCCGCGCGCAGCGCGCGCCGTGCCGCGAGCCGGCCCGCCAGGAACTCCCGGCGGCGCCGCGGCGGCATCGCCGCGGCCGCGGCCTCCTCGGCCCGGCCCGCCGGGACGGCGCGCGGGTCCGCGGCGAGGGCGACGCCCAGCCGGAGCCCGGACGGCGTCCGGGCCGGGCGCGGCGGGACCACCGCTCAGGCCCGCAGCAGCTTCTTGACGATCTTCCCGGCGGGATTGCGGGGCACCTGCTCGATGAACTCCACGCGGCGCGGGCGCTTGTAGGGCGCGAGCAGCCGCCCGACGTGGGCGAGCAGGTCCGCGGCCGTGGTGTCCGGTCCGGCGACGACGTACGCCAGCGGCACCTCGCCGTAGTCCTCGTCGGGCATGCCGACGACCGCGGCGTCCCGGACCGCCGGATGGGACATCAGGGCGCGCTCGATCTCCGAGGGGTACACGTTCTGTCCCGCCCGGATGATGAGGTCCTTGCTGCGGTCCACGAGGTGGATGCGGCCCGCGTCGTCGACGAAGCCCAGGTCGCCGGTCCTGACCCAGCCGTCCAGGAGGATCTCGCGGGTGGCCTCCGGGTCGTTCCAGTAGCCCTGCATCAGGCCCGGACCGCGCACGATGATCTCGCCGGTCTCGCCGCGCGGCAGCTCCCGTCCGGCCGCGTCGACCGCACGGGCCGACATGCCCGGCACGACGCGTCCGCAGGGGATGCGGGCGGTGACGTCCCCGGGGGCCGGGTGCTCGTCGGGGCCGAGGGTGACGAACGGCCCGCCGACCTCCGTCATGCCGTAGACCTGCCGGAAACCGCAGCCGAGGCGCTCCACCGCCTCGGCGTACACGTCCAGGGGCATGGGGGCGGCGCCGTAGAGGACCTCCCGCAGCGAGGACAGGTCGGCGCGTCCGGCGCCCTTGGCCCGGAGCATGAAGCGGAGCATCTGCGGGACCAGCCACATGTGGGTGGCGCGGTGCTCCTCCACCGCGGCCAGCGCCCGCTGCGGCGTGAAACCGGGCATGAGCACGACGGTGGCGCCGGCGGCCAGGTAGGTCAGGGACACCACCATGCTGCCGTGGTACAGCGGACAGCAGTTGACCATGACGATGTCCTCGGTGGGACGCGCCATGACCAGCCAGCCCAGGGCGATCGCCCGGAACGAGGCGCTGTCGACCGTCACGCCCTTGGCCTGCCCGGTGGTCGCCGAGGTGTGCAGCACGGCGACCGGGTCGGTGTCGGCCACCGCGGGCAGCTCACGCCCGGCGGCCAGGCTGCCCAGCGCCTCGAACGCGGGCTGGTCCAGCGCCATCCTGATCCGCCCCGGCGCGGGCAGCTCCGGGTGCCGCTCCAGCAGGTCCGCCTCGCCGAGGACGGCCACCGCCCCGACCCGTTCGATGATGCCCGCGATCTCGGGCACGGCCAGGCTGTGGTTCAGCGGGACGAACAGCGCGCCGAGCCGGGCGAGCGCGAAGTAGGTCTCCAGGACCTCGACGCGGTCCCTGGACAGCACCGCGACGCGGTCGCCGCGCTCGACGCCCAGCTCGGCCAGGCCCCGCGCCAGTTCCAGCACGCGGTCATGGAGCTGCGACCAGGTGACCCGGCGCCGCTCGTCGACCAGCGCCAGGCGGTCCGGCCAGCACTGGCGGTTGCGTTCCAGCAGCTGCGTCAGCCACATCACGCACCGCCGGCGCCCGCGCCGGCGTCCGACCGCTCGGCCACGAACCGTTCGTAGTCGGCGATCGTGCGCAGCTCCTCCATGTCGTCGGCCGTGATCTCCACACCGACCCGCTGCTCGACGAGCAGGACCAGACGCACCAGGTCACCGGAGTCGATGCCGCTCGCGGCGAGGTCGACGTCGTCACCGACCCGCCCGGCGTCGGCGAACTCGGCGGTGCCGGTGAGTTCGACGAGCAACTCCCTGATGACGCTCATGCTTTCCCCTTTCGCTGCGGCGAGTGGCCGCTTCCGCTGCGGCGAGTGGCCGCCGAACACATCGCGTGGGTCCCGTGTCACCCGGACAAGAGGCCCGCGCGGCGCACCGCGATCCCCGCACCCCCGCGTGACCTTTCTCACCCGCCCGCACCGCCCGGCCCGGGGATAGCGGAGCCCGTGCGGGGCCTCTTTCCGGGGCGGGGAGCACGCCACCCGCCCGGCGGGCCGGGTGGCCGCGGCGCGCCGGGCGTGCGTGCCGCAGCCCGAGGAGCGCCGAAGGAGTGATGCCCGTGCCCAGGCCACACGTCCGGTCCCACGACCGGTACGGACCCGCCGCGCCGGACACCGGCCGCGGAGGCGCCGCATGACCGCACAGCCGGACGGCACCGCATCCGCCGCGCAGGACGGACTGCTCGCCCACTTCGACGCCCTCATCGCCGCGGGGGAGACCATCGAGCCCCGGGACTGGACGCCCGACGGCTACCGCCGGATGCTGGTCCGCCAGATCGCGCAGCACGCCCACTCCGAGATCATCGGCATGCAGCCGGAGGGCGCCTGGCTCACCCGGGCGCCCTCCCTGCACCGCAAGTCGGTGCTCCTCGCCAAGGTCCAGGACGAGGCCGGGCACGGGATGTACCTCTACTCCGCCGCCGAGACGCTGGGCGTGGACAGGGCCGACCTGCTCGACGCCCTGCACCGGGGTCAGCAGCGGGCCTCGGCGACGTTCAACCACCCCGCGCTGACATGGGCGGACACCGGCGCCATCGCCTGGCTCACCGACGGCGCCGCCGTCCTCAACCAGGCGCCCCTGTGCCGCACGTCCTACGGCCCGTACGCGCGGGCGATGCGCCGCGTCTGCCAGGAGGAGACCTTCCACGTACGGCAGGGGTACGACCTCCTGCGGGCCCTGTGCGAGGGCACCCCTGAGCAGAAGGCGATGGCCCAGGACGCGGTGGACCGCTGGTGGCTGCCGGCCGTGGCCCTGATGTTCGGGCCGCCCGACACCGAGGCGGGCGGCGCCGACGCCCGCACCGCGGCCCTGGGCGCCGCGGTCTCCCGCCGCGCCATGGCCTGGGGCATCAAGCGCCACACCAACGACGAACTGCGCCAGCGCTTCGTCGACGGCTGCGTGCCGCAGGCCGAACGCCTCGGGCTCGCCCTCCCCGACCCGGCGATCCGCTGGAACGAGGAGCGCGGCCACTACGACTTCACCCCCGTCGACTGGGACGTCTACCGCGCGGCGCTGGGCGACGACACGCACTGGTCCCGGCAGCGCGTCGCCCACCGGCGTGCGGCGCACGAGGACGGCGCCTGGGTGCGGGAGGCGTCCGCCGCGTACGCCGCACGCTTCGGCGACGACGGCCCGCCCCCGGCTGCGGAGGCGGTCGCGGACGTGGCGGCGTCCACGGTTGCGGACGCGGGCGCGGGCGCGGCGGAGGCCGCGCCGGGCCGGGCGGGAGAGCGCGGATGAACCGCCCGCCGGAGGGCGCCCCGGCGTCCTGGGAGGTCTTCCTGCGGCCCCGCCGGGGCCTGGCCCACCAGCACGTCGGGTCCGTGCGCGCCGCCGCCGCCGACACCGCCCTGCTGCGCGCCCGCGACCTGTACACCCGGCGCGGCGACCCGCTCTCGCTGTGGGTGGTCCGCTCGGACGCCGTGCACGCGGCGTCCCCGGACGAACACGACCCCTTCTTCGAGGGCGCCCGCCACAAGCCCTACCGGTACCCGGAGCACTTCGCGCCGCTGACCGAGAAAGGCCCCGACGGTGACCACCTCGACTGACCCGGCCGCGGCCACCGGAGCCGTCCGTGCCGACGCCCGCCTCGCCGCGCACGCGCTGCGCCTGGGCGACGACGCCCTCGTCCTCGGACAGCGGCTGTGCCAGTGGATCACGCGGGCACCGACGATCGAGGAGGACATGGCCCTGTCCAACATCGCCCTCGACCTGATCGGCCACGCCCGCACGCTGCTCACCCTCAGCGGGGAGATAGACGGCACCGGACGCACCGAGGACGACCTCGCCTTCACCCGGTCCGACCGGGAGTTCACCAACGCCCTGCTGACCGAGCTGCCCGGCGGGGACTTCGCCGCGACGATCGCCCGCCAACTGGCCTACACCCACTACGCCGTCCTGTACTACGAGGCCCTGGCCGGCCGCGCGGACCCCCGGCTGGCCGCGTTCGGGCGGCGGGCCGCCAGCGAGGTCGCCTTCCACCGGATGCACGCCGAGGACTGGACGCTGCAACTGGGACTCGGCACGCCCGAAAGCTCCCGCCGCATGCAGCGGGGCCTGGAGCGGGTGTGGCCCTACACCGCCGAACTGTTCGACGAGGACGAGCTGGTGCGCCACGTCGCGGCGGCGGGCACGGCACCCTCACCGGCCCCGCTCCACCCGGTGTGGGAGCAGCGCGTGCGCGCGGTCGTGACCCGCGCGGGCCTGACCGTGCCGGCCCCGCGCTGGCAGGCCCGGGGCGGGCGGGCGGGCCTGCACACCGAGGAGTTCGGACCGCTGATCGCCGAACTGCAATCGGTCCACCGCCAGTTCCCGGGAGGCCGCTGGTGAACGGCCCGCACCACCCGCGGACGCGGCCGGAGGCGCCGTCCCGGACGGCGCCC
The DNA here is from genome assembly GCF_036323765.1 of Streptomyces solitudinis. Lineage (NCBI taxonomy): Bacteria > Bacillati > Actinomycetota > Actinomycetes > Kitasatosporales > Streptomycetaceae > Streptomyces > Streptomyces solitudinis. Next base: position 339,091 of record NZ_JAZDCW010000003.1, read on the forward strand.
CCGGCGCCACCGTCCGCCCCATCCCCGTCCCCGCTTCCCGTCCGCGCGGTGGCGGAGGTCCGCGCCCTGGTGGAGGCGGTGCCCGATCCGGAGCTGCCGGTGATCAGCCTCGGCGACCTCGGCGTGATCCGCTCCGTCGCCCCGGCCGCCGACGGAGCGCTCGACGTGGAGATCACCCCCACCTACCTGGGCTGCCCGGCGCTGCCCGCCATTGTCTCCGCGATCCAGGACGTCCTCACCGCCAGCGGCCACCCCGACGGGCGGGTCAGGCAGGTGCTGTCCCCGCCGTGGACGACGGACCTCATCACGGCGGCGGGCCGGGAGAAGCTCGCCGCCCACGGCATCGCCCCGCCCGGACCCGCCCCGGCGGACGGGCCGGTCCCCGTCGCGCTGGCCGCGGTGCCCTGCCCGCACTGCGGCTCCCGCGCCACCCGGCCGCACAGCCCCTTCGGCCCGGCCCGCTGCCAGTCCGTGCTGCGGTGCACGGCCTGCCGGGAGCTGTTCCCCCACCTGAGCGCGCTGTGAGGCCGACCGTGCACACCACCGACCCGGGCCCGGCCGCCCCGCGGCCCGGACGCCCCGGCCAGCCCGGACGGTCCGGCGCCGCCGGGCGGCGCACCGGCTGGCACCCGCTCGCCATCGCCGACGTCCGGCAGCTCACCCCCGACGCCGTCGCGGTCACCTTCGAGGTGCCCGACGCCCTGCGCGACGTCTTCGCCCACCGGCCCGGGGAGCACGTCGTCGTCCGGCACCGCCGCGCCGGGACGGAGCTGCGCCGCAGCTACTCGGTGTGCCCGCCGCCCGCCGACCCGGCCGCGCTGCGCCTGGTGATCCGGCGCGGCGCCCCCGACGGCTTCGGGGCCCACGCCGCCACCCGCCTGACGCCCGGCGACGTCCTGGAGGTGTCCCCGCCCACCGGCGCGTTCGCGCTGCCCGAGCGGCCCGGCGGCCACCACGTCCTGATCGCGGGCGGCTCCGGCGTCACCCCGCTCGCCGCCATGGCCGCAGCCGCCCTGCGCGCCGACCCGGCCTGCCGCGTCCTGCTGGTCCACTCGGTCCCGACGGCCGCCGACGCCCTGCTCGCCGACGAACTGTCCGAGCTGAAGGACGCGTTCGTCGACCGCTTCGCCGTCCTGTACGTCCTCACCCGGGAGGAGCACGGCAGCGGGCTGTCCGGCGGGCGGATCGACGACGTGAAACTCGCGCGCCTGCTCACCGCGGCCGACGCCCGCCCCGGCCCCGGCACCACGTTCGCCCTGTGCGGCCCGGCCGGTCTGGTCACCGCCCTGCGCCGGGCGCTCACGGCACGGGGGGCCGACCCGGACCAGGTCCGCTCGGAAGTGTTCACCCCCGCGGGCACCGCACCGGGCACCGCACCGGACGGCGCGCCGTCCCCGCCGGCGGCCGCCCCGCACCGGACCCGCGTCACCGCGCTGCTCGGCGGCCGGCGCCGCCTGGCCACCGCGGGGCCCGAGGACGCCACGGTCCTGGACGCGCTGCTGCGCGCCCACCCCGAGGTGCCCTACGCCTGCCGGGAGGGCGTGTGCGGGAGCTGCCGGGCCCGCGTCCTGTCCGGCCGGGTGGCCGCGGAAACCCTGGAGGCCCTCGGCGCCGACGAGGTGGCCGCGGGCTACACCCTCGCGTGCCGGGCCCGGCCCCTGGGCCCCGAACTCACCCTCGACTTCGACGCATGACCCCGACGCATGACCCCGTACGCGTGACCCCGCGCGAACCGGCCGCGCGCCCCGCCCGGCCCCCGCTCACCCGAAGGAGAAGACAGTGACCACCACTCCGCGCCACGAGAACAAGACCGCCCTGGTCACCGGAGGCAGCCGCGGCATCGGCCGGGCCATCAGCCGCCGGCTGGCCCGCGAGGGCGCCCTCGTCGCCGTCCACTACGGGCACGACCGGACGGCGGCCGAGCGCACGGTCCGCGAGATCGAGGACGACGGCGGCCGGGCCTTCCCCGTCCACGCCGAACTCGGCGTACCCGGCGACGCCGACACCCTCTGGGAGACCTTCGACCAGGCCCTCTCCGCCCAGGACGCGCAGCTTGGCCTCGACATCCTCGTCAACAACGCGGGCACCAACCTCCCGCGCCCGCTCCAGGCCGTCACCGAGGCGGACTACGAGCGGGTCTTCGCCATCAACACCAAGGCACCGTTCTTCATCATCCAGCGCGCGCTGGACCGGCTGCGCGACGGCGGCAGGATCGTCAACATCTCCTCCGTGGCCACCCGCGTCGCCTTCCCGCCGATCGCCGCCTACACCATGACCAAGGCCGCGCTGGACTACCTCACCCTCGCCCTCGCGCAGGAACTGGGCCCCCGGGGCATCACCGTGAACAGCGTCGCGCCCGGCTACACCGAGACCGAGATCAACCCCACGCTGAGCATCCCGGAGATCCGCCAGCGGTACTCGGAAGCCTCCGTCTTCGGTCGCCTCGGCGCCCCCGCCGACATCGCCGACGTCGTCTCCTTCGTGGCGAGCGACGACGCCCGCTGGGTGACCGGCCAGTGGATCGACGCCTCCGGCGGCGTCCACCTCGGCGTGTGAGAAGGCCGCCCGCGGCACCGCCTCCCCGCGCCGCACGACCGGACGCCCCGGCCCCGGCCCCCCGGCCGCGTCCCCGCCGACGGCACCACCAGGAGATGCCATGAACGACCGCGCCCCAGCCCCCGCGCCGCCCGCCGCCGCCGACCTCGACCCGCTGACCCGGGCCTTCCCGGGCGCGAGCCCCTACGACCGCTACGTCCGCGCGTCCACCCTCAACACGCTGCAACACCCCCTCACCGAGGCACCGGACGAGATGGGGTTCCTGGTCACCACCCAGGTGATGGAGCTGTGGTTCACCCTGATCGTCCACGAGTGGCGCGCCGCGCGGACGGCCCTCGCCAAGGACGACCTGCACGCCGCCATGGACGCCCTGGTGCGCGGCCGGCGTGCCCTGACCGCCCTCGACGCGTCCTGGACGCCGATCGCCGCCCTGACACCCGCGCAGTTCAACGGCTTCCGCGCCGCGTTCGGACAGGCGTCCGGCTTCCAGTCGGCGATGTACCGGCACATGGAGTTCCTCCTGGGCGACAAGTCCGCCCAGATGCTCCGCCTGCACCAGGGCGACACCGCCGTCCACGAGGCGCTCGGCGAGGCGTACCGCGAACCGTCGCTCTACGACGAGGTGCTGCACTACCTGCACCGGCAGGGCCTGCCCGTCCCCGGGCACGTCCGGGACCGGGACGTGACCATCCCGCACACCAGTGACCCGGGCGTGGCCGAAGCCTGGCGGCAGGTCTACGCCGGTCCCCGGCACCACCCGCTGCTCGCCCTCGGGGAACTCCTCACCGACACCGCCGAACTCGTCGCGCGCTGGCGCTTCGACCACGTCATGGTCGTACGCCGCGCCATGGGCACCAAGAGCGGCAGCGCCGGTTCCACCGGACTCGCGTGGCTGGAAGAGCGCGCGGCCCGCCCGGTCTTCCCCGAACTGTGGGAGGTGCGCGGTGCCGTCTAGGCCGATCTCCGCCTTCGCGGCCGAGGAGGAGCAGCGAGTCCTCGGCCTGAAGCCCGTCCTGGCACCCGCGCACGGCTCCTACGGGGACCACCCCCACCAGGTCTACGACGCCTGGCCCGCCGAGGACCCCGGCGCCCCGCTGGTGATCCTGCTGCACGGCGGCTACTGGCGCTACGACCGGATGCACCTGACACCCTTCGCGGCCTACCTCGCCCGGCAGGGCTTCGACGTGCTGCTGCCCGGCTTCCGCCGCTCCGGCGGCGCCGGCGGCTACCCCGGGACGTTCGACGACGTCGCCCGGCTCACGGACACCCTGCCGCAGGGGCGGCCCTACGTCCTGGCGGGGCACTGCTCGGGCGGCCACCTCGCCCTGTGGTGCGCGGCCCGCGGCCTGCTGCCCCCCGGCTCCCGCTGGCACACCCGCAGCCTGCCCGCCGCCGTGCTGGCGCTCGCCCCGATCACGGACCTCACCGCCACCCGCCGTGACCGCCTCAGCGACGACGCCGCCCTGCAACTCCTCGGCGGCCCGGAGCGGTTCGAGGAACGGCTCCCCTCGGTGGACCCCCTCACCCTGCTGCGCGGCCCGGGCACGACCGGAGTCCCCACCGTGCTGCTGCACGGAGCCGTCGACGAGGAGGTCCCGCTCACCCAGTACGCGGACTACGCGGCGGTGCACCGCGACCTGCGCACCGTCGTGCTCCCCGGCACCGGCCACTACACGCTCATCGAGCCGGGCGCGCCCGCCGCCCGCGCGGTCGCCGCCACCCTGGGGGAGCTGTGCGCCCGCCCCTGACCGTGGACACTGTTCCCGGACGCGGGCACGAGATCCGACAGGGGGTACCAGGGTGAGTTTCCGGCTGGCGGCGTACGCCGTGTGCGTCGAGGACGGACGGGTGCTGCTCGTCCGCCACGTGTCACCGGAGGGCGAGAGCACCTGGAGCCTGCCGGGCGGCAAGGTCGAGCACGCGGAGGACCCGTTCGACGCGGTGATCCGGGAGGTCGCCGAGGAGACGGGCTGCGACGCGGTGGCCGACCGCCTGCTGGGCGTGGACTCCCGGATCATCCCCGCCGCCGAACGCACCCTCCCCGGCGGCGGGGACCACCAGAACGTCGGCGTCTTCTACCAGGTCCGCATCACCGGCGGCCGGCTCCGGCCCGAGCCCGGCGGCGCGGTCGTCGAGTCGGTCTGGACCCCGCTCGCCGACGTCGCCGGACTGCGCCGCTCCTCCCTGGTCGACACCGGCCTGGCCCTGTCCCGCACCCGCCCCCCGACCGGCCACGTACCCCCCGTCCCGACCGGCGGCCTCATCCAGCACTGAGCCCCCGCCGCGCCCCTCGGCGGCGTCCTGCCGTGTGACCGGGCTCAGCGGACCGTCACTCCTCGGCCAAGTGTCAATGCGGTGGCGCCGCGCAGGGGACGCCGCTAGCGTCGCGCCGTGATGTATGAGAGTCCGCTGGCCTATCTGCTGGGCCTTGAGGGCCTGGCCCTGCTGCGTACGTTCACCGGGGAGCACGACCGCGAGTTCGCCGAGGCGCGCGTCGCCGAGATCCGCAGGCTGCTCGACGACGCGTCGCTGGCCGACGCGGCCGTGGACGTCGCCCGGGTGCGCACGTCCGAGGGATACCGGATCTGGTCGCGGACGTATGACGGCCCCAACACGGCCTTCGACCTCGACGAACCGGTGCTGGGGGAGATCCTGGACGGGCTGTCGCCGGGCGTCGCCCTGGACGCCGCGTGCGGCACCGGCCGGCTCGCGGCCCTGCTGGCCAGGCGCGGCCACCGGGTCCTCGGCGTCGACAGTTCACCGGAGATGCTCGGGCGGGCCCGCGCCCGCGTGCCGGACGGCACGTTCCACCTCGGGGACCTGCACCGGCTCCCCGTGGCCGACGCCGCCGTGGACCTGGCCGTCTGCTCCCTGGCCCTGACGCACGTCCCCGACCTGCACCCGGTGATGGCGGAGTTCGCCAGGGTGCTGCGCCCGGGCGGACACCTCCTGACCTCCGACATCCACCCCGAACGGGTGCTGCGGGGCGCCGTTCCCCCGGTGTGCCTGCCGGACGGGCGCCCGGGGCGGCTGGAGAGCCACCGCCACGCGACCGGGGACTACCTGCGCGCCGCGCTCGCGGCGGGCCTGCAGGTCCGCCGCTGCGAGGAGCCGGTGGCCCCCACCGGCGAACCGCCCGGCCCGCAGGAACCGCCGAGGACGCCCACGACGGAACCGGGGCCGTGGGAAGTGTGGCCCTGGTCCCTCGCCGAACTGGTCCCCGACGCGGCAGCGGCCGCCAACGCCGGAGTGCCGGCCGAGATCATCTGGCACTTCCAACGAACCGCCCCCTGAACCCCGGACCCCCGCTGGCGCGGGGAGCAGGCGCACAGCGTGGACAGCAGGTCGTCGCCGAGCCCGGACCCCCGCTGGCGCGGGGAGCAGAGGGGATGGGCTGGGGGTTTAGGGGGAGGGGTGGCGGTTTTTGCTTACTTCCGCGGAGTCCGGCATTGCGGGTTCTTCGGGCGAGTTCGGCAACTGCCGAAGTGGCGGCTTCGGGGCGGGCGGTAGATGAGGATGAGCCCTTGTGAGCGGTGGGCGCCGTCTGGCCGGGGTCGAGGACGGACATTATTGCGCGACGCGGGTCTCCGTCGCCGGGTCGTCAGCTAGCCGCGACCGCCTCCGTGAGAGAGCCGTCGCTCTGCAGGACGGCACTGACGGGGTTCTGGGCCGGACGCTCGACGGCCCCGGCTGACCGCGCCCGCATCCGCCGTCCGCGGCTGGTGACGTCGTCCGCTGGCGGCCGAGCACGTCCGTCTCGGCGCGCGTCCCGCGCACGTCGGAGCCGTGACGGGGGAGCAGGAGGCGGGCGCCTGTGGGGCGGCGGTGCGTCCGGAAGGGCGGTAAGGTGCGGCCTGACCTGCGGGTACGTTCCCACTGTGACAGGGCGTCAGTGGTGCCCCCGGCAGGACTCGAACCTGCGGCCAAGCGCTTAGAAGGCGCCTGCTCTATCCACTGAGCTACGGGGGCTCGTCACGGTCGCGGACGGGCGGAGCCCCCGGGGGACCTTGCTCGCACAAGGATAGGGGTGCCCTTGGCGGCTCCTGGATGCTTCACGCGCACGCCATGGTGTGGAGATCCCGTGAAGCGGCTCCGATAATCGCAGCCGCGTGCGGTTCGTGCACTGGTTTGGCGGCCGGGTGGTGGCGGGTGTTGTGCACTCGTTATGCCTGCGAGCGCGTGTGTCACCCCTGCCGCAGGGGGTAAAGCGGGGCGATCCCCGCGAATAGGCTTCAAAAAACGTCTTAAACCGGGCATTCTTCACCATGTGGCGATCTTGGAAGCACGGACCGAACTGCTCGACGCGCTCGTGGCGCTGCGCGAGCGCGTGGCCGCCGCGCGGTTCCCCCTGACGGTGCCGGGGGCCGAGCGGGCGCGGCGCTCGCGCGCCGAGCTGCTGGCTCAGCTGGACGACTACCTGGTGCCGCGCCTGCGCGACCCCGGCGCGCCGCTGCTCGCGGTGATCGGGGGCTCGACGGGGGTGGGGAAGTCCACGCTGGTGAACTCGCTGCTCGGGCGCCGGGTGAGCGAGGCCGGGGTGCTGCGGCCCACGACACGGACGCCGGTGCTGGTGTGCCATCCGGACGACCGGCACTGGTTCGACGGCACCCGGGTGCTGCCGGGGCTGCGGCGGGTCCCCGCGACCGGCGGGGAGGGCGAGGCGGCGTCCGGGGACGAGCGCTGGGCGGAACGGGACGCGGAGGAGGGCGGCACCCTCGTGGTGGGGACGGACGGCCGGCTGCCCGCCGGTCTGGCCCTGCTGGACGCCCCCGACGTGGACTCCCTCGTCGCCGCCAACCGCGATCTGGCCGCCGAGTTGCTGTGCGCGGCCGACGTGTGGGTGCTCGTCACCACCGCGACGCGGTACGCCGACGCGGTGCCGTGGCACCTGCTGCGTACCGCGAAGGAGTACGACGTCACGCTCGCCACCGTCCTCGACAGGGTGCCGCACCAGTTCGCCGTTGACGTCTCGCGGCAGTACGCGGCGCTGCTGGAGCGGGCCGGGCTCGGGGACGTGCCCCGGTTCACGATTCCGGAGCTGCCCGAGTCCGCCGGAGGGGGGCAGGGGCTGCTGCCCGCCAACGCGGTCGAGCCGTTGCGGGTGTGGCTGGCCCACCGGGCGCAGGACCCCTCGGCACGCGCCCGCGCCGCCTGCCGCACGGCCTGGGGGACGCTGGACTCGCTGGCCGCCCGGGTGCCGGAGCTGGCCGCCGCCGCCACCCGGCAGCACGCCGCCGCCGTCCGGCTCACGCAGCACGTGGACGACGCGTACGACGCCGCGGTCCAGCGGGTGCGCCGCCAGCTCGCGGCGGGTGAACTGCTGGCCGGGGACGCGGTGGTGCACTGGCGGGGCTTCCCCGTGGACAGTGGTGGCGACGAGCTGCTGGACGCCTGCGCGGAGGGGCTGGTGGCCCTGCTGGCCGGTGCCGTCGGCGCCGCCGACGAGCAGATCGCCCGCGCCTGGCGCGACGAGCCGGGCGCGGACGGGGTGCCCACCCGCACGGCTGACGGGCTGGCGTCCACCTCCGAACGGGTGGGCCTGCTCGTGCGGCACTGGCGCCGATGCCTGGAGGAACTGGCCGACGAGGTGTACCGCGAGGAGGGCGCCGGGTTCGCCACCGCCGAGGAGACGGCGGCGCTGCTCGCCGCCTCCCTGCTCGGCGGCGCCCGCAGGAAGACCGCGGACGAGGCGCTGGAGAGGATCCTCGACGCCGCCGCCACCGCGCGGCTGCGGGACCGCGGCGTGCGGCTGCTGGAGGACTGCGTCGGCCGCGCCCTGCGGGAGGAGCGCGAACGGCGCCTGGCGCCGCTGGCCGAGCTGGACCCGGGGCCCGATCCGCAGGTGGAGCTGATCGCCGCACTGTCCGTACTGCAGAAGGAGAGGTGAGCGAGGTGACGGGACCGCTGGGCGAGACCCGCGCGGACGGCACGAGCGCCGGAGCGCCGGACGGCGCGGGGCAATGCTGGGACGACGGGCTGATCGCCCGGCGCGTCCGGCGCGGCCCCGTACCCGTGCTGGACGGCGGGGAGCCGGCGCGGGCCGGGTCCGGACGGCACCCGGAACCGGTGCGGCCGGATGCGCGGGAGGAGGAGCAGCCGGGGGAACCGGGGTGCGAGCCGGAGCCGCCGGAGCGGGCGGCTCCGGAACCGGGGGCGGGTTCCCCGCTGCGGCCCGGTTCCGGCCCGCCGCCGGAACCGGCTCCGTGGACGCGGCCGGAACCGGTGCGGGGGCTGTACGCGGAACCGGGCCCGGAACCGGGCTCGGGCCTGTACGCGGAACCGTGCCCGCTGACGGAGCCGGGTCCGCTGATGCCTCCGGGTCCGGCTGCGGGCCAGGCGCTGGTGACGGAACCGGACTTGGCGGCGCGGCCCCTGACGGACCCGCTGACGGACCCGCTGCGGCAGCCGCTTCCCGGGAGGGGCCCCGCAGCGGGAACCGGCCGGGAGCCGCGGCCAGAGGTGCTGCCCGCCGACCGCACGGAACCCGGCCCCGCGCTGCTGTCACCCGCGTCCGCGCCCGCCGCCCCGGCGGCTCCGCCGGTCCCGGCCACCCCGCCGGACCCGGTGGCGCCGGGGCGGCGGGCGCGCGGGAGCGAGAGCGGGCTCGCGGACCGGCTGCGCGCCCTGCACGAACTCGTCGGCCTCTCCCGCACCCGGCTGGAGGCCGACGCGCTCGCGGGAGCGGGGCGGGTCCTGGAGGAGGCGGCGGCGCGCGGGCGGCTGTCCCGCTCCTACACCACCGTCGCCGTCGCCGGACCGACCGGCAGCGGGAAGTCGTCGCTGTTCAACGCGCTCGCCGGGGCCCAGCTCTCCGAGGCGGGGGTGCGGCGGCCGACGACGGCCACGCCCGTCGCCTGCGTGTGGGAGACGACCACCGACCGGAACGCGGCCGAAGGGCTGCTGGAGCGGCTCGACGTGCCGGTCAGGGCGCGCCGCCGCGCGCACCTGCGGGACGCCTCGCACCTGAGCCTGCGCGGCCTCGTCCTGCTCGACCTGCCCGACTACGACTCGGCCGTCCCCGGCCACAGCGAGCAGGTGGACCGGCTGCTGGGCCTGGTGGACGCGGTGATCTGGGTCGTGGACCCGGAGAAGTACGCGGACGCGATCCTGCACGAGCGCTACCTCAAGGCGTTCGCCGGACACGCCGAGGTGTCCTTCGTCGTGCTCAACCAGATCGACCGGCTGTCCGGCGACGCGGCCGACGAGGTGCTCGGGGACGTGCGGCGCGTGCTGGACGAGGACGGCATGGCGCTCGGCGAGTACGGCGAACCCGGCGCCCAGGTGCACGCCGTCTCTGCGCTCACCGGCCGGGGCGTGCCGGAACTGCGGGAGGCACTGGCCGAGCTGGTCAGTGCCCGGATGGCGCCGGCGCGGCGGCTGGCCGCCGACGTGGACCGGGAGCTGGGCGGGCTGCGCCCCGTCTACGTCGCCGACGGCGCGCAGCCGCCGCAGGGCCTGACCGAGCGGGTGCGTGAGGACTTCGAGGAGCGGCTCGGCACCGCCGCCGGGGCCACCGTCGTCGGCCAGACCGCCGAACGGACCTGGCTGCGCCACGCCGAGCGGGCCTGCGGCACCCCGTGGGCCGGGCTGGTGCACGGCTACGCCAGGTACCGGGCCGAGCGCCGGGGGGAGCCCGTGGGGGCCCGGGGTGCGGGCGAGAGCGCGGCCGGGCCGCCGGCGGAGTGCCCGGCCGCGCGTCCGGTGGTGGCGCAGGCGGTGCGCAGGCTGGCGGAGGACGCGACCCGCGGCCTGCCGGAGCCGTGGGCCCGGACGGTGCGGGAGGCGGCGTGGCGCGGGGCCGAGGGGCTGCCGGAGGCACTGGACGAGGCGGTGGCCGCGGCGGCGCCGCCGCCCCGTCCGCCCCGGCCGGGCTGGTGGACGGCGGCGGCGTCGGGGCAGGCGGTGCTGCTCGTCCTGCAACTGGTGGGCTTCGGCTGGATGACGGGAGCGGTGTCCGGCCTGTTCGCCACGGACCCGTGGGTGCCGTTCGCGCTGCTGGCGGGCGGCGCGCTGGGCGGGCCGCTGCTGGCGTGGCTGTGCCGGGCGGCGGCGCGCGGACCCGCGCGGGCCTACGGGCTGGCCCAGGAGCAGCGGTTGCGCCGTCTGGCGGCGGGCTGCGGGCGGACCCGGGTGCTGGAGCCGGTGGCGGCGGAACTGCTGCGGTACCGGGAGGTGCGGGGCCAGTACGTCATCGCCTCCGGCGGCCCGCCGCAGGGCTGAGCCCACCGGCCCGCCGCAGGGCTGAGGCCATCGCCCCCTGACGCGCCGTCACCCGCCCGGGTGGCGGCGTTGTCCACAACCGGCCGGTAGCGCACAGCCGTCGGCGCGATTCCGCGTCCGCCACCAGCATGGTCCGTGCCCGTCCACAGCGGACGGGCCCACAGGGCAGGACGGCAGGGAGGCGGTCGGTGATGCACGAGACGACGGTGACGGTGGTGGGCAACGTGGCGACGAAGCCGGAGTTCCGCGACGCGGGGCGCGCCCCCTCGGTGCGGTTCCGGCTGGCCTCGACGGCGCGCCGCTTCGACCGGGAGCGCGGGAGCTGGGTGGACGGGGCCACGAGCTTCTACACCGTCTGGGCCTGGCGGGGGCTCGCGCACAACGTGACCGCCTGCGTGGAGCGCGGCGAACCCCTCCTCGTGCACGGCAGGTTGCGCGTCCACACCTACGAGCACGACGGCAGGCGGTCGGCGGACGCGGTGATCGACGCGATCGCCATCGGCCACGACATGGCACGCGGCACCTCGGCGTGGGTGCGCTCGGCGCCGCTGCCGGCGGACGCCACCGGGGTTCCGCCCGGCACGCCCGCACACCGGTCCGCCGCACCGCCCGTGCCCGTCCCGGCGCCCGAGTCCGTCCCGACGGGCTGACGGCAACGGTGTGTTGGGGCGCGGCGAATCCCGGGCAGGCGCAGGGAAGTGTCCGGCTTCGCGGCTTTCGGCGATAACGATTCCGACGCGGTACGCGTGGCTCCGGTGAAAGTTGGGGATCATGAGCGGCTTGATCTTTACGATTCCGCAGACCACGGGGTTGACGAGGGGACAGGCATGAAGGCGATACGCGGACGGGCCGCAGCCCGTCGCGCGGTGACCGCCACGGCCGCGGGCGCGCTCGCGGCGGTGGCGGCGGTGACGGGGACGCCGACGGCTGCGGCCGGGGAGGCCGGTCCCGTAAGCGTGCAGCACGGAGGTGCGGCGGCCACGCTGGGCGGGCTGAAGGTCTCGGGAGAGGCCGTCATCGAGGAGAACGGCACGCGGACGCGCACGGCGGCAGGGCTGTTCGAGATGTCCGTTGCCGGGGGCGGCAGCCTGCTCACCTACGGCATCGACATGTTCAGCTCGACGCAGCAGGAGGCCGGGTACCGGGAGGTGCCGTGGAAGGCGACCTCCCTCCAGGGCAACGAGAACGCCGGGAAGATCCGCTGGATCCTGGAGCACTCCTACCCGCAGGTGGACGACCTGGCGCGGCTGGCCGAGCAGGCCGGTGCGCGGGAACTCACGCCGCAGACGGCCGCCGCGGGCACGCAGGTCGCCATCTGGCGCTACTCCGAAGCGGCGGCCGGGGGCGGCGAGCGGCCCGAGATCACCGCCGCCGACCCGGCGGCGGAGAAGCTGGCCGACCACCTGGAGGCGCGGGCGCGCCTTCTGGCCGAGCCGCGCGGCGCGCTCAGCCTCACCTCGCCCGCCGTGGCCGGGCGGCCGGGCGAGCGGCTGGGGCCCGTCACCGTGCGGACGCGCGCCCAGAGCGTGAGCGTGACCCCGGGCCCGGACGCCACCCGGCTGGGCGTGCGGCTCGTGGACGACGAGGGCGAGGAGGTCACCGCGGCGCGGAACGGCACCGAGGTGTGGTTCGAGGTGCCGGCCGACGCCGAGGACGCCGGTGCCCATCTCACCGTCCAGGCCACCACGCCGGTGCCCGTGGGGCGCGTGCTCGCCGGAACGGGCGCGCACACCGGGAGCCAGGCGCAGATCGTGGCGGGCTCCAGCGACGCGGCGCTCACCGCGACCGCGACGGCGAACTGGGCGGTCCGCGGGGCGGTGCCCGCCGTCTCGGCGCAGCGGGACTGCGCGGCGGGCGGGGTGGCCGTCACCGTCACCAACCGGGGCGACGTCCCCTTCCCGCTCGCCCTCGGGGAGGCCGAGCACGAGATACCCGCGGGGGAGACGGGCACGCACACCGTCCCCGTGGGCGAGGACCAGCCGTACGGGATCACGGTCCCCGTGCCCGGCGGCTTCGAGCAGACGTTCTCCGGCGTGCTGGACTGCGCCACACAGGGTGCGGAGCCCGTCGGGACGGGGCTGAGCGTGCAGAGCACGCCCGTCACGGTCGGCGGCAGCGGCGGCGAGCAGGAAGCCGGCGTCAACCTGGCCGAGACCGGCGCCGGCACCGACGTCCCGCTGCTCGTCGCGGTGGCCGCCGGGCTGCTCGTCCTGGGCGGTGGCGCCGTGCTGGTGGTCCGCCGGGGCCAGTCCCGGCCCGGCGCGGGCGACGACGCGTAGCCGGTGCCCCACGGGCGGGTGGCGTGCGGGTAGCGGCACGTCACCCGCCGTGGTGCGCGCCGGAGCCCGGTTTCCGCCAGAGGCGTCCCATGCGGCAGGATGGGATGTCTGTCAACGCGGCCCGCGGCCGCATCCCGACACCTACGATGCCGGACGGTTTCTCTTGGCTGAGTTCATCTACACCATGCGCAAGGCGCGCAAGGCGCACGGCGACAAGGTCATCCTCGATGACGTCACCCTGAACTTCCTGCCCGGCGCGAAGATCGGTGTCGTGGGCCCCAACGGCGCCGGCAAGTCGACGGTGCTCAAGATCATGGCCGGGCTGGAGCACCCGTCCAACGGTGACGCCTTCCTGTCGCCCGGTTACAGCGTCGGCATCCTCCTCCAGGAGCCGCCGCTGGACGAGTCCAAGACGGTGCTGGAGAACGTCGAGGACGGTGTGGCGGACACCAAGGGCAAGCTCGACCGGTTCAACGAGATCGCCGAGCAGATGGCGACCGAGTACACCGACGCGCTGATGGAGGAGATGGGCAAGCTCCAGGAGCAGCTCGACCACGCGAACGCGTGGGACCTGGACGCGCAGCTGGAGCAGGCCATGGACGCGCTGGGCTGCCCGCCCGGGGACTGGCCCGTCACCAACCTCTCCGGCGGTGAGAAGCGCCGCGTCGCGCTGTGCAAGCTGCTGCTGGAGGCCCCCGACCTGCTGCTGCTGGACGAGCCCACCAACCACCTGGACGCCGAGTCCGTGCAGTGGCTGGAGCAGCACCTGGCCAAGTACCCGGGCACCGTCGTGGCCATCACGCACGACCGCTACTTCCTGGACAACGTCGCCGAGTGGATCCTGGAGCTGGACCGCGGCCGCGCCTACCCGTACGAGGGCAACTACTCCAAGTACCTGGAGACCAAGCAGACGCGCCTGAAGGTCGAGGGCCAGAAGGACGCCAAGCGGGCCAAGCGCCTCAAGGAGGAGCTGGAGTGGGTCCGCTCCAACGCCAAGGGCCGTCAGGCGAAGTCCAAGTCGCGTCTGGCCCGCTACGAGGAGATGGCCGCCGAGGCCGAGAAGACCCGGAAGCTGGACTTCGAGGAGATCCAGATCCCGCCGGGCCCGCGGCTGGGCAACATCGTCGTGGAGATCGCCAACCTCCACAAGGCGTTCGGTGACAAGGTCCTCATCGACGACCTGTCCTTCACCCTGCCGCGCAACGGCATCGTCGGCGTCATCGGGCCCAACGGCGCGGGCAAGACGACGCTGTTCAAGATGATCCAGGGCCTGGAGGAGCCGGACTCCGGCACCATCAAGGTCGGCGACACGGTGAAGATCAGCTACGTCGACCAGACCCGTGCCAACATCGACCCCAAGAAGACGCTGTGGGCCGTCGTCTCCGACGAGCTGGACTACATCAACGTCGGCCAGGTCGAGATGCCCTCGCGCGCCTACGTCTCCGCCTTCGGCTTCAAGGGCCCGGACCAGCAGAAGCCCGCGGGCGTCCTGTCCGGCGGTGAGCGCAACCGGCTGAACCTGGCGCTGACCCTCAAGCAGGGCGGCAACCTGCTGCTCCTGGACGAGCCGACCAACGACCTCGACGTGGAGACGCTCTCCTCGCTGGAGAACGCGCTGCTGGAGTTCCCCGGCTGCGCCGTCGTCGTCTCCCACGACCGCTGGTTCCTCGACCGCGTCGCCACCCACATCCTCGCCTACGAGGGCGAGAGCAGGTGGTTCTGGTTCGAGGGCAACTACGAGTCTTACGAGAAGAACAAGATCGAGCGTCTCGGCCCGGAGGCGGCCCGCCCGCACCGCGCCACGTACAAGAAGCTGACGCGGGGCTGACGCACGTGCGCCACCACTACCGCTGCCCCCTGCGCTGGTCGGACGTGGACTCCTACGGGCACGTCAACAACGTCGTCTTCCTGCGGTACCTGGAAGAGGCGCGTGTGGACCTGCTGTTCCGGCTGGCGCGGGAGGCCGCTCCCGACGCCTTCACCAGCGGCGCGGTGGTGGCCCGCCACGAGATCGACTATCTGAGGCCGCTGCTGCACCGGCACGAGCCGGTGGGTGTGGAGCTGTGGGTGACCAAGCTCGGCGCCGCCTCGGTGACGATCGGCTACGAGGTCAAGGACGCGGAGACCGTCTACGCCAAGGCCCTGACCGTGATCGTCCCCTACGACCTGGAGGAGGGCCGCCCGCGGCGGTTGAGCGCCGCGGAGCGGTCCTTCCTGGAGCCCTACCTCGATGACAGCTTCCGTGACCCGGCACCGCCTGCCCCTCGCTGACCCCGTACAGGCGGACGCGCTGGCCGCCTTCCTGGAACGCCTGCTGCGCTGGGAGAAGAACGCCGCCGTCCGCATCCAGGCGGGCGACGGCGTGGCCGCCCTGTTCGCCCGGCCCGCCCGCTTCGAGGTACTGGCCGTCCGCACCGCCCGCCTCGCGGACGACGCGGTGGCGCTGGACACCACCGTCGCGGCCGGGGAACTGCTGGAGCTGCTGGACGAGCCGGGGGCGACGCTCGCCGTCCCCGCCCCCGTCACCGGCCCGCCCTGGGCCGGGGTGCTCCCGCCGCGCACCGGCTGGGAGGCGCAGGGCGAGCTGCCGCCGGACGCCGTCCGCACGGTGGCCGCCGCGGCGGTGGCCGAGTTCCGCGAGCGGGCCGAGGCACTGCCCGAGGCCGAACGCAACCGGCGGCGGCTGGACGCGCTCGCCGAGGAGATCTGGTCCCGTCCGCTGGGCCGCACCGGGCTGCCGCTGCGCGCCGCCCACGCCGCCCACGCGCTGGGTTTCCTGCACGGCTCCCGGCCGCTGCGCCTGCTCGCGGCGGGCCCGTGGCTGCGGCTGGCGACGCCGCACGGCTCGGTGGCCGTCCGCAGCGGCCGTCCCGGGCAGCTCCCGGTCACCCCCGCTTGAGCGGCCACCGGCTGAGCGGGGCGCGCCCGGCGGGGCGGCGGCTCAGCCCGGGGTGTTGACCATGGAGGCGGCGGCGTAGACGAGGTAGTCCCACAGCTGCTTCTCGTGCTCCGGCGCCAGCTCCAGGCTGTCGACGGCGTCCCGCATGTGGGTGAGCCAGGCGTCGTGTGCGGCGCGGTCGACGGTGAAGGGCGCGTGCCGCATCCGCAGCCGGGGGTGGCCGCGGTTCTCGCTGTAGGTGCGCGGCCCGCCCCAGTACTGCATGAGGAACAGCGCCAGCCGCTCCTCGGCCGGGCCGAGGTCCTCCTCCGGGTACATGGGACGCAGCAGCGCGTCACCGGCGACGCCCTCGTAGAAGCGCTTCGCCAGCCGGCGGAAGGTCTCCTCGCCCCCGACCTGCTCGAAGAACGTCTGCTGCTGCAAGGTGCCCCGCGGAATCTCCATCACGCACCCCATGGTCGCAGATGCCCGGCGGGCACCGGCGGCCTCCGGCCACCGGCCCGCACCGGGCCCCGGGCTGCGCGTCGGTCCCGCCCCGGCCGGGACTGGCGCCCGAGTCCGTCCCGGCCGGGGCGGACTCAGGCGTCGTCCCAGCGGAAGACGCGCCAGGCGACCGCCGTCACGACCGCCCCGAACAGCAGCAGGCCGCCCATCACCGGGAGCGCCGTGCCCCAGCTCTCGCCGCGCGACAGCACGCCCTGCATGGCGTCGGCCAGGTGCTTGAGCGGCAGGAACTCCGCGAACGTGCGCACCCAGGCCGGGGCGGCGTCCAGCGGGATGAAGGCTCCGGAGAGGAACGCCATCGGCAGGATGACGATCTGCGCCAGCCCGTTGGCGGCCTCCTCCGTCTTCGCCCACGCGCCCACCAGGAGGCCGATCGACATGAAGGCCAGCGTCCCCGCCAGCACGAGCGGGATGGCGACCCACCAGTCGCCGGTCAGCCGCAGCCCGTAGTAGGGGAGGGTGGCGATGCCCAGGAAGATCGCCGTCTGCGCGAGGGCGAGCACCACGTTGATGCCGAGGCGGGCGCCGATCACCGAGGTCGCGTCCACGGGGGCCAGCCACAACCGCCGCAGGATGCGCTTCTTGCGCCAGCTGACGAGGTTCAGCGCCGGGCCGAACACCGCGCCCATGGCCACCGCCCACGCCAGCAGGCCCGGGGTGAGGAACTGGATGGGCTGGACCGACTCGTCCTCGACCCGCTCGGCCGTCAGCGTGTAGGCGGGCGGCTGGCCGGTGGCGGCCTGGTTGGCCGCCTGGACGACGGAGTCGAGGACGGAGTGGACGGTTCCGGCGCGCACCTGGTCGGCGGCGGAGAAGTGCACCTCCACCTCGTCGCCGCGCTGCGTCACCGCCGCGTCCACCTCGCCCTTGCGGACCTGCTCCAGCGCGTCCTTGAGCGCGGCGGGGGAGCCGTCCGTCTTCTCGACCTCCAGGACGTCGCGCAGCGCCGCACGGCTCTGCTCCGGCATCTCGTCGAGCACGGTGACGTCGCCGACCTGCACGACGCGGGACTGAGAGACGCCCGCGTCCTTGAACAGGGCGCCGAAGAGGACCAGGAACAGCACCGGGAAGACGAGCATGAAGAACACCGCCGCGCGGTCGCGCAGCAGGCCGAGCGCCATGGCCCGGGACAGGGTTCTGAAGGACGTCATTCGCGGTACTCCCGTCCGGTGAGCTGGAGGAACACGTCCTCCAGGGAGCGCACGCCCAGTTCGGCGATCAGCTCGCGCGGCGGCCCGACGCGCAGGACGCGGCCGTGGTCCATGACGGCGACCCGGTCGCACAGCGTCTCGGCCTCGTCCATGTAGTGCGTGGTGAGCACGACGGTGCGGCCCTCGGCCTGGATGTCGCGCAGCAGGTCCCACAGGTTGCGCCGGGCCTGCGGGTCGAGGCCGGTGGTCGGCTCGTCCAGGAACACCAGCTCCGGGTCGTGCACGAGGGCGCAGGCGATGGACAGCCGCTGCTCCTGGCCGCCGGACAGCTTTCCGTGCGGGACGTCGGCCTTGTCCGTCAGCCCGACCTTCTCCAGCATGGCGTCCGCCCGTTCCCGGGGGACGCCGTACAGCTCGCCGAACGTGCGGATCTGCTCCCGGGCGGTGAGCCGTTCGAAGAACGCGGACGCCTGGAGCTGCACGCCGATGCGGCGGAGCAGTTTCTTGTCGCGGGGCCAGGACGGCAGTCCCAGCAGCAGCGCCCGGCCCTCGTCGGGGCGTCGCAGGCCCTCGACGATCTCCAGGGTCGTCGTCTTGCCCGCGCCGTTCGGTCCGAGGATGCCGTAGAACTCGCCGCGCGTGACCTCGAACGAGACCCCGTCGACCGCCTGTACATCCCCGTACCGCTTGCGCAGCCCTTCAGCTGTGATCGCGGCATCAGTGGTCATGCCGCCCGACGCTATCCCGGCCGCCTCCGGGCCGGCCTGCCGGGCTCAGCCCCGGCGCAGGGTGAGCGTGGTCCAGGCGCCGACGTGCACCCGGTCGCCCTCGGCGAGCGGCACCGGCACGAACGGCTGGATCGGGTCCTCCGCGCCGTTGAGGGTGGTGCCGTTGGTGGAGTCCTGGTCGACGACGGCCCAGGCGCCGTCCGGCTGCTGGACCAGCAGGGCGTGCTGGTGGGAGACGCCCGGGTCCTCCGGCGGGCGGGACAGGTCGATGTCCGGGGCCTCACCGGTGGAGTTGCGCCTGCGGCCGATGCTGACCTGCTGCCCGGACAGCGTCACGTGCTGCTCGGGCGAGTACGCGGGCAGGCTGAGCCCGGCGCCCTCGGGTCCGCTGCGCTGCATCATCGCGGTGAAGTACTCGCGGTCGGGTCCGATGGTGACGACCCAGCCCGCGCCCTGGCTCTGCGGCCCGCTCGGGCCGCCCGGGTAGCCGGGGGCCGGGGCCTGCTGGTGGGGCGGCGGCGTCTGCTGGTGGGGCTGCTGGTGGGACTGGTGGTGCGGCTGCTGGTGGGACGGCGTCGGGTGCGGGGGGTGGTGCTGGGGCGGGTAGGGCTCGTACGGCTGGGGCTGCTGCGGCGGGGCCGGCGGTGCGGCGGGCGGGGCCAGGTTCCAGTCGCCGTGCTCGGTCTCGGGCTGCGGCGGTATGGGCTCGGCCGGGCGGTTCATCCGCGAGGGCCGGGAGTCCTCGTACACCGGCGGCGGCCCCGGCTGGTGGAAGCCCGGCGGCGGGGCGGGCGGGGCGTAGGCGGCCGCGTGGGAGTGGAAGTTGTAGCGGCACTCCTCGCAGAACGGGCCCCGCGACTCGCGCGGCGTGCGGCACCGGGGGCACAGCTCGGTGTGGTGTGTCGGCTGCCCCGGCGGCACGCCCTGGCCGGGAGCGCCGTGGGCTGCGGGGTAGCCGTAGCCGCCGGTGGGTCCGCCCGGCGGCGGGGGAGCGGTGGGGTAGCCGTAGCCGTAGCCCCCGGTGCCCTGGCCCGGTGCCGGGGGCGGGCCCGGCGGCGGGGACGCGGGCGGCGGGGGGACCGCCGCGGGGGTGGCGGTCATGGGGTGTCCGCACACGTCGCACCACTCGTCGGCCGCCGACTGGTGACCGTTCGGGCAAGTCGGCATGTGGAACTACCCCCTCCGTACCGCTGCTGTGCGGTCAGTTACCGGCTTTCCGCACGCGGACCGTTCGCGTGGACCGCGTTTCGAGTGTCATCTCGTCGGCTTCGGCGACCTTCGCCTTCAGCCGAACAGTACCGGTCGCCACGTCCACGACGTCCACCACCTTGGCCAGCAGTCTGGCGGTCTCCGCGTTGCCGCAGGCCGCCGCGAGCCGCACCGCGCGGCCGAGCCGGGCCGTCGCCTCGTCCGTGTCCCCGGCCCTGCGGGCGTCGAGGCCGCGCTGGACGGCGCGGGCCAGTTCCGCCTGCCCGGTGTAGTGCGCCACCTGCGGGTTCATGACGGTGGACGCGGCCGTGTCCGCCGTCCACCGGGCCCGCACCAGACCCTGGCCCAGCACCTGGGCCCCCTCGGGCGCGGGACGCGGGCGGACCAGCGCGACGCGGGCGGCCAGCATCTCCTGCCCCACGGCCGCCGCCGGGACGCGGACGCACAGGTGGTAGTCGCGCACCTCGTCGCCCCACGAGCCCGTCGGGTAGTCGCCGGCGCGCGGCCCGGCCGGTGCGCGGCGCCCGGTGAGGTCCGCCACGACCGGCGCGACCTGCCTGACGAAGGCGACCTCCGCGTCCTGCGGCGTCCACAGCCGCAGGGCGACGTCGGCGACGATGTCGGCGGTGCCCGGCAGCGCCGAGGCGATGCCGGTGACCTCCTGGACGTCCCCGCCCGCGCCGTCCCCGGCGGAGGCGGCGGTCACGGTGACGATCGCGTTGACCTCCCGGCCCTCCGGCGGCAGGTACGGGTTGTGGTGGACCTCCACCGAGAATTCGGGCGTGTGCGGCTCCGCGAAGTCGGCCATTCCTCGTCACTCCCCCCGGAGTCGGACCTCAGGCCGATTCTTCCCGGCGCGCGGCGGCCGGGAACGGGATCACCGCCACCGTTACGTTGTCGTGGCCCCCGCCCCGCAGCGCGTGCCCGACGAGGTGCCGGGCGGCGGCCAGCGGCCTGTCGAGGGCGTCGGCCGGTACGGCGTCGGCCATGTCCCGCGCCGACTCGGCGTAGTTCCACAGCCCGTCCGTGCACACGACGACGACGCCCGCCCCCTCGGGGCGGAACGACGCGGTGCGCGGGTCGAGGTCGTCGGCGTCCGCGCCGAGCCAGCCGGTGATGGCGTGCGCGCGCGGGTCCGCGTAGGCGTCCGCCTCCGTCATGAGCCCGGCGGCGACCATCTGCGCGGCCCACGAGTCGTCCTCGGTGAGCCGGGCGGGTGCCGAGGTGCCGTCCTGCGGCACCCAGTAGGCCCGGCTGTCGCCGATCCAGCCGACGGTCAGGACGCCGTCGGCCACGACCGCGCCGACGATGGTGCAGGCGGGGGCGTTCTGGCCGCCGTCCCGTGCGGCGTCGGCCAGCTCCGCGACCGCCCGCGCCGCCACGCCGAGCGCCTCGTGCACGGCGCGGGGCGGCTGGACGCCGCGCGGCAGCGCCTGCGTGACGACGTCCCTGGCCGCCCGCGCGGCGGCGGCGGACGCCTCGTCGGGCCGCGCGGAGGAGGACACCCCGTCGCAGACGACGGCCACGACGGCCGGGTGGTCGCCGGGGAGCCGGGCGGTGGCCACGGCGAAGGCGTCCTCGTTGCGGTGGTGGCGCAGTCCCCGGTCGCTGGCCGCGGCCACGCCGGGGAGTTCCTCCTCCTGGTGGTCGCGCCGGCCCGGCCGGGCGTGTCCGCACCGCTCGCAGTAGCCGTCCGCGTCGGAGCCGTCCGCACCGCAGGCGGTGCAGGCCGTCGCTCCGGGCGCGGCCCCCGGCGCGGGCGGGGCCGGGACGGCCTCGTCGGTGCGGGGGTCGGACGCGGGCCGGGGCGGGGCGGGCGGCGCCAGCGTGTAGTCGGCGTCGTCCGTCCCGCCCGCCGGTGCCGTCCTGCCCGCCGGTGCCGGGCCGGGAGCGTGCGCGGGCGGCGCCGGGACGGACGGCTGCGCCGGTGGCTGCGCGGGCGTCGCGGGCGGCGGGGGTACGGGCGGCGGGGACGGGGGCCGCGCGGGCGGCGGCGGCACGGCCGGGGCCGCGGGCGGGCCCGGAGGCGCGGCGGGCGGCGGTTCCGGCAGGCCGGCACCGCACACACCGCAGAACAGGTCGCCTGGCTCCAGCGGTTCGGCACAGCTGGGGCAGGCGGAGCGTCGGTCGAGCTGAGGCATCCTCACACCCATGTCCTGGGGCGGTAGCGGTTGGCCCGCTCCACCCATGCGTTCCTCTCGGTCCCGTCCGGCGCGAGACGGGCGAGCCGTCGGCAGGCTGTCTCCAGGCCGCGCCGCAGCCCGTCCTCCGTCGGCGGGCTGCCCAGCAGCGCTCCGGACCGCCCGGCCCCCTCCGGCGCCCCCGGGCGTCCGGCCAGCACCCAGTCCAGCGCCCGGCCCAGCACCTCGACGGCCAGCCGCTCCCCGCGCCTGGCGTCCAGCCCCAGCGTGCGCAGCCGTTCCAGCTCGGCGGCGGCGACCCGCAGGTCCGCCAGCAGCGGTTCACCGGCCCCGCGCTGCCGCAGCCGGGCGGAGACCGACGCGACCCGCGCGGCGACGTGGTGGACGGAGGACTCGGGGACGGACTCCAGCGCCGCGACGGCTCCCGCCCGGTCTCCGCGCGCCAGCCGCACCCGGGCCAGACCGAAGGCGGCACCGACGTAGTTCGGGTCCGTGGACCATACCAGTCGGTAGTACTCCTCGGCGTTGTCCAACTGGCCGAGCAGTTCGGCGCCCACGGCCAGCGCCAGCTTGGGCGCGGGCTCGCCGGGGAAGGCGTCGTACACGGCGTCGAAGGCGAGGGCGGCCGTCTCGTGGTCCCCGTGCACCAGCGCGGTCACCCCCCGGTACCAGATGACACGCCAGTCCTCCGGATGCCGTTCCGTCAGCGCCCGCAGCTCCGGCGGCTCCTCCCACGCCGCCGGACGGGCCAGTTCCAGCCGGGCCCGCAGGGCGCGCAGCCGCAGTTCGACGGAGTCGGCCGGGGCGGCGCGCAGCGCGAGCAGCAGGTCCCGCGCGGAGGCTCCGGTGAGCCCGGCCAGGAAACCGGCGTTGGCGTCGTCCGGATCGACGCGCGGCACCGGCAGCGCGAGCGCGGCGGCGGCACCGTCCAGCGGTGTGACCGCCACCGACCACGCGGGCGCGACCGGCCCGGCGGCCACCGGCTCCGCCCGGCGGCCCCGCCGCACCGCCCGGGTACCGGGCAGCGTCGCGTCACCGTCCTCGGCGGGCAGCAACCCGGTGTCGGCCACCCGCAGTTCCGGGCCGAAGAGGGTGGAGACGGCGGGCCGGGGCCGTCCGCTGCCGACCGCCGCGATCTCGCGCAGCACGCCCGTCAGCTGCTCGGCCATCTCCGGGGCGGAGCCGAAGCGGCGGCGCGGGTCGGGGTCCGTGGCCCGCACCAGGAGGCGGTAGAACGACTCGTGGCGGCCGAACACCTCGACCGTGTCCGGGTCCGGCAGGCAGTCCGCGTAGACGTTGGTGTAGCCGCGGAAGTCGAAGGTCAGCACGGCCAGGGTCCGGGCGACGGTGTAGAGGTCGGACGCCACCGAGGGCCCCAGCTCGGCGACCTCGGGCGCCTGGTAGCCGGGCGTCCCGTAGACGGCGCTGGTCCGGTCGTCCATCCGGCGCACCGCGCCGAGGTCGATCAGCTTGAGCTGGTCGTGCTGCTGGATCGCGTTGTCCACCTTGAAGTCGCAGTACAGCAGTCTGCGGCCGTGCAGGTGGCCGATCGCCTCCAGCGCCTCGATGCCGAACGCGCAGGCCACCTCGACGGGCAGCGGGTCGCGTCGCCCGTCCGGTGTGCGCCGCTCCTCGACGAGCTGCTTGAGCGACTTGCCGCCGACGTACTCCATGACGATGTACCCGTCGAGGCTGCCGGTGCGCTGGTCCAGGTGCTCGACGAAGTTGTAGATGCGCACGATGCTCGCGTGCTCGATCTCGGCGAGGAAGCGCCGCTCGGAGATCGCCGCCGCCATCGCGTCCGGGTCGCCGGTGTCCAGCAGCCCCTTGAGCACCACCCAGCGGTCGGAGACGGCCCGGTCCACGGCGAGGTAGACCCAGCCGAGCCCGCCGTGGGCCAGGCAACCTGCGACCTCGTACTGCCCGTGCACCACGTCGCCCGCCCGGAGCTTGGGCACGAACGAGTAGGGCTGCCCGCACGTGGTGCAGAAGCCCTCGGTGCGCCCCGGCCGCCCGGCACGCGCGCGGCCCACCGGGCTGCCGCAGTCGGGGTTGCCGCAGAACCGCTTGCGCTCGGGCACCTCGGCGCGCTTCAGCACGGCGGTGGCCGGATCGGCGCGCGGCACCTCCGGCACGGCGACGAGCCCCGCGCCCAGCCGGTTGCGGGTGGAGGAGGAAGCGGCGGAGCCGGAGCTGCGCACCGACAGCGGCCGGGCCGCCGGGCCCGTCCCCGGGGCGCCGGTGAGCCGCCCGGGGACGGAACGCCGGGAGGACCGAGAACGCCCCGACGGCCGCGCGCCTCCGGACCGGGCGGACGGCACCGCACCGGAACCGCCGGACGCCCCCGGACCGCCGGACGGGCCGGTGGCGGCCAGCACGGGCGAGAGCCCGCACACGTCGCAGTACAGCTCGCCCCCGCCCACGTCCTCGTAGGCCCCGGCGCACCCCGGCTGCCGGCACGCCCGCCGCGGCCCGGCCGTCACCCGTCCCTCCCGCCGTCCACCGGGGCGCCGTCCGCCCGGGGCGCCAGCGCCTCGGACGCCGCCCGCTGGTAGCGCAGCACCGCCTGCCCGGCGGCGCGCAGGTCGCACGGCGCGCTCCACAGCATCCGCCGCGCCGCGTCGTACCGCTCGGCCAGCAGCGGGTCACCGGCCAGGCCGTGCCGGGTGAGCCTGGCCCGGCAGGCGTCCAGCCTCCCGCGCAGCTCCGCGCGCACGGCCAGCGGCGCGGTGACCGCCGAGAGCTGGTCCCTGGCCCGTTCCAGCTCCTCGTCCGCCCGCTGCTCCAGACTGTCCAGCAGCGGGGACAGCCGGTGCCACTGGGCACGGCGGCGGTGATCCACGGCCAGCGCCAACTGCTCGTGCAGGGCCGTCGCCGGACCGCTGACCGCCGGGACCTCGGACGCGGCGATCTTCGCCAGCACCTCGCCGCGCGCGATCCGGGCCTCGGCCAGGGTGCGGTCGGCGCGGGAGAGCACGTCCCGCAGCCGGACGATCCGCTGTTCGGCGTCCTGCCGCACGCCGAGGACGGCGTCGATCTCCCGGCGCACCTCCTCCAGCGCCCGCGCCGCCCGGTCGTAGCGGTCGGTGTCCAGGCGGCCGCCGCCGGGCGCGCTGGAGCCGCCCGCCGGATGCCAGAAGGCCAGCGGATCGGTGATCGCCTCGCGGCGCAGCGCGGTGAGTTCGGCGGTGATCTCCGCGAGGTCGTCGCCCGCCGGGTGCTCGCCGGGACGGACGCCGACCGAGTGCGCCAGCGAGCGGATGCGGCCCAGTTCGGCGGCGAGGAGGTCGATGCGGGCGGGCAGCGCGGACCACACCGCGTCCGCCGCGGCGACCACGTCCAGGGCCCGCGCGTACCCCGTGTTCATGCGCTCCACCAGCTCGGGCAGGCTCAGGTGCTCGGCGAGCCGCCCGCCGCCCGCGCCACCGCCCGCGCCGCATCCGGCGACGGTCACGCCGCGTCCGCGCAGCAGTCCGGTCAGCTCGGCCAGCTCCTCCCGCCCCGGCCAGCGCCGCCGCTCCCGCACGGCCCGCGCGGCGGCCAGCGCCTCGGTGTACCGCTCGAACTGCGTCCACAGCGCGGTGATGGTCTGCTCGGTGGCGGCCCAGCGGTGTCTGGTGGTGCCGGTCAGCTCGGCGCCCTCCAGCAGCCGGCGCCCGGCGTGGTCCTGGAGGGCGAGCAGGGACGACTCGATCGCCTCGTGCTCCGCGCCGAGCCGGGCCAGCGCCCTGTCGACCCCCTCCCGGTCCAGGACCGGTCCGGCGGGTTCCGCGGACCCCATCGATCACCTCGCTGCTCTCGTCCGGCCGCTCCCGCGGCTGCCTGTCCCGCACCGGACGGCGCCCTCGCGCCCCGCCCGGGCCCGTCTCAGTCCCGGTAGCGCGGCCTGGGCGGCTCCGGGTCCCGGTCGGGCATGACGTCCGCCAGCCAGCGGTCGAAGGAGGTCCGCCAGGGGCTGTCCGCACCACCCGAACGGAAGTCGTCCAGCACGCGGTTGACGCGCCGGACCAGATCCTCGTCCCCCCGGTTCATCGCGACACCGTACGACTCGCTGGTGAACGGCTCGCCGACCAGCGCGACGGTCGGGTCCTGCGCCGCCTGCCCGGCGGCGAGCGCGTTGTCGGTGACGACGGCGTCCACCTGGCCGAGCTGGAGCCGCACGAGGCAGTCGAGCTGGTTGGGCACGAGTACCAGGCGGGCGCCGTGGCGGCCGTCCCGCAGCGCGCTCTCACCGGTGGAGCCCCGCGCGGTGCACACGGTGCGGCCGTCCAGGGAGTCGTCGAAGCCCGTGACGGGGGAGGAGCGCGGGGCCAGCACCTGCTGCCCCGCCTCGAAGTAGGCGGTGGAGAAGGCGACCTGCTCGCGGCGCTCGCAGTTGACGGTCATCGTCCGCACGACGAGGTCCACGTCGCGGCCGCGCAGGGCCGGGATGCGCTGGTCGGTGGGGATGGTGCGGTAGACGATCCTCGGGTCGGGACCGAGCAGGTCGCGGGCGACGGCCTTCACCAGGTCGATGTCGAAGCCGTCGATGGCGCCGGTGTGCGGATCGCGGTAGCCCCACAGGTAGCTGTTCTGGTCGACGCCGACGACGAGGTGGCCGCGCTCCTGGATGCGGCGGACGGCCGGACCCGCCGCGCGGGACGGCCGCAGGCTGGCCGCCGCCGGACTGCCGTCCGCACACGTCTGCGCCTGCCGGGCCGCCGCGTCCCGGTCCTGCGCCGCGTCCCGGTCCTGCGCCTGGCGGGCGGCGGCCGGGGCGCCGGGCGAGCCGGGAGCACCGGGTACGCCTGCGGGGTCCGCCGCCGGGGGAGCGGCGCAGGCCCAGGCGCACACCGCGAACAGCGCGGCGCCCGCCGCCGCGCGCGCTCCGGCGCCGCGCCCCCGGCCGCCCGCGCCCGGCACCGGCCCGCCCCGCCCGCTCACCGGTACTCCGCCAGCCGCCGGCCGATCCCCGTCACGGCCCCGGCCGCACCGGCGAGCGCCAGGGCTCCGGCTCCGGCCGGCAGCCCGTCGGACGCCGCCCGGCCGGACTTGGCGGACCGCGTGAACTGGTCCTGCTCGTGGCCGATGGCCTCGCGCAGGGCGGCGTCCACCCGGTCGAAGGTCTCGCCCGTGGTGCCGCTGCGGCCGATCACCTTGGCGACCGCGTCACCGTACGCACCCGTGTTGTCCAGCTCCCGTACCTCGGCATGGCGTTCGTGCCACTCGCGCACGTCCCGCAGCGCCCCGCGCACGGGGGCGCGGCCCGCGTCGTCGTCGGCCAGCCGCAGCGCCCGGGCCAGCAGCCCGCCCCCGTCCGCCGCGCGGCCCGCGGCACTCCCGTCCGGCTCTCCGTCCGTCGCGCCCCCGGCCAGGCGCGCCATGCTCTCCCGGTACGTCTCCTCGTACCCCGCGCCCCCGCCCCGGGCGACCAGGGTCATGCCCTCGTCACCCCGCGCCTCAAGGGCGGCGGCCAGCGCCTCGTTCAGGGTGTGCAGCGACCGGGCGCCGTGGTCCTCGGCGGCGGCGAGCTGCCCCCTGGCGACGCCGTGCCCGGCGGCCAGCCACACCAGCAGCACGAGCGCCGCCCCGGTCGCCGCGAGCAGGCCGCGGTTGAAGACCCGGTTGGTGCGCAGGTAGTGCCGCCGCTGGGCCCACACCAGTGCGCCGAGGACGAGCCCGCCCAGGGCCAGCGCCTGCCACGGCCAGGCGCTGGCCTCGGCGTGGTCGGCGCGGTAGCGGGCGGACTCCGCCGCGTACAGGCGCCGGGCGGCGGGCAGCAGCTCCTCGCGCATCCGCTCGTCGGCGTAGCGCAGGTAGGCGCCGCCGATGGGCAGCCCCTGCCGGTTGTTGGCCCGCGCCGCCTCCACCAGTCCCGTGTACACGGGGAGCCGTTCGTTGAGCGTGCGCAGCTCGCGGCGCGCGCTCGGCGAGCCGCCGCCGCTCCCGGCCGCCCGCGTGATGAGTCGCGCGGCGGTGCGGACGGCCCGCTCGTAGCGGTCGCGGACCTGCCGCGGCTCCTGCCCGCCCGCCAGGAAGCCGCTGGCGGCCGTGGTGTTGGCGTCGGCGAGCGAGCGGTAGATCTCGGCGGCGTCCACGCTGAGCGGCTGGCTGCCGTGGATGACGGCGTCGGCCGCCGAGGCGCGCTGGGCGACCTGCCCGGCGGTCACCGCGCCGAAGGCGACGAGCGCGGCGGCGAGCAGGGCGCCGATGACGCGCAGCCGTCCCGGCTCCGTCACCGCGGTGGCCCGCAGCTGCGCGACGCCCTCCGACCAGGCGGTCCGCCGCGGCGGCTCCGGGCGCGCCGGGAGCGGCGGCTCGGGCGGTGCCAGGTGTGGCGCCTGCGTCACGGTACGGGCCTCCCCCTCGGTCGCTCGGTGAACCCTCCCCGGTCACGGCCAGCAGTATGACGCGGGGAAGTGCGCAGCGGCACCGGTCGGACGCGGAATGTGCCCGAACGTGAACGGCCGCCGCCCCGGCCACCGCAGACGAAAGCCCGGACCTCAGGCAGGGGACCTGCCGTCGATCCGGGCGTCGAGGCGGAGATCCGCCCTGGCATCCGTCCTGGCGTCCGCTCTGGCGTCGATCCGGGCCAGGGCGTCGTCCGCGCCGTACGGTTGGAGGTACGGCAGCCAGCGCGGGTCCCGGTGGCCGGTGCCGATGATGCGCCAGGCCAGCCCCGTCGGGGGCGCCGGTTTGTGCCGCAGCCGCCAGCCCAGCTCGGTGATGTGCCGGTCCGCCTTGACGTGGTTGCAGCGGCGGCAGGCGGCGACGACGTTGTCCCACACGTGCTGCCCGCCCCGGCTGCGCGGGATGACGTGGTCCACGCTGGTCGCCGCCTGCCCGCAGTACGCGCACCGCCCGCCGTCCCGGGCGAACAGGGCGCGGCGGGTCAGCGGGACGGGGCCCCGGTAGGGCACCCGCACGAACCGCTTGAGCCGTACCACGCTGGGCGCGGGCATGGCGTGGGTCGCGCTGTGCATCAGGGCGCCGGAGTCCTCCAGGCAGATCGCCTTGTCGTTGAGGACCAGGATGAGCGCGCGGCGGAGCGGTACGACACCGAGCGGCTCGTACGACGCGTTGAGGACCAGGACATGCGGCACGATGCCTCCTCGTACGTCTGCGGCACGTGGCTCGTGCCGGGACGATCTCCCCCCAAGTGTGTCCCGGGCGGCCCCCGCAGCGCCACCACGATCGCGTAATGCGCTGCTGGTGTTCTGTGCCACACCGGCACCCCGGGCCCCCGTGTGTCCCCCGATAGGGTGGAACCGTGGACCCGATGGACGACGCAGGGCGCCGCGCCGACGAGGCCGCCGGCTGGGTACGGGAGAACTGGGAGAGCTGGCTCGGCGCCGGGCTGCGCATCATCCTCATCGTCGTGATCGCGCTGGTGCTGCGCGCGGTGGTCCGGCGCACCATCACGCGGCTGGTGGCGCGGATGAGCCGCGGGACGCAGGAGGGCGCCACGCCGGGGCCCGGGTTCGGAAGTCTGCTGATCAACGCCGAGCGGCGCAGGCAGCGCTCCGGGGCGATCGGCTCGGTGCTGCGCAGCGTCGCGTCCTTCCTCATCCTGGGCACCGCCGCGCTGACCGTCCTGTCGGTGCTCAGCATCAACCTCGGACCGCTCCTGGCGAGCGCGGGCGTCGCGGGCGTCGCCATCGGCTTCGGCGCGCGGAACCTCGTGACGGACGTGCTGACCGGGATGTTCATCCTGCTGGAGGACCAGTACGGGGTGGGCGACCGGGTGGACGCGGGGGAGGCCACCGGCGTCGTGCTGGAGATCGGTCTGCGGGTGACGAAGCTGCGCGGGGACACCGGCGAGATCTGGTACGTGCGCAACGGCGAGATCAAGCGCGTCGGCAACCTCAGCCAGGGCTGGGCGACCGCGGAGGTGGACGTGCAGGTCGGCGCGGACGAGGATCTGGAGACCGTCCGCGCCGTCCTCTTCGACGCGGGACGCGAGATGGCCGCCGAGCCGCCCTGGGACGAGCGGTTGTGGGGCCCGGTGGAGGTGCTGGGCCTGGACGCGGTGACGCGGGAGACCATGACCGTGCGCGTCGCGGTGAAGACGATGCCGGGCGCGGCCCCGCCGGCCGGGCGGGAGCTGCGCTGGCGGATCAAGCAGGCCCTGGACGCGCACGGTGTCCGTGTCGTGGACGACGGGCCCGTCTGCCTGGCCAAGCACGACCGGTGCCGCTGACCGCCGGTGCTGGCGAGCTGGTCCTTCCTGCTGCCGTTCGGCGCCGTCGTCTTCTGCGGTGCGGCCGTGCAGCGGCTGGCGGGCATCGGCTTCGGGCTGGTCTCCGCGCCCTTCCTCGTCCTGCTCGTCGGCCCGATGGACGGCGTGGCGCTGGCGAACTGCGCGGGCGTGGCGATCAGCGGGGCCGGGCTGGCGGCCACCTGGCGCCGGGTGAGGCTGCGGGCGATGGTGCCGCTCGTCGCGGCGGCGGCGGTGACCGTGCCGCTCGGCGCCACCGTGGCCAGGCGGCTGCCCGAACCGGTGCTGCTGACGGCGATGGGGGCACTGCTCACCCTCCTCGTCCTGCTGCTCGTGCGGGGCGTGCGGGTGCCGGTGCTGCGCGGCACGGCGGGGGCGGTCGCGGCAGGCGCGGCCAGCGGCTTCATGAACTCCTCGGCCGGGCTGGGCGGCCCCGCGGTCTCCCTGTACGCCGTCAACGCCGGGTGGACGGCGCGCGAGTTCGTGCCCAACGCGCAGTTCTACGGGCTGGTCGTCAACGTCTTCTCCCTCGTGGCCAAGGGCACGCCCCACCTCACCCGCCCGGTGTGGCTGCTGGGCGCCGCCGCGCTGAGCGGGGGCCTGGTGGCCGGGCACCTCCTCGCCGCGCGCACCTCGGAGCACCGCGCCCGCCGCGTCGTCCTCGCCCTGGCGCTCGGCGGCGGCCTGGTGACGCTGGCCAAGGGGATCGGCGGCCTGTCGGCCACCTGACCGCGGTCGCCGTTGACCTCAACCGAAGTTCACCTTCTAGCGTGGTGATGCCACGTCGGAACACCACCGGGCTGCACGCAGCCGGAAGGACGGCACACCATGGCTTCCACCCTCCCCACCCAGTTCACCACGCCCGCCCCCGCGACGGACGCCGCCGCGACGGCGCCCGCACCGGCCCCCGCCGAGGAGGTGCCGGACGCCGAACTGCTGGAGCAGCCGCTCGGCTACTGGACCGGCGTGGCCGGTACCGCGATCGTCGGGCACATCAACGCCGCGCTCGGCCGGGAGGGCATCGCCCAGCCGCACTGGTGGTCGCTCAACCGGATACACCAGGCACCGCGGGGGCTCACCCGGCGGGAGGTGGCCGACATCATCGCCGAGGGCCGCCCGCAGCTCGACGTGTCCGTCGTCGGCCCGGCGCTTGAGGAACTGCTGGCCCGTGACTGGGTGGGCGAGGACGACGGGGGGCGGCTGCGGCTCACCGCGGCCGGCTCGGCGGCGCTGGACCGGCTGTGGAGCGACGTCATGCCCGCCACGCTCGCTCAGATCCGCGCGGGCGTCAGCGACGCCGAGTACGTCACGGTCGTGCGGGTCCTGCGGCGGGTGGTCCGCAACCTCGGCGGGGACGACGGCTTCCGGCTCTGAGCCGTCCGCCCGCGCGCCCCGGCCGCCTCACGGCCCGTCCGCGCGGCCCCGGTCCTCCTCCGGAGCCGCGCCCGCCCCGCCTTCCTCCGGTCCGTCCTGGTCCGGCCCGTCACCGTCCGGCCCCTCCTCGTCCGGCTCACGCTCGTCCGCGCGGCCCCGGTCCCCCTCCGGCGTCCCGTCCGGCCCCCCGTCCCCGTCCGCCGGGCGCTCCGGCGCCGGACCGGCGACCGGGTGGACGGCCACGGACCACAGCGAGTAGCCGTACTCCGTCCCGCGCCGCTCCCCGCTGATCCGGACGTACCGGACCTCGCCCGGCGCGGCCAGGCGCACCGTCTCGCGTCCGCCCCTCCCGTCGCGCACCGTCGCCGCCGTGCGCCAGGAGCGGCCGTCGGCGGAGACCTCCACCCGGTACCCGGCCGCGTAGGCGTCCTGCCAGTGCAGCGTGACGGCGCCGACGCGGGCCGGGCGCGGCAGTTCCACCCGCACCCAGGCGTCGTCCGCGGGTGGCGAGGACCAGCGGGTGGCGGGGTCGCCGTCGGTCACGGCGGCGGCGGGGAAGTCGGGCGTCTCGTCCGCCGACGACTCGGCCCGCGCGCCGAGCGCCAGGTCCCGGTCGTCGGTGCGCGGGCCGACCCGCACGGTCAGCGTCAGCTCCCGCCGCTCGCCCCCGTCCTCGGTGAAGACGACGGGCACGCGGTGGCTGCCGGGGCGCACGCCCTCGTCCGCGGTGAGGACCAGCGGCGTGTCCGTGGTGGCGCCGCGCGGCACGGTCAGCCGTCGCGGCGCCCGCACGGTGAACCCCTCGGGCGCGCGGACCGTCAGCCGCCCGGCGACGTCCCGCGGCCGGTGGGAGGTCAGGCGCAGCACGGCCCGCGCTGCGGGGCCGCCCGCCACCGCGTCCGCCTCGGCGCGGGCGAGCGCGGTCGACGTGCCGGGGGTGTCGGCGTACCAGGGGGAGACCTCGTGCACCACCGGCGCCGCCGAGCCAGCCAGCCAGACCAGCCGGATCGCGTCCGCCCTGGCGCCGTCCGCCGTCAGGTGCGTGAAGCCCTGCCCGTCCAGCTCGCCGATCCGGCGCCAGCCCGAACCCGGGGCGTGCACCTCGACCGCCGCCTCGGTGCCGCTGCCGGGCCCCGACTGGACGGTGACGGCCTCCAGCGGGCGGGCCGCGGGCAGCCGCACGGTCAGCGGCTCGGTGCCGGAGCGGGGGGCCGCCCGCGCCGCGTAACGGGTGGCGGGGTCGCCGTCGGCCGCCGCGGCGGCCTGCCCGCCGGGGCGCGGCGGCGGGCCGCCCCGGGCGCCGCCGGTCCGCTCGGGCGCGGCGCCCGTCCAGGCGCGGGCGGCGGCCAGCGTCTCGCGCAGGAAGGCGTCCAGCACGCCGTCGCCGACCGTGGCGTCCGCCGCGCCGGCCTGGTCGAGCAGCCTCGCCACGGCGAGCTGCCCGCGCCAGGCGGCGGGCCCGTCGCCGCGCCGCTGGGCGAGGAGCAGGTCCACCGCCTCCTCCCCGGCCGTGCCGTAGCGGGCGAGCTGTTCCAGCCAGGGCGCCGTCTCGGCCACCAGCGCGCCGTCCGCCACGTCCGCGAGCCGCCCGCGCGCGGTGCGCAGCACGGTGAACGCCTCGCGCAGCCGCCGGGCCGCCGCGGTGACCCGCTCCTCGTCGCGGCCGTCCAGCGCGGCGTCGAAGCCGTCCAGCAGCGGACGCAGGTACGCCGACTCCTGGCCGCCGAGCATGGAGGAGGCACCGTTCCCGGCGAGCGCGCGCAGCGCCGACCGCGCCTGCCCGTCGGACCCCGCCAGATCCGCGACGGCCGCCCGCCAGGACTCCTCGGGGCGGTAGCCGCGCGGGTTCCAGGCGAAGTCGGCGGCGGTGAACAGCGGGACGCGCGAGGCGACCGGCTGTTCCATCGCGTTCGTCAGCAGCGCCGCCGAACCGGCGGCGACGGCGGGTTCCCGGCCGGTGTAGGGGCCGAGGAACAGCCGGTCCTCGGCGTAGTCGTTGACCGGGTAGTTGTCCAGCGTCACCAGCGGGTGCGCGAACGCCTCCCTGGCCCGGCCCAGCTCCCGGCCGGTGATCGTGCGCGGCACGACGCCGACGCCCGACCAGGCCACCTGCACCCGGTCGTCCAGCCGTCCGGCGAGCGCCGCGCGGTACTCGGTGCGGCCCTCCTGGTAGAACTCGGTCGGCAGCACCGACAGCGGCTGCCGACGCACGTCGGTCCCCTGGCCGGGGGAGCGGCGCAGCAGGTGCGCGAGGACGGCGCCGGCCAGCTCGGCCTGCGCGGTGGCGGCGGCCTGCGGGCCGCGCCCGTAGGCGTCGGCGTCCGCCTCGCAGTGCCACTCGGTGTAGCTGACGTCGTCGAACCGGAGCTGGACGGCGCGGAACCCCAGCGCCCACATGCCGTCCAGCTTGCGCAGCAGCGCCCGGCGGTCCTCGGCGGACGCGAAGCAGAACCGCTGGCCCGGTGAGACGGCCCAGGCCAGCGTGACGTGCCCGGCCCGCGCCCGCTCGGCCAGCTCCCGGAACGCCGCGCGCTGCCCGGCCGGGTACGGGTCGCGCCAGCGGGCCGCCCGGTAGGGGTCGTCGCCGGGGGCGTAGAGGAAGCGGTTCTGCTTGGTGCGGGCGAGGAAGTCCACGAGGGCCAGCCGCTGCTCGTGCGTCCACGGCTGCCCGTAGAAGCCCTCGGTGGTGCCGCGCACCGGGGCGGCGGGCCAGTCCCGCACCACCGTCTGCGGCAGCCGTCCGTCCGCCGTGAGCTGGCGCAGCGTCTGCGCGGCGTGGAACAGTCCGGCGCCGTCGGGGGCGGCGAGCGCCACGGTGACCCGGCCCCCGACGCGGCCGGTGGCGAGCCGGTAGCCGCCCGGCGGCAGGTCGCCCTGCCCGGCGGCGCCGAGCACCCGCAGCGCCTCCTCGGCGCGCGGGCCGCCCGCCGCGACCTCCAGGGCGCCCGGCGGCGGCGTTCCCCCGGGCCGCGCCTGGCGCACGGTGGCCACCCCGGCGGCGTGCAGCGCCTCCCGGAGCGCGGCCAGCGCGGGCGCGTCGGTGCCTTCCTCGGCGACGAGCACGGCCTCGGACGGCAGGGGGAGCGCGGAGCCGCGCTGCTCGGCGTGCTGCGGGCGCGGCCAGACGGCGGGTGCCTGCTGCCCGGCGCGCCGCTGCCCGTCGTGCCCGGCGGCGGGGGACGGCTGCGGGGCGAGCGGGGCGGCGTGTGCGGGGGCGCCGCCCCATCCGGCGGGGGCGCCGGAAGCGCCGCCGAGCAGCGCGCCGACGACGGCCGCGACCAGCGCCGAGGCACCGGCCCGCCGCCCGGCCCGCCCGGCGGCCCCGCCGGGTGTCCGCGGAGCGCCGCCGGGCGCGGGCTCCGTGCCGGGCCCGTCCGGCCCGTCCGGTTCCCGCGCGTCCGTGTGTGTCAGCCCGTTGCCCATCGCCGCCGAGCCCATCACCGGCGCCACCGGGTGTCAACGCGTCGGGGGGAAGTGTCCGGCTTGTCCGCCGTGGTGGTGGTCGCCCGTACGCGTGTCCTGTGTCCCGGATCGGATCACTGCCGGATGCGATGTCCGCCGCATCCCGTAAAATCTCATGTGGAACGGCCGTCGCACCGTGTGCCCTGCGCTCGCGGCCCACCACGGCCGTGAAATTCCCGGTGCCGCCGTGACGTGACCTGTGCCACGTTCTCGTCCGGATCACGGATGCCCGCGCCCGCAGTGGGTAAGGCACTGGGTGTCCCGCACGTCGTCCAGGAACGGAGGCCCCCGTGGCCGCGTCCGCCGAACTGCTAGAGACCCTCGCCCCGCTGCCCAGACAGCAGGGGCGAGCCGAAGAGGGCGATCCCTCAAAACGCATCTTCGCCACCATCCTCGGCCCGGACTCCGGGCTCGACGGCTCCTGCACCTGCGGCTGCTTCGAGGCGCCGCTCACCAGTGAGCCCCCGCTCGCCGACGTCGCCCCGCTGACCAGCGAGCCCCCCATCGCCGCCGAACTGCCGCTGACCAGCGAGCCCACCGGCGCGGGATTCGGCGCGGAGTACACGGAGATCTGATGGACCGGCTGGCGCGGCTGGCCGCGGCACACGGTGTCGCCACGTCCTACTCGCCCGCCCCCGGGCAGTCCGTCGACGTACCCGACCGCACCGTCGTCGCTGTGCTCGCCGCACTCGGCGTGGACGCCTCGACACCCGAGGCCGTCCGGCAGGCGCTGGACGACCACGACCGCGCCGCCGCCACCCGGCTCCTCCCCCCGACCCTCGTCCTGCGGACCGGGCAGGAACACCCCCTGGCCGGTCCGCTCGCCGTGCCCGCGGGCACCGTCCTGCGGGTGGACACCGAGGACGGTGCCCCCGGGCGCGGCCTCGGGCCCGGCCTGCCGTCCGGCGTCCACACGCTGCGGGCGCAGGCGCCCGACGGGCGGACCGCCCGCGCCGCCCTCATCGTCGCGCCCGAACGCTTACCCCAGCCCGAGCACCGCACGCACGGCCTGATGGTGCAGCTGTACTCGCTGCTGTCCGAACGCTCCTGGGGCATGGGGGACCTGGCCGACCTCACCGACCTCGCCACCTGGGCCGCCCGCACCGCCGGCGCCGGGTTCGTCCAGCTCAACCCGCTGCACGCCGCCGTGCCCGCGCCGCCGGGCGAGGCCACCGACCCCTCGCCCTACCGCCCCTCCTCCCGCCGGTTCGCCGACCCCGTCCACCTGCGCGTCGAGGACGTCCCCGAGTACGCCTACCTGACCGGCACCGAACGCGGCCGCATGGACCGCCTTACCGAACGGGCCGCCGCCCTGCGCGACGGGGTGCTGCGCAAGGACGCCCACATCGACCGGGACGCCGTCTGGGCGCTCAAACTGGACGCCCTGGAGATCCTGCGCACCGTCCCGCTCAGCCCCGGCCGCCGCGCCGAGTACTGCGCCTTCCTGTCCCGCCACGGCAGTGCCCTGGAGGACCACGCCCTGTGGAACGTCCTCGCCGAGCTGCACGGCCCCGACTGGCGCACCTGGCCCTCCGGCCTCGACGACCCCCGCTCGCCGCGCGCCCGGCGGGCCCGCACCCGGCACCTGGACCGGCTCGACTTCCACTGCTGGCTCGCCTGGCTGACCGACGAGCAGCTCGCCCGCGCCCAGCAGGCCGCCCGGGGCGCCGGCATGCCGCTCGGCCTCGTCCACGACCTCGCCCTCGGCGTGCACCCCTCCGGCTCCGACGCCTGGGCCCAGCAGGACGCGCTGGCCGCCGGGATGTCCATCGGCGCGCCGCCCGACGCGTTCAACGCGGCGGGCCAGGGCTGGGGCCTGCCGCCCTGGCGCCCCGACGCGCTCGCCGCCACCGGCTACCGTCCCTACCGGGAGCTGCTGCGCGGGCTGCTCGGCCACGCCGGGGCCCTGCGCATCGACCACGTCATGGGCCACTTCCGGCAGTGGTGGGTGCCCGAGGGGCGCCCGCCCGCCGAGGGCACCTACGTCCGCTACGACGCGCAGGCCATGCTCGGCGTGCTGTCCCTGGAGGCCCACCGGGCCGGCGCCGTCGTCATCGGTGAGGACCTGGGCACCGTCGAGGACGGCGTGCGCGAGGAGCTGGCGCGGCGCGGCGTGCTCGGCACCTCGGTGCTGTGGTTCGAACGGGACTACGGGGGCGGTGGCAGGCCGCTGCCGCCCGACCGGTGGCGGCAGGGCTGCCTGGCGACGGCCACCACGCACGACCTGCCCAGCACCGCCGCCCGGCTCAGCGGCGACCACGTCGAGCTGCACCACCGGCTCGGCCTGCTGGACGGCCCGCTGCGCGCCGCGCGCACCGCCGACGCCGCCGAGCGCGCCGATTGGCTCACCGTCTTCGCCCGGCTGGGCCTGCTGCCCGGCGGCCACGGGGACGAGGAGGCCCGCGTCCGGGCCGTGTACCGGTTCCTGGCCGCCACGCCCGCCTGCCTGGTCGGTGTCTGGCTGCCGGACGGCGTGGGGGACCGGCGGCCGCAGAACGTGCCGGGCACCTCGCTGGAGTACCCCAACTGGCGGCTGCCCCTCGCGGACGGTTCCGGGCGCCCGCTCCCCCTGGAGGAGCTGCTCGCCTCGCCCCGGCTGCACGGGCTCCTCACCGCCCTGCGCGACGAGCTGACCGCGCACCCGCCGCCCCGCCGCCCCGGCGCGCGCCCGGAGGGACGCGGAGGCTAGCGGACCCCGGATGCGCGGGTCCGCGTGCCGTTCGCTACGTTGGGAACGTGGTCAAGACTGTCAAGACTTTCGCTGCGCGTGCCGGGCTCCTGAGCATCGGCACGGCGCTGGTGCTGCTGCTGTCGTCCCCCGCCTTCGCCGCCGTCCGGGACGACGGCGACGACCCCGCTCCCAAGCTGAGCGTCGTGGAGACGCTGGGGCTGTTCGTGGCGGCGCCGCTCGTCCTGTTCGCGCTGATCGCCGGGCTCGTCGTCGCCGGGGAGAAGACCGGCAGGAAGACCGGCTGACACCGCACGTCGGCTGACACCGCACGCCGTCACCAGCGCCCCCCGCCGCCCGTCCGGACGAGCCGGGCGGGCGTTCCGGCGTCCCGTGCGGCCCTCCGGCCCCTGACGTGACGCACGGCCGTCTCCGCTGAGCGGCCCCGTCCCGCCGTCCGCCTCCTCGCGTCCCGTGCCCCGGCGGGGGAGTGGGCGGGGGTGGTGGCGGCCACCCCCGCCGGTGGGGGCACGGGTCAGCGGGCGGCGGCGGCGTCCGCCGCCTGGGCGCGCAGGGCGCGCTCGACGCCCGCCCGGGACTCGGTCACCAGGCGGCGCAGGGCCGCGCTGCCGCCGGACGCCGACGCCAGCCACGCGTCGGTCGCCTCCAGCGTCGCCGGGGAGATCTGCACCGCCGGGTAGAGGCCCACCGCGATCTGCTGGGCCATCTCGTGGCTGCGCGCCTCCCACACCCCGGCCAGCGCCTCGAAGTACCGCTCGGTGTAGGGCGCGAGCAGCTCCCGCTGGTCGGTCTGGACGAAGCCGCCGATGACGGCCTCCTGGAGCGCGTTGGGCAGTGCGTCGGACTCCACGACCTGCGCCCACGCCGCGGCCTTGGCCTCCGCCGTCGGGCGGGCGGCGCGGGCGGTGGCGGCGTGGCGCTCGCCCGCCGAGGTGGCGTCGCGCCGCAGCTCCGCCGCGATCCGCTCCTCGTCCGCGCGGCCCTTCGCGGCGAGCCGCTGGAGGAACGCCCAGCGCAGCTCGGTGTCCACGGCCAGGCCTTCGACCGTCTCCGTGCCCTCCAGCAGCCCGTCCAGGAAGGCGAGCTGCCCGTCCGTGCGGGCGGTCGCGGCGAACGCGCGGGCCCAGGCGAGCTGGTGGTCGCTGCCCGCGTCCGCCGCGCGCAGGTGCTCCAGCGCGGCCCCGGACCAGCGGGCCAGGCCCTCCTCCCGCCAGCCGGGCGCGGCGTACAGGTCGAGGGCCAGCTTCACCTGGCGGTGCAGGGTCTGGACGACGCCGATGTCCGACTCCTTGCCCACTCCGGCGAGCACCAGCTCCAGGTAGTCGCGGGCGGCCAGCTCGCCGTCGCGGGTCATGTCCCAGGCCGAGGCCCAGCACAGCGCGCGCGGCAGCGACTCGGTGAAGTCGCCCAGGTGCGCGGTGACGGTCGCCAGCGACTGCGCGTCCAGCCGGACCTTCGCGTACGACAGGTCGTCGTCGTTCAGCAGGATCACGGCCGGACGGGCGCGGCCCGCCAGCTCCGGCACCTCGGTCAGGTCGCCCTCGACGTCCAGCTCGATGCGCTCGTTGCGCACCAGGCGGCCCGCCTCCAGCTCGTAGACGCCGATGGCGATGCGGTGCGGGCGCAGCGTGGGCTGGCCGGACGCGCCCTCGGGCAGCGCGGGCGCCTCCTGGCGCACGGCGAACGAGGTGATCACCCCGTCGTCGTCCACCAGGATCTCCGGGCGGAGCACGTTGATGCCCGCCGTCTGGAGCCACGCCTTGGACCAGGCCGACAGGTCGCGGCCCGAGGTCTCCTCCAGCGCGGAGAGCAGGTCCGTCAGGCGGGTGTTGCCCCACGCGTGGCGCTTGAAGTACGTCTGCACGCCGCGGAAGAACTCGTCCATGCCCACGTAGGCCACGAGCTGCTTGAGCACCGAGGCGCCCTTGGCGTAGGTGATGCCGTCGAAGTTGACCAGGACGTCGTCCAGGTCGCGGATCTCCGCCATGATCGGGTGGGTGGACGGGAGCTGGTCCTGCCGGTAGGCCCACGTCTTCATCTGGTTGGCGAAGGTCGTCCACGCGTGCGGCCAGCGGCTGCCGGGGGCGTGCGCCTGGCAGGCGACGGAGGTGTAGGTGGCGAACGACTCGTTCAGCCACAGGTCGTTCCACCACTCCATCGTCACGAGGTCGCCGAACCACATGTGCGCCAGCTCGTGCAGCACGGTCTCGGCGCGCACCTCGTAGGCGGCGTCGGTGACCTTGGAGCGGAAGACGTACTCGTCGCGGATGGTCACCGCGCCCGCGTTCTCCATGGCGCCCGCGTTGAACTCCGGCACGAAGAGCTGGTCGTACTTCTCGAACGGGTACGGGTGGTCGAACTTCTCCTGGAACCAGTCGAAGCCCTGCCGGGTGACCTCGAACAGCGCCTCCGCGTCCAGGTGCTCGGCCAGCGAGGGACGGCAGTACAGGCCCAGCGGCACGCTGCGGCCCTCGCCCTCCCAGGCGCTGTGCACGCTGTGGTACGGGCCGACGATGAGCGCGGTGATGTAGGTGGAGATGCGCGGCGTCGGCGCGAAGCGCCACACCCGCCCCTCGGGCTCGGGCGTCGGCGAGTTCGAGATGACCGTCCACCCCTCGGGCGCCGTGACGGTGAACGCGAACGTGGCCTTCAGGTCCGGCTGCTCGAAGCAGGCGAAGACCCGCCGTGCGTCCGGCACCTCGAACTGGGTGTAGAGGTACGCCTGCTCGTCCACCGGGTCCACGAAGCGGTGCAGGCCCTCACCGGTGTTGGTGTACGCGCAGTCCGCGACGACCCGCAGCTCGTTCTCCCCGGCGGCGACGGAGGCCAGCGCGATGCGGGAGTCGGCGAACACCGCCCCGGCGTCCAGCGCCTCGCCGTTCAGCACGACCTCGTGCACGGCCGGGGCGACCAGGTCGACGAAGGTGCTCCCGGCCGCGCCGGCGGTGAAGCGCACCGTCGTCACCGAGCGGAACGTACCCCCCTCCTGCGCCCCGGAGAGGTCCAGCTCGACGGCGTACGCGTCCACGGTCAGCAGCCGCGCCCGCTCCTGCGCCTCGTCACGGGTCAGATTCGTCCCAGGCACGTGGTGTTCTCCCTCGTCGTTGTTCAGCGGTCCGGCCATCCTTCCACGCCCTCCCGCCCCGGCGCCGCTGCCTTTCCGCGCGCTGCGGCGGTCAGCGGGGCAGCACGAGCAGGTAGGCGCCCGGGTCCCGCCTGTCGGCCGCCGCCAGGGTGGCGCGGACGACCTCCGCCTGCCGCCGCGGGTCGTCCCGCAGCCCGTGCGGCGTCAGGTGCACGACGGTGACGCCCAGGCGTTCCAGCAGCTCCCGCCTGCGGGCGTACTCCGCGCACGGCTTCCCGCTGGAGCCGTCACCGTCGCCGGAGTCGCCGCTGTCGTCGCTGGAGCCGTCGCCGGTGTGCCCGGTGGAGCGGGGGGCGATCTCCACGGCGACGGACTGCTCCGGCCAGAAGGCGTCCACGGGGCCCAGGCACGGGCCGCCGGGCAGCCGCAGGTCCACGTTCCAGCAGGGTTCGGGCAGGCCGCCGTCCCTGACCACCGCGTACAGCCGCGCCTCGGCAGGTGCCCGGCCCCCGGCCGGCGGCACGTCCACGGCGTCCGCCACGTCCGGGCGGGTCAGCAGCCGCGCCCCGCCCAGCTCACGCACCAGGGCCTGCGCCGCGCAGTGCCCGTCCCCGACCGCCTCGGCCAGCAGCCGCCGCACCAAGCTCGCGTCGCTGAGCCGGGCCACCGCGTCGGCCACCGCGCGGGCGGCCGGAGCGACCGGCAGCCCGGCGGCCTCCTCGGGTGCGGGCACCGCCTGCGCCCGCACGACGCGCACCCAGCCCACCGAGCGCAGCCGGCGGGTGTCCGGCACGAGCAGGTCGACGTGCGTGAGGGCGGACAGCGCCGGCGCGGCGGCGAAACCGCGCAGGGCGAGCGCGGCCAGGCCGGTGACCATCACCGCTCCGGGCGCCGGGTCCCGCCGCGTCGCGTACAGCAGCGCCGCGTGCAGCCGCTCCTCACCCGTCGGCGCGCCGGGGTGCAGCAGGTAGACGCCCGGCAGGGGACGCTGCCAGGGTCCGCCCGGACGGCACCGGTGCTGGGCGGTCGCGCCCGTCACGCCCTGCTCGCGGAGCGTGCGTGCGGTGACGACGCGCCGCCGCACGTCGGACAGGTCGCTGAGGGGGCGGGGAGTGCGCGGGGCGTCGTACGTCATGCCGGGGCGTTTCCCCCGCGGCCCCCGTGCACTAACGGCTGTTACCGTCCCGTCGACACTTCAGGACAAAACCGCCCTCACGTGCCGCCGCACGGCAGCCGGCGCCGCCCGGCCCCGGGCCCGCCCGGGGTCAGCCGGCGCCGCCGGGCCGCCCCTCACGCGTCGCGGGCCTGCCCCGCGAGCGCCCGCGCCAGGTCGTCGCGGGCCTCCAGGACGAGCCGCCGCAGCGCGGACGGCGCCGTGGACGCGGTCGCCGCCAGCCACGCGTCGGTGGCGGCGAGCGTCTCCGGCGTGCCGAGCAGCGCCGGGTACAGGCCGCGCACCACGGACATGGCGATCTCGATGGACCGCTCCTCCCACACCCGCTCCAGCGCGGCGAAGTACCGCTCGGCGTACGGCTCCAGCAGCTCCCGCTGGCCTGCCTGCACGAACCCGTCGATGGTCGCCTCCACCAGGGCGTTGGACAACCGGTCCGACTCCACCACCGAGGCCCACGCCTGTGCCTTGACGGCGGCCGAGGGACGCGCGGCCAGGCAGCGCACCTGGTGCCGCCTGCCGGAGGCCGTGTCGTCGCGGACCAGCTCGGCGGCGAGTGCCGCCTCGTCGGCCCGGCCCTCGGAGGCCAGCCGGACGAGGAACGCCCAGCGCAGTTCCTGGTCCACGTCCAGGCCGTCGATCCGCGCGGTACCGGCCAGCAGCTCCTGCAGCAGCCGCAGCTCCGCGTCCCGCCCGGCGGTGGCCGCCAGGAAGCGGGCCCAGGCGAGCTGGTGCCCGCTGCCCGGCTCCGCCCGGCGCAGCTCGGCCACCGCGCATTCGGCCAGGGCCCTCCCCGCCTCGGCCCGCCGGTGCGGGGCGCTGTAGTGGTGCAGCGCGGACTGCGCCCACGCGTGCACCATCTGGAGCACGCCCACGTCGGACTCCCGCCCGGCGAAGCGGACGACCAGGCGCACGAAGTCCCGGGCCGGCATCAGCCCGTCGCGCGTCAGGTTCCACACAGCCGACCAGCACAGCGCCCGCGCCAGCGGGTCGGCGACGTCGCCCAGGTGCTCCCGCAGGGTCGCCAGCGAGGCGGCGTCCGGCCGGGTCTTGCAGTAGGTGAGGTCGTCGTCGTTGACGAGCACCAGGTCGGGGCGTGCGGCACCCGCCAGCTCGGTGACGACGGTGCGCGGCCCGGCCACGTCCAGCTCGGCGCGGGCGTACCGGGCCAGGGCGCCGTCCGGCCCGCGCCGGTAGAGGCCCACCGCCACCCGGTGCGGACGCAGGACGGGGTACGCCTCCGGCGCCTCCTGGACGACGGCCAGCTCGGCGACGCGGCCGTCCTGCCCGTACCGCACCTCGGGCGTCAGCGTGTTGACGCCGGCCGTCTGGAGCCACAGGCGGGCCCACTCGCCCATGTCCCGTCCCGAGGTCTCCGCCAGCACCGCGAGCAGGTGCTCCAGGCGCGTGTTGCCGAAGGCGTGCCGCTTGAAGTAGCGGCGGGCGCCCTCCAGGAAGGCGTCGCGGCCCACGTAGGCGACGAGCTGCTTGAGCACCGAGGCGCCCTTGGCGTAGGTGATGCCGTCGAAGTTGAGCTTGGCGTCCTCCAGGTCCCGGATGTCGGCGGTGATCGGGTGGGTGGAGGGGAGCTGGTCGGCGCGGTAGGCCCACGCCTTGCGCCGGTTGGCGAACGTGATCCAGCCGCCGGTGAACCGGGTGGCCTCCACCAGCGAGAAGGTGCCCATGAAGTCCGCGAAGGACTCCTTGAGCCACAGGTCGTCCCACCACTCCATCGTGACGAGGTCGCCGAACCACATGTGCGCCATCTCGTGCAGGATGACGTTGGCCCGCCCCTCGTAGGACGCCTCGGTCACCTTCCCGCGGAAGACGAACTCCTCGCGGAAGGTGACGCAGCCCGGGTTCTCCATGGCGCCGAGGTTGTACTCGGGCACGAACGCCTGGTCGTACTTCCCGAACGGGTAGGGGTAGTCGAAGTGGTCGTGGAAGAAGTCGAGGCCCTGGCGGGTGACGCGGAAGACGTCCTCGGGGTCGAAGTGCTTGGCCAGCCCCCTGCGGCACAGCGCGCCGAGCGGGATGTCCAGCCTGGTGCCGTCGGGGAGCGTGCGCCGGTAGCGGTCGGTCACGTGGTGGTACGGCCCGGCCACCACGGCGGTGATGTAGCTGGACAGCGGCGGGGTCGGGGCGAACCGCCAGGTGGCGCTGGCGTCGCCGTGCGGCTCGGGAGGGCCGGTGCGGTCGCTGTTGCTGAGCACCGTCCACTGTTCGGGCGCGGTGACGGTGAAGGTGAAGGGCGCCTTGAGGTCGGGCTGCTCGAAGGTGGCGAAGACGCGGCGTGCGTCGGCCGGTTCGTACTGGGTGTAGAGGTAGGTCTCGCCGTCCTCCGGGTCCACGAAGTGGTGGAGCCCCTCACCGGTGCGGCTGTAGGCGCACTGGGCGTCCACGGTCAGCTCGTTGTCGGCGGCCAGCGGCCCGATGGCGACGCGGGTGCCGTCGAAGACGCGGTCCACCGGCAGCGACTCGCCGTTGAGCGTCACCGAGTGCACGTGCGGGGCGAGGAGGTCCACGAATGTGGCGGCGCCCGGGGTGGTGCAGCGGAACCGGACCGTCGTGGTCGAGCGGAACGTGCGCGGGCCGTCCGCGGGGGGCGGCAGCACGGCCGAGCGCAGGTCGAGCGCCACGTCGTAACCGTCCACGGACAGCAGTCCGGCCCGCTCCCGGGCCTCCTCACGGGTCAGGTTCTCTCCCGGCACGGGGCGCTCCCTTGTCACACGCGTTCTCGCATATCGAACAGTGGGGGTCAGGATGTCATGCGCGGCGCCGGAGGTGCAGGGCCGATCGTGCGGCACCGGGAATACCGCGCACGTGGGCGTGGTTGCGGGCTGGACGTGCACGGAACGACGTGCGCGGAACGCATGGAGGAGGAA
Source organism: Streptomyces solitudinis (assembly GCF_036323765.1). NCBI lineage: Bacteria > Bacillati > Actinomycetota > Actinomycetes > Kitasatosporales > Streptomycetaceae > Streptomyces > Streptomyces solitudinis. The sequence continues at coordinate 383,641 of NZ_JAZDCW010000003.1, forward strand.
CCGTGTCCGACGCCAAGACCCCCGCCGACTTCTGGTTCGACCCGCTCTGCCCCTGGGCGTGGCTGACGTCCCGCTGGATGCTGGAGGTGGAGAAGGTGCGGCCGGTGGAGGTCCGCTGGCACGTGATGAGCCTCGCCGTGCTGAACGAGGACCGGCTCGACGAGCTGCCCGCCGAGTACGCGGACCTGCTGCGGACGGCGTGGGGCCCGGTGCGGGTCTGCGTCGCCGCCTCGGAGAAGTACGGCCCCGAGGTGCTCGGCGCCCTCTACACCGCCCTCGGCACCCGCTTCCACGTGCGCGGCGAGGAGCGCAGCCGCGAGACGGTCGCCGCCGCCCTCGCTGACGCCGGGCTCGACCCGGAGCTGACCGAGGTGATGGAGAGCACCGCCCACGACGAGGCCCTGCGCGCGACGCACGCCAGGGGCATCGGGCTCGTCGGGCAGGACGTGGGCACGCCCGTCATCGCGGTGCCCGGTGCGGACGGCGAGCCGCTGGGCTTCTTCGGCCCCGTCGTCACCCCGGCCCCCAAGGGCGAGGCCGCGGGCCGGCTGTGGGACGGCACCCTGCTGGTGGCGTCCACACCGGGGTTCTACGAGATCAAGCGCACCCGCGACGCGGAGCCCCTCTTCGACTGAGCGCGGATCCCGCCTCCGTCCGGGACGCCGGACGGCCAGGTGCCCGGGCGGCCGGCCGCCCGGGCACCTGGCCGTCAGCGGAGGCGCGGGGGCTCCCGTCGCGTGTCACGTCCACGCGGCGGGAGTCCCCTCCATACCCCGCCTGCCCGGTGAGCGGTGAGAAGACGATCACGAGGGCAGGGGCCTTCGGGTGCCGGCCCGGCGTCAGGGCACCAGCAGCAGGTTGTGCGCGCGCTCCTTGGCCGCCGTGTAGCGGGCGGCGACGTCCTGCCAGTTGACGACGCGCCACATCGCCTCCACGAAGTCCACCTTCTGGTTGCGGTACTGGAGGTAGAACGCGTGCTCCCAGGCGTCGAAGACGAGGATCGGCACCGAGCCCTGGCCCACGTTGCCCTGGTGGTCGTAGACCTGCTCCACGATCAGGCGGCCCGTGACCGGCTCGTAGGCCAGGACGCCCCAGCCGGAGCCCTGCGTCGTGGCCGCGGCCTTGGAGAGCTGCGCCTTGAAGCGGCCGAAGGAGCCGAAGGACTCGGCGATGGCGTCCGCCAGCTCTCCCGTGCCGTCCTTCTCCAGCGGCTCGCCGCCGCCGTCACCGCTCATGTTCCGCCAGTAGATCGAGTGCAGGATGTGCCCCGACAGGTGGAAGGCCAGACTCTTCTCCAGGCCGTTGACCGAGCCCCACGCGTCCTTCTCCCGGGCCTCCGCGAGCTGTTCCAGGGTGTCGTTCGCGCCCTTGACGTAGGCGGCGTGGTGCTTGTCGTGGTGCAGTTCGATGATCTCACCGGTGATGACCGGCTCCAGGGCCGCGTAGTCGTACGGGAGCTTGGGCAGCGTGTACAGCGTGGACATGTGCTTGTTCCCCTCGGCCCGCTATTGCACATCCCTTGCAATAAGAGACTAGCAGCAACAACGGGACGCACCAACGGGGCGGCCCCCGGACGGGGGCCGCCCCGTCACGGGCGGGTGGCGCCGTCGGCGCCCCGGGTCATCGCCGGGCCGCCGCCCGCTGCCGCAGGTAGCCCCCCGCCGCGAGGGCCAGCGCCAGCCCGCCCGTGGCGAAGAGCTGCTGGCGCGTCGCGGCGTCGCGCAGCATCAGCACGAAGATGACGGCCATGGCCGCGAGTGCCAGCCAGGTGAGCACGGGGAACGCCCACATCCGCACGACCAGCCGCTCCGGGTGCTCGCGCTCCAGCGTCCGCCGGGTCCGCAGCTGTGCCAGCGCGATGAACGCCCAGACCACGAGGACTGCCGCGCCCACCATGTTGAGCAGCCAGAAGAAGACGGAGTCGGGCCACCACAGGCTCAGCAGCACGGCGAAGAAGCCGAACGCGGAGGAGGCCAGCACCGCCCGGCGCGGCACGCCGCCGCTCACCTTGCCCAGGAGAGCCGGGCCCTCACCGCGCCGCACCAGCGAGAACGCCATGCGCGACGCGCCGTAGATGTTGGCGTTCATCGCCGACAGCAGCGCCACCAGCACGACGACCTTCATCACCTCGCCGGCCGCCGGAACGCCGATGTGGTCCAGCACCGCCGCGTAGGGGCCGCTCAGCAGCGACGTCTCGTCCCACGGGATCAGCGTCACGATGACCACCATGGAGCCCACGTAGAACAGCGCGATCCGCCACATCGCCGTGCGGACGGCCCTGGCGACGCCGCGCACCGGGTCCTTGGACTCGGCGGCCGCGATCGTCACCGTCTCCAGGCCGCCGTAGGCGAAGACGGACGCCAGCAGGCCGACGATCAGCCCGTCGGCGCCGTTGGGGAAGAAGCCGCCGTTGCCGGTGAGGTTGGCGGTTCCCGGAGCGTCCGAGCCCGGCAGCAGCCCGGCGATCGCCAGCACGCCGACGACCAGGAACGCGACGATGGCGAACACCTTGAGCGCCGCGAACCAGAACTCGTACTCGCCGAAGTTCCGCACCGAGGCCAGGTTCGTCGCGCAGAAGGTCGCCATGAACACGGCCACCCACATCCAGGATGCCGTGCCCGGGAGCCAGGTCAGCATGATCTCCGCGGCCGCGATCGCCTCCACGGCGACGGCCACGCACAGCAGCACCCAGAAGATCCACCCGGCCGTGAACCCGGCCCACGGCCCGAACGCCCGCTCGGCGTGCACGGAGAAGGAGCCCGAGGACGGGTGCGCGGCGGACATCTCACCGAGCATGCGCATGACCAGCATGACGAGCAGGCCGGACACCGCGAAGGCGACCACGATCGCGGGCCCGGCGGCGGCGATGCCCGCGCCCGAGCCCACGAACAGACCCGCGCCGATCACGCCGCCGAGCGCGATCATCGACAGGTGCCGCTGCTTGAGCCCGTGGGAGAGGGCGCCCTGCTCGGCGCCGGCCGGATCGCCGGGCGCCGCTGACGCCTCGGTGGTGGGGGAGGAAGCCATGACGGTCCAAGGGTGTGGGGAGGGGGCGTGCGGACAGGATCGGCCGTCCGCCGACGTCGGCGTCCCCGGCCACCCGCCAGTGTGATGCGGGACTCACCGCGCTTCAATGGCGCAGATCACTGTCCCGCCATCCGGACACACCAGGGGACGCGGGACGCGTGTGCGGAACCGGCTAAGTGTAGCCGTCAAGCGTTGTCGGCAACATCACGCAGCGCTGCGACAGCGCTTCGGTTAGCGTCAGACGGTCCCTGTCTCCACACCCGTACGGAGTAGCCATGAGCACTGCCGCAGCCGGCCCGCGTCCCGGCGCCGTCCTCGCCGACGCGCTCCCCGCCACCACCGCCGCCCGCGCCCGGGTCCGCGACGCGGCGCTGGTGCTCGGCGGCGCCGCGCTCACCGGGATCGCCGCCCAGCTCGCGGTCCCGGTACCGGGCTCCCCGGTCCCCGTCACCGGGCAGACCTTCGCCGCGCTGCTGGTCGGCGCCTCGCTCGGCGCCCACCGCGCCCTGCTGTCGATCGGCCTGTACGCCGTCGCGGGCGTCGCCGGGGTGCCCTGGTTCGCACAGGGTGAGCACGGCGCCGGGATGCCGTCCTTCGGGTACGTGCTGGGCATGCTGCTGGCCGCCGTGGTCGTCGGCGCCCTCGCCCGGCGCGGCGGCGACCGGGGTGCCCTGCGGACGGTCGGCACCATGGCCGTCGGCACCGGCCTGATCTACGCCGTCGGGGTGCCCTACCTGGCGCTGGCCACCGGCATGACGTTCGGTGAGGCGGTGGTGGCCGGACTCGTGCCGTTCCTGGTGGGCGACGCGCTCAAGGCGGCCCTGGCGATGGGCGCCCTGCCGACCGCCTGGCGGCTGCTCGGCCGCCACGGCTGACGCCCCCGACCCCGGCCCGGGGAAGAGGCCCGCACGCGCGAGGCCCGCACGCAGGAGCCCCGCACCGTCGAGAGCACGGTGCGGGGCTCCTGCGTGACCGGGGGCCTCGCGCGTCGGCGGACCTACGCCGGAGGCAGCTTCTCCAGCTGGGCCTCGATCCGGGCGATGTCCGCCTCGGCCGCTGCCCGCCGGTCGCGGATCTTGCCGACCACGTGGTCCGGGGCCTTTGCCAGGAAGCCCTCGTTGCCGAGCTTCGCCGTGGTCTGCGTCAGCTCCTTGCGCGCGGCCTGGAGGTCCTTCGTTAGCCGCCGGTGCTCGGCGGCGAAGTCGATCGCCCCCGACAGGTCCAGCGCGACCGTCGCCCCCGCCACCGGCAGCGAGGCGGTGGCCGTGAAGCCGTCCCCCGCGGCCTGGAGGCGCAGCAGCGAGCGGATCGCCTCCTCGTGCGCGGCCAGCGGCGTCCCCGCGACGTCCAGCCGGGCCGGCACCCGCTGCCCCGGCTGGAGCCCCTGGTCCGCGCGGAAGCGCCGCACCTCGGTCACCGCCTCCTGGAGGGTGCCGATCTCCCGCTCCGCCGCCGCGTCGCGGAAACCGCTGTCGGACGGCCAGTCGGCGATCACGAGCGACTCACCGCCGGTCAGCGTCGTCCACAGCGTCTCGGTGACGAACGGGACGACGGGGTGCAGCAGCCGCAGTACGACGTCGAGCACCTCGCCCAGGACCCGTCCCGAGACCTCGGCGGGCCGCCCGCCGGCGGCGAACGTCGTCTTGGACAGCTCCACGTACCAGTCGAACACCTCGTCCCACGCGAAGTGGTAGAGGGCGTCGGACAGCTTGGCGAACTGGTAGTCGTCGTAGTGCGCGTCCGTCTCGGCGACCACGGTGTTCAGCCGGGACAGGATCCAGCGGTCGGCCGCCGCCATCTCGGAGGCGTCCGGCAGCGGGCCCTCGACGGTCGCGCCGTTCATCAGGGCGAACCGCGTCGCGTTCCAGATCTTGTTGCAGAAGTTCCGCGACGCCTGGACCCAGTCCTCGCCGATGGGCACGTCCACGCCGGGGTTCGCGCCGCGCGCCAGCGTGAACCGCAGCGCGTCGGAGCCGTAGGCGTCCATCCAGTCCAGCGGATTGACCGCGTTCCCGAAGGACTTCGACATCTTCTTGCCGAACTGGTCGCGCACCATGCCGTGCAGGGCGATCGTGCGGAACGGCGGCGTGCCGTCCATCGCGTACAGGCCGAACATCATCATCCGGGCGACCCAGAAGAACAGGATGTCGTAGCCCGTGACCAGGACGGCGTTCGGGTAGAACTTCTCCAGGCTCTCCGTCCGCCCGGGCCAGCCCATCGTGGAGAACGGCCACAGCGCCGAGGAGAACCAGGTGTCCAGGACGTCGGTGTCCTGGTGCCAGCCCTCGCCCGCCGGCGGCTCCTCGTCCGGGCCGACGCAGACCGTCTCGCCGCCGGGGCCGTACCAGACGGGGATGCGGTGGCCCCACCACAACTGCCGCGAGATACACCAGTCGTGCAGGTTGTCCACCCAGCCGAAGTACCGGGACTCCATCTCCTTCGGGTGGATGGCGACGCTGCCGTCCCGCACCGCGTCACCCGCCGCCCGCGCCAGCGGACCGACCTTCACCCACCACTGCATCGACAGCCGCGGCTCGATGGTCGTCTTGCACCGCGAGCAGTGGCCCACCGAGTGCTGGTACGGGCGCTTCTCCGCGACGATCCGGCCCTCGGCGCGCAGCGCGGCCACGATCGCCGACCGCGCCTCCAGCCGGTCCAGGCCCTGGAACGGGCCGTGGACGGTGATGACGGCGTGCTCGTCCATGACCTGGATGTTCGGCAGCCCGTGGCGCTGGCCGATCTCGAAGTCGTTCGGATCGTGCGCGGGCGTCACCTTCACGGCGCCGGTGCCGAACTCCGGGTCCACGTGCGGGTCCGCGACGACCGGGACGGAGCGGTCCGTCAGCGGCAGCCGGACCTCCCGCCCGACGAGGTGGGCGTACCGCTCGTCGTCCGGGTGGACGGCCACGGCGGTGTCCCCGAGCATCGTCTCGGCGCGGGTCGTGGCGACGACGAGGGAGTCCTCCCCGTCGCCGTACCGCACCGACACCAGTTCGCCGTCCTGGTCGGCGTACTCCACCTCGATGTCGGAGATCGCGGTGAGGCAGCGCGGACACCAGTTGATGATGCGCTCGGCGCGGTAGATCAGCTCGTCGTCGTAGAGCCGTTTGAAGATGGTCTGGACGGAGCGGGACAGGCCCTCGTCCATGGTGAACCGCTCCCGCGACCAGGCCACGCCGTCGCCCAGCCGCCGCATCTGCCCGGAGATCTGGCCGCCCGACTCGGCCTTCCACTGCCAGACCCGCTCGGTGAACGCCTCCCGGCCCAGGTCGTGCCGGGACGTGCCCTCCTTGGCCAGCTCCCGCTCGACGACGTTCTGGGTGGCGATGCCCGCGTGGTCCATGCCGGGCTGCCACAGCGCCTCGAAGCCCTGCATCCGCTTGCGCCGGGTGAGCGCGTCGATCAGCGTGTGCTCGAAGGCGTGCCCGAGGTGCAGGCTGCCGGTGACGTTCGGCGGCGGGATGACGACGGCGTACGGCGGCTTCTCGCTCTTGGCGTCCGCCTCGAAGTAACCGCGCTCCACCCAGCGCTCGTACAGCTGCTCCTCTACCTCGGCCGGCGCGTACTGGGTCGGCAGTTCGGCAGATGCGCTGTGCGGGCCCTCGGGGCCGTGCTGGTAGTCGGTCACGACCGTCAGTGTACGGCGGCGGATGTCATGGTCTCGAACCGGTTTGGGGACCGGTGCGGCGCCCGGGAGAACCGTCCGACAGGATGGACGGAACGCGTCAACGCATGCAGCGCGCATGTTCACGGAGGGAAGCGCCTTGAGTCACAACCAGCCGCCGCCGCAGGGCCCGTACGGACATCAGCCGGGCCAGCCGGGGCCCTACGGCGCCCCTCAGCAGCCCGGCCCCTACGGCCAGCCCGGCGGCGCCCCCGGCCAGCCCGGCTACGGGTACCCCCAGCAGCAGCCGCCCCCGCAGCCCGGCTACGGCTACCCGCAGCAGCCCGGCGGGTACGTCGCCCCGCCCCCGCCGCCCAAGAGCAACAAGGGCAAGGTCATCGGCCTGGCGGTGGGCGCGGTCGTCGTGGTCGGCGCCGTCATCGGCGGCATCCTCGCGTTCGGCGGCTCCGGTTCCTCCGGCGTCGCCGACGACGGCCCGCACCGGCTCGTCACGCCGCAGGAGGTGGGCGAGTACACGCTCCAGGAGGACGGGAACTCCACGGGCATGTCCGCGGACAACGACGAGATGCGCGAGATGATCGACACCCTCTCCGTCGCCGACGGCGAGAGCGTCAACGGCACCTACAGCAACCTCGACCTCGCCGACCCCAGCACGCTGGAGGACCCGACGGCCTTCGCCCGCATGCGCATGGCCTTCTTCGTGGGGGCCTGGGGCACCGTCGAGGACCCGGAGAAGTCGGTCGACGACTTCTTCGCCAAGCTCAAGGCCGAGCACACCAAGGACCCGGACGGCTCCGAACTCGTCGGCGAGCCGGAGTCCGTCACGCCCGCCGGGCTGGACGGCGCGGTCATGAAGTGCCAGACCGTGCGCACCGAGGCGGACGAGCAGATGCCGACGCCGACGGAGACGCCCATATGCGTCTGGGGCGACCACAGCACGGTGGCGATGGTCTTCGACATGTCCTTCAGCGGCGAGCGGAAGATCGAGGACGCCGCGCGGCTGGCCGTCGACTTCCGCAAGCAGGCCCGCGTCGCGGCTGAGTGAACCGCGCCCGGCCGGGCCCGCACGGCGAAGGCCCGGGACGCTTCCCGCGTCCCGGGCCTTCGCCTTCCGCGTCCCGTGCCACCGCGCCGCGCGCCGGCACGGGCGCTCACGCGGGCGTGCTCATGCGGACTTCTCGCGGGGACCCTGATCGGTGCCGCGGGAGCGCGGCACCAGGGTGGGATTCACGTTCGAGTGAACGACGTCCTCGGTGATGACGACGCGGGCCACGTCCTTGCGGGACGGGACCTCGTACATCACCGACATCAGGACCTCCTCCATGATGGCGCGCAGCCCCCGCGCGCCCGTCCCGCGCAGGATCGCCTGGTCGGCGATGGCCTCCAGCGCCGGGCGGTCGAACTCCAGCTCCACACCGTCGAGTTCGAACAGCCGCTGGTACTGCTTGATGAGCGCGTTCCGCGGCTCGATCAGGATCTGGAGCAGCGCCTCGCGGTCCAGGTTGTGCACCGAGGTGAGGATCGGCAGACGGCCGATGAACTCCGGGATCATCCCGAACTTCACCAGGTCCTCCGGCATGACCTCCTCGAAGTGGTTCGCCGACTCGATCTCGCGCTTGGAGCGGATCGTCGCGCCGAAGCCGATGCCCTTCGCGCCCGCGCGGGACTCGATGATCTTCTCCAGGCCGGCGAAGGCCCCGCCCACGATGAACAGCACGTTCGTCGTGTCGATCTGGATGAACTCCTGGTGCGGGTGCTTGCGCCCGCCCTGCGGCGGCACCGAGGCCGTGGTGCCCTCCAGGATCTTCAGCAGGGCCTGCTGCACGCCCTCGCCGGAGACGTCCCGGGTGATCGACGGGTTCTCGCTCTTGCGGGCGACCTTGTCGATCTCGTCGATGTAGATGATCCCCGTCTCGGCCTTCTTGACGTCGTAGTCGGCCGCCTGGATCAGCTTGAGGAGGATGTTCTCGACGTCCTCGCCGACGTAGCCGGCCTCCGTCAGCGCGGTGGCGTCGGCGATGGCGAACGGGACGTTCAGCATGCGGGCCAGCGTCTGCGCGAGCAGCGTCTTGCCGGAGCCCGTCGGGCCGAGCAGGAGGATGTTGGACTTCGCCAGCTCGATGGCGTCGTCCTTGCCCTGCGGCCCGCCGTTCTCCCCGGCCTGCACCCGCTTGTAGTGGTTGTAGACCGCGACCGAGAGGGCCTTCTTCGCGGCCTCCTGGCCGACGACGTAGCCCTCCAGGAACTCGTAGATCTCCCGCGGCTTGGGCAGCTCGTCCCACCGCACCTCGGAGGTCTCGGCCAGCTCCTCCTCGATGATCTCGTTGCAGAGATCGATGCACTCATCGCAGATATACACACCCGGGCCCGCGATGAGCTTCTTCACCTGCTTCTGGCTCTTGCCGCAGAACGAGCACTTGAGCAGGTCGCCGCCATCACCGATGCGTGCCACGAGGTGCTTCCCCTTCGCCTGTCACCGCCGGGGCCCGGCGGTGCCTGGTCCTTGCTCTCCGACGGTACCTTGCCCAGGCCCCGGAGTGGGCCCCCCTCGGACTTGTTGGGCCCGAGGGGGGCCGGCGGACTGCCCGGCGGGTCAGCCCGCCATGCCGACGGAGGTCTTGCGCGTGGCGACGATCTGGTCGATCAGACCGTAGGCCAGCGCCTCCTCGGCGGTGAGGATCTTGTCCCGCTCGATGTCGTCGCGGATCTGCTCGATCGGCTTGGTGGAGTGCTTGGCGAGCATCTCCTCAAGCTGCGTGCGCATCCGCTGGATCTCGTTCGCGGCGATCTCCAGGTCGGAGACCTGGCCGCGCCCGGTCTCGCTGTACGGCTGGTGGATCATGATGCGGGCGTTCGGCAGCGCCATCCGCTTGCCGGGCGTGCCCGCGGCCATCAGCACCGCCGCGGCGGAGGCCGCCTGGCCCATGCAGACCGTCTGCACGTCGGGCTTCACGAACTGCATCGTGTCGTAGATGGCGGTCAGCGCGGTGAAGGAGCCGCCGGGGGAGTTGATGTAGATGGAGATGTCACGGTCCGGGTCCATCGACTCCAGGCACAGGAGCTGCGCCATGACGTCGTTGGCCGAGGCGTCGTCGATCTGGACGCCGAGGAAGATCACCCGCTCCTCGAAGAGCTTCGCGTACGGGTCGTACTCGCGCACGCCCTGCGAGGTGCGCTCCACGAAGCGCGGCACGACGTAGCGGGCCTCCGGCGAGGGACCGGTGTAGCGCGCGTCGAGGCGCTCATAGAGACCGGAACCGGGGATGTTGTTCATCGAAGTGTCCACCGTCCTGGTGAGGTGCTGGCTGCGGGCTGCGAGGAGCCGGGGGAGGAAGGGGAGGGCGGCTCAGGCGCCCGTGCCGCCGCCACCGGGAATGTCGGCTGCGGAACCGATCACGGCGTCCAGCAGACCGTAGTCCCTGGCCTCTTCGGCGTTGAACCAGCGGTCGCGGTCGGCGTCGCGGTTCCACTGCTCGACGGTCTGACCGGTGTGCTGGGACGAGAGCTCGGCCATCTTCTTCTTCGTGCGCAGGAGCTGCTCCGCGTGGATCCTGATGTCCGACGCAGAACCCGCGAGACCCGCGGACGGCTGGTGGATCAGGATCTCCGCGTTCGGCAGCGCGAACCGCTTGCCCGGGGCGCCGGCGCTCAGCAGGAACTGGCCCATCGAGGCGGCCAGGCCCATCGCGATCGTCACCACGTCGTTCTTGATGTACTGCATGGTGTCGTAGATCGCCATGCCGGCCGTGATCGACCCGCCGGGGCTGTTGATGTAGAGGTAGATGTCCTTGTCGGGGTCCGCCGCGAGGAGCAGCAGCTGCGCGGTGATCTTGTTGGCGATCTCGTCGTCCACCGGCTGGCCGAGGAAGATGATCCGCTCGTTGAGCAGCCGGTTGTAGACCTGGTCGCCGAGCCCACCACCGAAGTTGGGCTCACCGGCGGCGGAAGGCTTCGGAAGCGTCACGTGTCCACCTGCTCGTGTCCGGACGGCCGGGCCGCGAGAAGGGCTCGCGTCATGGCCGTCGCTTAGCGTCTTCGTGTACATGGACCCTAACGCGCGGGCCCTTCCCGACCATCCCGGTGCGGGAGCTGTTCGCTGTGAGCGCAGGGGGTGTTCCGGCAGGTCGCGGCGGGGAGTGAGCCGGCCGTCCGCCCTACGCGTACGGGCCCGTACGCGCGTCGCGCACGGGCCCGTACGTGTGGCTGTGCGGGGTCAGGCGTCGCCCTTGTCCCCGGCCTTGGCGTCAGCGTCGCCCGCGGGCTCCGGCCCGGCGTCGGCGTCGGCGGACGCCTCGGCGGCCTGTCCGGCGGACTCGGCGTCCCCGGCCCCGGCCGTCTCCTCCTCGTCGTCCTCCAGCTCGACGACCTCACCGTTGCTGTCCTTGACCGTCACGGCCTCGACCACCAGCGCCAGCGCCTTGCCGCGGGCCACCTCGCCCACGAGCATCGGCACCTGGCCGCCCTCGACGATCGCCTGGGCGAACTGGTCGGGGCTCATGCCGGAGGACTGCGCGCGCCGCATCAGGTGCTCCGTCAGCTCTTCCTGGCTGACGTTCAGCTTCTCCTTGGACACCAGCTCGTCGAGCACGAACTGCGTCTTGATGCCCTTGACGGCCTGCTCGCGCAGCTCGGCGTCGAACTCCTCCTCCGACTTGTCCTGGAGCTGCAGGTAGGTCGGGAGGTCCATGCCCATCTGGCCGAGCTGGTGGTTGACCAGGTTGTGCTTGCGGGTGTTGATCTCGTCCGCGAGGAGCTTCTCGGGAACGGGCACCTCGACCAGGCCGATCAGCTCGTCCAGCACCTTCTGCTGGGCCTCGGTGGCCTGCTCGTACTTCTTGTTCTGCTCCAGCCGCTTGCGGCTGTCGTCGCGCAGCTCGGACATCGTGTCGAACTGGCTGGCGAGCTGGGCGAAGTCGTCGTCCAGCTCGGGCAGCTCACGGGCGGAGACGGACTCCACGTTCACCGTGACCTCGGCCTCCTGGCCGGCCGCCGAGCCGCCCTTGAGGGTGGAGGTGAAGGTGGCCGAGCCGCCGGCCTCCAGGCCGGTGACGGCGTCGTCGATGCCCTCCAGCAGCTCGCCCGAGCCGATGGTGTAGTCGATGCCCTCGGCCACGCCGTCCGGCAGGACCTCGCCGTCGACCCTGGCCTCCAGGTCGAGCTTGACGACGTCGCCCTCGGCGGCGGCGCGCTCCACCGGGGAGGTGGAGGCGAAGCGCTCGCGGAGCTGCTCGACGGCCTGGTCCACGTCCTCGTCGGTGACCCCGACGGCGTCGACGGTGACCTCGATGCCGGAGTAGTCCGGCATCTCGATCTCCGGGCGGACGTCCACCTCGGCGGTGAAGGCCAGCAGCTCGTTGTCCTTCAGCTCGGTGATGTCCACCTCGGGCTGACCGAGGACGTTCAGCTCGCCCTCTTCGACGGCGCTCTGGTACAGCTTCGGCAGCGCGTCGTTGACGGCCTCCTCCAGCACCGCGCCGCGGCCGAACCGCTGGTCGATCACCCGGGCCGGCACCTTGCCCTTGCGGAAACCGGGCACCTGCACCTGCTGGTTGATCTTCTTGTACGCCGCGTCGAGGCTGGGCTTGAGCTCCTCGAAGGGCACCTCGACAGTGAGCCGAACCCGGGTCGGGTTCAGGGTCTCCACGGCGCTCTTCACGGTCGGTCTCCTTGGGGCAGACTGCTCGGGATCAGGTACGTCTGGTCAGACGCTGGGGCGCCCCGTATGTGAGTGAAGAATTTTCGGACACGACACAGGCACGCGCGTCTTTCATAGTACGTGGTCGGGGTGGCCGGATTCGAACCGACGACCTTCCGCTCCCAAAGCGGACGCGCTACCAAGCTGCGCCACACCCCGCCGGTGCGACACGTAGGGTACATGCCGTACGATGCACTGCGTGCCGCACGGCGGTCTGTGACCGAAGCGGACCACGTGCACGGCGCTCGCGGGCGTAGCTCAATGGTAGAGCCCCAGTCTTCCAAACTGGCTACGCGGGTTCGATTCCCGTCGCCCGCTCCACCGGCCGAGGGCCCGGACCGACAGGTCCGGGCCCTCGGCGTGCGCGTCCCCGAAAGGTTCCGTGCGGCTCCGCGCGCGGGCGTGCCCGCGTACGGAGCCGCACGGAGCTAGATGTCGATCGCGTTCAGCGACTGGGCGAGCGAGTCCAGGAAGTTCTGGATGGTCGGCGCCATGCCGCTGGAGGCGAGGAAGAAGCCGAGGAGTATGGCCACGATCGCCGGGCCGGTCTTGATGGAACCGCTCCTGATCATCACCACGAGGATGATCACGAGCAACAGCACCACGGACAGCGAAATGGCCACACTGATCCCACCTTCGGTCGCAACGCCTTGTCACGGGCGAGGGGACCACGCGAGCGCCGCGGTCCGCCACGGCTCCCCATCGTGCCACCGATCGGGTGACGGCAGGGCCAGGGCGCGTCGAACGGGACGCTTTGGGCGCGTGGCGTTCCGGCGCGGCGCCCCGCACCCGGCCGCGGGGCGTGCGGTGTCGCGTGGGGGCGCCGCGTGGCGCGCGGGAGCGGGTGAAAAAGGTCGGGGACGGCAGGCAACGCGAGGGCCGTTGCTTACGTCTTCGCAAGTTCGCGGCTATCGTCCTGAAGATGTTTTCCGCCGGCACCGACCGGGCGTCCGCGCCCCCCGGTCCCCTCCAGCCGTCCGATCCCGCCCCCGACGCCGCGCCGTCCCCGCCCGCGGGTGAGGCGGCGGCGCCGCGCGGCCGGGAGAAGCACCGGGACCCGTTCTTCGACAACGCGAAGTACCTGGCGATCGTGCTGGTCGGGCTGGGGCACGCGATCGGCCCGCTGAGCCAGGGCAGCCGCCCGGTGGAGGCGGTGTACTTCTTCATCTACGCCTTCCACATGCCCGCGTTCGTCATCATGTCGGGCTACTTCTCCCGGAGCTTCGAGGCCCGGCCCGCCCAGATCAGGCGCCTGGTCACCGGGGTCGCCGTGCCCTACCTCGTCTTCGAGGTCATCTACAACCTGTTCATGGGGTGGCTGAACGGCGACCTGAGCCGCCCGTTCACGCTGCTGATCCCCGGGTACGCGCTGTGGTTCCTGGCCGCCCTGTTCATCTGGCGCATCACCACCCCGGTGTGGAAGGCGCTGCGGTGGCCGCTGCCGGTGGCGCTCGTCATCGCCGCGTCGGCGGTCGTCGCCGAGGGCATCGGGCCGAACTTCAACCTGATGCGGGTCCTCCAGTTCCTGCCGTTCTTCGTGCTCGGCCTCCAGCTGCGGCCCGAGCACTTCGAGCTGGTGCGGCACCGGGCGGTGCGCGTCGCGGCGCTGGTCGTGGCGCCCGCGTGCCTGGTGGCCGCCTACCTCGCGGTGCCGCGCGTGGAACTGGGCTGGTTCTACCGGGACAACAGCGCCGCGGACCTCGGTGCGCCGGCCTGGTACGGCGTGGTGATGTCGCTGGCGACGTTCGGCTGCGCGCTGGTGCTCACCGTCTGCCTGTACGCCTGGGTGCCGCGCCGGCGGACCTGGTTCACCGCGCTGGGCGCCGGCACGATCGCCGCCTACCTGCTGCACGTCTACCCGGTGCTGCTCGCCCGCGACCTGGAGGTGTACTCCCTGTCGTGGATGGCGACGCCGCTGGGGCCCGTCGTGGTCACGGTGGTCACCGTCGCGGGCATGTCGGCGTTGTGCAGCCCGCCCGTGCGGCGGCTGTTCCGCCCCCTGATGGAGCCGCGGCTCACCTGGGCGTTCCGCCGGGAGCCCGCCGGCCGGCGCGACTGAACGGCGGGCCGCCGCCGTCCGCGCGGCTCACTCGCGGCAGATGAGGAGCAGGGCCCGGTCGTCGTTGACGTCGCGGGCCACCTGCTCGATCAGGTGCCAGGCGGCTCCGCGGAACCCGGTGGCGACGTAGGTCTCGGCGGTGCCGGTGAGCCGGTCGATGCCGTCCGCCAGCTCCCGGTCCGCTGTCTCCACCAGGCCGTCGGTGAAGAGCATGAGCACGTCGCCGCGGCGCAGCCGCCCCTTGACGGGGTGGAACTCCGCACCCTCCAGGACGCCGAGCAGCGGCCCCTCGGCCTCCTGCGCCTCCCAGGTGCCCGCGCCGGCCGAGAAGTGCATCGCGGGCAGGTGCCCGGCCGACATCAGCTCGTAGTCGCCGGTGTCCAGGTCCAGTACCAGGTGGACGGAGGTGGCGAAGCCCTCCGGCCACTCCTGGCGCAGCAGGTAGGCGTTGGCGGCGGGCAGGAAGTCCGGGGGCGGCAGGGAGCCCAGCAGCCCGCCGAACGCGCCGGACAGCAGCAGCGCGCGGGAGGCGGCGTCCATGCCCTTGCCGGAGACGTCCGTGAGGACGACCTCCAGGGTGCGCCGGGCCGCTCCGGTGCGGGCGGCCACGACGAAGTCCCCGGAGAACGACTGGCCGCCGGCCGGCCGCAGCGACATCTCCCGGTGCCAGCCCCGCGGCAGCGGTGGCAGGCGGCTCTGCATGCGCAACCGTTCCCGCAGGTCGAACAGCATGGTGCCGCCCCGCGTCCACGGCACGCCGACCCGCATCCGGAACTGGGCGATGAGCAGACCGGCCAGGCCCGCGACGGCCACCACCAGCACCGTGCCGGGCGTGACGCGTCCGGCGCCCGTGGTGTAGGGGCCCAGCGCGACGGACTCCACGATGAGGGCCAGCGCCGAGGCGGCGTACAGGGTCAGCAGGCTCACCGGGCGCAGCAGCAGGCCGCCCGCGATGACCGGAAGCACCAGTGCCTCCGGGGCCACCCACAGCGGCTGGACCAGCGTGCCCCACGAGAACAGGAGGACGGCGAGCAGAAGCGCGCCGAACGTCACCCAGTCCGAACCGTGGCCGCGGAAGGCGTCCACCCCGGACCGGCGCACGCTCAGCCGGGCCCGGTGCCACGCCTTGCGGCTACGGTGCAGCCGGGCCGTCCATCCGGCCGAGCCGGTGCGACGTGCCATGGCTCGGGACCCTATCCGTGGCGCCCGGCCTGCGTCGATTCCCGACCTCAGTCCGAAGTATTCCAGTTCGAAAATCGGATGTCGCGTTCGGCCGTCCTTGATAGGCATGCGGTATGACGACTGAGCTGCGTACGCTGCGCCCCGAGGACTGGGAGTCCTGGTACGGCACCATCATCCGGGCCTTCGGAGGCGTGCCGGAGGAGCCGGAGGAGGAGGCCCGCTGGCGCCGCCTGATCGAGTTCGAACGGGCGCTGGCCACCGTCGACGGCCCCGACATCGTCGGCACCACCGCGACGTTCTCCTTCCGCCTCACCGTTCCCGGCGGCGCCGCCGTGCCCGCCGGGGGGCTCAGCGTGGTGAGCGTCGCCGCCACCCACCGCCGCCAGGGCGTCCTCACCGGCATGATGCGCCGTCAGCTCGACGACGTGCGCGCGGCCGGGGAGCCGCTGGCCGTGCTGCTGGCCTCGGAGCCGCCCATCTACGGGCGGTTCGGCTACGGCATGGCCACGCAGCAGGTCAAGGCCACCATCGACACCGCCCGGGTGCGCCTCGCGGTACCGCCGGAGGCCGACGGCGTCCGGCTGCGCTGGGCGGACCCCGCGGAGTCGCTCCAGCGGTGCGAGGCGCTGTACGCCCGGCTCGTCCCCGGCCGTCCCGGCATGATCGCCAGGGCGTCGGACGAGTGGGCGCGGGACCGCATCGCCGACCCGCCGGGCGACCGCAAGGGCGCCTCGCCGCTGTTCTGCGTGCTGGCCGAACGGGACGGCGAACTGGTCGGCTACGCCCGCTACTCGGTCACCCCGCAGTGGGACGAGGCGGGCCCGCACGGCACGGTCGGCCTGCGGGACCTGGACGCGCTGGACCCGGGCGCCGGCGCCGCGCTGTGGCGGTTCCTGGCGGGCATCGACCTGACCTCCCAGATCGAGACCGGCGGCCGTCCGGTCGACGACCCCTGGCTGCACCTCGTCTCCGATCCGCGCCGGTGCGCAACGCGGCTGAAGGACCAGCTCTACCTGCGCCCGGTCGAGGTCGGCGCGGCGCTCGCGGCGCGGACGTACGCCGCGCCCGTGGACGTCGTGCTGGACGTCACCGACGCGTTCTGCCCGTGGAACACCGGGCGCTGGCGGCTCGCCGGTGACGGCGCGGGCGCCGTGTGCGAGCGCACCGGCGCCCCGGCCGACCTGGCGCTGACGGTGCGGGAGCTGGGCGGCGCCTACCTCGGCGGCGTCCGGCTGTCGGCGCTGGCCGGGGCCGGCCGGGTGCGCGAGCTGCGTCCGGGGGCGCTGGCCGCCGCGTCCGCCGCGTTCGGTTCCGACCTCGCCCCCTGGGTGCCGCACAGCTTCTGAAACCCGCGCGGGCTCCCCGGCCGTCCGGCTTCCCCGGCGCCGGGGAGCCGCGGCCACGGGGACGCAGCCGCCGCCGGGGCGTCCCGGCCGCCGGGAGGTCACGGCTTCTGGCAGCCGGGGCACCAGAAGAGGTTGCGGCCCGCCAGCTCGGCCCGCCGCACCGGGGCGGCGCAGACGTGGCACGGCCGCTCCGCCCGCCGGTAGACGTACACCTCGCCGCCGTGGTCGTCCACGCGCGGCGGGCGGCCCATCGCCTCGGGCGTGTGCTCGGGCCGTACGGTGTCGATGCGGCCGAGCCGCACGCCCTCGGCCATGAGGGCGGCCAGGTCGTC
The DNA here is from genome assembly GCF_036323765.1 of Streptomyces solitudinis. Taxonomy (NCBI): domain Bacteria; kingdom Bacillati; phylum Actinomycetota; class Actinomycetes; order Kitasatosporales; family Streptomycetaceae; genus Streptomyces; species Streptomyces solitudinis. Next base: position 400,907 of record NZ_JAZDCW010000003.1, read on the forward strand.
CCACACCGCGCGCCACTGCCGCGCGGTCAGCTCGCGGCCCGGCAGCAGGGGGTCGATGCCGTGCCGGAACAGCACCTCGGCCCGGTAGACGTTCCCGACGCCCGCCACCACCTTCTGGTCCAGCAGCAGCGTGGCGATCGGCGTGCGGCTGCGGGAGACGCGTGCCCAGGCGCGGTCCGGGTCGGCGCCGGGACGCAGCGGGTCGGGACCGAGCCGGGCGGCGACGGCCGCCTTCTCGGGCTCGGTGACCAGCGCGCACCGGGTGGGGCCGCGCAGGTCCGCGAAGTCCGAACCGGTGGACAGCCGCAGCCGCACGGTGGCGACGGGCGCCGGGCCGCCGTCGTCGTCCGGCACGCCGAAGAACACCTTCCCGAACAGGCCCAGGTGCACGTGCACCCAGCCGGTGCCCGGCCCGAACCCGAGGAAGAGGTGCTTGCCGACGGCGTCGGCCTCCCGCAGCTCCTGTCCGTCCAGCCGGGCCGCCCCGGCCGCGAAGGTGCCCTGCGGGCTGCGCGCGCGGACGCGGCGGCCGGCGAACCGGTCGCGGTAGTCCGCGGCGAGCCGGTGGATCGTGTGCCCCTCGGGCATGCCCCTCCGCCGTTCGTGTCCGCTCGCCTCTGAGCCCCGTGCCCCGCGCCCGGGTTCAGTCCTGCTGCGGGTGGTGCGCGGGGACGGGGGGCAGCTCGCCGGTGCGCTCGTAGCCGGTGAGCTGGTCGATGCGGCGCTGGTGGCGCTCGTCACCGGTGAACGGGGTCGACAGGAAGACCTCCACGAAGCGGGTGGCCTCCTCCTGCGTGTGCATCCGGGCGCCGACGCTGACGACGTTCGCGTCGTTGTGCTCCCGGCCCAGCGCGGCCGTCTGCTCGCTCCAGGCCAGCACGGCGCGCACGCCCGCCACCTTGTTCGCGGCGATCTGCTCGCCGTTGCCGGAACCGCCCACGACGACACCCAGCGCGCCCGGGTCGGCGGCGGTGCGCTCGGCGGCGCGCAGGCAGAACGGGGGGTAGTCGTCGGCGGCGTCGTAGAGGTGCGGGCCGCAGTCGACGGGCTCGTGGCCGTGGGCCCTGAGCCACTCCACCAGGTGGTTCTTCAGTTCGTAACCGGCGTGATCGGAGCCGAGGTAGACGCGCATGGGCACGAGTGTGGCACGCGCGCGACGGCCCGGCGGCGCCGGGTCGGCGCCCGCGGCGCCGCGCCCGGCGTCCGTAGACTGGCGTGCGTGAGCGACACCCCCAGCACCCCAGGCACCGGCCCCGACGACCACGCCACCGGCCCGTCCGAGGACGACCCCTTCGAGGAGATCGTGGGTGAGGCGACCCAGCGCGACCCGGACCTGGCCGTCATCGAGGCCGGCAGCCGCACGCTGCGCACCCAGGCCGGACCGCTGAGCGGGGACGACGTGCCCGCCCGCCCGGCCGACCCCGAGACGGACCGGGCGCTGCGCGAGGTGGAGAACGAGCTGCTGGACCGCTGGCCGGAGACCCGGCTCGAACCGTCGCTCGACCGCATCCGCGCGCTCATGGACGTGCTCGGCGAACCGCAGCGGGCGTACCAGTCGGTCCACATCACCGGGACCAACGGCAAGACGAGCTGCGCCCGCATGATCGACGCGCTGCTGCGCGCCTTCGAGCTGCGCACCGGCCGCTACAGCAGCCCGCACGTGCAGTCGATGACCGAACGGATCAGCGTGGACGGCGCGCCGCTGCCCCCCGAGGCGTTCGTGCGCACCTACGAGGACACCAAGCCGTTCTTCGGCCTGGTGGACTCCGCGCAGGAGCACCGGCTCTCCTTCTTCGAGGCGCTGACCGGCATGGCCTACGCGGCGTTCGCGGACGCGCCGGTGGAGGTGGCCGTCGTCGAGGTCGGCCTCGGCGGCGGCTGGGACGCGACGAACGTCATCGACGCGCAGGTCGCCGTGGTCACCCCGATCGCGCTGGACCACACCGACCGGCTCGGCACCACGCCCGGGGAGATCGCCGGGGAGAAGGCGGGCATCATCAAGCCCGGCGCGACCGTCGTGATGGCCCAGCAGCCGGTGGAGGCCGCCTCCGTCCTGCTGCGCCGGGCGGCCGAGGCGGGCGCGACCGTCGCCCGCGAGGGCCTGGAGTTCGGCGTGGTGAGCCGCGAGGTGGCCGTCGGCGGACAGCTGCTGACGCTGCGCGGGCTCGGCGGCGAGTACCCGGACCTCTTCCTGCCGCTGCACGGCGCGCACATGGCGCACAACGCGGCCGTCGCGCTCGCCGCCGTGGAGGCGTTCTTCGGCGTGGGCGCGGACAGCGGGCGGACGCTGGACGCCGAGACCGTGCGCACCGCCTTCGCCTCCGTCACCTCGCCGGGACGCCTGGAACTCGTCCGCAGCAGCCCCTCCGTGCTGCTGGACGCCGCCCACAACCCGGCGGGCGCGCGGGCCACGGCGGAGGCCGTCTCGGAGGCGTTCGGGTTCAGCCGGCTGGTCGGCGTCGTCGGGCCGAGCCGCGACAAGGACGTGCGGGGCCTGCTCGAAGCGCTGGAACCGGTGCTCGCCGAGGTGGTGGTCACCCGCAACTCGACGCCCCGGAGCATGGACGTGGACGCGCTCGCCGCGCTGGCCGTCGAGGTGTTCGGCGAGGAGCGGGTCCAGGTCGAACCGCGCCTGGACGACGCCCTGGAGGCCGCCATCACCCTCGCCGAGGAGGAGCACGAGTACGCGGGCGCGGGCGTCCTGGTCACCGGTTCGGTCGTCACCGTCGGTGAGGCCCGTCTGCTGCTCGGGAGGGACCGCTGATGCGGACGCTGTGCGCCTCGACGCTGATCGGGGAGTTCCTCGTCATCGGCTTCGCCGGGCTCGTCGCCATGCGGCTCACGGACCACTCGGCCGGGACGGTGTGGCTCGTCTCGGGCGTCGCCATGGCCCTGTGCCTGCTGCTGTGCGGCATGCTGTCCCGCCCCGGCGCGGTGCAGCTGGGCTGGGTGCTCCAGGCCGCGCTGGTCGTCAGCGGCTTCGTGGTGCCGGTGATGTTCTTCCTCGGCGCGGCGTTCGCCGCGCTGTGGTGGGCGTCGCTGCACTTCGGCCGGAAGATCGACGCCGCGAAGGCCCGGTACGCCGCCGGGAACCCGTAGCCGTCCCCCGGGGCCCGGGTGGCCCCGTCCGCGGCCGTCACCGCCCGCGCGCCGCGGCCGCTCCGCCGGCCGGGGGAAGCCCCCGGTGCCCTGGGCGCGGGCCCCGGGAGCGGGGGCTGTAGCCTCGGGCGCGTCATCCCGTCCGGCCGCAAGGAGCCGCCCCATGAGCCAGCGCACCCTCGTCCTCCTCAAGCCCGACGCGGTCCGCCGTGGACTGACCGGCGAGATCATCAGCCGCATCGAGGCCAAGGCGGGCTGGACGATCACCGCGCTGGAGCTGCGCACGCTGGACCGGGCGACGCTGGAGCAGCACTACGCCGAGCACGAGGGACGCCCGTTCTACGCGCCGCTGCTGGAGTTCATGACCTCGGGCCCCTCCGTGGTGCTGGTCGTGGAGGGCGAGCGGGTCATCGAGGGCGTGCGCGCCCTGGCGGGCCCGACTGACCCCATCGCCGCCCCTCCCGGCTCCATCCGGGGGGATTTCGGCACCATCGTGCGGGAGAACCTCGTGCACGCCTCGGATTCGGTGGAATCCGCCGAACGCGAGCTCGCGCTCTTCTTTCCCGGCCGCGGCTGAGTCCGCGGGCGCCACCCCGGTGTTCTGACCCCGCGTCACGCGGCCCGGTGGCGGCGCACCGCGCCACGTCGGCCCGTTCGTCCGGTACTCCGGCGAACGGGCCGCCATTCGAGGGAACGATTCACCCGTACGCGTCGTCCCAGGAGTGGGACCGGTCCCCGTTGCGCCCACAATGGCGGAGGAACCCGCAGTCCGCGCCCGCCGCGGCGCGACTACGATGGTGACTTCCGGAACTCCTCCCGCGTTCCGCAGCGCTTCCTGCCCTCTTGCTCCTCACCGTTCCTGCTGGAAGGCCAGACGTATCCTCATGGCGAACAACATGTCGTTCATCGGCCGTGACATGGCGATCGACCTCGGGACCGCCAATACGCTGGTGTATGTCAGAGGGCGCGGAATTGTCCTCAACGAACCGTCCGTCGTGGCGATCAACACCAACACCGGCGGAATTCTCGCCGTCGGCGCCGAGGCGAAGAAGATGATCGGGCGCACGCCCGGGAACATCGTCGCCGTCCGTCCCCTGAAGGACGGCGTCATCGCCGACTTCGAGATCACCGAGCGCATGCTGCGCTACTTCATCCTGAAGGTGCACCGGCGCCGCTACCTGGCCCGGCCGCGCGTGGTGGTCTGCGTGCCCTCCGGCATCACCGGCGTCGAGCGCCGCGCCGTCATCGAGGCGTCCACCCAGGCCGGCGCCCGGCAGGTGCACATCATCGAGGAGCCGATGGCCGCCGCGATCGGCTCCGGACTCCCGGTGCACGAGGCCACCGGAAACATGGTCGTGGACATCGGCGGCGGCACCACCGAGGTCGCCGTCATCTCGCTCGGTGGCATCGTCACCGCCCAGTCCATCCGCGTCGCGGGTGACGAACTGGACAACGCGATCATCCAGCACGTCAAGAAGGAGTACAGCCTCCTCCTCGGCGAGCGGTCGGCCGAGTCCATCAAGATCACCATCGGCTCGGCGTACGACCTGGAACAGGACGAGCACACCGAGATCCGCGGCCGCGACCTGGTCAGCGGACTGCCCAAGACGGTCGTCATCTCGGCCGCCGAGGTCCGCAAGTCCATCGAGGAGCCGGTCAACTCCATCGTGGACGCCGTCAAGACCACGCTGGACAAGTGCCCGCCGGAGCTGTCCGGCGACATCATGGACCGCGGCATCGTCCTCACCGGCGGCGGCGCCCTGCTGCGCGGCCTGGACGAGCGGCTGCGCCAGGAGACGGGCATGCCCATCCACATCGCCGAGGACCCGCTGGACTCCGTGGCCCTCGGCTCCGGCAAGTGCGTCGAGGAGTTCGACGCGCTCCAGCAGGTCCTCGACTCCCAGCCGCGCCGCTGACCCCCGCCGCGCCGGGTACGGAAACACCCGTCCGGCGCCGGGCGGGCCGGCCGCACGACCGGTACAACTGAAGTCCGTAGGGACACACGGTTCTGACAGAGGAAGGCACGGCCGTCGAACGTGAGGGACTCCCGAGAAAGCCGGCTCCTGCTCGTCCTGCTGGTGGCCAGTGCGTTCGCGCTGATCACGGTGGACCTCCGCAGCGGTGAGCGCTCGCCGCTGGACAACGCCAGGCAGGGCGCCGCCTCCGTGTTCGGGCCGGTGGAGACGGCCGTCGCCGGGGCGGTGGACCCGGTGGGCAACGCCATAACGGCCGTCCGCGAGTCCGGGGACCGCCACGACCGCATCAGCGCCCTGGAACGCGAGAACGCCGAGCTGAAACAGCGGCTCGGCTCCGACGCCCGCCGCACCTCCCGCGTCGCGGAACTGAACACGCTGCTGCGGACGGCCGCAGCCGGGCAGTACGGCGTCAAGGGCGCGCAGGTCGTCGCCATCGGCGCCGCCCAGGGCTTCTCCTGGACGATCACCATCGACGTCGGCGAGCGGGACGGCATCACACCGGACATGACCGTGCTCAACGGCGACGGCCTCGTCGGACGGGTGACGACGGTGGGCCCGGCCACCTCGACCGTGCTGCTGGCCACCGACCCCGACTTCACCGTCGGCACCCGGATGGAGGGCAGCAACGAACTGGGCTTCGCCACCGGACGGGGCGACAGCTGGCTGACCGTGCAGCTGCTCAACGCCAAGGCCAAGGTCGAGAAGGGCGACCGGCTGGTCACCTTCGGATCGAGCAACGACCGGCCCTTCGTACCCGGCGTGCCCGTCGGCGAGGTCACCGAGGTGCCGCCCGCGTCCGGCGACCTGACCCGCACCGTCCGCGTCGAGCCGTACGTCGGCTTCAGCCGCCTCGACATCGTCGGCGTCGTCGTCCAGCCGCCGCGCGAGGACCCGCGCGACACGGTGCTGCCCGACCCGGTGAAACCGGAACCGACCCCGACGGTCACCGTCACCGTCGGCCCCGACGGCGAACCCCTCCCCGGCCAGGGAGCCGGTGGCGACGGCCTCGAAGGACAGGGCGGCCAGAACGGCCCCGCGCCGGACACCACCGCCCCCGGAGCCCTGGGACGCGACACGCAGGAAGTGGCCGGAGAAGCCGACCCGGGCGACCAAGGAACGGACTGACCGATGCGCTTCAACCGGATTCTGCTGTCCACCACCCTGGTGGTCGTCGCCCTCGTCGTGCAGGTCACCGTCCTCGCCCGGCTCCAGCTCCCCGGCGCCACCCCCGACCTGCTGCTGCTCACCGTCCTGGCCCTCGCCCTCGTCTACGGCCACACCAGCGGAGCCGTCATCGGCTTCGGCGCCGGACTGCTCGCCGACCTCGCGCCGCCCGCCGACCACGCGGTGGGCCGGTACGCCCTCGTGCTGTGCCTCATCGGCTACGTCGCCGGACTGACCCGGCCGGAGACCGGACGGCACCGCAGCGCCACCGTGCCGCTCCTCGTCGTCGCGGGCGCCGCCCTCGGCTCCACCCTGCTGTACGCGGGCGTCGGCGCACTCGTCGGCGACACCGCCGCCCGGCACGTCGGACTCACCTCCCTGCTGCTCACCGCCGCCCTCTACGACCTCCTGCTCGCCCCCTTCACGGTGCCGCTCCTCATGGCACTGGCCCGCCGCGCCGACCCCGACCCCGTCACCGAGGCGGCCGGGGGCGGCTCCACGGCGGGCGGCGGCGAGAAACCCTACGGCCCGCTCGGCGCGGGCGCCCCCCGCGCCGGCTCCCCGCTGGCCAGGGGCGGCACGGGGAAACGAGCCGGCGCCGTCCGCTGGTCACAGGGCCGGTGGGCGTCGCGCAAGGGCTGGACGTCCGCCGGCGGCGGCGGACTGCTGAGCCGCTCGGCACGGGCCAGAGCCGGACGCATCAAGGGAGTCAAGCGGCTGTGACGACTGCACCAGGACTATGAGGGGAGGGGCCTCGTGAGCAACATCCCGGAGACCGGGCGCACCCCGCGCGTGACGATCCGCCTCATCGCCATCCAGATCCTCGTCTTCTCGCTGCTGCTGACCCTCGGCGGGCGGCTGTGGTACCTCCAGATCCGCAACGGCGAGGAGTACGAGAAGGAAGCCGCGGGCAACCACGTCCAGCAGGTCGTGCAGCCCGCGCCGCGCGGCACCATCTACGACGCGCGCGGCGTGCCCATCGCCGACAACGAGACCCGGCTCGTCGTCTCCGCCAGCCGCACCGAGCTGCTGAAGATGGACGACGACGGCGAGGCCGTCCTCGACCGGGTCGCCGACGTCCTCGGCATGACCGAGGAAGAGGTCGCCCACAAGGTGCGGCTGTGCAACAACGAGACCCCGCAGCCCTGCTGGAACGGCTCCCCCTACCAGCCGATCCCCATCACCGACGAAGCCACCACGCAGCAGGCCCTCACCATCCGCGAACGCGGCGAGGACTTCCCCGGCATCACCGCCGAACCCACCGCCGTACGCCGCTACCCCGGCCCGTACGGCTCCGGCACCGCCCAGGTGCTCGGCTACCTCTCACCGGTCACGGACGCCGAAGTGGAGGAGGCCAAGGACACCGGCTCGCCGCTGCTGCGCTCCGACCAGATCGGCCGCAACGGCGTCGAGCGCTCCTACGACAGCGCCCTGCGCGGCGACGCGGGCGTGCTGCGCTACGAGGTCGACAAGCTCGGCCGCGTCCTCGGCATGGCCGACAGCGACGAACCCGTGGCCGGGGCGTCCCTCGTCACCAGCATCGACTCCCGGGTCCAGGCCATCACCGAGAAACAGCTCGACCTCGCGATGAAGACCGCCCGCACCGAGATGGACCCGGTCACCGGGCGGCCGTACGAAGCGGACGCCGGAGCCGCGGTCGTCATGGAGTCCAGAACCGGCCGCATCGTCGCCATGGCCTCCCTGCCCGACTACGACCCGAACGCCTGGGTGGGCGGCATCGGCGCCAAGGAGTACGCCGCCCTGACGGGCAAGGACTCCAACTACCCGCTGCTCAACCGCGCCATCCAGGGACAGTCCGCGCCCGGCTCCATCTTCAAGGTCGTCTCCAGCGCCGGAGCCGTCAACGCCGGCTACCCCTTCGACGGCAGCTACAACTGCTCCAGCTCCTACAGCCTGGGCAGCCACACCTTCAAGAACTTCGAATCCACCGGCTACGGACCCATCTCGCTCGGCAAGGCCCTCGAAGTCTCCTGCAACACCGTCTTCTACGCACTCGGCCACCAGGAATGGCGCAAGGACGGCGGACTCGACCCGGAGAAGGGCGAGGCCAACGAGCACCTCTACCAGGCCGCCAAGGGCTTCGGGCTGGGCAGCACGACCGGCATCGACCTGCCCAACGAGGTCCCCGGCCGCATCCCCGACCGCCAGTGGAAGCGGGACTACTGGGAAGCCAACAAGGACAGCTGGTGCAAGCAGGCCGAGGCCGACGTGGCCGACGACGCCGACGCCGCCGAGAAGTACGTCGCCAAACTGGCCCGGGAGAACTGCCTCGAAGGCATGAAACTGCGCGCCGGTGACAGCATCATCTACGCCATCGGCCAGGGCGACACCCTCGTCACCCCGATCCAGATGGCCACCGCCTACGCGGCCATCAGCAACGGCGGCACGCTCTACGAGCCCACCGTCGGCAAAGCCGTGATCAGCCCCGACGGCAGCGACATCAAGGAGATCGAGCCCACCGCGCACGGCAGGCTCCCCGCCTCCAAGCAGACGGTCCGTCAGCTCGACCAGGCCCTGCGCGGCGTCGCCACCGGCGGCACCGCCTCCTGGCGGTTCACCACCTGGCCGCACCAGGAGATCCCCATGCACGCCAAGACCGGCACCGCCCAGGTCTACGGCAAGCAGACCACCTCCTGGCTGGCCACCTACACCGACGACTACACCATCGTCATGACCATCTCGCAGGCCGGCACCGGCTCCGGCGCCTCGGGCCCGGCCGTCCGCAACATCTACGACGCGCTCTACGGCGTCCAGGAGGACGGCTCCATCGACCGCGCCACGGCACTGCTGCCCGAGCCGCAGAAGGACCTGCCGAAGATCAACGCCGACGGCACCATCGAGGCCCAGCGCACCAAGGCCGCACTGGTGAAGACCTGGCGGGACGCGGAGTTCAGCTGATGAGCATCCACTCCTTCGACACCAGCGGCATCGGCCCGCCCAAGAGCCTGTGGGCCCGCCTGGCCGCCCCCGGCTCGCTGGCCCGGCGGCTGGACTGGCCGCTGCTGCTCGCCTCGCTCACCCTGTGCGCCCTCGGCTCGCTGCTCGTCTGGTCGGCCACCCGCAACCGGACCGAGCTGACCGGCGGCGACCCGAACCAGTTCCTGTTCAAACACGTGCTCAACACCGGCATCGGCATCGCGCTCGCCGTGGGCGTCGTCTGGCTCGGACACCGCAGGATGCGCTCCCTCATGCCGGTGCTCTACGTCCTGTCCGTGGTCCTGGTCGCCCTCGTCTACACCCCGCTGGGCGCCACCATCAACGGCGAGCGGGCCTGGCTGAACCTCGCGCCCGGCCTGCAGATCCAGCCCTCGGAGTTCGTGAAGGTCACCGTCATCCTCGGCATGGCCGTCGTCCTCGCCGCGAAGGTGGACGCCGGCGACCGCGAGCACCCCGACCACCGCACCGTCTTCCAGGCGCTCGCCCTCGCCGCCCTGCCGCTGGCCGTCGTCGGCGACCTCGGACAGGTCATGGTCATCACCGTGACCGTCCTCGGGGTGCTGCTGGCCTCCGGCGCCTCCAACCGCTGGGTGATCGGCCTGGTGACCGTCGGCGCCGCCGGCGCCGTCGCCGTCTGGCTGCTGGGGCTGCTGGACGAATACCAGATCAACCGCTTCGCCGCCTTCGCCAACCCCGCCCTCGACCCCTCCGGCGTCGGCTACAACACCAACCAGGCCCGCATCGCCATCGGCTCCGGCGGACTGTTCGGCACCGGCCTGTTCGAGGGCTCCCAGACCACGGGCCAGTTCGTCCCCGAGCAGCAGACGGACTTCATCTTCACCGTGGCGGGAGAGGAGCTGGGCTTCGTCGGCGGCGCCTTCATCCTGCTGCTGCTCGGCTTCGTGCTGTGGCGCGCGTGCCGCATCGCCATGGAGGCCACCGACCTCTACAGCACGGTCATCGCCGCCGGCGTCATCGCCTGGTTCGCCTTCCAGTCCTTCGAGAACATCGGCATGTCCCTGGGGATCATGCCCGTCGCCGGGCTGCCGCTGCCGTTCGTCTCCTACGGCGGCACCGCCATGTTCGCCTGCTGGATCGCCATCGGCCTGCTCCAGTCCATCGCCGTGCAGCGCCCCCTGACCGCGAAGGCGGCCCCCGGCGCGGGCGGGCCGGGCACCGGGCTGGCACTGGCGGGACGGCTGCGCCGGACGGGTTAGGCTGGAGGGTCACGGCCCACGACGAAGCCGTCGAGCCAGCACACACCCCCGCATCCGAGGACACCACCCATGCCTGTCGAGTCGGTCTTCCCGCGCCTGGAGGCCCTCCTCCCGCACGTCCAGAAGCCGATCCAGTACGTCGGCGGTGAGCTGAACTCCACCGTCAAGGACTGGGACGCGGCCGACGTCCGCTGGGCGCTGATGTACCCGGACGCCTACGAGGTCGGACTGCCCAACCAGGGCGTCATGATCCTCTACGAGGTGCTCAACGAGCGCGAGGGCGTGCTCGCCGAGCGCACCTACAGCGTCTGGCCGGACCTGGAGGAGCTGATGCGCGAGCACGGCGTCCCGCAGTTCACCGTGGACGCCCACCGCCCCGTCGGCGCCTTCGACCTCTTCGGCGTCTCCTTCTCCACCGAGCTGGGCTACACCAACATGCTCACCGCGCTCGACCTCGCCGGCGTTCCGCTGGAGGCCGCCGAGCGCACCGAGGACCACCCGATCGTGGTGGCCGGCGGCCACGCCGCGTTCAACCCGGAGCCCATCGCGGACTTCGTCGACTGCGCCGTCATCGGCGACGGCGAGCAGGCCGTGCTGGAGATGACCGAGATCGTCCGCGCCTGGAAGCGCGAGGGCCGCCCCGGCGGGCGCGACGAGGTGCTGCTGCGCCTGGCGAAGACGGGCGGCGTCTACGTGCCGCGCTTCTACGACGTCGAGTACCTGCCCGACGGCCGCATCGCCCGCGTCGTCCCCAACCGCTCGGGCGTCCCGTGGCGGGTGGCCAAGCACACCGTCATGGACCTGGACGAGTGGCCCTACCCCAAGCAGCCGCTGGTGCCGCTCGCCGAGACGGTGCACGAGCGGATGTCCGTGGAGATCTTCCGCGGCTGCACCCGGGGCTGCCGCTTCTGCCAGGCGGGCATGATCACCCGGCCGGTGCGCGAGCGCTCCATCACCGGCATCGGCGACATGGTCGAGAAGGGCCTGAAGAACACCGGCTTCGAGGAGGTCGGACTGCTGTCGCTGTCCTCCGCCGACCACAGTGAGATCGGCGAGGTCGCCAAGGGCCTGGCCGACCGCTACACGGAGGACAAGATCGGCCTGTCGCTGCCCTCCACCCGGGTGGACGCCTTCAACATCGACCTGGCCAACGAGCTGACCCGCAACGGCCGCCGCTCCGGACTGACCTTCGCCCCCGAGGGCGGCAGCGAGCGCATCCGCAAGGTCATCAACAAGATGGTCTCCGAAGAGGACCTCATCCGCACCGTCGCCACCGCCTACGGCAACGGCTGGCGGCAGGTGAAGCTGTACTTCATGTGCGGCCTGCCCACCGAGACCGACGAGGACGTCCTCCAGATCGCGGACATGGCCACCCGCGTCATCGCCAAGGGGCGCGAGGTCTCCCGGTCCAACGACATCCGCTGCACCGTCTCCATCGGCGGGTTCGTGCCCAAGCCGCACACCCCGTTCCAGTGGGCGCCGCAGCTCTCCGCCGAGGAGACCGACGCCCGGCTGGAGAAGCTGCGCGACCGCATCCGCGGCGACAAGAAGTACGGCCGCTCCATCGGCTTCCGCTACCACGACGGGAAGCCCGGCATCGTCGAGGGCCTGCTCTCCCGGGGCGACCGCCGCACCGGTGACGTCATCCGCGCGGTGTACGAGGCCGGCGGCCGCTTCGACGGCTGGCGCGAGTACTTCAGCTACGACCTGTGGATGGAGTGCGCCGCGCGGACGCTGCCCGCGCACGGCGTGGACGTCGACTGGTACACCACCCGCGAGCGCACCTACGAGGAGGTCCTGCCCTGGGACCACCTCGACTCCGGGCTGGACAAGGACTGGCTGTGGGAGGACTGGCAGGACGCCCTGGACGAGACGGAGGTCGAGGACTGCCGCTGGACCCCGTGCTTCGACTGCGGCGTGTGTCCCGCGATGGACACCGCGATCCAGGTCGGCCCGACGGGCAAGAAGCTGTTGCCGCTGACGGTCGTGAAGTAGCCGGCCGTGCCCCAGCTCCTGCCGCCCACCACGGACGTGCACGCCTCCTTCGTCGCCGCCATGCGCGAGTTCGCGGCGGAGGGGCGCGGACGGCCGGAGGACCTGTCCATGGTCGGCAGCGACATCCGCGTCCACGGCGCGCGCTGGAGCGCGCCGGACGCGTTCGCCGCGTACGTCGGACGGGTGCGGGCCGACGCCGACCCCGGGGCGTCCCGGCCCGCGGGGCACGTGCCCTGCACCACGCTGTGGTGGGTCGACGGTGACGTCTACCTGGGCCGCGTCGCCATCCGGCACCGGCTCACGCAGCGGCTGCTGGAGTGGGGCGGCCACATCGGCTACGACGTCCGGCCCACGGCCCGGCGGCGCGGGCACGCCACCGCCATGCTGCGCGCGGCCCTGCCGCACGCCGCCGGGCTCGGCATCGACCCCGTCCTGGTCACCTGCGACCACGACAACACCCCCTCGCGCAAGGTGATCGAGGCGTGCGGGGGCGTCTTCGAGGACCGGCGGGCCGAGAAGCTGCGGTACTGGGTTCCCACCCGGCCGCGTCAGGACCCGCACCGGCCGCACTAGGCTTGCGGCAGGACACCCGTGTTCCACCCGCGCCGCGCCCCGCCGGGCGCGGACGCGACCAGCAAGGAGAAGGACCCTGGGGAAGCGACAGCCCGAAGGCCCGCCGCCGGCGCCCGCCGTGCAGCGCATCCGACTGCGCTACGCCAAGCGCGGCCGCCTGAGGTTCACCAGCCACCGCGACTTCCAGCGCGCCTTCGAGCGCGCGCTGCGCCGCGCCGAGGTGCCCATGGCGTACTCGGCCGGGTTCACGCCGCACCCGAAGGTCTCCTACGCGGGAGCGGCGCCCACCGGGACGGCCAGCGAGGCGGAGTACCTGGAGATCGCGCTCACCGCCCCGCGCGACCCGGTCGTGCTGCGGGAGCTGCTGGACACCTCCCTGCCCCCGGGCCTGGACGTCGTCGAGGCCGTGGAGGCCCGCACCACCGGGTTCGCCGAGCGGCTGACGGCCTCCGCCTGGGAGCTGCGGCTGGACGGCGTGGAGCCCGCCGAGGCCGAGCGGGCCGTGCGGGCGTTCCTCGACGCGCCGGCCGTCGAGGTGCAGCGGCAGACCAAAAAGGGGTTGCGGACCTTCGACGCCCGGGCCGCCGTCGCGTCGCTGCGGACCGTTCCCGCAGCTGCGGACGCCGGGTCCGATAGGCCGGGGGCCGGTCCCTGTGCGATACTGCGGCTGGTAGTGCGGCACCTGACACCTGCCGTACGACCCGACGACGTCCTGACCGGTCTCCGCGCAGCGGCCGGCCTGGCGCCGCCGGTCCCCCCAGGGGTGACCAGGCTGGCGCAGGGGCCGCTTGACGAGGAGAACGGCACGGTGACCGATCCGCTGGCGCCCGACCGCGACGCAACCCCCGCCGCGACGGCGCACGGACCGACCGCTTAGGGCCGGCGTCGCGGCGCCGCCGACGTGCCTGGCACCAGGGAGCCACCCGGGTACCGCCGTACGGCCGGCGCACCCACCGACAGACTTTCGCCGTAGCCGGCCGACTGGCAGGAACCGGCGAGTACAGACAACAGCTCCCGTGCGGCGCCCGCGCCCCGGACCGCGACACCGTTTCGATGCCGCGGGCCGCGGCGGTCGCGGGCCCCGCTTCCGGGAGCGTGACGGGAGAAACGCCCGCATGCTCGGACCTACCGATCCCACAGGTTCCGCTCCGGCGGACAGCACCGAGGAAAGCAGCCCCGGCGGCAGCCTGCCGCCGCGCAGGCGCCGCCGTGCCGCGACCCGCCCCGCGGGTCCGCCGGCCGCCGCAGACGTCCCGGCCGCCGCAGACGTCCCGGCCACCGCCGACGCCCCGGCCCCGGCGCCCGCCACGTCGGACGCGGAGGCGGCGTCCGCTCCGGAGCCCGCGTCGGCTCCGTCCGCCGCTGCGGAGCCCGCCGCCGAGGAGCCCGCGAAGCCCGCGCGCACCCGTCGCCGGGCCACCCGCAAGACCGCCGCGCCGAGCACGGCACCGGCCGCCGCCGGGGCGGAGCCCGCCGCCGGGGCGGCCGGGCCCGAGGCCGCCGCGGCCGGGCCGGAGCTCGCTCCGGCGGCCCCCGCCCGGCGTACCCGCAGGTCCCGGAAGGCCGCCGCCGGGGACGGCCCGGAGGCGGAGCCCGCGGCGCAGGACGGCAAGTCCGCGCAGGACGGGAAGGCCGCGTCTGCGGGTGAGGCCGTGAGCGCCGACGCCGGAGGTGACGGGACGGCGGCGGACGCCGGGCAGGCCGACGAGCCGCCGGCGGACCGGCCGAAGGCCCGGAAGGCCACGAGGTCCGGTAGGCCGAGGGCCGCCAGGCCCGTGGCCGAGGACCCGGAGCCCGTGGCCGAGGAGCCCGCGACGCCCACGCTGACGCCGCCGCCGCTGACCTTCCGGGCCCCGGTGTTCACCGAGCCCATGTTCCAGACGCCGCAGACCGCCGCGGCGGCTGCCGCAGCCGGGGTGCGGGGTGCCGAGGAGGAGACGGAGGAGGACGCCGAGGCGGAGCCCGAGGCGCCCGTCGCCGAGGAGCGTCCCGCCCGCCGTCGGCGCCGCCGGACCGCCGAGGCGGCCGACACCGGTGCCCCCGCCGAACCGGCCGCTGAACCGGCCGCCGACGCGGACGGCGAGGAGAGCGACGGCGCGTCCCCGGAGGACTCCGAGGACGGCGGCGAGCGTCCGACCCGCCGCAGGCGCCGGGGCGGCCGCCGCCGCAGGCGCGGCGACGCGGGCGACGACGGCGAGCAGCAGGACACCGATGTCCGGGGTGAGGGCCGCGACGAGGCCGCCGACGAGGACGAGGACGCGTCCCGGGGCGCCGACGAGGCCGCCGAGGACGAGGGCGGTGAGGACGGCGGCTCGGCTTCCACCAGCAGTTCGCGCCGCCGCCGGCGCCGCCGCCGGCGCGGTGGGGACGAGCCGGGTGGCGCGGGCGGCACGGGCGAGAGCACCGGGGACGACCCGGAGCGCACGGTCGTCAAGGTCCGCGAGCCGCGCAAGAAGCGGGACGGTTCCGGTGACGCCGCCGAGGGCGACGGGGTGCAGGCCATCAAGGGCTCGACCCGCCTGGAGGCCAAGAAGCAGCGCCGCCGCGAGGGCCGCGAGCAGGGCCGCCGCCGGGTGCCGATCATCACCGAGGCCGAGTTCCTGGCCCGCCGCGAGGCGGTCAAGCGCGAGATGATCGTCCGGCAGAGCGGTGAGCGGACGCAGATCGCGGTGCTGGAGGACGACGTCCTCGTCGAGCACTTCGTGAACAAGGAGCAGGCCACCTCGTACGTCGGCAACGTCTACCTGGGCAAGGTCCAGAACGTGCTGCCGTCGATGGAGGCCGCCTTCGTGGACATCGGCAAGGGCCGCAACGCGGTCCTGTACGCCGGTGAGGTCAACTTCGAGGCGCTGGGCCACTCCGGCGGCCCCCGCCGGATCGAGAGCGCCCTGAAGTCGGGGCAGCCGGTCCTGGTGCAGGTCACCAAGGACCCGATGGGCCACAAGGGGGCCCGGCTCACCAGCCAGGTCTCCCTGCCGGGCCGCTACCTGGTCTACGTGCCCGAGGGGTCGATGACCGGTATCAGCCGCAAGCTGCCCGACACCGAGCGGGCGCGGCTGAAGCAGATCCTCAAGAAGGTCGTCCCCGAGAACGCGGGCGTGATCGTGCGCACCGCCGCCGAGGGCGCGAGCGAGGAGGAGCTGGCGCGTGACGTGAAGCGGCTCCAGGCGCAGTGGGAGGAGATCCAGCGCAAGGCGCAGAAGGGGAACGCGCCCACGCTGCTCTACGGTGAGCCGGACATGACCGTCCGTGTCGTGCGTGACATCTTCAACGAGGACTTCACCAAGGTCGTCGTCAGCGGCGGCGAGGCGTGGGAGACGATCCACAGCTACGTCACGCACGTGGCCCCCGACCTGTCCGACCGGCTCCAGAAGTGGACGTCCGAGGTGGACGTCTTCGCCACCTACCGGATCGACGAGCAGCTCATGAAGGCGCTGGACCGCAAGGTCTGGCTGCCCAGTGGCGGTTCCCTGGTGATCGACCGGACCGAGGCGATGATCGTCGTCGACGTCAACACCGGCAAGTTCACCGGCCAGGGCGGCAACCTGGAGGAGACGGTCACCAGGAACAACCTGGAGGCGGCCGAGGAGATCGTGCGCCAGCTCCGGCTGCGCGACCTCGGCGGCATCATCGTGATCGACTTCATCGACATGGTCCTGGAGTCCAACCGCGATCTGGTGCTGCGCAGGCTGCTGGAGTGCCTGGGCCGGGACCGCACCAAGCACCAGGTCGCCGAGGTGACCTCGCTGGGCCTGGTGCAGATGACCCGCAAGCGGGTCGGCCAGGGGCTGCTGGAGTCGTTCTCCGAGCCCTGCGTGCACTGCAACGGGCGCGGGCTGCTCGTCCACATGGAGCAGGCGCACGCCGCGGCCGGTGGCGGCAAGCGCGGCAAGAAGAAGGGCAAGGGCGGTCAGGCACAGGCCGACGAGGCCCCGGCCGCCGCGCCCCGGGCCGAGGCGCAGGCCCCGGCCGCGCCGGAGGCGCCCGCCGAGGTGGAGCCGGAGGCCGCCGAGACGGAGCCGGTGGCGCTGCCGGAGCCGCCGTTCGTGCCGGACGAGGAGCTGTACAGCAGCGTCGCCGAGGCCGAGGAGGCCGCGTCGCGGTACGGCCGCCGGGGACGCCGCCGGGCCAGCCGCCGGGCCAGTGCCCCGGTGACGGCGCCGGAGTCAGCGGACGCCGGGGCGGCGGAGGCGGTGGCCGAGGCGGCCCCCGCTGAGACCGCACCCGCCGAGACCGCCTCCGCCGCCTCCGCCGCCTCCGCCGGACCGGTGGTGGCGGAGGAGCCGGTGACGCCCGCGGAGCCGGTGACGGCTGCCGAGCCGGAGGTGTCCGCGGAACCGGAGGCGCCCGCCGGGCCGGAGGCGCCGAGGAGCCGTACGCGGCGCCGGGGCAGCCGGAAGGTCTCCGTGCCCGCCGGTGCGCCGAGGGCCGCGGAGGAGGCGGCGGTCACCGTCGTGCCCGCCGCCGAGCCGGTGCCGGAGCCCGCGCCCGCCGAGACCGCGCCCGAGCCCGCCGAGCCCGTCGAGGAGCCGCCCGCGGCCCCGGCGCGGCGTCGCCGGGCCAGCCGGAAGGTCTCGGTGCCCGCCGGTGCCCCCAAGGCGGCGGAGGCCGACGAGCAGGCGGCGGTGACGGTCGTTCCCGCCGGTGGACCGGCGGAGCAGCCGGAGCCGCAGGCCGGACCGGAGCCCGTCGCGGCTCCGGCCGAGCCGGAGGCGGCTCCCGCCCGTCCGCGCCGCCGGGCCACGCGGACCGCGTCCGCGCCCCCGTCGGAGGCCGACGAGGCCGCCGCGGCGATCGTCCTGCCCGCCGCCGAACCGGCCGCCGAGCCCGCCGCCGAACCGGCCGGGGAGTCCGCCGGGGAGGCGGCTGCCGGTGAGCAGCCCGCGAAGAAGGCCCCGGCCAAGCGGGCGGCGAAGAAGACGGCGGCCAAGAAGGCCCCGGCGAAGAAGGCCACCGCCAAGAAGGCACCGGCCCGGAAGGCCGCGGCGAAGAAGACGGCTGCCACGAAGGCCGCCGAGCCCGCCGCTGAACCGGCCGGGGAGTCCGCCGGGGAGGCGGCTGCCGGTGAGCAGCCCGCGAAGAAGGCCCCGGCCAAGCGGGCGGCGAAGAAGACGGCGGCCAAGAAGACGGCGGCCAAGAAGGCCCCGGCGAAGAAGGCCACCGCCAGGAAGACCGCCGCCAGCAGGGCGGCGGCGGCCGAGCAGGCGTCGGCCCCGACGGTCTCCGAACCGGCGGAGGACTGAGCCGGCGGCTGCGGACCCGGGTGCTCCGGCGCCCGGGTCCGCAGCCCGGTTTGACCCCCTGGTCAGGGCCCCGTAACCTTGACCGTCGGCGTGTCACTGTACGCGCCGTGCCCCTGAGCACATCCCTCCCACCCGGCCGGTCCCCGGCCGCGGGGAGAGGCCGCTCGCTCCCATCCGGGTCACCGTGGACGCCGCAGGGCGTCCCGCGGACGGCGGCTGGCATCAGGGGCTTCCGACCACGAGTGAAAGAGAGATCCGCGTGTACGCGATCGTGCGCACCGGCGGCCGGCAGCAGAAGGTCGCCGTCGGCGACGTCATCGAGGTTGACCGCATGTCCACCAGCAAGGTCGGCGACAGCGTCGAGCTCTCGGTGGTGCTCGTGGTCGACGGCGAGGCCGTCACCAGCGACCCCTGGGTGCTGGCCGGCGCGAAGGTCCAGGCCGAGGTCGTGGACCACCACAAGGGTGTCAAGATCGACATCCAGAAGTACAAGAACAAGACCGGTTACAAGAAGCGCATCGGTCACCGCCAGCTCCACACCGCGCTGAAGATCACCGGCATCGACGCCCCGGCGAAGTAAGGGACTGAGAACAGATGGCACACAAGAAGGGCGCATCGTCCACCCGGAACGGGCGCGACTCCAACGCCAAGCGGCTCGGCGTGAAGCGCTTCGGCGGCCAGGTCGTCAGCGCCGGTGAGATCCTCATCCGCCAGCGCGGCACCCACTTCCACCCCGGCCTCGGGGTCGGTCGCGGCGGCGACGACACGCTGTTCGCGCTGTCCGCCGGTGCCGTGCAGTTCGGCACGGCCCGCGGCCGCAAGGTCGTCAACATCGTGCCGGTCGCCGAGTAACGGCCAACCGGTACGACGCACCACCGAGCCGAGGGCGGACCGCCTCACTCGCGCCACGCGCGGGGAAGCGGTGCCGCCCTCGGCTTGTTAGCACCGAAGAGACATCCGATCTGCCGGGAGGCATCCGTCATGACCACCTTCGTGGACCGCGTCGAGCTGCACGTCGCCGCGGGTAACGGAGGCCACGGCTGCGCCTCCGTGCACCGGGAGAAGTTCAAGCCGCTCGGCGGGCCCGACGGCGGCAACGGCGGCCGTGGCGGCGACGTCGTCCTCGTCGTGGACCAGAGCGTGACGACGCTGCTGGAGTACCACCACTCGCCGCACCGCAAGGCCACCAACGGCAAGCCCGGCGCCGGGGGGCTGCGCATGGGGGCGAACGGCGAGGACCTGGTGCTGCCCGTCCCCGACGGCACCGTGGTGCTGGACAAGCGCGGCGACGTGCTGGCCGACCTGGTGGGCCACGGCACGAGCTTCGTCGCGGGCCAGGGCGGCCGCGGCGGCCTGGGGAACGCGGCGCTCGCCTCGGCGCGGCGCAAGGCGCCCGGCTTCGCGCTGCTCGGCGAGCCCGGCGAGAGCCGGGACATCGTGCTGGAGCTGAAGACGGTCGCCGACGTGGCCCTGGTGGGCTACCCGTCGGCCGGCAAGTCCTCGCTGATCTCGGTCCTCTCGGCCGCCAAGCCCAAGATCGCCGACTATCCGTTCACCACCCTGGTGCCCAACCTCGGCGTCGTGACGGCCGGCTCCACCGTGTACACCGTCGCCGACGTCCCCGGGCTCATCCCGGGCGCCAGCGAGGGCAAGGGCCTGGGCCTGGAGTTCCTGCGGCACGTCGAGCGCTGCGCGGTCCTGGTCCACGTCCTGGACACCGCCACGCTGGAGTCCGACCGGGACCCGGCCTCCGACCTGGAGGTCATCGAGCGCGAGCTGGACCAGTACGGGCGCGGCCTGGCGGACCGGCCGCGCATCGTGGTGCTCAACAAGGTCGACATCCCCGACGGCCAGGAGCTGGCCGACATGGTGCGGCCCGACCTGGAGGAGCGCGGCTACCGCGTCTTCGAGGTCTCGGCGCTCAGCCGCCAGGGCCTCAAGGAGCTGTCCTTCGCCCTGGCCGGCATCGTCGGCGAGGCGCGGGC
The DNA here is from genome assembly GCF_036323765.1 of Streptomyces solitudinis. Taxonomy (NCBI): domain Bacteria; kingdom Bacillati; phylum Actinomycetota; class Actinomycetes; order Kitasatosporales; family Streptomycetaceae; genus Streptomyces; species Streptomyces solitudinis. Next base: position 421,117 of record NZ_JAZDCW010000003.1, read on the forward strand.
GGCCCGGCCGAAGGAGGAGGCCACCCGCATCGTCATCCGGCCGCAGGCCGTGGACGACGCGGGCTTCACCGTCACCCGCGAGGACGAGGGCCTGTTCCGGGTGCGCGGCGAGAAGCCCGAGCGGTGGGTGCGCCAGACGGACTTCAACAACGACGAGGCCGTCGGGTACCTCGCCGACCGGCTCAACCGGCTCGGCGTCGAGCAGGAACTGCTCAAGGCCGGGGCCCGGGAGGGCGACGGCGTGGCCATCGGCGACGAGGACAACGCCGTCGTCTTCGACTGGGAGCCCACCGTCATGGCGGGCGCCGAGATGCTCGGCCGGCGCGGCGAGGACCACCGCATGGACGAGGAGCGTCCGGCCGCCCAGCGCCGCCGCGACCGTGAGGCGGAGCGCGGCGACACCTCGCTGCGGGAGTACGAGGAGTTCGACCCCTTCGCGTGAGCCGCCCGCCCCGGTGCCACCGGGCCGCCCGCCGCGCGGCCCGGTGGCACCGGGGTCAGGCCGTGACCGAGTCCTCGTTCTCCTCCGCCGTGCCGGGGGGCCCGTCGCCCAGTTCGCGGCGTGTGCGCTCCCTGAGCTGCTCCTCCGCGCGTTCCTGCTGCGGCTCCCGCGCGGCGGCCTCGGCCATGCGCGCCCGCCGCTCGTCGGCCCGGATGCCCAGTGCCCGCACGGCCGCCTGGAACCGTTCCAGGGACGGCGGCCGGGACGGCCCGAGGAGGTGCCGTTTCAGCCGCGCCCTGGCGCCCGCCAGGGTGTCGAGCCGGGGATCGCGGACGGCGGCCAGCAGGGCGGGCACCCCGGCGGCGTCGGGCGTGAGGATCGTCGCGGCCCGCGCCGTCGGGTAGGCGGCGCGGAATCCCTCCTCGGACAGCCCGGTGGTGTTGGCCACGGCGTAGGGCTTCTCGCTGCTGAGGTAGTCCGAGACGACGCTGGAGACGTCGCTGACGAGCAGGTGCGCCTGGTTGAAGCAGGAGTACAGGCCGGGGCGCGGCCCGGTGACGGTCTGGTGCTCCCACGCGGGCAGCGACGCCCAGTACGCCTCTTCCCAGGCAGCCTGAGCCCGTTCCACGGCGACGGCCCAGCCGGGGTCCGGCACGCCCTGGAGCAGCATGCGCTCCACGTCGTCGGCGCTGGCGCGGAACACGGCGGCGGACAGCTCGTCCAGCTCGGCGGCGCGGCGCGCGGCCTCGGCCGCCGCCTGCGGACCGGGTCTCTCGCGGTCCGGTCCGGCCGCGCGCGCCGCGTTGGCCTCGGCGATGACGGCCTGGATGCGCGCGTCGGCGAGAGCGGCCCGCACGTCCACCGAGCCCGTCATCGGGTGCGGCTTGTACAGGAGGCGCACGCCCGGGTCGGCGAGCAGCGCCCGGACGACGTTCTCCCCGGCCAGCATGATCGAGGTGTTGCCCGGGTCGTCGGTCCAGCCCTCCCAGGTGGGGGCGTACAGGACGGTGAGCCACGGCCCGGTGGGCGGTCCCGCGCCGGGCAGGACCGGCGCGAGCTGCGGGCGGCCGACCTCGACCACGTCGCGGTCCTCCACGCCGATGTCGGCGAGCTGGTAGCGCTCCCTGGCGGCGGGCCCGGCCACCCACACCTCGTCGTACGCCTTCGCGTACGGGTTGCAGCTGGAGAGCTTGTCGCTCTCGCCGTGGTTGACGAAGGCGTGCTTGACCGAGGGGATGCGCAGCACCTGGGACGTCTTGCCGGAGTTGGCGGGGTGCAGCAGCACCCTGAGCGTGGAGCGCTCCAGCGCCATGAGGTGCGCCACCTTGGGGATGCACACGACCGGCACGTCCGTCGCCGCGATCTTCTGCACCATGAACCGTTCGCGCAGCACGAGCAGCGGCCTGCCGTCGAGGGCGGCGAGTGTGGACAGCCACATGTTGGCCTGGTAGGCGGAGGACGCGCCGCCGGAGAAGTACATGCCGTGCGTGGGCCGGTACCCGTCCAGCCAGCCGTCCAGCCAGTCCAGCACCTTCTGCTCGCCCGGCGCCCGCCTGCCGGGCAGCAGCCAGGTGCAGGTGTACAGGGCGCCGCCGGCGAACAGCGCCAGGGAGGCGCCGACGCCCGCCACGCCCCACAGCGCGTCCGCCGTCGCGGCGGCGACCAGCAGGCCCGCGGTGGCCGGGACCATGAAGACGAGCAGCCTGCGTCCCGGCTGGCGGGCGAGGATGCGCGGGGGCGCCGGGCACAGGCCGAGTGCGGACACGTCCACGTTGCGGGTGACGACGGGCAGCGAGCGGTCGCGCCGGACGACGAGCGCGGCCGTCTGGCAGGCGAAGTGCGCCGCGTACGCCAGCAGCAGGCCGGTCACCAGCGGTGTCTCGGTGAGCGGGTCGAACCCGGGGATCTGGACGAGTCCGATGACGAGCAGTATGTCGCGCAGGAGCTGCCGGGTCGGCGCGTCGAAGCGGACCCGGCCGAGCAGTGCCAGCAGCCGCGGCTGCCGGTGGTGCAGGTACAGGTCGAGGGCGAGCCCGCCCGCGGTGGCGGCGATGAACAGCGGGACGACGGGCAGCAGCGCTCCGGCGAGCTGCGCGGCGAAGAACACCAGCATGGCGAGCAGCGCGCAGAACTGCCCCAGGCGTCGGGAGAGGACTCCGTCGAGTGGCACGGGCGGTGACTCCTGCGGAAGCGGAAGCGGAGGCGGGAAGGATCTGGGGAGGGGGATGACCCGGGGGATGGGGCTGGAGTGCGGCGTGGTGTCGTGGTGACGCTGTGTGCAACGACCGTAGGCCGGAGGGACAAGCGTCACAATTCATGGTGAACCCCCACGCGCTGCGCCGCGCTCCCGCGCGCCGGGTGGCAGGCCGTGACCAGCCGGGCCGCGGCCGCACCCCGCCGTCCGGCCCATGGACCCGCGAGCGTGACGAGAGCGGGCTGACGTAGATTGCGGCCGTACGGCGCCCTCACCGGCGCGCATCGCGGCACAGGCACAGCTGGGGGTTCCCGTGGCAGGGGCAGCCGAGGCACAGGGAGAGGTCACGCGGCACGATGTCGAGCGCGCCCGCCGCGTCGTGGTGAAGGTCGGCTCCTCCTCGCTCACCACCGCCGCCGGCGGCCTGGACGCCGACCGGGTGGACGCGCTCGTGGACGTCCTCGCCGCGCACGGGCACAAGGACGTCGTGCTCGTCTCCTCCGGGGCCATCGCCGCCGGGCTCTCCCCGCTCGGCCTCACCCGCCGCCCCCGCGACCTGGCCCGCCAGCAGGCCGCGGCCAGCGTCGGGCAGGGCCTGCTCGTCGCCCGCTACACCGCCTCCTTCGCCCGCTACGGGCGCCGGGTGGGCCAGGTGCTGCTGACCTCCGACGACACCAGCAGGCGCGGCCACTACCGCAACGCCTTCCGGACGCTGGAGCAACTGCTCGCCATGGGCGCCGTGCCCGTGGTCAACGAGAACGACACGATCGCCACCGACGAGATCCGGTTCGGCGACAACGACCGGCTGGCGGCCCTCGTCGCGCACCTCGTCCGCGCCGACCTGCTCGTCCTGCTCTCCGACGTGGACGGCCTCTACGACGGGAACCCCAGCACACCCGGTGCCTCCCGCATCGAGGAGGTGCGCGGTCCCGCCGACCTCGAAGGCGTCTCCCTGGGCAGTGTCGGGGCCGCCGGAGTGGGGACGGGCGGCATGGTCACCAAGGTGGAGGCCGCCCGCATCGCCGCGGGCGCGGGCATCCCCGTGGTGCTGACCTCCGCCAGCCGGGCTGCCGCCGCGCTGGCCGGACGGCCCACCGGCACCTACTTCCACCGCACCGGCCGCCGCTCGGCCGACCGGCTGCTGTGGCTGGCCCACGCCTCCAGCCCGCAGGGCGCCCTGATCCTCGACCCCGGGGCCGTGGAGGCCGTCGTGGAGCGCCGCACCTCCCTCCTCCCGGCGGGCGTGCAGCGCGTGGAGGGCGACTTCTCCGCCGGTGACCCGGTGGAGCTGCGTGACGCGGGCGGACAGCCGGTGGCCCGGGGGCTGGTCAACTTCGACGCCAAGGAGCTGCCGCGGCTGCTGGGCCGGTCCACCCGGGAACTGGCCCGCGAACTCGGCCCGGCCTACGAGCGGGAGATCGTCCACCGCGACGACCTCGTGCTGCTGCGCCGCTGAGGGGCGCCCCCGGCGGACGCCGCCGGCAAAGCGGTCAGTCTTTCCACGGACACCTTCGGCAAAACGGCCACGCGACCGGCCCAGGACTGGTCAACTGTGGTGCGGCGGCCAGGAATCGGTCCGCCACCGCACCGCAGTTCCCGTGCCAGTACCGCACAAGGAGGCCGCCGTGAGACGACTGGCCAGCGTCGGCGAGAAGTCTCTCCGGCAGGACCCGCAGCGGCCGACGGCCGTCGAGCAGCCCACCCCCGGCGGGGCGTGTCCCGACGCGGACGGCGCGTCCCGCCTGTGGCACGTCACGCTGAGCGTGTCCGGCGCCGAGGTGCCGCTGGGCGAGGTGCGGCGCGGTCTGGAGCAGCTCGCCCACGACCACCCGTTCCTGCTGACCAGCCGGTACGCCAACGACCACGCGGAGATCCGGTACTGGGAGGAGGCCCGCGACCTGCGGGACGCCGCCGCCGTCGCCCTGCGCCTGTGGGGTGAGCACCGCGCCAGCGCCCAGCTCCCGCCGTGGGAGATCGTCGGCCTGGAGGTCATCGACCGGGAGACGTACCACCAGCGCGTCGCCGAGGGCTACGGGCCGCCCCCGGCCGCCCCCGTCGGCGCCCACCCCTTCTGACGCGTTCTCCCGCGGCGTCTCGCAGCGTGGACGTCTCGACGGGACGTCGAGCGCTCCTGTCATACGCTGGCCGCATGAGCAGCACTCCCACGCCCACGGCCTCCGCCGCGCCCACCGAGCCGTCCTTTGGCGGCGGCGCTCCGTCCGCCTCCGGCGCCTCGCCGGTCGTCGAGACCGCCCGCCGTGCCCGGGAGGCGGCAGCCCGCCTCGCACCGCTGCCGCGCACGGCCAGGGACGGTGCGCTGCTCGCCATCGCCGACGCCCTGGTGGCCCGCACCGGGGAGATCACCGCGGCGAACGCACAGGACGTCTCCCGGGCCCGGGAGGCCGGGACGCCCGGCGCCATCGTCGACCGGCTCACCCTCACGCCCGAGCGGATCGCCGCCATCGCCGCCGACGTGCGGGACGTCGTGGCGCTGCCCGACCCCGTCGGCGAGGTGCTGCGCGGCTCCACGCTCCCCAACGGCCTGGAGCTGCGGCAGATCCGGGTGCCGCTCGGCGTCGTCGGCATCATCTACGAGGCCCGGCCCAACGTGACCGTGGACGCCGCCGCGCTGTGCCTGAAGTCGGGCAACGCCGTGCTGCTGCGCGGCTCCTCCTCCGCCTACGCCTCGAACACGGCGCTCGTCGGCGTCCTGCGGGACGCGGTGGCCGCCGCCGGGCTGCCCGCCGACGCCGTACAGCTCGTCCCCGGCCGGAGCCGGGACAGCGTGACGGAGCTGATGACCGCGCGCGGCCTGGTGGACGTGCTGATCCCGCGCGGCGGCGCCTCGCTGATCAGGACGGTCGTGGAGGGCTCGACCGTGCCCGTCATCGAGACGGGTACGGGCAACTGCCACGTCTACGTGGACGAGCGGGCCGACCTGGACGTGGCCGTGGACATCCTGGTCAACTCCAAGGCGCAGCGCCCCAGCGTGTGCAACGCCGCCGAGACGGTGCTCGTGCACGAGGGCATCGCCGGCACCTTCCTGCCGCGGGCGCTGGCCGCGCTGGCGGAAGCGGGCGTCACCGTGCACGGTGACGCGGCCTGGCGCGAGGCCGCGGGCGACGCGTCCCACGTCGTCGCCGCCACGGAGGAGGACTGGGAGACGGAGTACCTCTCCTACGACATCGCCGCCGCCGTGGTGCCCGACCTGGACGCCGCCGTCGCGCACATCCGCCGGTACAGCTCGGGGCACACGGAGGCGATCGTCACCCGCGACACCTCGGCGGCCCGCCGGTTCGTCGCCCTGGTGGACTCCACCGCCGTGATGGTCAACGCCTCCACCCGTTTCACCGACGGCAGCCAGTTCGGTTTCGGCGCCGAGATCGGCATCTCCACGCAGAAGCTGCACGCGCGCGGCCCCATGGGCCTGCCCGAGCTGACCTCCACCAAGTACGTCGTCACCGGCGACGGGCACGTGCGCGGCTGAACCGCCTCCGTCCCCCTGCCCCCGGACCGGTTGCGGGGCTACGCTGGAGGGGTGCCGGACGAGGTGAGGGGCGCGCCGTTCCCGGACGGCGAGGAGCCCGACGACCACGACCACGGGGCGACGGACGACGCGCTCGCCCCCGTGGTGCTCGACGAGGCGTTCGTGCGGGCCGCGCCCGTCCACGAGCCCAGCGCGGCCGAACGGCGGCGGGCCGCCGCCCAGGCCCAGGCCAGAGCCGAGGCCGAGGCCCGCGAGGACGCCTACGGCTACCCCGGCGGGGACGGCTACGACGAGACCGACGGCTACGGGGACCAGGGGGGCTACGGCGGCTGGGGCGCCGGCGGGTTCCACGATGACGACGACGGCCACGGGCGCGCCGCCTACGCCGAGTGGGCGCGCGACCGGTCCGCCCGGCACCGTCCGCCGCTGCGGTGGCACCGGCCGGTCGCCTGGCTGCTGGCCGTCGTCATGGGCGTCGGCGTGCTGGCGGCGGCCTTCGCCGCCGTCTCCCGCGGCGGGTCGGGCCAGCGCGACGAGCCGCGTCCCCCGCCCGCCAGCAGCGAGCGGGACGATTCGCTCGGCGGTCCGGACACCCGGCCGCCGGCCGGTGCCGCGCAGCCCCGGGGCGTGGTCCTCGGGCTCGGCTGAAGCCCGCGCCCGGACGGGCGTTTACCGGAGCACCCCGGGGCCAACTCTGTGGGTATGCCCGACCGTGCAGACCCTCCCGAAGGGGTTCCCCCGGGAGGCGGCGACGACGAGTTCGGTACCACGGTGTTCGACGAGGCGTTCGTGCGCCGGGCGCCGCTTGAGGAGTGCTCCGCGCGGGAGCGCCTGGAGGACCACCGGCATCCCGTGCGCCGCCGCCCCGAGCGACTGCGGAGCGGCTCGCCCGGCTCACTCGTCCGGCACGGTGCCGTCCTCGTCGCGCTGGTCGTCCTGGTCTTCGCCGTCGCCGTCCACCTGGGCGTCGCGGGCACGTACCCCGAGCCGCCACGGGACAGCGGCCGGGCCCCGCTGGCCACCGTGGTGCCGCTCGCCCCGGGCGGGCCGGTGCCCGGCGGGGACCCGGCCCGCCTGCTCGCCCGCAGCCCGGCCGCCGGGTTCCGCACCGGAGCGAGCGGGGTGGACGTGCCCGCGCCCCTGGCCACCCGCGACTTCACCAGGAGCCAGGTCCTCGCGGCGCTGAGCCTGGCCAAGGGGTACGTCGTCGCCTCCTCCGTCGATCCCCGGGTGCTCACCGGCGACGCCACCGGCCCGGTGCGCGAACTGCTCGTCGAGGCGCAGCAGCCGCACTTCGACCGGGCCCTGCGGCAGCCGCCCGGCGCCCTGGACGCGGACACGCCACCGGGAACGCAGCCCGGCGCGAGCGCATGGCTGGTGCGGTTCGATCCCGGGCGGGTCGCCCTGGCCGGGGAGGGCGTGCGCGTCGACGGCGGCCTGGAGGTCGCCCAGCAGGGCCGCGACGCGCTGGAGGTCACCGCCGACCACGTGCTCGTCTACCCGCTGCGCGCCGCCGGGAACGCGGACGGGGGAGCCGCCGGGGACGCCGCCGGGCACGCGGCGTCGGGCCGGGGGGAGGCGTCGCTGTTCACCGTGCGGCGCCTGGTGCGGTTCCACTTCGACCGGCAGGCCCTCCTCGACCAGCGGGTGCGGGTGGAACACGTGGTCGTGCGGGCGGGGCCGCTGCCGTGCGCGGCGGACACCGGTGACCGGCTGCGTCCGCTGCTGGCCGGGGAACACCCCGGGAAGGACGGCGTGGCGAGCGACCCGTACGCCGCCGGACCCGCCGGGGCGCGGGTCTGCGGGGTGCTGGCGGACCCGGCCGCGCCCGGCCCGCCGGCGGACTGACCGCCGGGGGCCGGACGCGGACCGGGCACACCGCGCCCGCGAGGTGCGCCGCACCCGCTCCGGTGCGCCCGCGATTCCGGTGTGGCTACGGCTTGGGCGGGCCGTCCTCGGCGCCGTTCGCCCGGCGGGTGCCGCCGCCCGCGAAGTCCCGCAGCTTGCCGCCGAGGTCCCCGGCGCCGCCCGCCAGGTCCCTGACCAGGCCCATCAGCGGGTCCTTGCTGGCCTTGACGGAGTCCCGGTAGTGCCCGGCCGACTCCTTGAAGGAGTCCGACACCGAGGTGTTCGCGTCGTCCTCCCGCTTGGCGTAGTGCCCGTCCATCAGCCGCTGGTAGTCGCGGCTCTCCGCCCACGCGCGCAGCTCCGCCGCCCGCACGGTGGTGAACGGGTGGCTGCGCGGCAGCACGTTGAGGATCTTCAGGACGGAGTCGCGCAGATCGCCGCCCGCCTCGTACTCCTCGGCCTGCGCCAGGAAGGCGTCCACGTTCATCTCGTGCAGGTGGTTGCCGCCCGCGATCTTCATCAGGCCGCGCATGGAGGCCGCCAGGTCCTGCCCCACGAGCAGCCCGGCGCGGTCCGCGGACAGCTCCGACTTGCGGAACCACTCGCGCAGCGCCGCGACGAGCGCCATGATCGCCACGTTGCCCAGCGGAATCCAGGCGACCTTCACGGCGATGCTGGTGAGGAAGAGCAGCACCGTGCGGTAGACCGCGTGCCCGGACAGCGCGTGCCCGACCTCGTGGCCGATCACGGCGCGCGTCTCCTCCTCGTCCAGCAGCTCGACGAGACCGGTCGTCATCACGATGATCGGTTCGTCCAGGCCGATGCACATGGCCTGCGGCTGGGGGTTCTGCGTCACGTACATCGCGGGGACCTTCTCCAGGTCCAGGATGTAACAGGCGTCCCGCAGCATGTCGTTGAGGTGTGCGAACTGCTGGTCGCTCACGCGCACCGAGTCCGACAGGAACAGCAGCCGCAGGCTGCGCTCCGGCAGCAGGCCGCTCAGCGTCTTGAACACGGTGTCGAAACCGCTCAGCTTCCGCAGGGCCACCAGCGCCGAGCGGTCGGCGGGGTGTTCGTAGGCCCGGGAGGAGATTCCCGGGAACCGTCGCCGGTTACGCCCCGGCAGGCGCTCGGTGTTGCCAGTGTTTTCGCTCATTCGGCCCCCTTGTACGGGTCATCGCTGCGGCCCGTCCCCTCGCGAGCCCTGCCCGGCCAGCCGCGGCTGGTCCGCCCAGCCTACGGGGTGGGCCCACCGGCGGCGAGAAACCCGTCCCCTTACGATGTGCTCAGCCTCCTGCCCGATCACCTCCCGGATAGGTCACACGGACGATGACTCTCCTCAGCGCCGCCCCCGCCCTCAGTCTGCTCGCCGAGACCGAGGAGCACGGCGGCCCGTACGCCAGCCTGAACCCGTGGCTGATCGGCGCCGCCGGACTCGCCGCGCTCCTGCTCATGCTGTGGGTCACCACCCGGTTCAACCGGGACCGCTGAGCGCGGCGCCGCGGGCCCGGCGAGCGGTTAGGGTCAGCGCATGCGAGAGGACATAGGGTCCGGCGCCCGAAGGCGGCGGCTCGGGGTCATGGGCGGGACGTTCGATCCCGTCCACCACGGCCACCTGGTCGCCGCCAGCGAGGTCGCGGCGCGGTACCACCTCGACGAGGTGATCTTCGTGCCGACCGGACAGCCGTGGCAGAAGAGTCACCAGCGGGTGTCGCCCGCCGAGGACCGCTACCTGATGACGGTCATCGCGACGGCCTCCAATCCCCAGTTCTCCGTCAGCCGCCTCGACATCGACCGGGGCGGCCGGACGTACACCATCGACACCCTGCGCGACCTGCGGGCGCTGCACCCGGACGACGACCTGTTCTTCATCACCGGTGCCGACGCCCTCGCGCAGATCCTGACCTGGCGTGACGCGGCCGAGCTGATCTCGCTCGCCCACTTCATCGGCGTCACCCGGCCGGGGCACCACCTCGCCGACCCCGGTCTGCCGGACGGCGGGGTCTCCCTGATCGAGGTGCCCGCGCTGGCCATCTCCTCGACGGACTGCCGGGCGCGGGTGGCGCACGACGACCCGGTCTGGTATCTCGTCCCGGACGGCGTGGTGCGGTACATCACCAAGCGCCAGCTCTACCGGGACGCGCCGGTACCGAGGCGTTAGAGGAGCGGCAGTCGTGAACGACCGACAGGACCCGTACGGGCACCAGGAGTTCGCCGGGTACGACGAGTACGGCCGGCCGGTCTACCACGACCCCTACGCCCGGCAGCACGAGCCGGACCCGTGGGAACCGCGGCCTTCCGAGCAGCAGTTCCACGAGCAGCCGCAGCAGTACGGCGCCCAGCAGTACGAGGCCCGGTCCTACGGCGCCCAGTCCTACGAGCCGCAGTCCTACGAGCCCACGGCCTACGAACCGCAGCGGTACGAGCCGCAGCCCTACGGGCAGACCGGGTACGCCGGCCCGTCCTACGGCCAGGGGTACCCCGGGCCGACGCACGGCCAGGGTGACGCCGGGCCGTCCCCGTACGGGCAGCAGCCGTACGGGGACGGGCATCCGCGGACGGAGCAGCCGTCCCACGTCCCGCCGGACCACGGCCCCGGCTCCGCGGACGGCCGCCCCGGCCAGGCTTCGTGGGTGCCGCAGCAGCCGGGTCCGCCGTACGGGTCCGCCGAGTACGTCCCGCCCGGCTACGGCCACGACGGGCCGCAGACCTACGGCTACCCGGAACCGGAGACGGAGCCGGGGCGGGAGCCGGAGTCCGGTGCGGCGCCGGAGCCCGGCACGGCGTCCGGCGGCGCGGAGGAGGACCGGGCCGGGGAGGGCGAGGAGTACCGGACGGAGGAGTTCTCCTTCATCGAGGAGAAGGACGAGGAGTCCGAGGACGTCGTCGACTGGCTCAAGTTCAGCGAGAGCCGGACCGAGCGGCGCGAGGGCGCCAAACGGCGCGGCCGCAACCGCACCGTCGCGCTCGTGGTGGCCGCCGTGCTGCTCGTCGCCGGCGGCACCGGGTACCTGTGGTCGGCCGGGCTGCTGCCGGGCACGGGCGCGGAGGAGTCGGGTCCGGCGGCGTCCGCCGCGGAGCGCCGCAACGTGGTCGTCGTGCACCTGCGGGAGATCGACGGCGGGAACGTCTCGACCGCGCTGCTGGTCAACAACGAGACGGCCGGGAGCGGGACGACCGTGCTGCTGCCCAACTCCCTGGCCCTGACGGCGGACGACGGCACCACCACCACGCTGGGCGCGTCCTTCGACGCCCAGGGCGCCGGTGCCACGAGGGACGCGCTCGGCGTGCTGCTCGGCGCGGACATCAAGGGCACCTGGCGGCTGGACACCCCCTACCTGGAGAACCTCGTCGAGTCGGTCGGCGGCATCACGCTGGACGCCGACGCCACCGTGCCCGGACCCGGGAAGGACGGTCCGCCGCTGGTCGCCGAGGGCGCCGGGCGCGAGCTGAACGGGCAGGCCGCCGTCGCCTACGCCACGCACCGCGCGGAGAAGGAGCCGCAGAGCGCGCAGCTCACCCGGTTCGGGCAGGTGATGGAGGCCGCCCTGCGCGAGCTGTCCAGCGATGCGTCGGGTGCCATCCGCACCGTCCAGTCGCTCGGCCAGATCCCCGACCCCTCGCTGTCCGACGCGCAGCTCGGCACGGCGCTCGCGGAACTCGCCGCCCGCGCCCAGCAGCAGAAGCTCGACACCCGGCTGCTGCCGGTCGAGGACGACGGGACGCTCAGCGACGAGACGGCGCGCGGCCTGGTCAGGGACGTGCTGGGCGGCACCGTCTCCGACACCGACTCCGGCGCCGCCGTGCGGGTCAGCGTGCGCGACGCCACCGGCTCAGCGGGTTCGGCCGAGACGGCGCAGGTGGCGCTGGTGAACGGCGGCTACACCGTGGTGCCGACGCGGGAGGCCGACGCCACGGCCGCGTCGAGCACCGTCACCTACGCGGACGAGGCGGACGCCGCGCGGGCGGTGGAGGTGGCCAAGACGCTGGGGCTGCCGGAGGAGTCGGTCGAGCGGGGCGAGGGCGCGGCCAACGCCGACGTCACGGTCGTGCTCGGTACGGACTACGGGGGAGCGACGGGCTGACGGGGGGCGCGGCGGATCGTGAGACGCTTGGTGCGTATCCCCGGTACGCGCCGCGCCCGCGCCGCGTACCGTCCGCCGACCGAAAGCTACCGCTTGTGACCGCCACCGACCGCTCCATCGAGCTGATCAACGCCGCCGCCCAGGCGGCAGCCGACAAGCTCGCGCACGACGTCGTCGCCTACGACGTCAGCGACGTCCTCGCCATCACCGACGCCTTCCTGCTCGCCTCCGCGCCCAACGACCGCCAGGTCAAGTCCATCGTGGACGGGATCGAGGAGCGGCTGCTCAAGGAGCTGAAGGCCAAGCCCGTACGGCGCGAGGGCGAGCGCGACGGCCGCTGGGTGCTGCTGGACTACGTCGACATCGTCGTACACGTGCAGCACAGCGAGGAGCGGGTCTTCTACGCGCTGGAGCGGCTGTGGAAGGACTGCCCCGAGCTGGAGCTGCCCGAGGACGCCCGCGCCACCCGGACCAAGGACGACGCGGCGGGTGAGGCACCTGAAGTCACCGGGGACGGCCGGTGATGCGCGGCCGCAAGATCGTTCTGTGGCGGCACGGCCAGACGTCCTGGAACCTGGAGCGCCGCTTCCAGGGCACGACCGACATCCCGCTCACCGATGAGGGCGTGCACCAGGCCCGCCGGGCGGCCCGGCTGCTGGCCGCGCTGAAGCCGGACGCCATCGTCGCCTCCGACCTCGTGCGGGCCCGTGCCACCGCCGCCGAGCTGGCGGCCGTCACCGGCCTGGACGTCCACCACGACGAGGCGCTGCGCGAGACGTACGCGGGGCACTGGCAGGGTCTGACGCACGACGAGATCCTGGAGCGCCACGGCGAGCAGTACGCGGCGTGGAAGCGCGGCGAGGCCGTGCGGCGCGGCGGCGGCGAGCTGGAGACGGAGGTCGCCGACCGGGCCGCCCCGGTGGTCGAGCGCAGTGCCGAGAAGCTGCCCGACGGCGGGACGCTCGTCGTCGTCAGTCACGGCGGGACGATCCGGACCACCATCGGGCGGCTGCTCGGCCTGGAGCCGGGTGCCTGGGAGTCGCTGGGCGGCCTGTCCAACTGCTCCTGGTCCGTGCTGGGCGAGAGCCTGCGCGGCTGGCGGCTGCTGGAGCACAATGCCGGAAGCCTGCCCGAGCCCGTCCTCGGCGACGACGACTAGGGCGCGCGCCGCGAGGGCCTACCCGGTCCGCCGCGGGCCGTTCGGCCGGGACGGGCGATTTCCTGTTCCGGCAGGTCACGGGGTACAGTTCTTCTCGTTCGCGGCACGGCGGGGAAGCCCCCGGCGAGCCGGGAGCGCGGGGCTATAGCTCAGTTGGTAGAGCGCTTGCATGGCATGCAAGAGGTCAGGAGTTCGATTCTCCTTAGCTCCACACCCCGATCCCGTCCTCCGTACCGGAGGGCGGGATCTTCGTCGTCCGTCCGGCTCCTGCCCTCCGGCGTAACGTGGCAGAATCACACCGCAGGACGGGGAACAGCCCGACAGGGAGGGACGCCGCGGTGACCACGCGCAGCCGTCGCCCGAGCGAAGCCGCCCGCCATGCCTGGAGCTGATGGGGACTGATGGGGGCACACAGCAGGAAGTGCGACTGGTGCGGCAGCGGTACGCCGATCGTCCGCGACATGGAGCCCGTCAACGCCCGCTACCAGTACTGGTGCGTCGAGTGCGCGCGGGCGCTGATCATCAAGGGCGATCCAATCGAGACGTACCGGGAACTGGAGGGGGAGCCGATCTACGGACGACTGCTGGAGGAGCACTGCACGCTCAAACGGTTCTACTCCTTCGTCACCGTCTGACGCCCGCCCCGCCCCACCGCGTGCGTGCGCGTGGGGCACGGGTGCGGGCGCCGGGCGGGAGGCGATTTGGCAGCGGCGGCCCGGTGCCGTGTAGAGTGGGCGTCGCCGCCGCGGGGAGACCCGCGGAGGACCAGACCCGGGGCTATAGCTCAGTTGGTAGAGCGCTTGCATGGCATGCAAGAGGTCAGGAGTTCGATTCTCCTTAGCTCCACACTCCGGCAGACGGGCCGCCTTCGGGCGGCCCGTTTCTCGTGCTGCGGACGGGTCCGGGGCCGCGCCGGAGGGTGCGGTACCCTGACCGCATGCGTGCCGTACGCCTTCTGCTTAGCCGGCCGCGCTGACCTCCACGCCCCTCGCGGGCCACCTCGGCGCGGCTGCCCCTCCTGTGCGAGGGGCTTTTTCATTTCAGCGGGCAGAGACGAGACGATGGAGCCTTGAGGACATGAGCCAGACCACGACCGCCGCCGAGACCACGGCCCCGCACCGCTACACGGCGGCCCTGGCCGCCGACATCGAGGCGCGGTGGCAGGACTTCTGGGAGCAGCACGGCACGTACGAGGCTCCCAACCCCGGCGGCGGTGAGCTGGGCGGCGACCCGGAGCTGGCCGGGCGTCCGAAGCGGTACATCATGGACATGTTCCCCTACCCCTCGGGCGCGGGGCTGCACGTCGGACACCCGCTCGGCTACATCGCCACCGACGTCTTCGCCCGCCACCAGCGGATGACCGGCCACAACGTGCTGCACACCCTGGGCTTCGACGCGTTCGGGCTGCCCGCCGAGCAGTACGCGGTGCAGACCGGCACCCACCCCCGGGAGTCCACCGAGGCCAACATGGCGAACATGCGCACGCAGCTGCGCCGCCTGGGCCTGGGCCACGACCGGCGCCGGTCCATCGCCACGATCGAGCCCGGCTACTACAAGTGGACCCAGTGGATCTTCCTCCAGATCTTCAACTCCTGGTACGACGAGGAGGCCGGGCGCGCCCGGCCCGTCGACGAGCTGGTCAAGCAGTTCGAGAACGGTGAGCGGCCCACCCCGCCCGGGTACGCGCCCTGGGCCGACCTGTCCGCCGCCGAACGCGCCGGACTGCTGGGCGAGTACCGGCTCGCCTACGCCTCCGACGCGCCGGTCAACTGGTGCCCGGGCCTGGGCACCGTGCTGGCCAACGAGGAGGTCACCGCCGACGGACGCTCCGAGCGCGGCAACTTCCCCGTCTTCAAGGCGAAGCTGCGCCAGTGGAACATGCGCATCACGGCCTACGCCGAGCGGCTGCTGAACGACCTGGACGCGCTGGACTGGCCCGAGGCCATCAAGCTCCAGCAGCGCAACTGGATCGGCCGCTCCGAGGGCGCCCGCGTGGACTTCCCCGCTGTCGGCGCCGACGCGACGGTCAGCGTCTTCACCACCCGCCACGACACCCTGTTCGGCGCCACCTACATGGTGCTGGCCCCCGAACACCCGCTGGCCGGGCCGCTGACGGCCGACGCCTGGCCCGAGGGCACCCCGCAGGCGTGGACGGGGGGCCACGCGAAACCGGCCGAGGCCGTCGCCGCCTACCGGGCGCGGGCCGCCGCGAAGTCCGACGTCGAGCGGCAGGCCGACGCCAGGGAGAAGACGGGCGTCTTCACCGGCGGCTACGTCCGCAACCCCGTCAACGGCGAGGACATGCCCGTCTTCGTCGCCGACTACGTCCTCATGGGCTACGGCACCGGGGCCGTGATGGCCGTCCCGGCGCACGACAGCCGCGACTTCGCCTTCGCCCGCGCCTTCGGGCTGCCGATGCGGTGCGTGGTCGAGCCGGCTGACGGCCGCGGCACCGACCCCGCCGCCTGGGACGACGCCTTCAGCGCCCAGGACGGCACGGCGGTCAACTCCGCCGCCGACGGCCTCAGCCTGGACGGCCTGTCCGTGCCGGAGGCGAAGACGGCCGTCGCCCACTGGCTGGCCGCCCACGGCCACGGCGAGGGCACCGTCAACTACCGGCTGCGCGACTGGCTGTTCAGCCGCCAGCGGTACTGGGGCGAGCCCTTCCCGATCGTGTATGACGAGGACGGCGTCGCCCACGCGCTGCCCGAGTCGATGCTGCCGCTGGAACTCCCGGAGGTCGACGACTACGCGCCGCGCACCTTCGACCCGCAGGACGCCGACACCTCCCCCGAGACGCCGCTGTCCCGCAACGAGGACTGGGTCAACGTCACCCTGGACCTGGGCGACGGGCCCAAGCGGTACCGGCGGGAGACCAACACCATGCCCAACTGGGCCGGTTCCTGCTGGTACCAGTTCCGCTACCTCGACCCCCGCGACGACCGGCGCATGGTGGACCCGGAGGTCGAGCGGTACTGGATGGGCCCGCGCGAGGGCGCCCCGCACGGCGGGGTGGACCTGTACGTGGGCGGGGCGGAGCACGCCGTCCTGCACCTGCTGTACGCCCGGTTCTGGTCCAAGGTCCTGTACGACCTGGGACACGTCTCGTCCGTCGAGCCGTTCCACAAGCTGTACAACCAGGGCATGATCCAGGCGTTCGTCTACCGGGACGCCCGCGGCTTCGCCGTGCCCGCCGCCGAGATCGAGGAGCGCGACGGCGCCTTCTACCACGACGGCGTCCGGGTCGGCCGGGAACTGGGCAAGATGGGCAAGTCCCTGAAGAACGCCGTCACCCCGGACGAGATCTTCGCCGAGTACGGCGCGGACACCCTGCGGCTCTACGAGATGGCCATGGGTCCGCTGGACGTCTCCCGCCCCTGGGACACCCGCGCCGTCGTCGGACCGTACCGGCTGCTCCAGCGGCTGTGGCGGAACGTCGTGGACGAGGCCACCGGCGAGGTTACCGTCGTGGACGCCGAGCCGGGCGAGGACACCCTGCGCGCCCTGCACAAGGCCGTCGACGGGGTCGGGCAGGACATGGCGAACCTGCGCTTCAACACCGCCATCGCCAAGATCACCGAGCTGAACAACCACGTCACCAAGCTGGACCGGGTGCCGCGCTCCGTCGCCGAGACGCTCGTGCTGCTGGTCGCGCCGCTGGCCCCGCACGTCGCGGAGGAGCTGTGGCACCGGCTGGGCCGCGGCGGGACGGTCGTCCACCAGCCGTTCCCGCAGGCCGACCCGCGGTACCTGGTGGACGAGACGGTCACCTGCGTCGTGCAGGTTAAGGGCAAGGTCAGGGCCCGTCTGGAGGTGGCGCCGAGCGTTCCGGAGGACGAGCTGGAGGCGCTGGCCCTGGCGGCTCCCGGCGTCGTCGCGGCCCTCGGCGGCGCGGGCGTGCGCAAGGTGATCGTCCGGGCGCCGAAGCTGGTCAACATCGTCCCGGCCCAGGGCTGAGACGCCGCTCGGGGACATCCCCTACGGGAGCGGCCCGGGTCCGCAGCGACCCGGGCCGCGCCCGCAGCGCTTACGCTGGACGCAGGCCGAGGGACGGCGGGCGACGGACGGAGGCGTTCGATCATGGAGGTTGCAGCCGCGGTGGGGGCCCTGCTCCTCGTACTCTTCGTGACGTTCGGTGTGCTGTTCACCGTGCGGACCGTGCGTGCGGTGCACCGGCGCGTCGAGCGGGCGGGCCAGGAGGTGCGGCGCACCATCGACACGACCACGCTGCGCGCCAAGGCCGTACAGCCCGGCCCCGTCGGGCAGCTGGCCAGGACGCGCCTGGAGCTGCGCGGCTCGATCGACAGCACGCGGCGGGAACTGGACGCGGCAGCGCCCGGCGACGCCTCGCTGGCCGAGGCCGCCGCCCTGCTGGACCGGCTCCACGAGCACGCCCGCGGGCTGGACGGCGAGATGGGCTCCCTCATGGACCGCGAACCGGACCGCGCCCGCGTCGCCGCCCGCCTGCCGGACCTGCGGGAGCGCGCCGAGGAGCTGCGGCAGTCCGCCGACTCCCTGCGCTTCGCCGTCCAGGACCGGACCCGCCGTCACCAAACGGAGGAACTGGGCGCGCTGCGCGAGCAGATCGCCCTGGAGTCCGGGGCCCTGCGCCACTGGGAGCGGCCGCAGCCGCCGCACCCCTCGGCGGAGACCGGGCTGCCGGGTCCCGGGACCACCCAGTAATCTCCGGGCCATGGCCCGTCACGTCTCGATCATCACCGACTCCACGGCCTGCCTGCCGCAGGACGCCCTGCGCCGGTACGGCATCACCTCGGTGCCGCTGACCGTGGTCGTGGACGGGCAGCCGCTGGAGGAGGGCACCGAGATCTCCGCGCGGTCGCTGGCCGAGGCGCTGCGCCGGCACCGCCCGGTGACGACGTCGCGGCCCAGCCCCGAGACCTTCGCCGCCGCCTACCGCGCCGCGGCCGACGCCGGGGCGGACGGCATCGTCTCGCTGCACCTGTCGGCGGAGTTCTCCGGCACGTACGACGCGGCCGTGCTCGCCGCGGCGCAGGCGCCGGTGCCGGTGCGGGTCGTGGACTCCGGCATGATCGCGATGGCGCTCGGCTACTGCGTCCTGGCCGCCGCCTCGGCGGCCGCGGCGGGCGGGGGCCCGGACGACGCGGTGGCCGCCGCGGAGAAGCGGGCCGGGGGCACGTCCGCGTTCTTCTACGTCGACACCCTGGACCACCTGCGCCGGGGCGGCCGGATCGGGGCGGCGCAGGCGCTGCTCGGCTCCGCCCTGGCCGTCAAACCGCTGCTGGAGCTGGCCGACGGGCGGATCGGCCCGCTGGAGAAGGTGCGGACGGCCAGCCGGGCCATCGCCCGCCTGGAGGAACTGGCCGTCACGCGGGCCGGGGAGGGGCCGGTGGACATAGCCGTGCACCACCTGGCCGCCGGGCAGCGGGCGGAGCAGCTCGCCGACCGGCTCAGCGCCCGGGTGCCGGGGCTGGCGGACCTGCACGTGGGGGAGATCGGCGCGGTCATCGGCGCCCACACCGGCCCCGGCCTCCTGGCCACGGTCGTCTCACCCCACTGACCTGACCGGCCACCCCACTGACCCGTCCGGCCGCCGGGGGCGAGAAGTACCCGCGAGGGTGACGGAGTTATCCACAGGACGGTGGTTCTCCACGGGAGTCAGGCGGTGCCGACCGGTCTGCGGTGATCGTCCCTAGGGTCACCGCATGACTTCCCGCTCACTGTCCGAGACGAGGGGGCCGGGCCGCCCGGGGCGTCCGCGCCCCGGCGGGCGGCGCCGTACCGCGCTGCGGGCCGAGGACCGGCGCGCCGGGGTGCGGGCGCGCGCCGCCCGGCTGGTCCCCAAGGCGCCGGCTGGCGCCGACCCGTTGCCGCTGCCCTGGCCGCAGGCGCCCGCCCCGCCCCGGCCCGTTCCCCGTCCCGCTCCGGCCGCTCCGGCTGTCCCGGCTGCCCTGGCCGCCCCGGCCGCCGTGCCACTGCCCCGGGCGGAGGCCATCGCGGCCGCCCGCGCGGCGGTCCGGCACAGCCGCGCGGAGCAGCGGGAGCGGGAACGCGCCAGGGGCGGTCCCGTGCGGGAGGGGGACGGCCGCGGCGGGGGCGGGCCCTCTGAGGACCCCGGTACCGAGCCCGCCCCCGGTACCGAGCCCGGCCCCGGTGCCGGGGCTGGAGCCGGGGGCGGGGGCGGGGCCGGGCGTGCGGGGGCGAGGTGGCTCGCCGTGCGGGAGCGGCTGCCCCTGTGGCTCCAGTCCCGCTGCGCCGTGGAGCCGCGCGCCCTGGCCGCGCTGCTGCTCGTCCTCCTCCTCGCCGCCGGGTTCGGGGCCTACGAACTGTGGTCGGGGCGCCCCGCACCGGTCCCCGTGCCGGAAGCCACCGGCCCCGGCCCCACCGCGCAGCCGCCGCCGTCCACGGGGCCGGAGCCGCCGGCCGGGCCGTCCCCGGCGGCGGAGAGCGGCCACGTGCTGGTGGACGTCGCGGGGACGGTGCGCGAACCCGGCGTGCACCGGCTCAGGGCGGGCGCGCGGGTGGCCGACGCCCTCGCGGCGGCGGGCGGCGTACGGCCCGGCACGGACACGGCCGGGCTCAACCGGGCCCGCGTGCTCGCGGACGGCGAGCACATCGTCGTGGGCGTCACCCCCACACCCGTTCCGGCCGGTCCCGCGCCGCCTGGCGGGACGGCGGCCGGGGGTGGCTCCGCCGTCGTCAGCCTCAACACCGCCACCGTCGAACAGCTCGACACCCTGCCCGGCATCGGCCCGGTGCTGGCGCGGCAGATCGTGGAACACCGCACCCGGCACGGCGGCTTCCGCTCGGTGGACGACCTGCGCGACGTACGCGGCATCGGCGAGTCCCGGTTCGCCGACCTCGCCCCCCGGGTCACGCCGTGAACCCTCCCGCCGCCTCCCCGGCAGCCCGGCCGCGCGCCCCCGTGCACGCCGCCTCCGGACACCGGCTGGGCGCCGCGCACCCCCGCCAGGAGGGCCCGCCGGACCTCCGGCTCGTCCCGCCCGCTCTGGCGGCCTGGGCCGGTGCGGCACTCGCCCTGGGTGCGGACGGCGGCCTCGTGGCGGCCGGTGCGGGCGCCTGCCTCCTCGCCACCTGCGTGCTGCTCCTCCCCGCCCGACGCCCGGAGCGCCGCGCCGGCCGCCACCACCGGCGGGAACGCCCGGAGCCGCGGCGGCGACGGCCGTCCGCCTCCGGCCGGGCGGTGGCCCGCACCGCGGCGCTGGTGCTGCTGTGCGCCGCCGCCGGGTCCGCCGTCGCGGGCCTGCACACCGCCGCGGTGCGCGGCGGACCGCTGCCCGTGCTGGCCGCCGGACAGGGCAGGGCCACCGTGGACCTCACCCTCACCGGTGACCCCCGGCTCGCCCGGCCCCGCACCGACGGGGCACCCCGCGCGGTCCTGGTGACCGCGGACGCCACGGCCGTCACCACTCCGGACGGCCGTGTCACCGCGGTGGACAGCCCCGTCCTCGTCGTCACCGTCGCCGCGCGCCCCGGCCGCTGGCTGGAGCTGCTGCCGTCCACCCGGCTGCGCCTTGCGGCCCGGGTGGCGCAGCCGGTCTCCGCACGGGGCGGCGAACTCACCGCCGTCCTGCGGGCGCTGGACGACGGCCCGCCCCGGGTGACGGGGGGCCCGGGCACCGTCCACCGGCTCGCCGGGCGGCTGCGCGCCGATCTGCGCACCGCGAGCGACGGGCTGCCCGGCGACGCGCGGGCGCTGCTGCCCGCCCTCGTGATCGGGGACGCCTCCCGCATCCCGCCGGATCTGGAACGGGCGGTGGAGGCCGCCGACATGACGCACATGATCGTCGTCAGCGGCAGCCAGCTCGCCGTCGTCCTCGCCGTGCTCATCGGCGCACCGGGCACCGCGTCCCGGGCCGAGCGCGGCGGGCTGGCCGGGCGGCTGGGGGTGCCGCTGCGCACCACGGCGGTGCTGGGCTGCGGGCTCGTGCTGGCCTTCGTCGTCGTGTGCAGACCGGGCCCGAGCGTGCTGCGGGCGGCCGTCTGCGGCGGCCTCGCCCTGCTGGCCATCGCCACCGGGCGGCGCAGGTCACTGCTCCCCGCGCTGGCCGCCGCCGTGCTGCTGCTCGTCCTGTACGACCCGGTGC
Source organism: Streptomyces solitudinis (assembly GCF_036323765.1). Lineage (NCBI taxonomy): Bacteria > Bacillati > Actinomycetota > Actinomycetes > Kitasatosporales > Streptomycetaceae > Streptomyces > Streptomyces solitudinis. The sequence goes on from NZ_JAZDCW010000003.1 coordinate 442,419, forward strand.
TGGCCCGGTCCTTCGGCTTCCTGCTCTCGGTGCTGGCCACCGGCGCGCTGCTGACCCTCGCTCCGCGCTGGAGCCTGGTGCTGCGGCGCCGGGGCGTGCCGGGGCGGCTCGCCGAGGGGCTGGCCGTCGCCGCCGCCACGCAGGCCGTGTGCGCACCGGTGGTGGCCGTGTTCGCGGCCCGGGTCAGCCTCGTGGGCATCCCGTGCAACCTGCTCGCCGAGCTGGCCCTCGCCCCGGTCACGGTGCTGGGGTGGGCGGCGCTGGTGGCCGCCCCCGTCGTGCCGCCGGTGGCCGTGGCGCTGCTGTGGCTGGCGAGCTGGCCCGCCCGCTGGATCGCCGCCGTCGCCCGCACCGGCGCCGCCCTGCCCGGAGCGGAGCTGGGCTGGCCGGACGGCTGGGACGGCGCCGCGCTGCTGGCCGCCGCCACGGTCGCCGTGCTCGCCGCCGTCCGCCGGGCGCTCACCCGGCCGTGGCTGGCCTGCGCCGGAGCCCTCCTCCTCGTGCTGGCCCTGCTCCGCCCCGCGCCGTTCACCCGGTTCGTGACCGGCTGGCCGTCACCGGGCTGGCGGCTGGCGGTCTGCGACGTGGGCCAGGGCGACGGGCTGGCGCTGGCCGCCGGGCCGGGCACCGCCCTCGTCGTGGACACCGGGCCGGACCCGGACGTCATGGACGCCTGCCTGCGCCGCCTGGGCGTCGACCGCGTCCCGCTCGTCCTCCTCACCCACTTCCACGCCGACCACGTACGCGGACTGCCGGGCGTGCTGCGCGGCCGGTCGGTCGGCGCCGTCCAGACGACGGCACCGCCGCCCCGGACGCGCGGGCGGGACGGGCCGGACGGCGGCGGCCAGGCCGCGTTCGTGCGGCGGACCGCCGCCGGGGCTCGCGTGCCGCTGCTCGTGGCGCGGGCGGGGGAGCGGCGCCGCCTCGCCCCGGAGATCAGCTGGGAGGTGCTGTGGCCGCCGGGCGAGGCGCGCGGACTGCGGACGAACGACACCAGCGTCACGCTGCTCCTGCGCACCGGGAGCCTGACCGTCTTCCTGCCCGGCGACCTGGAGCCGGAGGCGCAGCGCAGGCTGCTGGCCCGGCACCCCCGGCTGCCGGGCGTGGACGTGCTGAAGGTCGCCCACCACGGTTCCGCCTACCAGCACCCCCCGCTGCTGGCCCGCCTCGCCCCGCGTCTGGCGGTCGTCTCCTGCGGCGCGGGCAACGACTACGGCCATCCCGCCCCGTCGACCCTCGCCGCACTGCGCGACGCCGGGGCCGCCGTCGTGCGCACCGACCAGCACGGTTCTGTGGCGGTGGACGGTGCGGGCCGGGTCAGCGTGAGCGGGCGGCCCGTGCGATCGTCACGACGGCCTTCTCCAGGGCGTAGGCCGGGTCGTACCCGCCGCCCTTCACCGCCGCGTCCGCCTCGGCCACCGCCCGCAGGGCCACCGACACCCCGTCCGCGCTCCAGCCGCGCATCTGCTGGCGCACCCGGTCCACCTTCCACGGCGGCATGCCCAGCTCGCGGGCCAGGTCGGCGGGGCGCATCCCGCCGGGCGCCGAGGCCAGCCTGCCGATCGCCCGCACGCCCTGGGCGAGCGCGCTGGTGACGAGCACGGGCGCGACGCCCGTGGACAGCGCCCAGCGCAGCGTCTCCAGGGCCTCGGCCGCGCGGCCCTCCACGGCCCGGTCGGCGACGGCGAAGCTGGACGCCTCGGCGCGCCCCGTGTAGTAGCGGCCCACCACGGCCTCGTCGATGGTGCCCTCGACGTCCGCCGTGAGCTGGGAGCAGGCGGAGGCCAGTTCGCGCAGGTCGCTGCCGATGGCGTCCACGAGGGCCTGGCACGCCTCCGGGGTGGCCGAGCGGCCCGCCGTGCGGAACTCGGCGCGCACGAACGCCAGCCGTTCGGCCGGTTTCGTCAGCTTCGCGCAGGCCACCTCGCGGGCCCCGGCCTTGCGCGCGGCCTCCAGCAGCGCCTTCCCCTTGGCGCCGCCCGCGTGCGCGAGGACGATGACGACCTCCTCGACGGGCGCGGCGAGGTACGCCTTGACGTCCTTGACGGTGTCGGCGGAGAGGTCCTGCGCCTGGCGGACCACCACGACTTTGCGTTCCGCGAACAGCGAGGGGCTGGTCAGCTCCGCGAGCGTGCCGGGTTGCAGATCACCGGGGGCCAGATCCCGTACGTCGGTGTCCGCGTCCTCGGCGCGGACGGCGTCGGTGATCTGCCGCACCGCGCGGTCGACCAGCAGTTCCTCCTGGCCGACGAGGAGGCTGAGCGGCGCGAGCGGGCTCTCCTGGGCGGGCTTCTTGGCTTTCGGGGGCATCGCCCACAGCATCCCACGCCGCTCGGACACCCGGGGCCGCACAGCCCGGGCCGCACAGCCCGGGCCGCACAGCCCTGGCCGCCCCGGCGCGGGCGGGACGCGGCGGGGCGGCACAATGGCCCGGTGAACGAGGGACGACACGTGCTGGTGCTGCCCGACCGGGACAGCGCGGAAGAGGTGGCCGGGGAACTGGCCGAGCGGCTGGGGCTGCCGCAGGAGCCGCAGCTCGTGCGGGACGCGCTCGCGGGCGAGGACGACGCCGAGGACGCCCAGTGGCTCGTCGTGCTGGAGGACCCGGACGCCCGCTGCGATCCGGCCGCGCTGGACGAGCTGGCGGCCGCCCACGACGGCTGGCTGGAACGGGACTGACCCCGCGCGTCCGGTCGGGCCCCGCAGCGCTGCCGGGGCCCCGGCGGGACCGGTACGCGGGAGACGGGGCCCGCCCGCCGGGAGGCCGCCGGGCGGGGCCCCGCCCCGTCACTTCTCGCGGGTGCCCGCGTACATCTCCTCCAGCAGGTGCCCGAACTCCCGCTCCACCACCGGACGCTTCAGCTTCAGGCTCGGGGTCAGCTCGCCGTGCTCGATGTCCAGGTCGCGGGGCAGGACGCGGAACTGCTTGACCGTCTGCCAGCGCTGGAGGTTCGCGTTGAGCTGGTCCACGTAGCCGCCGATCAGCTCGCGCACCCGCGGGGACGCCACGACGTCGGTGTAGCTCTGGCCCGCCATGCCGTTGTCCTGGGCCCAGCCCATGATGGACGGCTCGTCCAGGGCGATGAGGGCGGTGCAGAAGTTCCGGTCGGCGCCGTGCACCAGGATCGACGACACGAACGGGCAGAGCGCCTTGAACCGGCCCTCGACCTCGGCCGGGGCGACGTACTTCCCGCCGGACGTCTTGAACATGTCCTTCTTGCGGTCGGTGATCCGCAGGTAGCCGTCGTCGGACAGCTCGCCGATGTCACCGGTGTGGAACCAGCCGTCCGGCTCCAGGACCTCGGCGGTCTTCTCCGGCAGGTTGTGGTAACCCTGCATGATGCCGGGACCGCGCATCATGACCTCGCCGTCCTCGGCGATGCGCACCTCGCAGCCGGGCAGCGGCTTGCCGACGGTTCCGGTGCGGTTCGCCTCGGCGGGGTTGCAGAAGCTGGCCGCCCCGGACTCCGTCAGGCCGTAGCCCTCCAGGACGGGGATGCCCGCGCCGGAGAAGAAGTAGCCGATCTCGGGGGCGAGGGCGGCCGAGCCGCAGATGCAGCCGCGCAGGCGGCCGCCGAACGCCTCGCGCAGCTTGGCGTAGACGAGCTTGTCGGCCACGGCGTGCTTGATCCGCAGCCCCGCGGGGGCGGAGGCCGTACCGGTGCGGCGCAGGTTGTCCTGGGTGACCTTGGCGTACTCGCGGGCCACGTCGGCCGCCCACAGGAAGATCTTGTACTTGGCGCCGCCGGAGGCCCGTGCCTTGGCCGCGATGCCGTTGTAGACCTTCTCGAAGATGCGCGGCACCGTCGCCATGTACGTCGGTCTGACGACCGGCAGGTTCTCGATGATCTTCTCCACCCGGCCGTCCACGGCGGTCACGTGACCCAGCTCGATCTGGCCCGCGGTCAGCACCTTGCCGAAGACGTGCGCCAGCGGCAGCCACAGGTACTGCACGTCCTCGGGGAGGGTCAGGCCCTGCGCGGCGATGGCCTTGGCCATGTAGGACCAGCAGTCGTGCGGCAGCCGCACGCCCTTGGGCTTGCCGGTGGTGCCGGAGGTGTAGATGAGCGTGGCGAGCTGTTCGGCGCGCAGCGTGGCGACCGTGTCCTTGACGGCGTCCGGATGCTTCTCCAGATACTTCTGGCCGCGCTCCACCAGCTCGTCCAGCGTCAGCACCCAGCCGTCCGGGTCCGCCGGGTCGGTGACGGGCTGCCCGGCCGGGTCGATGACGACGACGTGCCTGAGCTGCGGCAGCTCCGCGCGCTGCTCGCGGGCCTTGGCGAGCTGCGTCGCGTCCTCGGCGACCAGCACCCGGCTGTCGGAGTCGGCGAGGATGTACGCCGTCTCCTCGGCGTTGGTGCTGGGGTAGACGGTGGTGGTGGCGGCGCCGGCGCACAGGATGCCGAGGTCGACCAGGATCCAGTCGACCCGGGTGCTGGAGGCGATGGCCACCCGCTGCTCCGGCTCGATGCCGAGGTCCATCAGACCGGCCGCGACCGCGAACACCCGCTGCGCCGCCTCGCCCCACGAGTACGACCGCCACTCGTCGGGCCCGGAACCGGACGCCGGGGGCACGGGATAGCGATACGCCTCACCGTCCGGAGTGGCTTCGATGCGGTCGAGGAACAGGGCCGCCACGGAGGGCGGGCGATTCTCGATCTGGGACTGCGTGTCGCTCACGACATCCTCCGAGCCCGCTGTGTTGCTGGGGGGTGACTCACGAGTAACTGAGGCGTTCGTCAGACTAAGCGCCGCGCGCCCCCGGCGTAAGGGGCTGTGGTCGCGGCAATGGTTTCGTTACCGGTCAGTCGTCGGACGGGGACCTGGCGCGGGGCCTGGTGGGCGGGGTGCGGCGGTTCAGCCCGGCGGCAGCCCGCCGAGCAGCGGACGGCCGTTCCCGGCCGCGCCGGGCCGCACGGCCGTGTCGCTCCGCGCGGCCGCGCCGGGTTCCTGCGCGGGGCAGATCTGCCGTGTGACACCGCCGACCCCGACGTCGTAGGTGGGCTGCCGCTCGCCGAGGTCCACCGTGGCGGCGTCGCCGCCCGCGTCCGTCCCGGTGAGCAGGGCGCACAACGGGTCACCGGACGCGGGCTCCTCGGCCGCGGCCGGGGCCGCCGCCGCTCCGGCCGCGCCCGAGGCCAGAGCGGCGGCGGCCAGTGCCCGCACTGTTGCGCCGTACCGGCCGCCCGCCTTGTGGTTCCCCATGTGTGACTCCTCCGCCGTCGGTGTCGCACGTGCCGTGCTCATCGCCGTGTGCAACGGGAAGGCGGCACGCGGGACACGCCGGAACCGGGCTTTTCGCCGGGACGGCGCCGCCGTCCCGCGCGGCGGCTGGGGACGCGCACGGGCCCGGACCCCGTGCGGGGTCCGGGCCCGTGGTGCGGGCGGGCGGGGCCTACTTCTTGGCCTTCGCGTCGCCGCTGTCGTCGCTGGAGAGGGCGGCGATGAACGCCTCCTGCGGGACCTCGACGCGGCCCACGACCTTCATCCGCTTCTTGCCCTCCTTCTGCTTCTCCAGCAGCTTCCGCTTCCGGGAGATGTCACCGCCGTAGCACTTGGCGAGCACGTCCTTGCGGATGGCGCGGACGGTCTCGCGGGCGATGACGCGGGAGCCGACGGCCGCCTGGATCGGCACCTCGAACTGCTGGCGCGGGATCAGCTCGCGCAGCTTCCCGGCCATGCGGACGCCGTACGCGTATGCCTTGTCCTTGTGCACGATGGCGGAGAACGCGTCCACCTTGTCGCCGTGCAGCAGGATGTCCACCTTCACCAGGTCCGCGCTCTGCTCGCCGGTGGGCTCGTAGTCGAGCGAGGCGTAGCCGCGGGTCTTGGACTTCAGCGCGTCGAAGAAGTCGAAGACGATCTCCGCGAGCGGCAGCGTGTAGCGCAGCTCCACGCGGTCCTCGGAGAGGTAGTCCATGCCCTGGAGGTTCCCGCGCCGCGTCTGGCACAGCTCCATGATCGCGCCGATGAACTCGCTGGGGGCCAGCAGCGTGGCCCGCACCACGGGTTCGTGCACCTCGGCGATCTTGCCGGTGGGGAACTCGCTCGGGTTGGTGACGACGTGCTCGGTGTGGTCCTCCATGACGACCCGGTACACCACGTTGGGCGCGGTGGCGATGAGGTCGAGCCCGAACTCCCGCTCCAGCCGTTCCCGGATGACCTCCAGGTGGAGCAGGCCGAGGAAGCCGACGCGGAAGCCGAAGCCGAGCGCCGCCGACGTCTCCGGCTCGTACACCAGGGCGGCGTCGTTGAGCTGGAGCTTGTCCAGGGCGTCGCGCAGCTCAGGGTAGTCCGAGCCGTCCAGCGGGTAGAGGCCGGAGAACACCATCGGCTTGGGGTCCTTGTACCCGGCCAGTGCCTGGGTGGCGCCCTTGTGCAACTGGGTGATGGTGTCGCCCACCTTGGACTGGCGGACGTCCTTCACGCCGGTGATCAGGTAGCCGACCTCACCGACGCCGAGTCCGTCGGCGGCCGTCATCTCCGGCGAGTTGGTGCCGATCTCCAGCAGCTCGTGCGTCGCGCCGGTGGACATCATGCGGATGCGTTCGCGCTTGCCGAGCGTGCCGTCCACGACCTTCACGTAGGTCACGACGCCCCGGTAGGAGTCGTAGACGGAGTCGAAGATCATGGCGCGGGCCGGGGAGTCCGCCTCGCCCACGGGCGCGGGCACCAGCCGGACGACCTCGTCCAGCAGCGCCTCCACGCCCTCACCGGTCTTGGCGGAGACGCGCAGCACGTCGCCGGGGTCGCAGCCGATCAGGTGCGCCAGCTCCGCGGCGAACTTCTCCGGCTGGGCCGCCGGGAGGTCGATCTTGTTGAGCACCGGGATGATCGTGAGGTCGTTCTCCATCGCCAGGTAGAGGTTGGCGAGGGTCTGCGCCTCGATGCCCTGCGCCGCGTCCACCAGGAGGATGCACCCCTCGCAGGCGGCCAGCGAGCGGGAGACCTCGTAGGTGAAGTCCACGTGGCCGGGGGTGTCGATCATGTTCAGGATGTGCGCGGGGCCCGCCCCGTCTCCGGGGCCGGGCGCCCAGGGCATCCGGACCGCCTGGGACTTGATGGTGATGCCGCGCTCACGCTCGATGTCCATGCGGTCGAGGTACTGGGCGCGCATCTGGCGCTGTTCGACGACACCGGTCAGCTGGAGCATCCGGTCGGCGAGCGTGGACTTGCCGTGGTCGATGTGCGCGATGATGCAGAAATTGCGAATCAGCGCCGGGTCGGTGCGACGCGGCGCGGGCACGTTCGAGGGGGTCGCGGGCACGCGGGGTCCTGTCGGGGTCATGGCTGCGGGTCGGTACGTCGCCCCCATCGTCCCACGGATGGCCGCGGCCCCACGGATTAGGGCGGCCGCTCGCCCGGCTGGTAGTGTGGGCCACTGTGCCTCGTGCCGGTGCCTGCCCTCTCACAGGCCGCGCCGGGTGCACGGAAACCAGCATCTCCGATCCTGAAAAGGCTCCTTCGTGGCGAACATCAAGTCCCAGATCAAGCGGATCAAGACCAACGAGAAGGCCCGCCAGCGCAACAAGGCGGTCAAGTCCGAGCTGAAGACCGCCATCCGCCGCGTGCGCGAGGCCGTCGCCGCCGGTGAGGGCGAGAAGGCCACCGAGGCCGCCCGCGTCGCCGGCCGCAAGCTGGACAAGGCCGTCAGCAAGGGCGTCCTGCACAAGAACAACGCCGCCAACAAGAAGTCGGCGCTGGCCCAGCAGGTCTCCTCGCTGCAGAAGTGATCCCCCGGGGCCGCTGAAGCGACGCGGCCCCACTCGCCCGGACGGTTCCGTGTCGGACCCGGCGGCTGCCCTCTCATCAGCCGCCCCGCCCCCGTCCTCCGGGCGGCCCGGTGCACACCGGGCACCCGCTGCTCGGCCGAGCAGCCCACAGCGCCGCACGCGGCCTGCGTTCGCCACGCGGGTGCGGCGCCCACAGCGCACGGAAGAAGCCCCGCCGCCTCCGCTTCCCCCGGAGGGCGGCGGGGCTTCTCGCGTGGGCCACGCGCCGCCGCCGGGACGCCCGGAACGGCCCGAAGGTCCCGGAGGGCCCGAGCGCCCGGGGCGGCCCGAGCGTCCGGGGAGCGGCGGCGGCCGGGACCTCAGTCGACGAGGTCCCGCACCACGGCGTCCGCCAGGAGCCGTCCGCGCAGGGTGAGCGCGGCCCGGCCCGCCGCGTACGGCTCCGGGCGCAGCAGCCCGTCCGCGAGCGCCCGCCGCGCCGCCGCCGCTCCGGCGGGGGCCAGCAGGTCCAGCGGGCAGCCGTCGGCCAGGCGCAGTTCCAGCAGGACGCGCTCGACGCGCCGGTCCTCGGCGCTCAGCACCTCCCGGCCCGCGCCGGGGGAGCGGCCGGCCGCCAGCGCCTGCGCGTAGCCGCCCGGGTGCTTCACGTTCCACCAGCGCACCCCGCCGACGTGGCTGTGCGCGCCGGGACCCGCGCCCCACCAGTCGGCGCCCGTCCAGTACAGCTCGTTGTGGCGGCAGCGCCCGGCCTCCTGACGGGTCCAGTTGGAGACCTCGTACCAGGAGAAGCCCGCCGCCCGCAGCGTCTCCTCCGCGATGAGGTACCGGTCGGCGTGGACGTCGTCGTCGGTCATCGGCACCTCGCCGCGCCGCACGCGCCGGGCCAGCCGGGTGCCCTCCTCCACGATGAGCGCGTACGCCGAGACGTGGTCGGGTCCGGCGCCGACCGCGGCGTCCAGGGTCGCGCGCCAGTCGTCGTCGCTCTCGCCGGGCGTGCCGTAGATCAGGTCCAGGTTGACGTGCTCGAAGCCCGCGGCGCGCGCCTCGGCGACGCACTCCTCGGGGCGGCCCGGGGTGTGGGTGCGCTCCAGCACCCGCAGCACGTGGGCGCGGGCGCTCTGCATGCCGAAGGAGACGCGGGTGAATCCGGCCGCCCGCAGCTCCGCCAGGTACGCCGCGTCGACGGACTCCGGGTTGGCCTCGGTGGTGACCTCGGCGTCGTCCGCGAGTCCGAACTCCTCCCGGACGGCGGCGAGCATGCGGCCCAGGTCGGCGGCGGGCAGCAGGGTGGGCGTGCCGCCGCCGACGAACACCGTCCGCACCGGGCGCGGGTCGTCGCCCAGCACCTTCCGGGCGAGCCGCACCTCGTCGGCGAGCGTGGCCGCGTAGTTCTCCCGGGTGGCCAGGGTGCCGCCGGACCCGCGCAGCTCGCTGGCGGTGTACGTGTTGAAGTCGCAGTAGCCGCAGCGCGTCGCGCAGTAGGGGACGTGCAGGTAGAAGCCGAGAGGGCGGCCGGCGCTCCCGGCCAGGGCGGACGCGGGCAGCGCGCCGTCCTCGGGCACGGGCTCGCCGTCGGGGAGTGCGGAGGGCATGCGTCCATTGTCCGTGATCGCCCGCGCGGACGGTCCCGGGCCGGGCGCCGCCCGGGTTCACCCCGTGGGGCCGCCCACGGTGACGTGGTCGATGAGCCGCTCCACCGGGCCGAGCAGCTCCGGCTCCAGGTCGCGGTAGGAGCGCACCGAGCCCAGGATGCGCTGCCAGGCGGCGCCGGTGTTCTCCGGCCAGCCGAGCGCGCGGCACACGCCCGTCTTCCAGTCCTGGCCGCGCGGCACCTCCGGCCAGCGCCCGATGCCGACGGACGCGGGCTTGACGGCCGCCCACACGTCCACGAAGGGGTGGCCGACGACGAGGACGTCCTCGCCGCTGACCCGTGCCGCGATGCGGGACTCCTTGGACCCCGGCACGAGGTGGTCCACGAGGACGCCGAGCCGGGCGTCCGGGGTGGGGCCGAACGCCTCGACGACGGCGGGCAGGTCGTCCACGCCCGCCAGGTACTCCACGACGACGCCCTCGATGCGCAGGTCGTCGCCCCACACCCGCTCGACGAGTTCGGCGTCGTGGCGGCCCTCGACGTAGATCCGCCCGGCGCGGGCGACCCGGGCGCGCGCGCCGGGCACGGCGAGGGACCCGGAGGCCGTCCGCCGGGGCGCGGCCCTCTCCGGGCGGGACGCCGCGCGGGGCGGGACGAGGGTGGCGGGGCGGCCCTCCAGCAGGAAACCGCGCGGCTCCATCGGGAAGACGCGGTGTTTGCCGAAGCGGTCCTCCAGGGTGACGGTGGGGCCCTGCGCCGTCTTCTCCCAGCGGACGACCGCGCCGCAGAAGCCGGTCGTGGCCTCCTCGACGACGAGGCCGGGGTCCGCCGGGACCTCGGGGGCGGGAGCCTGCCGCTTCCAGGGCGCGGTGAAGTCCACGCCCGCGTACCTGTCATGACCGCTGCGCATGCGGCCATTGTGCCGTGCGGCCCCGGCGGGGGACGCCCTCCCGCGCGGCGCGTTGGCACCGGGCCCGTCCCGTCTCACCGGTGGCGGCGGGCCAGTGCGTCGCGCTGGCGGCGGACGAAGGCGGCGTCGACGAGCGCGCCGTGCCCGGGGACGTAGACGGCGTCCTCGCCGCCCAGCGCCAGCAGCCGGTCCAGCGCGGCGGGCCAGTGTGCGGGGTGCGCGTCGGGCCCGGCCTGGGGCGCGCCGGACTCCTCCACCAGGTCGCCGCAGAAGACGACCTCCGGATCGCCCGGCACCAGCACGGCGAGGTCGTGCCCGGTGTGGCCGGGGCCGACGTTGGCCAGCATCACCCGGCGTCCCCCGCCGAGGTCCAGCGTCAGTTCGCCGGAGACCTGGTGGCGCGGGGCGAGCAGGACGTCCGCCGCCTGCGCGGCGCGCTCCGGGTCCATTCCGTGCCGCACCGCGTCGGCGCGCAGCTCCTCCGCCGCGCGGGGGAACAGGTCCGCCGTGCCGACGGCGCCGTAGACCTCGGCCCCGGCGAACGCGGCGGTGCCGAAGACGTGGTCGAAGTGCGGGTGCGTGAGCGCCACGTGCGTGACCGGGAGCCCGAACCGCTCCCGGACCTCCAGGCGCAGCGCGGCGCCGTCGCGCAGCGAGGCGCCGGTGTCCACCACCAGTACGCCCTCGGCGCCGCGTACGGCACCGACCGTCTCGTCCCAGCCCGGCAGCCTGCGGCGTACGACGCCGGGGGCCGGCTGCTCCCACTCACCGGTCATGGGGCGACGCTAGCGCCCCCGGCACGGCGGCGCCCCCGGTGTCCCGCCCCGGCCGCGCCCGTGGCACCCGCCCCTGCGGCGCCCCCGGCGCGACTCCCGCCACGGCCGCCGTGCGACTCCCGCCACGGCCGCCGTGCGGCCGCCTTGCCCCGCCCGTAGGGCCCGGCCGTACACTGGCCCGGACACGTTGGCACTCGAACACGCGGAGTGCCAAGACGGGAAGCAGGCGGTCACGGCCGGACGGGAGGTGCGCAGCCATGCTCAGCGAACGCCGACTCAAGGTCCTGCGCGCGATCGTCCAGGACTACGTGGGCACCGAGGAGCCCGTGGGGTCCAAGGCGCTCACCGAGCGGCACAGCCTCAACGTCTCCCCGGCGACCGTGCGCAACGACATGGCGGCCCTGGAGGACGAGGGGTACATCGCCCAGCCGCACACCAGTGCGGGGCGCATCCCCACGGACAAGGGCTACCGGCTGTTCGTGGACCGGCTCGCGGGCGTCAAGCCGCTGTCGGTCCCCGAGCGCCGGGCGATCACGCACTTCCTGGACGGCGCCGTCGACCTGGACGACGTCGTGGGCCGCACGGTGCGGCTGCTGGCGCAGCTCACCCGGCAGGTCGCCGTCGTGCAGTACCCGTCGCTGACCCGGTCCACGGTGCGGCACGTGGAGCTGCTGGCGCTGGCCCCGGCCCGGGTGATGCTGGTGCTGATCACCGACACCGGCCGCGTCGAGCAGCGCATGGTGGACTGCCCGGGGCCGGTGGGGGAGAGCGCGGTGGCCGACCTGCGCGCGCGGCTGAACAGCCGGGTCGCCGGCCAGCGCTTCACGGCGGTCCCGCAGCTCGTGCAGGACCTCGCGGAGTCCTTCGACGCGGAGGACCGCGGCGCCGTCTCCGCCGTGGTGGCGACGCTGCTGGAGACGCTGGTGGAGGAGACGGAGGAGCGGCTGGTGATCGGCGGCACGGCCAATCTCACCCGCTTCGGGAACGACTTCCCGGTGATGATCCGGCCGGTGCTGGAGGCGCTGGAAGAGCAGGTCGTGCTGCTCAAACTGCTCGGTGAGGCCACCGACCCCGGGGTCATGGTCCGCATCGGGCACGAGAACGAGCACGAGGGTCTCAATTCCACGTCCGTGGTCTCGGTCGGTTACGGTTCCGGCGACCAGGCGGTCGCCAAGCTCGGCGTGGTCGGACCGACCCGCATGGACTACCCCGGAACGATGGGAGCGGTACGCGCAGTGGCACGTTACGTCGGACAGTTTCTCGCGGAGTCTTAAGTGGCCACGGACTACTACGCGATCCTGGGCGTGCAGCGCGACGCTTCGCAGGACGAGATCAAGAAGGCGTTCCGCCGGCTGGCGCGCGAGCTGCACCCGGACGTGAACCCGGACCCGAAGACCCAGGAGCGGTTCAAGGAGATCAACACCGCTTACGAGGTCCTGTCGGACCCGCAGAAGAAGCAGATGTACGACCTGGGCGGTGACCCGGCGGGCGGCGCGTCCGGCGGTTTCGGCGCCGGGGGCTTCGGCAACTTCTCCGACATCATGGACGCCTTCTTCGGCGCCTCCGCGCAGCGCGGGCCGCGCTCGCGCACCCGGCGCGGGCAGGACGCCATGATCCGTCTGGAGATCACCCTGGAGGAGGCCGCGTTCGGCACCACCAAGGAGATCCAGGTCGACACCGCGACCGTCTGCACCCCGTGCAGCGGCGAGGGCGCGGCCCCCGGCACCTCGGCGCAGACCTGCGACATGTGCCGCGGCCGGGGCGAGGTCTCCCAGGTCACCCGGTCCTTCCTGGGCCAGGTCATGACGTCGCGGCCCTGCCCGCAGTGCCAGGGCTTCGGCACGGTCGTGCCCACGCCCTGCCCCGAGTGCGCGGGAGACGGGCGGGTGCGCTCGCGCCGCAGCCTCACCGTGAAGATCCCGGCGGGCGTGGACAACGGCACCCGCATCCAGCTCGCGGGCGAGGGTGAGGTCGGCCCGGGCGGCGGCCCGGCCGGTGACCTGTACGTCGAGATCCGCGAGGCCCAGCACCAGGTCTTCCAGCGGCGCGGCGACGACCTGCACTGCACCGTCACCATCCCGATGACGGCGGCGGCGCTGGGCACCCAGTGCCCGCTGGAGACGCTGGACGGCGTCGAGGACGTGGACATCAGGCCGGGCACCCAGTCGGGGCAGTCGATCCCGCTGCACGGGCGCGGCGTCACCCACCTGCGCGGCAACGGGCGCGGCGACCTCATCGTGCACGTCGAGGTGACCACGCCCAGCAAGCTGGAGCCCGAGCAGGAGGAGCTGCTGCGCAAGCTCGCCAAGCTGCGCGGCGAGGAGCGGCCCACGGGCCAGTTCCAGCCCGGCCAGCAGGGGCTGTTCTCCCGGTTGAAGGACGCCTGGAACGGCAGGTGACACCGCCCGCGCCGCCCCCGGTGAGCGCCCCGCACGAGCATCCCCTCGCGCAGGCGCCGATGGGGGGCGGCGGTTCGGCCCGCCCGGAGGAAAGCGCCCGATGACCGGAAGTGCCCGATGACCGCCCCCGTCTTCGTCGTCGATCCCGCACGGCTGGGCACCGGCCCCGTCGTGGTGGACGGCCCGGAGGGGCGGCACGCCGTCTCCGTGCGGCGGCTGCGCGCCGGGGAGGAGGTCGTGCTGACCGACGGCGCGGGGCGCGGGGGGCTCGGCACCGTCACGGCCGCCACCGGCAAGGACCGCCTGGAGGTGGACGTGCGCGAGCTGCGCACCGAGCCGCCGCCACGCCCGTCCGTCACCGTCGTGCAGGCGCTCCCCAAGGGCGACCGGGGCGAGCTGGCCGTCGAGACCATGACGGAGACGGGGGTCGACGCCGTCGTGCCCTGGGCGGCGGCGCGCTGCGTCACCCAGTGGCGGGGCGAGCGGGCGGCCAAGGCGCTCGCCAAGTGGCGCAGCACGGCCCGGGAGGCGGGCAAGCAGGCGCGGCGGCTGCGCTTCCCGGAGGTCACCGAGCCGGTCACCACGCGGCAGCTCCTGCCGCTGCTGGCCGCCGCGTCCTTCGCCGCCGTCCTGCACGAGGAGGGCGGACGGCCGCTGGCCCGCGCGGAGCTGCCCGCCGGGGGGGACGTCGTGCTGGTCGTCGGCCCCGAGGGCGGCGTCAGCCCGGAGGAGCTGGCCGCCTTCGCGGACGCCGGCGCGCACCCGCACCGGCTGGGTCCCACGGTGCTGCGCACCTCCACCGCCGGGACGGCCGCCGCCGCGCTGCTGCTGGGCCGCACCGGCCGGTGGGGCTGACGGGGACGGGCTGCCGGTAGCATCCCCGCATGGCTGGAGAACCGCAGGCGGACTGCCTGTTCTGCAAGATCGTCGCGGGTGAGGTGCCGGCGACCGTCGTCCGCGAGACGGAGACGACCGTCGCGTTCCGGGACATCAACCCCCAGGCGCCCACACACGTCCTGGTGATCCCCAAGCTGCACCACCCCGACGCCGCCGCGCTCGCCGCCGCCGCCCCCGAGGTGGCCGCGGACGTGCTGCGGGAGGCGGGCCGGGTCGCGGAGGGGGAGGGCGCGGAGTCCTACCGGGTGGTGTTCAACACCGGGTCGGGCGCGGGCCAGACCGTCTTCCACGCGCACGCCCACGTGCTGGCCGGCCGCGGCCTGCAGTGGCCGCCCGGCTGACGGCACCCCAGACGCCCGTGTCCGTACGCGAACTCGTCGTCCTCGGCACCGCCAGCCAGGTCCCCACCCGCCACCGCAACCACAACGGGTACGTGCTGCGCTGGGACGGCGAGGGCTTCCTCTTCGACCCCGGCGAGGGCACGCAGCGGCAGATGCTGCGCGCCGGGGTCGCCGCGCACGACCTGAACCGGCTGTGCGTCACGCACTTCCACGGCGACCACGCGCTCGGCCTCGCCGGGGTGATCCAGCGCGTCAACCTCGACCGGGTGCCGCATCCGGTCACCGCGCACTACCCGGCGAGCGGGCAGCGGTTCTTCGACCGGCTGCGCTACGCGACCGCCTACCGCGAGACGGTCGCGCTGCGGGAGGAACCGGTCGCGGCCGACGGAGTGCTCGCCGCCACGCCCGCCTACACGCTCTCGGCGCGGCGGCTCTCGCACCCGGTGGAGTCCTTCGGGTACCGGCTCACCGAGCCCGACGGACGCCGCATGCTGCCCGGACGGCTCGCGGCGGCGGGCATCGCCGGGCCCGACGTCGGGCGCCTCCAGCGGGAGGGCGGGCTGCGCGGCGTGCGGCTCGCGGACGTCAGCGAGCACCGCCCCGGCCAGCGGTTCGCCTTCGTCATGGACACCCGGCTGTGCGACGGGGTGTGGGCGCTGGCCGAGGGGTGCGACCTGCTGGTCATCGAGTCGACGTTCACCGACGGGGACGCCGCCCTCGCCCGCGAGCACGGGCACCTCACGGCGGGGCAGGCCGGGCGGGTGGCCGCCGAGTCCGGCGTGCGGCACCTGGTGCTGACCCACTTCTCGCAGCGCTACGGGGACCCGGACGTCTTCGCGGAGCAGGCCCGCGCGGCGGGGTACGAGGGCGGGCTCACCGTCGCCCGCGACCTCCTGCGCGTCCCCGTCCCGCCCCGGCGCCCCGCCGGGCCGTGAGCCCGGCTCCCGTGACGCGCCCGGCTCCCCGGCCGTGAGCCGCCCGCCCCGCCGGGCCGTGAGCCGCCGCCGGCGCCCCGCCGCCCGGCCGCGTCAGTCCCGCCCGGCGCCCGGCTCCAGCCCGGCGCGGGCGAGGACGCGGGCCGCCACCGCGGGCGAGTCCACCAGCGGGTGCAGGGCCAGCGCCCGCAGCGCCGCCGTGCGCGAGCCCGTGCGGGCCGCCTCGACGACCGCCCGTTCCACGGCCTTGACCTGCAACATCAGCCCCAGCTCCGCGTCTCCCGGCGGCGCGGCGGGCAGCGGGCGCGCCCCGGCGCCGTCCACCTCGCACACCGTCTCGATCACCGCGTCGGGCGGCAGCGCCGCCACCGTGCCGCCGTTGCGCACGTTGAGGACGAGCCGGGCGGGCTCGTCCCGCGCGACGGCGCGCATCAGGGCGAGCGCCACCCGCTCGTAGCCGCCGCCGTCGAGGTCGCAGGCGTCCCGCTGCCAGCCGCCGGACGCCGCCCGGCCGTCGGCGAGGTAGGTCTCCTCGCGCTCCCGCCGGGTGGCCTCCCACAGCGCGTACGCCGCCTCCGGTTCCCGCGCGGCCCGGGTGAAGAACGCGTCCTGCTGCCGGGCCAGGAACTCCCCGCGCGTCTCGTCCGCCGCCCGCGCGGACCGGAGCGTCTCGCGGCGGAAGTAGTAGTAGTGCAGGTACTCGTTCGGCAGCGCGCCGAGCGCCCGCAGCCACGTGGCGCCGAACAGCCGCCCCTCCTCGAAGGAGGCCAGCGCCGCCGGGTCGGCCAGCAGGCCCGGCAGCAGCTCGGTGCCGTCCAGCGTCAGCGAGCGCAGCCAGCCCAGGTGGTTCAGGCCCAGGTAGTCGTAGCGGACGGCGTCCGGGTCGGCGCCCGCCGCGCGGGCCGCCCGGCGGACCAGCCCGACCGGGGAGTCGCAGATGCCGATGACCCGTCCGCCCAGCACCTCCGCCATCGCCTCGGTGACCATCCCGGCCGGGTTGCTGAAGTTGATGACCCACGCGTCGGGCGCCACCGCGCGCACCCGCTCCGCGATCCGCAGCGCCACCGGGACCGTGCGCAGCCCGTACAGCACCCCGCCGGCGCCGGTGGTCTCCTGGCCGAGCAGCCCCTCGGCCAGCGCCGTGCGCTCGTCGCGCACCCGCCCGGCCGTGCCGCCGACGCGGATCGCGGAGAAGACGAAGTCCGCGCCGCGTAGGGCGTCGTCCAGGTCATGCGCCACGCGCACCGCGGGGCCGCCCGCGCCCTGCCCGGCCAGCACCGAGCGGATGACGCCCACCCGCAGCGGGTCGGTGTCGTACAGCGTCACCTCCGACACGCCGCCGCCGGCCAGCGCGCCGTATACCAGCGGCACCCGGAAGCCGCCTCCACCGAGAATTGAAAGTCGCATGACACGGACCGTACCGACCGTCCGGCACACTGTCGGCATGTTCGATCCACTCGCCGCCGTGCGGACCCCGCAGGACCCGGCCTGCGACGTGTATCTGACCGGGACCGTCTTCCTCGACCTCATCTTCACCGGCCTGGACTCCGCGCCGGTGCGCGGCACCGAGTCCTGGGCCCGGGGCATGGGGTCCAGCCCGGGGGGCGTGGCGAACATGGCCACCGCGCTGGCCCGGCTCGGCCTGCGCACCACCCTGTCGTCCGCCTTCGGCGACGACATGTACGGCACCTACTGCTGGGACGTGCTCGCGCACGGCGAGGGCGTGGACCTCTCCCTGTCGCGGACGGTACCGGGCTGGCACTCGCCGGTCACCGTCTCCATGGCGTACGAGGGCGAGCGGACGATGATCTCGCACGGCCACGAGGCGCCGCCGCCCGTCACGCCGGACCCGGACGACCCGCCCCGCGCCCGCGCCGCCGTCGCCTCGCTCGTGCCCGGCGAGCGGCAGGAGTGGATCGGCCGCGCCGCGCGCCGGGGCAGCCGCGTCTTCGCCGACGTGGGATGGGACGACAGCGGCAGATGGGACCTGGCCGCCCTGCCGGACCTGGCGCACTGCGAGGCGTTCCTGCCGAACGCCGAGGAGGCCATGCGCTACACCCGCACCCCCTGCCCGCGCGCCGCCGCCCGCGCGCTGGCCGAGCACGTGCCGCTCGCCGTGGTCACCCTGGGCCCCGAGGGCGCGTACGCGGCCGACGGCGGCACCGGGGAGACGGCGGAGGTGCCGGGCGTCGAGGTGGCCGCGCTGGACCCGACGGGCGCCGGTGACGTGTTCGTCGCCGGTTTCGTCATGGCCTCGCTCGCGGCGTGGCCGCTCGCCGACCGGCTGGCCTTCGCCGGGCTCACCGCCTCGCTGTCCGTCCAGCACTTCGGCGGTTCGCTGTCGGCGCCGGGGTGGCCGGAGATCGCCGCCTGGTGCCACCGGGTCCACGCCTGCCCGCCGCAGGACCCGGCGGCCCTGTGCCGCTACCGGTTCCTGCGGAACCTGCTCGCGGACGGCACCCGCCCGGCACCGCGGCGCCGGGCCGTCCCCACGATCGGCTTCCGCGGCGCGTAGCCGGGAGCGGGCCCCGGCGGGGAGTTGCGGGAAAACTCTTCGGGCGTGTCGGCGCGGCGGCGTACCCTGGTAGCTCCAGCCACCGCAGCTACGGAGAGGGATGAGCAAGGCCCAGAGCCGGCCCATGACGCAGACATCCACCACCCAGGCACAAGCCCGCTTCGCCGTTCCCGCCAAGCACCCGATGGTGACCGTGCTCGGTTCCGGCGACTCCCTCCTGCGCGTGATCGAGGACGCGTTCCCCCGCACCGACATCCACGTGCGGGGCAATGAGATCAGCGCCACCGGCGACCCGGCCGAGGTCGCCCTCGTCCAGCGCCTGTTCGACGAGATGATGCTCGTCCTGCGCACCGGCCAGCCGATGACGGAGGACGCCGTCGAGCGCTCGATCGCCATGCTCCGCGAGGAGGGCACGGGGAACGAGACACCGGCCCAGGTGCTCACCCAGAACATCCTCTCCAACCGCGGCCGCACGATCCGTCCCAAGACGCTCAACCAGAAGCGCTACGTGGACGCGATAGACCAGCACACCGTGGTCTTCGGCATCGGTCCGGCGGGCACCGGCAAGACGTACCTGGCCATGGCCAAGGCGGTGCAGGCGCTCCAGTCCAAGCAGGTCAACCGGATCATCCTGACCCGGCCCGCGGTCGAGGCGGGCGAGCGGCTCGGCTTCCTGCCGGGCACGCTCTACGAGAAGATCGACCCCTACCTGCGCCCGCTCTACGACGCCCTGCACGACATGCTCGACCCCGACTCCATCCCGCGCCTGATGGCCGCGGGCACGATCGAGGTCGCACCGCTGGCGTACATGCGGGGCCGGACGCTGAACGACGCCTTCATCATTCTCGACGAGGCGCAGAACACCAACCCCGAGCAGATGAAGATGTTCCTCACCCGGCTCGGCTTCGACTCGAAGATCGTCATCACCGGTGACGTCACCCAGGTCGACCTGCCGAACGGCACCCGCAGCGGCCTGCGACAGGTGCAGGACATCCTCGACGGCGTGGAAGACGTCCACTTCGCCCGGTTGACCAGTACCGACGTCGTCCGGCACAAGCTGGTGGGCCGTATCGTGGACGCCTACGAGCGCTACGACGACCGCACCGGCGCCGCGTAGCCGAGCAGCGGGCCGAGACGACGGAGACACCAGCCGCACATGTCCATCGACGTGAACAACGAGTCCGGGCAGGAGGTCGACGAGCGGGCGATCCTCGACATCGCCCGCTACGCGCTGACCCGGATGCGCATCCATCCGCTCTCCGAGCTGTCCGTCATCGTCGTGGACGCCGACGCGATGGAACAGCTCCACCTCCAGTGGATGGACCTCCCCGGCCCGACCGACGTGATGTCCTTCCCCATGGACGAGCTGCGGCCGCCCGCCAAGGACGAGGAGGAGCCCCCGCAGGGCCTGCTCGGAGACGTCGTGCTGTGCCCGGAGGTGGCCGCGCGCCAGGCCGAGCAGGCCCCGACCGGGCACACCATGGACGAGGAGCTCCAGCTGCTGACCGTGCACGGCGTCCTGCACCTCCTCGGCTACGACCACGAGGAAGCGGGCGAGAAGACCGAGATGTTCGGCCTCCAGCGGGCCATCGTCGACGGGTGGCGGGCCGAGCACGGCCTCACCGGCCCCTCGCCCGCCCCCACCACGACGTGACCCACGCCTCATGACACAGCTACTCGCCGTCGCGGTGCTGCTCGTCGTGCTCGCCTGGCTGGCCGCCTGCGCCGAGGCCGGGCTCGCCCGCACCACGAGCTTCCGCGCCGAACAGGCCGTGCGCGCCGGGCGGCGCGGCAGCGCCAAACTGGCCGCCGTCGCCGACGACCCGGTGCGCTACCTCAACCTCGCCATGCTGCTGCGGGTGGCGAGCGAGACGGCCGCCGGGGTGCTCGTCACCTACGCGTCCCTGCGCACCTTCGAGACGACGTGGCAGGCGCTCGCCGTGGCCATCGCCGTCATGGTGCTGCTGTCCTACGTCGCCGTCGGCGTCTCCCCGCGCACGATCGGCATCCAGCACCCGCTGAACACCGCCACGGCCGCCGCCTACCTGCTGCTGCCGCTCTCCCGGGTGCTCGGGCCGCTGCCCCGGCTGCTGATCCTGCTGGGCAACGCCCTGACCCCGGGCAAGGGCTTCCGCCGCGGCCCCTTCGCCTCGGAGGCGGAGCTGCGCGCGATGGTGGACCTGGCCGAGTCGGAGTCGCTGATCGAGGACGAGGAGCGCCGCATGGTGCACTCCGTCTTCCAGCTCGGCGACACCCTGGTGCGCGAGGTCATGGTGCCGCGCACCGACCTGGTGTCCATCGAGCGGTTCAAGACCATCCGGCAGGCGCTCACCCTCGCGCTGCGGTCGGGTTTCTCCCGCATCCCGGTCACCGGCGAGAACGAGGACGACGTCGTCGGCATCGTCTACCTCAAGGACCTGGCCCGCAGGGTGCACATCAGCCGCGAGGCCGAGTCGGACCCGCTGTCCACCGTGATGCGGCCCGCCGCGTTCGTGCCGGACACCAAGAACGCCGGCGACCTGCTGCGGGAGATGCAGGGCGACCGCAACCACGTCGCCGTGGTCATCGACGAGTACGGGTCCACCGCCGGGATCGTCACCATCGAGGACATCCTGGAGGAGATCGTCGGCGAGATCACCGACGAGTACGACCGGGAGCTGCCGCCCGTCGAGGAGCTGGACCGGGGCCGCTACCGGGTCACCGCGCGGCTGGGCATCGACGACCTGGGCGAGCTGTACGGCATCGACGACTACGACGACGAGGACGTGGAGACGGTCGGCGGGCTGCTGGCCAAGCTGCTCGGCCGCGTCCCCATCGCGGGTGCCTCCGCCGTGGCCGACCTCTCCGCCGAGCCGTCCGACCCGACGCTGGCCGGGCTGCGGCTGACGGCCGAGTCCACGGCGGGGCGGCGGAACCGGATCGACCGCGTCCTCGTCGAGCGGATCGACGCCGGACCGGACCGCGACGCCGCGTAGCCGGGCGGGCGCGGCGGTCACCCGAACGGATGCACGGCGGTGGCCGCCCGGCGCGAACGGTGGCCCCATGGACGCATGGACGCGCACCCGCGCCGGTGGGCGCTCGCCGCCACCGCACTCGTCCTCGCCCTGACGGTCCCCGGCTGTGCCGGGAGCACCGGGGCGGGCGGCCCCACCGGTCCCACCCGTCCGGCCACCGCCTCCCCCAGCGCGCCGGCCGGGCGGCTCAGCCAGGAGCGGCTGCGGCTGGCGCTGCTGAGCCTGGCCGACCTGCCGGACGGCTGGGCCGCCGACAGCGCCGAAGCCGCGAGGGAGCGCGGCATCGGCGTGCCCGAGCCATCCGGGGAACCCTGCCGCGCCCTGTTCCGCGTCGCGGCCGGAGCCCGCGCCCACGCCCGCTTCGCGCGCACCGGGACGGGCCCGTTCCTCGTCGTGCGCACCGGCAGCCACCCGGACGCCGACGCGGCCGCCCACGCGCTGGCCGCCTTCCGGGGCGCCGCCCGGCAGTGCCCGGCGTTCCAGGTCGCCGAGGGCCCCGCAGGCGCGGGCGGCACCGCCGGCTACCAGGCCGAACCGGCGGACCCGCCGCGCCTGGGCGACGACAGCGCGGCGCTGCGCTTCGTCCGGGAGCCCGCGGGCGGCTCCCGCGTCACGGTGGTCGCCGACGTGCTCTACGTCCGCATCGGACCCCACACCGTGCACCTGGCGCACGCCGCCCGTGACGGTGACGACGGCGGCGGCGCCGACGGGTTCGCGGTGCTCGCCCGCCGCGCGGTGGACAAGCTCCGGGAGGCGGCGTCGGGCCGCACGCCGAGCCCCGCCGAGTCCTTCCCGGGCGCCACCCGGCTGTAGTGGGAACGTATGCTCACGGTCATGACTGACGCCCAGGCCATCGACCCCGAGGACCGCAAGATCATCACCCTCGCGCGCAGTGCCCGCGCCCGCAACGGCGCCCCCGAGGGCGCGGCCGTCCGCGACGAGACCGGCCGCACCTACGTGGCGAGCACCGTGGCGCTGGCCTCACTGCGGCTGAGCGCCCTCCAGACGGCCGTCGCCATGGCGGCCGCGTCCGGTGCGACGTCCCTGGAGGCGGCGGCCGTGGTCTCCGAGGCGGAGGCCCTGCCGGACGGCGACCTCGCCGCCGTCGCCGACCTGGGCGGCACCACCCCCGTCCTCCTCGCCGCCCCCGACGGCACACCCCGTACCACGCTGACCGCCACGCGCTGACCGCACGCACCGATCCGCCCCGCACCCGCCCGGCCCGGCGGCGTACGCGGGGCGGTCGAGGGGGGCCCGGGCGATCAGGGAGAATGACCGCATGAGCGACCCCACTCCCGCCCCGCACCGCGCCGGCTTCGCCTGCTTCGTCGGCCGTCCGAACGCGGGCAAGTCGACCCTGACCAACGCACTCGTGGGTACGAAGGTCGCGATCACCTCCAACCGGCCGCAGACCACGCGGCACACGGTGCGCGGCATCGTGCACCGGCCCGACGCGCAGCTCGTCCTCGTGGACACCCCCGGACTGCACAAGCCGCGCACCCTGCTGGGCGAGCGGCTCAACGACGTCGTCCGCACCACCTGGGCGGAGGTGGACGTCATCGGGTTCTGCCTGCCCGCCGACCAGAAGACGGGCCCGGGGGACCGGTACATCGCCGCCGAGCTGGCGCAGTCAAAGCGCACCCCGAAGGTGGCGGTCGTCACCAAGACGGACCTGGTGGACGCGAGGACGCTCGCCGAGCAGCTCATCGCCATCGACCGGCTGGGCCGGGACCTGGGCTTCGAGTGGGCGGAGATCGTGCCCGTCTCCGCCGTGGACGGCAGCCAGGTGTCGCTGCTGGCCGACCTGCTCGTGCCGATGCTGCCGGAGAGCCCGCCGCTCTACCCCGACGGCGACCTCACCGACGAGCCGGAACAGGTCATGGTGGCCGAGCTGATCCGCGAGGCGGCGCTGGAGGGCGTGCGCGACGAGCTGCCGCACTCCATCGCGGTGGTGGTCGAGGAGATGCTGCCCCGCGAGGACCGGCCCGCCGACCGGCCGCTGCTGGACATCCACGCCAACGTCTACATCGAGCGGCCCAGCCAGAAGGGCATCGTGATCGGCCCCGGCGGCAAGCGGCTCAAGGAAGTCGGTACCCGCTCCCGGCGCCACATCGAGGCGCTGCTGGGGACGCCCGTCTTCCTGGACCTGCACGTGAAGGTCGCCAAGGACTGGCAGCGCGACCCCAAGCAGCTGCGCCGCCTGGGCTTCTGAGGCCCCGGACGGACGGGCGGGCGGGTCAGCTCCGCTCGGGAGCCGCGGCGAGCAGCCGCTGCGTCTCCTCGGGGCCGAGCTGGAGCGCACCGCCCAGCGCGGCCAGCACCCGCAGCTCGGCGGGCCGGTACGGCCCGTCGGCGAGCGCGATGCGGGCGCCCTGGAGGAGGAGGTTCACCCGGCCCGGGGCGGCCAGGTGCGGGGTGAGCGGGCCCAGCGTCGCGTGCAGTTCGATCTCGATCCGCATCGTGTCGCCGCCGTCCCAGCCCCGGCCGCCGTCGTCGCCGGAGTCCTCGCCGCCGTGGCCGCCCGCCGCGCCGCCACCGGAGCCCAGCGCCGTGCACAGCACGAGGAGCTGTTCGGCGGAGCAGTCCGGGTAGCCGGCGGCGTGCAGGGACTCCACGGCCGCCCTGCGGGCCGCCTCGCTGCCCGCGCCGCCCGCCGCGAGGACGGCCAGGGCCACCCCGCGCACGCCGTCGTGCAGGAGCGTGGACAGCCGTGTGGTGGTCGGGTCCTCAAGGGCCTGCGGCCCGAACCGGCCGCGGCAGGACGTGCAGACGAGCACCGTGCCGCCGGCGCCGCGCCGCAGCAGCGGCAGCCCGAGCACCTCCAGACGGCGGCGGCCCGTGCGGCGCTCGTAGTTGCGGTCACCGCCGCAGGCCGGACAGAAGAACTCGCCGTCCTCGACGGTGGTCCACGCCGTGCGGACACCCGTGCGCATCCCCGTGCCCAAGCCCGTTCCCAAGCACGCCACACGCAGTTTGGCCACGCCGCACCTCCGTCGCTCCGGCACCGTTGCCGCGCTTCGCCTCGCCCGACGTGATGTTAACCACAGGGACGACCCGCCGTCAGCCTCCAGTACCGGACAAAAGTGCGGACCCTTCCGGAGTGCTGGGTTCCGGAAGGGTCCGCGGCGGCGCCGGCGCACGTCGCGCCGAACGTCCTCAGCGCGAGGCGCGGTTGACGGCCGAGACGACCGCCTTGATGGACGCCCTGGTGGTGTTGGCGTCGATCCCCACGCCCCACAGCACCTGGCCGTCGATGGCGCACTCGATGTAGGAGGCGGCCTGGGCGCTGGCGCCCTCGCTGAGGGTGTGCTCCACGTAGTCCAGGAGCCGCACGTCGATGCCGTTGGCGGCCAGGGCGTCGAAGAACGCCGAGATGGGCCCGTTGCCGCTGCCCGTCAGCACGGCCGGCTCGCCGTCGACGACGGCCTCGACGGTCAGGGCGTCGTGGCCCGCCGTCGTCGTCTCGCTCTGCGCGCTGCGCAGCTCGATCCGGCCCCAGGGGCGCTCGGGGGTGGGCAGGTACTCGTCGCGGAACGTCTCCCAGATCTGCGCCGGGGTGACCTCGCCGCCCTCGCTGTCGGTCTTCTCCTGGATGATGCGGGAGAACTCGATCTGCATCCGGCGCGGCAGTTCCAGCTTGTGGTCGTTCTTCAGGACGTAGGCGATGCCGCCCTTGCCGGACTGGGAGTTGACGCGGATGACGGCCTCGTAGGAGCGGCCGACGTCCTTGGGGTCGATGGGCAGGTAGGGCACCGCCCACTCGATCTCGTCCACCGTCTTCCCGGCCGCGGCGGCGGACGCCTCCATGGCCTCGAAGCCCTTCTTGATGGCGTCCTGGTGGGAGCCGGAGAAGGCCGTGTAGACCAGGTCGCCCGCGTACGGGTGGCGCGGGTGGACCTCCATCTGGTTGCAGTACTCGGCGGTGCGCCGCACCTCGTCGATCTGGCTGAAGTCGATGTGCGGGTCCACGCCCTGCGAGAACAGGTTCATGCCCAGCGTCACCAGGTCCACGTTGCCGGTGCGCTCGCCCTGGCCGAACAGGCAGCCCTCGACGCGGTCGGCGCCCGCCATGACGGCCAGCTCGGCCGCCGCGACGGCCGTGCCGCGGTCGTTGTGCGGGTGCACGGACAGGCAGATGTGCTCGCGCCGGGTCAGGTTGCGCGACATCCACTCGAACCGGTCGGCGTGCGTGGAGGGCGTGGAGCGCTCGACGGTGGCGGGCAGGTTGAGGATGATCTCGCGGCCGTCCTCGGGCTGCCAGACGTCCATGACCGACTCGCAGACCTCCAGCGCGAAGTCCAGCTCGGTGTCGGTGAAGATCTCCGGGCTGTACTGGTAGCCGAAGACGGTGCGGTCGTCCAGCAGCTTCTCGGCGTACTCCACCACCAGCCGGGTGCCGTCCACGGCGATCTGCCGGACCTCGTCCCTGGAGCCCCGGAAGACCACCCGGCGGAAGACCGGCGCCGTGGCGTTGTACAGGTGCACCGTGGCCCGGCGGGCGCCCGCCAGCGACTCCACGGTGCGCTCGATCAGCTCCTCGCGGGCCTGGGTCAGCACCGAGATCGTCACGTCCTCGGGGATCGCCTCCTCCTCGATGATCGAGCGGACGAAGTCGAAGTCCGTCTGGCCCGAGGAGGGGAAGCCGACCTCGATCTCCTTGTAGCCCATGGAGACCAGCAGGTCGAACATCTTGCGCTTGCGGGCGGGCGACATCGGGTCGATCAGCGCCTGGTTGCCGTCGCGCAGGTCGGTGGACAGCCAGCGGGGCGCCCGGGTGATGCGCCGGTCCGGCCAGGTGCGGTCCGGGATGTCAACGGCCTCGTAGCGGCCGTACTTGTGGACCGGCATGCCCGAGGGCCGCTGGCGTACCGACGCCGCCGTGACGGGGGTGGCGCGGCCGATCGGCCCGGGGCTGCTGGGGTGCGTCATGACGTGGGGCTCCTGTCGCGGAGTGGGCTCTTTGGGCCGACGGTGGCAACACCGGACTCCGCGGGGAGGGGGTCGGCCTCGACTACAGGCCCTCGCCGCGGCAGCTAAGGAGGAGCAGCCCGAAACGCATGATGCCCGTAGCGTAGCCGAGCCGCCGCCCGCGTGTCGGCTCTGTATCAGTATGCGAGATCCGTCATATTCCTGCGGTCCGGTGCGGCGCCCCGGGCCTTCGCCCATCGGGGAGAATGCCCGCATGAGTCTGTTCCGCGACGACGGCATCGTGCTGCGCACCCAGAAGCTGGGGGAGGCGGACCGCATCATCACCCTCCTCACGCGGGGCCAGGGCCGGGTGCGGGCGGTGGCCCGGGGGGTGCGCAGGACGAAGTCGAAGTTCGGCGCCCGGCTGGAGCCCTTCTCCCACGTGGACGTGCAGTTCTTCGCCCGGGGCAGCGACCTGGTGGGCCGCGGGCTGCCGCTGTGCACGCAGACGGAGACGATCGCGCCGTACGGGCGCGGCATCGTCGCCGACTACGCCCGCTACACGGCCGGCACCGCGATGCTGGAGACGGCGGAGCGGTTCACCGACCACGAGGGCGAGCCCAACGTCCAGCAGTACCTGCTGCTGGTGGGCGCCCTGCGCACGCTGGCCGCCGGGGAGCACGCGCCGGGGCTCGTCCTGGACGCCTACCTGCTGCGGTCGCTGGCCGTCGGCGGGTACGCACCCAGCTTCGACGCGTGCGCCCGCTGCGGGCTGCCGGGGCCGAACCGGTTCTTCTCCGTCGCCGCGGGCGGCGTCGTCTGCCCCGACTGCCGGGTGCCCGGCAGCGTCGTGCCGTCCCCCGACGCGCTGCGGCTGCTCGCCGCGCTGCTGACGGGCGACTGGGCGGCGGCGGACGCCGCCGAGCCCCGGCACGTCCGGGAGGGCAGCGGACTGGTCTCGGCGTACCTGCACTGGCACCTGGAGCGCGGCCTGCGTTCCCTGAGGTACGTGGAAAAGGGCTGACCCGATACCCTCGCCCCTGATCCCTGCCGACCCTACGGAGTGAGCATGCTGTCCCGGCAGACCCGAGCCCCCCGGGGCTACGCCGCCCCAGAACCGCACCCCTCGGGGGCCCGCCCGCCCCGGCTCCCCGCCGAGCTGGTGCCGAACCACGTGGCCGTCGTGATGGACGGCAACGGCCGCTGGGCCAAGCAGCGCGGGCTGCCGCGCACCGAGGGCCACCGCATGGGCGAGGCCGTCGTGCTCGACGTCCTCAAGGGCTGCCTGGAGCTGGGGGTGAAGAACCTCTCCCTCTACGCGTTCTCGACGGAGAACTGGAAGCGCTCCCCGGAGGAGGTGCGCTTCCTGATGAACTTCAACCGGGACGTCATCCGGCGCCGCCGGGACGAGATGGACGCCATGGGCATCCGCATCCGCTGGGTCGGGCGGATGCCGAAGCTGTGGAAGTCGGTCGTCCAGGAGCTCCAGGTCGCGCAGGAGCAGACCCGGGACAACACCGCGATGACGCTGTACTTCTGCGTCAACTACGGCGGGCGCGCGGAGATCGCGGACGCCGCCGCGGCCATCGCCCGCGAGGTGGCCGACGGACGTCTGGACCCGGGCAAGGTCAACGAGAAGACGTTCGCCCGGTACCTCTACCACCGCGACATGCCCGACGTGGACCTCTTCGTGCGCCCGTCGGGGGAGCAGCGCACCTCCAACTACCTGCTCTGGCAGAGCGCCTACGCCGAGATGGTGTTCCAGGACGTGCTGTGGCCGGACTTCGACCGGCGCAACCTGTGGGACGCCTGCCTGGAGTACGCCCAGCGCGACCGCCGCTTCGGCGGTGCGGTCCCCAACGACGTCCCCGTGCCGCCTCCGGCCGGGGCCTGACGGACGCCGCCGCCCGCACGGACCGCGGGCCCCGGCGCCGCCCGTGCGTGCGGGCGGCGCCGGGGCCCGCGGCGCCCGGAGCTGCGGTTCAGCAGCCGAGGAGGCGGGTGGCCAGGTAGGACTCGACCTGGTCCAGGGAGACGCGCTCCTGCTTCATCGTGTCGCGCTCGCGCACCGTCACCGCGTTGTCCTCCAGGGTGTCGAAGTCCACGGTGACGCAGAACGGGGTGCCGATCTCGTCCTGGCGGCGGTAGCGGCGGCCGATGGCGCCCGCGTCGTCGAACTCGATGTTCCAGTGGCCGCGCAGTGTCTGGGCCAGGCCGCGGGCCTTCGGCGAGAGCTGCTCGTTGCGGGACAGCGGCAGGACGGCCACCTTGACGGGGGCCAGCCGCGGGTCGAGGCGCATGACCGTGCGCTTCTCCATCTTGCCCTTCGCGTTGGGCGCCTCGTCCTCGACGTAGGCGTCGAGCATGAAGGCCAGCATCGTGCGGCCCACGCCCGCGGCGGGCTCGATGACGAACGGCGTCCAGCGCTCGCCGGCCTCCTGGTCGAAGTACGCCAGGTCCTGGCCGGACGCCTTGGAGTGCGCGCCCAGGTCGTAGTCGGTGCGGTTGGCGACGCCCTCCAGCTCGCCCCACTCCGAGCCGCCGAAGCTGAACCGGTACTCGATGTCAGCGGTGCGCTTGGAGTAGTGGGACAGCTTCTCCGCGGGGTGCTCGTACCAGCGCATGTTGGCCTCGGACAGGCCCAGACCCCGGTACCAGTTCCAGCGCTGCTCCATCCAGTACTCGTGCCACTGCTCGTCCTCGCCCGGCTTGACGAAGAACTCCATCTCCATCTGCTCGAACTCGCGGGTGCGGAAGATGAAGTTGCCCGGCGTGATCTCGTTCCGGAACGACTTGCCCATCTGCGCGATGCCGAACGGCGGCTTCTTGCGCGAGGTCTGCTGCACGGCCTGGAAGTTCGTGAAGATGCCCTGTGCCGTCTCCGGGCGCAGGTAGGCGACCGAGCCGGAGTCCTGGGTGGGGCCCAGGTGGGTGGAGAGCAGGCCGGAGAACTGCTTGGGCTCGGTGAAGGTGCCCTTGTTCCCGCAGTGCGGGCAGTTCAGGTCGGCCAGGCCCGCGGCGGGCAGGTGGCCGTGCTTGGCCTCGTACGCCTCCTCCAGGTGGTCCGCGCGGAACCGCTTGTGGCAGGAGGTGCACTCGGTGAGCGGGTCGGAGAACGTGGCCACGTGGCCGGACGCCTGCCAGACCTCGGAGGCGAGGATCACCGAGGAGTCGAGGCCGACCACGTCCTCCCGGGAGGTGACCATCGCGCGCCACCACTGCCGCTTGATGTTCTCCTTCAGCTCCACGCCGAGTGGGCCGTAGTCCCAAGCGGCCCGCTGACCGCCGTAGATCTCGCTGCAGGGGTAGACGAAGCCACGGCGCTTGCTGAGGCTGACGATGGTGTCGATCTTGTCGGCGGCCACGGTGCTCTCTTCGTTACGAAACGACGACGGAAGAGGTCAGATTACCGGCGGGTGCGCCCCCCGGATCAAATCGGTGCGCCCCGAGGGCTCCGGGGGCCGGGGCCGGTGCGGCGGGCGGGGCGGCCGGGAGGTCCGCCAGACGTTCGAATTTGACAACGGTTTCCATCTCAGCTGAAAATCAGTGTCATGAACGCTCGCCGCCGCCCTCTCATATCCGGTACCGCCCTGGCCGGTGCCACCGCCCTCGGCCTGCTCGCCCTGACCGGCTGCGGGAGCGGGGACGGCTCCTCGACGGAAGCCGCCGAGGACGGGAAGGTGAACGTCGTGGCGTCCTTCTACCCGATGGAGTTCCTGGCCGAGGAGGTCGGCGGGGAGCACGTCGAGGTCAGCACGATCACCGGCCCCGGTGTCGACCCGCACGACCTGGAGCTGGGGCCGCAGCAGGTCGCGGAGCTGGGCGAGGCCGGGCTCGTCGTCTACCTCCAGGGGCTCCAGCCCGCGGTGGACGACGCCGTCGAGCAGTCGGGCGCCGAGCACGTCGCGGAGGTGTCGGCCCTGACGACCCCGGCTGAGGACGCCGGGCACGCGCAGGAGGAGGAGCACGCCGAGGAGGGCCACGACCACGGCGAGGAAGGGCACGCCGAGGAGGACGGCCACGACCACGCCGAGGACGGCCACGACCACGGCCACGACCACGAGGGCGGGGAGGACCCCCATCTCTGGCTCGACCCCGTCCAGTACGCGCAGGCCGCCGAGGGCGTCGGCGAGGCGCTGGCCGAGGCCGACCCCGACCACGCCGCCGACTACCGGAAGAACGCCGGCGAACTGGCCGAGCGCCTGTCCGGCCTCGACACCGAGTTCTCCGAGGGGCTGGCCAACACCGAGACGACGACCTTCATCACCACCCACGCCGCCTTCGGCCACCTCGCCGCCCGCTACGGGCTCGACGAGGAGTCCATCGCCGGGCTGAGCCCCGAGGCCGAGCCCAGCGCCGCGCGGGT
Organism: Streptomyces solitudinis; assembly: GCF_036323765.1. NCBI lineage: Bacteria > Bacillati > Actinomycetota > Actinomycetes > Kitasatosporales > Streptomycetaceae > Streptomyces > Streptomyces solitudinis. The sequence goes on from NZ_JAZDCW010000003.1 coordinate 472,804, forward strand.
GCGGGAGCTGCACGACCTCGCCGCACGGGAGAACGTCAGCACCGTCTTCTTCGAGACGCTCGCCAGTGACCGCACGGCGAAGTCCCTCGCCGGCGACCTGGACCTGCGCACCGACGTCCTCGACCCGCTGGAGGGCATCACCGACGCGTCGCGCGGTGACGACTACTTCTCCGTCATGCGCGCCAACCTCGACGCGCTGCGCACCGCACTCGGTGCCCGCTGAGGCGCCACGGCAGGAGGCACCACCATGAGCGCACCGGACACCCCCGCGGCCGGGCCCCCCTCGGCCGCGGGAGACGCCGTCGTCGCCCTGCGCGGCGCGCACGCCGTGCTCGGGGCGCGTCCCGTGCTGCGGGGCATCGACCTGACCGTGGCCAGGGGCGAGGTCGTCGCCCTCCTCGGCGCGAACGGCTCGGGCAAGTCCACGACCGTGCGTGCCGCGATCGGGCAGGTGCCGCTCACCGGCGGGGAACTGGACCTCTTCGGCGCCCCGCTGCGCCGCTTCCGCGCCTGGCACCGGCTCGGCTACGTGCCGCAGCGGTCCACCGCGGCCGCGGGGGTGCCCGCGACGGTGCGCGAGGTGGTCTCCTCCGGGCGGCTGGCCCGCCGCAGGCTGCGCCCGCTGGGCCGCGCCGACCGGGCCGCGGTGACCCGCTCCCTGGAGCTGGTCGGCCTCGCCGACCGCGCGCGGGACTCCGTCAGCGCCCTGTCCGGCGGGCAGCACCAGCGCGTCCTGATCGCCCGGGCGCTCGCCGGGGAACCGGAACTGCTGATCATGGACGAGCCGCTGGCCGGGGTGGACCTGGCCAGCCAGCGCGTCCTGGCCGGGGCGCTGCGCGAGCAGGTCGCCGCCGGTGCCTCGGTGCTGCTGGTGCTGCACGAGCTGGGGCCGCTCGCGCCCCTCATCGACCGGGCGGTCGTCCTGCGGGACGGCCGGGTGGAACGCGTCGAGCGTCCCGAACAGCTCCACGACCCGGCCTGCCATCCGCACGGCGGCGACGAGGAGCCCGCCGGGGAATCCGCCGCCTCCGCGACGCCCACGATCCGCACGGGGCTGCTGACATGATCGAACTGCTGGACTACCCCTTCATGCAGCGCGCCCTGCTCGCGGCGCTGCTCGTTGGCGTCGCCGCCCCGGCCATCGGCATCTACCTGGTGCAGCGCCGCCAGGCGATCATGGGTGACGGCATCGGGCACGTGGCGCTCACCGGTGTGGCCCTCGGCTTCCTGCTGTCCACGAACCCGGTGTGGATGGCCGTGCTCGTCTCCGCCGCCGGCGGCATCGCCATGGAGCTGGTGCGCTGGTACGGCAGGGCCCGGGGCGACATCGCGCTGGCGCTGCTGTTCTACGGCGGCATGGCCGGCGGCGTCATGATCATCAACCTGGCCCCCGGCGGGTCCACCGGCGACCTCAACGCCTTCCTCTTCGGCTCGATCACCACCGTGGCCCCCGCCGACCTGACCGCCATCGTGGTGCTGTCGGTGTGCGTGCTGGCCACCTGCGTCGGGCTGCGGCGGCAGCTCTTCGCCGTCTGCCAGGACGAGGAGTTCGCCCGGGTGACGGGGCTGCCGGTGCGGGCGCTGAACCTGCTGCTCGCGGTGACGGCCGCCGTCACCGTCACGGTGGCGATGCGGGTGGTGGGCCTGCTGCTGGTCAGCGCGCTCATGGTGATCCCCGTCGCGGCGGCCCAGCAGGTCACCCGGGGCTTCGCGGTGACGTTCGGGCTGGCCACCGTCCTCGGGGTGCTCGTCGCGCTGTCGGGGACGGCCGTGTCCTTCTACGTCGAGGTGCCGCCGGGCGCCACCATCGTGCTGCTGGCCATCGCCGTCTTCGCGCTGGTCACCACGCTCGCCGTCCCCGTGACCCGCAGACGGGCCGCGCGTGCCGCGCGGCAGCCGGAACCGGACGCTCCCGGGCGGGAGGAGGCGGCCGACGGCCGCACGGCACGGGCCGGTGCCTGACCGGCCGAAGGCCCAGCTCAGCGGCGTCCGGCCGTCGCGCCCGCCACACCTGGCACAATTGGGCGCGACCCAGGCGACCCAATCACCCGTACGGGTGCCGAAGGAGGCAACGGTGGCGACCGCAGGTCCCCCAGTCCGCGGCCGGTCGACCCGGCAGCGCGCCGCGGTGGCGGCGGCTCTCAGCGAGGTCGAGGAGTTCCGCAGCGCGCAGGAGCTGCACGACATGCTCAAGCACCGGGGCGACTCCGTCGGACTGACGACCGTCTACCGCACCCTCCAGTCCCTCGCGGACGCGGGCGAGGTGGACGTGCTGCGCACCGACGAGGGCGAGGCCGTCTACCGCCGGTGCAGCACCGACGACCACCACCACCACCTGGTGTGCCGCTCCTGCGGGCGGGCCGTCGAGGTGGAGGGCCCGGCGGTGGAGAAGTGGGCGGACGCCATCGCGGACGAACACGGCTTCGTGGACGTCGCGCACACCGTGGAGATCTTCGGTACGTGCGGCGCCTGCGCCGCACGGCGGAAGCGGACGTGACGCCGCCGGCGCGGCAGCACACCGAGGACAAGCAGGCAGGCAGGACCCCAAGCATCGTGTCGCAGCAGCTCAGCATCGGACCCCACACCGTCACACCGCCCGTGGTGCTGGCGCCGATGGCGGGGATCACCAACGCGCCCTTCCGGACGCTGTGCCGGGAGTTCAGCGGCGGCAAGGGCCTGTTCGTCAGCGAGATGATCACGACCCGGGCGCTCGTCGAACGCAACGAGAAGACGATGCAGCTCATCCGGTTCGACGCGAGCGAGCGGCCCCGCTCGATCCAGCTCTACGGCGTGGACCCGGGGACCGTCGGCAAGGCCGTGCGGATGATCGCCGAGGAGGACCTGGCCGACCACATCGACCTCAACTTCGGCTGCCCGGTGCCCAAGGTCACCCGCAGGGGCGGCGGCTCCGCGCTGCCCTACAAGCGCCACCTGCTGCGCGGCATCCTGCGCGAGGCGGTCGCGGGCGCGGGCGGGCTGCCGGTGACGATGAAGATGCGCAAGGGCATCGACGACGCCCACCTCACCTACCTGGACGCCGGGCGCATCGCCGTCGAGGAGGGCGTCACGGCGATCGCGCTGCACGGCCGCACGGCCGCCCAGCACTACGCGGGCACGGCCGACTGGGAGGCGATCGCGCGGCTCCGGGAGGCCGTGCCCGAGATCCCGGTGCTGGGCAACGGCGACATCTGGTCGGCCGCCGACGCGGTGCGCATGATGCGCGAGACGGGCTGCGACGGCGTCGTGGTCGGGCGGGGGTGCCTGGGCCGCCCGTGGCTGTTCGGGGACCTGGTCGCCGTCTTCGAGGGCCGCCAGGCGCAGGTGGCCCGCCCGACGCTGGGCGAGGTCGCCGACGTCATGGTGCGGCACGCGCGGCTGCTGGGGGAGTGGCTGGGCGACGAGGCACGCGGTGTCATCGACTTCCGCAAGCACGTGGCCTGGTACACGAAAGGCTTCTCCGTGGGCTCCGAGGCGCGCGGGAGGCTGGCGGTGGCCGCGTCGCTGGCCGAGCTGCGCGGCCTGCTCGACGGGCTCGACCTCGACCAGCCGTGGCCGTCCGGCGCGGAGGGGCCGCGGGGCCGCACCCACGGACGGAACCGGGTGGTGCTGCCCGACGGCTGGCTGGACGACCCCTACGCCCGCGCGGCGGTCACCTCCGACGCCGAGCTGGACACCTCCGGCGGCTGACCGGCCCCGGCAGCCCCGACGGCTCCGGCGGCCTGGGCGGCCAGCAGGTCCAGCGTGAGGGCGGCCGTCCAGGAGAAGTCCCGGGCGCCGCGGCCCTGGCCGGTGGCCGGATCGACGTACTCGGCGCACTCCGTGGCGTCGGCGGCGGCCAGCAGGGCGGACCGCAGCGCGTCGGCCCGCACCGTGTGCCCGTGCTGCCGCAGCCCGCGCTCCAGCAGCCAGTTGACGTTGCACCAGGCCGGGCCGCGCCAGTAGCAGTGCGGGTCGAACGCGTCGCCCAGCAGGTCGTAGGAGGCCACCAGGCCGGTGCCCGCGGGCCGGGTGAAGTGCGCGGAGGCGGCGGTGCGCGCGAGGACGTCCGCCACGGCGCCCGGCAGCCCCGGCACGGCGAGCGGGAGCAGGCCGGCGGCGCTGCGTCCGGGCACCAGGGCGCCGTCCACGCCGTCGGCGAGCAGGTCGCGGGCGAGGAACTGCCCGGCCTGCGCGTCCCACAGCCGCCGCGTCAGCGCGCCGGTCAGCTCGCGGGCCCGGCGCAGGTGCGCCGCCGCGGCCGTCTCGTCGCCGAGGGTGTGGGCGATCTGCGCGAGCGCGTGCTCGGAGGCGGCCAGCAGGGAGTTGAAACCGGGGTCCTCCACGGCGAAGGCCGGGCGGGCGCGGGCGTCGTCGTAGCCCGCGTCGCGGTAGTCGGCGGCCAGTCGCACGTAGCGGCCGTAGTCGAGGTCGGTGGGCCGGTCGGCGGCGCGGCCGTGGTCGAGGTCGGCGCGGCGGAAGGAGCCGGACGGGGCGGGGGCGACGCGGGCCAGCGGGGTGTCCCAGCAGGGGCTGTTGTCCATGCCGGATTCCCACGGGTGCACGATCGCGGCGAGCCCGTGCCCGCCCGCGTCCCGACGGGTGCTCAGGTACCCGTGCCAGGCGGCCAGCTTCGGGTACAGGCGGTCCAGGAAGCGGCGGCTGCGGCCGAGCGCGGGGTGCGCGCGGTGCACCAGCCAGGCGGCGAGCGCGTGGACCGGGGGCTGCACGATGCCGGACGTCTCCCGGTCCGCCGGGGCTCCCGAGGCGCGGCCCGCGGCCGTCGAGCGCCAGAAGTCCGGGCTCGGGAAGTAGGCGTCGCGGGGCACGGCCGGGTGGAAGACGATGTGCGGCACGCGGCCGTCGTCCCACTGGGCGTCCAGCAGGGTCTCCAGCTCCCGCTGTGCCCGCAGTGGGGAGCGGTGCCGCAGCCCGATCGCCACGAACGCCGAGTCCCAGCTCCACTGGTGCGGGTAGAGGCTGCGCGAGGGCACGGTGGCCCGGCCCGTCCAGTTGCAGGCGAGCACGCGGGCGGCGCGGTGGGCCAGGCCGGTACGGCCGATGCCGGTGCGGCCGGCCGCGGGGGCGGCGGGCGCGCTCTGGTGGGGGACGGTGGTCAGGAGGGCGGCGGTCGGGGCGGTGGGCTCGGTCACGCGGTCCACGGAGGGCTCCGGTGTGGGAGGGCCCGTACGGTGCCGTCACGAGCGCGGGAACGCCTCGCGTCCCGGCTTACGCCGACGACACCCACAGGTTACGTCTGGTTAACACGCAAAACTAGTGGGGGTGGTGCCCGGCGGACAAGCGTAAACAGGTCACACCGGTGAAGGGTTGACATCGGGCGCCCGGAAGTGTGATGAGGTGCCCGTATGCCGCCGACCACATCGAACACCGCGCCGACGGCCAGTGCGGGGCACCTGCTCGGACTCATCCGCAGCGGCCGGGCCACCACGCGCGGGGAACTCCAGCGGGTGACCGGGCTCTCCCGCTCCACCGTGAGCCACCGGCTGGACCAGCTCTTCGCCGCCGGCTGGGTCCGGGAGAGCGCGGACGGCGCCGCCCCGTCCGGGCCCGGCGGCGGACGGCCCGCGAACCGGCTGGAATTCGACGGTACGCACGCCGTGGTGCTGGCCGCGGACCTCGGCACCCGGCACGCCCGTGCCGCCGTCCTGGATCTGGAGGGGCGGCTCCTGGCCGGGCGCACCGGGCCGCTCGTCGTCGCGGACGGCCCGGCACGGGTGCTCGACGTGCTGGGCGCCTGGTTCGCGGACCTGCTGCGGGAGACGGACCGGGGCGGGGGGCCGGGCGCCGGACGGCCGGTGTGCGGGGTGGGCCTGTCGGTCCCGGGTCCGGTGGACCACCCGGCCGGACGCGTGGTGCAGCCGCCGATCATGCCCGGCTGGGACGGTCACCCCGTGCCGGACGGCCTGCGGCGGGCGCTCGCCGCCCACGCGGGTGACCGGCTGGGCGGACGGGGCGGCGCGGGCGCCGCCGAAGCCGGGGGCGGGGTCCCGGTGCTCGTGGACAACGACGCGAACCTCATGGCGTACGCCGAACAGCGCGCCGCCCATCCGGACTGCGCGGCGTTCCTGCTGGTCAAGGTGTCCACCGGGATCGGCGCGGGGATGGTGGTGGACGGCGGGATCTACCGGGGCACCGACGGCGGCGCGGGCGACATCGGGCACGTGCGGCTGCACGACCGGCCCGATGCGCTGTGCCCGTGCGGTTCGTACGGCTGCCTGGCGGCCGTCGCCGGGGGAGGGGCGCTCGCTCGGGCGCTCTCGGCCGCCGGGGCACCGGCCGTGTCGGGTTCCGACGTGCGGGAGCTGCTGGCCGCCGGGCACCCCGAGGCCGTGCGGCTCGCCCAGGAGGCGGGCCGCCGGGTGGGTGAGGTGCTGGGCACCGCGGTCACGCTGCTCAACCCGGGGGTGCTGATGCTCGCCGGGGAGCTGGCCGGGCCGCCGTTCCTGTCCGGGGTCCGGGAGGTGCTGTACCAGCGCGCCATGCCGCGCACCACCGCCCATCTGAGCGTCGTCACCTCCTCGCTGGGGGACGCGGCCGGGCTGCTTGGGGCCGGGGCGCTGGCCGTGGAGCACCTGTACGCGCCCGGCCGTGCGGACGCCAGGATCGCCCGGCTCGCGGGGGCCGCCGGGTCCGGGTGACCGGCGGGTGGCGTCCGGGTGACGGGCGTCCGGATCGTGGGATGCGCGCGGGGGGTGACGCGTGATCCTCGCCACGATTGATCGGTGGTGTGCTCACATGAGCGCTCCGGTGAGTCGTGCAGTTCTCCAACGAGCGGCACTCAGTGCCAGGGGTCGGTGACGCCGGAGCGACGGCAGATCCTCGCACTGCGTGAACGTGACGCGCGTCAACCGTCGCACCGCGTCACGATGCGTTCGACTTCCTAACGCGGGCCGTTCGGCCACTTAACCGACCCTTTACTTTCGATCCCCTGGCGGATGGGTGGTTACGGCCGCAAGAGGTGGTGCCAGCCGTGCTCATCCACCTTCGATATGGGTACGCTCCCCGCCGTCAGGGCAGACCTTCCCCAGCGCCGTCCGGGGAACCCAGCGAGGAGTCGAGTCCCGTGCCGGAAAGCAGAGAGCCCCACGTACCCGCGAACGCCCCCAAGTTCGTCTACGCCTTCACCGAGGGCAACAAGGAACTCAAGGACCTCCTGGGCGGGAAGGGGGCCAACCTGGCCGAGATGACCAACCTGGGTCTCCCCGTCCCTCCGGGGTTCACCATCACCACCGAGGCGTGCAAGGTCTACCTCGACTCCGGCGCCGAGCCGCCGTCCCTGCGCGAGGAGGTCAGCGCCCACCTGACCGCCCTGGAGGAGCGGATGGGCAAGCGGCTCGGGCAGACCGACGACCCGCTGCTGGTCTCCGTCCGCTCCGGCGCCAAGTTCTCCATGCCCGGCATGATGGACACCGTCCTCAACATCGGCCTCTCCGACGCCTCGGTGACCGGACTCGCCACCCAGGCCGGGGACGAGCGCTTCGCCTGGGACTCCTACCGCCGCCTGATCCAGATGTTCGGCAAGACCGTGCTCGGCGTGGACGGCGAGCACTTCGAGGAGGCCCTGGAGCAGGCCAAGGAGGCCAAGGGCGCGACGACCGACGTGGACCTCGGCGCGGACGACCTGCGCACCCTCGTCGGCCGCTTCAAGGACATCGTCTCCAAGGAGACCGGCCGGGAGTTCCCGCAGGACCCGCGCGAGCAGATGGACCTCGCCATCTGCGCGGTCTTCGACTCGTGGAACACCGACCGGGCCAAGCTCTACCGGCGCCAGGAGCGCATCCCCGGCGACCTGGGCACGGCCGTCAACGTCTGCTCGATGGTCTTCGGCAACCTCGGGCCCGACTCCGGCACCGGCGTCGCCTTCACCCGTGACCCGGCCAGCGGGCAGCAGGGCGTCTACGGCGACTACCTCCAGAACGCACAGGGCGAGGACGTCGTCGCGGGCATCCGCAACACCATTCCGCTCGCGGACCTGGAGCAGCTCGACAAGCCGTCCTACGACGAGCTGATGCGCATCATGGAGACCCTCGAACTCCACTACCGCGACCTGTGCGACATCGAGTTCACCATCGAGCGCGGCAAGCTGTGGATGCTCCAGACCCGGGTCGGCAAGCGCACCGCCGCCGCGGCCTTCCGCATCGCCACCCAGCTCGTGGACCAGGGCCTCATCGACGAGGCCGAGGCGCTCCAGCGGGTCAACGGCGCGCAGCTCGCGCAGCTCATGTTCCCCCGCTTCGACGTGGGCGCGCGGGCCGAGCAGATCGGCCGGGGCATCGCCGCGTCACCCGGCGCGGCCGTCGGCAAGGCCGTCTTCGACTCCTACACCGCGATCAAGTGGTCCCGCTCCGGCGAGAAGGTCATCCTCATCCGCCGCGAGACCAACCCCGACGACCTGGACGGCATGATCGCCGCCGAGGGCATCCTCACCTCGCGCGGCGGCAAGACCTCCCACGCCGCCGTCGTCGCCCGCGGCATGGGCAAGACCTGCGTGTGCGGCGCCGAGGACCTGGAGGTCGACACCAAACGGCGCCAGCTCACCGCACCGCACCCCGACGGCAAGGGCACCCTCGTCATCGACGAGGGCGACGTCGTCTCCATCGACGGCTCCACCGGCAAGGTGTACCGGGGCGAGGTGCCCGTCGTGCCCTCGCCCGTCGTGGAGTACTTCGAGGGCCGCATGCACGCGGGCGCCGACGACGCCGACGAGCTGGTGCGGGCCGTCCACCGCGTCATGGCCTACGCCGACCGCGTCCGGCGGCTGCGGGTACGCGCCAACGCCGACAACGCCGAGGACGCCTCCCGCGCCCGCCGCTTCGGCGCCCAGGGCATCGGCCTGTGCCGCACCGAGCACATGTTCCTCGGCGAGCGGCGCGAGCTGGTCGAGCGGCTGATCCTCGCCGACACCGACAGCGAGCGGGACACCGCCCTGGACGCCCTCCTCCCGCTCCAGAAGGGCGACTTCAAGGAGCTGTTCGAGGCGATGGACGGGCTGCCCGTCACCGTGCGGCTCCTCGACCCCCCGCTGCACGAGTTCCTGCCCGACATCACCGAGCTGTCGGTGCGGGTGGCGCTGGCGGAGTCCCGCAGGGACGCCAACGAGAACGACCTGCGCCTGCTCCAGGCCGTCCACCGGCTGCACGAGCAGAACCCGATGCTGGGACTGCGCGGCGTGCGGCTCGGACTCGTCATCCCGGGCCTGTTCACCATGCAGGTGCGGGCCATCGCGGAGGCGGCGGCCGAGCGCAAGGCCGCCAAGGGCGACCCGCGCGCGGAGATCATGATCCCGCTGGTGGGCACCGTGCAGGAGCTGGAGATCGTGCGCGAGGAGGCCGAGCGCGTCATCGAGGAGGTCGAGCGGGCGCGCGGCGTGGACCTGAAGCTGACCCTCGGCACCATGATCGAGCTGCCGCGCGCCGCGCTGACGGCCGGGCAGATCGCCGAGTCGGCGGACTTCTTCTCCTTCGGCACCAACGACCTGACCCAGACGGTGTGGGGCTTCAGCCGCGACGACGTCGAGGCCAGCTTCTTCACCGCCTACCTGGAGAAGGGCATCTTCGGCGTCTCCCCGTTCGAGACCATCGACAAGGACGGCGTCGGCAAGCTCGTGCACGACGCCTCGGTGGCGGGCCGGGCCACGCGCCCCGACCTCAAGCTCGGCGTCTGCGGCGAGCACGGCGGCGACCCGGAGTCGGTGCACTTCTTCCACGAGGTGGGGCTGGACTACGTCTCCTGCTCGCCGTTCCGCATCCCCGTCGCCCGGCTGGAGGCGGGCCGGGCCGCGGCGCAGAGCGCGGGCAGCGACAGCCGCTGACCGCACCCGGTCCCGGCCCGCCGGCCGTGACCACCCGCCGGACCTCCGGGCGGGCCGCCGCACCCCGACCCTCACCGCCGGCGGCCGGTCCGGACACGAGGGGAGGGGCGGTGCGGCACCTGTGCGGAGGTGCCGCACCGCCCCCTCCCCGCCTCCCGTCAGCGCCGGAACGGGCCGCTCACCTCGTAGGTGATGCCGCCGGAGGAACTGCCGCTCGTGCCGCGCTGGCTGGAGAAGTACAGCCGGGTGCCGTCCGGGGAGAACGCCGGACCGCAGATCTCGGAGGACGACTGCCCCTCGACGCGCAGGAACGGCGCCACGACGTCGTCCGGGGTGATGACGCAGATCTCCATGTTGCCGCCGTCCTCCGCGACGAACAGGTCACCGGAGGAGGCGCCGGTGATGTTGTCCACGCCGGTCAGCGGGTCGGTGCCGCTCACCAGCGAGTCGTCGTAGGCCAGCTCGTAGGTCTGCGCGGCCAGGTTCAGCCGCCACACCCGGTTGTCGCCCTTGGTGGTGAACCACACGGTGCCGCCCGCGTAGTGGCAGCCCTCGCCCCCGTTGAACCGCTTGGCTCCGGAGACCTGGTGGCGGGTCGCTGTGGAGCCGCCCGGGTCCGGCACGTTCGCCCAGCTGAACGAGCCGGACGTGCCCGAACCGGCGCGCAGCACCTGGAGCCGCCCGGCGGACAGGTCGCCCCAGGTGTCGGGCACGAACCGGTAGAAGCAGCCGTCCCCGACGTCCTCGGTGAGGTAGAAGACGCGGCGCTGCGGGTCGGCCGCCGCCGCCTCGTGCTTGAAGCGGCCCATCGCGTCCCGGCGGACGGGGGCGTTCACGCCGTACGGGTCGGTCTCGTAGACGTAACCGCGGTCCACCTCCTCGCAGGACAGCCAGGTGTTCCACGGCGTCGCGCCGCCCGCGCAGTTCTGCCGGGTGCCGGACAGGATGCGGTAGGCGCCGGTGACCGAGCCCGAGGAGTTGAAGCGGACCGCGCTCGCGCCTCCGCCGGGGTTGACCTCGGAGTTGGAGACGTAGATCCAGCCGCTCCCGGAGGGGAAGCAGGCCCCGCCGTCCGGTGCGCGGTGCCAGGTGTAGGACGTGCCGCCCACCTGCTGTCCGGAGCGGGCGATGATCCGGCTGGTGAAACCGGAGGGGAGCCGGATGCCGCGTGCGTCGGGGGAGCCGAGCGGACCGTAGGGGCTCGGGCCCGGCTGGGCGGGGGCGGCGTGGGTGGCGCCGTGCATCAGGGTGCCGCCGAAGGCTGCGGCCGAGCCGCTCACCACGGCTCCGCGCAGGAAGGTGCGACGTTCCACGGGTTACCTCACCGGAGTCGTCGAGGCTCCGGCGCCGGCGGCGCCGGAGTACAACGCGCAGGACGCTAGGGGCGTCACATGGCGTCAGTGGCACGGGCGCGGCAATACCGGCCCACGACGACGTGAACCGGCCGTGCCGGGAGGAGTCTCGGCACGGCCGGTCGGGGTGCGGTTCCCCGTGGCGGGCGCCCCCTGTGCGGGGGCACGCGCGCGGGGCGCGGTGGGGCGGAACGTCAGATGGAGACGCCCTTGCCCCGCAGGTAGGCCAGCGGGTCGATGTCCGAGCCGTAGCCGGAACCGGTGCGGACCTCGAAGTGCAGGTGCGGGCCGGTGCTGTTGCCGGTGGAGCCCACCAGGCCGATCTGCTGGCCGCCGCCCACGCTCTGGCCGGTCGAGACGGTGATGGAGGACAGGTGCGCGTACTGGGTGTAGCGGCCGTCCTCGTGCCGGATGACGATCTGGTTCCCGTAGGAACCGCCCCAGCCCGCGGAGACCACGGTGCCGGCGCCGACGGACTTCACCGGGGTGCCGGTCCCGGCGGAGAAGTCCACGCCGGTGTGGTAGCCGCTGGACCACGCCGAGCCGGAGGCCCGGTAGGCGGTGCTCGGGGCGGCGTCGACCGGGCGGACGAAGCCGGAGGCCGCGGGCGCGGGCTCGGCGGGCTTCTCGGCCTGCGGCTTCGGCTGCGGGGCCTTGGGTGCGGCGGCCTTGTCGGCCTTCTCCTCGGCCTTGGGCTTCCCGGCCTCGGGCTGGGCCTTCGGCTCGGCCTTCTTCTCGGTCTTCTTCTCGGCCTCGGGCGCGGGCTCGGGCTTGTCGGCCTTGGGCGCGGCCTTCGGCTGCGCGGCCTTGCTGGGCTTGTCGGCCTTGGGCGCGGCGGTGGCCCCGTCCGTGTCCAGGCTCAGCCGCTGGCCGGGGAAGATCAGGTCCGGGTCCTGGCCGACGACGTCGCGGTTGGCGGAGTAGACGGCCTGCCAGCCGCCGTCCACCTGCTTGACCGTGGCGATGCCGAAGAGGGTGTCGCCGCTGGTGACGGTGTAGTCCTGCCCGGCGTCCTTCTCGGCCTTCTCGGCCTTCTTCTCCGGCTTCTGGGCCGTGGCGGCCTTGCTGGGCTTGTCGGCCTTCGTCCCGGCGGCCTCCGGCTTCGGCCCGGCCTGCTCGGCCGGGGCCTTGCCGGCCTTCTCCGGCTTGTCGGCCTTCTCGGCGGCGGGCTTCCCGCCGGACTCACCGGCCGGGTCGATGGCCGGGGCGGCGGAGCCCTTGGCCAGTCCGGCGCGCGGACCGCACACCGGCCAGGCGCCGGGGCCCTGCATCTCCAGCAGCCGCTCGGCGGCGGCGATCTGCTGGTCCTTGGTGGCCAGGTCCGCCCGTGCGGCGTACTGGGTGCCGCCGGCGGCCTCCCAGCTGGACTGCTGGAACTGGAGGCCGCCGTAGAAGCCGTTGCCGGTGTTGATGGACCAGTTGCCGGAGCTCTCGCACTCGGCGACCTTGTCCCACACGGAGACGGGGGCGGCGTTCGCGGCACCCGCGGCGAGCGGGACGGTGACGCCTCCCGCAGTGACCACGAGGGAGACCCGGGCGACCTGACGGGATATCAGCGGTGTGCGCGGACGGCGGTGGCGACCACGAGACATAGGTGTGTCCTCTCCTACGCCTGCGAGGTGAGCTGTCGGATTCGGGCCGGAGCAGCCCGGCCACTTCCCGTAGCGCCGGAGCGCTGCGGGGCGTGGCTTCACCCCTAGCCGTACCGGTACGGATACACGGCACGGCGCTTACCTGGTTCCCCCGCTCCTGCCGCCTGGACTGCTGGCTGTTCCCCCAGCCGGGCGGCAGGATTCGGCGTCCCGGCGGTAGGGCCACGCATCCGATGCGTGGCGGAGGAACCGTAGGCACAAGCATTTGCAGGAGACAAGCAGCGGACCTGTGGACGTTCCTCCGATCCCTCCCGCACCGGCCGTCGCAGCCACGGTCCGCACCGGTGCCGATTCCGAGCGTAAGAGGACGGATCTTGTGGAATGTCCGAAAACCCCTGGTCAGGGGCGAATCTGACGGAGCGCGAACGACGGCGCCACCCGGTGCCATTGCACCGGGTGGCGCCCTTGTGAGTCCGGTCACCCGGAGGGGCGGCCCCGCCTTTACATCACCGCAAAGCAGACACCCGTCCGGATGATGGAATGTCAGGCTCCGCTTGTCGCCTGCCGTTGATGTCGGGCCTTCTGTCCGTTTGGTCGCTTATGCGGTGCCGCTCCGGGCCCCCGTCAGCGGGTGCGGGCCGGGTACACCGGCACGGTGACCGCGTCCTCGTCCAGGCAGCGCCCCGTGGCCAGGTCGAAGCGCTGCTTGAGCAGCGGCGATGCCACGAACGGGCGCCCCCGCGCGGAGCCCAGCAGCCCGCGCGAGAGGACGTAGGCACCGGTGAACGGGTCACGGTTGGCGATCACGTGCACGGTCCCCGCCCGGTCCAGGAAGACGGCGGCCTGCCCGCCGTCCGGCAGCAGCGCCGCCACGCCGCGGCCCGGGGTGAGGTCGGCCAGGTCGCACAGCCGCACCCAGCCCCGCCCGGCCCGGACCTCCACCCGGGTCAGGGTCCGCGCCGCGGTCGGGGCGTCCATCACGTCGGTCATCGGGTCTGCGCTCCTTCGAGGGTGCGGACGGGCAGGTCGGGGCCCGCCAGGATGTCCAGATCGGGCTTGAGCTGGTCCCGTTCGGGCACGAACCGCACCGACGGGTCGGGGGCGTCCGGGGCGTTGACGAACGACACGAAGCGGCGCAGCCGGTCCGGGTCGTCCAGCGTCTGGGCCCACTCGTCGCGGTACCCGGCCACGTGCCCGGCCATCATCGCCTCCAGTTCGGCGCAGATGCCCAGCGAGTCGTGCACCACCACGTCGCGCACGTGGGCCAGCCCGCCCTCGATGCGCTCCAGCCACACCGAGGTGCGTTCGAGTCGGTCGGCCGTGCGGATGTAGAACATCAGGAACCGGTCGATGAGCCGGACGAGTCCGGCGTCCGAGAGGTCCTGGGCGAGCAGGTCGGCGTGGCGCGGCGTGGCGCCGCCGTTGCCGCCGACGTACAGGTTCCAGCCACCGGCGGTGGCGATGACGCCGAAGTCCTTGCTCTGCGCCTCGGCGCACTCCCGCTGGCACCCGGAGACGGCCGACTTGAGCTTGTGCGGTGCGCGCAGCCCCCGGTAGCGCAGTTCCAGGTCGATGGCCATCCGCACCGAGTCCTGCACGCCGTAGCGGCACCACGTCTCCCCGACGCAGGACTTCACCGTGCGCAGCGCCTTGCCGTAGGCGTGGCCCGACTCGAACCCCGCGTCCACCAGCCGGGTCCAGATCATCGGGAGCTGGTCCACCCGGGCGCCGAACAGGTCGATGCGCTGCCCGCCGGTGATCTTCGTGTAGAGACCGAAGTCCCGGGCCACCTCGCCGATGACGATCAGCTTCTCCGGGGTGATCTCGCCCCCGGGCACCCGGGGCACCACCGAGTAGGAGCCGTTCTTCTGGAGGTTGGCGAGGAAGTGGTCGTTCGTGTCCTGGAGCGCGGCCTGCTCCCCGTCCAGTACGTAGCCGTCCGCGCCGATCACCGGGGCCAGGGAGGCGATGACCGAGGCCACGGCGGGCTTGCACACCTCGCAGCCCTCACCGCCGCGCGCCTCCGGCCGGCCGTGGCCGTCCAGCAGCTCCCGGAAGGAGGTCAGCCGCAGGGCGAGCACGATCTCGTACAGCTCCTGGCGGGTGTGGGCGAAGCAGCCGCACAGGCCGGGATCGACCTCGACGCCCTGGGCGGCCAGTTCGTCGTTCACGAGCTGCCCGAGCACCTTCACGCAGCTTCCGCACCCGGTACCGGCCTTGGTGCACTTCCTGACCTCCGGCACGGTGGTGCAGTGGTGCTCGGCGACCGCGCCGCGGATCGTGCCCTTGGTGACGTTGTGGCAACTGCACACCACCGCCTCGTCCGGCAGCGCCGCCGGACCGATCGCCGCGGGGGCGCCCGCCCCGGCGGGCAGCACCAGCGCCTCGGGGGCGACGGGCGGCACCGAGCCGGTCAGCGGGCGCAGCAGCCCGTACGCCTCCGCGTCCCCCACCAGGACGCCGCCCAGCAGCGTGCCGTCCCCGGCGACGACGAGTTTCTTGTAGACCCCGGAGCGGGAGTCGGCGTACACCACGTCGAGGCAGCCCTCGGCCGTGCCGTGCGCGTCCCCGAAGGAGGCCACGTCCACGCCGAGGAGCTTGAGCTTGGTGGAGGTGTCCGCGCCGGTGAAGCCGTCGCCGTCCGCCGCGGTGCCCGCGATGGCGGCGGCCGCCGTCTCGGCCATCTCGTAGCCGGGCGCCACCAGCCCGTACACCGTGCCGTCGGCGGCGCGGGCGCACTCACCGATCGCGTACACCGCCGGATCGCTGGTGCGGCAGTGCGCGTCCACGACGACGCCGCCGCGCTCCCCGACGTCCAGGCCGGCCTCGCGGGCGAGCTGGTCGCGCGGGCGCACCCCGGCCGAGAAGACCACCATGTCGGTGGCGAGGACCGAGCCGTCCGAGAGCACCATGCCGGTGACCGCGCCGTCGGCGTCCGCGGTGATCTCCTTGCCGCCCACCCCGGTGTGGACGGCGAGCCCCATGCCCTCGATGGTGCGGCGCAGCGCGGCCCCGCCGCCCGCGTCGACCTGGAGCGCCATCAGCCGGTCGTTGAACTCCACGATGTGCGCGTCCACGCCCAGGCCCGCCAGCGCGCCGGCCGCCTCCAGGCCCAGCAGCCCGCCGCCGACGACCACGCCACTCCCGGCGCCCTTCGCGTACGCCTCGATGGCGAGCAGGTCCTCGATGGTGCGGTAGACGAAGCAGCCCGTGCTGTCCCTGCCGGGGACGGGCGGCACGAACGGGTAGGAGCCGGTGGCCAGCACCAGCGTGTCGTAGGTGAACGTCCGTCCGGAGCGGGCCGTCACCGTGCGCGCGGCCCGGTCCACGGCTTCGGCCGGGTCGCCCAGGTGCAGTTCGATGCCGTGCCCGGCCAGGAACGCCTCGTCGGTCAGCGACAGCTCCTCGGGCGTGGTGCCGGAGAAGTAGGAGGTGAGCTGCACCCGGTCGTAGGCGGGGCGCGGCTCCTCGCACAGGACGACCACCCGGGCCCGCCCGGTCACGCCCCGGTCGGCCAGGGCCTCAAGGAAGCGCTGCCCGACCATGCCGTGCCCGACCAGGACGATCGTCGGCTTCTTCGGTGCGGCCGGTGCGGCCGGTGCGGTGGTCCCGGTCGGCTCGGTCGGTCCGGTCGGCCTCAGCGGCGTGGCCGGCACCGTCGGTACCGTTCGCGGCTCGGACATCGTCACAGACCTCCATCGTTGGTGAGCAGGTGGAGCAGCGGGGCGGAGGGGAGCGGTTCGTCCCCTTCCCAGGTGCGGGCGAGCGCGCCGACGGTGCCGAGATCGCCCAGGAGGATGCCGCCGACGAGCCGATCGCCGCGCACGACGACCTTCCGGTAGGCGCCGCGGGTGGCGTCGGCGAGGTGCACGACGTCGTCGTCCGCGCGGGGGACGGCCTCCCCGAAGGCGGCCAGGTCCAGCGGCCCCGGACCGCCCAGCGTCAGCCGGGTCAGCGCACGGGTTCCGGTGTAGGGGGCGGCGCCGCCGTCCGGGGCGGTGAGCCGTCGGGCCAGCGCGTCGGCCTGTTCCTGCGCGGCGCCGGCCAGCCCGTAGACGGTGCCGCGGTGCTGGGCGCAGTCCCCGACGGCGTGGACGCGCCGGTCGTCGGTGCGCAGGGCGTCGTCCACGACCACGCCCCGCTCGACGGTGAGCCCGGCGGCGCGGGCCAGCCCCGTGCGGGGCCGCACCCCGCAGGCCAGGACCAGCAGGTCGGCGCCGAGGGTGTAGCCGTCGGCCAGGCCGACCGCGTGCACCGAGCGCCGCCCGGTCACCGGGCCCGGACGGGTGAGCACGCCGCGCACCCGGCACTCGGTGTGCACCTCCACACCGAGCCCGGTCAGGTGGGCGCGCAGCAGCGCGGACGCGCCCGCGTCGAGCTGGCGTTCCATCAGGTGCTCGCCCTGGTGGGCCAGGACGGTGGCTGCCCCCCGTGCGGCCAGCGCCCTGGCGGCGGAGACGCCGAGCAGCCCGCCGCCGACCACGACCGCCCGGGTCCCGGGGCCTGCGGCGGTGAGGGCGGCGCAGTCGTCCAGCGTCCGGAACGGGTGGACGTTCTCCGGCAGCCCCGCGCCGGGGGCGGCGCCGCCGGTGTCGTCGAACAGGCCGCGCATCGGCGGCAGCACCGGGTTCGACCCGGTGGCCAGGACGAGGGTGTCGTAGGGCACCAGGGAGCCGTCGTCGCACACGACCCGCCGCTCGGCGCGGTCGATCCGCACCGCCCGGACCCCGGCCCGGAGGCGGACGCCCGGCCCCGGCTCGGGCAGGGCGATGACGTCGGGCGTGTACCGCCCGGCCAGCACCTCGGCGAGCAGCACCCGGTTGTACGCCGGGTGCCGCTCCTCCCCGATGACGGTGACGGCGTGGCCGGCGGCACCGCCGTCACCGGTGAGCTGCTGCACGAGCCGGGAACCGGCCATGCCGCCGCCGATCACCACCACGCGCTGTTTCGAGGTCATGCCCGACAGCGTGCGCTGCCGCTGTTACCCGGTGGGTTCCCCGCTGTTTCCCCGGGGCAACGCGGACCTCAGCTTCGTCCGGCGGGGGCGGTGAGCCGCACGGGGCACACCGGCACGCTGTTCCCCACGAAGCTGCCGCGCGGCAGCTCGCCCTCCTCCGCCGCGACCCGCAGACCGGGGAAGCGGGTGAACAGGCCCTCCAGGGCGATGGTGGCCTCCATGCGGGCGAGCGGCGCGCCGATGCAGAAGTGCGCGCCGTGACCGAAGGACAGGTGGCGGGCGCGGTCGCGGGTGACCTCGAAGCGGTCGGCGTCCGCGCCGTGCGTGCGCGGGTCGCGTCCGGCCGCCGAGTACCCGGCGAGCACCGGCGTGCCGCGGGGGATGAGGGTGCCGTCCACGGTGAGGTCGCGGGTGGGGTAGCGGAACGGGAAGTAGCTGACGGGGCTGTCCCAGCGCATCGTCTCCTCGACCACGTCGTCCCAGCCCGCCGTGCCGTCCAGCACCAGGGCGAGCTGGTCGGGGTGGGCGGACAGGGCGCGGACGGCGTTGGTGATGAGGTTGAGCGTCGTCTCGTGCCCGGCGATGATCATGAGCAGCAGCGTGCCGATCAGCTCCGGCTCGCTCAGCCGGTCGCCGTCCTCCTCACGGGCGGCGATCAGCGCGCTGGTGAGGTCGTCGCCCGGTTCGGCCATGCGGGCCGCCGCGACGCGCCCGAGCACCTGGAGCATCTCCTGGTTCGCCGCCATGACCTCCCCGGGCGCCAGGCTGGTGGAGACGATGCGGTTGGACAGGGCGTGCAGCCGGTCCTGGTGCTCGGCGTCCACGCCCAGCAGCTCGCAGATGACGCCCATGGGCAGCGGCATGGCGAAGTGCCGCCGCAGGTCGGCGACGCCGTCACCCTCGGCCACCGCCCGCTCCAGGTCGTCCAGCAGGGCCGCCGTCAGCTCCGTGACGCGCGGGCGCAGGGACTCCACGCGGCGTGCGGTGAAGGCGCGGCTGACCAGCGAGCGCAGCCTGCGGTGGTCCGCGCCGTCCGCCGTCGTCATGCCCTGCACCGTGGCGAACGTCCGCATCGGCCAGCCCTCGGGTATCTCCCCGGCCTGGAGGGCGGCGAAGTGTCTCGCGTTCTTGGCCACATCGGGGTGGGACAGGAACTCCTTCAGCTCCTCGTGCCCGAGCACCGCCATGCCGGGGACCTCCCCGGGCAGGACGACGGGGGCGACGGCGCCCTCGGCGAGCAGCCGGGCGTTCGCGGCGTGCGGGCAGCCGCCGGCGGGGTCCATGCGGTGGGGGGTGCGGTGCGCCTGGGTCATCTTCGCTCTCCTTGCGGTGCGGCCGGGGGGTGGGGAGCGGCGTCCGGGAGGGACAGCCGCGGGTCGGTGAACCGGACGGGGAGCGCGGCGAGGCCCTTGGACCAGGGCGACTTCACCCAGGCCAGCTCCCGTTCGGGCACCGACAGCTCCATGTCCGGCAGCCGGTGCCGGATCGTGTCGACCGCCGTGCGGGCGATGAGGCGGGCCGGGTCCTGCGCGGGGCAGGTGTGCGGGCCGGCTCCGAAGGCCAGGTGCGAGCGGTTGCCCACGACGGGACGGCCGCCGGGCGGCAGGACCTCCGGGTCGGTGTTGGCGGCCGCCAGTCCGAGGATGAGCATGTCCCCGGCGCGCACGTCCTGGCCGCCGAACCGCAGGTCGCGGGTGGCGTAGCGGGCGGGGAAGTTCTGCGTGGGCGGGAAGCGCCACAGGACGAGGTCCAGCGCGTCGTCCACGCTGAGCCGTCCGCCCGCCAGCGAGGAGCGGAAGCCCGGGTCGGTCAGCAGGATGCGCAGGGTGGTGGCGATCCAGTTGACCGTGGTCTGGTTGCCCGCGACGAACATGACGACGAGGTTGTGCAGCACCTCCTCGTCGGACAGCCGCGCGGGGTGACGCAGCAGGGCGGACGTCACGTCGTCACCCGGGGCGCGCCGCTTCTCCTCGATGAGCCGCATGAGGATCGCGCCCATGCGGCGGCTGGCGTTCACCGAGTCGGCGTTGGCGGCGACGGTCCCGGCGATCGCCTGGACGAGCTGCTGCCCGGTCCGGTCGTCCAGGCCCAGGAGCGTCGTGATGACCTGGAGCGGCAGTCTGCGCGCGTAGTGCGGGACGAGGTCGGCCTCGCCCCGCTCCGCGAACGAGACGATGAGGCGCTCGGCGGCGGTCCGCACGGTGCGCCGCAGTTCGTGCCCGTTGACGCGGGACAGGGCGTCCGCGACGGCGGCCCGCATGCGGCGGTGCTGCTGCCCGTCGGCGAACAGCAGCGCGGGCCGCCAGCCGACCATGGGCAGGATCGGCGAGTCCGGCGGCACCCGGCCCTCGCGCAGCAGCGTCCAGCGGCGCGGGTCGTGCGAGAAGTCCTGCTCCTCGCGGGTCAGCCGCAGCAGTTCCCGGTGGCCGAGCACGAGCCAGGCGTCGATGCCGGGCGCGATGGTCACCGGGGCGACGGGCCCGTGCCGCTGCCGCAGCTCCTCGTAGAGCTGCGGCAGGGCGTCGCCGTCGAGCTGCGGCCCGTACAGCGGGGTGGCCGGGCAGCGTCCCGCGCCGGGGCCGGCGCGGTCGGGGAAGAGACCGGTCATGAGAGCTCCGCGGCGTTGATGAGGTGGGAGACCAGGGCGATGAGCGCCCGCACCGAGGAACTCGGCTCGCGGGCGTCGCACATCACCAGGGGGGTGTGGGGGAGCAGGTCGAGTGCGTCCCGCAGCTCCCGCTCGTCGTACTCGGGGCTGCCGGGGAAGGTGTTCACGGCGACGGCGAACGGCAGCCCGAGGTCCTCCAGGTGGCCCAGCGCGTCGAAGGACGCCGCCAGGTCCCGGGTGTCGACGAGCGCGAGCGCGCCGAGCGATCCGCTGGCGAGCTGCCGCCAGGCGGGCAGGAAGCGCTGCTGCCCGGGGGTGCCGAACAGGTAGAGGACGAGGTCGCCGTCGAGCGTCATGCGGCCGAAGTCGAGGGCGACCGTGGTGGTGGTCTTCGTCCGCTCCCCGCTGGTGTCCACCCGCGCCCCGGCCTGGCTCATCACGGCCTCGGTGGACAGCGGTCTGATCTCCGAGACGGTGCCGATGAGCGTCGTCTTGCCCACGCCGAGCGGGCCGACGACGAGGATCTTCGCCGCCCCGGCGACGCTGGAGCGCACGTAGCGGTTGTCGTCCGGCGCGTCGTGGGCCCCGGGGGCGTCGCGTGCCGCTGCCGTTTCGGGCGCGGCACGCGTTCCGGGCGTGGCGGGCGCCGCCGGTGCGGCCCCAACGTGGTCAGAGGCGGCTTTCGAGACCATGGAGAACCTTTCTGAGCATGGTCACATCGGCGCGTTCGGCGGCCGGGACGGGCGGGCGGGTCACGATCAGGCCCCAGCCGAGCAGGTCGGCCAGCAGGACCTGGAGCACCGAGGGCGGCTGGCCCACGTGTGCGGCGATCTCGGCGACCGACAGCAGCCCCGCGCAGTGCGCCAGGATGTGCCGGTGCTCGGGCTGGAGCCCGGGTACGGGCCCCGGGGGACCGTCGTCCACCGCGCGGACGAGCGTCTCCCAGGGCAGCGGCTCACTCGGGACGCCCGCCCGGCCGCCGGTGATGACGTACGGGCGGACCGCCGGTGCCGTCCGTTCCTCCCAGTCACCCGTCATGGCGACGGGCTCACCGAGTCCCTGGGACGCGTGCTGAGGTGGGCGCCGATCTTGGCCACCAGCAGCTGCATCTGCTGGGCCACCAGGCCGACGTCGGCCTCCAGGTCGGTGGCCACGCCCAGGTGGGCGCCCACCCCCGCGGCGGTGAACAGGACGAAGCCGTGCTCGGACTCCAGCATGAGCTGGCGCACGCCCGCGCCGCTGCCGAAGAGGAGCGAGGCGGTCGAACGGCCGGTCATCGTCATGCCGGCGCACGCGGCGGCCAGCGACTCGGCCTCGTCCCGGCCGAGTTCGACGACCGTGCCGCTCAGTCCCTCGGCCGACGCGTGGCCCAGGTGGAGCCCGTCCTCGGAGAGGACCACGGCGTGCCGTACGCCGGGGATGTCGGTCAGCGGGCGCAGCATCCAGCCCAGGTCGGGGAGTCTGGCTATGGTTCCGGTCACGGACGGGCTCCATCGTGGTCGTCGGTCTGCTCGGTGTCCTGGGCCGCCGCCCGGCCGCGCCGGGAACCGGACACGACGCTGGCCACCGAGGCGCGGGCCGCCTCCGGGGACCAGTCGGGCGCCGGGCGTCCGCCGTCGGGACGCGGCGGGGCCAGGGGCGCGGGCCGCTGCTGCGGGCCGCCCTGCGGGGCCCCGGGGCCCGTCTCGCGGCGCCGGCTGCGGCGGCGGGGGAGCGCGGGGTGCTCGGACGCGTCCTGCGGCGCGTCCTGCGCCGCCCGGTACGGCCCGTCCTGCGCCGCCGGGTGCGGCGGCTGGTGCGGGGCGGGGTACCGCTCCGCCGCGCGCGGCGCCGCGTGCCGGGGCCCGGCGTGCCCGGAGCGGGTCCGCGCCGGGTGGTCCTGCGCCGCGTGGTCCTGCGTGTGGTGCTGCGCCTGGTGCTGCACGGCGGGGGCCGGTGCGGCGTGCGCCGGTGCGTGGCCGGGCGCCGACGGCGGCACCGCGAACCCGGCGGCGTCCTGGCCGTACCCCGGGGCCTGCTGCGGGAGGGCGTGGGCGCCGGTGTCCTCGGTGAGGCCGGGCAGCGGTTCGGTCAGCAGCCGGTGCGGCACGAAGACGACGGCCCGGGTGCCGCCGTACGCCGAGGCGCCGCTCAGCTCCACGTTGAAGCCCAGTTCGCGGGCCCAGCGTCCGACGCAGGCCAGTCCGAGCCGGGGCACGGCACCGAGCTGGGCGAGGTCGAGGTCGTCGCGGAGCCGGCCGACCGCCTGGTCGAGCACGTCCGGCGGCATGCCGAGTCCGGCGTCGTCGATCTCGATGACCGCGCCCGCGCCGACCTCCCGCAGCGTCACCACGACCTGCGTGCGCGAGGGGGAGAAGACGGTGGCGTTCTCCAGCAGTTCGGCGACCGCGTGCATGACGCCCTCCACGGCGGGCGGCACGACGTACAGCGTCTGGCCGCCGTGCACGTCCACCCGGCCGAACTCGACGATCCGCGACTGCGCGCCGCGCACGCAGTCGTACAGCGTCACGGGGCGCACCTCGCGGCGCGCGGGCCAGATGCCGCACATGACCAGCAGCGTCTGGGCCTTGCGGGTCATCTGGGCCGCCGCGTGGTCGGCCTTCATGACCTCGCTCATCAGCCGCGGGTCGGTGAGGAGCTGCTCGACGTGGTCGAGCACCTGCTGCTGCACGGTCGCCATGGCGTGCATGGTGCGGGCGACGGACTCGAAGGCGGCCTGCACCGAGTCGCGCAGGGCGCGTTCGCGGCGCACGGCCTCGTCCGAGCCGAGTCCCTCGGCGATGGCGGCCACGTCGCGGGCGAAGCCGTCCCCGGTCTGGTCGGGGGACGCGACCGGTCCCGGCACGCCGTCCAGCCGCCGTCCCGCGCGCACCCGTTCGGCGATGGCGGGCAGCCGTACGCCCGCGAGGTGCGCCAGCTCCGCGGCTCTGGCGTCCGCGGTGGCCTGCGCCTCGCGCCGCCGCGCCTCGGCGTCGGCCGCGCGGCCGCGCGAGCGCAGCGCCCAGGACGCGGCGAGGACGACGAGGACCGCGAGGCCGGCGGCGAGCGCCCGCGCTGCGGTGGGCGCGGGAAGCAGCGCGGCGGCGGCGCCGCACACGAGGGCCACCGCCGCGGCCGTGCCCCACCACGCGCCCGCAGGGCGGCGGCGTGACTCCTGCCTCTTCCTGCGCTCCACTGGCCGTTTCAGCATGGAGTCCACAAAGCCACTGCCCCTCCGTTGGACGCGTCTCAGCACCCGGCAATGATCCATTCCGGTCAGATACCTGGGAGCAACTTGCCATACGGGGGGTGGTGTTCTCCAGTTCCGGCCGGACGTCCCGGTGTTTGAACGGCGCGAACCGGAGGATTGCGACCATTCGTTGAACGAGAAGGACAATGGCCGGTCAACTGCGGGTGAAGGTGTTGCGGAGGCCACCGGGGCGGCTACGCTGCCGATGTGGACATCCCCGCCGGCCCGCCCGGACGCGCCGCGCCGGTGGGCTGAGCGTGTACCGCGAACGCCCCTCGTCGCTCGGCGGCGGCGCCGTGCTCTGGTCCCGGACGGCCGCGTCCGCTCCCGCGACGGCGCGTGTCCTGCCGGACGGCTGCATGGACCTCATCTGGCACGACGGGCTCCTCGTCGCCGGTCCCGACACGCGGGCCCAGCTGAGCACCGAGCAGCCCGGCGACGCCTGGACCGGCCTGCGCTTCGCGCCCGGCACCGGACCGGCCGTCCTCGGCGTGCCCGCCCACGAACTGCGCGACCGGCGGGTGCCGCTGGACGCGCTGTGGCCCCCGGCGCGCGTCCGGCGGCTGGCCGAGTACGTCGCCGGGGCCGCCGACCGGGGCGCGGCGCTGGAGACGGTCGCCGCCCGCACGGCGGGAGCGGGGCCCGGGGCGGCCGACCCGCTGTACCGCGCGGTGGCCGCGGGCCTCGCGGCCGGACGCGGCGTGGCGGAGGTCGCCCGCGCGGCCGGACTGAGCGAGCGCCAGCTCCACCGCCGGTCCCTGCGCGCCTTCGGGTACGGCCCGAAGACGCTCGCGCGCGTGCTGCGGCTCCAGCGCGCGCTGGCCCTGGCCCGCGGCGGACTGCCCCTGGCCGCGGTGGCCGCCGGGGCGGGTTACGCCGACCAGGCGCACCTGGCGCGGGACGTGCGCGCGCTGGCCGGCGTCCCCCTCACGACGCTGCTGGCACCTCGCTGAGCGGTGCGTAGAGGTCCACGGGCGTGCCGTCCGGGTCCTGCACGATGGCGTAGCGCTGGCCCCAGAAGGCGTCCCACGGCTCCTTGAACCCCGGGTGCCCGGCGCCCGTCACCACCGCGTACATCCGGTCGACGTCCGCCGGGTCCGCGCAGCGGAACGCCAGCGACACCCGGCCCGCGCCGCCGGGCATCTCCCAGCCCGGGTGCGTGGACCTGACCACCTCCACGGTGTCCCAGGCCAGCCGCACGCCGCCCGCTCCAACGGCCTCGGCGTGCGGGGCGGAATCGGCCTCGGGCGGGATGTCCATCCCCAGCAGGCGGTAGAAGGCGAGTGTGGCGGCCATGTCCGCCGTCACCAGGCCCACGAAGTCGAACTGAACAGTCATGCCCCGCACGCTAGACGGGTCCGCGGCCGTCCGTCTTGAACGAATCGGACGCACCGCCGCACCTGCCCCGGAAGGACTCAGGTTCCGGCCCCGTCCGCCCCGTCCGCCCCGTCCGCCCCGTCCGCCCCGTCCGTCGCGGCCACGGGCAGGCCCGGCGGGGCCGGGCGGCACAGGACCGGGTTCTGGAGTTCGGCGCAGGGCCGGTGGCCGTGCGAGCGGATGACGTCCTTGCCGACCTCGTTCGTCAGGTAGCGCAGGAAGCTGGCGGCCAGCGAGTCGGCCGGGGGCTCGCCGTAGGTGTGGGCGTACTCCGTCTCCCAGAACGGATAGGCGCCGTAGTCGGCGGCCTCCAGGGTGGCCCCGCGCCCGTCGATGGTCACCAGCAGCACGTCCCGGCGCCCCGACGCCTGGCCGAACGCGCTGTAGCCGAGGGCGCCGGGCGTGCGGGCGACGGTGTCCAGCACCCCGGTGGTCGAACCGCGTTCGCAGCGCAGCGGCCCCCCGGGAGCGCCGGGCGCCCGCGTCCGGCAGTCGTCGGAGGTGTACGCGGGCTCCTGCCTGCCGCCGAGCACCTGCTGCTGGAACGTCCTGCGGGTGCCGGAGTCGGGGTAGCGGCCCACCAGGCGGACCGGCCGGTCCGCGCCGCCCACCTGCTCCCAGCTGGTGACCTCGCCCGCGTACAGCCGCCTGATCTGCCCCAGCGTGAGGTCCCGCACGCCCGCCTCCTCGTTGACGACGAGGGTGAACAGGGAGAACGCCAGGGGCCGGGGCAGCAGTTGAGGATGGCCGTCGCCCTTGGCGCCGTCGGTGAACGCCAGGTGCTCCGGGGACTCCCCGCCGCTCTCGTGCCCGCTGCGCTCCAGCGCGCGCAGCCCGTCCGTGCTCCCCTCGGCGGCGACGGTGAAGCGGGCGCCGGGGCACGTCCTGCGGTAGGCGTCGGCGGCGTCGCGCAGCACCGGCGCGAAGGCGGTGGAGCCGGAGAGGGTGAGCCGTCCCGACGCGCAGTCCAGCGGCGCCGCCTGTCCGTCGCCGAGGGACAGGGCGACCTGGCCGAGGACCACCAGCACGAGGAAGCAGATCAGCGCGACGACCGGCCGGGAGACGCCCGTCCGGCTCCGGGTCCGCTGGATGCCGCCGTTCCCGACGCCGCCCTTGACGCCCCCGACGATCTCCGGATCGGGGAACCCGCCGGCGGGCACGTCCCCGCCGTCCGGCGTGCGTTCGAGCAGGGCGAGGACCTTGTAGTGCGCGGACCGGTTGAGCGGCACCTTGGGCAGCTCGATGACGCCGTCGCGGACGCTCAGCCCCGAGTCCTCGTTGAAGCACGGGCGCAGGAAGTCGTCGCTGAGTTCCGTCACCACCATCCCGGCCACCCGGCGCCCGGGGAACCTGACGCGGAGACCGACCTTGTCGTCGGGGAGGACGGCGTAGTCGCCGGTGTCGATGGGCGTGGCACCGTCGTTCTCGACGCGCAGCAGCACGAAGGAGGGATCGGTCAGCCGGGCACCGCCCCCGTCCCGCATCTGCTGGAGCGCGCCCGCGTGGTGCGAGTGGACGACGTCGGTCGCCGTGGTGTCCATCTGCACCCGGTAGCCGAGCCGTTTGCGGCCGACGAAGACGAACTCGTACAGCGCTGCGGCGATCGGGACGACGACACCGAGGACCGCGAGCAGGACTTCCCAGCGCAGTACGCCCATGACCGCCTCCTCCCCCCACGGGAGATCCGGGTACCGGGCGGTCCAACCTACGAGCGCGCGGCGGCCCCGGGGAGGTGCGGTGTCCGGCTCCGGGCGAGTGTTCACCCAACGTTGGGACGCCGCATCCCCGTGTGCCACCCGTGCCGCCCGGCGGCTACCGTGCCCGTCATGGAGTCCCTTCTGACCGTGCTCACGACGACCGACAGCCCGGAGAAGGCCGAGGCCCTCGCCGCCGGGGCCGTCGACCGGCGGGTGGCGGCCTGCGCCCAGATCAGCGGCCCCGTCACGTCCGTCTACCGATGGGAGGGCGCGGTGCGCACCGACCCGGAGTGGCAGGTGCTGTTCAAGACGACCGCCGCCCGCTACGACGCGCTGGAGCGCTACCTGGGGGAGGCCCACGACTACGACGTGCCCGAGATCATCGCCACCCCCGTCACGGCGAGCGCGGCCTACGCGGGCTGGGTCGCCGAGGAGACCGCGCCCTGACCGCTCCGGTCCGCCCGGCCGGCCGTCCGCGGCCGACGGGCGGGAGGCGGCCGGTGCGCCTCGCGCGGCCTGGGTGGCCCGCGCGGCCTGGGTGGCCCGCGCGGCCCGGGTGGCCCGGGTGGGCGGTGTGGGCGGTCCCGGCGCTGGTGGCGCTGGCGCTCGGCGCGTGGGGCATCCGGCGCGGCGGCTCGCTGTGGCGGGACGAGGCCGTCACCGAGGCCGTCGCCCACCGCTCGCTGCCGCAGCTGTGGGCCCTCGTGCAGGAGGTCGACGCCGTCCACGCCGCCTACTACGCGCTCGTGCACGGCTGGTTCGCGGTGTGGGACGGCGGGACGGTGGCGCTGCGGCTGCCGTCGGTGGCCGCCACCGCCCTCGCCGCGGCGGGCGTCGCCGCCATCGGCCGGCGGCTGGTCTCCCCGCGCGCCGGGCTGCTGGCCGGGCTCGCCTACGCGCTCCTGCCCGCGGTGCAGGACTACGCGCGGGAGGGCCGCTCGTACGCGCTGGTGGCCGCGTGCGTGGTGGGGTCCACGTGGTGCCTCGTGCGGGCCTGCGCCGCCCGGACCCGTGACCGGGAGGCCCCCGGCGGCGGCCTGCCCGGCGGGGCGCGCTGGTGGGCGGGGTACGTGGCGCTCGCGCTCGCCGCCTCCTGGCTGCACCTGTTCGCCGTCCTGGCCCTGGCCGCGCACGCGGTGACGCTGCGCCTGGCCGCCGCACCCCGCGCCGTCCGGCGCGCCCACACCGCCTGCGCCGCCGCCGTGGCGGCCGGGCTGGCGCCGCTGGCCGCGCTCGCAGCGGGACAGTCCGGCGCCCAGCTCGGCTGGCTGTCGCGCCCCGGGCCCGGCGAGTGGGCCGCGTTCCTCGGGACGGTGACGGCCGCCGCGCTGCTGGCCGCCGTCCGAGCCCCCGCCGGTTCCACCGCCCCCGGTGCCCGCCGGGGCCCCTTCGCGGTGCGGCACCTCGCGCTGCCCCTGCTGGCCGTGCCGTGGGGAGCGCTGCTGGCCGTGTCGGTGGTGCGGCCGTACTACGTCGACCGGTACGTCCTGTACTGCGTGAGCGGGCTGGCCCTGCTCGCCGGCGCCGCCGCCGACCGGGCGGCGGACCGGGCGGCGGACCGGTCCGGGCCGCGCCGCCGCCTTCTCCGCCCGGCGCATGCCCGGGCCGCGCTCGCGCTGCTCCTCGCGGCGGCGGCCGCGGTGCTCGTGCCGTGGCACGCGGCGGTCCGCACGCCCGAGGCCCGCAAGGACGACGCGCTGGCCGTCGCCCGCGCTGTCGGGGAGGCCACGGCGCCCGGGGACGCCGTCCTGTTCCTGCCCGCCCGCCGCCGGGACTGGCTCCTGCACGACCCCCGCCGGTACCGGACGCTCGACGACATCGCCCTGCGGGAGACGCCCGAGGCGTCCGGCACCCTGCGCGGCGTCGAGCACCCGGCCCGCGAGATCCGCCGGCGGATGCTCGCCGAGGACTCGATCGTCACCCTGGCCGACCCCGAGGGCCAGCCGCTGGACCAGGTGCCCGCGGAGGCCGTCAAACGGGACGTGCTGGCCCGCTACTTCACCGTGTGCGCGACGGCCGCGCCGCACGGCGCCCGGGTCACCGTGTGGTCCCGCGACTGCGGGCGGACCTCCCCGGGCGCGCGGCGGCTCAGCGCAGGGCGGTGACGTTGAGCAGCCCGGCGGTCGTCCCGGCGCCCGGGTTCCGCACGACGCCGGGGGTGGCCGCCTCCGTCAGCGCCTGCGCCACGCCCGCCGGATCACGGTGCGGGCGCTGCCCCAGCTCCAGCGCCACCGCGCCGCTGACCAGTGCGGCGGCCATGGAGCTGCCGGACAGCGTGGCTGTGGCCGTGTCCGAGGTGTGCCAGGCGGAGGTGAGGTTCGTGCCCGGCGCGAAGAGGTCGATCAGCGGACCGTAGTTGGCGAACGGGGCCCGTTCGTCGCGTTCGTTCGTCGCGCTCACGGTCAGCGCCTCGGGAACCCGGGCGGGGGAGTACCGCGACACGTCGCCGTTCGAACCGCCGGCCGCCACCGAGAAGGTGAGGCCCTCGGCGATGGCCCCGCGCACCGCCGCGTCCAGCGCCGTGTTGGCCGCGCCGCCGATGCTCATGTTCACCACGGAGGGCCCGTCCGCGTGCGCCACGACCCAGTCGATGCCCGCGATGATGCCGGACACCGTGCCACTGCCGTGGTCGTTGAGCACCCGCACCGCGACGACGTCGGCGGCCTTCGCCACGCCGTACGTCTCCCCGGCCACGAGCGCCGCCACATGCGTGCCGTGCCCGTTGCCGTCCCCGGAGTCGAAGTCGCCGTCCACGACGTCCCTGCCGTGGACGGCCCGGCCGCCGAACTCCTGGTGGGTGACGCGCACGCCGGTGTCCAGGACGTAGGCGGTGACACCGGCTCCCGCCCGGCGCGGGTAGGCGTACCGGCCGTCCAGCGGCAGCGTGCGCTGGTCCAGCCGGTCCAGGTGCCAGGGCGCGGGCTGCTGCACGCCCAGCGGGCGCAGCGGCGACTCGGGCGCGCCCAGGCCCGGTCTCCCGGTGTCCAGCGCCCGCACCGGCGTGTCCGGCACGACCCGTTCGACGCCCGGCAGCGCCGCGAGCCGCCGCGCCTGCGCGGGCGTCGCACGCACCGCGTACCCGTCCAGGGCGGCCCGGTACGTCGCCGTGACGCGGGCCCCCGCCTCCCGGACACCGGACGCCGAGGCGGCCCCGGGTGAGCCGTCGAGCACCACGACGTAGCCGCTCGCGCGCGCCTCCCCGGCGGTGGCCGGGGTGAAGCCGAGCGTCAGACCTGCCAGTGCCGCGAGCGTCGCGGCCGTACGCAACCGTGCCATGAGGGGTCTCCTCCGCAGTGGGGGTGCGAGTGATGGCCCGAGTGTGGCAGCCCGGAGCCCGCTTCCCCAGAGGGCGTGCGCCCGCTCACGCCCTCCGGCCCACCGCCAAAGGGCCGTGAGCGAAACCACCCGCCCGGCCGGGAATCGCCGCGCGGCCCCGGCGGTTGGCGTGGGGTGGCCGCGCGTGTGCCGAAGGGCGCGGCCACCGTCGAACGAAAGTGGTTACCTTCATGTCCTCCAGCCCCGCCGCGCGTGCCGAGCAGGTGCTCGTCCGCCCGTTCTCCCTGGGCAGCATGACCCTGCGCAACCGCCTCGCCATGGCGCCGATGACCCGGGAGTTCTCGCCCGGCGGCGTGCCCGGCGCCGACGTCGCGGAGTACTACGCGCGGCGCGCCGCCGCGGGAGTGGGCCTCATCATCACCGAGGGCACCTACGTCGACCACGCCTCCGCGGGCACCAGCGACCGCGTGCCGCGCTTCCACGGCGAGGACGCGCTCGCGGGCTGGGCCGAGGTGGCGGGGGCCGTCCACCGCGCGGGCGGAGCCATCGTGCCGCAGCTCTGGCACGTCGGCATGGCCCGCACGGCGGGCGCCCCGCCCGTCCCCGAGGCGCCCCGCGTCGGCCCGTCGGGCATACCGCTGGACGACTCCGAGCCGGGCCGCGCGATGACGGCCGCCGACCTCGACGACGTCATCGCCGCCTTCGCGCGCGGCGCGGCGGCGGCCGAGGCGAACGGCTTCGACGGCATCGAGGTGCACGGCGCCCACGGCTACCTGATCGACCAGTTCCTGTGGGCCCGCACGAACCGGCGCACCGACGCCTACGGCGGTGACGCCGTCTCCCGCACCCGTTTCGCCGCCGAGATCGTCGCCGCCTGCCGCGCGGCCGTCTCGCCCGGCTTCCCGATCCTCTTCCGCATGTCCCAGTGGAAGATGGGCGACTACCAGGCCCGGCTGGCCGAGTCGCCGCAGGAGCTCGAAGCCGTCCTCACCCCGCTCGCCGAGGCCGGAGCCGACGCCTTCCACTGCTCCACGCGCCGCTACTGGCTCCCGGAGTTCGACGGCTCCGACCTCAACCTCGCGGGCTGGGCGAAGAAGCTGACCGGCAAGGCGACCGTCAGTGTCGGATCGGTCGGCCTGGACAACGAGTTCACCCGCGCCTTCCAGGGCGAGCGCGGCGCCGTCACGGGCATCGACGGGCTGCTCGACCGGCTGGAGCGCGACGAGTTCGACCTCGTGGCCGTCGGCCGTGCCCTGCTGGGGGACCCGGAGTGGGCCGCGAAGATCCTCAGCGGCCGCACCGACGACCTCACCCCCTTCGAGGCCGCCGCTCTCACCACCCTCCGCTGACGACCCGCCCGCGACGGGGCGCGGGGCGTAGGTCCCGCGCCCGAGCCGCGCCCCGTCCCGGGGCGGTTCCGCCAGGGGCGGGGTACGGCCATCCTCGTCCCCATGACGCACACCTGGCCCGGACACCTGGACGCCGGCGCCGTCCGGTTCGCCCGCCCCACCGCCCGCTACGACGCCGTCCTGCACTTCTACCGCGACGACCTCGGCCTTCCGCTGCTGGGCGCCTGGCGCGGCCACGCGGGCTACGACGGCGCGTTGTTCGGCCTGCCCGGCGCCCCGGTGCACCTGGAGATCACCCAGCACGGCAGCCCGCCGCGCGTCCCGGAGCCGCACCCGGAGAACCAGCTCGTGCTGTACCTGCGCGGCCCGGCGGCCGTCGCGGCCGCCACCGACCGCCTCACGGCACGCGGCCACACCCCCGTCGCCGCCGCCAACCCCTACTGGCCCGAGCGCGGAGCCGTCCTCTTCTCCGACCCGGACGGCTGGCTCGTCGTCCTGGCCCCCTGGGTCTTCGGTGAGGAACCGCCCCCGTCCGTCTGAGGCACCGGCCCCGGCCGCCCGCCCCGGCCGAGCGTGCTCCACAGGCCGTCGAGGAGGCGGCGCAGGCACGGGCCGTCCGGCGCGACGGCGGTGACGAGCACGGCGGGACCGGCGAGGGGCGTCAGGAGGGCCTGGCCGTCGCCGGGCGGGTCACCGAGGAGCCGGGCCCCGGGCGGATCGTCCGCGAAGGCGGGATCGACCACGAGGAGCTGCCCGGCCGTGCGGTGCCCGCCGAGGACGGCCGGGCCGTCCCAGCCGGGCACCCCGGGCCCGTACGCCGCCTCCTGGTCGAGGAGGACGCGCCCGCCGCGCCGGACGGTGAGCCGGGTGGCCACCCGGCCGGGCGGCTCCCCCGCCCGCCCGAGCACCTGCTCCTCGCGCAGCACGAGCCGGGCGGTGGGCGCGAGGTCGACCGTCCACGTCTGCCGCAGGCTGCTGCCGGCGGCGCAGATCAGCGGCTTGGGCAGCCAGTGCAGCCCGGCCTCCTTTGCCACGGTCAGGTGGACGTCGTAGGAGGCGGGGCCGGGCACGGGGCCCCGCAGGGCGAGGGTCGCGGCGGCGGACGTCACGTGGAGCACCGCGTGCGGCCGCACGGTGGCCTCGATGCGCAGCCGGTCCCCGCCGAGCGGCGCGCTCATGGCGCCGACGACGCACACGCGCGCCTCGGTGCCGCGGGAGCGCAGGCGCCGCAGCTCGAAGGGCCCGTCGCCGTCGAGGACGGGGAGCGTGGTGATGCCGCCCCCGGTGGCCGCCGTGATGCGGGCGGTGGCCCGGACGCCCGCGAAAGGCGCCTGCCGGGCGGTCGGCACGGCGTCTGCGGTCGTACGGGTCATGCGGCGCCCGCGGTCCAGTGGGCGAGGCGGTCACGGACCCAGGCGGCGACCGGCTCGACGCCCTTCTCCTCCTTGAGGCAGGTGAAGGCGACGGGGAGGTCGCCGCGCTGCGCCTTCGCGTCACGGGCCATGCCCGCCAGGTCGGACCCGACGTACGGCGCGAGGTCGGTCTTGTTGACGACGAGGAGGTCGGCCGTGGTGAGGCCGGGGCCGCCCTTGCGCGGGATGTCGTCGCCGCCGGCCACGTCGATGACGAAGACCTGCGCGTCGACGAGCCCCCGGGAGAACGTGGCGGTGAGGTTGTCGCCGCCGGACTCCACCAGGACGAGGTCGAGCGGGCCGGCCTCGTCCTCCAGGTCCTCGACGGCTTCGAGGTTGGCGGAGATGTCGTCGCGGATGGCGGTGTGCGGGCAGGCGCCGGTCTCCACGGCCCTGATGCGCTCGGGCGGCAGGACGGCCTCGCGGAGCAGGAAGTCGGCGTCCTCGCGGGTGTAGATGTCGTTGGTGACCACGGCGATGGACAGCTCCGCGCGCAGGGCCCGGCACAGTGCGGCGACGGTGGCGGTCTTGCCCGAACCCACCGGCCCGCCCAGGCCGACGCGCAGGGCGCGCCGGGTGCCGTCGGAACGTCCGGGTCCGGCGGCGCGGTGGGTGTGCCGGTGGGGGAACCTCTCGTCGAGGTCGGAACCGAGGTGCATGCGTGACTCCCTGGCGTGGTGGGCGTGGTGGGCGTGGTGGGCGTGGGTGACGCGGGTACTGGGTCCGGTGGGGGAGGCGGCCGCCCGGTGTGCGGTGGCCGGTTCACGGGCGCTCAGGACGCGAACAGGCGTACCGGCCAGGCGGCGTGCTGCTGCGCGGTGACGTCCAGCAGCGGTGCGGAGGCGGCCGGAAGCGCGTCCGTGCCCTCCGCGCGGACGCGCCGGGCGGCGTCGGCGGCGGTTGCGGCGACCCGGTCCAGCTCCGGCGCCAGGCGGGCGAGGACGGCGGTGGCGTCGAACGGGTCCAGGCCCAGCAGCCGGACCGTCGCGGTGGCGGGCGCGCTGACGGCCTCGTAGACCGCCGCCGACGCGGCGTCCAGTGGTGCCAGCCCGGCCGACCGGGCGGCTAGGCCCAGCACCACCGGCTGGTGCGCTCCCTGCGGCCGGGCGGCGGCCAGCGCGTCCAGCCCGGCCGACGGCCAGGTGGCGCGGGCGGCGCGCATCATCTGGCGGCCGAGTCTGCGGGCGGTGGTCCGCAGGGCCAGCACGGGGGTGCGGGCGTCGGCGGCTTCGTCCAGTTCCAGCGGGGCGTGCCCCGCGGCGGCCGCGGCGGCCAGCGCCGCCGCGACCAGGCCCGCGGTGTGCAGCCGTCCCCGGCAGAACTCCTGGAGCGAGTCCGCGTCGCGGACCCGGCCCGCCGCCACGGCCGCCTCGGCCCCGCCCGATTGGGCGTGCCCTCCGGCGGGGAACCGGCCGTCGGCCAGGATGAACAGTGCGGCACGGTTCATGGGGCGTGGGGTCACCTTTCCTCCTTCCTCCTCGTGGCTCGCGTTCCGGGCCCGCACCGGCCGGGCCCCGGGCGGTGCGCCCCGGGGCCCGGGGGCCTGCACCGGACTCAGAAGAGGAAGTACCGCTGGGCCATGGGCAGTTCGGAGACGTAGGCGCGGTCGACGATCTGCCCGTCGACGAACGTCGTCACGTCCGTCACCTTCGCTCCGCCGATGAGGACCTCGTAGGTGTCGGGGTCGATGCGCACGTCCGGCGTGGCGTTGTTCTCCCGCATGTCGGCCTTCGTGACGGCGCGCGTGTTCTTGATGGCCCTGAACCGCTTGGTCAGCCCGCCGCCCTCGCCCAGCCCCTTCCTGAGGGCCCGCTCGGTGACGAAGTTGTAGGAGACGGAGCCGGGCGCCCGGCCCGTGGCCCCCCACATGGGGCGCGGCAGCACCGGCTGCGGGGTGGGGATGGACGCGTTGGCGTCACCCACCTGGGCGTACACGATCTGCCCGCCCTTGATGACCATGTGCGGCTTGACGCCGAAGAACTTCGGCTCCCACAGCACCAGATCGGCCAGTTTGCCCGGCTCCACCGACCCGACGACGGCGTCGATGCCCTGGGCGAGAGCGGGGTTGATGGTGTACTTCGCCACGTACCGCCGGGCGCGCCGGTTGTCGGCCGGCGGCGGTTCCGGTTCCGGCGTCCCGTCGCCCGGCGCCGTGCCGCCGCGCACCGCGTCCGCCGCCTTCGCGTCCGCCGCCTTCGCGCCCCTCGCCTTCCCGGCCTTCGGTGCGACGGCCGTGGGCCTGCCGGGCGGCTGGTCCTCCTCCAGGAAGCCGCGGCGGACCTTCATGACGTGCGCGGTCTGCCAGGTACGCATGATCATCTCGCCGATGCGGCCCATGGCCTGGGCGTCCGAGGACATGATCGAGATGGCGCCGAGGTCGTGGAGGATGTCCTCGGCGGCCATCGTGGAGGGCCGGATGCGGGAGTCCGCGAAGGCCAGGTCCTCCTCGACCTTCGGGTTGAGGTGATGGCAGACCATCACCATGTCGAAGTGCTCCTTGACCGTGTTGACGGTCAGCGGGCGCGTCGGATTGGTGGAGGCCGGGAGCACGTTCGGTTCGCCGACCATCTTGATCATGTCGGGCGCGTGGCCGCCTCCGGCGCCCTCGACGTGGAAGACGTGCAGGGGGCGCCCGCCGATGGCCTTGATGGTGTCCTGGACGAAACCGGCCTCGTTCAGCGAGTCGGCGTGGAGCGCGAGCTGCACGCCGGTCTTCTCGCAGACCTCCAGGCACGCGTCGATGACGGCCGGGGTGGCGCCCCAGTCCTCGTGGATCTTGAGCCCGATGACACCGGCGTCCACCTGGTCGAGCATGGACTCCCGCGACATCGTGGCGCCCTTCCCGAGCAGCCCGATGTTGACCGGGAAGCCGTCCAGCGCCTCGAACATCCGGTCGATGTGCCAGGAGCCCGGGGTCACGGTGGTGGCGGTGCTGCCCTCGGCCGGGCCGGTACCGCCGCCGATGAGCGTGGTGACGCCCGCGGCCAGCGCCTCGTCGACCTGGCCGGGGCAGATGAAGTGGACGTGCGTGTCGATCCCGCCGGCGGTGAGGAGCCTGCCCTTGCCCGCGATGACCTCGGTCTCGGGCCCGATGACGAAGTCGGTGGGCGCCGGGCCGATGCCGTTGTGCCGGGTCGCGCCCTCGTGCAGCGGGTCCATCGTCTCGGGGTTGTACGCCTTGCCGAGCGCGACGATGTCGCCGTCGCGCAGGGCGACGTCGGCCTTGACGACGCCCCAGTGGTCCAGCACGACGACGCCGGTGATGACGGTGTCGGGGGGCGGTGCGAGAGCTCCCGCGCCGGACGCGCGCTTGCCGCGGTCGCGCGGCACGGCCGACTGCCCCATCGACTCGCGGATCACCTTGCCGCCGCCGAAGACCATCTCGTTGCCGCTGCGCCCGGGGCCGCCCGACCAGTCGTCCTCGATCCTGACGCGCAGCGCCGTGTCGGCGAGACGGACGCGGTCGCGGGTCGTCGGTCCGAACCGGTCCGCGTAGGCGGCACGGGACAGCGGGTCGAAGGGCGTCGGCTCCGCCGGGCAGCAGGAGCAGTCGGGACACCGGGTCGTGGGGTTCACGCGCGCTCCTTGCCGAACGAGCCCTTGGTCCGGTCGAGGGAGCCGTTGACCTTCTCGGGCAGCCCCTCGGCCCTGCCGCGCAGCCCGTGGACCACGCGCTCGCCTTCGATGGGCACCAGCTCGATCTCCTCGGTGATGCCGGGCTCGAAGCGGACGGAACTGCCGGCGGGCACGTTCAGGCGCTTGCCCCACGCCTCCTTGCGGGGGAACTCCAGCCCGGTGTTGGCCTCGGCGAAGTGGTAGTGGGAACCGACCTGGACGGGGCGGTCGGTCGGGTTGCCCACCGTCAGCGTCGTGACGCGCTCCAGCCGCCTGGCGTCCTCGTTGAAGGCCACGACCTCGTCTCCCTTGAGCGGGGAGAACTCCACCTTCCCGGGGCAGACGGTCCTCTCGTCGTCCTCCGCGGCCTCGGGGAAGGGCCCGTGGACGGTGACCAGCTTCGTGCCGTCGGGGAACGTGGCCTCCACCTGCACGTTCTCGATCATCTCCGGGACCCCCTCCATCACCTCCTCCCGGGTGAGCACCTTCCGCCCGGAGGACATCAGCTCGGCGACCGTCCTGCCGTCCCGGGCGCCTTCGAGGACGTGCACGATCAGCAACGCCATGGTCTCGGGGTAGTTGAGCCGCACCCCCCGTGCCCGGCGCTTCCCGGCGACGTCCGCCGCCAGGTGGATCATCAGGCGTTCTTGCTCGTGTGGCGTCAGGTGCACAGCGGTTCCCCTGCGTTCGCTCGTGCCGGGACGTGTGTCCGGGCACCGCGTGCTGGGACCGGCCCCGTGCCGTCGGCGTCCGGGCGCCCGGCACGGCCTTCGGCCCGGCGCACCGGCGCGGCACGGATCAACTCCGGCCGCTCGGCCCCAGCCCGGCGTGGGCCATCCTGGTCAAGCGGGCGGGGCCGTGGCGGAAGGTCCGCCCGACCAGCACCCGAACGAGTGATGGCGGGCGGCGTGCCCGGGAACGGCCGCCGGCCGGAACCCCTGGGAGGGGCCCCGGCCGGCAGGTGGCCCGGCACGAGCGGGGGGAAGACGCCCCGGGCCGGCGGTGGCGTCAGGTCACGCCACCGTGCAGGGGACGCCGTTGAGGCGGAACGAGCCCGGCTCGCTGAAGGAGCCCGTGTACGAGCCCTGGAAGCCGAACGACTGGGTGCCGCCGTTCGCCGCGATGCGGCCGTTGGAGCCGTTGCTGCGGGCCGTCACCGCGCCGCTGGACGGGCTGACCGTCGCGTTCCAGGCGTGGACCACGGACTGTCCGCCGGGCAGCGTGAAGGCCAGCTCCCAGCCGTCGACCGCGCTGCCGCCGGTGTTGGTGATGGTGGCGTCGGCGGTGAAGCCGCCCGGCCACACGTTGGCGGAGTAGTCGACCCGGCAGGCCGCGGGGCCGGGCGCCGGGTCCTCGCCGCCCCCGTCGTCACCGCCGCCGTCGTTCACCGAGGACGAGAAGGAGTTGACCGCCAGGCCCGCGCCGCCCTGCCAGGGCTCGAAACCGGCCTGGACGCTCGTCAGGTACCAGTTCTGGCCGGCCATGCCCCGGCGGACGGTCTCGTCCACGAAGTCCATGACGTCGAAGCTCCAGCTGCTGATCGCCGACGGGGCGAGGAAGGAGATCACGTCGTTGTGGCCGTTGCTGCCGGTCCACACCTGCCAGGTGCGGCCGCCGATGCTGGCCGTGCCGACGGGCGAGCCGATCGGCTGCACCGGACCGACGCGGTTGAACCAGATCATGATCTCGGTCTGGCTCACGCCGTCGGTCTTGGGCGCCGGGTCGAGCCAGATGTCGTACGCCGCGTTGTAGACGGCGTTGTTCACGTAGCTGTAGGAGATGCTGGAGGGCGCGCTGCCGATCGTGCTGACCCGCTTGGGCAGGTTCGTTCCCGGCGAGCAGTTGGTGTAGTGGCACCCGTTGAAGACCGACGGGTAGGACTTCGGGGCGCCGTTCGTCGGCACGGAGCCGTCCGCCTGCGTGACCTGGAAGCCGGTGCCCGTCGCGTTCACGCACTGGGTCGCGCTGGTGCCCCAGCGGTTGTTCTGGACGACGTAGCGGCCCTGGATCGTGGTGCTGCCGTACTGGTCGCAGATGAGGACGTCCGCCTGCGCCGGGGCCGCCGTCGCCAGCAGGCCGGTCAGGGTGCCGAGCACGGCCAGCAGGGCCAGCGCGGCGGATCGTATGCGAGGTGTCATGGTGTCCCTTCGGCAGGAGCGGTGGGTGGGGGACCAGTGGGAGCGCTCCCACTTACTGCCGCGCCGGACTCTATGAGCAACCGCAGGTCCTGACAAGACACTTGGCACAGGCGCGACCGCCGCGCCGCCGGCTCAGGCGCGCTCCACGCGCACCGCGCACACCTTGAACTCCGGCATCCGGGACACCGGGTCCAGGGCCGGGTTCGTGAGCGTGTTGGCGCGGCCCTCACCCGCCCAGTGGAACGGCATGAACACGGTGTCGGGACGGATCGCGCGGGTGACGCGCGCCGGGGCCACCGCGCGGCCCCGGCGCGAGGTGACGGCCACCGGGTCGCCCTCGGCGATGCCGTGCCGCCCGGCCAGCTCCGGGTGGAGCTGCACGAACGGACCCGACGCGGCGGCGTTCAGCTCGTCCACGCGGCGGGTCTGGGCGCCCGACTGGTACTGGGCGAGCACCCGGCCCGTCGTCAGCACCACCGGGTACTGCGCGTCCGGCTCCTCGGCGGAGGGCCGGTGCGTGACGGGGGCGAAGCGGGCCCGCCCGTCCGGCGTGGCGAACCGGGTGAGGAACAGCCGGGGCGTGCCCGGGTGCGCCCCCGCCCCCGGCCCGCCCGGCCCGGCCGCCCCCGGCTCCGGTGTGCCCGGCCCGTCCGCCCCCGGCCCGCCCGGGTCCGGCCCCGCCGCCCGTCCGCCCGCACCGCCGTCCGCCGCCGGGCCCCCCGCCGGGGCCTTCGGCACCGCGGGGCAGGGCCAGAAGACGCCGTCCTCCTCCGCGATGCGCCGGTAGGTGATGCCCGAGTAGTCGGCGGGTCCGCCCGCCGTGGCCCGGCGCAGCTCCTCGAAGACCTCCTCCGGGTCGGCGGGGAAGCCCTTCTCCCAGCCGAGCCGCGCCGCCAGCCCGTTCAGCACCGCCAGGTCCGACCGCACCCCCGGGGGCGGGTCGAGGGCCCGGCGGCGCAGCAGCACCCGGCCCTCCAGGTTCGTCATCGTGCCGCTCTCCTCGGCCCACTGCGTCACCGGCAGGACGACGTCGGCCAGCCGCGCCGTCTCGGACAGCACCACGTCGCACACCGTGAGGAAGTCCAGCGACCGCAGCCGTTCCTCCACGTGCGCGGCCCGGGGCGCCGAGACGACGGGGTTGGAGCCCAGCACCAGCAGCGAGCGGACGTCCCCGCCGAGCGCGTCGAGCAGTTCGTAGGCGCTGCGGCCGGGGCCCGGCAGCGTCGCCGGGTCCACGCCCCACACCCCGGCGACGTGTTCCCGCGCGGCGGGGTCGGTGAGCATGCGGTACCCGGGGAGCTGGTCGGCCTTCTGGCCCATCTCGCGCCCGCCCTGCCCGTTCCCCTGGCCCGTCAGGCAGCCGTACCCCGAGTGCGGGCGCCCGGCCCGTCCGGTGGCCAGGGTGAGGTTGATCCAGGCCCCGACGGTGTCGGTGCCCTTCGCCTGCTGCTCCGGCCCGCGCGCGGTGAGCACCATCGCGGAGTCCGCGTCGCAGAACCGGGCGGCCGCCGTGCGCAGCAGCGGCACCGGCACGCCGGTGACGCGCTCGACCAGCTCCGGCCAGTGCGCCATCGCCGCGGCCCGCGCCTGCGGCCAGCCCGACGTGCGCGCGGCGATGTACGCCTCGTCCGTGCGCCCCTCCGCGACGACCAGGTGCAGCAGGCCGAGCGCCAGCGCCAGGTCCGTCCCCGGCCGGGGTGCCAGGTGCAGGTCGGCCTGCTCGGCCGTGCGGGTGCGGCGCGGATCGACGACGATCAGCGTGCCGCCGTTCTCCCGCATCCGGGTGAAGTAGCGCATCGCGGGCGGCATCGTCTCGGCCGGGTTGGCGCCCACGAGGACGACGCAGCCGCTCTCGCCGATGTCCGCCAGCGGGAACGGCAGCCCCCGGTCCAGCCCGAAGGCCCGGGTCCCCGCGGCGGCGGCCGAGGACATGCAGAACCGGCCGTTGTAGTCGATCTGCGAGGTGCCGAGCACGAGCCGGGCGAACTTGCCCAGCAGGTACGCCTTCTCGTTCGTCAGGCCGCCCCCGCCGAAGACGGCGCAGGCGTCCGGCCCGTGCGCCGTCCGCAGCCGGGCCAGCTCCCCCGCGACGCGGTCCAGCGCCTCGTCCCACCCGGCGGGCTCCAGCGGACCGCCCGGGGAGCGCCGCACGAGCGGCTCCGTCAGCCGGGCCCCGGGCGCGAGCAGCGCCGGGGAGGTGCGGCCCTTCCCGCACAGCGCGCCCCGGTTCACGGGGAACGCGGTGCGCTCGGTCACCTCCACGGCCGCACGGCCGGGGCCGCCGCCGGTGACGCGCAGCCCCATGCCGCACTGGAGCGAGCAGTACGGGCAGTGGGTGTCCACGGGCTGCGGGGCGGCGGGTGCGGGCGTGGCGTTCATGCCGGTCAGTGTGCGTGGGCCGTGTTAAAGGGGGCACCCGCGCGTGTTACGGGGCGGGGAAGCGGCCCTCCGCCGCCGCGCCGCGCGGGCGTGAGGCGCCCGCAACCCGCGGTGACCCGGGCGCAACGGCCCGGCAACCGGCACCGGCCAGACTCGCCCCATGACGGCGCCCCCCGACCTGCTCCCGCCCCACGGCGCCCACGGCGCCCCCGCCACCGGACCCCGGACACGTCCCATGCCCCCACCCGCCGCACCGCCCACCCTGATCGCCGTGGCCCACGGCTCCCGGGACCCGGCGGCCCCGCACACGGTGCGCGCCCTGCTGGAACGGGTACGGGCCCTGCGGCCGCAGCTGCGCGTCGAACTGGCCCACATCGAACTGAACGCCCCGCTGCTGACCGGCACCCTGGCCGCCCACCGTCCGGGCGCCGCCGTCCTCGTGCCGCTGCTGTTCGGGCGCGGCCACCACGTGCGGCACGACCTGCCGGAGGCCGCCCGCGCCGCCGGGCACCTGCGGCTGTCCCAGGCGGCGCCGCTCGGCCCGCACCCACTGCTCGCCGAGGCCCTGTACGACCGGCTCGCCGAGGCCCTGCGCACGTGGCCGGGCCGCACCGGGCCGCACCGGGACGGCCACCCCCGCCCCGACGGCGTCGTGCTGGCGGCGGCCGGTTCGCGCGACCCCCGGTCCGCCACCGACGCCGAGCGCACCGCCGCCCTGCT
This sequence comes from Streptomyces solitudinis, assembly GCF_036323765.1. NCBI lineage: Bacteria > Bacillati > Actinomycetota > Actinomycetes > Kitasatosporales > Streptomycetaceae > Streptomyces > Streptomyces solitudinis. The sequence continues at coordinate 514,313 of NZ_JAZDCW010000003.1, forward strand.
CTCCCGCAGGCTCGGCGGCGTCCCCGTCCTGCCCGGCTACGCCTCGGCCGCCGCCCCGACCGTGCCGCGGGCCGTCGCCGCCCTGCGCGCGGACGGATGCCGCCGCGTCGCCCTGGCCTCCTACTTCACCGCCCCCGGCCTGTTCGCCGCCCGCTGCGCCCGCGACGCCGGGCCCGGCGTGCCCGCCGCCGCACCGCTGGGCGACCACCCGGCGCTCGCCCGGCTCGTCCTGCACCGCTACGACGAGGCCCTGGCCCGCGCGGCACGCGGGCCGGGCACGGCGTGCGGAAGCACGACGCGGCGCGCCGCCTGACACAGGCGCCGGTTACCGTCGGCGTATGCACGCTGGATGGGACCCCGGCCCGACGTACGCCCCCCGCGACACCGCACGCTGGGAGGCGGAGCCCGACAAACGCCCGGGACGCACCGCCTTCCAGCGGGACCGCGCCCGGGTCCTGCACTCCGCGGCGCTGCGCCGCCTCGCGGGCAAGACGCAGGTCGTCACCCCCGGGTCCAGCCCGCACGCCTGGGACGCCACACCGCGCACCCGCCTCACGCACTCGCTGGAGTGCGCCCAGGTCGGCCGGGAACTGGGCGCCGCGCTCGGCTGCGACCCCGACCTGGTCGAGGTCGCCTGCCTCGCCCACGACCTGGGCCACCCGCCGTTCGGGCACAACGGGGAGCAGATACTCGCGGAGATCGCCGAGCCCTGCGGCGGCTTCGAGGGCAACGCCCAGTCGCTGCGGCTGCTGGCCCGGCTGGAACCCAAGCGGTTCACCGCCGACGGCCGCCCCGTCGGCCTCAACCTCACCCGGGCCGCGCTGGACGCCGCCACCAAGTACCCGTGGCCGCAGGGCGAGCACCCCACCGACCCGGGCTCGCCCAAGTTCGGCGTCTACACCGACGACGCCGACGTCTTCGCCTGGTACCGCGAGGGCGCACCGGCCGACCGGCAGTGCTTCGAGGCGCAGGTCATGGACTGGGCCGACGATGTCGCCTACTCCGTGCACGACGTGGAGGACGGCCTGCACGCCGGCCACCTGGACCCCAACGTCCTGCTCGCCGACCCCGAGCGCACCGCGGTCTTCGCCCTCGCCCGCGACCGCTACGCCCCGCCCGGCACCGACGAGGCCGAACTGGCCGAGGCGCTCGACCGGCTCCTGGACGAGGAGTGGTGGCCGCACGGCTACGACGGCACCGCCGGCGCCCAGGCCCGGCTGAAGGACGCCGCCAGCCAGCTCATCGGCCGGTTCTGCCTCGCCGCCGAGCACGCCACCCGGGCCGCCCACGGCCCCGGACCGCTCACCCGGTACGCCGCCGGCCTCGTCGTCCCCCGCTCCGCGCGGCTGGAGTGCGCCGTGCTCAAGGCCGTCGCCGACCGCTACGTCATGCAGCGCCCCGACCAGGAACGGCTCCGCGCCGACCAGCGCATCGTCCTCGCCGAACTGGCCGAGACGCTGATCCTGCGCGCCCCGGACGGCCTCGACCCGCAGTTCCGCGCCCTGTACGCCCAGGCCGCGGACGACGCGGCGCGGGTGCGCGCCGTCGTCGACCAGATCGCCTGCCTCACCGACCTCTCCGCCCGCTCCCTGCACGCCCGGCTCACCCGTACGGGCGTCCGGAGCCCCGTGTGACGCGGCACGCGGCGTAACACGCCCGGCGGCGCGCGGTTCGCCCGGCCGCGACACCGCAGGTCCGCACAATGTGTCTGCGCCCTTCCCGTGATCCCGGCGATGCGGGACGCTCCCTGGTGGACATCCGGGGGGCGACGGGAACGGCAGCGAGGAGGCACCAACGTGGTGGACGCACACCGAACGTTCGTCATCATCGGCGGCGGACTGGCCGGGGCCAAGGCCGCCGAGACGCTGCGGGCCGAAGGCTTCACCGGCCGCGTGATACTGATCGGTGACGAACGCGAGCACCCCTACGAGCGTCCCCCGCTCTCCAAGGGCTACCTCACCGGGACCGACGACCGCGCGAGCCTGTGCGTCCACGCCCCCGGCTGGTACGCGCAGGCGGAGATCGAGCTGCACCTCGGCCAGCCGGCCGTCCACATCGACCGCGAGGCCCGCGCCGTCCGGCTCGGCGACGGCACCGTCCTGCGGTACGACGCGCTGCTGCTGGCCACCGGCGCCGAGCCGCGCCGCCTGGACGTCCCCGGCACCGGGCTGGCCGGCGTCCACCACCTGCGCCGCCTGGCCCACGCCGACCAGCTCCGGGGCATGCTCACCCGGCTCGGCCGGGAGAACGGGCACCTCGTCATCGCGGGGGCCGGGTGGATCGGCCTGGAGGTGGCGGCGGCGGCCCGCGCCTACGGCACCGAGGTCACCCTCATCGAACGCGACCCCACCCCGCTGCACCGCGTCATCGGCCCCGAACTGGGCGCGCTCTTCGCGGACCTGCACCGCGAACACGGCGTCCGGCTGGCCTTCGGCGCCGCGCTCACCGAGATCACCGGCCAGGACGGGCAGGTGCTCGCCGTCCGCACCGACGACGGCGAGGAGTACCCGGCGCACGGCGTCCTCGCCGCCGTCGGCGCCGCCCCGCGCACCGCGCTCGCCGAGGCCGCGGGCCTGGCCATCGACCCGGTGACCGGAGGCATCGCCGTGGACGCCGCCCTGCGCACCTCCGACCCGGCCATCCACGCTGCCGGAGACGCCGCCTCCGTCCACCACCCCCTGTGGGACACCGGGCTGCGCGTCGAGCACTGGGCGAACGCCCTGCACACCGGTCCGGCCGCCGCCCGCGCGATGCTCGGCCGGGAGGTCGCCTACGACCGCGTCCCCTACTTCTTCTCCGACCAGTACGACGTGGGCCTCGAATACAGTGGCTGGGCGCCGCCGGGCACCTACGACCAGGTGGTGTGCCGCGGCGACGTGGGCAAGCGCGAGTTCGTCGCCTTCTGGCTGCGCGACAACCGGGTGCTGGCCGGGCTGAACGCCAACGTCTGGGACGTCACCGGGCCGATCCAGGCCCTGATCCGCTCCGGGCGGCGCGTGGACCCGCACGCCCTCGCCGACCCGGCCGTGCCCCTCACCGACCTGACGCGGACCTGAGCCGCCCCGCCGGACGGCTGCGGCCCCCGGGCGGACGTCCGTCCCGGGGGCCCGCGGCGGCACCGCTCCGGCTCAGCGGCTGGCGGTGCCCCAGTCGTCCCGCGCCCCGCCGCCGTCGCGGGCGGAGACCTTGCGCATCCGCTCCGTCACCGATTCCGGCAGCCGGTCACCCACCCGGTCGGCCACCACGCCGCACGCCTTGCCCGCCGCGTCGCGCCCGCTGACGGCCGCGGCCTCCACGGTGTTGCGGACGGCCGGGTTCTCGGTGAACCGCTGGGCCTGCTTGCGCAGCTGTTCGTAGCGCTCCCGGCCCGCCCTGGCCCCGGCCACGTAGCCGATCGCCAGACCGGTGAGGAACGTCAGTCGGTACCGCATGCTCGACAACCCTTCCGTCGGAGTCCTTCAGTCACTGACCAGGGTGCCCAGATCCAGCGCGGTTACCGATTTCGAAGCACGGCCTGGCATGCGCTAATGTATTGCTCGCAGCGAGGGGGCGCCCCCGGAGACGGGCGGGGCACCCGAGCAGGGCAGTCCCCTGTAGCTCAATTGGCAGAGCAGCCGGCTGTTAACCGGCAGGTTACTGGTTCGAGTCCAGTCGGGGGAGCACATCATCCGAGGGGCCCCGTACGGGCCCCTTTTTGCTGCCGCAGAGCCTCCGCGCCCATGAGCCCGGCAGGGACGGGAACCGTCCGGGCGTGACCGTTGTCTCCCTCCCCGAGGGCCGCAGCCCCGTACGGGCGGGAGATCGTATGAGGAGCTATGCTGCGGCAGACGGCGCGTACGGCTGTGCACGACGCGCCGAACGGGGCGGTAGCTCAGCCGGTTAGAGCAGCGGACTCATAATCCGTCGGCCGTGGGTTCGAGTCCCACCCGCCCCACTCTCCCGCCCTGGCCCAGGCCAGGGACAACGGGTGACAGGCCCAACGAGACGACGGCCAGAGGGTTACGCATCCCCTCCGAATCCCCCCAGTCCTGTCGCTCTGCGTCAACAGACAGCCCCCGGAACTCGCGCGGAGTCCGAGGGCTGTCCACTGCCACAAGCGGCTACGTCACACGTCGAAGCGGCCGCCCTGGGCGGAGGCCACGAACGCGGCCCATGCCTCACGGGAGCAGACGACAGGGTTCCCCTCCGGCCGCTTGGAGTCGCGCACGGGGACGACGGGAAAGCCGTCAGAGGTACTCGGCCAGGACCTGTCGAGCTTGCAACCCGGCTTCCTCGTCCGCTTGTTCGGGCATATCTACTCCCACTTGTCGTCCCGTGAACCGACAACAGCTCACCCCTTTCGGGGCTACCCGCACGCACACAAGTCTGTGAGCAGACAGGTACGCAGAGCGAACAAGGAGGTTCATGGGGATGGAAGACAGGGAGCCGGTCAGCGTGGCGTGCGCTGAGTGTGTGCGCCTGGTGGGGGCGATGGACCAGGCCAGGGAGGTCTACGACTGGTCGGAGGTGAGCGACTGCGTCGTGCTTCTTCGCCGCCACGCGGCGAACTGCACCGGAAAGGTGGCTGCGTCGTGATCCCGCACGGTGACGGCCAGGACCCCGGCGAGGCGGACGGGTCCGGCGGCTTGGCCGGGGAGCCGCAGGCTGCTGCGGAGGATGATTTGACCCGTCGGTTCGACGAGCTGGGCAAGGTCAACCGCGACCACCTCGAAGGGCTCGGCCGGTGAGCCGGGGCACCGCTCCGTCCAGGCGGTCCCGTCCTGGGGAGGGGACGGGCCCACTAGCACGCGAGGGCGGGGACGGACGGCGGGGCGCTGCTTCGCGTCTGCCCGATGCGCTGCGTGCGGGCCGCGGCGATCCGTTGACGGCATCGGGTCCGCTGTCGGCGAACTCGCCCGGGTTCCCGGCGTCGCGGTGCTTGGGTGTCAGGATGGAGATCCTGGTTCTGGGCGGAACGGCATGGGTGGGCCGGGAGCTGTCGCGGCAGGCTATGGAGCGCGGTCACCGGGTGACGTGCCTCGCCCGCGGCGAAAGCGGGGAAGTCGCGGAGGGAGCGGTGCTGGTGGCCGCCGACCGACGTGATCCTTCGGCGTACGCACCACTGCTCGACCGCGAATGGGATGCGGTCATCGAGGTGTCATGGCAGCCGGGCTTCGTTCGTGAGGCGCTCGACGCACTGGGCGGCCGGTCCGGGCACTGGGTCTACGTCTCCTCCGGCAACGCATACGCCTCCCATGCCACGCCGGATGCGGACGAGTCCACGGCCCTCCTGGCTCCCACCGACCGGAGCGAGGCCGACCGCACGCTGTACGGCGAGGCGAAGGTCGCCTGCGAGCAGGCGTCCACGGCCGCCGTGGGCGACCGTCTCCTCATCGCGCGCGCCGGTCTCATAGGCGGCCCGGGCGATCACAGTGGACGCTCCGGCTACTGGGTGGCCCGGGCCGCACGCGATCCGCGAGGGCCGCTGCTGGTTCCCGACACACCGGCCATGCCGACCCAGGTAGTCGACGTGCGGGATCTCACCGCCTGGCTGCTCGACGCCGCGGAGGGGGGAAGCACCGGCACCTACAACGCTGTCGGCCCGGTCGTTCCCTTCGGAGAATGGATCGGTTTGTGCCGCACCGTTGGCGGCCACACCGGTCCGGTGATCGCCGCTGACTCGGCATGGCTGCTCGCGAGCGGTGTGGCCCAGTACATGGGGCCCGAGTCGCTGCCGATGTGGCTGGTCGAGCCGGGCTGGGAAGGATGGTCGGCCCGTGACGGCTCCGCGGCGCGCGCCGCGGGACTGCGTCACCGGCCCCGGGCGGACATGCTGGCCGACACCCTGCGCTGGGAACGCGCACAAGGTCTGGACCGGACACGGCGGGCCGGCCTCAGCGTTCCGCGCGAGCGCGAGTTGCTCGACGCTCTCGGCTGACGACGACAGACGTCACCTCGGCATCGCGGTCTGTACGAGATGCTCCGCCCCGAGTTCTGACAGCCAGGCGCACGCTCCGGTCCGCCGCGCTGCCGGTCGTACGCGGCGTTGACCGCCGGCGCCTACGGGGAGGAGACGCCGGCGGGCCTGATGAACTCAACGCAGGGCCCGGTCGCCGAGCATGAGGGGGTCTCCCGGGCCGCATGGGGCGCTTCGCTGTGACGTGGGTCCGAAGTTCCTCCCTGGTGGGCGATGAAAGTGGTTATGCGGTCCGGCGCGTGTTGCTAGCCTCGCCGCATCGTCACAGAGCCGCATTCGAGGAGAAACGACCCATGAGAAGGACCACCACCCGCGGCGGCTTACCGGTGCGCTCGTTCGTCACCGCCGCAGCCGCCCTCACCGCCCTCACCACCCTCGCCCTGCCCACGGCGGCCGGTGCCGCTGAGTCCGCCGTCCCGCAGGCGGAACCCAGCGCGTCACTGACCCTGACCATCACCGCATCCGGCCCCGGACCCGGACCCGGACCCGGACCCGACAGCGTCACCCTGGAGTGCGGCCCGGCGGGCGGTACCCACCCCACCGCCATGGACGCCTGCGCCGTACTCGCCGAGGCCAGGGGTGACTTCGGGAGGATCAAGCCGGACGCAGGATGTGATCCCGTGTGGGCTCCGGTGGTCATCACCGCCACCGGGAACTGGTACGGCGAGCCGGTCTCCTTCGAGGCCGAGCACCCCAGCCGCGGCTGCGCGGAGGTCGCCACCGGTTACGTCTTCCTCTTCTGACGGCAGGCCAGGCAGTGGGTGCCCGGAGCGGGTCTTCCCGCCCGGGCCGTCAGGCACGTCTCTGTTCGTCATCCCTGCCTCCAGTCGCGCCTGGCAGTGGCCCGGCCACGTCGCGGTGCCCGTTGTCGACGCCCCGGACATCACGACGGTGCTCGCATGTCCAGCAGGCCACCACTCACCGGCCCTCGCCGCGCTGGCCCGAGCCGCAGCCGGGCTACGCGGCACCCCACCGGCTGCCCCCGCGCGTTGAACGCCGGCCCGCTCGTCTGACGCGACCGCTCGCCATGCCACCGGACTCCGCGATGTCAACGGGAGAGCAACCAGAGCCGCATCGTCACCGGCCTCTGAACCGGACACCTAGACCGCCGGGTTGGCGGGCTGCGGGACGGCGGCGAGGACGAGGTCCCCCGCCCGGGCCGGGTCCAGGACGACGGTGAGGGCGTTCGTGCCGCTGAAGTACTGGTTCTCCCAGTAGCCGTGGAAGGACGCGTCCGCGCTGCCGATCGTGTAGGCCCTCGCGAACGCGGTGCTGGTCCCCGGGCTGGACCAGACTTCGAGCGTCACGCAGTCGTTGCCGTCCCGGCCGATCACCGCAGCGGCGTGGAAGGGGCTCATCTCCTCCTCGCCGGTGTCGCTGGCCAGGATCACGAACGCCTGCCCGGGCTGCGGGGCCGCCGCGTGGTTCGAGGGGCCGGGGTAGCGGCGGGCCTGCTGGACGTTGCGCTGCTCCGACTGCCCGAACTTCTCCGACCGGGTGCCCTGTCCGTACGTCGTGGTGATGCGGCTGTACTCCCCCTCCCCGTAGGCCAGTTGACCCACCCGGTTGTTGATCAGCTCCTCGGCGGCGTGCAGGCAGTCGTTGAGCACGTAGCGGGAGAGCTGGTACGGCACGTAGGTCTGCCCGCGCATCGGCCGGGGCGGTTCGTCCCGGACCTGGCGCAGGGCGGGATCGACGAACGCACCCTCCCTGATCCACACCGTGGGTCCGTCCACCGTGAACGCGTACATGCCGGTGGCCGAGAAACGCATTCCGGTGGCCGCGTCGTCCGTGTACCGCTGCACGTGCACGTCGCGCTGCACCACGGGGCCTGCGGCCGTCCGGGCCGCCTCCCGGCCGGTGTGTGCGGGGACCGGGCCGGACATCACGCGGTGGGCGTTGGCCTCGGCGGCTCGCTCGAAGGCGTCCGTGGGATCCGACACGCGCAGCCCGGACCCGTTGTCGGTGCCCGCGACGGGGCCGGAACGCTGCTGGATGACGTGGGTGAGTTCGTGCGCGACGGTGTGCTTGTTCACGCCGTCCGCGCCCAGGACGACGTGGTTGCCCGCCGTGTAGGCGTGGGCCCCGAGCTCGGCGGTCGAGCGCTGCGCGGCGGCCCCGGAGTGCACGCGGACGTCCTGGAAGTCGGCGCCGCCGAAGCGGGACTCCATCTCGGTGCGGAGGCCGTCCTCCATCGGACGGCCGGGGGAGCGCAGGACGTCCTGAACGCTGGACCGCTGCACGGACTGCCCGCGGCCGCCGTCCGCGGGGTCCTCCTGGCGGTGCGCCGCCAGGACACGGCCCACTGCCGCGTTGCCCGCCGCGCGTTGCAGGGCCAGCACGGCCGGCGGGGACAGTGGCCCGGCCATGTCCGGTGCCGCGGCGGAATCCGCTCGCGCCGCCGTCGCCGGAGCCGGCGCACGGCTGACCGCCTCCGCCTCGTCTCGCTGCTCCCGTGCGCGCATGGCGCCCCTCCGCGATGGCCGACCTGCCTGGACAAGGAACGGCTCACCATGGCCCGCGCCGCGCCCGGGCGGAAGGACCGGGAAGGCATCTCCCGGGGCACAGCCACCTGCCCGACGGACAGGCGTCCGCTCCCGGAGCCGCACGGACGGAACCGGAGGCACAGGCCGCCCGGTGATGGAGTGTGGCCGTGGTCCGGCCCCGGCCCCGGGTGCCGGGCATGGGGGAGGCACGGAGGGAGTGTGGGGGCGCACGGCGCCGGGCGGTGTGCTTCGGCGCGACACGGTGGCGGACCGCCGGACGCCGACGGGACGGCCGGGCCGTGCCACCGTGGGACGGTCACGACCGTGCCGTGCGGCACGGCCCGGCCGGAGGTGTCCACACGATGTCGATCCAGAAGATGAGCGGGCAGGTCAGGCGGCTGTCCGTGGACGACCCGGCTTACCGGGAGGCGTTCGAGGTCTTCCTCGCCGGTACGGACGAGAAGGAGGTCACCCACGCCTGCCTGGCCTCGGTGGCGCGGCGGCTCCCACAGCGCCGGACGTACCTGGACGTGGGTCCCGCGGACGGGACGACGACCCGGCACCTGAGCCGCCTCTTCGAGCGGACCCTGTGCATCGAGCCCGGCGACCACATGCAGGAGCCGCTGCGCCGCAACTGCCCCGACGCGCTCGTGCTGCGCGAGCCCGTTCAGGAGGCCCGGGTGCGGACCCCCGTCGATCTGGCGCTGCTGTCCCACGTCCTGTACTACCTGCCCCGGCCGCAGTGGCTGCCGACGCTGCTGCGCGTCCTCGGCTGGGTGCGGCCCGCCGGGCAGGCGGTGGTGCTGCTCCAGAACCCGGACAACGCCTGCATGCGGATGGTGCGGCGGTTCACCGGCACCCGCTTCGACCTCGCGGAGCTGGCCGGCGAGCTGAGGGAGGCGGGCTCGCCGCTGGTCGGGGAGACCCGGATCGAGACCCTGCCGGTGCGGTACCGCACCACGAGCCTGGACGAGGCCGTCACCGTCGCCGAGTTCCACCTCAGCGTGCCGGAGCTGGGCCCGGGGGCTTCCCTGCCCTCCCGGAGTGAGCTGGCCGACTACGTGCGCCGGCACTTCGCCGGCCCCCAGGGCGGTTTCACCATGCCGCACGCCCAGGACCTGCTCCACGTCACCAGGCCCGCGACGGCGCCGGGCTAGGGACGGCGGCCGGTGCGGCGGGCGGCGTCCCCCGCGCCGGACGTCACGCGCCCGGGGGCGTGGCGACGGCCCGCACCCAGCTCCGGTCCTCCGTCAGGTACGCGTCGGCCGCGAGGCCAGCCTCCGCGAGAGCGGCCTCGAACTGCTCCGCCGTGAGCGGCCGGGTCAGGAACGTCTGCGTCCAGGCCGCGTCCGGGAACGCGTACTCCGCGTGGACGGAGTTCACCCCGTCACCGGCCGGCTCCGCCGACACGAACCGCACGGTGTACCCGGCCGGGTCGACGCGTTCGCGCGGCAGGTCCGTGTGCCAGTTCTCGCCCTCGCGCTGGATCAGCACGCAGCCGCCGGGTGCGACGTGCCGCGCGCAGGCGCGCAGCATCGCCTGCCGTACCGCGGTGTCGGCGGTGTGGACGAGGAACGACGCGAGGAGCACCACGTCGAACGTCTCGTCCAGGCGCAGTTCCTCGATCGGGCTGCACACCGTGCGCGCTCCGCGGACGCGGTCGAGCATCTGCGGGGACTCGTCCACCGCCGTCACCGTGAAGCCGCGTTCGAGGAGCGCGTGCGTCACCCGGCCCGCGCCGCTTCCCAGCTCCAGGACGCGCGCGCCCGGGGGTGAGGCCGCCGCGATGACGGCCGGTTCGGTGCCGGGCGGCAGCCGGGCGTACAGCTCGACCGCGCAGCCGTCCGGGGTGATGACCCCGGGCCCCGTTCCCCGGTGCCCTGCTCGCGTCCTCGGCTCCATGCCCGTCCAACGGCCCGCGGGGGGCCGCCGTTCCCGCGCGGGCCGGCCGTGCCGCGCGGACCGGGGGGCGGGAGGACGCGGCGTCCCCCCGCCCCGGTGTTCGGGCGCCGGGGTCAGGAGGCGCGCTGGTGGCGCTCCAGGGTCTTCGCCTCCTTGCGGCGGCTGCCCTCCAGGACGTCGACGGGGGCGCCCGCGCCCTTGCCCGGGGTGGCCCGCCACCGCCGGAGCCGGGCCGCGACCCGGGCCAGCCCGCCGTCATCCGGCGGCACGTCGAGGTAGAACAGCGCCTCGTGCGGCACCTCGTCGTCCCCGCCCCAGCGGACGACGCCGTCGAGCTCGGCGAGGATGTCGCGGATCACGAGCCTCTGGTCGGGGAAGAGGCCGCCCGAGGCGCCGTCCGGGTAGTGCCCGGGCCGGATCTGCACGGCCGTACCGGAAGCCTGGTTGCCCTCCGGCATCCCCTTGCGGACGGTGCCGGGCCTGCGCCAGCCGATGACGTCGCCCTCGCGCAGGGTGTCGGCCTCGTAGTGGAAGCGCCGGATCACGTGGACGAGGACGGTCTCCACGTCGCCGAGGCGGACGGCCACGCCGTGGAGCGGGGTGCCGGCCACCGGGCGCGTCCAGACGGAGCCGCCCGCGTCGGCGACCTTCTCCATCTCCCAGCCGTTCGGGCTCCTCACCCCGGTGAGGACGCGCTTCCTGTCCTTCTCGTACTGGGCGAGTCTCTTCTTCCGCTCCTTCTCGAACGCCGCGTAGTCGAACGCGGCGGCCTTCTTCCCGGCGTCGGGTCCGACGGGGTCCCGGCCGGCCGCCAGGGCGGCCGGCCCCCAGGCGGAGGCGGCGGTGACCACGGCTGCGGTGCTCGTGGCGACGGTCAGCACCTTGCGGCGCGACACACCGGAGTTCTTCATCTTCTCCACTCGTTCCTCGCGGTTCAGGTCTGCGGCTTGTTCTTCAGGTGGTGCGCGGCGGCGAAGACGGCGGCTGCCGCGGCGACGCACGCCAGGACGGTGACGGCGGGGTTCACGTAGCCCGGTACGCCCACGGCGGGCCCCTGGCCGCCGGGCAGCACGCAGGTGAGGCCGAGCGGGAACCACTCCGCCCCGTAGCCGCTCACGTGCTGCATCCGGTCCCGTCCCACCACGGGCAGGCAGGCGTCGAAGGGGGCGTCGCCGGTGGCGTACGCGAGGCGGAGGACGCCCCACGCGTAGCAGGCGGCGGCTCCCGCGGCGCACGCGACGGCGAGGTCCCGTGACCTGGCCGCGACGCCGCCCGGGGGCCCGCCGCGCTGGGCCCAGGACGAGCACAGGAACACCACACCGACGGCGGCCGCGGTCGCCGCCGCCGCGAGGGCGCCGAGCAGCGCGGCCGGGCCGTGCGGGCCGGACGCCTCCGCCGCCGCGGCGATCACTGGCGCCGCACGATGCGGTTGTACGTCTCGAAGATCTGGTAGAGCGGCATCCGCTGCTTGGCGTGCTTCTCCGCGGTGTCGCCCCAGCCCTGGTAGCGGCGCAGGAGTTCGTAGATCTCGTGCTCGGTGTAGTCCAGCCGCGGCGTGCGCAGCGTCGTCTCGCCCTTCGGCGGGTTGCTGCCGCCGGGCTTGCCCGCGGCGCCCCAGATGTGGGCGAGCGCGACGCTGGTGACGCTGAACGAGTTCTCCTGGTTGAGCTGCTGCCACATGACCCACAGGTCGTCGTCCACGGTGTGGTCCAGGACCGGCCCCTCGGCGAGGCCCCTGTTGACGCAGTGGTTCCACGCGAGGATGCCGACGGTGCCGCTCATCTGGGCGATGCCGGTGCTGGAGTCGCGCTTGGGGACGATGTCCTTGCCGCCCGCGCCGGTGTGGTAATAGACGACGGCCGCGTCCGCGACGGTGAGGTCCACGTAGTCGTAGTGGCGCATCTCCCAGTACGTGGACGTCTGGATGAGGGACTTGCGCATGGAGTAGCGGTGGGACAGGTCGGTGATCAGGGCGTCGTGCGCCATGACCGTCTCCAGGCACTGCTGGTGCGAGTAGATGCGGGACACGCTCTCGTCGGGGTGCCCGATCGACCTCATGTACTCGCCGACGTCGGAGAACAGCGCGTTGAGGAACGCCGCGTCGAAGCGGGTGTCCGGCAGCAGGGTGACGCGGGGCGGGTCGAAGCTGCCCTGGCCCCGGTCGCGGCCGGAGGCGATGTTGTTGTCGATGTTGAGGTGGCCGGCGCCCGAACCGATGTCGATCGTGACGATCTGGTCGTAGGCCCAGTCCGAGGGCAGCGCGTAGCCGTAGTTGCCGGAGAAGCCGCTGGACATGTCGGAGACGAAGCTCGCCGTGCTCAGCCCCGCCTCGCCCACCCGGGTGCACACGTTGCGCGGGCCGTAGACGCCGATCTCGTACTGGAAGCCGAACTGGGCCAGGCCGTCGCGGATGCCCCGGAAGTGGGGGATGACGTTGTCGGTCACCTGGTAGTCGTAGACGTCGTAGTCGACGGCGAAGAAGATGCGGGTCCCGTTCTTGAACCCGTGGTCCTTGGCGGCGTTGCCCGCGGCGACGCCGGCGGCCTTGCCCTGCGGGTAGCTGAAGGAGTCGGCGTCCCGGCCGTACGTCTGGTAGATGGGGTAGCAGCGCAGCCCGTTCCGGGCGATCGTCGCCAGCTCGCCCGGCTGGATCGCCTTCTCCGGCAGGTCGGTCGGGTGCGGGTTGGTGAGGTAGCGGCCGACGTAGACGTACCCCTGCGCCTTGAGGGTGTCGGCGCGGGCCTGCGTGATCATGGTGACGCCGTCGCAGGCGGTTCCCTTGCGGGTCTGGTCGCCGTAGGAGACCAGGAGCGAGGCCCAGGTGGCGAAGTCGCCGATGCCGGTGACGGGCAGCTCGCAGAAGCCCTGGAACGAGGAGACCGCGCTGGACAGGGCTCCGTTGAAGGTGCCGCCGAAGGTCACCTCGGTGCGCTGGTTGAGGATCATCGCCGCGCTGAACAGCAGCGTCCAGGTGCCACTGGAGCCGACGTAGAGCGTGTGCTGCTTCAGGCCCGCCCTCGTGCCGGGGCCGAACACGCCGTTGGCCACGCCGTCGGCCATGCCCAGCTCGTACTGGACGGCCAGCAGCATGGAGTTGGCGACGGTGCGCGAGTGGTGGCCGTCGCAGGGGACGATGAAGAAGTCCTTGCGGTCGACGTAGCGCCAGTTGAGCCACTGCTGGATGGAGCGGACCGACTGGCTGCCCCCGTTCACGACGACGTACGGATCCATGGTGAGGAGACCCTTGAAGACCTTGGGCACCAGATCGTCGCCGGGGTAGGTGCGCTCGACGCCCATGTCCGTCTTCAGGGCCGTCACGGACGCGGACACCCGGGCGTTGTAGATGCCGTCGATGTCGCCGCCGTCGTACCCCTTGCAGTACAGGGCGGACTGGATGAGGCGGCAGAAGTCCGCGGACGGGACGGTGCCGCGGTTGATGCGGGGGTACTTGGCGGTGAGGGCCGACAGCGTCCCGGGCCCGAAGTTGTCGGACAGGGACGAGATGCCCAGCTCGTACTGGAGGCAGCGGGTGAGGGCGTGCATGACCTCCCAGCTCGTCCGCCCGTTCTCCGCGACCGTGGGTATTCCGTCTCTGGGCGCGTATACCTGGTTGATGAATTTCTGCGCGCGCAGGACCATCTCGTCCATGCAGGAACCCTCCTTTTGCGGGGCGTGTGACGCTCTGTCGGGAGGGAACCCTAGCCGCGGAACGATCGCTGGTGCAGATCATTTCACACGCGGGTCCGCGCCGGGGATTTCCTGCTGCGTGGAAATGCGGAGCAGGTGCGGAATGTCCCCTCATGTCATCGCTTCCTCCCTCCTGGTAGCAGGCAATTGTCTCTGCGGTGCGGCGTTGCGCCGCGGGGCGGAACGGGCCGTGCCGAAGTGATGCCTCGTTTTCGGCGGTTCGTCCCTCGGTGTGGCTGCGAGCTGGGCGTATGCCGCTCCGGGTGCCGAATGCCGGGGAGGGACGCGGCACAATCCACCCGAAAAGGCGACTGAATCCGCGGCCGTTTCTGCCGCCTCCCCCCTTGAATGCGGATGACCCGGTGGCGAGTTGTTCATCCGAAGAGTGCGGGTGGTATTACGGCCGCTGGCGGGGCGGGAGTCCGCATTTCCGGCGGCGGCGCGTTCCGGTACCGGCCGGGAATTGGCGTCATTGCGCCAGATTCTTGTCCGGGCGTCCGGCGGCGGAGTGGCAGTCGGCTGGCGGAATGCGCGGGGCGGCGACGGACGAACCACCACGCACCGCCCCGCGTCACCGGGCGGTGCACGCACCCGGCCGTGCGCGGCGGGCCGTGACGCGGGGCGGAAGGGCATGCGGCCCGGGAACGCGTTGTGGGAGCGCTCTTGCCGGTGGCAGGATCGGACGGATGAACGAACGAGCCATCGTGCGGCCGTACCGGCCGTCGGACCGGGACGACCTCTACGACGTCTGCGTGCGCACCGGCCACCAGGGCGGTGACGCGCGGGAGCTCTACGCGGACCACGACCTGCTGCCCGACGTCTTCGCCGGTCCCTACGCCGAGCTGGAGCCGGATCTCGCCTTCGTGCTGGACGACGGCGAGCGCGTCGTCGGCTACGTCGTGGGAGCGGCGGACACCGCCGTCTTCGCCGAGCGGTTCCGCACCGAGTGGCTGCCCCGTGTGGCCGGGCGCCACCCCGCGCCCAGCGGGCCGCCGACGACGCCGGACGAGCTGGTGCGCGGGCTGCTGCACCGGCCCGGGCGCATGGTCGTGCCCGAGCTGGCGGACCACCCCGCGCACCTGCACATCGACCTCCTCCCGGCGGTCCAGCGCAAGGGGTACGGGCGGGAGCTGATGGACGCCCTGTTCGCGGCCCTGCGCGAACGCGGCGTGGCGGCCGTGCACCTGGGCATGGCCCCGCAGAACACGGCCGCCGGACTCTTCTACGAGCGGCTGGGCTTCCGGCGGATCGACGTCCCCGGCGCCGGGGACGTCACGTACCTGGGGCGGACGACGGCTCCGCTGGAGCGGCGGTGACCGAGGCCCCGCGCCGGCGGCGGCTGGGCCGCGGCGCGGTGGAGGTCACGGAGCTGGGGTTCGGGGCGGCCGGGATCGCCGGGCTCTACGCGCCCGTCGGCGAGGAGCGGGCCCGGCAGGCGGTGGACGCGGCCTGGGAGGCGGGCGTCCGGTACTTCGACACCGCGCCGCACTACGGCCTCGGCCTCTCGGAGCGGCGGCTCGGCGCCGCGCTGCGCGGCAGGCCGCGCGGGGAGTACACCGTGTCGACGAAGGCCGGGCGGCTGCTGGTGCCGCACGCCGGCGGCGGGGACGACCTGGCCGACGGGTTCGCCGTGCCCGCCACCCACCGCCGGGTGTGGGACTTCAGCGCCGACGGGGTCCGCCGCAGCCTGGAGGAGAGCCTCACGCGGCTCGGTCTGGACCGTGTGGACGTGGTGTATCTGCACGATCCGGACGACCACGGCGAGCAGGCTTTCGGCGAGGCGTACCCGGCGCTGGAGCGGCTGCGGGCGGAGGGCGTCGTCGGGGCGATCGGCGCGGGCATGAACCAGGCGGAGATGCTGACCCGCTTCGTGCGCGACACGGACGTGGACGTCGTGCTGTGCGCGGGCCGGTACACCCTGCTCGACCACCGGGCGCTCGACGCGCTGCTGCCCGAGGCGGCGGCGCGCGGTGTCTCCGTGGTGGCCGGCGGCGTCTTCAACTCCGGTCTGCTCGCCGATCCGCGTCCCGGCGCCCGGTACGACTACGCGCGGGCGCCCGGCGCCGTCCTGGAGCGGGCGCTGCGCCTCCAGGAGGTCACCGAGCGGCACGGCGTGCCGCTGCGGGCCGCCGCCCTGCGCTTCCCGCTGGGCCATCCGGCGGTGGCGGGCGTGCTGCTCGGGGCGCGGTCCGCGGCGGAGGTCCGCGACGCGGTGGGGCTGCTGCGGTGCCCGGTGCCCGACGCGCTGTGGGCGGAGCTGCGGGCCGTGGGGCTGCTGCCCGACCACGCGCCCGTTCCGTGACGGGCCGCCGGTGAACCCCGCGGGCGGGCGGGCGACCGGCTGTCCGGCCGCCCGCCCGCCCGCGCGGGGTGTGGATCAGTGCGTCATGCAGTGTGCGGTCGGGAGCCCGCTGCCGGTGCCGCCGTTCGCCACGTAGCCGAACGTCGTCGAGGCACCGGGTGCCAGACTGCCGTTCCACTGCGCGTTCTGGACGTACACGTCGGAGCCGTCGGCGTTCACCGTGCCGTTCCAGGCGTTCTGCACGGTCTGGCCGGACGGCAGGGCGAAGTGCACGGTCCAGCCGGTGACCGGCGTGTCGCTGGTGTTGGTGACGGTCACCTCGCCCTGGTGGCCGCCGGACCACGAACCGGCGGCGCGGACGGAGGCGGTGCAGGCACCCGGGTCGACGGGGTCACCCGGGTCGCCGGGGTCACCGGGGTCGCCGGGGTCACCCGGGTCACCCGGGTCGCCCGGGTCCGTGTCCGCGCCGGGGTAGGTGACCTCGCCGTTACCGCCGTCGAAGGCGACGTCGGAGCAGCTGTAGAAGGTCTCCCGGCTGTCGGAACGCTCCCACACCATGTAGATGAGGTGACGGCCGCTCTTGCCCTCCGGCAGCTTGCCGGTCCACTTGTAGGCGCCCTCCACGGTGCCGACCGAGCCGGACAGCGGCGGGTTGGTCACCTGCGCGAACGGCTGGTCCTCCAGGTCGTCCCAGCCGAGCGGCTGGTTCGGGTCGTAGCCGTCCTTGGTGACGTAGAGGTGGAACGTGCCCGGGTGCGCGGCCCAGGCGTTGTAGGAGAACTCCGTCTGCGCGCCCGAGGTCAGGTGCGTGTAGGGCCAGTCGCTGCGGGCCTGGTTGAACGCGGTGAAGTCGTACGGGCCGCCGCTGCCGCCGCTGCACAGCTGGCCGTCGGGGATGAACCCCTCGGTCCGTCCGGCTCCGTCCGAGCGGAGCACGGCGAACCAGTTGTAGAAGGGCGTGGAACCGCCCTGGTCCAGCGCGGCCCGGCAGGCCGGGTTGGACGGGTCCATGGCACCGCTTGCGGTGCGGGCGTTCTCCCAGCACAGGTAGGTGCGGCTGCCGGGCTTGAGCGGCGCGCCGTGGGCGGACGCCTTGTCGGCGTTGAGGAAGAACAGGAAGCACAGGCCCGGCAGGGCGGCCATCAGGACCAGCAGTGCGCGCACGCGTGGCTGGACCCGGCCTGACAGGTCCATGCCACTCCAGGAAAGTGAGCGGGTCGTCATCGCGCGTATGTCCCTTCGTCGCGATGGGCGTGGGGTGGTGGGGTCGTCACGAAACGGGAGCGGCACGGAACAACGCGAATGGGAGCGCTCCCATTGCTGAACGTAGCGCGCACCGCGCCGCGTGTAAATCCCTTGTGCCGCGCGAGTGTGCACCACGTTACGGAGCGGGGAGGAACGCCTGGCGCCGGTCAGGTGCCGGTCACGCGGCGTCGGGCGGGAGCGGCACGTCCTGCTCCGCCCACACCACCTTGCCGGCGGCCGTGCGGCACGAACCCCAGCGGCGGCACAGCAGGTTGACGAGCTGGAGCCCGCGCCCGCCCTCGTCGCTGAGCGAGACGTGCTGGATCTGGGGCAGGTCCGGCCCGGTGTCCGAGACCTCCACCAGCAGCCTGCTGTGCCGCAGCATCCGCAGGGTGCCCGGCCCGCCGCCGTAGCGCAGGGCGTTGCCGACCAGCTCGCTGACGACGAGTTCCGTGGTGTCCGCGAGGTCCTCCAGCCGCCAGTGGCCGAGCTGCTCGCGCACCAGGCGGCGGGCCGCGCCGGCGGCGGAGCCGTCGCCCGGCAGCGTCCACTCCGTCAGCAAAATCTCGCCCTGGTCCGGGTGCGAGGCGGCGACGACGGCCACCGCCTCGTCGAACCGCCGCCCGCCCGCGGGCGCGGCCTCCACCAGCGCCTCGGCCCGCAGCCAGCCGCCGGCCATCACCTCCGTCGTCTCCCGCAGCCGGTCCGACTGGACGTCCGGATCGGCCCCGCGGTCCTTCAGGAGCCCGTCGGTGTACAGCACCAGCCGGGTGCCCTCGGGGGCGTCCAGCCGTGCCGCGTCGTAGGGGATCACCCCGCTGCCCAGCGGGGCGCCGACCGGCAGCCCGACGTAGCGGGCGCGGCCCGCGGCGTCCACCACGAGCGGCTGCGGGTGTCCCGCGGCGGCCAGGGTGTAGGTGCGCGAGAGCGGGTCATGGACGGCGACCAGGCAGGTGGCCACCTGGTCCTCCTCCAGGTCGCGGGCGGCCAGGTCCATGCGCGCCAGCACCCGCTCGGGGGCGATGTCCAGCGCCATCAGGGTGCGCGCCACCGTCCGCAGCCGGCCCATGGTGGCCGCCGCCGCGAGGCCGTGGCTCATCACGTCCCCCACCACCAGGGCGGTACGGCCCCCGGGCAGCCCGACGACGTCGAACCAGTCGCCGCCGACGCCGCCCGGGTCGGTGGTGGGCGCGTAGCAGGTGTCCACGGTGAGCCCCGGCGTCACCGGCGTGCCCCGCGGGAGCAGGCTGCGCTGGAGCGTGACCACGGCCTGCCGCTCCCGTCCGTACAGCCGGGCGTTGTCGATGTACACGGCCGCCTTGGACGCCAGCTCGACGGCCAGCGCGACGTCCGTGCGGGTGAACGCCGGACGGCTTCCGGCCCGGACGAAGTCCGCCATGCCCAGCAGCACGCCGCGCGCCACCAGCGGCACCGCCATGTAGCTGTGCACCCCGGCCTCCCGCAGGGCGCGGGCGGAGTTGCGGGTCGGCGCGATGAGTTCGTACTGGCCCGGGGCGATGCGGCTCACCAGTACCGGCTTGCGGCTGGTCAGGCAGCCGCTGGGGATCGTCGCGGAGGGGTGGAACGAGATGTCGCCGACCGGGTCCGGTTCCAGGTCGAGCCCGCGCACCTCCGCGACGGCGATGGCCCGGGTGACGGGCGGGCCCGCCGTGAGCCGCCGGTCGCCTTCCTCGCCGCGCAGGACGCCGTCCAGCAGGTCCACGGCCGCGCCGTCGGCCAGTTCGGGCACGGTGTAGTCCGCCAGCTCCTGGGAGGTCGTCTCCAGGTCCAGCGTGGTCCCG
The DNA here is from genome assembly GCF_036323765.1 of Streptomyces solitudinis. Lineage (NCBI taxonomy): Bacteria > Bacillati > Actinomycetota > Actinomycetes > Kitasatosporales > Streptomycetaceae > Streptomyces > Streptomyces solitudinis. The sequence goes on from NZ_JAZDCW010000003.1 coordinate 533,693, forward strand.
ATGCGGGTCCCGGCCTCGTTGAGCCAGTTCAGGCGGTCCCGGTCGGGCAGGAAACCGGCCAGCGCCTCCCTGGTGCGGCGCACCACGAGCGAGGCCCGCCCCGCGCCGGGGGACGGCCACCGCCGGCCCGGTCGCCTGTGCTCCACGGCCACGGCCTCACCTCCTGCGCCGGTCCGCCGGCCCCCCGCTGGGCCGAGCGCGTCGCGGCGTCGTGGCCCGTCCCATTCTGCCCCGGGCGCCCCCGGCCGTCCTTCCGGGGGCGCCCACCGGGCGCAGGGGAGGGACCGGGCGGGGCCGGCGACGGCCTCTCAGGGCCGCCAGCGGCGGCGCCGGGTGCCGTCCTCGTACGGCTGTGCGTCCGGGTAGGCCAGCAGTTCGAGCGTGCTGCCCCACGGCGTGCGGGTGTAGACGAACCGGTTCCCCGGCCCCGACTCGGGACCGGGCAGCGGACGCGGTTCGCCCAGCACGGTGCCGCCCGCCTCGGCGACCCGCGCGGCGGCGGCCCCGACGTCGTCGGCGTAGAGCGCCAGGTGCTGCCAGCCCAGGTCGCAGGGGAGCGCGGGCCCCCGCCCCCGCGGCCCGGCGAACTCGAACAGTTCCAGCCCGGGGCCGTGCGGCAGCGCGAGCATGCGGATCGCGCGCTGCTCGGTGCCGGGCGGCACGCCCAGCCGGTCTTCGAGCCCGGTCCCGCCCTTCGGGCCGTCCTCGCGCCGCAGGGTGTCGTACAGCACCTCGGCGCCGAGGGCGTGGCGGAAGAACGCGGTAGCGGCCTCCAGGTCGGGCACGGTGACGCCGACGTGGTCGATGCCGCGGACGGCGGGGCGGGGCTGCTCGGTCATGGCGTGCTCCGGAGGCGTGGCGGTGTGGGGATGCGCGGGACGGGGGACGTGCGGGTCAGCGGGCGCGGCGCAGCAGCAGGACGGCGATGTCGTCGTGCTGCGCACGGGCGGCGGCGGGGGCGACGAGCCGGTCGGCGAGCGTGCCCAGCTCCAGGTCCCGGTCGGCGTCGAGCCGTTCCAGGAGGGCGGCCACCCCGCTCGCGTAGTCGCTGCCGGGCCGCTCCACCAGGCCGTCGGTGTAGAGCAGCAGGGCGGCGCCGGGGGTGAGCTGCACCTCCGTCACCGGATGGGTGTCGTCGGGGAAGCAGCCGAGCGGCATGCCGCCGGGCGTCGCCAGCTCCAGCGGAGGTCGGCCCGGCTCCAGGAGCACCGGAAGCGGGTGGCCCGCCCGTGCGACGCGCAGCCGCCCGGCCGCCGGATCGGCCTCGACGACGCAGCAGGTGGCGAACAGGTCGGTGTCCAGGTCGCACAGGAACCGGTTCGCGCGGCCCAGCAGCCCTCCCGGCCCCCGCGCCCCCGCCGCCTGGGTTCCCATCGCCGTGCGGAGCTGGCCCATCACCGCCGCGGCGGGGGCGCTGTGCCCCTGGACGTCACCGATGACGAACACCACCCGGCCGTCCGGCAGCGGCAGCACGTCGTACCAGTCGCCGCCGACGTCCAGCCCCTCGGCGCCGGGCCGGTAGCGCACGGCCAGCTCGGCGCCGGACAACTCGGGCAGCCGCCGGGGCAGCATGAGCTGCTGGAGCTCGGTCAGGTACGCCCGCCGCGCGTCGTACAGCCGGGCGCGGGCCAGTGACTGGCCCAGGATGCCCGCCGCCGCGGCGAAGACGGTGCGGTCGTCGGGGGAGAAGGTGCGCGGCCTGTCGTAAGTGATCACGCAGGTACCGACCAGCCCCTCGGCCGACACCAGGGGCAGGATCGCCCACGCCTGCTGCCCGGGGCGCGGTCCCAGCCGCTCGTCGGCGATCCGCTCGCGGTAGGCGTCGGCGGACTCCACGAACATCGGCACGCCCGCCCGCAGGTCCGCGAAGACCGGGTGCTGGTGGGCCACCTCGCTGATCCGGCGCAGGTGCCCGGTGCCCTCGGCGTCGTAGCCGCGGGCCCCGGCCAGGCGCAGCCTCCCGCCGTCCTCCCGCAGGAAGACGGCCATCGTGGTGCCGCCGAGCGCCGGCACGGCCGTCTCGGCGACGGTGGCGATGATGTCCTCGGTGGTGAGCGCCGCGACCAGGCTGCGGGTGAGGGAGAGGATGAACTCCCTGCGGGCCTCCCGCCGCTCCCCCCGGTCGTGCTCCTCGGTGCGGTCCTGGACGACCCCGATCATGCCCTGGGGCTGCCCGTGCCCGTCGTACACCACGCTGCTCTCCGCGTCGACCCACCGCACCCCGCCGTCCGGCCGGACCACCCGGTAGGTGACCTGGTAGCTGCCGGTGCGGTGGCTCTCCGCGACGGCCGCGTCCACCGTGGCCCGGTCATCGGGGTGGAGGAGGCCGAAGAACGTCTCGATGCGGCCGTCGAAGGCCTCGGGGCTGATGCCGAACAGCTCGCACAGCCGTTCGTCCCACACCAGGCGCCCGCTGGGGAAGTCCCAGTCGAAGGTGCCGATGTGCGCGTTGGACATGGCCAGCTCCAGCATGGTCGCCCGGCCCCTGCCCTCCGCCACCGCCGGCGGCCCGGCCGGACCCGCGCCCGGCTCCGTCACCGCCCCCGTGGCCGGGGGCTGCGCGGCGGTCGCCTGCCCGCTGCCGGGAGCGCCCGCCAGCAGCAGGCGTTCCCAGCGGTTGGCGCAGACGGCGGCCACGGTCGTCAGCCGGTGCTCCCGGGCCGCGTCCAGCGAGCTGCCCGCCGGCAGCGGGAGGCTCAGCGCGCCCAGGCACCCCCCGTCCACCAGGAGTGGCAGAGAGACGAACTCATCCGCCACCCGCAGCCGCTTGAGCCCCTCTTCGAGCGCGTCGGACGTCGCGCGCGGGAAGTCCCCGGCGGTCGAGTAGACCGGGCGCCGCTGCCGCACCGCGCGGGCGGCCGGGAGCGGGGAGTCCACCGGCAGCAGGCGGTAGGGGGCGAGGAAGTCGTCGGTGAACTCGCGCTGGGCCGCGATGCGCAGCACCCCGTCCCGGCCGAGCCGGTGCAGCACCCCGGCGCCCCGCGCGGAGCCGGGCTCCGCGGCTTCCACGGCGCGGGCCAGCAGGGCCTCCTCGTCCGGGGCGCCCAGCAGGGCGACGAGCGCGTCGCCGAGCGTCCGATCTCCAGCCGCGCTGCCCATGCCATCCCTCGACGGTCCTCGGCTTCGGTGCACGGCCCATCGTCCCCCAGGCGGGGCGGTGGCGCACGACCGGCGCGCGTGGCGGCGCGTCGCGGGTCAGCCGGGACGGTCAGCCGGGGACGGGGTCGGCCTGGAGGCGGGCCAGGAGGGGCGCGCGGTGCAGCTCGGCGACCGGGCCGACGAGATCGGGGTGGCGCAGCAGCGGTGCGGCCTGCCGGTCGTGTTCGTCGGGAGCGGTCAGCCGGCGGAACTCGCGCGGCGTGACGCCGGCGTGCTCGGACCCGGCCAGCGCCTCGACGGCGGCCCGTGCCAGCTCGGGCGAGGCCAGCAGGCAGGCCGCCCAGCTCGCGACGACCTCGTCGACCCACGTGCGCCAGGCGTACTCGGCGGCGTCCCGCGCTCCGGCGCCGACGACCCGGTCCAGCCGGGCGGAGCCGCCGCAACCGGCCATCGCGGCCAGCGCCGCGTCCACCTCGGTCGGGTAGCGCAGCCAGGCGGCGACCGTGGCGGCCTGCCGGGCCTGGGCCTCGGCCAGGGCGGCGCTCATGGCCCCGCCGGGCGGCGGGTAGGCGCGGGTCAGCCAGCGGGCGGTCGCCGCTATGACGGAGGAGAAGTCCACGGACACGGCAGCGAACCTCCCGGTGGTCCGACGTCCGGCATCCCCGGGGCCGTCCGAACCGGCGCCGGGAACCGGCACGGTACCGCGCCGGGCCGGGTGCTTCCCATGACCTGGCTCACGGAAAGCGCGGAAGGAGGCATGAAAAGCGCGCAACGGGGAACAGCGGTCCGGCCGAGCCTGGCCGGAGCCGGGGCCGGACGGTACGTTGGCCCAGTGAGCAGGTGTGACGCACCCGACAGGAGAAGAACGTGACAGACGGCGGCTCCATAGCCGGGAACCAGTCGGTGCCGGTGATCGACAGCAGCGTCCCGCACTCGGCGCGGATCTGGAACTACTGGCTCGGCGGCAAGGACAACTACGAGGTCGACCGGATCGCGGGCGACCAGTTCCGGGAGGCGTTCCCCGGCATCGCCGCCAACGCGCGCGCCTTCCGCGGCTTCCTGTCCCGGGCCATCCACTACCTGGCCGCCGACGCGGGCATGCGGCAGTTCCTGGACATCGGCACCGGGCTGCCCACCTTCGACAACACCCACGAGATCGCGCAGCGGGCCGCACCGGCGTCGCGCATCGTCTACGTCGACAACGACCCGCTGGTGCTGACGCACGCCCGCGCGCTGCTCAGCAGCGCGCCGGAGGGCGCCACGGCCTACCTGGACGCCGACCTGCACCAGCCCGACGCCATCCTGGAGCAGGCCGCGCGGACGCTGGACTTCGACCGGCCCGTCGCGCTGATCCTCAGCGGCATCCTCGGCCACGTCATGGACGACGGCGAGGCCCGCGGGATCGTGGCGCGCCTGATGGCGGCCCTGCCCTCCGGCAGCCACCTGCTCGTCTGCGACGGCACGGACACCGACGCGACGCTCAACGAGGCACAGGAACGGCACAACGACGGCGGCGCCGTCCAGTACCGGCTGCGCAGTCCCGAGGGGATCGCCGCGTTCTTCACCGGCCTCGACCTCGTCGAACCGGGCGTCGTCTCGTGCCCGCTGTGGCGCCCGGCGGCGTCCGAGATGGGCGTCCCGGTCGCCGTCGACTCCTACGGTGGAGTGGGCCGCAAACCCTGATGGTGGCGTGTAGATACGACTACTGAGCTGGTCGGGTGAAGCAAGAGAACTTCTGCCCGGACCACGAGTTGTCCAGTTTGCTCCGGCAGCGGGGCATCCCAGATTCGGAAGGAAAACTCGTGATCAAGAAGGTGCTCGCCACGGCAGCTGTGGCAGCTTCCGTCGTCGGTGCGACCGGTGCCGCCGCCACCCCCGCCCTGGCCGCCGTGGGAAACGACAACGCCGCTCAGGAAGCCGCTCACGGCAACGGCGCGAAGAACGCCTACGGCAACACGACCACGGGCGGCTACATGAGCCCGAACATGAGCCTGGTCAACGGGTCGCTGAACAAGCCGTGCATCGCGGTGTTCGGCAAGGTGCCGATCCTCATCAACGACATCATCACGGACCAGAACAACGTGTCCTGTTCCGAGAACGTCAGCACGGTCGACGGTGACGACCCGCTGTCGCACATCCTGTCGGACATCCCGATCCTCTCGGAGAACGGCTCCCAGAACGGCGCCGTCAACCGGGGCTGAGCGGTCCGTTCCCGTCGGCCGCAGGGGTCGCCCTGCGGACCCGGCCACTCCGCGGACTTTCGGGATCTGGCTCCTTCTGACCGGTGGCCCGCACGCAGCCCCCGCCGCGCGTTCCGCGCGCGGCGGGGGCTGCGCCGTGCCCGCACCGGTGGACGGCGACGCCGCCGGGATACGGCATCATCGTCCGCATGGGGATAGTCGCCGGTCTGGACAGCTCGTCCGAGTACACCCGCATCGTCGTCTGCGACACCGACACGGGTGCCGTCATCCGCCAGGGCTACGCGCCCCATCCGGGGCCGGAGGCCGAGGGCGGGGGCCGGCGCACCGAGATCGATCCGCAGGCGTGGCTGCTGTCGCTCGGGGAGGCGGCCACCGGCGGGCTCCTGGAGGGCGTGCAGGCCATCGGCGTCTCCGCGCAGCAGCAGGGCGTCGTCCTGCTGGACCACGCGGGCAACGCCGTCAGTCCGGCGCTCGTCGGCAACGACCCGCGCGCCCAGACCGCCGCCGCCGACCTGGTGGACGGGCTCGGCGGCCGGGCCGCCTGGGCGCAGGCCGTGGGCCTCGTGCCGCAGCCCGGCAGCCCCGTCACCAAGCTGCGCCGCCTGGCCCTGGACAACCCGGAGGCCGCACGCCGCACCGCCGCCGTCCTCCAGCCGCACGACTGGCTGACCTGGCAGCTGCTGGGCCGCCCCGTCCGCCGCGTCACCGACCGGGGCGACGCGTCCGGCACCGGCTACTGGTCCGCCGGGACGGGCGCCTGGCGACCCGACCTCGCGGAGCTGGCGCTGGGCCACCAGGTGGCGCTGCCCGAGGTGGTCGGACCCGCCGACGCCGCCGGGCAGACCCCGGAGGGGCTGCTCATCTCCGCCGGGACCGGCGAGACGATGGCGGCTGCCTTCGGGCTCGGCGTCGGCCTCGGTGACGCCGTGGTCTCCCTCGGCGCCTCCGGCTCCGTCTCCGCCGTCCACCACGAGGCGCTGGCCGACCCCACGGGCACGATCAGCTCCTACGCCGACGCCACCGGCATGCACCTGCCCGTCGTCCGCACGGTCAACGCCGTCCGGGTGCTGCGCGGCGCCGCCGACCTGCTGAGCTGCGACCTGGAAGGGCTGTCCGCGCTCGCGCTGAAGTCCACGTCCGGCGCCCACGGGCTCGTCCTGCTGCCCTACCTGGAGGGCGAGCGCACGCCCGAACTGCCGCACACCGCCGGAACGCTCGCCGGGCTGCGCCGGGAGGCGATGAAGCCGGAGCACCTGGCCCGCGCCGCCTTCGAGGGCATGCTCTGCGGGCTCGCCGACGCGCTGGACGTGCTGCGCGGGCGCGGCGTGCAGGTGCGGCGGGTGTTCCTGCTCGGCCCGGCCGCCGACCTGCCCGCCGTCCAGGCCATCGCCCCCGCGCTGTTCGGCGCGCAGGTGCTCGTGCCCGCGCCCGCCGACTACACCACGCTCGGCGCCGCCCGGCAGGCGGCCTGGGCCCTGGGCGTCGCGCACGGGCGGCTCCCGTCCGGCGAACCGCCGCAGTGGCCCGCCGCCGAGGCCCGGCTGTTCGACCCGGGTGACGACCTGCCGCTCGGCCAGGCCGTCCGCCAGCAGTTCACCGCCGTGCGCGACGAGACGCACCCGCACGCGTTCGGCTGAGCCGCCCCGGCGCGCGGGTGCGGACGGCGGGGTGCCGGTGCGGCGGGCTCAGTCGAGGTAGCCGCGGAGCTGGTCGGCGAACGCGTGGTGGCGCAGCTTGCTCAGCGTCTTGGACTCGATCTGCCGGATCCGTTCGCGGGTGACCCCGAACACCCCGCCGATCTCCTCCAGCGTGCGCGGACGCCCGTCCACCAGCCCGTACCGGAGCTGCACCACCTCGCGCTCGCGGTCGCCGAGCGTGGAGAGCACCGCCTCCAGGTGCTGGCGCAGCAGCAGAAACGCCGCCGTCTCCACCGGGGAGGGCGCGTCGCCGTCCTCGATGAGGTCCCCGAGGTGGACGTCGTCCTCCTCGCCGACCGGCGCGTGCAGCGAGATCGGCTCCTGGGCGAGCCGCAGCACCTCGCACACCCGCTCCTCGGTCAGCCCCAGCAGCACGGCGACCTCCTGCGGGGCGGGCTCGTAGCCGCGCTCCTGCAGGACGCGGCGCTGCACCCGCACCACCCGGTTGATCAGCTCCACGACGTGCACGGGGACGCGGATGGTGCGCGCCTGGTCGGCCAGCGCCCGGGACATGGCCTGGCGTATCCACCACGTCGCGTAGGTGGAGAACTTGAAGCCCCGCGCGTAGTCGAACTTCTCCACCGCCCTGATCAGCCCGAGGTTGCCCTCCTGCACCAGGTCCAGCATGGTCAGCCCGCGCCCCACGTACCGCTTGGCGACGGAGACGACCAGCCGCAGGTTCGCCTCGATGAGGTGGCGCTTGGCGAGGCGGCCCCGCACCACGAGCCGGTCCAGGTCCAGCGCGAGGCCGCCGGTGACGCCGGCCTCGCGCGCCAGCCGCTCCTCGGCGAACAGCCCGGCCTCCACACGGCGGGCCAGCTCCACCTCCTCGGCGGCGCTGAGCAGGGGGATGCGTCCGATCTCGCGCAGGTACTGGCGGAACAGGTCGGCGGAGGGGCCGCCGGTGTCCGGGCGCAGCGGACCGCCCGGCCGCCGGGCGGGCGTGGCTCTCGGGGCGGGCGCCGGCGCGGAGCGGCCGGGTGACGGCGCCGGGCTCTTTGGCCGGACGGGCACCACGGCGGTCCCGCCCAGCGGCGCGGTCAGGGGGGCGCCGGTCAGGGCGCCGGCCGGGGCCGCAGAGGTGGGGGCGGCGCTGGTCGGGGTGGTGCCGGTCAGGGTCTGGGTCTGCACGGGGGCGACCTCCAGGTGATCGCTGCCAGGTCCGTAACGGCGTGCGGGACGGAGGCGGCCGCGGCGGGTGTGACCGACGCCGTCCGCCCCCGGGCGAGCGAGCGCAACCGGTGTGCGCGGAGGGACCGCGCTCGGAACGCTGAGTTACTTGCGAGACACCGCCCCCAGTGTGCGGTACGGCACACTCCGCTCAGTAGGGGTCTGCGCACAGTTTTTCCCACATCCGGCTACCGGACGCGCCCGTAGCGCTACGGACGGACGCCTGCTCCGCGCGACTCGTCGGCGAATGCCCCGGTCCGTCCCCCGCTACGGCGTCACAGCGCGGACGCGCCCCGGGCGCGCAGCGCCGTCGCGTACTGCTCCAGCACCCACAGCTCCTGCCACACCGCCGCGGAGCGCTCCTGCGCGCCCTGCGCGTCCATCCGGCGCGCGGTGCCCTCCAGCTCCGCGACGCGCGCCCGGACCGCCGCCAGCCGCACGCCCACGAGCTGCTCGCCCGCGTAACTCTCGTCGGGCTCCCCGCCGCCGGGGCAGCGTGGCGGCTCGACGGTCAGCTCGGTGACCAGCCTGCGCGCCGTGTCGTCCGGCACGGCCTCCCGGACGCGGTCGAGGTAGCCGTCGTCGGCGGCCTCCGTGCCGCCCGCCGCCTCGATGGCCCGGCGCACCAGGGCGTACGGCTCGGCGGTGAACTCGTCCGTCCCGTAGGCGTCGAACGCGGGCGCGACCAGCTTCGGGTACTGGAGGGCGAGCTTCAGCAGCTCCCGCTCCCGCAGGTGCGCGGGGCTGCGCAGGTGCAGGGCCGGTCCGTGCACCCCGGGCGCGGGCCTGGCGGCGTGCGGCTGCGGCGGAACCTCCGGGCGGCGGACGGCGTCCCGCCGGGAGCCGCGGCCGCCCTCGCGCTTCCAGCGGGCGAGCTGCCCGACCCGGCGCACGACGAACTGGGTGTCCGTGATGCCGAGCAGCCCGGCCAGCCGGACCGCGTACTGGTGCTGGAGCGAGCCGTCCTTGATCTGCGCCACGATGGGCGCCGCCGCCTCCAGCGCCGCCGAGCGGCCCTCGGCGGCGTCCAGGTCGTGTTCGGACACCACCGAGCGCAGGGCGAACTCGAAGAGCCGCGAGCGGCTGTCGATCAGCTCGCGCACCGCCGCGTCGCCCTGGGCCAGCCGCAGGTCGCACGGGTCCATCCCGCCGGGGCTGACGGCGATCGAGGTACGGGCGGCGAACTTCTGGTCGTCCTCGAAGGCGCGCAGCGCGGCCTTCTGCCCGGCCGCGTCCCCGTCGAAGGTGAAGACGACCTCGGAGCGCGAGTTGTCCATCAGCAGGCGGCGCAGGATCTTGATGTGCCCCTCGCCGAAGGCGGTGCCCGAGGTGGCGATCGCGGTCGTCACCCCGGCCAGGTGGCAGGCCATGACGTCCGTGTAGCCCTCGACGACGACGGCCCGGCCCTCCTTGGCGATGTCCCGCTTGGCCAGGTCGATGCCGTAGAGCACCTGCGACTTGTGGTAGACCGGCGTCTCGGGGGTGTTGAGGTACTTCGGGCCGTTGTCGTCCTCCCGCAGCCGGCGGGCGCCGAAGCCGACGACCTCCCCGGCGATGTCGCGGATGGGCCACATCAGCCGCCCCCGGAAGCGGTCGATCGGCCCGCGCCGCCCGTCCTGGGAGAGGCCGGAGAGCACCAGTTCCCGGTCGGTGAACCCCCGGCCGCGCAGGAAGCGGGTGAGGTGGTCCCACCCGGCGGGGGCGTAGCCGACGCCGAAGTGCCCGGCGGCGTCCCTGTCGAATCCGCGCTCGCCCAGGAAGCGCCGGGCGACCTCCGCCTCGGCGGAGTCGAGCTGCTCGGTGTAGAACTGGGCGGCCACCTTGTGGGCCTCCACCAGCCGGGTGCGCTCGCCCTGCTGGCTGGCGCGCCCGTAGCCGCCCTCCTCGTAGCGCAGGGTGATGCCCGTCTGCGCGGCCAGGCGCTCGACGGCCTCGGAGAAGGAGAGGTGGTCGACCTTCATGAGGAAGGCGATGGTGTCCCCGCCCTCCTGGCAGCCGAAGCAGTGGAAGAGGCCCTTGGCCGCGCTCACGTGGAAGGAGGGCGACTTCTCGTCGTGGAAGGGGCACAGCCCCTTCTGGTTCCCCCCGCCGGCGGGGCGGAGCTGGAGGTACTCCGAGATGACGGCGTCGATCGAGACCGCGTCCCGTACCGCCTTCACGTCGTCGTCGTTGATCCTGCCCGCCACGTCGGCCAGTCTACGGCCCGCCCCGGGACGGCTCCCCGCCCGCCGGGCCGGGGCTGCGCCCGGGGGCGCGGACGACGGGCTCGGCCTGGTGATCCCCGCACCCGTATCGTGAACCTCCCGTGGGAGGCCACGGGCGCGGACGGGCGGACGAGTGAGGAGAGCGGCGGGCGATGGCGGAGGGGCACATGCAGATCGGTGAGGTGGCCGACCGGACCGGTCTGTCGTTGCGCACGATCCGCCACTACGAGGACGTGGGGCTCGTCACGCCGTCCGCGCGCAGCAAGGGCGGTTTCCGGCTCTACACCGAGGCCGACGTCGAACGGCTGATGGTGGTGCGGCGGATGAAGCCGCTCGACTTCTCGCTGGAGGAGATGCGCGACCTCCTCGCGGCCACCGACGCCCTCACCTCCGCCGGCACCCCGCCGGGGCCGGAGCGCGAACGGCTGCGGGAGCGGCTGGCCGCCTACCGGGAGGCGGCCGAGTCCCGCTGCGAGACCCTGCGCGCCCAGCTCCACGCCGCCGAGGACTTCGCCCAGACCCTCCGCCGCCACCTCGACGCGGACACCTGACGACGGAACTCCGGCGCCCGGCAGCGGGCGCCGGACGCCTGCCCGGGGAGGCCGGTGCCCGCCGGAGGCCGCTCAGGGCGCTCCGAGCATGCCGCGCAGCAGGTCCCGCAGGACGGCGCGGTCGGCGTCGGAGAGCCGGGCGAGCGGTTCGCGGGCGAAGTCGCCGAGCGAGTCCCGCAGGGCGGCCGCCGTGCGCAGCCCCTCGTCCGTCGCGGCTGCCAGCTTCACCCGGCGGTCGCCCGGGTCGGGGCGCCGCTCGGCGAGCCCGCGCGCCTCCAGCCGGTCGACGATGCCGGTGACGTTGGACGGCTCGCACTTGAGCCGCTGCGCGACCTGGCGCATCGGCGTCGGCCCGTAGGCGAGCAGGGCGAGCACCCGTGCCTGGGCTCCGGTCAGCGCGTGGCCGGCCGCGGCCCGGTCGTACTCCTCGTGGTACCGGCCCACGACCTCGCCGAGCAGCTCGACCACCTCGCAGGTGAGGGCATCGGCACGGGTCGTTCGGGACGTCATGCGACACAGCATAGCGATTTACTTGACAATATGAAACATCGAGGTGCAGGGTCGTTTCAGCTACTGAAGTAAACGCCGTCCCGCTACGAGGAGCTGAGATGACCCTGCCCACGACCGGTCGCGCCTGGCACCTGACCGCACGCCCGGACGGCTGGCCGACGCCCGACGACTTCGCCCTGCGCGAGGAGCCCGTCCAGGCCCCGGCCGCCGGGCAGGTCCTGGTGCGGAACCTGTGGATGTCCGTGGACCCGTACATGCGCGGCCGGATGAACGACGTGAAGTCCTACATCCCGCCGTTCCAGCTCGACCGGCCGATGGACGGCGCCGCCGTCGGCGTCGTGGTGGCCTCCGAGGCGGACGGCTTCGCCCCCGGCGACCACGTCTCGCACGCGCTGGGCTGGCGCGAGTACGCGACGCTGGAGGCCCGGCACGCCCAGAAGGTCTCCGCGGACCTGGCACCGCTCAGCGCCTACCTCGGCGTGCTCGGCATGCCCGGCCTCACCGCCTACGCCGGGCTGCTGGACGTCGCCTCCTTCAAGGAGGGGGACGCCGTCTTCGTCTCCGGCGCGGCCGGGGCCGTCGGCAGCCAGGTCGGCCAGATCGCCCGCATCAAGGGTGCCTCGCGCGTCATCGGCAGCGCCGGCTCGGCGGAGAAGGTCAAGCTGCTCACCGAGGAGTACGGCTTCGACGCCGCCTTCAACTACAAGGACGGCCCGGTCGCCGAGCAGCTCCGCGCCGCCGCACCCGACGGCATCGACGTCTACTTCGACAACGTCGGCGGCGACCACCTCGAAGCCGCCATCGGCGCGCTCAACGTGCACGGCCGCGCCACCCTCTGCGGCATGATCGCCGGGTACAACGACACCGAGCCGGCGCCCGGACCGAAGAACCTCATGCTCGCCATCGGCAAGCGGCTCCGGCTGACGGGCATGCTCGTCAACGACCACCAGGCCCTCCAGCCCCGGTTCGTCGAGGAGACGGCCGGCTGGCTGCGCTCCGGCGAGCTGAAGTTCCACGAGACGACCGCCGAGGGCATCGAGAGCGCCGTGGACGCCTTCCTCGGCATGCTGCGCGGCCGCAACACCGGGAAGATGGTCGTCCGTCTCGGCGAGTGAGGCCCGTCCCCACCCGACTACACTCGGGCGCGCCGGAGGGGTCGTGGGCGCGAGCCCCCCGGCGCGCTTCCCCACCAGGAGGATTCACATGACCATCCAGACCGTAGACGTCCTGTACACCGCGGTGGCCACCGCCGAGAACGGCCGGGACGGCAGGGTCGCCAGCGACGACGGCAATCTCGACGTCGTCGTCAACCCGCCCAAGGAGATGGGCGGCAGCGGGGCGGGCACCAACCCCGAACAGCTCTTCGCCGCCGGGTACAGCGCCTGCTTCCAGGGCGCGCTCGGCGTCGTCGCGCGCAAGGAGGGGGCCGACGTCTCGGGCGCGACGGTCACCGCCGAGGTCGGCATCGGCAAGACGCCGGAAGGCGGCTTCGGCCTGAAGGTCGCCATCGTGGCGAAGATCCCGAACGTGGACGAGGCCACCGCCCGTGACCTCGTGGAGAAGGCCCACCAGGTGTGCCCCTACTCCAACGCCACGCGCGGCAACATCGAGGTCACGCTCTCCGTCTGACGCGACGACCCTCCGCGAAGGCCGCCCGGCACCCCGCCGCGGCGGCCTTCGCCACGTCGTACGTTCCGCCCGGGGCCGCCCCGGCTCACGGCCGCAGCAGCACCTTGCCCGACTCGGGGGCGTCGTCCGCCACCAGGGCGACGGCCGCGTCGAACTCCTCCAGCGCGAACTCGTGGCTGACCAGGGGCGCCAGGTCCAGCAGCCCGGCCCGGTAGACCCGGACCACGTGCGCCCAGGCCGCCGGCGGGGCGCCGGACACCGAGCGCACGGTGAGCTGGCCGCGCGTCAGGACGGCCGGGTCGATGCCCCGTGCGCCGGTGCCGAACATGCCGGTCAGCACCACGCGGGCACCGCGCCTGGCCAGCAGGCAGGCGTCCTGCGCGGTGCCGGGGGCCCCCGCCGTCTCCACGACCACGTCCCACCGCCCCCGCTCCCGTTCCGCGTCCTGCGGGTGCAGCGCGACGTGGGCGCCCAGGCGCAGCGCGTGCTCCGCGCGGCGCACCCGCGGCTCGACCACCAGCAGGGCGGCGGGGGAGTAGGCCGCCAGGAGCTGTACGGCCAGCAGCCCGGACGTCCCGGCCCCGACCACCGCGACGCGTTCCCCGGTCACCGGGCGGGCGGCGAGGACGGCGGCGGTGACGATGGCCGCCGGTTCGAGCAGGGCGGCGGCCCGCAGGTCGGCGTCGTCGTCCAGGAGGTGCAGCAGCCGGGCGGGCAGCGTCAGGACGTCGGCGAACGCCCCGGGCCGGGTGAAACCCGTCTCGTCGTAGCCGCGTTCGCACAGGCTCGTGGCGCCCTCCCGGCAGCGGGGGCAGACCAGGCAGCCCCGGAAGCCCTCGCCGACGACCTTCCGACCGACCAGATGACGCGCGACGCCCTCACCGACCTCCTCCACCGTGCCCGACCACTCGTGGCCCGGGGTGACGGGGTAGCGCACGAACCCCCCGGGGCGGCTGCCGTCGTACACCGCGCAGTCGCTCGCGCACACCCCGGCGGCGTGCACCGCCACCCGGGCCTCCCCGGGCCCCGGTAAGGCGGCCGGCCCGCTCACCAGCCGGTGCGCCCCCGGCTTGTCGACGACGACGGCACGGACGGTTCTGGTCACGGCGGGCTTCCTCGCTGTCGGCCACGGGCTGTCCGGCGCATTCTGCCCGCGCCGCCCGGCGGGCACGAACGGGGCGGAAACGTTCCAGCCGCCCGGGAGCCGTCCCCGTCAGGGCGCCTGGGGCGCGGTCACGTGCCGGAAGGCCAGCTCGGCGAGGACCCGCTGACCGCTCCGGCTCGGGTGGAACCAGTCCCAGGGGCTCAGCTCCTCGGCGGAGAACCGGTAGTCGTGCACCGCCCCGCCGTCGTGGCGGCAGTGCTCGTCGGCCGCGCAGACCTCCCGCAGCACCGTGTTGTACTCGTCCACCCGCTCCGCGACCCGCTCGCGCCGCTCGGCCGCGGTGGGGTCCACGGCGGCGGGGTCGCGCAGCATCGACGGGCAGATGCCGAGCTGCCAGACCCGGGCGGCCACGACGCTCTCCCGGCCCACCGACCACAGCCGCATGAGGTCGGGGACGCTGGCCACGTAGACCTGGGTGTCCGGCGCCTCGCGCCGCAGCGTCTCCATCGCCTCGGTGAAGTCCGCCCGGAACTGCTCCGTCGGGGTCATCCGCGCCACGCTGGCACCGCAGGCGTCGTTGGCCCCGATGAGCACGGTGACGAGCGCCGGGTCGTGCGCGGCGGCCCGGGCCGCCTGTTCCGGCAGGTCGGCCATCTTCGCTCCGGCCGCGGCGTGGTTCCAGACGCGTCCGGACGGGTCGCCCAGCAGGCGGTCGGCGAGGCTGTCCACCTCCGGGGCCGTACCGGTGGCCCAGGACGCCTCGGGGCAGTCCGCGAGCAGGGAGCAGGTGTCGAAGCCGGTGGTGATGGAGTCGCCGATCGCGGCGACGGAGTCGGGGCTGGTGTCCCAGTCGGACGCGGGGGACGGCGCGGGCCGGGCGGACGCCGCGGCGTCCCCCGCGCCGGGCGCGTCCCCGTCCCCGCCGCCGGAGCACGCCGCGGCGGTGGCGAGTGCCAGGGCCGCGGCGACGCCGGCTGCGGTACGCCGTCCGCGTGACCGTCCCTTGACGCCCATGCCGTCTCCTTCGCTCCGCCGCGGGGCCGTCCGCCGTCCCCGCCCCGACGGTACGTGATGCGCCGGGGCCGTGGTGGGGCCGTGGGAGCCCGTCCGCGCGCCCCCGCGTTCCGGGGCCGCGCCGCGACACTTACGGCACGTCATGTGACGCCCCTTTTGAGGAGAATGACCGCGAATGGTGTTTACTGTTCGTAACTCAGAAGCTGGTGGACAAGGTGCTGATGGGGAACAATGTCCAGGACCGGCCAGGCACCGACCGGCGCTTGACCGGAAGCGACGCGAGGCCGTCGGCAGCGGCCGGCCTCGATCCGCACGGGAGGTCCCGGTGACGACACGTGGCGTTCTGTTCGTGCACTCCGCGCCGCGCGCGCTGTGCCCGCACGTCGAATGGGCGGTGGCGGGTGTGCTGGGCACCCGCGTCAGCCTCGACTGGATCAAACAGCCCGCCTCGCCCGGTACCTGGCGCGCGGAGCTGTCCTGGCAGGGCGATCCGAGCATGGCCTCCAAACTGGCCTCGGCCCTGCGCGGCTGGCGCCTGCTGCGCTTCGAGGTGACGGCCGAGCCCTGCCCCACCGCCGAGGGCGAACGCTACAGCTCCACCCCCCGGCTGGGCGTCTTCCACGCGGTCACCGGCATGCACGGCGACATCCTGATCCCCGAGGACCGGCTGCGCGCCGCCATGGAACGCGCCGCGCACGGCGAGACGGACCTGGCCGCCGAGGTCGCCCGGCTGCTCGGCAAGCCCTGGGACGACGAGCTGGAGCCCTTCCGCTACGCGGGTGAGGGCGCCCCCGTCCGCTGGCTGCACCAGGTCGTCTGACCCCCGTACGAGTGAGGCTGCCCCAGGGAGGACCCGGGGCAGCCTTTACTCCTGTCGTGCGCGTGGGCGGACGCCTGTCGTGCGCGCGCCCGTCACGCCCGCGTCTCAGACGCTGCGGAAGGCCAGCACCACGTTGTGGCCGCCGAAGCCGAACGAGTTGTTGATCGCCGCGATCGTGCCCTCGGGCAGGGCGCGGGCCTCGCCGCGCACGACGTCCGCGTCCACCTCCGGGTCCAGCTCGTCCACGTTGACCGTCGGCGGGGCGAGGCGGTGGTGCAGCGCGAGGACGGTGGCCACCGTCTCGACGCCGCCCGCGCCGCCCAGCAGGTGCCCGGTCATGGACTTGGTGGCGGAGACCGCCACGTGGTCCAGGTCGTCGCCCAGGACCTGGCGCAGCGCCTTGACCTCGGCGACGTCGCCCAGCGGGGTCGAGGTGGCGTGCGCGTTGAGGTGCGTCACCTGCTCGGCCTTGAGGTCGGTGGTCTCCAGCACGTTCCGCAGGGCGGCGGCGATGCCGCGCCCGGTGGGCTCGGGCTGGGCGATGTGGTGGCTGTCGGCCGACAGCCCCTGGCCCAGCACCTCGCAGTACGTCCGCGCGCCCCGGCGCGCGGCGTGCTCCGCCGACTCCAGGATCACCACGCCGGAGCCCTCGCCGAGCACGAACCCGTCCCGGGCGGTGTCGTAGGGGCGGGACGCGCTCGTGGGCGCGTCGTTGTTCTTGGACATGGCCATCATCGACGCGAACGCCGCGATGGGCAGCGGGTGGACGGCCGCCTCGGTACCACCGGCCACCACCACGTCGGCACGGCCGGAGCGGATCATCTCCACGGCGTAGCCGATGGCCTCGGCGCCCGAGGCGCACGCGCTCACCGGCGAGTGCACGCCCGCCTGCGCGTTGACCTCCAGGCCGACGTTGGCCGACGGGCTGTTGGGCATGAGCATCGGCACGGTGTGCGGGGAGACGCGGCGGGCGCCCTTCTCCTTCAGCACGTCGTACTGGTCGAGCAGCGTGATGACGCCGCCGATGCCGGAGGCGATGACGGCGCCGAGCCGGACGGGGTCGACGTCCGCCTCCGGCTCGCCGGCCCGGCCGGTGAAACCGGCGTCGGCCCACGCCTCACGGGCCGCGATCAGCGCGAACTGCGCCGAACGGTCCAGCTTGCGGGCCAGCGGGCGGGGCAGAACCTCGGACGGGTCCACCGCCGCGCGGGCGGCGATGCGGACGGGCAGCTCGGCCGCCCAGTCCGCGTCCAGGGCGGAGATGCCCGACCGTCCGGCGGTCAGGCCCTCCCACGTCGATGCGCTGTCGCCACCCAGCGGTGTGGTTGCGCCGATACCGGTGACGACCACGGTGCGGTTGGTCGCGTTCACGGAATTCCTGTCTCCACGGGTAGAGGGTGTCGGCCTGGCCACCTGGTGTGCCGGGTGGCGACAACGGCTCTCGGGGAGCTGGGGTCAGCTCTGGTGCTGCACGATGTAGTTGACGGCGTCACCGACGGTCTTCAGCGACTTGACGTCGTCGTCCGGGATCTTCACGTCGAAGCGCTCCTCGGCGGCGACCACGACCTCGACCATGGACAGCGAGTCGACGTCCAGGTCGTCGGTGAAGGACTTGTCGAGCTGGACGTCCTCCTCGGGGATGCCGGCGATCTCGTTGACGATCTCGGCGAGACCCTTCAGGATCTCTTCCTGCGTGGCGGCCATGTGGCGCTCCTTAATAACGGTGGTGCGTTGTGAGTGGACGGCCGGCCGGCCGGTCGGGCCGGTCCGGTAACCGACTAGGGGAGAGTAACGACCGTCGCCGCGTACACGAGACCCGCCCCGAAGCCGATGACGAGCGCCGTGTCGCCGCTCCTGGCCTGGCCGGTCGCCAGCAGCCGCTCCATGGCCAGCGGGATGGAGGCGGCCGAGGTGTTGCCGGTGGTCTCCACGTCGCGGGCGACGGTGACGTGCTCCGGCAGCTTGAGGGTCTTGGCCAGCGAGTCGATGATCCGCATGTTGGCCTGGTGCGGGATGAAGACGTCCAGGTCCGCGGGGCTGACCCCGGCGGCGGCCAGGGCCTCCCCGGCGACCTTGGCCATCTCGTAGACCGCCCAGCGGAACACCGTCTGGCCGTCCTGGCGCAGGGCCGGGAACTTCTCCGGACGCCCGTCCCGGTACTCCTCCCACCCGGCGGTCTGGCCGATCGCGTCGGCCTTGTCGCCCTCCGAGCCCCAGACCGTGGGGCCGATCGCGGGCTCCTCGGACGGCCCGACGATCACCGCGCCGGCGCCGTCGCCGAACAGGAAGGCGGTGGACCGGTCGGTCAGGTCGGTCAGGTCGGACAGCCGCTCCACGCCCACGACGAGGACGTGGCGCGCGCTGCCCTCGCTGATCAGGCCCTTGGCGATCGTCAGTCCGTAGCCGAAGCCGGCGCAGGCGGCGGAGATGTCGAACGCGGCGGCCTTGCCCGCACCGAGCCGGTGGGCGATCTCGGTGGCGATCGACGGCGTCTGCCGGAAGTGCGAGACGGTGGAGATGATCACCGCGTCGATCTGGTCCGGGGTGAGGCCCGCGTCCGCGACGGCCTTGCCCGCGGCGGACAGCGTCATCTCGGCGACCGTCTCGTCCGGGCCCGCCCAGTGCCGGGCGGTGATGCCCGAACGGGAGCGAATCCACTCGTCCGAGGAGTCGATGTGCTTGAGGATCTCCTCGTTGGGGACGACCCGGGTCGGGCGGTAACCGCCGACGCCGAGGACACGCGCGTACGGTGAGCCCTTGGCGGGCTGGATCTTCGCGGGCATGGACTCGGGGCTCCTATTCGGCAGTGCCGTGCTCGGCGATCAGCTCACGGGCCGCGTCGAGGTCGGCGGGGGTCTTGAGCGCGAGGGTCTTCACTCCCGGCATGCCGCGCTTGGCCAGCCCGGTGAGCGTCCCGCCGGGGCAGACCTCGATCAGCGCGGTGACGCCGAGGCGCCGGAAGGTCTCCATGCACAGGTCCCAGCGGACGGGGCTGGCGACCTGGCCCACGAGCCGGCGCACGAACGCGCGCCCGTCCCCGACCACGTCCCCGTCCTTGTTGGAGACCAGCCGGACGTCCGGCTCACCCACCGGCACGTCCGCGACGGCCGTCTCCAGGGCGCTCACCGCGGGGGCCATGTGGTGCGTGTGGAAGGCGCCCGCCACCTTCAGCGGGATGACGCGGGCCTTCTCGGGTTTGTCCGCCGTGAGGGCCGCCAGTTCCTCCGCGGTGCCCGCGGCGACGACCTGGCCCGCGCCGTTGATGTTCGCGGCGGTCAGGCCGAGCTTCTCCAGGTGGGCGAGGACCTGCTCGGGATCGCCGCCGAGCACCGCGGACATGCCGGTCCTGGTGACGGCGGCCGCCTCGGCCATGGCCCGGCCCCGGCGCGCCACGATCGCCATCGCGTCCGCGTCCGAGAGCACACCGGCGGTGGCGGCGGCGGTCAGTTCGCCCACGCTGTGTCCCGCGACGGCACCGACCGGCCCGGTCCCGGAGTCCGCCAGCAGGGCCCGGGTGGAGATCAGACCGGCGGCGACCAGCAGCGGCTGGGCGACGGCCGTGTCGCGGATCTCCTCCGCGTCCGACTCGGTGCCGTGGCGCACGAGGTCGAGTCCGGCGGCCTCGGACCACTGCGTGAGGCGGTCCGTGACACCGGGGAGTTCCAGCCAGGGGTTCAGGAAGCCGGGCGACTGGGCGCCTTGGCCGGGAGCGACGAGTACGAGCACCCTCCCACTCTCTCCTGCCGGCCGACGTCCACGCCGGTGGGGACGGGCACGAAGAACGTTCGGCTGAATTGTGGGAACTGCACAAAGCCGGAGGTCAGGGACGGCCGTGCGGACCGCCATCGGTGAGACGTCCCAGGATGAGCGCGATCCGCAGCGTGAACGCCGAGCGGACGTCCGAGGGCGACCAGCCGGTGACGTCCGTCACACGTCGCAGCCGGTAGCGGACGGTGTTGGGATGCACGAAAAGCATGCGTGCGGCCCCTTCCAGGCTGCTCGCCTGCTCCAGGTAGACGCTCAGCGTCTCCAGCAGCGCGGAGCCCGCCTGACCCAGCGGTCTGTAGATCTCCTCCACCAGCAGCTCGCGGGCAGCGGGATCACCGGCCATCGCCCGCTCGGGCAGCAGATCGTCCGCGAGCACCGGCCGCGGGGCGTCCGGCCAGGCGGCGGACGCGCGCAGCCCGGCCGCCGCGGCCTGGGCCGAGCCGGTCGCGGCCAGCAGGTCGTCCACCACGGGACCCGCCACGACGGGACCGGCCGCGAAGGGGCCGATCAGCGACTTGGCGGCCTTCAGCGGATCGGCCGCGCCGCCCGCGACGACGACCAGCCGGCTGCCCAGCACCCCGGTCAGCACCTGGAGCTTGGCGTAGCGCGAGGCCCGCCGTATCGCCTCCACGGTCAGCTCGCTGTCCCCGTCCGGGGCGTTGCCCAGCACCACGCAGACGTGGTCCGGCGCGTCCCAGCCGAGCGCGGCGGCCCGGGACAGGGTGCCCTCGTCGGCCTCCCCCGACAGGACCGCGTTGACGACCAGCGACTCCAGACGGGCGTCCCAGGCGCCGCGCGCCTCGGCGGCCTGCGCGTACACCTGCGCCGTGGCGAAGGCGATCTCCCGGGCGTAGACGAGCAGCGCCTCGCGCAGCACCGCCTCGTCGCCGGGCGCCGCCACGTCGTCGATGGCGGCCTCCACGACCTCGATGGTCGTGCGGACCATCTCCACCGTCTGCCGCAGCGTGATCGCCCGGGTCAGCTCCCGCGGCGCGGTGCCGAAGACGTCCGTGCTGATGGCCTGCGGCGCCTCCGGGTGCCGGAACCACTCGGTGAAGGCCGCGATGCCCGCCTGTGCCACCAGGCCGATCCACGACCTGTTCTCCGGCGGCATCGCCCGGTACCAGGAGAGCTGCTCGTCCATCCGCGCGATCGCGGCGGCGGCGAGCTTGCCCGAGGACTGCTGGAGCCGGCGCAGCGTGGCCAGGTGCGGGTGGGCGGTGGGGTGGTCGTCGGGCGAGGGATTCGACGGGGACTCGGCTGGTTCGGGCACGGTACAAGCCTGCCTCATCGCCGTACCGGCCCAGGGCCGGGGGCGCCCGCTGTCACCCCGCGGTGGCGCCGCCCGCACGGGAGCGGGCGGCGTCCGGCCGAAGCGGCGTTCGGACCCCGGTAGGTTGGGCGCATGCTTCAGGTGCGACGGGCCGCGCAGCGGTACCGGGGCGGCGACCCGGCAGCGGGTGTCGACACCCGGCACTCCTTCTCCTTCTCCGGCTTCTACGACCCGCGGAACACCGGCTTCGGCCTCCTCGTGGCCTGCAACGAGGAGACGCTCGCCCCCGGCGCCGGTTTCGCCGAACACCCGCACCGGGACCTGCACATCGTCACCTGGGTCGTGGACGGCGAGCTGACCCACACCGACACCGCCGGGCACGCCACCGTCGTCCGCCCCGGCGACCTCCAGCGGCTCAGCGCGGGCGGCGGGGTGCGGCACACCGAGCGCAACGCCGGGCGCGAGCCGCTGCGGTTCTGGCAGATGTGGCTGGTGCCCGGCACCTTCGGCGGCGTGCCGCGCTACGAGGTGGTGCGCGGCATCCCCGACACCGCCCCCTACGCGCTCGACGGCACGCGGGCCGTGCTGCACGTGCGGCGGCTCGCGCCCGGCGGACGCACGGCGCTGCCGGACGCGCCGTGGAGCCACGTGCAGGTCGTGCGCGGCGGCGTCCGCCTGACGGGGGAGACCCCGGCGGGGCCGGACGGGGTGCGGCCGGGCAGGGCGTGGCTGGAGGCCGGGGACGCCGCCCGGGCCAGCGGGGCCCGGGGTCTCACGGCCACGGCGGGCCCGCAGGGCGCCGAGTGCCTGGTGTGGGAGATGCACGCCGAACCGTCGTACGGCTGACGGCCGCGGCCGTCAGCCCCCGGTGCCGGGCGGCGGGGATGACGGCACGCGGTGCCGGGGCCTAGCCGCGCAGCTCGGCCAGGACCGCGTCGGTGAAGGGCGGCCAGGCGTCGACCGCCCACGGCCCGAAGGACCGGTCCGCCAGGGCCACGCAGGCCGCACCCGCCTCCGGGTCCACCCACAGGAACGTGCCCGCCTGCCCGAAGTGCCCGAAGGTGCGCGCCGAACTGGTGGCGCCCGTCCAGTGCGGGGACTTGCCGCCCCTGATCTCCACGCCCAGCCCCCAGTCGTTGGGCGACTGGTTGCCGTAGCCGGGGAGCACGCCGCGCAGCCCGGGGAACGCCACCTCCGTGGCCCGCGCCAGCGTCTGCGGGGCCAGCAGCCGGGGCGCCAGCAGCTCGGCCGCGAACCGGGTGAGGTCGGCCAGGGTGGAGACGGCGTCCTTGGCCGGGGAGCCGTCCAGCTCGGTGTCCGCCATGCCCAGCGGCTCCAGGACGGCCTGGCGCAGGTAGGAGGGGAACGGGATGTCGGTGACCTTGGCGATGTGGTCGCCCAGCACCTCGAAACCGGTGTTGGAGTACAGCCGCCGGTCCCCGGGCCGGGCCATCGCACGGTGCTCGTCGAACGCCAGCCCCGAGGCGTGGGCCAGCAGGTGGCGCACCGTCGAGCCCTCGGGACCGGCGGGCTCGTCCAGCTCGATCGCGCCCTCCTCGACCGCGAGCAGGGCGGCGTACGCGGCGAGCGGCTTCGTCACCGAGGCCAGCGCGAACCGGTGCCGCGCCGGACCGTGGGTGCCGGCCACCGAGCCGTCGGCGCGCACCACGACCGCCGCCGCCGTCGTGACCGGCCATTCTTCGATCATCCGCAGGCTCTCCATGGCCCCGAGCGTACGGGACGGGCTCTGGTGCCCCTGCCTGAAGTGCGCTCCGGCGCTCCAGCGTTCAGGGCACGACCGTGCCGGCGACCGCACCGGCGGTGGCGCCGCCGCCGGTGCCACCCGGCCGTCCCGGAGTGGGGGCGGGGCGGCCGGGGGGCGGCTCCCGCGTCCGGCCGCAGGGTCCTACAGCTCGGCCAGCAGGTCGGCCTTCTTGACCGAGAACTCCTCGTCCGTGAGCAGCCCGGCGTCGTGCAGGCGGCCCAGGTGGTGGATGCGCTCGGCGATGTCGGCCGGGTCGGCGCGCACCGCGCCCGGTGCGACGCGGGACAGCGCGGCCGTGCCCACCCCGGCGGGCCCGGTGCTGTCCCTGGCCCGCCGTACCGCCCCCAGCACCGCGGCGGCCAGTGGCAGCGACTCGTGCACGATCCCGTAGCCGAGCCCGAAGACCACGGCCGCCGGGTCCTGGTCGGCCTCGCCCGGGGCGGCGTCCCGGCTGTCCGCCCCACGCCGCAGGAGCCGCAGGTAACCGTCGAACACATCGGGGGAGCGCCACTCGACGCCCTCCAGGTCGGTGACGTCGAAGTGCTGGTCGCCGGCCTTCCACTTCGCCGAGGAGGCACCCGTGCGGAACCAGCGGAAGCTCACCGTCGATCCGTCGAAGGCGGCCTTGCCGTCGTACGCCTTGAACTGGAGGGGTGCCTCGGGGGCGGCCACCAGATGCCGTTCGGCCGGGTGCCCGGCGTCCGGGCCGAGCACGGCGCGCAGCTCGCCGGCGTAGTAGTCGGCGAGCGTCTCCCGCTCGGCGGGCAGCACGAGCCGGTAGGGGTCGCTGGCCTCCTTGAGCTGCCCGGCGGCCGCCTCCAGCAGCGGGTCGGCGCCCGGTCTCAGTACCGCGCGCAGCACCAGGGTGCCGCGCCGGGCTCCGGGAGTCAGCTCGACCCCGGCCAGCGCCTCGTAGGGGACACGCCGCTCGCGGAGCACATGGAAGAGCTTCGGTGTGCGCATACCCCGTTCGAAGCGGATGATCACGGAGTCCGTGTCGAACTCCCAGGCGGAGTGCATCCCGGCCAGTACATCACCCATGCGGCCCATCGTATGCGGCTGCTGCCCGCCCGTCCCCCCGTGGCGCACACCGGGCATCATCGCAGTTCAACGGAACCGTAGGAGCCGGTTCCGGATCGTCGGCCGGTCACTCCTCCGCCCCCGGCGCCTGCGGTCGTCACCGCTCCCCGGCGGCCCGGCCCCCGCCGTCCGCACGCCACCCGGTCAGGAGGGCGGGCCCCAGCTCGTCGAGGTAGCACCGCACGCAGTCGCGGGCGCTCTCGACGGTGACCTCCCCGTCCACGCCCCAGCGGTGCATGGCCGTCCGCATCACCGCGGCGAACGCCGCCACCAGGACGCGGGGCCGCGGGTCGGTGTCCGGGTCCAGGCCCTCGCGGGCGGCGATGGTCAGGGTGAGCCGCTCCTCCATCTCCATGGCACGACGCAGGTGCACCTCCACCAGGGAGGGCGTGGTCTCGATGACCCGCCACATGCGCAGGTGCAGCTCCAGCGAGACGACCTCGGCGACGGCCTCACCGATCGAGGCCCAGCCGTCGTCCAGCGCGCCGCGCAGCGCCGCCATCGGCTCCTCGTGCTCCGGGCGTCCCGCCAGCCCGGTCACGAAGCGCTCCTGGATCATCTCCTGAACCGCGAAGACCGTCTCCTCCTTCCCGGCGAAGTAGCGGAAGAAGGTCCGCTGGGAGACGTCCACCGCGGTGGCGATCTGGTCCACGGTCGTCTGCTCGTACCCCTGGTCCACGAACAGTTCGTGTGCGGCACGGATGAGCGCGTCCCGGGTGCGCTGTTTCTTGCGTTCGCGCAGGCCGGTCAACGGCCACCTCCTGTAAGTCCGAGCTGTTCAGCCTACCTGTGAGCAAGGTGACACCCACGGCCCCCGATATTGCTTCGCAAAGTGTCATCGGCTGACAATATGCTCGCCGTCATGAGTGCCGAGACCACTTCCGTAGCCGCCGCCGCCCCCGAACCGCCACCTGCCGAGACGCGCAGAGGGCTGCGCGGCCATCCCTGGCTGACGCTGTTCGCGGTGGCCATCGGCGTCATGATGGTGGCCCTCGACGGCACGATCGTGGCCGTCGCCAACCCGGCCATCCAGCGGGACCTCCAGGCGTCACTCGCCGACGTCCAGTGGATCACCAACGGCTACCTCCTCGCCCTGGCCGTCGCCCTCATCACGGCCGGCAAGGTCGGCGACCGCTTCGGCCACCGGCAGACGTTCCTCGTGGGCGTCGTCGGGTTCGCCGCCGCCTCCGCGGCCATCGGACTGTCCGGCAGCGTCCCGCTCGTCATCGGCTTCCGCGTGCTCCAGGGCCTGTTCGGTGCCTTCCTCATGCCCGCGGCACTCGGCCTCCTGCGCGCCACCTTCCCCGCCAGCAAGCTGAACATGGCCATCGGTATCTGGGGCGCGGTCATCGGCGCCTCCACCGCCGGCGGACCGATCGTCGGCGGCCTGCTCGTGGAGCACGTCAGCTGGCAGTCCGTCTTCTTCATCAACGTGCCCGTGGGGCTCGTCGCCCTGGTGCTGGGCCTGGTCATCCTGGTGGACCACCGCCCCGCGACCGCGCCGAAGTCCTTCGACGTCCCCGGCGTCCTGCTCCTGTCCAGCGCCATGTTCTGCCTGATCTGGGCCCTCATCAAGGCCCCCGAGTGGGGCTGGGGCGACCTCCAGACCCTGGCCTTCCTGGCTGTCTCCCTGCTCTGCTTCGGACTCTTCGTCGCCTGGGAGACCAAGGCCCGCGAGCCGCTGCTGCCCCTGACCATGTTCCGGTCGGTACCGCTGTCGGCCGGTACCGTCCTCATGGTCCTGATGGCCTTCGGGTTCATGGGCGGCATCTTCTTCGTCACCTTCTACCTCCAGAACGTGCACGGCATGAGCCCGGTGGACAGCGGACTCCACCTGCTGCCGCTGACGGCCATGATGATCGTCTCCTCCCCGCTGGCCGGCGCGGTGATCACCCGCATCGGCCCCCGCGTCCCGCTCGTCACGGCGATGCTCCTCGCCGCGATCGCCATGTTCGGCATGGCCTCCCTCGAACCCGGCACGGGCACTCTGGAGATGTCCGTGTGGTTCGCCCTCCTCGGCCTCGGGCTCGCCCCGGTGATGGTGGGTGCCACCGAGGTGATCGTCGGCAACGCCCCCTTGCAGCACGCCGGGGTCGCCGGTGGTCTGCAGCAGGCCGCCATGCAGGTGGGCGGCAGTCTCGGCACCGCGGTGCTCGGCGCCGTCATGGCCTCACGCGTGAACAGCGTCCTGCCCGAGAAGTGGAACGGGGCCCAGCTCCCGCCCCTCGACGGCGAGCAGGCCGAGGCGCTGAGCAACGCCGCCGAGGTCGGCATCGCCCCGCCCGCGCCCCAGGGCACGCCCGACGAGGTGGCCCAGGCGATGACGGACGCGGTGCACAGCTCGTTCGTCTCCGGCATGGGACTCGCCTTCACGATCGCCGGCGTCGTCGCCCTGCTGGCCGCGGGGGTCGCCCTGTTCACCAAGCCGGGGCAGAACGACGCCGGTCCTGCCGTGCACGTGTGACGCTACGCCGGTGACCGGGCCGACCCCTGCGGCCTGTGGACGACCAGGCGGTTGTGGACAACTCGGCCACCCCATGCGGTGAAACGGCCGGTCTGCCCTTGGCAGGCCGGCCGTTCGGCGTCGAGTGTGGTGCCGCGCGGCGATCCGCGCAGCATCCGATCTTCGACGCCCGAATGCGCGCTGCCCGCGCGCCGACACGAACGGGGAACGCCATGTCCACGCACCGCACGAGCACCGGCTCCGCCGACAGCCCGTCCACCAGCCGTTCCGTCAGTCCCGCCCACGCTGCCGGCTTCGCCCGCCGCACCCGCCGCACCCGCCGCGCGCTCACGGCCAGGGGCACCCGCCGCCGGGCGGCGGTCCTGGCGGCCGCCGTGACGGCGACGGCGGCCCTGGCGGGCCCGGCATCGACGGCCGCGCACGCCGAACCGGCGGCCCCACGGCTCGGGCAGTGCGCGAGCGGACAGCTCTGCCTGTGGCAGCAGCGCGGATGGGGCGGCGAGCGGCACGTGTACGAACTGCCGGACACCGGCACCGAGAGCTGCGTGCGGGTGCCCGGCGGTGCGGGGGCCGGTGCGCTGGCCAACCGCACCGGCCGTCCCGTGACGGCCTACCAGAGCGACGTCTGCGACGAGACGGGCGAGTTCCAGACCTATCCGTCCGGCTCCTGGGCGCCCGAGACGCCGTACGTGGTCCGCGCCTTCAAGGTGTGGGAGCGGTGAGCGCCGTGCCGCCCCCGCGACGGCGCGGCCCCCGCCCGTGCGCCCAGGGGGCGCCGGGCGGGGGCCGGGGGAACGTGTCGCTCCGGGCGGTCCCGCGGTGGCTACGCCTCGCCGCCCGCCGAGCCCGGGTCGGCGGCGCTCACGTCGAGAAGCTGGTAGCGGTCGATCGCCTGCTTCAGCACCGAACGGTCCACCTTCCCCTCCTTCGCCAGCTCGGTCAGCACACCGAGCACGACCGACTGGGCGTCGATGTGGAAGAAGCGCCGCGCCGCGCCGCGGGTGTCGGCGAAGCCGAAGCCGTCCGCACCCAGCGACTGGTAGGGGCCCGGCACCCAGCGGGCGATCTGGTCCGGCACTGCGCGCATCCAGTCCGAGACGGCCACCACCGGGCCCTCCTCGTCCTGGAGCGTGCGCGTCACGTAGGGAACGACCTGCTCCTCCTCGGGGTGCAGCAGGTTGTACTCCTCCGCCGTGACGGCGTCCCGGCGCAGCTCGTTCCACGACGTCGCCGACCACACGTCCGCCCGCACGTCCCACTCGTCGGCGAGGATCTGCTGCGCCTCCAGGGCCCAGCCCATCCCGACCCCCGAGGCCAGGATCTGCGCCCGGTGCTGCCCGCGCTCTCCGGCCCGGTACCGGTACAGGCCCCGGACGATGCCCTCGACGTCCACGCCCTCCGGCTCGGCGGGCTGCTGGATCGGCTCGTTGTAGACGGTCAGGTAGTAGAAGACGTCCTCGGCGTCTTCGCCGTACATGCGGCGCAGGCCGTCCTTGACGATGTGGGCGATCTCGAAGCCGAACGCCGGGTCGTAGGCGACGCACGCCGGGTTCGTCGAGGCCAGCAGCTGCGAGTGGCCGTCCGCGTGCTGGAGGCCCTCACCGGTGAGCGTCGTGCGGCCCGCCGTGGCACCGAGGACGAAGCCGCGGGAGAGCTGGTCGGCCATCTGCCAGAACTGGTCGCCGGTGCGCTGGAAGCCGAACATCGAGTAGAAGACGTACACCGGGATGAGCGGCTCGCCGTGCGTGGCGTAGGCGGAACCGGCCGCGATGAGCGAGGCCGCGCAGCCCGCCTCGGAGATGCCGTCGTGGAGCATCTGCCCCGTGGGGGACTCCTTGTACGCCAGCAGCAGCTCGCGGTCCACCGACTCGTAACTCTGGCCCAGCGGGTTGTAGATCTTGGCCGTCGGGAAGAGCGAGTCCATGCCGAAGGTGCGGTATTCGTCGGGGGCGATCGGCACGAACCGCTTGCCGATCTCCTTGTCCCGCATCAGGTCCTTCAGCAGCCGCACGAAGGCCATCGTCGTGGCGACCTGCTGGTTCCCCGAGCCCTTCTTCAGCGCCGCGTACGCCTTGTCCTCCGGCATCGGCAGCGGCTTCGCCCGCACGACACGGGTCGGCACGTAGCCGCCCAGGCCCTGGCGGCGGTCGTGCATGTACTGGATCTCCTCGGAGTCCCGGCCCGGGTGGTAGTACGGGGGCGGCCCCGCCTCGATCTGCCGGTCCGAGATGGGGATGTGCAGCCGGTCGCGGAAGCGCTTGAGGTCGTCGACCGTCAGCTTCTTCATCTGGTGGGTGGCGTTGCGGCCCTCGAAGTTCGGCCCGAGCGTCCAGCCCTTGATCGTCTGGGCGAGGATCACCGTCGGCTGGCCCTTGTGCTCCCTGGCCGCCTTGTATGCCGCGTAGACCTTGCGGTGGTCGTGGCCGCCGCGGCCCAGGTGCAGCAGCT
Source organism: Streptomyces solitudinis (assembly GCF_036323765.1). Lineage (NCBI taxonomy): Bacteria > Bacillati > Actinomycetota > Actinomycetes > Kitasatosporales > Streptomycetaceae > Streptomyces > Streptomyces solitudinis. Next base: position 562,491 of record NZ_JAZDCW010000003.1, read on the forward strand.
GGTCGTCGGTCATGTCCTCGACCATGGCGCGCAGCCGGTGATCGTCGCCGAAGAAGTGCTCCCGGATATAGGCACCGGTCTCCGTGGCGTACGTCTGGAACTGGCCGTCGGGCGTGGTGTTCATCCGGTTCACCAGCACACCGTCGCGGTCCTGGGCCAGCAGCGGGTCCCAGGAGCGGTCCCAGACGAGCTTGATGACGTTCCAGCCGGCCCCGCGGAACTGCGACTCCAGCTCCTGGATGATCTTGCCGTTGCCGCGCACCGGCCCGTCGAGGCGCTGGAGGTTGCAGTTGACGACGAAGGTCAGGTTGTCCAGGCCCTCCCGGGCCGCGAGGGAGAGCTGGCCGAGCGACTCGGGCTCGTCCATCTCGCCGTCGCCGAGGAAGGCGTACACGTGGGAGCGGGAGGTGTCGGCGATGCCGCGCGCCTCCATGTAGCGGTTCATCCGCGCCTGGTAGATCGCGCCGATCGGGCCGAGGCCCATCGACACCGTCGGGAACTCCCAGAAGTCCGGCATGGACCGCGGGTGCGGGTAGCTGGACAGGCCGTTGGGGCGGGCCGACTTCTCCTGGCGGAAGCCGTCGAGCTGCGCTTCGGTGAGGCGGTCCAGCAGGAAGGCGCGGGCGTAGATGCCGGGGGAGGCGTGCCCCTGGAAGAAGATCTGGTCGCCCCCGTCGCCCGCATCCTTACCCCGGAAGAAGTGGTTGAAGCCGACGTCGTACAGCGACGCGGAGGACGCGAAGGTGGCGATGTGGCCGCCCACTCCGATGCCCGGCCGCTGGGCGCGGGACACCATGACGGCGGCGTTCCACCGGGTCGCGTTGAGGACTTTGCGCTCGATCTCCTCGTTGCCGGGGAAAAACGGTTCGTCCTTGGTGGCGATGGTGTTCACGTAATCCGTGCTGCGCATCTCCGGGACGGCCACCCGCTTCGCGCGGGCGCGTTCGATGAGGCGGAGCATTAGATAGCGCGCACGTTCCCTGCCCCGCTCGTCGACGGCCGCGTCGAGCGAGTCGAGCCATTCCTGGGTCTCCTCGGGATCGAAGTCCGGGACCTGGCTGGGAAGGCCGCCAATGATGATCGGGTTGCGATCGGATGCGGAAGCCACGCTGTTCCTTCGCTGCTCGGGGATGCTCTGCTGGTATCGCGCCGACTCCATGGTCCACCGCCGGGCCGTCCGCGTCACCTTTACCAGGGGGTAACTGTGGCGGCCCGATGGCGGCGAAGAGGGGTCGGCGGGCGCGGGCCGGCCGCACCGGTCGACCAAATCGCAACCATACGCCCACCCCGCCCATGCTTCGCTGAGGGCGGGGTAGGGGGAAGATGGAGGCCGTACCGAGGTCTCACGGCCGTTTGCGGCGCCACCAGCGCTTTCCGTGGTGTGGATCACGGGGAGCCGTGCGGTGCGCGGCGACACGTCAACGTTTGGGCGGTCCGGAGGGCCGGGTACTTGCGCGATCCGCCCCGCACGTGTGGACTACGGCCAAGTACCTCGCGTATGCGAGGGTGCCGCACTACTTTCGAACCATGACAGGAGGCAATCCGTGAGCGCGACCGCGGACCACGCGGAGGAGCGGACCAACCCCGCCGCAAGGCTGGGTTTCCAGCCCGGACAGGTGGTCCAGGAGCTCGGCAACGACGAGGACACCGAGCAGGCCCTTCGCGAGGGCATCGAAGCCATCACGGGCACCGAGCTGGTCGACGAGGAGTACGACGACCTGGCCGACGCCGTGGTGCTGTGGTTCCGCGAGGACGACGGCGATCTGACGGACGCGCTGGTGGACGCCATCTCGTTGGTCGACGACGGGGCACCGATCTGGCTGATGACGCCCAAGACGGGCCGGGACGGCTACGTCGAGGCGAGCGACATCGGGGAGGCCGCCCAGACGGCCGGGCTCCAGCAGACCAAGCCGATGAACATCGGCAAGGACTGGACCGGCAGCCGCCTGGTCACCCCCAAGACGAGCGCTCGGGCCGGCAAGGGCTGACGGCGAGGGCCCAGGAGGTCCGCGCGTGCAGGTGGCGCACCGGTCCCGGGCGGTCGCGTGCCGCCGGGGTCCGGGCCGCGTGCGGCGTGCGATGAGGAGCAGGGCTAGGGTGGGGCGCGGCAGCCAGCCCCCACCAGCGGAGGGATCTCACCCCATGGCCATCGCGGTCGGCACCAAGGCCCCGGACTTCGAGCTGAGGAACCAGCACGGCGAGACCGTCAGCCTCGCCGGCTTCCGAGGCCGCAAGAACGTCGTGCTGCTCTTCTACCCCTTCGCGTTCACCGGGGTGTGCACCGGGGAGCTGTGTGCCCTGCGTGACGAGCTGCCGCGTTTCGTCAACGAGGACGTGCAGCTGCTGGCCGTCTCCAACGACTCCCCCTTCGCGCTCCGCGTCTTCTCCGAGCAGGAGCGGCTCGGCTACCCCCTGCTCTCCGACTTCTGGCCGCACGGCGAGGTCTCGCGCGCCTACGGCGTCTTCGACGAGGAGAAGGGCTGCGCCGTGCGCGGCACCTTCGTCATCGACAAGGAGGGCGTCGTCCGCTGGACGGTCGTCAACGGCCTCCCCGACGCCCGCGACCTGGAGGAGTACGCCAGGGCGCTGGAGAACCTGTGACCCCGTAGGCCGTCGGCCGGGGCCGCGCCCCGGGCACGGGGACCGGCTGCGGGCCGCAGTCCGCAGCCGACGGCAGGCCATCGACCGAGGGGCACCCGGGGTGCCCCCTGGAACGACATCTGGAGGACCCATGGGAGTCAGCCTCAGCAAGGGCGGCAACGTCTCGCTGACCAAGGAAGCTCCGAACCTGACCGCTGTCCTGGTGGGCCTGGGCTGGGACGCCCGCACCACCACCGGAGCGGACTTCGACCTCGACGCGAGCGCGCTGCTGACCAACACGCAGGGCAAGGTCCTCAGCGATCAGCACTTCGTGTTCTTCAACAACCTCACGAGCCCCGACGGCTCGGTCGAGCACACGGGGGACAACCTCACCGGTGAGGGCGACGGCGACGACGAGGCCATCAAGGTCAACCTGGCCGGTGTCCCCGCCGACGTGGACCGGATCGTCTTCCCCGTGTCGATCTACGAGGCCGAGGCCCGTCTGCAGAGCTTCGGCCAGGTGCGCAACGCCTACATCCGGGTCGTGAACCAGGCCGACGGCCGGGAGCTGGCCCGTTACGATCTGACCGAGGACGCCTCCACCGAGACGGCCATGGTCTTCGGTGAGCTGTACCGCCACGGCGGCGAGTGGAAGTTCCGCGCCATCGGCCAGGGGTACGCGTCCGGTCTGCGCGGCATCGCCCAGGACTTCGGCGTCAACGTCTGAGACCGGTCCCGCGTCCTACGTACGCGGGACCAGCCGGCCACGGGGCCGCGGAGAGGGGAAGGCATGGGGGTGACGCTCGCCAAGGGCGGCAACGTCTCGCTCAGCAAGGCGGCGCCGGACCTGAGGCAGGTGGAGGTCGGCCTGGGGTGGACCGCCCGCGCCACCACCGGAGCGGACTTCGACCTCGACGCCAGCGCGCTGCTGTGCGCGGGCGGCCGGGTCCTGGGCGACGCGTACTTCGTCTTCTACAACAACCTCACCAGCCCCGAGGGCTCCGTCGAACACACCGGGGACGAGCTCACGGGCGGCCCGGCGGCCGGCCGCGGCGGCGACCGCCCCGACGACGAGACGCTGCGGGTGGACCTCGCCCTGGTGCCCCCGGGGGTGGAGAACGTCGTCTTCGCGGTCTCCATCCACGACGCCGACGCCAGGCGCCAGACCTTCGGCCAGGTCACCGGCGCCTACATCCGGGTCGTGAACCAGGCCGACGGCCGGGAGCTGGCCCGTTACGACCTGACCGAGGACGCCTCCACCGAGACGGCGATGATCTTCGGTGAGCTGTACCGCCACGGCGGCGAGTGGAAGTTCCGGGCCGTCGGCCAGGGATATGCCTCCGGCCTGCGCGGCATTGCCCTCGACTACGGGGTAGACGTCACCTGATCCGGACCCGCCGGGCCGTCCGGCCCGCCGTGCCGGTGACTTCCGCGCGAGAGATGGGATAACGAGTGGTTCTTCGGACGTTTGGGTGGTCCTTCGGCGTCACCGCCCTGGGATTGGCCTGCGCGGCGTACTTCTGGGGGTGGGAGGGCTTCGCCGTAGTGGCGATCCTCTCGATTCTGGAGATCTCGCTCTCCTTCGACAACGCCGTCGTCAACGCCGGTGTGCTGAAGAAGATGAACGCCTTTTGGCAGAAGATCTTCCTCACCATCGGCATTCTGATCGCGGTCTTCGGTATGCGGCTGATCTTCCCCGTCGCCATCGTCGCCATCACGGCGGGGATCGGTCCGGTGGAGGCCGTGGACCTGGCGACGCGCGAGCCGGAGACCTACGAGCGGCTGGTCACCAACGCCCACCCCTCGATCGCGGCCTTCGGTGGCATGTTCCTGCTCATGATCTTCCTGGAGTTCATCTTCCAGGTGCGCGAGCACAAGTGGCTCCCGTGGCTGGAGAAGCCCCTGGGCAAGCTGAGTGCCGTCAGTGGCCTGTCGGTCACCGTCGCCCTGATCATCCTGCTCGCCACCGCGTCGTTCCTGGCGCCGGAGGCCCACCAGTACGGCGGGCACGCGGACGAGACGACCACGGTGCTGCTGTCGGGCATCGCAGGCCTGGTGACGTACCTCGTCGTGGGCGGTCTCTCCGGCTTCTTCGAGAACAAGCTGGAGGAGGACGACGAGCGGGCCCAGGAGATGGAGGAGGCGGCCCGGCGGTCGGGCAAGCAGGTCTCCGCGGTCGGCCTGGCCGGCAAGGCGGCCTTCTTCCTGTTCCTCTACCTTGAGGTCCTGGACGCCTCGTTCTCCTTCGACGGCGTGATCGGCGCCTTCGCCATCACCAACCACATCTTCTGGATGGCGCTCGGCCTGGGCATCGGCGCGATGTACGTCCGTTCACTGACGGTCTATCTCGTCCGCGAGGGCACGCTCGACGAGTACGTGTTCCTGGAGCACGGCGCCCACTACGCGATCGGGGCGCTGGCCGGAATCCTGCTCATCACGATCCGCTGGGAGATCAACGAGGTCATCACCGGGCTGCTCGGGGTCACCCTGATCGGTCTGGCCTTCTGGTCCTCGATCCGGCACAACCGGCGCCACCGTGACGCGGGGGACAGGGGAGACGGGGGAAGTTCCGCCGAAGCGGAGTCCGTCCCCTCGGGAGTGTGAACAGCGGGTAAACCGGGGTGTCACCGCCCCGCAGATGCGGAAGCCTTTGAGCGGGGCGGCCGTCCGTCACCGGACGGCCGCCCCGCGGCCGTTGTGGGTCCGGGACCGGGATTTGGGGGCAGTGGATGGTCTCCCTGTGGGAGCACTGGAGGAGCAGCGGGAACCGCAGCCGGGGGCCCCGGTTCGACACCGTGGGCGGCCCGTCGACCTACGCCGTCGAGCTGACCCGCCGCCAGCCGCGCGTCTCGCTGACGCAGCAGGGCGCCGACAGCGGCACCATGCGCGTGAACCTCTCCTGGCGGATGCGCACCTCTGACCTGCACGACCGCCCGCGCCGCCAGGGATCGCTGCGGCGTCCGCTGCAGATGCTCAAGCCGCAGCCGGTGAACGGCCACACGCAGGGCATGGTCAACGTGGACCTGGACCTGGCGTGCATGTACGAGCTACAGGACGGCAGCAAGGGGGTCGTCCAGCCGCTCGGCGGGTTCCTCGGCGACATGCAGGAGCCGCCCTACGTCAAGCTGAGCGGCGACGACCGGTTCGGTTCGGGCTCCGGCGAGACGATCTACGTCAACATGGACCACGCCGACGAGATCAAGCGCCTGCTGTTCTTCGTCTACATCTACGACGGGACACCGGCCTTCGACAGGACGCACGCCGTGGTCACGCTCGTGCCGAGCAACGGGCCGCACGTCGAGGTCGGGCTCAACGAGCGGGCGCCGGAGGCCCGGTCCTGCGCCGTGCTGCTGATAGAGCACGACAAGAGCGGCGACCTCGTCGTGCAGCGCGAGGTGCGGTACGTGTACGGCTTCCAGGCGGACCTGGACCGCCTCTACGGCTGGGGCATGACGTGGGGCAGGGGCTACAAGTCGGCGTCGGGCCGCTGAGAGCGGACGCCCGTACCGCTCAGCGGCCGGCGAACTGCGGCCCCTGCGGCGGCAGTACGAACGCCGGGTCCGGCTGCGGGTAGCCGTGGCCGCCCGGCGCCGCGGCGTGCCGGGGCGCCGGGGGCGCGGCCGGGGGCGGCACCGGGGGCGCGCCCTGGGCGTACCCGTATGGCGGCGCGCCGGCCGGCTCCGGCGGGCGCGCGGGCGGTCCGGGATAGCCGTAGCCGGTTCCGGCACCGGGCGGCGGTCCGGGCGGTGCGGGCGGCGGCGGGGGTACCGGTCCGGGGCCGCCCGGTTCGGGGTCGGGCACCGGTGCCGGTCCCGGCGCGGGCGGGCGGCCCGGCTCCGGCGGGCGGCCCGGCCCGGGTCCGGGCGCGGGGGTGGGCTCCTCGGGTCCGGGGTGCGGCACCGGTTCCGGCTCCGGGACACCCGGTTCGCGCGGCGGCTGCGGCACGGTGCCCTGGTCCGCCGGGGGAGGCGCCCCCGGTTCCGCCCGCTGCGCCGCGGCCCGTTCCGCCCGCGCCTCCGCACGCCGTTCCGCGCGGCCTCCCGCCCGGCGGGGTGCGGGCAGCCCGCCACCGGCCGCTCGGCCGCTGGGCAGCTCGGCGCCGTCGCCGGACGCCCCGCCGCCGGACGCACCGGCCCAGTCGGCACCGGAACCGTCCGCGCCCGGCCGGTGGGCCCCGGGGCCGTAGGCCGCGGGCCCCTGCGCCCCGGGCTCGGACGTGCCGTCGTCCACCGAGACGCCGAACGCGGTCGCCAGACCCACCAGACCGCTGGTGTACCCCTGGCCCAGCGCACGGAACTTCCAGCCTCCGCCGCGCCGGTACAGTTCCCCGCACAGCAGTGCCGTCTCCTCGCCGGTCTCCGGCCGGATGTCGAAGTGGGCGAGGGTCGCGCCGCTGCTGCCGTCCCGCACCAGCAGCCGCAGGCCGCCGGGAACCTGGGCGAAGGTGCCGCCGTCGGCCGAGGCCGTCAGCATGACCCGGTCCACGGACGGGTCCAGGGCGGCGAGGTCCACCTCAAGGGTGTCCGTCAGGCCCTCCGGCTCGCGCCGCTTGGTGAGGTGGCGCACCAGCCCCGAGGGGTGCCGGGACTGGTTGTAGAAGACGAAGTCGTCGTCCGTGCGCACGCGTCCGTCCGCCCCGAGCAACAGCGCGGAGGCGTCGACGTCGGGTCCTTGGGGGCCGGTGGCCCAGCGCAGGACCGCCTGTACCGTCGCGGCCCGCAACTCGATGTTGGAGCCCTTCGCCATCGCCTGCGTCATACCGCCATCCTGCCTGCCCGTCGCCGGGGGAACAACGCGGGGGAGTCCGCGCCGTGACGACGGTGTCCTCGGACCGGCCGGCGCGGGCCCGGGCGGAACCGGGCCCTCCGCCCGGCAACCGGTAGATCGTGTTCCGGTAACGTGATTTTCACGGACAGGGGAACTGTTGCCCGGTTGCCGTCCGTACGATGACCGGGCCGGGCCCTGCGTATGGCTTCGGTGCACCACCAGCGAGACGGGGGTTCCATGCGCCACTACGGGCACCTTTCGCCGGCTGTCCGGCGGGCGTTGTTCCACCAGGAACCCGTCGAGTTCACGGCCCGGTCGTCCGCCCGGGTGCTGGCCGCCGCGCTCGGCGCCACGCTCTACAGCCCGGCCACCCGCGAGACGCTGGCCGGGGACGTGCCGAAACTGGCTAGGCGCGGCGTCGTCTCGATGGTGCTCTGCCTGGAGGACTCGATCGCCGACGCGGAGGTGCCAGCCGCCGAGGAGAACCTCGTGCGGCAGCTCACCGCTCTGCACGACCGGCCCGGGAACGAAGCCCCCCGCCCCGGCGGCGGCCCCGGCGGAACCGGCGGCGGAAGCCCCGGCGACGCGCTGCCGCTGCTGTTCGTCCGCGTCCGCGCACCCGGCCAGATACTCCGGCTCGTGCGGCGGCTCGGCCCGGCCGCCGCGCTGCTGTCCGGCTTCGTCCTGCCCAAGTTCACCGAGGACCGGGGCACCCCGTTCCTCGAAACGCTGGCCCGCGCCGAGCAGGAGAGCGGGGCGCGGCTGTTCGCCATGCCCGTCCTGGAGTCGCCCGAGCTGCTGCACCTGGAGACGCGCACGGAGACACTGGAGGGCGTCGCCCGCGTCGTCGACAAGTACCGGGAGCGGGTCCTGGCCCTGCGGCTCGGCGTCACCGACCTGTGCTCCGTCTACGGCCTGCGCCGGACCCCGCACATGACGGCGTACGACATCGGCCTGGTGGGCACCGTCATCGCCGACGTCGTCAACGTCCTCGGCCGGCTGGACGGCACCGGGTGCACGATCACCGGCCCGGTGTGGGAGTACTTCCGCTTCTCCGAGCGGGTCTTCAAACCGCAGCTCCGCCGCTCCCCGTTCGCCTGGCGCGGTGCGGACGGACTGCGCGCCCGGCTCCTGGAGCAGGACATGGACGGACTGCTGCGCGAGATCCAGCTCGACCACGCCAACGGGCTGCTGGGCAAGACCTGCATCCACCCCTCGCACGTCGCGCCGGTGCACGCGCTGTCCGTCGTCAGTCACGAGGAGTTCAGCGACGCCACGGACATCGCGCGCCCGCAGCGGGACGGCGGCGGAGTGCTGCGCTCCGCCTACACGAACAAGATGAACGAGGTCAAACCGCACCGGGCGTGGGCCGAGCGCACCCTGCTGCGGGCCGAGGTCTTCGGAGTCGCCCGCGAGGGCGTCGACTTCGTGGACCTCCTGGCCGCCGGTGTGGACGACGAAGGGGCAGCATGATGTGGACGGGGACGTGGGCCGCGCGGCGGCTCGGCATCGAGCTGACCGGTGACGGCATCCGGGAACTGCTGGGCCTCGCCGTGCGGCGCAACCCGAAGCGGGCGCACCTGCTGGTGTCCAGCGTGCTGGGCAAGCACGTGCCGCAGCGGCCCGCCGTCGTCTACGGCACCGCCCTCGGCCTCGGCCACCGGGTGCGCGAGCTGCTGGGGGAGGAGGCCGCCGCCCGCGCCGTCGTGCTGGGCTACGCGGAGACGGCGACCGGGCTCGGCCACTGCGTCGCCGACGGCCTCGGGCGGGCGCCGTACCTGCACTCCACCCGCCGCCCCGTCCCCGGGTTCGCGCGGGCCGCCGGGTTCGAGGAGGAGCACTCGCACCACACCTCGCACCTGCTGCTCCCCGCCGACCGCGCCCTGCTCGCCGGGGACGGACCGCTGGTGCTCGTGGACGACGAGTTCTCCACGGGCCGCACCGTCCGCAACACCCTCGCCGCCCTGCACCGCGCCTTCCCGCGCGAGCGGTACGTCGTCGTCGCCCTCACCGACATGCGCTCCGCCGAGGACACCGCCGCGCTGGAGAAGTCCGCCGCCGACCTGGGCGCGCGCATCGACGTGGTGGCCCTCGCCCGGGGCCGCGTCACCGCACCGCCCGACGTGCTGGAGCGCGCCGCCGCCCTCCTCGCGGAGCAGCCGCAGGAGGAGCCGGAACCGCAGGACGCGCCCGGCCCGGCCGCCCCGCCGCTCGGCGACGTCGTCCGGGTGGACCCGCGCTGGCCCGCCGGACTGCCCGAGGGCGCCCGGCACGGCTTCACACCCGAGCACCGGGCCCGGCTGGAGGCGGTGCTGCCGCGCGTGGCCGACCGCGTCGCCGCCGCCCTGCCCGAGGACGCCGCCCGGGTGCTCGTCCTGGGCACCGAGGAGCTGATGTACGTCCCGCTGCGCGTCGCCGACGCGCTGAGCGGCGCCACCGGAGCCGAGGTCCGCTTCTCCACGACCACCCGGTCCCCGGTGCTCGCCGTGGCGGACCCGGGCTACGCCATCCGGCACCGCCTCGTCTTCCCCGCCCACGACACCCCGGCCGACGGTCCCGGGCCGCGCTACGCCTACAACATCCCGCCGCTGCACACCCCCGCCGGACCGGGCGACGGGCACCTCGACGACCCGGGCTTCGACGCCGTCGTCGTCGTCACCGACGCCGCCGCCGACACCCCCGCGCTGCACGCGGAGGACGGACTCCTCGCGCAGCTCTCCGCCCGCACCCGGCGCGTCGTGCTGACCGTCCTGCCCTCGCACGCCGCCCTGCCGCAGCCGCTCCGCGGCCCCGCCTTCTCCTCCTACCCGGCAGAGGACTGCGGCTGGCTGCTCCAGGACCTGTCCGGCACCACCCTGGAGGCCCCCACCGAGGAGCGCGAGGAGGCCATCCAGCGCGGCGGCGCCCACTACGCCGAGTCGCTGCCCGTCGAGTACCAGCCCACCCCCGAGTACCAGCGGCTGTTCCGCGCCGCCCTGGACGCGTCGGCGGCCCGGGTCGCACGGGCGGTCGGAGCCGTCACCGACGCGGTGCTCACCGAACGCGGACGCAGTCCGGTGCTCGTCTCACTCGCCCGCGCGGGCACGCCCGTCGGCGTCCTGATGCGGCGCTGGGCCCGGCAGACGCACGGCATCGACGTGCCGCACTACGCGATGTCCATCGTGCGCGGCCGGGGCATCGACACCACCGCCGTCCGCTGGCTCGCCGCCCACCACGACCCGGCCGACGTGGTGTTCGTCGACGGCTGGACCGGCAAGGGCGCCATCACCCGCGAACTGGCCGACGCCCTGCGGCCCTTCCCCGCCTTCGACCCGTCCCTCGCGGTGCTCGCCGACCCGGGCGGCTGCGTGCGCACCTACGGCACCCGCGAGGACTACCTGATCCCCTCCGCCTGCCTCAACTCCACCGTCTCCGGACTGGTCTCCCGCACGGTGCTGCGCGCCGACCTGGTCGGCCCCGGCGACTTCCACGGCGCCAAGTGCTACCGCGAACTGGCCGACGCCGACGTCTCCGGGGAGTTCCTCGACGCGATCACCGCGCACTTCCCCGCCACCGCCGCGCAGTCCGCCGCCGACGCCCGCGCGCTGCTGGCCGCCGACCGCACCCCCACCTGGGAGGGCTGGCGGGCCGTCGAGCGTATCAGCGCCGCGTACGGCATCGGGGACGTCAACCTCGTCAAGCCCGGCGTGGGGGAGACGACGCGGGTCCTGCTGCGCCGCGTGCCGTGGCGCATCCTGGCCCGGCGCGGCGCCGGCGCCGACCTCGACCACGTCCGGCTGCTCGCCGCACAGCGCGGCGTGCCCGTCGAGGAGACCGACGACCTGCCCTACAGCTGCGTCGGCCTCATCCACCCCCGCTACACCAGGGGCGCCACCGGCGCCGACGGAAAGGCCGCCTCATGACGTCCGCACCGCCCCTGCTCGTCGCCAGCGACCTCGACCGCACCCTCATCTACTCGGCCGCCGCCCTCGACCTGGCCGTCCCCGACGCGCAGGCGCCCCGGCTGCTGTGCGTGGAGGTCTACGACGCCAGACCGCTGTCCTACCTGACCGAGCGCGCCGCCGCCCTGCTGGCGGAGCTGGCCGCCCGCACCGTCCTCGTCCCCACCACCACCCGCACCCGCGAGCAGTACCGGCGCATCCACCTTCCGGGGCCGCAGCCGTCCTACGCGATCTGCGCCAACGGCGGCCACCTGCTCGTGGACGGGCGCACCGACGACGACTGGCACCGCGGCGTGCACGACCGGCTGGCCGCCTCCTGCGCCCCGCTGGCGGAGGTCAGCGACCACCTCGCGCGCACCGCCGACCCGGCGTGGCTGCTGAAGCGGCGCACCGCCGAGGACCTGTTCGCCTACCTCGTCGTGGACCGGGCCCTGATGCCGCAGACCTGGGTCAAGGAACTGGCCGCCTGGACGGAGCCGCGCGGCTGGACGGTCTCGGTGCAGGGCCGGAAGGTCTACGCGGTGCCGCGTCCGCTGACGAAGTCCGCCGCCGTCGCCGAGGTCGTGCGGCGCACCGGCGCGGGACGCGTGCTGGCCGCCGGGGACTCGCTGCTCGACACCGACCTGCTCCTGGCCGCCGACGCCGGATGGCGGCCCGGCCACGGTGAGCTGGCCGACACCGGCTGGGACGCCCCGCACGTCACCGCGCTGTCCGAGCGGGGCGTCGCCGCGGGCGAACGCATCCTCGCCGAAGCGCTGCGGCTGGCCGGCGGCTGACCTTGGCGGAGCGGGCCGCCGCCCGGACGGCTCCCGCTCCGGCCGGACCCGTGCCGTCCGTCAGGAGCAGCACCCGCCCCCGCAGCAGCCGCCGCCCCCACCGGAGGCGGCGGCACCGGCCGCCGACGGCGCCGCAGCGCTCCCGCCGACGGCCACGGCCGACAGCAGCTTGACGGTGTCCGCGTGCCCGGCGGGGCAGGACGCCGGGTCACCGGACCCGGCCATCGGACGGCTGACCTCGAAGGACGTGCCGCACTCGCGGCAACGGAACTCGTACCTGGGCATACCCCGCAGGATAGCCGCAGGTCAGTGACTGCCGCCCCGGCCTTCCCTGATGTCCTGCACCACCTGGGCGACGGACTCCCTGATCGCGTCCAGCTCGGTCAGGAACAGCCAGTAGTCCGGGTGCCGCCCGCCGTCCTCCAGCGCCGCGACCGCCCGGTCGAGCCGCTCCACCGCCCGGTCCAGCGGCGCCGCGTGCCGGGGGTCCGGCGTACTGCGCCCGGCCATGGCCAGCCGCTGGGCATCCCGGACGGCGAACCGGGCCCGCTCCGTCTCCTGGGCGTGGCTGAACGCCACGTCGCTGAGCCGGTCCAGCCGCTCCCCGGCCGCCGCCACCCCCGCGTCACCGGTGTTCAGCAGCGCCCGGACGGTGGCCAGCAGCGCCGTCGCGTCCGCCCACCGCTGCTCCTCGCGCGCCACCCGCGCCGCCCCGAGCTTCTCCTGCGCCTGCCGGGCCGCGTCCTGCGCCTGCGCGGGCACGTCCTGCAAGTCCTGCCAGCAGGCGGCGCTGAACCGGCGCCGCAACTCGCTCAGCACGGGCTCCACCTTGCCCGCCCGGGTGGCCAGCGCCTCGGCCCTCGTCCGCAGCGAGGCCAGCCGCCGGTCGGTCTCGGCGGCCCGCTCGGGCAGCCGCCGCGCCTCCTCCCGCACCGCCTCGGCCCGCCGCTGCACGTCCTCGGCGCGGCGGATCGTCTCCCGCACCCCGTGCTGCCCCGCGCCCTGGTTGAGCCGCGTCAGCTCCGGACCGAGCGCCGCCAGGCCGGCGGCCAGCGCGTCCGCGGCGAACCCGGCGTCCCGCGCCGCGTCCAGCGCCTGCGTCGCGGCCAGCAGCGACTGCCGGGCCCGCTCCGTCGCCGGTGCCACCTGGGCGAGCTGCTCCTCGGCGTGCTCCAGCAGCCCGCCCAGACCCCGCCCGAACCGGTCCAGCTCCGCCCGCGCCCGCTCCAGTTCGCCCTTGACCCGCTCCAGATCCCGCAGCGCCTCCTGGGCGGCGGGGGCCTCCAGACCGTCACGGTCGAGGTCATGCGTGTCCACGGCCTGGATGTAACCGTGGCTGACCTGGTCGATCCGCCGCCCCAGCGCGGCGAACTCCTCCACCGCCCTGCGGGCGGGCGGCGAACCGTCCACGGCGGTGATCGTCTCGATGGAGATGCGCAGCTCACGCTGGGCGGTGTCCAGTTCGTAGAACGCCGCGGCGGCGGCGTCCTTGGCGGCCTGCGCGTCGGCACGCAGGTTCTCCGTGCGCCCGCTGCCCCAGCCCCACCACCGCGTGCCGCCCCCGCTCATCGCTGCCACGCAACCCCTCTCGCGCTCCGCCAGTGGACCCGGCCCCCATTGTCCCACCCGGGCCCGCCGCCACGACGGGCCCGGCTCCACCGGTGCCCGCTATCCTTTACCCTCGTTGTGCGCCTGCCCCAACGGGCCGGTGCGTCACCCGGGCGCATAGCTCAGCGGTAGAGCGCTGCCCTTACAAGGCAGATGTCGGCGGTTCGAACCCGTCTGCGCCCACCAGCACGAAGACCCCCGGCCACTTCCGGCCGGGGGTCTTCCGCGTCACGATCCGACATCAACGGCGGCGTCGCCCCGGTCAGGCCGCGCCTGTCCTGGGCGTCCGCTCCCGGCCGGCGGGACGGGGCTCCGGTGCGGCCGGAGCCCCGTCGGACGTCAGCTGGTGGGGAAGTTGTCGGGGGTACTGATCCGGTTCTTGAGCAGCGCCCCGGACTCGGTCAGCACGCTGCCGCTGCTGTAGTCACTGCCGTTGCAGGTACCGGGCCTGAAGGCCGCACTGCCCTCGGCCTTGTCGGAGTAGGTCCAGTTCGCGTAGCCGATCTTCAGTTGGTCGAGCAGGTCCAGCCAGGCCGTGGTGCTCGCCCGGTCGACCGCTCCGCCGCCGGTGTAGTCCACCGTGCCGAACTCGGTGACGAACAGCGGCAGCCGCGTGGCTGCCCGGCTGACCGCGGCCCGGTAGTTGTCCTTGTGGCTCGCGGCGTAGAAGTGGAACGCGTACATGATGTTGGTGGCGTCGACGGGGTTGTTGACGACCTCGCTCTCGTTGGACCCGTCCGAGACTCCCAGCGAGGACCAGCCGCGGGTGCCGACGATGACGACGGCGTCCGGGTCGGCGGCCCGGATCACCGGGATGACCTGCTCGGCGTAGCTCTTGATGGCCGCCCAGCTCACGCCGTTGGGTTCGTTGGCGATCTCGTAGATCACGTTCTTCTTGTCGGCGTTGCGGGCGGCGACGGACGCGAAGAACGTCTTCGCGCGGTCGAGGTTGTAGTTCGGGTCGCCCGGCGTCAGGGTGTGGAAGTCGATCATGGCGTACATGCCGCGGGCCTCGGCCATGTCGACGAGGTGGTTCACGCGGCTGGTGAAGCCTGCCGGGTCGGTCTCGTAGCCGCTCTCCTGCACGTACATGGCGATGCGCAGCAGGTCCGACTTCCAGTCCTCCGCCAGCGCGTCCAGGGACGCGTTGTTGTAGCACTGGCCGAACCACTGGATGCCGTGCGTGCTCATGCCCCGCAGCTGTACGGGGCGGTCGTACTGGTTGCACAGGTGCACGCCGCAGACGTGCAGCTGTCCGTTGACGTCGACGGGCGTGCCGTCGCCCGGGGTGGGCGGCGGGGGCTCCTCGACGGACCCCGTGCAGGGCGCGCCGTTGAGCGTGAACGCCGTCGGCTCGGGGTTGACGCCCGTGAAGGAGCCGGTGAATCCCAGGTCGGCCGTCGCGCCGGTGTCCAGCGTGCGGTTCCAGCCGGCACCGACGACGGTGACCGCGGAGCCGGACTGCGACCAGGTGGCGTTCCAGCCCTGGACGACCTTCTGCCCGGCGTCCGGCATGGCGAACTCGAGCGTCCACCCGGTGACGGGTGCGCCCAGGTTGGTGATCTTCACTCCGGCCTGGAAGCCGCCCTGCCACTGATTGGTGATCGTGTAGTCGACCTTGCAGCCGGTGGCGGCCACCGCCTGGGGACTGACCAGTGCGGTGAGTCCCAGGACCATCGCGCAGGTCGCCAGTAAGGCCAAGAAGCGTTTCAAGGCGTTCCTCCTCGTGCGAAGTGGAGACAATGCGGTGGGAGCGCTCCCAAAGCCCCTCGGCCCGAGACCGTACACCGGCGCGCCGATGTGCGATAGGCATGCGACCGTCGCCGTCCGGCGGATCATGGCCGGGGGGCCGCGAGCCGCCGGACACCCCTGGGCCCCTCCTCGGTCCGGCCGCCACGCGGACGGCCGCGGACCCGCCCCGGGTGCTCGGGACCTGCGGACCGCCGTGACCACAGCGGTGTGGTGAACTGCCGTCATGAGTCAACGGGTGCTCTACCTGCTCGGCTGTGCGGCGCCGCCCGTGCAGTACATCGACCGGCCCGTCCGGCAGGCGCAGGAGGCGGGGTGGGAGGTGTGCGTCGGTCTGACGCCGACCGCCGCCGAGTGGATCAGCGAGCGCGTTCCGGCGCTGGAGGAGCTGACCGGCCACCCGGTGCGGCACGCGAAGCGCGGCCTGCGGGAGACGTCGGGCTGGCCTGCGGCGACGGTCTCGGTGATCGCCCCGGCGACGCTGAACACCGTCAACGCCATCGCCCTCGGCCTCACGCCGACGTGGCTCACCGGGCACGGTGTCGAGGCGGTCGGAAGGAGCTGGCCGCTGGTGATCCTGCCGTGCGTGAACAGTGACTACGCCTCGCACCCGCAGTTCGGCCGCTCGGTCGTGATGCTGCGCGCCGCAGGGGTCCGGGTGCTGCTCGGCGCGCCGGACGGGTTCGTGCCCCCTCCGCCCGGCCACGGCGACGCGAAAGAGTACCCGTGGCACCTGGCGCTCGCGGCGGCCCGCCGCTGAGCGGCCGTGGTCCTGGCACGGAGCGGGGCGGGGCCGCGCGGGCGGATATGCGTTGGCCGGGTTGTGGCTCCGGTGCGCAGAATGTGCCCATGCCCGATCGAACTGACGACCACCCCGGCGGCCACCCGACGGCCCGGACGCCGGACTGGACGACCACGCCCCTCACCCCGGAACTCCTGCGCGGCGCGCTCGACCTGGAGCGCACCCGGCACGGGCTGCTGCCGCACCGGCTGCCCGCCCGGGCCCGCGCCCAGTGCGCCGACGCTCAGCTCGCCATGGCGGAGGCCCAGCCCTCCGGTGTGCGGCTGGCGTTCCGCACGCGCGCCACCGCCGTCGAACTGGAGGCGCTGCGCACCAAGAACGCCTACGCGGGCGCCCCGCCCCGGCCCGACGGCGTGTACGACCTGCTCGTGGACAGCCGGCTGGCCGGGCAGGCGAGCGTGACCGGCGGCAACGTCCGGATGACGGACATGACCACCGGGTCCGTGGAGACCCGGCCCGGTCCGGTCGGCACCGTCCGGTTCGCCGGACTCGCCGACAGGCTCAAGGACGTCGAGATCTGGCTGCCGCACAACGAGATCACCGAGCTGGTGGCCCTGCACACCGACGCCCCCGTCGAACCCCTGCCGGACACGGGCCGCGCGAGGTGGCTGCACCACGGCAGCTCGGTCAGCCAGGGCTCCGACGCCGCGAGCCCCAGCACCACCTGGCCCGCGCTGGCCGCCGGTCTCGGCGGCGTGGAACTGACCAACCTGGGGCTGGGCGGCAGCGCCCTGCTCGACCCGTTCACCGCCCGCGCCCTGCGCGACACCCCCGCCGACCTGATCAGCGTCAAGATCGGCATCAACCTCGTCAACACCGACCTCATGCGCCTGCGTGCCTTCGGGCCCGCGGTGCACGGTTTCCTCGACACCATCCGGGAGGGCCACCCCACCGCGCCGCTCCTGGTCGTCTCGCCCGTCCTGTGCCCCATCCACGAGGACGTCCCGGGCCCCAGCGCCCCGGACTTCCGCGGCCTCAGCGAGGGCAGGCTCCGGTTCCAGGCCCTGGGCGATCCGGCGGAGCGGGCCGCCGGCAAGCTGACGCTGGGCGTCATCCGCGAGGAGCTGGCCCGGATCGTGGCGCAGCGGGCGGCCGACGACCCGAACCTGCACCACCTCGACGGCCGCGAACTCTACGGCGAGGCCGACTTCGCCGAACTGCCGCTGCCCGACCAGCTCCACCCGGACGCCGCCACGCACCGCCGCATCGGCGAGCGCTTCGCCGCCCTGGCCTTCGGGCCCGGCGGCGCGTTCGCCTGACGTGGACCGGGCCCGGCGGGGACGGCGGCAGCGGCTGCGGGGGCGCGGTCTTCGCGCGGCGCCGGGCGCGTTGGGCGCGCCGTCGGTCAGCCGTGGCCCGCGACGCCGGGCTGGCGGGGGACGGCCAGGGGGCGCGCGGCGGGCGCGGGGAGCCCGGTGGACGCGGGCAGCGCGGGGTCCTCGGGGGTGCCGGGCGGGGGCGGCGCGGCCCGGCTCGTTCCCGCTGCGCCGATCTCGCCGCAGAGCACCAGCAGGGTGAACGTGGCGAGGCCCGCGGCGGCGGCGCGCAGGTGGCGGTTCGTGGGCACGTGCCCTCCTCCGCGGTGCTGTGGGTGCCCGGACGTGTGCGGGGTGCCGGTACTGCGCCGAACCTAGGGCTCGGGGCCGGGTTCTGGCAACGCCCGCCCGCGGCGCCGGGATCACCCCGTGCGGGGAGGGAGGGCCGCGCCTGCCGGGTTCGGGCGCCGTGCCCGCGTCCGGGCGGCCGGAGGCGGGCACGGCGCCCGAACGGCACGGGGTCCGCCCCCGTGCCGTGCGGGCCGGTGGTCCGGGAACGTCAGCGTCCGGCGGTGTTGGTGTGCCAGACGGGGGTGCCGCGCACGTCGTAGATGACGACGTTGCCGTCGTCCTGGACGGAGAGGATGTTGCCGCGGCGCCAGGTGTTGGCGTGCCAGACGGCGGTGCCGCCCGAGTCGTAGAGGACGAAGTTGCCGTCGTCCTGGAAGACGAGGCAGTCGCCCCGGGACCAGGCGCCGGGCGCCTGCCACACCGGCCTGCCGTCCCGGTAGACGACGAGGTTGCCGTCCTCCTGCAGGCGCAGCAGGGTCCGGCCGTTGCCGGAGGTCAGTGCCATGTTCCGGCAGATGCGGGTCCCGCGCACGAAGTCGCCGTTCGCCAGGGCGCCGGCTTCCTGCCTGGTGTCGGACGCCTTCACCGCGTGCGCCGGTGCGGCCGGGGCCGCCGTGGCGGTCGCGCCCCCGCCGACGGCCAGCGCCGCCGTCACCACGACAGCGACGAAGTAACCGTGGACCTTTTTCACCGTGTAGCCTCCTGCTCGTCGTGTCCCCGGAATTCCGGGGTGCGCGACGATTGAATCGGCACGGTGGGCGGGCGGCAATGGAGCCGGAACGCGTGCGGGGGATTATCGGACACGTTCCGACGCGTCGGAGAATGGTTTCTGTTCTGCCGCACGGGAGGTTCGCCGAAGATATGCCCGACACGATAACGGCCCAAAATGAGTCCGTATAAAATGATGGGCGCTTTTCATTTTTTCGGACTTTGTGGGCTGGTGGGGCGGGTGATGCGTGCCCTCGCACACATCACCCCCTCAGTCGCGCGCCCCGCCGAAGACGTCCGGCGCCTGGCGGGCGTGCAGCTCCTGGAGGACACCCGCCTGGTCCCCGGCGCGGCGTTCGAGCGTCTCCAGCCGGGCCCGGTCCAGGCCGAATCCGTCCGGGAGCCGGAGCAGGGTGCGCCACAGCGCGGCCTTGCCCTCGACGCCGAGGCGGATGGCCTCCAGCTCCAGCAGGGAGCTGAGCGGTGAACGGCGGACGAGCGCCCGGTTGGGCTTGAGGCGGCCGAGCCGTTCCGCGGCCCACCCCGCGCACACCTTGTAGCGGCGCACCCGGACGTCCAGGGTGCTCATGATGTCGGTCAGCGCGTCGCGGTCCTCCGCGATCTCGGCGGCCAGCCGCGTGAGCCGTTCGCCGTCGGGCGAGCCCCGGTGCTGGCCCGCGACGCGCCGGGCCAGCTCGACGCCGCCGGTGGCGCCCGCCAGGTGGTCGTTGAGGTACACGGCGAGTAGCGCCGGAGCGGAGTGGCGGCCCTGCCGGGCCGGGGATGCTGTCGTGGTTGCGGCCATGGGAAGCGGGTTCCCGGCCCGCGCCGGACGACACCTGCCGGGAGCCGCGCCGTCCGGCGCGGGCACACCGCCCGCGCCGGCCGGGGCCGCCGCGGGACGGCGTCAGGTGCGGCGGCGGGTGGCCCACAGGGCGGCGGCCCCGGCGGTGAGGGCGCCGAAAGCGGCGAAGAGCAGGGCGCGCACCTGCTGGTGGCTCCCGCCGGTGTGGGCCAGGTCCTCGCCGCCCGGCGGACGGGGCCCGGCCGGACTGGGCGGGGCCAGGGGGGTGTCGAGGCAGCCGGTGAAGGGGGCGAGGCGCGTCTCGGCGCCGTCGGCGGTGAGCGAGGCGGCGATGACGTTGCCGGTGAGGTGGCCCGCCGAGCCGAGGTCGACCGCCGCGTTCGGGGCGAGGACCGTGCCGCGCCAGTTCGCCGCGTCGTGCTTGGCGACGGAGGCGGCGTCAGGGAAGTTCCACAGGAGCTTGCCCGCCAGGCCCTCGGGCCCGGTGACGGTCACCGGGCCGTGGTCGTCGGTGCCGTAGACGGAGCCGGAGACGTTGACGACGGCCGTCGCCCCGTCCGGGACGGTGAGGACGACGCGGCGGGCGTCCGCGAGTTGCGTGGCGCTGACGGGGAAGACGTTCAGCGCCGGGTCGTGGCCGACCAGCCGTACCGTCGCCCGGCCGTCCACGGTGGTGCGGGTGACGCTGCCCCGGGCCGGCAGCGCCTCCAGGCGTTCGGAGAGCCCCCGCAGGCGGGCGAACTCCCGCGCGAAGTCCACCGGGGGCGGGCCGCCGCGCGTGGCCTCGCGTCCCGACTTGAGCACCGGCGGGCGGCCCTCCAGCCCGCCGTAGACGGCGGTGCCGCGTTCCAGCACGGTGAAGGCGGAGCTGCCCGCCGCGCCGTTGCGCAGGGTCCCGCCGACGACGAGCGTGGCGTGCTCGGGCAGGGCGTCGAAGGGGGCGGGGTGCGCCGCGACGCTGAGGCCGCCGGTGAAGTCGGCGTCGCCGCCCACCGCGACGGCGCCCTGGCTGCCGCCGCGCCGCACCGAGTCGTCCTCGACGAACTCCGTGTACGCCCCCGCGGGGCCCAGCTGCGGCGCGCAGGCCGGAGCGGCGGCGGCCGGACCGGGCAGGGCCAGCACGAGCGCACCGCCCGCCAGGGCGGCGGCGAGTGCGGGGCACGGACGGCGTGGGGGCATGGGCGCATGATCGCCACCCGGTCACCCCGAGGTCAAGGCCGTACACCCTGCGTCGCATACTGGGCGCCATGACCGACGCACACGCCCGGCCGTCCGCACGCTCCGTGACGTGGACCGTCGCCGAGGAACCCGTCGGCGGCGCGCCGGCCAGGACGCTGCTCGCGGCCTACGCGCAGGAGGTGGGCGCGGCGATCGGGGAGCCGCCCGCCGCCCTGTCCGGCCCCGGTGACGACCTCGTCCCGCCGCACGGGGTCTTCCTGGTGGCGCGGCTGGCGGGGGAGCCGGCCGGCTGCGCCGGGGTGCGGCTGCTGGACGCGGGCACGGCCGAGCTGAAGCGGCTCTACGTCGCCGGGACGGCCCGGGGCACGGGCCTGGGGCGGGGGCTGATGGCCGCCGCGGAGGAGGCCGCCCGGCGGCTGGGCGCGGCGCGGCTGGTGCTGGACACGCGGGAGGAGCTGGTCGCGGCCCGGCGGCTGTACGAGCGGTGCGGCTACACCGAGGTGCCCCCGTACAACGCCAACGCCATGGCGGGGCTCTGGTACGCCAGGCCACTGCGCTGACGACGACGTGCCGCCACTGCTGCCGGTCCCGCGCCACCGCCGCCACGGGCGGTCAGGGGCGGCGGTCCGGCTCCTCGCGCGGTGTCTCGCCACCGCCGCCGCCCAGGTCCCGGGAGAGCTGCCGCACGAGGACGGTGAGGTCGCGCGGCCGCTCCGGCGTCCACCAGTCGCCCAGCAGGGCGGCCAGCGCCGCCTCCCGGGCGGCGGCGAGCCGTGCGGCGATGTCGTGGCCCGCCGGGGTGAGGGAGAGCCCGAGCCCCTCGCGCTCGGCCAGCCGCCGCTCCTCGGCCTCCCGCGCGCCCGCGGCGATGACCGTGCGGTCCAGTCCGTAGCGGTCGGCCAGCAGGGCCGGTTCCACGTGTCCGTCCCGGTGCATGCGCAGGAGCAGCCACCCCGTCGCGGGCCGCAGGGTGAGACCGGCGTCGGCGACGAGGCCCGCGTAGAGGTCCCGGCGCCCCGCGCGGCTGCTGAGGACCGTCAGCGCCCGCAGCAGTTCCTCCCGAGAGGAGCGGGTCACCGGGTTGAGGCCGAGGGTCTCGCTGGAGTCGGGGGCCTGGACGCTGGCCCGCAGCGGCGTCTCCCGGAGCAGGCAGGCCAGCCCGAAGGCGACGGCCGTCACGGGGACGGCCCACAGGAAGACGTCCGTGATCGAGATGGAGTAGGCGTCGAGCGCGGCGGCCCGCTGGCCGGGCTCCAGCCCGGCCACGGCGCGCGGGTCCTCGGCCAGCGTCCGCGGGGTGACGCCGGGCGGCAGCCGCTCCCCGGCCAGCGCGCTCTCCAGCCGGGGGCCGAGCCGCGCTGCGAAGACCGTGCCGAAGACGGAGACGCCGACGGCGGCGCCGATGGAGCGGAAGAAGGTGGCGCCCGAGGTCGCCACGCCCAGGTCCTCGTACCGCACCGCGTTCTGCACGACGAGCACGATGACCTGGAGCACCAGGCCGAGTCCGGCGCCGAAGACGAGGAAGTACGCGCTCATCTCCCAGGTGCCGCTGTCCGCGTCGAGGTTGTGCAGGAGCAGCAGTCCGAGGACGGTGACGGCGGTGCCGAGCACGGGGTAGACCTTCCAGCGCCCGGTGCGGCTGATGAGCTGCCCGGAGAGCGTCGAGGTGGTGAGGATGCCGAGCACCATGGGCAGCATGTGCACGCCGGAGAGCGTGGGCGTGATGCCGTGCACCACCTGGAGGAACGTCGGCAGGTAGGTCATCGAGCCGAACATGGCGAAGCCGATGACGAAGCTGATGACCGCGCAGAGCGTGAACGTGCGGACGCGGAAGAGCGCGGGCGGCAGGACGGGTTCGGCCGCCCGCCGCTCGACGCGGACGAACCAGGCCAGCAGCGCGGCGCCGAGCACGGCGAGGCCGAGGACGCCCGGGGAGTCCCACTCCCAGGTGGTGCCGCCCAGCGACGTCCCGAGTACGACGCAGGTGGCGACGGCGGCGATGAGGAGCGTGCCCAGGTAGTCGATGCGGTGCCGGTCGCGGCGGACCGGGATGTGCAGGACGGCGGCGATGACCAGCAGGGCGAGCACACCCAGCGGCAGGTTGACGTAGAAGACCCAGCGCCAGCTGAGGTGGTCGACGAACAGGCCGCCCAGCAGGGGCCCGAGTACGCTGCTGGCTCCGAAGACGGCGCCGAACAGCCCCTGGTACCGGCCGCGCTCCCGGGGCGGCACGAGGTCGCCGACGATCGCCATGGACAGCACCATCAGCCCGCCGCCGCCCAGGCCCTGGACGGCGCGGAAGGCGATCAGTCCGGCCATGTCCTGTGCGACGCCGCACAGGGCGGAGCCGACGAGGAAGATCGTGATGGCGGCCTGGAAGAGCTTCTTGCGCCCGTACTGGTCGCCCAGCTTGCCCCATAGCGGGGTACCGGCGGTGGCGGCCAGCAGGTAGGCGGTCACCACCCAGGACAGGTGGTCCAGGCCGCCCAGCTCGCTGACGATCGTGGGCAGGGCGGTGGCGACGATCGTCTGGTCCAGCGCGGCCAGGAGCATGCCCATGAGCAGGGCGCTCAGGGCGAGGTAGAGGGTGCGCTGTTCCTGGCGGGTCCGCGGCCCGGCCGGTGGCGCTTGTGTCATGGGTCCATGGTCGGGGTTTGCGGCCGCCGCGTCCTGTCGAGCGGCGGAGGCCGGGCGCGGGGCGTGGAGGGAAACGCAGGGTCGGGGGCTGGCGGTGGGGCCCCGTGTTTTGTATGCTGTGGAAACAAAGTGGTTCCGTCCGTTCCCGCGCCTGACCGCGGGGCCTCCCTGACCGGCGGACGGGACCACTCCTTCTTTCCCCGGGAGCCGCCCGCCATGGCCGACACCGCCGCCGCGTCCGCCGCCTTCGATCCGGCCGCCGCCGTCACCGCGACGCTCACCGCCCGCGCCGTACTGCTCGACATGGACGGCACGCTCGTCGACTCCGAGGCCGTGGTGGAGCGGGTGTGGCGCGACTGGGCGGCCGGGCACGGCCTCGCGTTCGAGGACGTGCTGCCGCTCGTGCACGGGCGCCAGGGGCACGTCACGATGGCGCTGCTGCTGCCGGAGCGGCCGATGGCCGCGAACCACGCCGACAACCGGGAGATGCTCGCCCGCGAGACGGCCGAGACCGACGGCGTCGTGCAGGTGCCGGGGGCCGCCGCGTTCCTGGCCGCCGTCGAAGCGGTGCCGCACGCGCTCGTGACGTCCGCCGACGCCGCCCTCGCCCGGGCCCGGATGGACGCGGCGGGGCTGCGCGTGCCGGAGGTGCGCGTCACCGCCGAGTCCGTCGAGGAGAGCAAACCGCACCCCGAGGGCTTCCTGCGGGCGGCGGCCGAGCTGGGCGTCGACCCGGCGGACTGCGTGGTCTTCGAGGACTCCGAGGCGGGTGTCGAGGCCGGACGGGCGGCGGGCATGCGGGTGCTCGGTGTCGGGCCGCGCGCGGCGGCGTTCGGGCCGACCGCGCACGTGCGCACGCTGGAGCAGGTGCGGGTGGAGGTGCCGTCCGGCGCCGACGGGCCGGTGCGGCTGCACGTGCTGGCCGACGGCTCCGCCTAGCGGGGCTGCGAGCCCGGAGCGGGCGTCCCCGGGCGGGCCGCCCGCCTCGCGCGTCCCGCCTCTCCCCGGGGCCCGCGCCGCGTGCCCCCGCGGTGTGCGGCGCGGGGGCGTGGGCGGCGGGTGCGTCAGGAGACCGCCTCGAAGAGGCTCCACAGGCCGAGGGCCGCCATGACGGCGGCGGCGATGCGGGTGATCAGCCGGAGCGGGACGCGGCGCATCAGCGCCCGGCCGCCGAGGATGCCCAGCGCGGCCACCGACCACAGGGCCAGCACGGCGCCGACCCCCACCGAGACGGGGTCCTCGTAGCGTGCGGCGAGGTTGGCCGTCATGATCTGCGTCAGGTCGCCGAACTCGGCGATCATGATCAGGGTGAAGCCGCTGCCCGCGACCTTCCAGAAGGACTGGTCGGCCGGCTGCCGGACTTCCTCCTCCCCCTCGTCCTTCTTCCACAGCAGCATCGCGGCGCCGCCGAGGAACAGGGCGCCGGTGACGGCGGCGAGCAGGCGCTCGGGGAGGAGGCCGAGGACGCTTCCCGCGGCCACGGCGAGCGCCACGTGGACGGTGAACGCGGCGGCGACGCCGGCGAAGACGTAGGAGGCCCGGTAACGGGTGCCGAGCACCAGTCCGGCCAGGGCCGTCTTGTCGGGCAGTTCGGCGAGGAAGACGACGCCGAAGACGACGGCGGCGACGGTGAAGCTGAACACGGTGCTTTCCTCAATCGGTCGGGCCGTGCCTGTTCCGGCCCGCGGGGGAGCACGCTTCGGCACGGCAGCGTCAGGACACTGCGGCCGAAGGTCTCGCTGGCGCGCCACGCGTGCGCGCGGCGGGCTCCGGGCGCCGGGGCGGTGAGCCGCCCAGTGTGTCGACGGTCCGGCGAAGAGCTACTCCCCTTCAGACGGCCCCACCCTACGGCACGTGCCCCGTCCGCCCGGCTCCCGGAGGGCGGGTGTGAGCCGTCGCACGGGCGTCCGGCCGGGTGTGCGGCGGGGCGGGGCCGCCCGCACGCGCCCGTCGTGCTGCTTCACGCGTCTTGATCTGACGTGCGCATGTCGTCAATCTGTTACCTGTGGCCCGCCGGGGCGCAACCCCGCGCCGCCAGCATGCCGAACGCACCGCCCGGCACACCCCGTCTTCCGCGCCTCCGCTCCCCGTTCCCGCCCCGTCAGGAGTCCCGCATGCGTCGAATTGGCATGTCCACGGCAATGTCGCAGCGCTACGCGCGTCACACCCGCCCCGGCCGTCCCGCCGCCCCGCGCTCCCGGGCCCGTTCGCTGCCCGCCGCCGGAGCCGCCCTCACCGGCCTCGTCGCCGGACTGGTGCTCACCGCGCCCCCGGCCCAGGCCGCGCCCCCCACCCCGCCCAGCGCCGCCCAGGCCCGCTCCATGCTGGCCGGGCTACCGGTCGCGGGGGAGGCGTCCATGGACGGCTACAGCCGCAACCTGTTCCCGCACTGGATCGCGCAGGACGGGAAGTGCAACACCCGCGAGGTCGTGCTGCGCCGCGACGGCACCAGCGTGCGTACGGACTCCGAGTGCCGGGCCACCAGCGGACGCTGGTTCTCGCAGTTCGACGGCGTGACGCTCACCAGCGCCTCACAGGTCGACATCGACCACATGGTGCCGCTCGCCGAGGCGTGGCGTTCCGGTGCCCGCTCCTGGTCCGCCGCCAAGCGGCGCTCCTTCGCCAACAACCTCAGCGCGGCGCAGCTCATCGCCGTCTCGGCCAGCTCCAACCGCTCCAAGGGCGACCAGGACCCCGCCGAGTGGCTGCCGCGCGCGGCCTACCAGTGCACCTACGCGCGCTCGTGGGTGTGGGTGAAGCACAACTACGCCATGAAGGTCGACTCCGCCGAGAAGTCCGCGCTCAGCGGCATCCTCAACCGCTGCTGAACCCGGCGGCGTCCCCGCAGGGGGCGCGCCCGGCCGCACCGCAGCCGCCGCCCGTCCCCGGCGCGGGGAACGGGCGGCGGCCCGGCGCCCGCGCCGTGGCGCTCCCCGCCGGGCGCCCGCCCCCGGCGGTCACCTCCCACCGGCCGCCCGGGGTACGAAGGGCACCGTGAAGCAGGCCAGCCGCGCGCCCGCCTGCCCCGCCCCGGCCGGGCCCGTGGCCGTGCGGTGCTCGTGCAGCACGACCGAACGGGCCTGCCCCGGGCGGAAGGTCCACTCCTGGCGCGCCACGGCGCCCCCGTCGCCGGACGCGTCGGTGGCGAAGTCCAGCCACACCTCGTTCGCCGGGTTCGCGTAGGCCGGGTCGGTGGAGGGCCGTACCGGGTCCACGGCGTCCTGGTAGTGCGGACCGGCGTCGGCCGGGTCCGGGCCGCAGGCGCCGGTGTGGACGTGTGCCCCGAACGCCCGCCCGGGGGCGGCGCCGCGCACCCGCAGTTCGACGGTCGTCCGTCCGCCGCTGACGCGCTGGCCCACCGCGACGCGGGCGCCCGGCGGCACCAGCTCCGGCGCGTACGTCACGGCGGACGGCGCCGCGAACGTGCCCGGCCGGGCGAAGGCACCGGCCGCCGCGAGTCCGTACGTCCCCGGCACGCGGCCCGCTGTCCGTGCCGCACCGGCCGCGTCACCGGCCGCGCCCGCGGGCGCCGGACGCGCCGCGCCCGCGTCCGCCGCGGGCAGGAGCGCGAGCGCCGCCGCCAGCCCCGCCGCCGCCCAGGTCCTCACCACGTCCACTGTCCTGCTCCCTCTCGCGTGTTCTGCTTCCGGCCCGCCCGATCCCGTCTCAAGTCCGCCCCTGCGGGGACGGTGCACACTGTGCCGCGTGCCCGGCGGGAAACCGCCCGGTGACCGCTTCCCACGGCCCCGTGCTGACCGTGTGGGGGAACCGCGCGTACGCTGTACGGCGGAAAGCCGCTCCCGACGGGGGCAGGACCGGGAGTGAAGGTGCTGGAAACCCTGGGGTCGTTGGTCTACGAGCCGTGGATCTACGTCCTCGTCGCGCTCACGGTGCTGCTGGACGTGTTCCTGCCGGTGCTGCCCAGCGGCATCCTGCTGGTCACCGCCGCCACGGCCGCCGCCACGGAGTTCCCCGCGAGCCTGGCCGCCCGGGGCGACCTGATGCCCGAGATGTGCGTGCTGGTGCTGTGTGCGGCCACCGCCTCCGTCCTCGGCGACCTCGCGGCCTTCCAGCTCGCCCGGCACGGTGGCCGCCGGTTCGCCGGGGCCGTGAACCGCTCGGCGCGGCTGGCGTCGGCCCAGGAACGGCTCGGCCACGTGCTCGACCGCGGCGCGGGCCCCCTGATGGTGCTCGCCCGCTTCGCCCCGGCGGGGCGCTCGGTGATGAGCCTGGCGGCGGGCGCGACCCGGCGCCGGTTCCGCGACTTCGCGCCGTGGTCCGCCATCGCGGGCCTCGTCTGGGCCGGGTACAGCGTCTGCCTCGGCTACTTCGGGGGACGGCTGTTCGGTGTGAGCTGGGGGAGCGCCGCCCTGTCGGCCGCCGCGCTGTGCACGGCCGGGTCGCTCGCCGCCTACCTGCTGCGCCGCCGTCCGGCACGGGCGCGGGCCGCCGCCGTGCCGCCGCCGGCCTGACGGGCGGTCCGGAGCACGCGCCGCCCCTCCGGCGTCCGGCACCGCGCCGGAACCGCCGACGTCCGGCGCGGTTACGATGGCGCGCGGCGCGACCGCGCGCCCCGTACGCCCTCCCACCCGCGCCGACGGCGCCGCGGGCCGCGCCGCCCGCGCGCCCGGCACCGTCCGCGAGCGCCACGGCGGCCTCTCCACCGGTACGGACGCACCACGGACGGACCACGGACGGAAGAGGTACCCACTCCATGACCACGACCGAGCCCCTGCGCATCGGCATCCTGGGCGCGTCCCGCATCGCCGGGCAGTCCCTCGTCGAACCGGCGCGCACCACGGGCCACCGGCTGGTGGCCGTCGCCGCCAGGGACCGCGCCCGCGCCCAGGCGTTCGCCACCCGGCACGGGGTGGAACGGGTGCTGGACACCTACGCCGACGTCCTGGCCGACCCGGAGGTGGACGCCGTCTACAATCCGCTGGCCAACGCCCTGCACGGGCCGTGGAACCTGGCCGCGCTCGCGGCGGGCAAGCCGGTGCTGTCGGAGAAGCCGTCCGCGAGCAACGCCGAGGAGGCCGCCGAGGTCCGGGACGCCGCCGCCGCGGCCGGCGTGCCGTTCCTGGAGGGCTTCCACTACCTGTTCCACCCCGTCACCCGGCGGCTGCACGCGCTGCTGGAATCCGGGGAGCTGGGCGAACTGCGCCACGTGGAGGCGCTGGTGGCCATCCCCGCCCCGGCGCAGGACGATCCGCGCTGGTCCCTGGAGCTGGCGGGCGGCGCGATGATGGACGTGGGCTGCTACGGCCTGCACGCGCTGCGCATGCTCGCGCCGTGGGCGGGCGGCGCGCCCCGGCTCGTCGCCGCCCGTGGTGGGGAGCGGGCGGGCGCGCCCGGGGTGGACGCCTGGCTGGACGCAGACCTCGTCTTCCCCGGCGGGGCGACCGGCTCCGCCCGCTGCCACATGGAGTACGACGGGGTGTCGATGGGCATGCGCGTGGTCGGCTCCCGGGGCGAGGCGACCGTGCCCAACTTCGTCAAGCCGCAGGACGACGACCGGCTGGTGGTCCGCACCGCGTCCGGTGAGCGCGTGGAGGAGCTGGGCCGCCGCACGTCGTTCAGCTACCAGCTCGACGCCTTCGCCGCGGCGGTCCGCGCGGGGGCGCCGCTGCCGATCGGTGCCGACGACGCGCTGGAGATGATGCGGCTCATCGACGCGTGCTACCGCGCCGCCGGGTTCCCGCCCCGCCCGCGCCTCCGTTGACACCGGTCGGGACGCGCTGCCAAGGTGGGCTGAGCAAGCGCTTGGTCAGCCCGCCTCGGCCGGGCGCCCCGAGCACCCACCCGGCCAGTACCCCCCGGAGGACGTCGCCATGGCAGTGGACCCGCGCGGAGCCGACCTCAAGCGGTTCGTGGACGAGGACCCCGGCGGCCCGGTCGTCATGCTCAACCTGCTGCGCTTCCGCGACGGCGGCCGCGACTCCTACGCGGCGTACGCCGCCGAGCTGGACGCCACCTACCTCCCCCGGTACGGCGGGAAGGTGCTGTACGCGGGGGAGGGCTCGACGGCGCTGGTGGCCGAGGACGGCCAGTCCTGGGACGCGGTGCTGATCGTGCGGTACCCGAGCCGCGAGGCGTTCAGCCAGATGGTCGCCGACCCCGGGTACCAGCGCGTGACGCACCTGCGCACCGAGGCGCTCAGCGAGGCGGTGCTCCAGGCCACCACGCCCTGGAAGCCCACCGCCGGCTGACCCGCACGGACGGCGGGCCGTCGCGGCCCCGCCCAACCCCTGCCGGAACGGCCCGGCCGGGCGTTCCGGCCGGGCGCTGACAGGGCCGCGCCCGGAGTCAGTCCCGCTTGGGGCCCGTCTGCTGGACGACCTCGAAGCTCCACACCGTCGAGCCGGAGGCGGCCGGCGGCTGCTTCGGGGCGCCCTCGCCGCCGCCCTGGTGCGCGGCCTTCATCGGGCCCTCCATCCACGCCTGGAAGGCCGCCTCGTCCCGCCAGCGGGTGTAGACGAGGTACTGGTCGGTGCCCTCCAGCGGGCGCAGCAGCTCGAACCACTCGAAGCCGTCCGACCCCTCCACCGTGCCCGCCCGCGAGGCGAACCGGCGCTCCAGGACCTCCCGCTGCTCCGCCGGGACGGTCAGTGCGTTGATCTTCACGATGCTCATGCCCCCATCCTGCCGCACGGCGCGCCCGTCACCCGGGCCGGTCGCCATCTCAGGTGACCTGCATATGTCCTGCGTCTGACGTTCGGGGAAGATGGCGGCGAGGCGGACGGGACGGAGCGGGGCGGGCGTGACGGCGGATACGGGAGAGCGGACGGCCGGGCGGGGGACGCGCGAGGGGGCGCTGTTCGCGCTGCTCGCCGGGGTGTGGCTGCTGGTGGCGGCGCTGGCGGCGCGGCAGGCGCTGGCGGTGCTGCGGCTGCCGCCGGAACGGCGCCTGACGGACCTGTTCGCGTGGCTCGGCGAACGCGGCACGCTCAGCGAGCCCGGACCGCTCTACGCCGACGGCGGCCAGGGGGCGTTCACCGGCACGCCGCTGGCCGGGCTGGTGCTCCGGCCGCTGGCCGGCGCCGGCGCGCAGGGGATCGGCGTGGTGTGGACGGGGCTGACGCTCCTGCTCGTCGCCGCGCTCGGCGTCCTGGCGGTGCGGGCGCTCCCGGACGGGCCCGCCCACGGCGCGGACACGGGTCCGGCCGGTGCGGCGGGCGTGGCGGGCCGGGCGGCGGCGTGGCGCAGGCCGCTGCTGGCCGTCCCCGTGGCGCTGGCCCTCCTCCTGGTGTCGCTGCCGGTGCGCAACACCTTCACCCTCGGCCAGACCAGCATCATCCCGGTACTCCTGGCGCTCGGCGGCTTCCTCGCCGCGCGCCGCGCACCCCGTGCCGCCGGGGCGGCCGCCGGCCTCGCGGCGGCGCTCCAGCCGCCGCTGCTGCTGTTCGCGGGCGTGCTCTGGCTCACCGGGCGGCGCCCGGCGGCGGCCGGCGCAGCCGTCACCGCCGCCGCCGCGACGGCACTGGCCTGGGCGGCCCTGCCGGCCGACTCGTGGGCCTACTGGGTGCACCACGTCGCCGGGGTGGGGCTGGGCGGCGCCTCGGACGGCCTGGCCAACCAGTCCCTGCACGGACTGCTGCTGCGGCTGGGCCTGAGCGGCCCGCCGGAGACGGCGGTGTGGGCGGTGCTGGCCGCCGCCGTCGCCGCCCTCGGCCTGCGCCGCGCCGCGTCCTACGCGCGCGACGGGCAGTGGCTGCTGGCCGCCGCGGTCACCGGGTGCGCGGCCGTGGCCGTCTCCCCGGTGGCGTGGCAGCACCAGCAGCTGTGGGTGCTGCTCGCCGTCGTGGGCCGGGTGGGGCGGCGCCGCGGCGACCGCTGGGTGTGGCCGGTGGCCGTCGTGCTGGTGATGACGCTCGACGCGGCGGTGCTGGTGCCGGACATCGGCTGGCTCGCGCCGCTGGGCGAGAACGCGCCGCTGCTGGCCGCCCTGCTCGCGGCCTGCGCGCTGCCGTTCGTCTCCCGCTCCTCGCCGCTGTGGTCCCGCCCGGAGCCCTCCGGCCCGTTCAGCCGCCCCAACCTGATGCTGGAGCTGCTGCTCATCCGCGTCGGGTACTTCGCCTACTCGTGGGTGCGCGCGCTGGCCGCGGGCGGCAGGGAGAGCGCCGAGGCGCACGGCAGGCAGATGCTGGCGCTGGAGCGTCCGCTCGGCCTGGACGTCGAGCACGGGCTGAACCAGATCGTCGCGGGCACCGCCTGGCTCACCGACACCATGAACTTCTACTACGGCGCCTTCCACTTCCTGGTGCCGATCGTGCTGCTGGCCTGGCTCTACCTGAGCCGCCCCGCCGCCTACCGCTGGGCCCGCACGTCGCTGTGCCTGGCCACCCTGCTGGGGCTCGTGGGCTTCTGGCTGTACCCGCTGGCCCCGCCGCGGCTCATGCCGGGACTGGGCTACGTGGACACCGCGCACGGGCCGCAGAACTTCGACGACCCGGACTTCGGCGTGCTGACCGGCGTCTCCAACCAGTACGCGGCGATGCCGTCCCTGCACGTGGGCTGGTCGCTGTGGGCGGCGGTGGTCGTCGTGCGCCTCACCCCGCGCCTCGTGCCGAGGATGCTGGCGGCGGCCTACCCGCTGCTGACGACGGTGGTGGTCATGGGGACCGCCAACCACTACCTGCTGGACGCCGTCGGCGGTGCCGTCGTCGTGGCGGCAGGTTTCGCCGCCGCGCGGCTGTGGTGGCGGCGGCACGGCGCGGACGCGCCCGCCGTCCTGCCCGCGCAGCGCACCCCGGACGGCGCCCGGCCGGGCAGCCCCCGGGTGGCGGCACGCGGCGGGGCCCCCGGTGCGCCACCGGGGACGCCCGGCGGACGCGGGGTGGTGGACGCCGGGACGGCCGGGGAGGCGGCCTGCGCACCCCGGTGACGTGGGCCGGGCTCAGGCCCGGCCCGGATCGCTGTGACCCGGGCCGCCGCCGCCCGGACCCGGGGCGGTGTCCCCGGCCGCCGCCGGGGCGAAGGCGACCGGTGCGGCGAACGCGGCCCGCCGGGTGGCCCGGCGCAGCGCCCGCAGGACCGTGCCGCCGACGGTGAGCGTCAGCACGACCGTCAGCACCGCCCTCGGCAGGTCCCAGCCCAGGGACGTGGCCAGGCAGTAGGCGACGAAGCGGGCCAGGTTCTCGGTGAGCGGATCGCCGGGCACGTAGGAGACGCCGGTGCCGAGTCCGGCGATGTACGGCCAGCCCTGGAGGTTCATGACCAGCCCGTAGCCGGCCGCCGCCGGGCCGCCGTAGGCCGCGAGCAGCCACAGCTCGCGGCGCCCGCGCAGCGTGTGGGCGCCCGGCAGCAGCCCGGCGCCCATCGCCACCCAGCCCATGCTGAGCATCTGGAACGGCAGCCAGGGCCCCACCCCGCCGGTCAGCAGCGCCGAGGCGAACAGCGAGACGGCGCCCAGCACGAACCCGAAGCCGGGCCCCAGCACCCGTCCCGAGAGCACCATCAGGAAGAACATCGGCTCCAGGCCCGCCGTGCCGGCGCCCAGCGGACGCAGCGCGGCGCCCACGGCGGCCAGCACGCCGAGCATGGCGATGGCCTTGGCGTCCAGGCCGGCGTCCGCGATGGTGGCCACCACCACGGCGAGCAGCAGCGGCAGCAGCGCGGCGAACAGCCAGGGCGCGTCGCCGGAGTGGGCGAGCCCGGAGGCGGACCCGGCCAGCAGCGGCCAGCCGAACCCGGCGACGCCGGTGGCCGAGACGAGCGCGAGCGCCGCACCCGAGCGCGGTCCGATCCGCACCGCCCGCACCTGCCCGCCCGGCTCCGCGCGCGCCGGGGCGCCGCCGGTCACGGCGTGCCCTCCAGCGCCCGGCGCACCTGCGGAACGGTCAGCCAGCGCTGCGGCGCGAGCACCTTGGCCGTCTGCGGGGCGAACGCGGGGGAGGAGACGACGACGTCCGGTGTCGGCCCGTCGGCGACGACCTCGCCCTGCGCCAGGACGACGACCCGGTCGGCGAGTTCGGCGGCCAGCTCCACGTCGTGCGTGGCCAGCACGACGGCGTGGCCCCGGCCGGCCAGGCCGCGCAGGACGGCGGTCAGCCGGTGCTTGGCCGCGTAGTCCAGGCCGCGGGTCGGCTCGTCGAGCAGGAGCAGCGGCGGGGCGGCGGCGAGAACGACGGCGAGGGCGAGCACGAGGCGCTGGCCCTCGGAGAGGTCCCGGGGGTGGGTGCCGTCGGCGATGCCGGGCAGCAGTTCGCCGACGAGCGCACGGCAGGTGCCCGGGGCGGCTGCGGCGTCCCGGTCGGCGGCGGCGCACTCGGCGGCCACCGTCGGGGCGCCGAGGAGGTCGCGCGGGTCCTGCGGGACGAGCCCGACGCGGCGCAGCAGCGCGCGCGGCTTCGTGCGGTGCGGGGCCCGCCCGCCCACGTCGGCGCTGCCCCGGGAGGGTTCGTGCATGCCGACGAGGGTGCGCAGCAGCGTGGACTTGCCGGAGCCGTTGCGGCCCATGAGCGCCACCGTCTCGCCGCGCCGCACGGTCAGCGACACCCGGTGCAGGACGGTCGCCCGCCCGCGCCGCACGCTGGCCCCGGACAGTGCGCCGACCGCCTCGCCACCGTCCGGGCCGCCGTCCGCGGCGGGGGCGGGCGGGGCCGGGCGGTGCGAGGCGAGCCGTTCGCGCAGGTCCCCGGCGCGGCGCCGGGCGTCGCGCACCGACAGCGGCAGCGGGGCCCAGCCCGCGAGGCGTCCCAGCTCCACCACGGGGGGCCGCACCGGGGACTCGGCCAGCAGCGCGGCCGGGTCCCCCAGCCGGGCGGGGGCGCCGGGCGCGGGGAGCAGCAGCACCTGGTCGGCGTACTGCACGACGCGCTCCAGTCGGTGCTCGGCCATCAGCACGGTGGTGCCCAGGTCGTGCACCAGGCGCTGGAGCACCGCCAGCACCTCCTCGGCGGCGGCCGGATCGAGCGCGGAGGTCGGCTCGTCCAGCACCAGCACCTTCGGATGCGTCGTGAGCACCGAGCCGATGGCCACGCGCTGCTGCTGGCCGCCCGACAGCGTGGCGATGGGCCGGTCCCGCAGCTCGGCCAGGCCGAGCAGGTCCAGCGTCTCCTCCACCCGGCGGCGCATCGTCGCGGGCGGCAGCCCGAGCGACTCCATGCCGTAGGCCAGCTCGTCCTCGACGGTGTCGGTGACGAAGTGGGCCAGCGGGTCCTGTCCGACCGTGCCGACGACGTCGGCCAGCTCGCGCGGCTTGTGGGTGCGGGTGTCGCGGCCGTCCACCGTCACCCGGCCGCGCAGCGTGCCGCCGGTGAAGTGCGGGACGAGTCCGCACACGGCGTTCAGCAGCGTGGACTTGCCGACGCCGGACGGGCCGATCAGCAGCGCCAGCTCGCCCTCGGGCACGGTCAGGTCGACGCCCGCGAGCGCCGGCGTCCCGGCGTCCGCGTAGGTGACCTCGACGTTCTCGAAACGGATCACGGGTCTTTCCTTCGCTGCGTCGGTACGGCCTGCGGGGCGGGCAGCGGCGCGACGAACGCGGGCAGCAACCCGGCCAGGCAGGCGGCCGCCGCGCCCAGCGGTAGCCCGGGTGCGGTCAGCGGCACGGCCGGGGGCCGCAGGGCGGACGGGTCGGCGGCCGCCGCCACCAGCATCCCGGCGGCCGCCGCGGCGCCGGACCCGGCCACCAGCCAGGCCCGCGGCCCCCAGCGGTCCGGACGGTAGCGGGTGCGCACCGCCCGCCGTCCGCCCAGCCGCAGCCCGGCCAGCGACGCCGCGAGCCCGGCGCCGAGCACCGGCAGCCCGAACGCGGCGCCGCCCGAGGCGAGCAGGCCGTAGGTGCCCACGCACACGCCGAGCAGCCCGCCCAGCGTGCACACGGCGGTGGCGTGCCGCACCCGGCGCGGCACCGGGGCGGTGCGGCCGTACCCGCGGGCGTCCATCGCCGCCGCCAGCGCCACCGAGCGTTCCAGCGCGCCCTCCAGCACCGGCAGCGCCACGTGCAGCACCGACCGCACGCCGGTGTCCCGGCGCCCCCGCAGCCGGCGGGCCGCGCGCAGCCGCGTCACGTCGGCCACCAGACTCGGCGCGAGGGTCATGGCGACGACGGCGGCCACGCCCGCCTCGTACAGCGCGCCCGGCAGCGACTTGAGCAGCCGGGCGGGGCTGGCCAGCGCGTTGGCGGCTCCGACGCAGACGAGCAGCGTCGCCAGCCGCAGACCGTCGCACAGGGCGAAGTACAGCCCCTCCGCCGTGACCCGGCCGCCGATCCGCACGCCCTGCGCCCAGCCGGGCAGCGGGACCTCGGGGAGGGTGAACAGCACCACCGTGCCCGGCACCGGGGAACCGAGCACGAGGGCGAAGACCAGGCGGATGCCCAGCACCAGCAGACCCAGCCGCAGGAACGCGGCATAGGAGCGGGCCCACGGCGCGTCGGTGCGGCGCGCGGCGACGACGTACCCGGCGACCGCCACCAGCAGCGCCAGCAGCAGCGGGTTCGTGGTGCGGGACGCGGCGGCGGCCAGGCCCAGCGCCCACACCCACCAGGCCCCGGCGTGCAGCGCGGTGGCCCGGTCCGCCCGGGGCGCGCGCAGCCCGGCGCCGTGCCGGGCGAGCGCGCCGGGGAGCCGCCCGCCGGTCATGAGCGGCGGCGCCGCGCCTGCCACAGGGCCGCGACCGCGAGCGCCAGCACCGCGACGACCCCGCCGGCCAGCGGCAGCACCGGGCTCCCGGCGTCGTCCGCGGAACCGTCACCGGAGGCGGAACCGTCAGCCGAGGCGGAGCCGTCACCGGGGCCCGAGCCGGAGTCCGGCCCGGAGCCGTCGGCGGAGCCGGTGTCAGGACCGCCGCCCCCGTCCGCGCCGATCCGCTCGCCGCACCCCGAGGCGGGGTACCCGGCGATGGCGCACAGCAGCGCGTTCGCGTCGTAGCGCAGGGGCGGCGCGGCGGCGGCGAGCGCGTCGGCGGCCGTGCCGTCCCCGGGGATGCGGGCGCACTCCTCGCGCGGTCCCGGGGGCCGTGCCCCGCCGGGCGCGTCGGCCGCGGTGCCCGGGTCGATGACGAGGGCGACCCGCTTGTGTCCCGCGCGCGGCTGCGTCCCCGCGCAGACCTCCGCGAACGCGGCCGCACCGCGCGGCTCGGCGGCGCTCCCGGCCTCCTCGCTGACGGCGAAGCGGAACCCGAGCACCGCGCCGTCGTCCGGCCGCTGGGTGCCGGGGCCCTCGGTGGCGTACGACCAGCCGTCCGCGCCGCGCAGCCAGAACGACCAGTAGCGGTACCCGTCGGCGTGGGCGGGCGCCGCGGCCGGGAGCAGGAGCAGGGCCGCGGCCGGCAGCGAGGCCGCCAGCGTACGGAAGCGGGGCCGCATCAGAGCCGCTGCCCCGTCCCGCCCCGCCTGCGCAGGCTCAGCGCCATGCCGATGCCCACGCCGGCGAGCACGCAGGCGCCGACGATCCACCACAGGGCCGGGCTGCCGTCGTCCTCGCTCGCGTCCTCCGCCCGCGCGTCCGCCTGCGTGTCGTCCCGCGCGCCGGTGTCCCCGGCGTCCGCGCCCTCCTGGGCGGGCCCGGTGGCGGCCAGCGCGGCGACGAGGTCGGTGCCGCCGAAGTCCGCCGGGTCGCCGCCGGCCGCGCGCACCGCGAGCACCAGCTCGCCGAGGCCGGCCGGGCTCTGCGTGAGGCCCTCCCACCGCGCGTGGTTGCGGGCCAGCCAGTCCAGCGCCTCCTGGGCCGCCGCGTCCCGGCCGCCGGCGCCCAGGGCGAGGGCGGCCTTGGTGGTGGTGCCGTAGTCGGGCTGGTCCTCCGCGCCCGCCAGCGTGGACATCAGGTGGCCGCCGTGCTCGGCGAGCGCGCGCTCCAGGTAGGCGGCGCCGGCCCGGGCCGACTCGGTGCCGGGCGCGAACCGCTCGTCCCCCTCGCAGCGGGGCGCGCCGCCCTCCGGGGCGTCCTGCGGGGCCTTCGCCCAGCCCGCGCCGTACGCGCCCAGCACGGCGGCGGCGCTGGCCATGGCGTCGGCCGCCAGCCGCCCCTCCTCCGGCTGGTGGTCGAAGGCGCCGCGCTCGTCCCCGGGCGCGTCGCAGCCGAGCTGGAACTGGGCCAGCCCCTCGTACGCCGAGCGCCCGCCGCCGGCCGGCTCGGTCCGCGCCGGGTCCTCGCCCGCCGCCGAGAGGGCTCCGATCACGACGGCGGTGGAGTTGGCGTCGGAGTCGTCACCGGGGGTGTAGGGCCAGCCGCCGTCGTCGTTCTGCACGGACTTCAGCCAGCTCAGGGCCTCGCGCACCGGCGCGCTTTCGGGACCGTGCGCCTCCAGCGCGGCCAGGGCCTGCACGGCGGCGGCCGTGGCGTTGGTGTCGCCGGGCTGCGCGGTCGGGTCGCAGGGCTTGCCGGTGTCGGGGCGGTAGGCAACGAAGGAACCGTCGTCGCACTGCTGGTCCGCCAGCCAGCGCACGGCCTCGCCCGGCGGCCGGGCCCCGGTGGCGTCCAGGGCCAGGAGGGCGAGGGACTGCCGCCAGACACCGTCGTAGTTCGGATCGCCCGTGCCGAACAGACCCGCCGGGAGCGCCTTCCCGGTGGCCGGCGTGGGATCGGCCAGGGCGGCGGGGGCGGCGGACGCGCACAGAACGGCCGTGGCGGCCAGGGCCACGGCGCTGCGACGCAGGAACATCTCGGGTGCCTTTCGGTGAGCGGTCGCGTCACCGGCACCACGGCGGTCCGCGCTGGGCGCGCGGCACTCCGGGCTCGGCATCCGCAGACCTCGACGGTGCCGGCGTGCGGGACGCCGGGAGCCTTGGGCCCTCCCGGGGGAGGGGGCCGCCGCGGTGCGGGTGTTCCGGCTCGCGGGCGGTGCGGCACGGGCCGCACGGCGCCGCTCACGGTTGCGGGTCAGCGCCGGGTTCGCACCGGCTTCCCCCGACCAGGGCGGGCTTGCGTCGAACACTCTAACGGGAGGTGGCCGGGACGCCGCGGTGCGGCTGGTCACAGCGGCACCGCGGCGCCCCCGGGCCTCCGGCGTGGCCGGTTCCGGTCGGGACCGCGTACCGCGCCTGGCCGTTTCCGGCCACCCCTACTGGTCACGGCGCGCGTGCGGACCCGTGCATTCCTCACACCCTCCTCGTGACAGCCGTGACTACTCCGTCACGCTGCGGCATGGAAACGTCAGTGCCGTGCCGGACGGCGGTCCACGGTCCGCCCGGCACACCCACCGAGGAACGAGCGGCCGAAGGGGGACGATGGACAGCCGGTATGAGGCGTACTGCCTGGCGGACCAGCACTTCTACGAGACCCCCGACCGGCTCTCGTCCGGCGCGGGCCGCAAGGACGCCGGACTGGAGACGGCGCGCCGCCCGATACCCGAGGGCTGGCGCCACCACCGCAGCGGCGACTGGCTGGAACTGCGCCCCGAGGACGGCGATTTTCCCGCCCAGGGCTGGAAGATCCACGTCTCGGCCACGCTGCGCAACGCCGACCGGATCGCCGCCCACGTGTGGGACTACTGCGTCCCCCGCTCCATCCCCTTCAAGTTCGTGCCGGACCTGCACCTGCTGCACCTGCGCAACGCCAAGTACGCCGAGCGCGGCATCAGCGGCAAGGCCGTCACCGTCTACCCGGTGGACGAGGCGCAGCTGCGCACCGTCCTGACGGAGCTGGAGGAGCGGCTCGGCGGCGAGGAGGGTCCCTACATCCTCACCGATCTGCGCTGGAACGAGGGTCCGCTGTACGTGCGGTACGGCGGTTTCGCGCCGAGCAACTGCCTCGACGAGTCCGGGCGCATGGTCCCGGCCGTCGAGAACGGCGACGGCGTCCTCGTGCCCGACCGCAGGGAACCGGTGTTCACCGTCCCCGAGTGGGTGACGCTGCCCGGCTTCCTCCAGCCGCACCTGGACGCCCGCAACTCCTCCACCGTCGCCGACCTGCCCTACCGCATCGAGCGCGCCCTGCACTTCTCCAACGGAGGCGGGGTCTACGCCGGGACGGACGTGCGCACCGGCGAGGAGGTCGTCCTCAAGGAGGGCCGCCCCTACGCGGGGCTGGCCGCCGACGGCGCCGACGCCGTGCAGCGCCTGGAGCGGGAGAAGGCCGCCCTGGAGCGGCTCGCCGGGCTCGGCGTCGCACCGGAGGTCCGCGACTGGTTCACCCTGGAGGGCCACCAGTTCCTGGTGATGGACCTCCTGCCGGGCCAGACGCTCAACTCCTTCTACGCCAGGCGGCACCCGCTGCTGAGCGACGACCCGGACCCGGCCGCCGTCGCCGACTACACCCGGTGGGCGCTGGACGTGCACCGCGCGGTCGCCGACGCCGTCGCCGCCGTCCACTCGCGCGGCGTCGTCTTCAACGACCTGCACATGTTCAACATCATGGTCGCGCCGGACGAGAAGACGGTCGCCCTGCTGGACTTCGAGGCCGCGGCACCGGCCGAGGACAACCCCCGGCAGGTCGTCGCACACCCGGGCTACGTCGCGCCGGGGGACCGGCGGGGCTTCTCGATCGACACCTACGCACTCGCCTGCCTGCGCCTGGCGCTGTTCCTGCCGATGACCACCCTGCTGGCCGTCGACCGGAACAAGGCCGCGCACCTGGCCGCCATCGTCGCCGAGCAGTTCCCCGACGTCCCCCGGGAGTTCCTGGACGAGGCCGTCGCCGAGATCGAGGGGCGCCCGGCGGCCGGCGCGGCGAGCGCGCGCCCCGCGCACGCTCCCTCCCCGGCACCGGTGGAACCCGCCGACTGGCCGCGCAGCCGGGACGCCATGGTCCGGGCCATCCGCGCCTCCGCGACGCCCGAGCGCGACGACCGGCTCTTCCCCGGCGACATCGCGCAGTTCGCCAGCGGTGCGGGCCTGGGCCTCTCCTACGGCGCCGCCGGAGTGCTGTACGCCTTCGCCGAGACCGGCGCCCCCCGCTACGAGCAGGGCGAGCAGTGGCTGCTCGACCACAGCGCGGCGCCGCCGGCGCGCACCCCGCTCGGCCTCTACAACGGACTCCTCGGCGTCGCGCTGGTCCTGCACCGGCTCGGCCACACCGAGCGCGCCGCCGAACTGACCGGCAGGGTGCTCGGCGAACGCTGGCAGCGCCTCGGGCACGACCTGGAGGGCGGACTCGCCGGAGTCGGCCTCGTGCTGGACCACCTGGGCACCCAGACGGGCGACAGCGCCCTGCACGCGACGGCGCTGGAAGCGGCCGACCACGCCGCGCGGGCGCTGACCCGGGCCGCGGACCCCGACGGGCGCCTGCCGCGTGCCGGGCTGCTGCACGGCGCCAGCGGTACCGCGCTGCTGTTCCTGCGGCTGTACGAACGCACCGGCGACACCGGGCTGCTGGACCTGGCCGCCGACGCGCTCCGCCGGGACCTGGACCGCTGCGTCACCGACAAGCACGGCGCCCTCCAGGTCGACGAGGGCACCCGCACCATGCCCTACCTGGGCGCGGGCAGCGTGGGCATCGCCGCCGTCCTCGACGACTACCTGGCCCACCGCCCCGACGACGCCGCCTTCGAGAAGGCGCGGCAGGAGATCCTGCCCGCCGCCCGGTCCCGCTTCTACGCGCAGCCCGGACTCTTCCGCGGCCGGGCGGGCATGATCTGGCACCTGGCGCGCACCTCCACCCCCGGTGTCACACCCCAGGACCTTCCCGGACAGCTCACCGCTCTCGGCTGGTACGGCATGCACTACGCCGACGGCCTCGCCCATCCCGGCGACCAGATGATGCGGCTGTCCATGGACCTCGCCACCGGCACCGCCGGATGCCTGCTCGCCGTGGGCACAGCCCTGCACGACGAGCCCGCCCGGCTGCCGTTCCTCCCGCCGCCACCGCGGCCCCAATAGACCTGCCCCGGCCAGGGGTCAGGAAGCAAACCCCGTCCCTACATGGCACGGAAATCCCAACCGAAAGGAAGAACATCATGGCGCTTCTCGACCTGCAGAAGATGGAAACCCCGAAGACCGGCGGCGACGAGGGCAGCAACGTCAGCCTGCTGGCCTGCGACAAGCAGAGCACCAACAGCGTCATCCTGTGCCTCTGACACCGCTGAGCCGGTGAACCGCTGACGCGGCGGTGACCTCGCGTCCCACCGCGTCACGGAAGGCCCGGTCCCGGGCGGCGGCTTCGGCCACCGCCCGGGACCGTCCCGTCGGTACCGGGGAAGCCGGGAGCCGGAGGGCGCGACGCACTCCGGGACGCGAGGAAGGTGAGGAGCCCCAGGTTGAGGAGTCTGCTGCCGTCGACCCCCGCCGACCGGGTGCTGAGGGACGTACTGCGGCACAACGCCGTCCGCGTCACCGCCCTCGCCGCCCTGACCACCGTCGACGCGGGCGCCGCGCTCCTGCTGCCCACCGCGCTCGGCCGCACCCTCGACCTGCTGCTCGCCGGGGAGTCCGCGCGGGGCTGGCTGGTGTGCAGCGTCGTGCTGCTGGCCGCCTTCGTCGTGCTGGACGCCGCCGAGACCGTGCTGACCGGCACCACCGCGGCCCGCGCCACCGCCCGGCTGCGCGTGCGCCTGGTGGACCGCCTGCTGGCGATCGGCCCGGCCGGAGCCGCCCGGTTCAGCCGCGGCGACCTCGTCACCCGGGGCACCGGGCTCGCCGCCCAGGCCGGTACGGCGCCCGGCGCCGCCGCCTCACTCGTCTCCTCGCTCGCCCTGCCGCTCGGCGGCATCACCGCCCTGGTCCTGCTGGACTGGCGGCTCGCGGCGGCGTTCCTGCTCGGCGCCCCCGTCCTCGCGCTGCTGCTGCGCGCCTTCACCCGCTCCTCGGCCGACGTCGTGGCCCGCTACCAGCAGACGCAGGCCACCATGGCCGGCTCGCTCACCGAAGCGCTCGGCGGGGCCCGGACGGTCGCGGCGGCCGGCACCTGGCACCGCGAACGGGCCCGCGTGCTCGGCCAGCTGCCCGAGCTGAGCCGCCACGGGTACCGGATGTGGCGGGTGCAGGGCCGGGCGAACGCCCAGGCCGCCGCCCTGGTCCCGCTGCTCCAGACGGCCGTCGTCGCCGTCGCGGGCCTGCTCCTGACGGCCGGACAGCTCACCGTGGGCGAACTGCTGGCCGCCGCCCGCTACGCCGTCTTCGCCACCGGCATCGGCGTGCTCACCGGCCATCTCGCCGCCCTCGTGCGGGCGCGGAAGTCGGCCGGGCGGATCGCCGAGGTGCACGCCGTGCCCGCCGCACCCCACGGGCACACGCCCCTGCCGGACGGGCCGGGGAGGCTGGAACTGCGGGGGGTGCGCGCCGTGCACGGCGGCCGGACCGTGCTGGACGACGTCCACCTCACGGTGCCCGGCGGAGCCGTCGTCGCCGTCGTCGGCCGCTCCGGCTCCGGCAAGTCGGAACTGGCCAGGATCGCCGGGAAACTGGCCGAACCCGACGCGGGCCGGGTGCTGCTGGACGGCGTCCCGCTGGACGAGGCGGACCCGGCCGCGCTGCGGCGGGCCGTCGGCTACGCCTTCGAACGGCCCGCCCTGCTCGGCGGAACCCTCGCCGGCACCATCGGCTTCGGCCCCGCGCCGCCGCCCCGGGAACGGATCACCGCGGCGGCCCGCGCCGCCTGCGCCGACGCGTTCATCCGGACGCTGCCCGCCGGGTACGACACCCGGTGCGCGGACGCGCCGCTCTCCGGCGGCGAGACCCAGCGGCTGGGACTGGCCCGCGCCTTCGCCCACGACGGACGGCTGCTGATCCTGGACGACGCCACCTCCAGCCTGGACACCGCGACGGAACGGCAGGTCACCGCCGCGCTGCTGGACGGCGAGCGGAAGCGGACCCGGCTCGTCGTCGCGCACCGCGCCACCACCGCCGCCCGCGCGGACCTGGTGGCGTGGCTGGACGGCGGCCGGCTGCGCGCCGTCGCCCCGCACGCCGCGCTGTGGCTGGAACCCGGCTACCGGGAGGTCTTCGCGGCCGGGCCGCCCGAGCCGGACGAGCCGCAGGGGACGAAGGAGACGCAGGTGGCGGGTGAGCCGGACGGCCCGTCCCGGCCGAAGCGGGCCGTGCGGGTCACGAAGGGCGGGCCGGCCGATGGCTGAGCGGCACGGCGGACTCCTCGCGGCGGGCGTGCGGCGGCTGCGCCGTGAACCGCGGGCGCTGCTGGCCCTCATGGGCTGGTCGCTGATGGAGTCCGCGCACACCTTCCTGCTGGGCCTGGCCATCGCCCGCGCCCTCGACGACGGCTTCCTGGCCGACAGCCCCGGAACGGGCCTGGCCTGGCTGGGCGTGGGCGCGCTCGGCATCCTGGTCGGCGCGGTCGGCACCGGCGGCGTCTACCGCGCGGTGGCGGCGCTGGCCGAACCGCTGCGGGACCTGCTGGTCGAACGCGTCGTCGGCGCCGGACTGCGCTCGGCGGTGCTGCGCGGCCGGGCCGCCGAGTCGGGGGCGGTGTCGCGGCTGACGCACCAGGTGGAGATCGCCCGGGACAGCTTCGCCGGGCTGCTGATGTCGGGGCGGGCCTTCGTCTTCACCTCCGTCGGCGCCCTGGCGGGCCTCGCGTCGCTGCACCCGCTGCTGCTGCTGGTCGTCCTGCCGCCACTCGTCCTCGGCCTGCTCGTCTTCTTCGGCACGCTGCGTCCGCTCGCCCGCCGCCAGCGGGCCTACCTGGTGGCCGACGAGGCCATCGCCGAGCACCTGGGGGAGACCGTCGGCGGGCTGCGGGACGTCACCGCCTGCGGCGCCGAGGCCACGGTGCGGGCGGACGCCGCCGGGCGCATCGCCGCCGAACGCCGCGCGGCCGGGGCGCTCGCCCGCTGGGGCACGAGCCGGGCGCTGGCGCTGGGCGTCGGCGGACGGCTGCCGGTGGCGCTGCTGCTCCTCCTCACCCCGTGGCTGCTGTCGCGCGGGGTGAGCGCGGGCGCGCTCGCCGGGGCGCTCACCTACCTGTTGCAGGGCCTGGTACCCGCGCTGGAGAGCCTGGTGCGCG
The DNA here is from genome assembly GCF_036323765.1 of Streptomyces solitudinis. Lineage (NCBI taxonomy): Bacteria > Bacillati > Actinomycetota > Actinomycetes > Kitasatosporales > Streptomycetaceae > Streptomyces > Streptomyces solitudinis. The sequence continues at coordinate 606,490 of NZ_JAZDCW010000003.1, forward strand.
GGCTCGGCGGCGCGGGGGCACGCCTGGCCGTCGTTCTCGGACGGCTGCGCGACGACCCGGCGGACCCGCCGCCCGCGCCGCTGACGCCCCCCGCGCCCGCGGACCCGGGGGCGGCCGTGGAGCTGCGCGGACTCACCTACGCCTACGGCCGCCGGGCGGACCCCGTGCTGGCGGACCTGGACCTGACGGTGCCCCGCGGCGGCCACCTCGCCGTCGTCGGACCGAGCGGCATCGGCAAGTCCACCCTCGCGCTGCTCCTGGCCGGGCTGCTGGAACCCACCGGCGGCACCCTGGCCGTGCGCGGCCCCGTGGCGCTCATCCCGCAGGAGGCGTACGTCTTCTCCGGCACCCTGCGCGCCAACCTCGGCTACCTGTGCCCCGAGCCGCCGACGGACGCGGCGCTGCGGGACGCCGTGGCGGCCACCGGCTGCGGGCCGCTGGCCGAGCGGCTCGGCGGGCTGGACGGCGTGGTGGAGCCGCGCGGCCTGTCGGCCGGGGAGGGCCAGCTCATCGCGCTGGCCCGTGCCTACGTGGCGCCCGTGCCGGTCGTCGTCCTGGACGAGGCCACCTGCCACCTCGACCCGGCCGCCGAGGCACGGGCCGAGGCGGCCTTCCGCGACCGCCCCGGGACCCTCGTCGTCATCGCGCACCGGATCAGCTCCGCGCGCCGGGCGGACCGCGTCCTGGTGCTCGACGGGACCCGCCCGGCTCACGGGCGTCACGCGGAGCTGGTGGGCCGCTCGCGGCTGTACCGGGAACTCACCGGCGACTGGGAGGGCGCCGGTGAGCTGCCCGGTGCCGCCGGCTCACAGCCACCCGGAGCGCTGGGCGATGCAGATGGCGTCCACCCGGTTGCGGGCGCCGGTCTTCCGCGTGATGGCTGACATGTAGTTCCTTATGGTCCCGTTGCTCAGGTGCAGGGACTGCGCGATCTCCGCCACCGAGGCGCCGCCGGCCGCCAGGGAGAGGACGCTCAGCTCGCGGCGGGTGAGCGGTAATCGGGTCGCCTGGAGGAAGGCGAAGGCGAGCGTGGCGTCGACGAAGCGTTCTCCCTTCGCCACCTGTCTTATCCCGGTCAGCAGCTGGTCCGGGCTCGCGTCCTTGTTCACGAAGCCGAGGGCCTCCGCCTCGAAGGCCCGGCGCAGCGGTCCCGGCCGCCCCGGGTTGGCGAGGACCAATAATCGGCAGTTCGGCGAGGGCAGTTCCCTGGTCAGGGCCTGGAGGTCGCGTGCTTCGCCCCCGGCGGACTCCTCGATGTCGGCCACGCACACGTCCGCGTGCGTGGTGCGTGCCGTCCGCGCCGCCCCCTGCCAGGGCGCGGCGCTCACCGCCATGTCGTGTGCTTTGCCGAGCAATTCGGCCAGTCCCGATCTGAGCAGACGCGTGTCGTGCACGAGCAAAACCCGAATCACTGACGCTTCCTCCTGAGCACTTCTGTCCCCTGGCCCTATACCGCCGTGCTCCGTCTACCCCCGTAGCGCGGGGGATAGCGGCGAAACACAGCCGCAATTAGAGCTTCCGTGGCCGACTTTCGACGCGAAAAATCACGCCAGGGGGAAGGAGGAGGGCGCACACAGGGTGTGAGGGCGCCCCTACCGTGCGCCCTCAGCGCACGCGGTCCCCGGCCCCCTCGCCCTCCCCGAGGGGACCGATGAGACGGCAGGCCGTCTCCAGGTCGTTGCGCACCTGTGCGATGGAGGCGCGCCCCGACAGCCAGGTGATGAGCGCCGAGAACCAGGTGTGTTCGATGACCCGCACGGCGGAGAGCTGCTCGGGTGTCGGCGTCCCCTCCAGCCCCATGGCGTCCAGGACGATCGCCGTCGTTAGCCGGAAGACGGTGTCCACCTCGGGGCTCACCGAGCGGTCGGCGAAGGTGAGCGCCCGGACCATCGCGTCCGCGAGGTGCGGATCGCGCTGCATGGCGCGAAACGCCCGCATCAGCGTCTGGGCCACCCGCACGGCCGGGTCCGGGTCGGTCGGCGGCCGCCGGTGGAGCGTCCGGTGCAGCTGCTGGAGCTGGTCCTGCATGGTGGCGACCAGCAGGTGGACCTTCGAGGGGAAGTACCGGTAGAGGGTGCCCAGCGCCACCTGGGAGGACTCGGCCACCTCCCGCATCTGCACCGCGTCGTAGCCGCCGCGCCGGGCCAGCCGCGCCGTGGCCTGAAGTATGCGTCGGCGCCGGGCCTCCTGGCGCTCGGTGCGCGGCGCGGAGGCCGGCTGCGGGTACGGCGGCGTGGCAGGTGTCGTCATGGCGTCGTCGGCGGTCGGCTCACAGGTCGCTGGGTGCGGGCGGCAGGGGGAGTGCGGCGGAGCGGGTGGAACGGGCTGTCGGAGGGGCACGGGCTGTGCCTGCATCCTGTCAGACCCGGGCCGTGGTGCGAATCACCAGGTCCGGACCGGCCCGCCTGGTGACCGGCCGGTAGATTCAGGGGCGGAAGAGAGCGGCGAAGGCCGGGATCTGAAACTTGTTCTACCTCGGCGCGAGCGGATACGCTCCCGCGAAAGTCCGGCGAGAAGGGGGCCGCGAGTGACCGCAGAGGCCGTGGGGGACACGGTGTCCGGGCCCCCGGGCGGCGCGCGCGGCGCCGAGGGGCCGCTGCGCATCGCGCTGCTCACCTACAAGGGGAACCCTTTCTGCGGCGGCCAGGGCGTCTACGTCCGCCACCTCTCGCGGGAGCTGGCCCGGCTCGGGCACACCGTCGAGGTGATCGGCGCCCAGCCCTACCCCGTCGTGGACGAGGGCGTCACCCTCACCGAGCTGCCCAGCCTCGACCTCTACCGGCAGCCCGACCCGTTCCGCACGCCGGGGCGCGGCGAGTACCGGGACTGGGTCGACGCGCTGGAGGTCGCCACCATGTGGACCGGCGGTTTCCCCGAGCCGCTGACGTTCTCCCTGCGCGCCCGCCGCCACCTGGCCGCCCGGCGCGGCGACTTCGACGTCGTCCACGACAACCAGACCCTCGGCTACGGGCTGCTCGGCGGCCCCGGCGCGCTCGGCGCCCCGCTCGTCACCACCATCCACCACCCCATCACCGTCGACCGGCAGCTCGACCTGGAGGCCGCCGCCGGCTGGCGGCGCCGGGCGTCCGTGCGCCGCTGGTACGGCTTCACACGCATGCAGCGCCGCGTGGCCCGCCGCCTGCCCGCGGTGCTCACCGTCTCCGGCTCCTCCCGGCAGGAGATCACCGACCACCTCGACGTGCCCGCCGACCGGGTCCACGTCGTGCACATCGGCGCCGACACCGCCCTGTTCTCGCCCGACCCGGCGGTCGCCGAGGTGCCGGGGCGGATCGTCACCACCTCCAGCGCGGACGTGCCGCTCAAGGGCCTGGTGCACCTCGTCGAAGCGCTCGCCAAGGTGCGCACCGAGCAGCCGGGGGCGCACCTCGTCGTCGTCGGGCGGCGCGCGGACGACGGCCCGGTCGCCGCCGCCATCGAGCGCTTCGGGCTCGACGTCCCCGACCGCGCCGGGCGCCGTCCCGTGGAGTTCGTCAAGGGCATCAGCGACCAGGAACTGGCGGACCTCGTACGCGGCGCCCAGGTCGCCTGCGTGCCCTCCCTGTACGAGGGGTTCTCGCTGCCCGCGGCGGAGGCCATGGCCGCCGGCACGCCCCTGGTGGCCACCACCGGCGGTGCCATCCCCGAGGTCGCGGGCCCGGACGGCGAGACCTGCCTCGCCGTGCCGCCCGGTGACGCCGGTGCGCTGGCCGGGGCGCTCGGCCGGCTGCTGGCCGACGCGCCGCTGCGGGCCCGGCTCGGCGCGGCCGGACGCGCCCGGGTGCTCAGCCGCTTCACCTGGCAGCAGGCCGCGCTGGGCACCGTCGCGCACTACCGTGAGGCCGTCGCACGCGCCGTCCACCGCACCTGACCATGCTGCCCGAAGCCCCCTCGCACCCCCTCAGGCCGCCCTGTCCCGCCGCACGCCGTCCCCAGGCCGCTCACGCCCCCACCGCACGCCGCACGCCCCACGCCTCATCCGAGACACCCGGACCGAAAGAAGCACCTGTGCTGACCGTCGACTTTTCCCGGTTCCCCCTCGCGCCGGGCGACCGCGTCCTCGACCTGGGCTGCGGCGCCGGACGCCACGCCTTCGAGTGCTACCGGCGCGGCGCGCACGTCGTGGCGCTCGACCGCAACGGTGCGGAGATCCGCGAGGTCGCCACCTGGTTCGCCGCCATGCGCGAGGCCGGCGAGGCCCCGGCGGGCGCGAGCGCCACGGCCATGGAGGGCGACGCCTTGGCCCTGCCGTTCCCCGACGACAGCTTCGACGTCGTCATCATCTCCGAGGTGATGGAGCACATCCCCGACGACAAGGGCGTGCTCGCCGAGATGGTGCGCGTGCTGCGTCCCGGCGGGCGCATCGCCGTCACCGTCCCGCGCTACGGCCCCGAGAAGGTGTGCTGGACGCTGTCGGACGCCTACCACGAGGTCGAGGGCGGCCACATCCGCATCTACCGGGCGAGTGAACTGATGGAGAAGCTGCGCGAAGCGGGGCTGCGCCCCTACGGCAGCCACCACGCCCACGCCCTGCACGCCCCCTACTGGTGGCTCAAGTGCGCCTTCGGCGTGGACAACGACCAGGCGCTGCCGGTGCGGGCCTACCACAAGCTGCTGGTGTGGGACATCATGAAGAAGCCGCTGGCCACCCGCCTCGCCGAACGGGCACTCGACCCGCTGATCGGCAAGAGCTTCGTCGCCTACGCCACCAAGCCGCACACCCCGCGCGACCCGTACGCCCCGCAGTCCCCGCGCACGCCGAAGGCGGCTGCGTGACGAGCCCGGAGCGCACCGAACGGCTGACCCTGCCCGGCGTGCTGACCGCCGAGGAGGCCGCCCTCACCGTGGCGGGCATCGCCGCCGTACAGCGTCCCGACGGCGCCATCCCCTGGTTCCGCGGCCACCACCTCGACCCGTGGGACCACGTGGAGGCCGCCATGGCCCTGGACACCGCGGGCGAGCACGCCCGCGCCGAGGCCGCCTACCGCTGGCTCGCCGAACACCAGCTCCCCGACGGCTCCTGGTACGCCGCCTACGCCGACGGGGACGCCGCCGCCCCGACCGACCGGGGCCGGGAGTCCAACTTCTGCGCCTACGTCGCCGTGGGTGTGTGGCATCACTACCTGTCCACCGGGGACGACCCGTTCCTGGAGCGGATGTGGCCCGTCGTGAGAGCCGCCACCGACTTCGTCCTCGCACTCCAGCAGCCCGGCGGCGCGATCGCCTGGAAGCGGGAGGACGACGGCACCGTCAGGCCCGAGGCGCTGCTCACCGGCTGCTCCTCCGTCTACCAGGCGCTGCGCTGCGCCCTGGCCGCCGCCGAGCACCTGGAGGAGCCCCAGCCCGGCTGGGAGCTGGCGCTCGGGCGGCTCGGCCACGCGCTCGCCCGGCACCCCGGGCACTTCGCCGACAAGTCCCGCTACTCGATGGACTGGTACTACCCGGTGCTGACCGGTGCGGTGACCGGGGCTGCGGCCACGCGGCGCGTCGAGGAGGGCTGGGACCGCTTCGTCGTCCCCGGGCTCGGCGTGCGCTGCGTCCTGCCGAACCCGTGGGTGACCGGCGGCGAGAGCGCGGAACTGGCGCTCGCGCTGTGGGTGGTGGGCGAGTCCGACCGGGCGGTGGAGATCCTGCGCTCGATCCAGCACCTGCGGGCCCCCGGCGGCATGTACTGGACGGGGTACGTCTTCGAGGACGACGCCGTGTGGCCCGAGGAGCAGACGGCGTGGACGGCGGGCGCCCTGCTGCTGGCGGTCGCCGCGCTGGGCGGTGACGACGCGACGGTGGAGGTCTTCGGCGGCGCCCGGCTGCCGCGCGGCCTCGAACCGGACTGCTGCTGAGCCGCCCGCCGCGCCGGGCGGACACGGCGACGGCCCCCGCGCCCTCCTCGGGGAGCCGGGGGCCGTCGCCGCTTGCCCGCCGCGGCGGGCGGGACGCCTCAGCCGCGCTGGATGCCGGAGGTGTCCTGGAGCAGGCCGCGGCGGCCGTCCTGGGTCTGGGCGACGAGCGCCTGGCCGCGCTGCTCGACCGCCAGGTACCAGGTGCCCGGGGTGAGTTCGGCGACCGGGTGCGGCGAGCCGTCCTCCCCGGTCAGCGGGCGGGCGACCGGGACGGCGAACCAGAAGGGCTGGAAGCTGGGGTCCGCCGCGGGCTGCGGCTGGCCGCCCTGCGCCGGAGCGGGCTGCGGCTGGCCGCCCGCCGGCTGCGGCTGGTGCTGCGCGGCCGGCTGGTGCGGGTGGGCCTGCTGCGCGGGCTGCGGCTGACCGCCGTAGGACGCCTGCGGGTCATGGCCGCCCTGCGGGGCGCCGGGGTAGCCGTAGGACGGCTGCGGCTGACCCTGCTGCGGGTAGCCGTAGCCCGGCTGCTGGCCGTAGGGCGCCTGCTGCGCGGGCTTCGGGGCGCGCGCGGGGAGCAGCCGCGCCTGGAGGGCGGAGACCATCGGCGTCGCCACGGCGCCCGCCGCGAGCACGAGGACGGCGATGAAGGCGAGGATCTGGCCGGCCCCGACGTCGAAGGGCTCCTTGAAGGAGCTCGCGCTGCTCAGCAGCGTCCAGAAGGCCGTCCAGAGCGCGAACACGCTCAGCGCGATGCCCCACTGGTCCAGCTTCATCCCCACGAGCCGGAAGTCCGGCGACAGGAAGCGGGAACCCGCGATGAGACCGGCCGCGATGAAACCGGCCAGGAAGACGGACGGCATGACGGGCCACCAGAAGTTGGACCAGCCGTTGCGCCCGTCGGACTCGCCGCCGAACGACATCGTGTAGAAGTTGAGGAATGAGGCGATGAACAGCACGACCGCTGCTCCGATCACCACTGCGTCGCCTCGGTTGAGCGAGCGGTTGTTCACGTCGGATCCTTCGTCGATCTCTCGTCGTCATGGTCGGGTCATCACGGGGGCGGCCCCCATCGTACGGATACTCCGGTCAACTGGGGGACGACCCCCCGTTTCGCTCCGGTGGCCCGCCGGGGCGGCGCGGCCCGGTGTCAGCCGGGGGTGGTGAGGAACGCGGTGACGCCGTCGGCGACGCCCAGGGCCGCGCGCTGGCGCCAGGCCGGATCGGTGAACCGCGCGGCGTCGCGGGCGTCGCGCATGTTGCCGCACTCCAGGAACACCTTGGGCACCGTGGTCAGGTTGAGGCCGCCGAGGTCGTCGCGCACGGTGAGGCCGGTGTCCGCCGTGTCCGGGCCCAGGTAGGCGGCGGGACGGGTGCCGGTGGCCGCCGCGAACCGGTCCGCCAGGTGCTCCCCGAGCCGCCGCGAGGGGGCGGTGACCGCCCGGGTGTCGGCCGTCCCCGCGTGCACCTCGGCGGGCAGGATCACGTGGAAGCCGCGCTGCCCCTCGCCCGCCCCGTCGGCGTGCACGGACACCACCGCGTCCGCCTTGGCCGCGTTGCCGATCCGGGCCCGCTCGTCCACGCACGGGCCGTGCGGCCGGTCGCCGTCCTGGGTGAACACCACCGTGGCGCCCCGGTCTTCGAGCAGGGCGCGGGCGCGCCGGGCCACGTCGAGGGTGAACTCAGCCTCCGGATAGCCGGAGTTGGTCGCGGTGCCGGTGGTGTCGCACGCCTTGCGGTGCGTACCGGCGTCCACCTGGCGGGCGATGGCCCGCGGGTGCTCCCGGTTGGTGGGGTTGTGCCCCGGGTCGAGGACGACGACGGCCCCGTGCAGCGGCGCCCGCTTCCCCGGACGGTCCCGGCCCTCGCCGCGCCCGTCGCCGGAGCGGGCCGGGCTCGCCCCGGCCTCCGGCCCGGCGCTCGTCCCGGCCGCCCGCCCGGCGTCCCGGCCCGTGTCCGGGCGCAGCGACGTCCAGGCCAGCGCGCCCGCCAGGCACAGCCCTGCCAGCCCTGCCAGCACGGCCACCGCGAGCAGTGTCCGTCGCGCGGGCGGGGCCACGTCAGCTCGCCGGGCCGGTACGGCGCAGGACCCGCAGGGAGCCCGTGCCCGGCTCCTCGGCGAACCCGCCCGACTCCAGCGCCCGCAGGTAGAGGCGGTACGGGGCCTGGCCGCCGTCCGCCGGGTCGGGGAACACGTCGTGGACGACCAGCAGCCCGCCCTCGGCCAGGTGCGGCACCCAGCCCGCGTAGTCGGCGCTCGCGTGCTCGTCGGTGTGGCCGCCGTCCACGAACACCAGCCCCAGCGGTGCCCGCCACACCGCCGCCGCCTGCGGGGACCGCCCGACGAGTGCGAGGACGTGGTCCTCCAGACCGGCGGCGTGCAGCGTGCGGCGGAAGGCGGGCAGCGTGTCGATGCGGCCGGTGTGCGGATCGACCACCTCGGGGTCGTGGTACTCCCAGCCCGGCTGCTGCTCCTCGCTGCCCCGGTGGTGGTCGACGGTCACGGCGGTGACGCCCGCGGCCCGCGCGGCGTCCGCCAGCAGCAGGGTGGAGCGCCCGCAGTACGTGCCCACCTCCAGCAGCGGCAGTCCCAGCCGGGCCGCCCGCACGGCCGCCGCGTACAGGGCGAGCCCCTCGTGGCGGGGCATGAACCCCTTGGCGGCCTCGAACGCGGCGATGATCTCCGGCGCGGGTATCGACATGCCGCCCATGCTGCCCCATCACCCCGGCGGGCCGGGCGCCGGGGCAGGCCGGAACGCCGGTGCGCCGCGGCCCGAGGGCGTGTACCCGTGAGTATTCCCAAGCTCGCGCCGGTGCGTTATACAGAAGGCGGCTAGAACGTGTTCCAGTCCCGGAACCCGTGTCCGGCCCCGAGATGACCCCGGCACGGCTGACGGTGCGGACGGCCGGGCCGGGGTCCCCTCACGACTTCGCCCGCGCCGCCCGCCGGTCCGCCCGTCCCCGTCCGTGGCCGAGGAGTGCCCGCCTGATGCCCATCGATGCCGCCAAGGCCCTGGCCGCCGAGCCCACCGTCACGGAACTCGCGTGGAGCCACAAGGACGTCCTGCTCTACCACCTGGGTCTGGGCGCCGGGACGCCGGCCACCGACCCGGCCGAGCTGCGCTACACCCTGGAGAGCCGGCTGCACGTGCTGCCCAGCTTCGTCACGGTGGCGGGCGGCGGCATGGCCGTCGTGGACGGCATCTCCGCACCGGGCGTGGACGTCGACCTGGCCGCCGTGCTGCACGGCGGCCAGACGATCGAGGTGCACCGCCCCCTGCCGCCGAGCGGCACCGCCCTCCAGCGGTCCCGGGTGGTGGCCGTCCACGACAAGGGCAAGGCGGCCGTGCTCGTGCTGCGCGGGGAGACCAGCGACGCCGAAGGGCCGCTGTGGACCTGCGACACCGAGCTGTTCGTGCGCGGCGAGGGCGGCTTCGGCGGCGAACGCGGCGGCAGCCCGCGCCTGGAGCCGCCCGGGCGGGAACCCGACTGGACGCTGGAACGGCCCGTCCGCGAGGACCAGGCCCTCCTGTACCGGCTCAGCGGTGACTGGAACCCGCTGCACGCCGACCCGCAGTTCGCCCGCCTCGCCGGGTTCGACCGGCCGATCCTGCACGGCCTGTGCACCTACGGCATGACGCTGAAAGCGCTCACCGACACCGTGCTGGACGGTGACGTGCGCCGGGTGCGCAGCTACCGCACCCGCTTCGCCGGTGTCGTCTTCCCCGGCGAGACGCTGCGCGTCCGCGCCTGGCGGCTGGACGGGAACCGCCTCCAGGCCCTCGTCACCGCCGCCGAACGCGAGGACGCCCCCGTCCTCGCGGACACCGTCGTCGAGCACGCCTGACCGGCGCGGCACCGGCCATGACGACGGCGACCGCACGATGGGCCAGCGCCGCACGACCGGTCAGCGCCGCACGACCGAGCAGTCCCGCACGGACGGCCGCCGGGGGCGCCGCACCCCGCACGCCCGGAGCCGTGCACGACACCGCACCCGGCGGGACGCGCGGGAGCGAGGGCGGCCCGCGCACCCGCACCACTCGCTGACCCCGGCCGGAGCCGGGGCCGGACGCGAAGGAGCGTACCGAGGATGCTGCCACTCCAGGGCAGGACCGCGATCGTCACCGGTGCGGGCCGGGGCATCGGCCGGGCCGAGGCGCTGCACCTCGCCCGGCTCGGCGCCTTCGTCGTCGTCAACGACAGCGGCGTCGCCGCGTCCGACGGTTCGGGCCCGTGCTCAGGGCAGCCCGCCGAGGCCGTCGTCGCCGAGATCCGGGCCGCGGGCGGCGTCGCCGTCGCGCACGCCGGGGACGTCGGCGAGCAGACCGAGGCCCGGGACGTGGTCCGGCTCGCCGTCGAGCGCTTCGGCGGCCTCGACATCCTCGTCAACAACGCGGGCATCATGCGGGACCGGATGGTGTACTCGATGAGCGAGGACGAGTGGGACAGCGTCGTACGGGTGAACCTCAAGGCCCAGTACAACACCACCAAGTACGCCTCCGCGTACTGGCGGCAGCAGGCCAAGGAGTCCGGCTACCCCGTGTACGGGCGGATCGTGAACACCTCCACGGAAGCCTTCCTCGCCGGGTCGCCGCTCCAGCCCAACCAGGCCGCCGCCGGGGGCGGCGTCATCGGCCTCACCACCTCGTCGGCGCTCGCGCTGGCCGCCTACGGGGTGACCGTCAACGCCGTCTGCCCCCGGGCCCGCACCCGGATGACCGAGGAGTGCTTCGCCGGGGTGCTGCCCCCGGCGCACGGCGGTGTGGACCCGCTGACGACCGAGCACGTCGCCCCGCTCGTCGGCTACCTGGTCTCCCCGGCGGCCGCGCGCGTCACCGGTCAGGTGATGGTCGTGCACGGCGGGATGGTCGCCGTCCTCGACCGGCCCCGGGTGGCCGCGACGTTCGACACGGCCGGTGACGTCTTCACCCACGAGGAACTGGAGGACCAGCTCACTCCCTACTTCACCGAACGCACCGGCGAGGGGTTCGCCGCGCTGGAGGTCGTCAGCCTCCGCAAGCGCTGACCCGCCCGCCGCGCTCAGCGGCCCGCCGCCGTGGCCAGCGGCGCGTACCGTAGCGGGACGGGCCGCGACGGGTCGGGCCGCAGCGGGACGGGACGCGCACCTCCCGCCGCGGACGGGGGAGGCGCGGCGTACGCCGGCTCCGGCTCCGGGCGCGCCCGCTCGCCGGTGAGCCCTTCCGGGGCGGACCACGTCCGGGCCAGCGGGAGGGACACGGACGCGGCGCCGTCCGCGGACGGCGGCCGGACGGTGCGCCGTTCCTCCGCGGCGTGCCCGTGCGCCGCACGCCGGGCCCGCACGGCGTCGGCCAGCGACGTGCCGCGCGGTGGCGTCCAGCCGGAGGCGGGCGCCGCGCCCGGCGCGGCGCTGGCCGGGGCGCCGGGGACTGGGGCGCCGGGGGCCGGGGCGGGCCCGCGCGCCGGGGCGGGGGGCGGCTCGGCGACGGCGTCCGCCCCCAGCCGGGCCAGCCCGCAGCGGACGTGCTCGGTCGCGTACGGCAGCCGCAGCTCACCCGCGGCGGTGAACCGCCCGGTCCGCAGCCAGCCGCGCGGCGCCGGCAGGTACCGCATCGCCCGCCAGCCGGGCCGCCACACCGCGAGCCACGGGATCGCGGGCCGCGTCGCGTCGGCGGGCGGCGGGCCGTCCACCCGCAGTGCCACCGCGCAGCCCTCCGGCAGCAGCGGCTGTCCGGGCTGGACGGCGAACGGCGTCACCGTCATGCCCGCCGGGTGCAGCGCCTCGGGGAAGCGCACGGGGCGCTCACTGCCCAGCACCCCCCAGCCCACCCGTGCGGTGCCGGGGGCGTCGGAGCGCACGAGCAGCAGCCCGCTGTCCGGATCGGCCAGCAGCAGGCGGTCGTTGCTCTCCTCGGTGATCTCCAGCAGCGGGGTGACCTCTCCGCCCCGGCCGAGGTTCACCACCACGGCCTTCGTGCGCCCGTCCGGACCGCGCCGGTTGAGCGCCAGCCAGGCGCCGTCCCGGTCCAGCCAGGCGCCGTCCGTGCAGTGCCCCGGCACGACGGCCACCGGCTGCGGACCGCGGGCACCGCTGACGCTCCCGGTGCCGTCGGTGAGCAGCCACACCGTCGTCGTCCCCGCGTCCTGGGCGAGCGCGTAGGCGCGGCGCCCGTCCGGGGCGGGCGGCAGCAGCACGAGCCGGGCGCACTCCACCGAGCCCAGCGGCAGTTCGCCGGTGCCCGGACCCGCCGGGTAGAGCAGGGCGGGCCGGAACCGGCCGTTCGCGCGGCGCACGATCAGCACGCGCCCGTCGGACAGCGGCAGCACCTGGCTGTGCGGGTCCTCCGGCTGGTGCCCCGGCAGGGCCACGGCGTACGGCTCGGGGCCGTCCAGCGTCCAGCGCTCGGGGCACCAGCGGTCGCCGCCCGCCGCCCGGAGCCGGGCCGCGTACGCCCCGTCGGCCGACAGCACGCAGGCCAGCGGCCGGTAGGACGGCGGCGCCGCCGTCAGCGGTACCGCCGGTCTTCCGGACTCCGTCTCGGTTTCCGTTCCCGCTTCCGGCCGGGGCCCGGCTCCGTTCTCCGTGCCGGGTTCCGCGCCGGGCTCCGCCCCGGCCGTCGTCCCCGACTCCGTCGCACAGACCGTCATCGTGCGATCACCTCCAGCCACGACGCTAGGTATAGAACGCCGTTCCGAAGCGCGGGAGATGCCCGTCTTCACCCCTTCGGGTGGCCGATGTGCGGTTCGCCGGGCCGCGCGGGCGCTGCTGTGCTGCGTCACGCCGTCCGGCTGGGGCGGCGCGGACGGGCGGTAGCCTTGCCCCGTGCCTGCACTTTCCGATGTCATCACCGCACTCGACGCCCTGTGGCCGCCCGGCGGCGCCGAGCCGTGGGACGCGGTCGGCACGGTCTGCGGCGACCCGGACGCCGGGGTGAGCCGGGTCCTGGTGGCCGTCGATCCGGTGCGCGAGGTCGCGGACGAGGCCGTCGCGCTCGGCGCCGACCTGCTGCTGACCCACCACCCGCTCTACCTGCGCGGCACCACGACCGTCGGCGCCCACACCGCCAAGGGCCGGGTGGTGCACACCCTCATCCGGGCCGGCGTCGCCCTGCACGTCGCGCACACCAACGCCGACCGCGCCGACCCGGGCGTCTCCGACGCCCTCGCGGGCGCGCTGGACCTGCGCGTCACCGGGCCCCTGGTGCCCGACCCGCAGGACGCCGCGGGCCGCCGCGGCCTCGGCCGGATCTGTGAGCTGCCGGCGCCCATGTCGCTCGCCGCCTTCGCCCAGTACGCCGCCGGGCGGCTGCCCGCCACCGTGCAGGGCGTCCGTGCCGCCGGCGACCCGGACGCCGTCATCCGCACCGCCGCCGTCTGCGGCGGTTCGGGTGACGGCCTCTTCGACGCGGTGCGCGCCGCGGGCGTGGACGCCTACCTCACCGCCGACCTGCGCCACCACCCGGCGTCCGAGGCGCGCGAGCAGACGCCGCTGGCCCTGCTCGACGCCGCGCACTGGGCCACCGAGTGGCCCTGGTGCGAGCAGGCCGCCGCCCAGCTCGACGCGCTGTCGCAGCGGCACGGGTGGAACCTGCGCACCCACGTCTCCCGCGCCGTCACCGATCCCTGGACCGCCCACGCGGCGTCCGGGCCACACCACGACCACCCAGGAGCCCCCAACTGAACGCCGCGCCCGCCGACCAGATCCGCCTCCTCGACGTCCAGGCCCTCGACATCCGGCTCACGCAGCTCGCGCACCGCCGCGAGAACCTGCCCGAGCACGACGAGGTGCGCACCCGCGAGGAGGAGCTGACGCAGCTCCGCGACCTGCTGGTGGCCGCGCAGACCGAGGAGAGCGACACCGCACGCGAGCAGACCAAGGCCGAGCAGGACGTCGACCAGGTGCGCCGCCGCGCCACCCGCGACCAGGAACGGCTGGACTCCGGCGCGGTCACCAGCTCCAAGGACCTGGAGAACCTCCAGAGCGAGATCGCCTCGCTCGCCCGGCGGCAGTCCACGCTGGAGGACGTCGTCCTGGAGATCATGGAGCGCAACGAGGCGGCCTCGGCGCGCGTCGCCGAGCTGACCGAGCGGGCCGCCGCCGTGCAGGCCAAGGTGGACGACGCGCAGGCCCGGCGCACCGCGGCGAGCGGCGAGATCGACGCCGAGGAGGCGACGGTGCGCAAGGAGCGCGAGGTGGTGGCCGCCGCCGTCCCGGACGACCTGCTCAAGCTGTACGACAAGCTGCGCGCCCAGCAGGGCGGCGTGGGCGCGGCGCGGCTGTTCCAGCGCCGCTGCGAGGGCTGCCGCCTGGAGCTGAACATCACCGAGGTCAACGAGGTCCGCGCCGCCGCGCCGGACACGGTGGTGCGCTGCGAGAACTGCCGCCGCATCCTGGTCCGCACGCCCGAGTCGGGGCTGTGACGCCCCCGGTGGGACGGCGGTTCCTCGTCGAGGCGGACGGCGGTTCCCGGGGCAACCCCGGACCCGCCGGGTACGGGGCGGTGGTCAAGGACGCGGAGACGGGCCGGGTGCTCGCCGAGACGGCCGAGTTCATCGGACGCGCGACCAACAACGTCGCCGAGTACCGGGGGCTGATCGCCGGGCTGCGGGCGGCGCGGGACCTCGACCCGCACGCCGGTGTCCTGGTGCGGATGGACTCCAAGCTCGTCGTGGAGCAGATGTCCGGGCGCTGGAAGATCAAGCACCCGGACATGCGCCCGCTGGCCGCCGAGGCCCGGGAGCTGTTCCCGCCGGACGCCGTGCGGTACGAGTGGATCCCCCGGGCGCAGAACGGCCACGCGGACCGGCTCGCCAACGAGGCGATGGACGCGGGCGGCCGCGGCCGGGCCTGGCAGCCGAAGGAGCCGCCGGGCGCGGAGCCCCCGAACGGGCAGGAGCCGCCCGCGCCGCGGGCGGCCGCCGCCGGTCCCGGCACCGCACCGCCCGGCTGGTCGGCGGACCTGGGCACCCCGACGACGTTCGTGCTGCTGCGGCACGGCGAGACGGCGCTGACCCCGCACAAGCGGTTCTCGGGCAGCGGCGGCAGCGACCCCGAGCTGTCCGAGGCGGGCCGCCGGCAGGCGCAGTCCGCCGCCGTGGCCCTGGCCGGGCGCGGCACGGTGCAGGCCGTCGTCAGCTCCCCGCTGCGGCGCTGCCAGGAGACGGCGGCCGCCGTCGCCGCCCGGCTCGGCGTGGACGTCCGCACCGACGAGGGCCTGCGCGAGACGGACTTCGGCGCGTGGGAGGGGCTGACGTTCGCCGAGGTGCGCGAACGCCACCCTGAGGACCTGAACGCCTGGCTCGCCTCCGCCTCGGCCGCCCCGACCGGCGGCGGCGAGTCGTTCGACGAGGTCGCGCGCCGCGTCGCGCTCTCCCGCGACAAGCTGCTGGCCCGGTACGCGGGCCGCACCGTCCTGCTCGTCACCCACGTGACGCCGGTCAAGACGCTGGTGCGCCTGGCGCTCGGCGCGCCGCCCGAGTCGCTGTTCCGGATGGAGCTGTCGGCGGCCTCGCTGTCGGCCGTCGCCTACTACGGGGACGGGAACGCCTCGGTGCGGCTGCTCAACGACACGTCGCACCTGCGCTGAGCCGGGCCTCGCCGAGAGCCGCGGCCCCGGCCGCCAGCCGCTCGACGCGGGCCCAGTCGCCCGCGGCGAGCGCGTCCGCAGGGGTCAGCCAGCTGCCGCCCACGCAGCCGACGTTGGGCAGCGCCAGGTAGGCGGGCGCGGTGGCCGGGCCGATGCCGCCGGTGGGGCAGAACCTCGCCTGCGGCAGCGGTCCGGCCAGCGCCTCCAGGTACGGCACGCCGCCGGCGGCCCCGGCGGGGAAGAACTTCAGTTCCCGCACCCCGCACTCCAGGAGCGTCAGGGCCTCCGAGGCGGTGGCCACGCCGGGCAGGAAGGGCAGCCCCGTCTCGCGCAGCCCGCCCAGGAGCCTGTCCGTGCACCCGGGGCTCACCAGGAAGCGTGCCCCGGCGGCGGCGGCCTGCGCGGCCTGCTCCGGCGTGCACACCGTCCCGGCGCCCACCACGGCCTCCGGCACCTCGGCGGCGACGGCCCGCACCGCGTCCAGGGCGGCAGGCGTCCGCAGGGTCACCTCGACGGCGGGCAGCCCGCCCGCCACCAGCGCGCGGACCAGCGGCACGGCGTGTCCGGCGTCCTCCAGCACGACGACGGGCAGGACGGGGGCGAGGTCGAGCACGGAGGTCGTCAGCGGCGTCATGGCCGTCATCCTGCCCGGGGGCCCGCAACTTGTGAAACACCTGTTGCGCCATCCGCAAC
Organism: Streptomyces solitudinis; assembly: GCF_036323765.1. Taxonomy (NCBI): domain Bacteria; kingdom Bacillati; phylum Actinomycetota; class Actinomycetes; order Kitasatosporales; family Streptomycetaceae; genus Streptomyces; species Streptomyces solitudinis. The sequence goes on from NZ_JAZDCW010000003.1 coordinate 622,580, forward strand.
GCGAAGCGTTCAGTGCACCTCGGTGACGACGACGTCGAGCCGCCAGGGCTGACCCGCGCGCGTCGGCGCCGCCGTCTCGACGCGGTGGCCCAGCCGCTCCAGCGTCCCCGCCAGTTCCTCCGGCGTGCCCGGCTCCGCGCCGTCCTCCAGGAGCGAGCGGACGAGGCGGCCCTTGGTGGCCTTGTTGAAGTGGCTCACCACCGACCGCTTCTCCACGCCGCCCACCACCTCCGACTGGAGCACCCGCACCGTCGCCGTCCGCTCCGCGAGGGCACCCTTCGGCTTCCACATCGCCGCGTACGCCGACGACCGCAGGTCCAGCACCAGCCCGTCGCCCGCCGCCTCGGGCAGCACCGACTCCAGCGGCCCGCGCCAGAACGCGCCGAGCCCGCCGGTCCCCGGCAGCTTCACGCCGCCCGAGCACCGGTAGGACGGGATCGGGTCCCCGACGCGCAGGGCGCCCCACAGCCCGGAGAACACCAGCAGCCACCGTCCGGCCCGCTCCCGCGCGGCCCCGTCCAGCGAACCGAGCCCCAGGGCGTCGTACAGCACACCGGTGTAGATCTCACCGGCCGGCCGCACCGGCGCCGTGCGCAGCGCCGCGTTCCGGACGATCTCCCCGCGCAGCCCCTCGCTGAGACCCAGCACCTCCCGGGCCTTGGTGTCGTCCTGGGCCGCGCCCTCGCACAGCGCCACCAGCTCGGCCAGCACCCGCTCCCTGGCCTGTGTCAGCCCCGGCAGCGACAGGGCGTCCAGCCGCAGCGCGGCCTGCGCCCCGCCCCCGGGCTCCGGCTCCGGGGACGCCTTCCCCTCGGACGGCGGCAGCAGCACCAGCACGGACCCTCACCCTCACCCACGACGACGTACAGGCAGCGACCAGCAAGGGTACGCCGCTGGCGTACGATGGCCGCACGGCAGACGAGCCGTGCGGGCGGCCGCGGCCCCACCCCCGGGTGGTGTCGAGGAACGTCCGGACTCCGCAGAGCAGGGTGGTAGGCAACACCTACCTGGGGCGACCCACGGGACAGTGCCACAGAAAACAGACCGCCGGAGCCGCGAGGCCCCGGTAAGGGTGAAACGGTGGTGTAAGAGACCACCAGCGCCCAGGGTGACCTGGGCGGCTCGGTAAACCCCACCCGGAGCAAGGTCAAGAGGAGCCGTTCCGGCGGCTCTGCGCGGACGCCAGAGGGCTGCTCGCCCGAGTCCGCGGGTAGACCGCACGAGGCCGATGGTGACATCGGTCCCAGATGGATGGCCGCCGCCCGGCCGCCCGCGAGGGCCCCGGGCACAGAATCCGGCGTACAGCGCGACTCGTCTGCCCTCAGGGCCCTGGCCAGGGCTCACGTCCTGGCCAGTCCGGGGCCGCGCGCCCTCGGTGGTGCGCGACCACGTCCACGGCGATCCTGAGGCGTTGCCCCGCCGGGCCCCTGGCCTTGCTGGTGCCGAGGGTGCCACGGACCGGGAGCACCCCCGAAGGCGGTCCGCATGCAGGGGCGGACCTTGACGCTGCGGGAGTGGCCGACGAGCCGGCCGGGGTGTGGCGTGTGTGACTCCTTGACATGCGCGCGATCAGGCGGTCGAATGAGGCCGCCTATGGGAGCGCTCCCAAACCGTGCTGCCCGCGCCGCGCTGGAGGAGACATGGAACTCCGCACCGCCGTCCGAGGAGCCGTGGCCGCGCTGGCCGCCGTGCTCGCCGTCACCCTGGCCCTGCTCGGGGCGCCGCCCCCGGCCGCCGCCGGGCAGCCCGGGACCGCCCAGGACGGGAGCGGGCAGGCCGCCGGGCAGGGGGACGCCGAGCGGTACGAGGCGGAGGACGGCGAACTGCACGGCGTCTCCGTGGCCGCCACCGCGCCGGGGCACTCGGGCACCGGGTACGTCGAGGGCTTCGACCAGGCCGACGACCGGGTGACCATCACCGTCCCCGACAGCCCCGGCGGGCTCCACGAGCTGACGGTGCACCACCGCGCGCCCTACGGCCAGAAGAACGCCGTCCTGCGGCTCAACGGCGACGGGCTGGGCGAGGTCACCTTCCCCGAGGGCACCGAGTTCGCCGCCGCACCGGCGGGCAAGGTGCTGCTGGCGCCGGGGACCAACACCATCACGGTGGTCAACGGCTGGGGCTGGTACGAGATCGACGCCATCACGCTCGCCCCCGTCCCGCCGCGCCCGCCGCACCAGGTGACCGGCGAGCCGGTGAACCCGCGGGCCACCCCGGAGGCCCGGTCCCTGCTGCGCTACCTCGCCGACCACTACGGGACGCACATCCTCAGCGGCCAGCAGGACATGGCCGGGATCAGGTGGCTGGAGGAGAACATCGGCCGCGCCCCGGCCGTCGCCGGGCTGGACATGATGGACTACTCGCCCAGCCGCGTGGAACGCGGCACCACCTCCCAGGAGATCGAGAACGCCCTCGCCTGGGACGAGCGCGGCGGCGTCACCACCTTCGTCTGGCACTGGAACGCGCCCACCGGGCTGATCGACGAGCCGGGCGGCCGGGAGTGGTGGCGCGGCTTCTACACCGACGCCACCACCTTCGACCTCGCCGCCGCACTGGCCGACCCGCAGTCCGAGGAGTACGCGCTGCTGCTGCGCGACATCGACGCCATCGCCGGGGAGCTGGCCCGCCTGCGCGACGCCGGTGTGCCGGTGCTGTGGCGGCCGCTGCACGAGGCGGAGGGCGGCTGGTTCTGGTGGGGCGCCAAGGGGCCGGGCCCGGCCAAGGAGCTGTACCGGCTGATGTACGAGCGGATGACCGGCCACCACGGGCTGCACAACCTCGTCTGGGTCTGGAACTCCGTCGACCCCGCCTGGTACCCCGGGGACGACGTCGTGGACATCGTCAGCGCCGACTCCTACGCCCCGGCGGGCGACCACGGCCCGGTCAGCGGCCCCTACGAGAAGCTGGTCGAACTGGGCGAGGACCGCAAGCTGGTGGCCCTCACCGAGGTCGGCCCGATCCCGGACCCGGACCTGCTGGCCGCCTACGAGGCGGACTGGAGCTGGTTCGTCACCTGGTCCGGCGACTTCCTCACCGACGGCCGCACCAACTCCCGCGCGCACCTGGAGCACGTCTACGGCCACCCCCGGGTCGTCACCCTGGACGAGCTGGGCGACTTCAAGCAGCACGGCGGCTGCACGGCCACCCACGAGGTCACCGACCGCTGGGGCACCGGCTACCTGGGGTCCGTCACCGTCACCGGCACCGGCGAAGGGACCGCCGACACCTGGCGGGTGGCCTGGCGGCTCCCGGCGGGGCAGGGCGTGTCCGGCTCCTGGGGCGCCGACGTCACGGCGCGGGCTTCCGGTGACGCCGCCACCACGGCCGTGCGCGCCGTGCCCGCCGCGTGGAACGCCCGCCTGGGGCCGGGCGGGCAAGCCGTCTTCGGGCTCGTCGGGGGCACCGCCCTGCCGGACGACGTCGTGCCCGCGCCGAGCTGCACGACCGGCTGACCGCGGGCGCCCGGTGCTCGGGGCGTGACAAGCGGCGGACGGGGCTTCATCGCCCTGGGCAAGACCGGCCTTCGGCCGGTGCGGGACGGGCGCGGCGGCGGTAGCGTCGCCGCGCCAGCCCACCCGTTCCGCCCATGTCGTCCCCCGGAGGCCGGGCATGCGTCTGCGCGCCACCACCGTCCTCGCCGTCGTCCTCGGCCTGCTTGCCGCCGCCGCGCCGCCCGGTGCCGCCGTGCCACCGCCCTTTGCCGCCGTGCCGCGCGCGGACGCGGCGGCGGAGGTGCGCACGACGCACCGCCGGCCGCGCATCCCCGTGGGCGACGGCGTCTCGCTGGAGTCGTGGATCACCGAACCGGCCGCCCCGGGCCCGCACCCCCTCGTGCTGTTCCCGACCTCCTGGGACACCAACGCCTGGGCGAACGTCTTCCCGGCGGCCCGGATCGCGCAGCGGGGCTACGTCGTGGTGTCGTACACGCCGCGCGGGTTCGGCGCCTCGGACGGACGGTTCGACGCCGGGGGGCCGCTGGACGTGGGGGACGTCTCGGCGGTGCTGGACTGGGCGCTCGCGCACACCGACGCCGACCCGGGACGCGTCGGCATCACCGGGCTGTCGCTCGGCGCCGCCCTCAGCCTGCTCGGGGCGGCGCACGAGCCGCGTCTGAAGGCGGCGGCGGCCCTGAGCGCCTGGGCCGACCTGGAGGCCGGGTTCCGTCCCAACGACACCCGCAAGGCCACCGTCATGGACCTCGTCTACCGTTCGGCCACCCAGGGCACCGGACGGGTGCCGAGTGCCGAGGCGGCCGAGCTGTTCGACACGGCCAGGGACGATCCGGAGCGGTTCGCCGAGCTGGCGGGTGCCCGCTCGCCCGTACGCCGCGTGGCACAGATCAACCGCAATGGCACGGCCGTCTTCCTGGCGCACGACTGGAACGACGTCGCCTACCCCAGCGACCAGATGATCGACTTCTACGGCCGGCTCACCGTGCCCAAGCGGCTGGAGCTGCGGCCGGGTGACCACGCCAGTGCCCTGATCCCCGGCATGTTCGGCGCCGACAGCCCGGTGTGGAACGCCGCGCTGCGCTGGCTGGACGCCCACGTGGCCGGCACGGACACCTCCCTCACCCGCGAGCCGCCGCTCATGGCCGTCATCCGCGGACCGCAGGGCCCGCCCGTCACCGAGCACCACGCGGACTGGGCCAGCTTCACCGGCCGCGCGCGCCGCTGCCCGCTCGGCGGACGCGAGGGGCTGCTCCTGCCCACCGGTGACCTGTGCGGCAGCCCGGACGCCACGTGGTCCGACGGCGTCACCGTGGGGCTGAACCGGGTGGCGACGCCGGGGCTGCCCATGGTGGGCGGCTACTTCCTGGAGCACTTCATCGGGACGCCGCCGAACGCGCCGCTGGCCCTGGTCGACCGGCACCACGCGGGCGTGTGGCACAGCGGACGGCTCGACCGCACCTGGCGGCTGCGCGGCCGCGTCTCGCTCAGCATGGAGATCACACCCGGCGCGCCCGGGGGGTCGGTCTTCGCCTACCTGTACGACATGGAGTCCGGCGGCCGGGCGTCCCTCATCGACGAGGCCCCCTTCTCCTGGCGCGACGCCACCCCCGGGCGGCCGTTCACCCTGGACCTCGACATCGCTCAGGTCGGCTACGACGTGCCCGCCGGGCACCGCCTGGCGCTGGTCGTGACCACGGACGACTACCTCTACGCGTCGCGCAACGAGATGTCCGCCCCGATGTCCTTCGGTTCCACCGGGGCCGCCCCGGCCGCGCTCACGGTCACGGTGCGCTGAGTCCGGCCCAGGGCGCGGAATAGCGCGGTGGCGGGGGCGGTTGGGGGCGGCATGGACGAACGTGACGTTGAGGGGCCCCGGGTCCTGCGGTATGCCGCTTTCTCGGCCGTGCCGGAAGGGGGCAACCCGGCCGGGGTCGTGCTGGACGCGGCCGGGATGGACGACGCCGCGATGCTGGCCGTCGCGGCCCGCGTCGGGTACTCGGAGACGGCGTTCGTGACGCCGCCGCCCGAGGGGCTCGCGGCGCCGGAGGGGCGCGGGTTCACCCTGCGGTTCTTCAGCCCCGTCGCGGAGGTGCCGTTCTGCGGGCACGCCACCGTGGCCACGGCCGCGGCCCTGGCGGCGCGCACGGGGCCGGGCGAGCTGGTGTTCGCCACCCCGGCGGGCACGGTGCCGGTCAGCGTCGCCGGGACGGAGGCCGGGGGGCCGCGGGTCACGCTCGGCAGCGTCGCCCCGCACACCGAGGACATCGCCGGGGCGGACGTCGCGCCGTTCCTCGACGCGCTGGGGTGGCGCCCGCAGGAGCTGGACGCCTCCCTGCCGCCGCGGATCGCCTACGCGGGGGCGCGCCACCTGGTGCTGGCCGCCGCCACACGGGAGCGGCTGGCGCGGCTCTCCTACGACTTCGACCGGCTCCGGGCGCTGATGCTCGCCCGCGATCTGACGACGCTCCAGCTCGTGTGGCGGGACACGCGGGACGCGACCGTCTTCCACGTGCGCGATCCGTTCCCGGTGGGCGGTGTCGTGGAGGACCCGGCCACGGGCGCGGCCGCCGCCGCGCTCGGCGGCTACCTGCGCGAGCTCGGGCTCGTCCCGGACGACGCCCGGCTCACGCTGCACCAGGGCGTCGAGCTGGGGCGGCCCAGCGAGCTGACGGTGGAGCTGCGGCAGGGCGACACCCGCGTCTACGTCTCCGGCGCGGCCGTGCCCATCGGCTGAGCGGCGCCTCCCGGGCGCGGCCGGGGGTCAGGCGCCGTCGTCCGGGTGCCAGGCGGCGGGCCAGGACTCGTCCCGGTCGACCCAGTGGACCTGCTCCGGATCGGCGAGGTCGATGTCGGGGAAGACCTCCCGCACCCGGGGCTCCAGCTCCTCCTCGCTCAGCGGCTCCCAGCCGACGCCGCGCAGCCAGACGAGCCGGTAGCCGTGGGGGTCGTCGCCGAAGGACCCCACGACGACCCGGTACTGCGGATCGGCCGGGCGGTGCGTGTCCATGGTTCCACCCTGGGCCGACCGCCCGGCCTCCGCATGCCGGAGGCCGCCATTCGTCGTAGGGGCCCGCGTCACGGGCGCGGGGGAGCGGAGGCGGCCAGTCGGGTGCCCGCCCGGAGACCGGAGTGACATACCGGGCGAAATGCGGCTCAGCCGCGTCCGATGTACGGCATGGTGGTCGCCACGACCGTGGCGAACTGGACGTTCGCCTCCAGGGGGAGTCCGGCCATGTGGAGCACCGTGCGGGCGACGTCGGCGGCGTCCATCACCGGTTCGGCGGCCGTCGTGCCGTCGGCCTGGAGGACGCCCGCGCGCATACCCGCCGTCATCGGCGTGGCCGCGTTGCCCACATCGATCTGTCCGCAGGCGATCCGGTGCGGACGGCCGTCCAGCGACAGCGACTTCGTCAGGCCCGTCACCGCGTGCTTGGTGGCCGTGTAGGCCAGGGAGTGCGGGCGCGGGACGTGGGCCGAGACCGAGCCGTTGTTGATGATGCGCCCGCCCTGCGGTGACTGCTCCCGCATGGTGCGGAAGGCGGCCTGGGCGCACAGGAAGGCGCCGGTGAGGTTCACGTCCACGACGGACCGCCAGTCGGCGTAGGCGATCTCGTCGGGCGGGACGGCCGGGCCGAACGTCCCGGCGTTGTTGAACAGCAGGTCCAGGCGGCCAAAACGGTCGCGGACGGAGGTGAACAGGCCGGTGACCGACGAGGGATCGGTGACGTCCGCCGGCACCACGGCCACGCGCTCCCCGGCGCCGCCGGCCAGCGCCGCCGTCTCCTCCAGCGCGGCGGCGCGCCGCCCGGCCAGCGTCACCGACCAGCCCGCCGCGGCCAGCGCCAGCGCGACGGCCCGCCCGATGCCGGAGCCGGCCCCGGTCACCACCGCGACCCCGGCCCCGCCCCCGCCGCCCGTGCCCGCGGCGCCGGTGCTCCCGGGCGCCCGCCCCGGGGCCCCGGCCGCACCGGTGGGCCCTCCCGCCCCGTGCGCACCGGCCGTCCCGCCGGGGGCGGACGCGCCACCGCCTCCCGTCAACGATTTGTTGATGTCCGTCATGCCCGCAGCGTACGGGACGCGCCGGACGGGGACGGCCGTCATCCGATGGCCATGCGGCCGTCGCGTCCGTGCCCACCGGGTGCCGCCCGGGCCCGGTGCACTCGCAGCCATGACGACCCCCGGGAGCGCAGCCAGCGAACTCCGCGCCGCCGCCCGCCACCTGGGCCGCCGCCGGTTCCTGACCGTCACCGGCGCTGCCGCGGCGCTCGCCTTCGGCACGAACCTGCCCCAGACCGCGCAGGCATCCCCGACACTGAGCCCCATGAAGCTCACCGAGGAGCCGTTCACTCTCGGCGTCGCGTCCGGCGACCCGCAGCCCGACTCCGTGGTCCTGTGGACCCGGCTCGCGCCCCGGCCGTTCGAACCCGACAGCGGACTGCCCGCGAAGGCGGTGACCGTGCACTGGGAGATCGCCCTCGACGAGCGGTTCCGCCGCGTCGCGCGGCGCGGCACCGCCACCGCCCACCCCGAGTACCACCACGCGGTACACGTCGAGGCGGCGGGCCTGCGCCCCGGCGCCGACTACTTCTACCGGTTCCGCGCCGGCGCCTGGATCAGTCCCGTCGGACGCACCCGCACCGCGCCCGCCGCCGGCGCCGCCCCGGCCGCGCTGCGGTTCGCCCTCGCCGCCTGCCAGCGCTACGACCACGGCTACTACACGGCGTTCGGGCACCTGGCGGCCGAGCAGGACGTGGACGCCGTCCTGCACCTGGGCGACTACCTGTACGAGTACGCCGTGGGCGCGGCGGCGGGCTCGCGCGGCTACACCGGCGACCGGGCGCTGCCCGCGCACTTCGGCAAGGAGACGCTGACGCTGGAGGACTACCGGCTGCGCTACTCCCTCTACAAGAGCGACCCCGACCTCCAGGCCGCGCACGCCGCGCACCCGTGGATCGTCACCTGGGACGACCACGAGACGGAGAACAACTACGCGGACGACGTCCCCGAGAACAGCGTGCCTCCCGAGGAGTTCCTGATCCGCCGGGCCGCCGCCTACCGCGCGTACTGGGAGAACATGCCGCTGCGCAGGCCCCAGCGGCCCGCCGGGGCGGACCTGCGCCTCTACCGGCGGCTGCACTACGGCACGCTCGCCCAGATCGACGTGCTCGACACCCGCCAGTACCGGGACGACCAGGCGAACGGCGACGGCTGGAAGCTGCCCACGCCCGAGTCGCGGGACCCCTCGCGCACGATGCTCGGCGCCGCCCAGGAACGCTGGCTGGCCGACGGCTGGCGCACCTCCCGGGCCACCTGGAACGTCCTGGCGCAGCAGGTCGTCCTCGCCCGGCGCCGGGACCGCGTGGAGGGCCCGTGGCCGCTGTCCATGGACGCCTGGGACGGCTACCCCGCGGCCCGCGAACGGCTGCTCGCCGCGGCCGACACCGCGGGCGTCCGCAACCTGGCCGTCCTCACCGGTGACGTCCACGTGCACTACGGCCTCGACCTCAAGCGCGACGCGGACGACCCGGCCTCCCGGACGGTGGGCGTGGAGCTGGTCACCAGCTCCGTCACCAGCGGGCGCGACGGCGCCGAGCGGCCCGCCAACTGGCAGGCCCTCATGGACGCCAACCCGCACCTGCGGTTCTACGACGGGCGCCGCGGCTACCTGCTCCTCGGCCTCACCGAGGAGCGGCTGCGCGCCGACTACCGCACGGTGCCCGCCGTGACCACCCCGGGCGCCCCCGTCACCACGGCCGCCTCGTTCGTCTCGGAAGCCGGCTCCCCGGGGCTGCGCCGGGTGTGACCGGACCGACCGGTCAAAGCGCTGGGACCGGGGCGGTCGTGCTGGGAGAATGTGTGAGTCGTTAACAAACTCCTGGAGAGGTGCATGTCCGACCCCGGTCCGTCCTCCTCGGCCGCCGCCACCGGTACCGCCGCCGCCCGCGAACCCGCCGCCCACACCACCGGCACCACCACCCCCGTCGTACCCGCCGCGCGATCCGCGGCCGACGGTGCCCGTGCCACCGGGACCCCGGCCTCCGAGACGGTGGTCGCCTCCTCGGCCACCGCCTCCGCCGCCCCGCCCGCCACCGCCCCGGGGCCGCAGCTGACCCGGCGGCAGAAGGCCGGGCTGCTGCTGACCCTCATCCTCGGCAGCCTCACCGCCCTGCCCGCGCTGTCCATGGACATGTACCTCCCGGCGCTGCCCGAGGTCGGCGGCGTCTTCGGCAGCTCCGCCGCGCAGGTACAGCTCACCCTCACCACCTGCCTGCTCGGGCTCGCGCTGGGCCAGGTGGTCGTCGGCCCGATGAGCGACCAGTTCGGCCGCCGCCGCCCGCTGCTGGCCGGGCTCGTCTGCTACGTGGTGGCGAGCGCGGCCTGCGCCTTCGCGCCGAGCGTCGAGGCGCTCACCGTCTTCCGGCTCCTCCAGGGGCTGGCCGGTGCGGCGGGCATCGTCATCGCCCGCGCGGTCGTCCGCGACCTGTTCGACGGGCTGGCCATGGCCCGCTTCTTCTCCACCCTCATGCTCATCTCCGGCGCCGCGCCGGTGCTGGCGCCCGTCCTCGGCGGGCAGGTGCTGCGGTTCACCGACTGGCGGGGCGTCTTCCTCATCCTCGCGGGGATGGGCGTGGTGCTCACCCTCGTCACGGTGCGGTGGCTGCCCGAGACGCTGGCCCCGGCCGAACGGCACAGCGGCGGCCTGCCGCAGGCGCTGCGCTCGATGCGCGGACTCCTCGCCGACCGCGTCTTCACCGGCTACCTGCTGGCCGGTTCGCTGGCGTTCGCCGCGCTGTTCGCGTACATCGCCGCGTCGCCCTTCGTCATGCAGGAGATCTACGGCGCCTCGCCGCAGACGTACAGCCTGCTGTTCATGGTCAACTCCATCGGCCTCGTGGCCACCGGGCAGCTCAACGGCAAGGTGCTCGTCGGGCGGGTCAACCTCGACCGGGTGCTGCTGGCCGGGCTCGGCGTCATCGCGACGGCCGCCCTCGCGCTGCTGCTCATGACGTCGGGGGTCTTCGGCGAGGTGGGCCTGGTGCCCGTCGCCACCGGTCTGTTCGTGCTGATGTCGGGCATGGCGCTGGTGCTGCCGAACTCCAACTCCCAGGGCCTGCTGCGCGCCCCGCACGCCGCCGGCTCCGCGTCCGCGCTGCTGGGCACCTCCCAGTTCCTCATCGGCGCCGTCGCCTCACCGCTGGTGGGCGTCGCCGGTGAGCACACGGCGGTGCCGATGGCCGTGGTGCAGCTCGTCACGGTCCTGCTCGCCGCGCTCTGCTTCCTCACCCTGTGCCGCCCGTGGCGCCGCGAGGGCTGACCCCCGGGCCGCCGCGGCGGGCGGGCCTGGACGCCGCCGAACTGGCCGCCCTCGCCGGGGACGTCGACGCCCTGCCGGGACGCGGCTGGTGCGGCGGCGCCGTGGTCGCCGCCGGGCGCGGTCCGTACCTGGCGCTCGAACACGCGGCGGGCTGGGCGCTGCGCTGGACGGCCGCCGGGACGGAGGCGGAGCACCCCGAGCCGGTGCGCACGGACACGCCCTTCGACCTGGCCTCGCTGACGAAGCTGTGCACGGCGATCGTGGCCGTGCGGCGGGCCGAGCGCGGCGCGGTCGCACTCGACCGCGAAGTGGCCGCCTACGTGCCGGAGTTCGCGGCGGCGGGCAAGGAGCGCGTCACCGTGCGGCAGCTCCTGACGCACACCTCCGGACTCCGCGCCGAACTGCCCTTCCACGACGGGCACGGGCTGGAGCTGCTGTGGCGCGAACCGCTCACCGAGAGCGGGCGCTGCTACTCCGACCTGAACTTCCTCGCGCTCCAGGCGGTGCTGGAACGCGCCACCGGGCAGCGGCTGGACGCGCTCGTGCGCGCCGACATCACCGGGCCGCTCGGCATGACGGCCACCGGCTTCGGACCCGTGCCCGGCGCCGCGGCCACCGAGGACCAGCGCCGCCCGCGGGCCAAGGCCGACCGGGGCATGCTGCGCGGCACCGTCCACGACGAGAACGCCCACGCCCTCGGCGGCGTGACCGGCCACGCCGGGCTGTTCGCCACGGCCCGCGATCTCGCGGTGCTGTGCCGGGCGCTGCTGGCAGGGGGAGAGGTGGACGGCGTCCGGGTGCTCAGCCCGGCCTCCGTCGCCCTGCTGCTGGACGCGCCGGGGCTGGGGTTCGCCGTCGACCAGCCGTGGTTCATGGGGGAGCTGGCCGGACGCGGCGCGGCCGGGCACACCGGCTTCACCGGCACGAGCCTCGTCCTGGACCGGGCCACGGACACCTTCCTCGTCCTGCTGGCCACCACCGTGCACCCGGTGCGCCCGCGCTCCGCCGACAGCCGTCCGCGCGCGGCGGCCGCCACCCGGCTCCACCGGGCCGTGCTCCGGGCGGGCCGCGCGCCGGACGCGTCCGCTTAAGCTGCTGGGGTGCACGACGAGAGACTGCGGGCCGCGCTGGACGGGCTGCTGGACGGGCTGCCGCCGAAGCAGGCCGCGGCGGCCGTCGAGCGGCTGATCGCCAGCTACCGGGGCGCCACCCCGACCCACACACCGGTCCTGCGCGACCGCGCCGACGCCGCCGCGTACGCGGCCTACCGCATGCCGGCGACCCACGGGGCCGTCAGCGCGGCGCTGGCGGCGCTGGCCGCGCGGCTCCCGGGCTGGAGCCCGGCCACCCACACCGACCTCGGCGGCGGCACGGGCGCGGCCACCTGGGCGGTGGCCGGCACGTGGCCCGGGGAGTGCGCCAGCACCGTCGTGGACTGGGCCGGACCGGCGCTCGCCCTCGGCCGCGAACTGGCCGGGGGCGTCCTGCCGGACGTCACCTGGCACCAGGCGCGCCTGGGCGGCCCCGGCGTGCCGGACGCCGACCTGGTCACCGTCTCCTACGTGCTGGGCGAGCTGACGGAGCCCGACCGGGACGCGGTCGTGGACGCCGCTGCCCGGGGCGGGCGGGCGGTGGTGGTCGTCGAGCCGGGCACCCCGGACGGGTACCTGCGCGTCCGGGCCGCCCGGGACCGGCTGCTGGCGGCGGGGCTGCGGGTGCTGGCGCCCTGCCCGCACGGCGCCACCTGCCCGATCACCCCCGGCACCGACTGGTGCCACTTCGCGGCGCGGGTCAGCCGCTCGTCGCTGCACCGGCGGGTCAAGGGCGGCACGCTGCCGTACGAGGACGAGAAGTACAGCTACGTCGCCGCCGTACGCGATCCGGACGCCGCCCCGGGCGGGCCGGCGGCCCGCGTCGTGCGCAGGCCGCAGATCCGCAAGGGGCAGGTGCTGCTCGACCTGTGCACCGCGTCCGGGGAGCTGGCCCGCACGACGGTCACGAAACGCGACCGCGACGCCTACCGGGCGGCCCGGGACACGCAGTGGGGCGACCCGTGGCCGCCCGTTCCGTGACGGCGGGCGCGGCCGGTGACGGCGGCGGGCCGGGCGGCTCACCGCAGCTCGGCCGTGCAGCACTTCACGCTGCCGCCCCCCTTGAGCAGTTCCGTCAGGTCGACCGGTACCGGTTCGTAGCCGCGCTCGCGCAGGGGCCGGAACAGACCGGCCGCCGCCTGTGGCAGCAGCACGTGGTGGCCGTCGCTGACGGCGTTGAGGCCGAGCGCGAGCGCGTCCGCCTCCCCGGCGAGCAGGGCGTGCGGGAACAGCCGGGCCAGGACGGCGCGGCTGCCGGGCGAGAACGCGGCCGGGTAGTACATGACCTCGCCGTCCGTGGCGTCGTCCAGCACGCACAGCGCGGTGTCCAGGTGGTAGTAGCGCGGGTCCACCAGGTCCAGGCCGATGACCGGGCGGCCGAAGAACTCCTGCGCCTCGGGGTGGGAGAGCGGGCTGCTGCGGAAACCGCGTCCGGCGAGCAGCCAGGAGGCGGTGACGGCGAAGTCGCCCTCGCCCTCGTTGACGTGGCCGGGTTCGCGGACGTCGGTGTAGCCCCGCTCCCGGTACCACGCGCGGTGCGCGGCCGCCTCCCCGGTCCGTTCGGGGTGGGCGAAGCGGGCGCCGAGCACCCGCCCGTCCACGACGGTCGCGCCGTTGGCGGCGTAGACCATGTCGGGCAGGGCCGGATCGGGCCGCAGTTCCTCGACGGTGTGGCCGAGCGCCCGGTAGCGGTCGCGCAGGCCCTCCCACTGCGCGACGGCGAGCGGGAGGTCGACGGGTTTGGCCGGGTCCATCCAGGGGTTGATGGAGTACGTGACGCGGAAGTGCGCCGGTGGGCACATCAGGTAGCGCCGGGGTGCGTACAAGGAAGGCTCCTCACGGGATCGCCGTGCATCGTGCGCACATCGTCCTCCGCGAGGAGCCTTCCGCGCAGTGATCCGTACGGGTGGTTCACATCCGTTCAGCCGCGGGACTCCCTTAGCCGGCGCAGGAGTTCGCGCTTCTGCGCCACCGGGTCCGGACCGCCGGCCGGGCGGCCGGTGCCGCCCCGCGCCCCGGACAGCCTCCCGCGGGACAGGTGGCTCCGGGTGCCGCCGACGCCCAGCATGTTCCCGCCGCGTCCCCTGCTCATGAGCGGACCTCCTCCGTGGTCGTGTGCCGTGTGCTGACGGACACCACTATGAGACGAGACGGCCCGTCTCGTCAAGACGGTTCGTCTCGTCTTCGGGTGCTTGCTAGATTCGGCCCATGGCCACCACACCCCGCCCCCGCGCCGCGGCCCCCTCCCGCCCCGAGCCTGGTTCCGGAGCCCGGTCCGACGCCCGCGCCGGGGCCCGCCCCACCCGCACCCCGGACGCGTCCCGCCGCAGCGAACGCTCCCGGCGCGCCATCCTGGACGCGAGCATCGAGGTCGTCGGCGAGGTCGGCTACCACAAGCTCACCATCGAGGCCATCGCCGCCCGCGCGGGCGTGGGCAAGCAGACCATCTACCGGTGGTGGCCCTCCAAGGCCGCCGTCCTCCTGGACGCCTTCACCGCGCGCGGCGAGGACCCGGAGTACGACGGCGGCCTCCCCGACACCGGCGACCTCGCCGCCGACCTCAAGACCGTGCTGCGCGCCACCGTGGACGAGTTCAACGACGCCGCCTTCGAGGCCCCCTACCGCGCGCTGGCCGTGGCCGGAGCCGCCGACGCCGACCTGTCCCGGCAGTTCGCCGAGCGCCTGAGCGAGCCCGGCCTCGCCGTCTACCTGACGCGGCTGCGCAGCGCCCAGGAGGCCGGGCAGATCGCCCCGGACGCGGACCTGCGGCTGGCCACGGACCTGCTCACCGGACCGTTCTTCCAGCGCTGGCTCATGCGCACCGGCGGGCTCACCCACGCCTTCGCCGACGCGCTCGTCGACACCGTGCTCGCCGGCCTGCGCCCCCGCCCCTGAGACCGGGCTCACGCCCGCCGGGAGCACTCCGGATTCCCGGACCGGCCCGTGTGTTCCGTATCCTCGGGAACCTCAGCCGTGGACGGCCGGGTGCCCAGGCAGCGAAGGGGAGCGTATGGAACGCGAGAGCAGGTTCTCCGGATGGCTGCGACGGCGGTCCAGGAACGCCGACAGCCGGGCGGCCCAGGCCGCACGCCTCCGGGAGGACCTGCTGCTGGGGGCCGCTGCGGCGGGATTCCCCCTCGCACCCGCCGCCCACCCCGAGGGCTACGGCTGCTCCTGCGAGCGCATCGGCTGCCCCACGCCCGCCCGGCACCCCCTCTCCTTCGCCTGGCGCACCCAGGCCGCCACCGGCCCCGAGCAGATCGAGCGGTGGGCCCGCGAGCGGCCGCAGGCCAACTTCGTCACCGCCACCGGACTGGCCCACGACGTGCTGGACGTCCCCTTCGAGGCGGGGCGCGCCGCGCTGGAGCGGCTGGAGGACGAGGGCGTCGAGGTCGGCCCTGTCGCCGTGCTCGGGGACGACCGCATGCTCTTCTTCACCACCACCCGCGGCACCCCCGACGACGAGGACGAGTGGTGGCCGTGCGAACTGGACTGCCATCCCGAGACGATGGACGAGCACCCCGGCCTGCGCTGGCACTGCCGGGGCAGCTACGTGCTGGTGCCGCCCTCGCGGCTGCCGGGCCTCCACGGCCCCGAGGTCGGCTGGGAGCGCGCCCCCGAGCGTCCGCTGCCCGACCCGCTCACCCTGCTGGAGGCGCTCACCGACGCGTGTGCCGCCTACGCCGACACCGCCCCGGGACAGGACTACCAGGACTTCCAGGACTCCGCCGCCTGGCCGGTGCGCTGACCGGGCCCCGCCGCTGCGTTCCCGGTGCCCTGGTGCTCCCCGGCGTCCGATGCCCGGTCGTGCGGCTCAGCGGAAGGTCCGCCAGTACTGACGCCGCTTCTCGTCCCTGACCACGACGCCGGGGCGGGCCAGTTCCGCGCGCAGTCCCCGGACGTCGTCCGCGGACGGGATTTTCTTCTCCAGCGACCCTGGCGGGCCTTGAGGAGGGCGTCCGCGCCCTCCGGGAGCCCGGGAGCACCCGGGGACCCAGCGGCGGAACGCGCCCTGCTGCGGATCGGCGTCCGCCCACGCGTAGCCGTGTCCGGTCGCCCCGCGCCGTCGGCCGCCCGGGCGGCTACCCGCCCTCGGCGGAGATCAGGCCGCTGCGCAGGTCGAGGAACTCGACGCGCCCGCCGTCCCCGCCCGCCCCGGCGGCCGGAGCCGCGGGCACGCTGACGAGCTGCTGGGCCAGGTGGTACTGGGTCAGGGACCGCTCGGCCTCGCCCTTCAGCAGCGGCTCCACCAGCGGCTCCACCGTGGGACGGTAGCCGTCGGCCACCGTCTGGCGCGTGTGGTGCTGGGTGGCGAAGAACACCAGCGCGCCGCCGTCCCGCGTGTACAGGCCCACCGGCGGGTACCGCTCCGCGTCCGCCGCCGCGTCCGACCACTCGTTCCGGGCGGCGGGGCGGTTGGCCCGCTCCGCGCGGTGCTCCCGGCGCCCGGTGGTGTGCTCGCCCGCCGCGAACACCTCCCCCTCGCCGTCCCGGAGGAAGGAGGCGTACGCCGCGCCGAGCGCCGCGGGCGCCACCAGCAGGTCGCCGCCCCCGTCCGGGACCTCCTCGGCGTGGCCGTCCGCGTCGGTGGCGAACGCGGGCACGCGCTCGGCCGCGACCACGGCGAGGTAGGCGGCCCGCCACTCCTCGTCGACCGCCTCCCGGGTGAACACCAGCAGGTGGCGGGCGCCTCCGGCGCCCTCGACGGCGGAGTCCGCCAGGAAGAACTTCGGCCATCCCGCCTGCCGCGGTATGTGGAAGTCGGTGTCGGACAGCCGCAGCGGCTCGTGGCCGGGGTCCCCGTCCGGCGCGACCGCCCGGTGCGCGGTCAGCGACGCCCGCTGAGTCTCCCCGAGCACACCGCGCTGGACGCTGCCCGCCAGGCGGGCGTCGTAGGCGGCCCGGGCCCTGTTGGTGACGGTGACGTACCGCTTCAGCGCCCGCTCCGCCTCGCTCTCGGTGGCGGCGACCACCACGGCCGTCTCCCCGTGCACCGTCATGCAGCCCGAAAGG
The DNA here is from genome assembly GCF_036323765.1 of Streptomyces solitudinis. Classification (NCBI taxonomy): domain Bacteria; kingdom Bacillati; phylum Actinomycetota; class Actinomycetes; order Kitasatosporales; family Streptomycetaceae; genus Streptomyces; species Streptomyces solitudinis. The sequence continues at coordinate 639,451 of NZ_JAZDCW010000003.1, forward strand.
CCCAGCAGCGTGGCGGCCAGTGCCGCCGCGACCGCCGCCGACCGCGCCCGCGCCCTCATCGCCCGTGCCCTCCCCGAGGCCCGCCCCGGCGTTCCGGCCGGTGCCCGCGCACCGCCGCGACCACCGGTATCCCGCATCGCAGGTTCGCACCCTACCGGCCCGCCCCGCCGCCCCGGCGGCCGGAGGCGGCGGAAGGGCCGGGGCCGCGCCGCACCGGGCCGCGCGGACGTTACGGCAGGGTCAGGACGTCCGCGCCCGTCGGCGTCACCACGAGGGTGTGCTCGAACTGCGCGGTGCGCAGGCGGTCCTTGGTGACGACCGTCCAGCCGTCCTCCCACATGTCCCACTCGTGGGTGCCGAGCGTCAGCATCGGCTCGATGGTGAACGTCATGCCCGGCTGCATCACGGTCGTCGCGCGCGGGTCGTCGTAGTGCGGGATGACGAGCCCGGAGTGGAACGAGGTGTTGATGCCGTGCCCGGTGAAGTCCCGCACGACGCCGTACCCGAAGCGCTGCGCGTAGGACTCGATGACGCGTCCGATGATGTTGACCTGCCGCCCCGGGCGCACCGCCTTGATGGCCCGGTTCAGCGCCTCGCGGGTGCGCTCGACCAGCAGCCGGGACGTCTCGTCCACCTCGCCGCACAGGTAGGTGGCGTTGTTGTCGCCGTGCACCCCGTCGAGGTACGCGGTGACGTCGAGGTTCACGATGTCGCCGTCGCGCAGGACGGTGGAGTCGGGGATGCCGTGGCAGATGACCTCGTTGACCGAGGTGCACAGGGACTTGGGGAAGCCGCGGTAGCCGAGGGTGGAGGGGTAGGCGCCGTGGTCGCACAGGTAGGTGTGCGCCACCTCGTCCAGGGTGTCGGTGGTCACCCCGGGGGCGATGTGCCGCGCCGCCTCCGCCATCGCCCGCGCGGCGATCCGCCCGGCGGCGCGCATCTTCTCGACCGTCTCGGCGTCCTGCACCTCGGGCCCGGTATAGGGCGTGGGGCCGTCCTTGCCCACGTACTCGGGGCGCGGGATGGCGGTGGGCACACCGCGCCGGGGGGACACGGTGCCGGGAACGAGAAGTGACTGGCCAGACATGGGTGACGAGTCTAGCCGTGGTAGCCGCCGCCCCGGTGGGGCAGCATGACGGACATGGCTCTCTTCAAGCGCAGGAAGCCGGGCGCGCCCGGCGAGTGGTACTACTGCCTCAAGCACGGCACCGTGGAGGAAGGCCCGCAGTGCCGCGCCCTGGACCGCTTCGGCCCCTACGCCAGCCGCGAGGAGGCCGCGGACGCGATGCGGACCGCCCGGGAGCGGAACCTGGAGTGGCAGCACGACGAGCGCTGGAACGACGACCCGCAGGCCACGGACGACGCCCCCCGCCCGGACGGCGGCGGCCCCGGCGGTCCGTCCGGCCCCGGCGGTCCGTCCGGCCCCGGCGGTCCGTCCGGCCCCGGCGGCCCGTCCGGCCCCGGCGGTCCGTCCGGGAGGTAGGCCCGGGGCAGACCGCGCTGGCCGCGCCCCCGGAGCCGTCACGCCACGGCGCGCTCCTCGCGCACCGCGCGGACGTGCTCGTCCGTACGGGCGTCGTACGCCAGCAGCCGCGGCAGGCACACCGCCAGCAGCCCGACGCCCGCCACGCACAGCACGCCGCCCGCCCACACCGAGGTGCGGGCCGAGGTCCAGGCGGCCATCGTCCCGGCGCGCACCTTCCCGAGCTGCGGTCCGCCCGCGTACGACAGCATCTCGATCCCGGCCAGCCGCCCGCGCAGGGCGTCGGGCACGGACTGGTTCCACAGCGTCTGCCGGAAGATGCCGCTGACCGCGTCGCAGCCGCCCGTCACCGCCAGGAGGGCCAGCACCAGCCAGACGACGCCCTCGGAGGCCGCCCAGCCGGCGGCGGCCACGGCCGCGCCTGTCGCCGCCGCCGCGAGGGCCACCGCCCGGCCGTGCCGGTGCACCCGGGCCGTCCAGCCGCTGGTGAGGCTGACGAGCGCGGCGCCCGCCGGGAGCGCCGCGTACATCAGCCCGAGCGCCCACGTCGCCCCCAGGTCGCGGGCCAGGAACGGAAACAGGGCGAGGGGGAAGGCGAGGAAGGTCGCCGTGAGGTCCACCGCGTAGGTGCCCAGCAGTTCCTTGCGCCGCCAGGCGTAGCGGGCCCCCTCGGCGATGCCGCGCAGCGACACCGGAACGGCTTCGCGCCGGGCCGGGGACGGGGGGAGCCGCCGGACCAGCAGGACGAACAGGACGCAGCTCAGCGCGTCCAGTCCGTAGGCGGCGCCGAGCCCGGCGTGCACCACGACGAGCCCGGCGACGGCTGGTCCCGCGATGGCGCCGGTCTGCCACTTGACCGCGTTGAGCGCCGCCGCGGCGGCCAGGTGCCCATGCGGCACGACGCGCGGGATCATGGCGTTCATCGCGGGCCGCTGGAGCCCGGCGAGCGCGCTGGTGAGGGCGGCTGCGGCGTACAGCGGCCACACCAGCGGCTCCGGCAGGAGCGCGTTGACGCACAGCAGGGCACCCACGGCGGCGAGACCGGCCTCGCACCACAGGATCAGCCGGCGCTGGTCGACGGCGTCGGCCAGCGCCCCGCCGTACAGTCCGAAGACGGCGAGTGGGACCAGCTCCACGAGTCCGATCAGCCCCACGGCCGCCGGTGAACCGGTGAGCCGCGCGAGGTGCAGTGGCAGCGCGACGAAGGTGAGGCCGCTGCCGAAGACGGTGACGAGCCCCGCCCACCACAGCAGCCGGAACTCACGGGAAGCGTGCCAGGGGGCGAGGTCGGGGAGGACCGCGCGGGTGAAGGAGCTCACGTGGCGCCATGCTGGACGGCCGCCCGTGCGCGGACAACCGCTTTTGCGGTGCGTGGCGTGAACCGGGTGGACACGCGACTACTGGCGGGTAACCGTTACCGGCGGAAGGCTGGCAGGATCAGCACCATGACTTCCGCAACCACACCCGAACCGAAGCCCGGGCAGCAGTCCCCGCAGCAGTCCGGCGCCAGGCCCGCGGCCCGGAAGGACCCCTGGGACCTCCCCGACGTCTCCTCCCTCGTCGTCGGCGTGCTCGGCGGCACCGGCGACCAGGGCCGCGGGCTCGCCTACCGGCTGGCCAAGGCGGGCCAGAAGGTGATCCTCGGTTCGCGCACCGCCGAACGGGCCCGGACGGCGGCCGGGGAGCTGGGCCACGGGGTCGAGGGCGCCGGCAACGCCGAATGCGCCGCCCGCAGCGACGTGGTCATCGTCGCCGTCCCCTGGGACGGGCACGCCGCCACGCTGGAGAGCCTGCGCGCGGAGCTGGCGGGCAAGCTCGTCGTCGACTGCGTCAACCCGCTCGGTTTCGACAAGAAGGGCGCCTACGCCCTCGACGTCGAGGAGGGCAGCGCCGCCGAGCAGGCCGCCGCCCTCCTGCCGGACTCCCGGGTGACGGCCGCCTTCCACCACCTGTCGGCCGTGCTCCTGAAGGACCCGGCGGTCGAGCGCATCGAGACGGACGTCATGGTGCTGGGCGAGGACCGCGCGGACTGCGAGACGGTGCAGGCGCTGGCCGGACGCGTCCCCGGCATGCGCGGCGTCTTCGCCGGGCGGCTGCGCAACGCCCGCCAGGTCGAGTCCCTGGTGGCCAACCTGATCTCCGTCAACCGCCGCTACAAGGCGCACGCGGGCATCCGCCTCACCGACATCTGAGCCCGCGCGGGGCATGGGGGACAATGGGCGGTAGCCAGTCGCCGCCGCATGTGAACCCGGAGCCCTCCCCATGCCCCGCATCGCCCTGTACGCCACCCTCGTCTGCGTGCTCGCCACGGCCGCCGCGGTGGTGTCCTTCGTCCACGGCAGCCTGCTGGGGGTGGTGTGGGTGCTGATGCTGGGCGTCGCGTCGAACATCGCCTGGTTCCACTGGCGCAAGGCCCGTGTGGAGAAGGCCGGGTCGGAGGCGTCCGCTCCCGCCTCCGCCTCGGACGCCTCCGCCCTCACGGAGCGCTGACGGCGGGGAGCACCGGCTCGCCCTCCCAGAAGCGGAACAGCGCGAGCCCCCGCGAGACGTCCGCCTCGGGGACGCCGAGCGCGCCGGTCAGCGTGTGGACGCCGTCCCAGAAGAACCCGTTCAGCTCCGGGACCCACAGGCAGCCGAACACGGCGAGCAGTCCGAACGGCGCGAACGGCGCCACCTGCCGCCGCACGCCCTCGGACAGCCACGGCTCCAGCACGCCGTAGCCGTCCAGCCCCGGCACGGGCAGCAGGTTCAGGACGGCCGCCGTCACCTGGAGCAGCACCAGGAAGGCCAGCGCGCACCGGAACGCCACCGGGACGCCGTCCACGGCGCCCAGCCAGAACGGTGCGCCGAGCGCCACCGCGAGTCCCGCGTTGACCAGCGGTCCGGCCACCGAGACGAGGCTGTGCCGCAGCCGTCCCCGGATGCGGTGCCGCTCGACGAACACCGCGCCGCCGGGCAGTCCGATGCCGCCCGCGATGACGAAGAGCACCGGCAGCACGACGCTCAGCAGCGCGTGCGAGTACCGCAGCGGGTTCAGCGTCAGGTAGCCCTTCTCCACCACCGACGCGTCTCCGCCGTGCAGGGCGCCGCGGGCGTGGGCGTACTCGTGCAGGCACAGCGAGACGACCCAGCAGGCGACGACGCACAGGAACACCCACAGCCCGGCCGCCGGGGGCGCGTCCGCCCACAGCGCCCAGCCGGCCGCCGCCGCGCACCCGGCGATGGCGAGGAAGACGGGGCTGATCCTCTGCGGGGCGCGGGTCGCGGTCGTCATGCGCCGACGGTACCGGCGCCGCCCGCACGGCAGGCCCGCCCGCCCGGAGCCGGGCGGGCGGGCCGGAAGGCCAAAGGGCCGGGCAGGGCGTCAGCCGCTCAGGCCGGGGCCCGTCCACTGCTGGCTGGTGTGGCTCGGCGTGCAGTCCCACAGGACGAGCCGGGTGCCGTTGCCCGTGCCGTGGCCCTGCGCGGCCAGGCACTTGCCGGAGAACGTGCTGCGCAGCAGGCCGTTGGACAGCTTCTCCCAGAGCTGGTTGCCCGCCCCGTGGCACCGGTTCAGGCCGATCCGCGTCCCGTTGGCCGTGTGCGCGAACTGCACGTCCATGCACATGCCCAGCGCCCGCACCGTGCCGTCGGAGTAGAGGCGCCAGCTCTGGGCGTTGGTCCCGTTGCAGTCGTACAGCTGGATCGGGGTGCCCTCCTTGGTGCCCGCTCCCTGCACGTCCACGCACTTGCCCGACTGGACGCCGACGATCCGGCCCGAGCCCGGTGCCGGGGGCGGGGTGCAGTAGATCTCCAGCAGCACCTGGTAGTAGCCGTTGCCGATCTCCATGGGGGCCGGCCCCGCGGACGGGCGGCAGTTGCCGGCCGGGTAGCCCTCCCGGGCGGCGGCCTGGTAGGCGGTGGCGTACGCGGCCTCCATGGCGATGCTGTAGGGCCCGTAGCCGGTGCCGAGGAAGTACTTCGGAGCGGCCGGGGCGACCGCGACGGCGTCGGACCGCTCCGTGACCCCGGCGGCTGTTCCGGACCGCCGCACCAGGGGTCTGGACCCCTGGCAGGGAGCCCGAAGACTTGCCGTGCTCATGCCACTTCGGCCCATACTGGCTCGTCCGCCGCCACCCCACGCGTCACACCGGCGGCGACGTCCCCTTTCCGCGCAGGCGTTCCGGAGGCCCGCATGCCCTTCCCCACCCCCCACAGACCCCGCGCGCGCACCGCGCTCCTCGGCGCCCTCACCGGGGCACTCGTGCTCGCCTCCGGGGCGTTCCCCGGCCCCGCCGCCGCCCGCCCGGCCCCCGCCCCGCCCCCGTCCGCCGAACGTTCCGCGCCCGGCGTGGCCGCCGCGTTCGACCGGGCCGCGCGGGCGCACGGGGTGCCCAGGGACCTGCTCGTCGCGGTCGCCTACGGGGAGACCCGGCTGGACGGGCACGCGGGCCGGCCCAGCCACGCCAACGGCTACGGCGTCATGCACCTCGTCAGCAACCCCCGGCACCGCACGCTGGCCGAGGCGGCGGCGCTCACCGGCGAGGACGAGGCCCGCCTGCGCCGCGACACCGCCGCCAACATCCGCGGCGGGGCCGCCGTACTGCGCTCCTACGCCGACGACCTCGGCCTCGACGCGGCCGGGCGCCGTGACGTGGACGCCTGGTACCCGGCCGTCGCCCGTTACGGCGGCGCCCGCAGCGACGCGGGCGCCCGGCTCTACGCCGACGCCGTCTACGGTTTCCTGACCGACGGCCTCAGCGCCCGCACCCCCGGCGGCGAACGCGTCACCGTGCCGCCCCGGCCCGTCACCCCCGAGCGGGACGGCCTGACGGCCGCGGGCGCGCAGAGCGCCGACTACCCGTCCGCCCGCTGGGTCCCGGCCCACCCCGGCAACTACAGCGCGGGCCGCGCCGCGGCGATCAGGCAGATCGTCGTGCACGTCACCCAGGGCTCGTACGCGGGGGCCATCAGCTGGTTCCAGGACCCGGCGTCGAACGTCAGCGCCCACTACGTGATCCGCTCCCACGACGGCGAGGTGACGCAGACGGTCCGCGACCGCGACACCGCCTACCACGCCCGCTCGGCCAACTCCTCCACGCTCGGCATCGAGCACGAGGGGTACGTGAGCAACCCGTCCTGGTTCACCGACGCCATGTACCGCTCGTCGGCGGCGCTGACCCGCCACCTGTGCGACCGGTACGGCATCCCCAAGGACCGGGCCCACATCGTCGGGCACCACGAGGTGCCCGGGAACGACCACACCGACCCGGGTCCGCACTGGGACTGGACGTACTACCTGCGGCTCGTCCGCGACGGGAGCGGTGACGGCGGCACGGTCCGGCTCAGCTTCCCCTCCTACTCCACCCTCCGCAGCGGCTCGGCCGGACCCCAGGTGTCGGCGGCCCAGTTCCTGCTCAACCAGCAGGGCTTCGGTGCCGGGACCGTGGACGGCCTCTTCGGCTCCGGCACCCGCACCGCCGTCACCGCCTTCCAGCGCTCCCGGGGCCTGGGTGCCGACGGCGTGGTGGGCGCCCGCACCTGGACGGCCCTGCTCGCGGCGGGCACCCGGCCGCTGCTGCGCGAGGGCGGCTCGGGCGCCGACGTCGCGCGGCTGCAACGCGCGCTGACGGCGGCCCTGGGCCGGACCGTGAACACCGACGGGCTGTTCGGCCCCGCCACCGCCGACGCCGTCCGCGACTACCAGCGCACCCGCGGTCTGACCGCCGACGGCGTCGTGGGCCCGGCCACGTGGAGCGCGCTCCAGTCCGGCCGCTGAGCCGTGCGGCCCGCCGGTACGGTCCCCGGGAGGGGCCGTACCGGCGGGCCGGGGCGGGGGAGTGCGGCCGCGGGGCGGGCGCGTCAGTGGAAGGTGTGCTCCTCCTGCGGGAAGGAGCCGCCCGCCACGTCCTCCGCGAACGCCTTGGCGGCGCCGCCGAGGGCCTCGCGGAGCTGGGCGTACTGCCGTACGAAGCGCGGCGTCCGGCCCGGCGTCATACCGGCCATGTCCGTCCAGACCAGGACCTGGGCGTCGCACTCGGGGCCCGCGCCGATGCCGACGGTCGGGATGTCCAGGGAGCGCGTCACCTCGGCGGACAGCTCGGCCGGGACCAGCTCCAGGACGACGGCGAAGGCGCCCGCGTCCTGCGCGGCCTTCGCGTCGCGCAGGAGGCGGTGCGCGTCCTCGTCGCCGCGGCCCTGCACCCGGTAGCCCATGGTGTTGACGGACTGCGGGGTCAGCCCCAGGTGCGACATGACCGGGATGCCCGCCGAGACCAGCAGCTCCGTCTGGGCCAGCGAGCGCTCGCCGCCCTCCAGCTTGACGGCGCCGACGCCGGCCTCCTTGACGAGCCGGGTGGCGCTGCGCAGCGCCTGCGTGGCGCCTTCCTGGTAGGTGCCGAAGGGCAGGTCGCCGACGACCAGGGCGCGCCGGGTGCCCCGCACCACGGCGGCGGAGAGCATCACCATCTGGTCCAGGGTGACCGGCACGGTGGTGTCGTAGCCGAGGTGGCAGTTCCCCGCCGAGTCCCCGACGAGCAGGACGGGGATGCCCGCCTCGTCGAAGACACCCGCGGTGACCGCGTCGTAGGCGGTCAGCATGGGCCACTTCTCGCCGCGCTCCCTGGCGGCGGTGATGTCGCGGACCGTGATGCGTCGGTTCTGGGCTCCGCCGTACAGCGCCTTGCTGCTGTCGGCAGCCCTGAGGGCATGCGTCATGGCACGGGCTCCTGAAGGTGTCGTCTCGAAGCGCCCTGACGGCGTCTCCGGATCACGTCCATGGTGGCACTCCGACACCCCGCGGGGAAAGGGGCGTACCGCGGTACGGCACGCTACGCGGCGTGCGGGGTGCGTCACACCGGCGACGCCGGGCGGCCCCCGTGGAACTGGACGGGCGGGCGCGCTCGTCCTCCCCGTGAGGGCGGAGCCGTTCGCGGCAGAGCGGCCCACGAACCCCGTACATCTGTTCATACCTTTTTCCACCACCCCCCGGGCGGGGCGGAGTCCGTGATTCCATGGCCGCCGGGGGCGCGAGCACGACGGGCAGTGAGGAACGGCGCATGGCACGGGCGTACACGACGGAGGCCGAGGCGAGCGCGGTCGGTGCGGAGCCGCCCGTGCGGCCCGGCCCTTCCGGAGGCCGACGCCCACCGCGCCGCTGGTGCGAGACGGGCGCCTGGCGCCGCGGCTGGGTCCTCGCCGTGCTCGCCGCCGCGCTCGCCGGCGTCATGGTGGTGCACAGCCGGGTGCCGAACGCCGTGGGGAACCTGGGCAGCCTGCTGGAGACGTTCCTGCCCTGGTGCGGGCTCGGCGTCCCGCTGCTGCTCCTGGCGGCGCTGCTGCGCCGCTCCCTGACGGGGCTCGTGGCGCTGCTGCTCCCGGCGCTGGTCTGGGCGAGCCTGTTCGGCGGCCTGCTCACGGACAAGACGGCGCAGGCGTCCGAGGGCGACCTGACCGTCCTGTCGCACAACGTGGACGCGGCCAACCCCGACCCGGCGGGCACCGCCGCGGCGCTGGCGGACGCGGAGGCGGACGTGCTGGCCCTCGCGGAGCTGCCGGCCCGCGCGCTGGACGTCTACGAGGAGGCGCTGGCGCAGGAGTACCCGCACCACACCGTGCAGGGCACCGTCGGAGTGTGGAGCCGGTACCCGCTGACGGACAGCGAACCGGTGGACATCAAGATCGGCTGGAACCGGGCGCTGCGCACGACGGTGCGCACGCCGCAGGGCGAGGTGGCCGTCTACGCGGCGCACCTGCCGTCGGTGCGCGTGAAGGTCAACGCGGGCTTCACCGCGGGCCAGCGGGACGACGCGGCCGAGCAGCTGGGCCAGGCCATCGCCCGGGAGCCGCTGGGGCGCGTCGTCCTCCTGGGCGACCTCAACGGCACGATGAACGACCGGGCGCTGGCGCCGGTGACCGCGCAGATGCGCTCCACGCAGGGCGCGGCCGGGGCCGGGTTCGGCTTCACCTGGCCCGCGTCGTTCCCGCTGACGCGGATCGACCAGATCATGGTCAAGGGCATCGAGCCGGTGTCCTCGTGGACGCTCCCGGCCACCGGCAGCGACCACCTGCCCGTGGCGGCGTCGGTGACGCTGTAGCCGGACGGGCGGCCCGGAGGACGTGACCGGGGGCGGGGGAGCGGCCGGACGGACGGAGGCCACCTCGCGGAAACCCGGCGGTGGCGTGCCGGAACAAAAAGCGTGCGAGACTTTGTTCCGGCAGAGAACATAAGACGCCCCTCCCTTCCCTCCCCTGCGAAAGGTTCCTTCCGCATGCCCCTCGCTGTGCTCGCCCTGGCGATCGGCGCCTTCGGCATCGGCATGACCGAGTTCGTGATGATGGGCCTGCTGCCCAACGTCGCGGACGACCTCGGCACCTCCGTTCCCACCGCGGGCCACCTCGTCTCCGCCTACGCGATCGGCGTCGTCGTCGGCGCCCCGCTGCTCACGGCCGTGGGTGCGCGCGTGCCGCGCCGCCGGATGCTCGTCTGGCTCATGGCCCTGTTCACCGCGGGCAACCTGGCCTCCGTGCTGGCGCCCGGCTTCGGCACGCTCATGGCCGGGCGGTTCCTCGCCGGGCTGCCGCACGGCGCGTTCTTCGGCGTCGGCGCGGTGGTCGCCGCCCGCCTGGTCGCCCCCGAGCGCCGCGCCCGCGCCGTCGCCGCGATGTTCCTCGGACTGACGGTCGCCAACGTGGTCGGCGTACCCGCCGGGACGGCGCTGGGGCAGCAGCTCGGCTGGCGGGCCACCTTCCTCGTGGTCACCGCGATCGGCGTGCTCGCCATGGGCGCCCTGTGGGCGCTCGTGCCCCGCGTCCCGCTGGAACCCGGCGCGGGCCTCGGCGGCGAACTGCGCGCCCTGGCCGACCGGCAGGTGCTGCTCGGGCTGCTCACCGCCGTCTTCGGGTTCGCCGGGGTCTTCGCGGTCTACAGCTACCTGGCCTCGATGACGACGGAGGTCACCGGCCTGGCCGAGTCCTCGGTGACGCTCGTGCTCGCGCTGTTCGGCGTCGGGATGACGCTGGGCGCGCTGCTCGCGGGGCCGCTCACGGACCGGGCGCTGCGGCCGACCCTGTACGGGTCGCTCGCCGCCCTCGCCCTGGTGCTGGTGCTGTTCCGCTTCACCGTCCACACCCCCTGGGCGGCGCTGACGACGGTCGTCCTCATCGGAGCGGTCGGCTTCATGACGACGACGCCGCTCCAGATGCTGGTCATGAACAAGGCGCAGGCCGCGCCCACGCTGGCCTCCGCGTCGAACCACTCGGCGTTCAACCTGGCCAACGCGGGCGGCGCGTGGCTGGGCGGCACGGCGATCTCGGCCGGGTGGGGCTGGACGTCCCCGACCCTCGTCGGCGCGGTGCTGGCCGTCGCGGGCCTGGGCATCGCCGTCACCGCGGGGGTGCTGGACCGGGCGCCCGCGCGGGCGTCCCGCGTCGTGGCCCGCCACGCGCAGCCGCGCACGCACACCCACGTCTGACGCCGCCCGCCGGACGGGCCGCGCACCGGGCCGTCCGGCGCACGTCCGGGCCGTCCGGCGCGCGGGTCAGTCCAGCGCGCGGTACGCCGCCACCGTCACGACGCCGTACGCGAGGTGCGGGACGACGTCCGACACCCAGCTGTCCGCGCCCCAGGTGCGCGGATCGGTCACGCCGAGCCCGGCCGAGGGGACGTCGCTGCCCGCCATGGCCAGCGCCCCGAGCAGCGGGGCCTCCAGCCACCCGGGCAGCCCGCGGCCCCGGCCCGCGCCGCGCAGCAGCCCGTAGGCCGCGCCGACCCCGAGCCCGGTGACGTAACCGAGCAGCGCCCCGGCGGCCTGCTCCCGGCTGGACGTCTCCTCCCCGCCGCCGAGGCCGACGCCCGCGCGGTCCGCGAGCCCGGCCGCGACCTCGGCCGGCACCGGGCTCGCGGGGCGGGCACGCAGCAGCATGTCGCCGTAGGTGACGAGGTTCAGAGCGGTCGTGCCGGCGGCTCCGGCCAGCAGTCCCCTGGTGAGTGCACGCATGACACGACGCGGTACCCCGGCGCCGTCGCTCCGAACCCCCGCCGGGGCGCCGGCGTCACCGCGCGTCCGGCGCCTCCCGCCAGTGGTTCGTGATCGGCAGGCGGCGGTCCTTGCCGAAGCCCTTCGGGGAGATCTTCGTCCCCGGCGGGTACTGGCGCCGCTTGTACTCGGCGGCGTCCGTCATCCGCAGCACCCGCGCCACCAGCTCCGCGTCGTAGCCGCGCGCGACGATCTCCGCCGCGCCCAGGTCCCGGTCCACGTACAGCTCCAGGACGGCGTCGAGCACGTCGTAGTCCGGCAGCGAGTCGGCGTCCACCTGCCCCGGGCGCAGTTCGGCGCTGGGCGGCTTGCTGATGGAGTTCTCCGGGATCGGCGGCGTCTCGCCGCGCTCGGCCGCCGCCCGGTTGCGCCAGCGGGCGAGCGCGAAGACGGTCGTCTTGTACACGTCCTTGATCGGCCCGTAGGCGCCGACGGAGTCCCCGTACAGCGTCGAGTAGCCGCAGGCCAGCTCGGACTTGTTGCCCGGTGCCAGCACGATGTGGCCCTCCTGGTTGGACAGGCCCATGAGCAGCGTGCCGCGCAGCCGGGCCTGGAGGTTCTCCTCGGCGAGCCCGGTGAGGTCCAGGGACTCCATGTAGGCGTCGAACATCGGCTCGATGGACACCGTGCGGAACTCCAGCCCCGTGCGGCGCGCCAGCTCGGCGGCGTCGTCCCGGGAGTGCTGGGAGGAGTAGCGCGAGGGCATGGAGACGCCGTGGACGTTGCGCGGTCCGAGCGCGTCGCAGGCGATGGCGGCGGTCAGCGCCGAGTCGATGCCGCCGGAGAGCCCGACGAGCACCGAGCGGAAGCCGTTCTTCGCCACGTAGGCGCGCAGGCCCACGACCAGCGCCGTGTAGATCTCCTCCTCGGCGCCGAGCCGCTCGGCCTCGGCGCCGGCCACCTCCGCCGTGTAGGGGGGCAGCGGCTCGGCGGACAGCGTGCGGTGGTCGACGCGCAGACCGCCGTCCACCGTGCCGGACGGCGGTTCGGGCGCGGCGGCGGGCAGGTCCAGGTCCAGCACGACGCAGCCCTCGGCGAACTGCGGGGCACGGGCCAGGACCTCGCCCCCCGCGTCGACGACGATCGAGTCGCCGTCGAAGACCAGCTCGTCCTGGCCGCCGGTCATCGCCAGGTACGCCGTGGTGCAGCCCGCCTCCCGCGCACGCCTGCGCACGAGCGCGAGCCGGGTGTCGTCCTTGTCCCGCTCGTACGGCGAGGCGTTGACCGACAGCAGCAGTCCCGCGCCCGCGCTGCGCGCGGCGGGCACCCGGCCGCCGTCCTGCCACAGGTCCTCGCAGATGGCCAGCGCCACGTCCACGCCGCGCACCCGCACGACGGGCAGGGTGTCACCCGGCACGAAGTAGCGGAACTCGTCGAAGACGCCGTAGTTGGGCAGGTGGTGCTTGGCGAAGGTGAGCGCCACCGCCCCCTCGTGCAGCACGGCGGCGGCGTTCTGCGGGGCACCGGCGGGCTGTCCGTAGCGCGGGCTGCCGTGCTCGGCGCGGTCCAGGTAGCCGACGACGACGGGGACGCCGCCCAGGCCCTCGTCCGCCAGCCGTCCGGCCAGCGCGGTGAGCGCGGCGCGGCTGGCCTCGACGAAGGACGAGCGCAGCGCCAGGTCCTCGACGGGATAGCCGGTCAGCATCATCTCGGGGAACGCGACCAGATGCGCTCCCTGCCCGACGGCGTGCCGCGTCCAGTGCACGACGGCGTCGGCGTTGCGGTCCAGGTCACCGACGGTGGCGTCGATCTGGTTCAGGGCGAGTCGAAGTTGAGGCACCTCCCCACAGTAACCGTCACTCTGACGCGATGTACCGGCGGTGCCGCGCCGCCCCGCGCCCGTCCCCGGACCACCTCCCGCGCCCGTCCCCGCCTCCGCCCCCGGGCCGCCCCCGCAAACGTCCCCGTGCGACGCCGACGGGGGTGGTCGACCATGATCCGGGCGTGGCGCACAATGAGGTCACGCCCCGGTGGTGGACGCGGCGCCCGTCAGGCCCGGCGGCACCACGCGTACCGCCGCAGGCCGCGGGTACGCAACGTGCCCGAAACCGTGTGGTGGGATGCTCGGCAGCCGTTCACGTCCTCCTCCGCGTGGCAGCGTGGTGGCGGGGTGCCTGACCAGCGAGGATGGGTGGATATGGATAAGCAGCAGGAATTCGTGCTCCGGACGTTGGAGGAGCGGGACATCCGGTTCGTGCGGCTGTGGTTCACCGACGTGCTGGGCTTCCTCAAGTCCGTCGCCGTCGCCCCCGCGGAGCTGGAGCAGGCGTTCGACGAGGGCATCGGGTTCGACGGCTCCGCGATCGAGGGCTTCGCCCGCGTCTACGAGTCCGACATGATCGCCAAGCCCGCGCCGAGCACGTTCCAGATCCTGCCCTGGCGCGCCGAGGCGCCCGGCACCGCGCGCATGTTCTGCGACATCCTCATGCCCGACGGCTCGCCCTCCTACGCCGACCCGCGCTACGTGCTCAAGCGCATCCTGTCGCGCACCTCCGACCTCGGGTTCACCTTCTACACCCACCCCGAGATCGAGTTCTTCCTGCTCAAGAACAAGCCGGTGGACGGCACCCGGCCCGTCCCGGCCGACTCCTCCGGCTACTTCGACCACACCCCGCAGAACGTCGGCATGGACTTCCGCCGCCAGGCCATCACGATGCTGGAGTCCATGGGCATCTCCGTGGAGTTCTCCCACCACGAGGGTGCCCCGGGGCAGCAGGAGATCGACCTGCGCTACGCCGACGCCCTCACCACGGCCGACAACATCATGACGTTCCGCCTCGTGATGAAGCAGGTCGCCCTGGAGCAGGGCGTGCAGGCCACGTTCATGCCCAAGCCGTTCTCGGAGTACCCCGGCTCCGGCATGCACACCCACCTGTCCCTCTTCGAGGGCGACCGCAACGCCTTCCACGAGTCCGGCGCGGAGTACCAGCTCTCCAAGGTGGGACGTTCCTTCATCGCCGGGCTGCTGCGCCACGCGGACGAGATCTCCGCCGTCACCAACCAGTGGGTCAACTCCTACAAGCGCATCTGGGGCGGCGCCCAGCGCACCGCCGGCGCCGGGGGAGAGGCGCCGTCCTACATCTGCTGGGGCCACAACAACCGCTCCGCGCTCATCCGGGTGCCGATGTACAAGCCGGGCAAGACGGGCTCCACCCGCATCGAGGTCCGCTCCCTGGACTCCGGCGCCAACCCCTACCTCTCCTACGCCGTCCTCCTCGCCGCCGGGCTCAAGGGCATCGAGGAGGGCTACGAACTGCCCGCGGGCGCCGAGGACGACGTGTGGGCGCTCTCGGACGCCGAGCGCCGCGCGCTCGGCATCAAGCCGCTCCCGCAGAACCTCGGCGAGGCCATCGACCTGATGGAGCGCAGCGAACTCGTCGCCGAGACGCTCGGCGAGCACGTCTTCGACTTCTTCCTCCGCAACAAGAAGCAGGAATGGGAGGAGTACCGCTCCGAGGTCACCGCGTTCGAGCTGCGCAAGTCCCTGCCCGTCCTGTAGAACATGGGGCTCATGACGGACGCGCCCCAGCCCCCGGCCGGAGGCCGCCGCAGCAGCACGCACTCGCGGCTGCTGCGGTACGGCTTCACCGACCCCGCCGACGCCGCCCGGCTCCTCGCCGAACCGGGACTGGTCCCCGTGCGGGACAGCCCCCTGCTGCTCGACGCGCTCAGCACCACCGCCGACCCGGACCTGGCCCTGCACGGCCTGCTCCGGCTCGTCGAGGCCCAGCCCGAGGGGCAGGGGCGCGTCCTGCTGGACACCCTGCTGTCCGCGAAACCGCTGCGCGACCGGCTGCTGGGTGTCCTCGGCGCCTCCGAGGCGCTCGGCGACCACCTGGCCACCCACGCCGGCGACTGGCAGACGCTCCTCACCTACGAGCACGGCGACCTGCACCCGGGCCTCGCCGAGTTCGAGGACGCCCTCAGCGGCGCCGACGACCCCGACGCGCTGCGCGTCGCCTACCGCAGGGCGCTGCTGACCGTCGTCGCCCGCGACGTGTGCGGCACCACCGACGTCGCCCGCACCGCCGCCGAACTGGCCGACCTGGCCACCGCCACCCTGCGCCGGGCCCTGGCCATCGCCGGTGCGGCGGCCCCCGAGGACGCCGCCGCCTGCCGGCTCGCCGTCATCGGCATGGGCAAGTGCGGCGGCCGGGAACTGAACTACGTCTCCGACGTGGACGTCATCTTCGTCGCCGAGCCCCCCGAGGGCGGCGCCGAGGAGGCCGGGGCGCTCCAGGCCGCGACCCGGCTCGCCGCCCGCCTGGTGCGGATCTGCTCCGACACCACCGTCGAGGGCACGATCTGGCCCGTGGACGCCAACCTGCGCCCCGAGGGCCGCAACGGACCGCTGGTGCGGACGCTCGCCAGCCACCTGGCCTACTACCAGCGCTGGGCCAAGACGTGGGAGTTCCAGGCACTGCTGAAGGCCCGCCCGGTCGCCGGGGACGCGGACCTGGGCGCCGACTACTGCGCGGCCGTCACACCGATGGTGTGGCAGGCCGCCGAGCGGGAGAACTTCGTCCCCGACGTGCAGCAGATGCGCCGCCGCGTCATCGAGGGCATCCCGGCGGCCCACGTCGAGCGGGAACTCAAACTCGGTCCCGGCGGACTGCGCGACGTGGAGTTCGCCGTCCAGCTCCTCCAGCTCGTGCACGGCCGCAGCGACACCGCGCTGCGCAGCTCCACCACCCTGGAGGCCCTCGCCGCGCTCGCCGCGGGCGGCTACGTCGGCCGGCAGGACGCCGCCGACCTGGACGCCGCCTACCGCTTCCTGCGCACCGCCGAGCACCGCATCCAGCTCCACCGGATGCGCCGCACTCACCTCATGCCCGAGGACGAGCCGGAGCTGCGCCGCCTCGGCCGCGGCCTCGGCTTCCGCGCCGATCCCGTCACGGAGCTGAACCAGGCGTGGCGGCGGCACGCGGCGGCCGTCCGGCGGCTGCACGAGAAACTCTTCTACCGGCCGCTGCTGGACGCCGCCGCCCAGCTCGCCCCCGCCGAGACCCGGCTCTCGGCCACCGCGGCCCGCCAGCGCCTGGAGGCGCTCGGCTACGCCGACCCGGCCGCCGCCCTGCGCCACCTGGAGGCGCTGGCCTCCGGGGTGAGCCGCAAGTCCGCGATCCAGCGCACTCTGCTGCCGGTGCTGCTCGGCTGGTTCGCCGACTCCGCCGATCCCGACGCCGGACTGCTCGGCTTCCGCCAGGTCTCCGACGCGCTCGGCACGTCACCCTGGTACCTGCGGCTCCTGCGCGACGAGGGCGCGGCGGCGGAGAACCTGGCCCGGGTGCTGTCCGCCGGACGCCTCGCGCCCGACCTGCTCATGCGCGCCCCCGAGGCCGTCGCCCTGCTCGGCAACGCCGACCACCTCGCCCCGCGCGGCCGCGACGCCCTCACCCAGGAGGTGCTGGCCGCCGTCGGACGCGCCGACAGCGCGGAGCAGGCCGTGGCCGCCGCCCGGGGCGTGCGCCGCCGGGAACTGTTCCGCACGGCGGCGGCCGACATCGTCGGCGCGTACGGCACCGAGGCGTCCCCGGCCGCCGAGGACCCGGCCCCGGCCGTCGACCGGACGGGGTGCGCCGTCTCCGACATCAACGCCGCCACCCTCGCCGGAGCCCTGCGCGCCGCCACCCGGAGCCGCTGGGGCGACACGCTCCCCACCCGGTTCGCCGTCATCGGCATGGGCCGCTTCGGCGGCATGGAACAGGGCTACGGATCCGACGCGGACGTCCTGTTCGTGCACGAGCCGCGCGACGGCGTCAGCGAGCGGGAGGCCGCCGAGGCCGCGTACGCCGTCGCCAACGAGATCCGCCGCCTGCTCCAGCTCCCCAGCACCGACCCGCCGCTGCCCGTCGACGCCGACCTGCGCCCCGAGGGCAAGGCGGGACCGCTGGTGCGCAGCCTCGCCTCCTACGCCGCCTACTACCGGCGCTGGTCGGTGGCGTGGGAGAGCCAGGCGCTGCTGCGCGCCCAGCCGGTGGCGGGCGACGCGGACCTGGGCCGCCGCTTCACGGAGCTGATCGACCCGCTGCGCTACCCCGACGGCGGGCCGGACGCCGAGGCCGTGCGGGAGATCCGGCGGCTGAAGGCCCGGATGGAGAGCGAGCGGCTGCCGCGCGGCGCCGACCCGACCACCCACGCCAAGCTGGGCCGCGGCGGCCTCTCGGACGTGGAGTGGACGGTGCAGCTGATCCAGCTCCGGCACGCCCACGCCGTCCCCGGCCTGCGCACCACCCGCACCCGCGAGGCGCTGGCCGCCGCCCGCGCGGCGGGCCTGCTGGACGCGGACGACGCCGAGGTGCTGGACGAGGCGTGGCTGCTGGCCACCCGGGTCCGGAACGCGGTGATGCTCGTGCGCGGCCGCCCCGGTGACACGTTCCCCTCCGAGCCCCGGGAGCTGGCCGCCGTCGGACGCTACCTCGGCTACGAACCGGGCCACGTCGGCGAACTCCTGGAGGACTACCGCCGCACCACCCGCCGCGCCCGCGCCACCGTCGACCGCCTCTTCTACGAGGACTGACCCCGCCCGTCGAGGACTGACCCCGCTGCCGTCCTTCTCCTGGCCTTCGCCGGGCTGATCGCTACCGTCTGCCTCGGTTGTTGCGGCGTCGTCCGCGTCGTCCGTACGGTGCGTGGCAGGCACCGGGGGCTGGCGGCGGGTTTGCGGACAGCCGGCGTGGTGGCCTTCAGCGGTGCGATCGGCATGTACACCTGGGGGGTGCTGCACCTGGCCGTGCTCGATGAGAGTGCTCAGGCGGACGCCTGCAACGAGGCGTCGAGCGGATCCGGGCTCGTGGCCTATGAACCGACCTATCTGCCACTCGCCTTCGGGTGCGTGGCCGAAGACGGCCGGACCCACGACGTCGCGGTACCGGGCTACGTCACCCCGGCGGCAGGGCTGCTGGGTCTCTCCGCCTTCTTCCTGACCGCCTTCGGCTTCGCCGAAGCACACACGAAGGGAAGAAAGAGGAGCACACGTGACGGTACGGACGTCCCGCCGCACCTGACCACCGGCGTGGCAGGCCCCCCGGCTCAGGGGATGGTGGCCAGGGAGCGGTGGGGGGTGGTGTCCCCCGCGCGGGGGCGGGGGAGGGCCTGGCGGGGGAGGCGGTGCGGGGCGGCGCCGTACCACCAGTGGGCCACGGCCATGCCGAAGGCCAGGCACAGCAGGCCGCCGACGGCGTCGAGCCAGAAGTGGTTGGCCGTGGCGACGATCACCACGAGCGTGAGCACCGGGTACAGCACCCCCAGGAGCCGCACCCACAGTGGACGGGCCAGCAGCACCAGCAGCACGCCGCACCACGCGGACCAGCCGATGTGCATCGACGGCATGGCGGCGTACTGGTTGGAGACGTTCGCCATGTTGCCGGACGCCATCGAGCCCCAGGTGCCGTGCACGATCACCGTGTCGATGAAGTCACCGCCCGTCATCAGCCGGGGCGGGGCGAGCGGGTAGAAGTAGTAGCCGAGCAGGGCCACGCCGGTGGTGGCGAACAGGGCCGTGCGGGCGGCGGCGTAGCGCCCCGGCTGGAACCGGTAGAGCCAGACCAGGACGCCGATCGTCACCACGAAGTGCAGCGTCGCGTAGTAGTAGTTCATGGAGACGACGAGCCACGTGACGCTGTTCACGGCGTGGTTCACCGCGTGCTCGAAGGCGAGCCCCATGCTCTTCTCAAGGTCCCAGATCCAGTGGGCGTGCCGCATGGCGGTGCTCTCGTGCTCGGGCACCGCGTTCCGCACGAGGGAGTACAGCATGTAGCTGACGGCGATCAGCCCGAGTTCGAAGACGATCCGGGGCCGGCGGGGTGCCCGCCGCTCAAGGGTGCCGCCGTGCCGGCTCCGGCCCGCCCCGCGTTCGTCCAGCGGAATCGCCGTTGCCACCCGGTCGTCACCCTCATGTCGTGTCGTCGGTACCCCCATGACGGGCAAGTCTGCCAGACGCCCTCTGCGACCCGATCATCCTCCCGGTGGGTTCCGCGGCCCGCCGGTCATCCGTGCGGGCTAGGGAGTCCCCCGGGGGACGGGGCAGGGAGGGACGTGGGCGCCGGGCGGGCGGGACGCCGGCCGGCGGTGCGGGCGGGCGGCAGGCTCGGGCGGGTGCCGGGCGGCGGAGTGCGTCAGCCGCCGGCGGGCTGGACCGGCGCCGCGGCCGTCGAGCCGCGCACGACCAGCTCGGGCAGGAACACGAACTCGCTGTGCGGCGCCGGGGTGCCGCCGATCTCCTCCAGCAGTGCCCGCACCGCGGCCTGGCCCATGGCGTGGACCGGCTGCCGGATCGTGGTCAGCGGCGGATCGGTGAAGGCGATCAGCGGGGAGTCGTCGAAGCCGATGACGGACACCTCCGCCGGTACCTTCCGGCCGCGCTCCCGGGCGGCCCGGATCGCGCCGAGCGCCATCATGTCGCTCGCGCACACCACCGCCGTGCAGCCGCGTTCCAGGAGGGCGGTGGCCGCGGCCTGCCCGCCCTCCAGGGTGTAGAGGGAGTGCTGTATCAGCACGTCGGCGTCCGCGCCGGTGAGCCCGAGGTGCTCCTCCAGCGAGTGCAGGAACCCCTCGATCTTGCGCTGCACGGGCACGAAGCGGGCCGGGCCGAGGGCCAGCCCGACGCGCTGGTGGCCCAGTGAGACGAGGTGCGTGACGGCCAGCCGCATCGCGGCCCGGTCGTCGGGGGAGATGAAGGGCGCCCGCACCCTGGGGGAGAACCCGTTGATGAGGACGAACGGGACGCCCTGGCCGCGCAGCTTCTCGTAACGCTGCGTGTCGGCGGTGGTGTCGGCGTGCAGCCCGGAGACGAAGATGATGCCGGAGACGCCGCGTTCGACCAGCATCTCGGTCAGCTCGTCCTCCGTCGAGCCGCCCGGGGTCTGGGTGGCCAGCACCGGGGTGTAGCCCTGGCGGGTCAGCGCCTGGGCGATGACCTGGGCGAAGGCGGGGAATATCGGGTTCTCCAGCTCCGGCGTGATCAGCCCGACCAGCCCCGCGCTGCGCTGCCGCAGCCGCGCGGGCCGCTCGTAGCCGAGCAGGTCGAGCGCGGTCAGGACGGATTCGCGGGTGGCAGCGGCGACGCCCGGCTTGCCGTTCAGGACACGGCTGACCGTCGCTTCGCTGACCCCCGCCTGGGCTGCGATGTCAGCTAGCCGTGCGGTCACGGAAATGGACTGTACCGGGCGCGTGCCGTACTGCCTACATCGCCGCTCCCGGCGCGGGGATCAGCCGGATCGGGCAACCGGGCGCCCGGCCGCCGCCCCGCCGCGTCAGGGGGTGAGGCCGTAGGTGGGCAGGAGGGTCGCGCGCCACTCCTCGGCCGTCGCCGTCAGCGCCTCGCGGGGCTCCGCCTCGCCCCGCAGCAGCGCTCCCCAGTGCGGCTCGTAGGAGGCGAACAGTTCCGCGCTCTCCGCCACCGCCAGCCGGGGCACGGACTTGGTGTGGGCGAAGTAGAAGGAGTTGCGCACCGGGTCCGACAGCACCTCGCGGGTGTAGGCGGTCTTGCGGGTGGGGAGCAGGCCCAGTTCCAGGGCGACGCGCTCCTGCTGCGCGGCGGCGGTCATGTGGCCGACGAACAGCGCGGCCGCCTCGGGGTGCTCCGTGTCCGCCGAGACGACGAGGTTGTGGCCGCCGGTGGGGGAGCCGGCGGTGCCGGCCGACCCGGCCGGTACCGGGGCGATGCCCAGGTTCGCGCGGTCCTCGAAGGCGCCGCCCGAGAAGAGGTCCGCCGTCGCCCAGGGCCCGTCGAGGACCATCGCCACCTCGCCCCGCGCGAACGCGGACCGCATCGCGTCGTAGGCGCCCTCGGCCGGCGGCTTGCGCGCGGCGCCGGAGGCGACGAGCCCGGCCGCCGTCCGGGCGCCCCGCACCGCCGCGTCGTCGGCGACGGTGATCCGCGAGGCGGCCGGGTCGAGCAGGTCGCCGCCCTCGCCGTACAGGAAGGGCAGCGAGTAGTAGGCGTCGGTGTTGAAGGCGAACCCGTCCGCGCCGGTCTCCTCCTTGACGGTGAGCGCCGCCGCTTCGAGGTCCTTCCAGCTCGCCGGGGGCCGGGTGATCCCGGCCTCCTCGAACAGCCGCCGGTTGTAGAGCAGGGCGAGCGTGTCGGTGACCTGGGGGACGCCGTAGGTGCCGCCGTCGTAGGTGACGCTCGCCCGCGTCGTCTCCAGGAAGTCGTCCTCGTCCGCCAGCGCCGGGGTGCCGGTGAGGTCGGCGAGCAGGCCGTCCGCGGCGAAGCCCGCCGTCCAGCCCACGTCGGCGCGCAGCACGTCGGGCACGCCGGTGCCGGACTCCGCCGCCGCGCGGTACTTCTGCTGCGCCTCGAAGAAGTCGACGCTGACGTAGGTGACGTCGATCTTCGGGTGCTGCTTCTCGAAGTCCGCCACGAGCCGGTTGAAGAAGGGCGCCTCCGTCGGTCCCGAGGTGTCCCACCACACGACGCTCCCGGACACCGAGGACGGGTCCCCGTCGTCCCCGCCGGTGCCGCAGGCCGTCAGCCCGCACGTCAGGACCAGGGTGAGCGCGGTGGCGACGCCGCCCGTCCGTCCCGCGCCGCCGGTTCGTCTCCGTATGTGCCGTTCCGCCCGTCGCACCGCTGCCTCCGTCGCCGTTCGCCTGGGGATTCGGAGGAACGTAGCAGCGTTGCAAGCTCTTGCGGAAGCCGCCGCAAGTGACGTTGCAGAAATTTGCCGCAAGGTCTTTCGGAAAGATTGCTCCCCTGTTACGTTCCTGGTCAGCCCGGCGCCGCGACACCGCGGCCCGTCACGGGCCCCCGGAGGGGAAGGTCAGGGTCCCCTGCTCCGGGCATACCACTTGTTGGAGGACTTCATCATGCGGCGTGGCATAGGAACCACCGCACTGGTTGCGGCGCTCGCCCTTGCGGCAACGGCTTGCGGAGGCGGCGGCGACGAGGAGCCGCAGCAGAACGGCTCGGGCGAGCTGTCCGGCACCGTCACCTTCTGGGACACCTCGAACGACGCCGAGAAGGGCGTCTACCAGAAGATCGCCGAGGACTTCGAGAAGGAGCACCCCGGGGTCGACGTCCGCTACGTCAACATCGGCTTCGACGACGCGCAGAACAAGTTCAAGAACGCGGCCAACGCGGGCGAGGCCCCCGAGGTCATGCGTACCGAGGTCGCCTGGGTCGCCGACTTCGCCAGCCTCCAGCTCATCGAGCCGCTCGGCGACGTCGTCGAGGACCAGGACGACTACCTGCCGCAGGCGTGGGGCAGCACCCAGTACGAAGGCGAGACCTACGCGCTCCCGCAGGTCACCGACACCCTCGCCCTCTTCTACAACAAGGAACTGCTCGCCGAGGCCGGCGTGGAGGTCCCCTCCTCCGTCGAGGAGCTGAAGGCTTCGGCCGACGCCATCAAGGACAAGGGCGGCGCCACCCCGCTCTACCTGCGCGGTGACGACTCCTACTGGTTCCTCCCCTACATCTACGGCGAGGGCGGCGACCTGCTGGACGCCGAGGCCGAGAAGGTCACCGTCGACGAGCCGGCCGGCGTCGCCGCCTTCGAGACGATCAAGGACCTGCTGGACTCCGGCGTTGCCGAGACCGACCTCACCGACGGCTACGCCAACCAGGAGCGGGCCTTCAACAACGGCGACGTGGCCATGATGGTCAACGGCCCGTGGGCGATCGAGGGCACCCTCGCCGGTGCGCAGTTCAAGGACAACCCGGACAACCTGGGCGTCGCCCCGGTGCTGGCGGGCAGCCAGGGCCAGGGCGCCCCGCAGGGCGGCTGGAACCTGTCGGTCTACGCGGGCGCCGAGCCGGAGAACATGGCCGCCGCCAAGGCGTTCGCCGCCTACATGTCCTCGGCCGAGGTGCAGCAGCGCACCACCGAGGAGCTGAGCCTGCTGCCGACCCGCTCCTCCGTCTACGAGGAGCCGTCGGTCAAGGACGACCAGATGGTCCAGTTCTTCAAGCCCGCCGTCGACAAGGCCGTCCAGCGCGCCTGGATTCCGCAGGCCGCCTCCCTCTTCGACCCGCTCAACCAGGAGCTGGCCAAGGTGATCAAGGACGCGGCCACGCCCGAGAAGGCCGCGGAGACCACCGCCGAGCAGTACCGCGACCTGCTCGAAGGCTGGAAGTGACGGAAGCAGGGGAAGCAGGGCGGGCGCCCCGCGCTTCCGGAACGTGACGAGGAAAGGCTGACCGAACGACCATGGCTGTCGAGACCAGTCAGCCGGTGACGGCGGCCGCGGGCGGTGGGAACACCGCCCGCGGCCGCCGCCGCGGGCCTGACGAGAAGACCCCCGGCCCCTTCCGGCGGGCCCTGAGCAAGCACTGGTACGCCTGGACGATGATCGCCCCGGTCGTGCTCGTGCTCGGCGTGATCATCGGCTTCCCGCTGGTGCGCGGCATCTACCTGTCGCTCACCGACGCCGACGAGCGCAACGTCGAACGCACCATCGGCGCGCGCACCATCGAGGCCAGCTACGAGTTCGTCGGCCTCGACAACTACGTCGAAGTGCTCACCGGCGACGTCTTCTGGGGCCGGCTGGGCTGGACGGTGCTGTGGACGGTCGCCTGCGTCAGCCTCACCTTCGTGACCGGCCTCGCCCTGGCCAACATGCTCAACCGCAAGGTGCGGGGCCGCACCGCCTACCGGATCGCGCTGATCCTGCCCTGGGGCGTGCCCGCCTTCGTCTCCATCTTCGCCTGGCGGCTGCTGTTCAACGGCGACGGCGTGTTCAACAACGTGCTCTCCGGCGGCGGCATCGAGGGGATCAACTGGCTGGAGGACCCCACCTGGGCCAAGCTCGCCGTCATCGCGGTGAACGTCTGGCTCGGCGTGCCCTTCATGCTCGTCGCCACCCTCGGCGCCCTCCAGTCGATCCCCGGCGAGCTGTACGAGGCCGCCGAGATGGACGGCGCCGGGCCCTGGCAGCGCTTCACCAACGTGACGCTGCCCAGCATCCGCGCGGTCAGCTCCACGGTCATCCTGCTGAGCACCATCTGGACGTTCAACATGTTCCCGGTGATCTTCCTGCTCACCCAGGGCGGCCCGTACGGCTCCTCCGAGATCCTGGTCACCGAGGCGTTCAACCTCGCCTTCGTCCGCAGCCCGCGCGACTTCGCGGGTTCGGCCACCTGGGGCGTGCTCATCCTGCTGCTCCTGGTGATCTTCGCGGTGTTCTACCGCCGTTCGCTCCGCAAGCAGGGAGAGGTGTGGTGACGGACATGTCGAACCACGCAGCCGCACAGCCGTCCGCAGGGCCGGGAGGCGCGGCCGGGGCCACCGGCGCGGGCGGCGCCGCGGGCAGCGGCGCGCACACCGCCCGTACCGACGGCGGGGCGCCCGTCCCGGCCACCCCGGCCCGGGCCGTCCCCGTCACCCCGCCCGCCCGGCCGCCCGCGAGCGGGACCCGCACGCGCGGGCGCGGGGAGCGCGGCCCGCTCGCCTCGGCGGGCCTGCACGCCGGTCTGCTGCTGGCCGCCCTCATCGCCGTCTTCCCGCCCTTCTGGCTCCTGGTCACCTCCTTCAAGCCGAAGCACGAGGCGTTCACCTTCGACCTGGTGCGGAACTTCACGCTCGACAACTACAGCCACGTGCTCGGCGGGACGGCGTTCCTCACCTGGTTCGGCAACTCGGTGCTCGTGGTGCTGCTGACCGTCGTCCTCGGCGTGTTCGTCTCCTCCACCACCGGGTACGCCCTCAGCCGCTTCCGGTTCCCCGGCATGCGGCCGCTGCTGTGGACGCTGCTGGTCACGCAGATGTTCCCGGTCGCGGTGCTGATCGTGCCGCTGTACAATCTGATGGCCCAGTTCGGGCTGCTCAACCAGCCCGTCGGCCTGGTCGTCACCTACCTCACCATCGCCGTGCCGTTCTGCGCCTGGATGATGAAGGGCTTCTTCGACACCATCCCCATCTCCATCGACGAGTCCGGCCGGGTGGACGGACTCAGTCCCTTCGGCACGTTCTGGCGCCTGATCATGCCGCTGGCCAAGCCGGGCATCGCGGTGACCGGCTTCTACAGCTTCGTCACCGCCTGGGCCGAGGTCGCCTACGCCTCCGCCTTCATGACGGGTGAGGACAAGCTGACGCTGGCCCGCGGCCTCCAGACGTTCGTCAACCAGTACACCCAGGACTGGGGTTCCATGACGGCCGCCGCCGTGCTCATCGCGGTGCCCGCCGCCCTCGTCTTCGGGTTCGCGCAGCGCTACCTGATCTCCGGAATGACCGCCGGAGCCGTCAAGTCCTGAGCGGGACCGCCATGGCCGCTCACGCTCGTTACGACACCTACAGGGATGACATGACCCAGCACCTCGCCGCATCTGCGACCGGCACGGCCGCCGCCACGAGCGACCGCCCCGGCTGGTGGCGCGACGCCGTCATCTACCAGGTCTACCCGCGCTCCTTCGCCGACGGCAACGGGGACGGCATGGGCGATCTGCCCGGCATCCGCCGACGGCTGCCCTACCTCGCGGAACTGGGGGTGGACGCCGTCTGGCTCAGCCCCTTCTACGCCTCCCCGCAGGCCGACGCGGGCTACGACGTCGCCGACTACCGGGCCATCGACCCGATGTTCGGCGACCTGCACGACGCCGACGCCCTCATCCGCGACGCGCACGGCCTGGGCCTGCGCGTCATCGTCGACCTGGTGCCCAACCACTCCTCCGACCAGCACGAGTGGTTCCAGCGCGCCCTGAGCGAGGGCCCCGGCTCGCCGGTGCGGGACCGCTACCACTTCCGCCCCGGCAAGGGCGCGGACGGCGCCGAGCCGCCCAACGACTGGGAGTCCATCTTCGGCGGCCCCGCCTGGACGCGCACCAAGAACCCCGACGGCACCCCGGGCGAGTGGTACCTGCACCTGTTCGCCCCCGAACAGCCCGACTTCAACTGGGACCACCCCGCCGTCAGGGACGAGTTCCGCACCGTGCTGCGCTTCTGGCTCGACATGGGCGTGGACGGCTTCCGCATCGACGTCGCGCACGGCATGGTCAAGGCGCCGGGACTGCCCGACATGGGCCACGGCGAGCAGCTCAAGCTGCTCGGCAGCCAGGTCCTGCCCTTCTTCGACCAGGACGGCGTCCACGAGATCTACCGCTCCTGGCGGCAGATCCTGGAGGAGTACGGCGGCGACCGCATCGGCGTCGCCGAGGCGTGGACGCCGAGCGCCGACCGCACCGCGCTCTACCTGCGCCCCGACGAACTGCACCAGGCGTTCAACTTCCACTACCTGAACGCCCCCTGGGAGTCGGCGGAGCTGCGCCGCGTCATCGACGAGTCGCTGGACTCCATGCGCCCCGTCGGCGCCGCGACGACGTGGGTGCTCTCCAACCACGACGTCGTCCGGCACACCACCCGCCTCGGCGGCGGCCTCACCCGCGCCCGCGCCGCGACGCTGCTCATGCTGGCGCTGCCCGGCTCGGCCTACGTCTACCAGGGTGAGGAACTGGGCCTCCCCGAGGTCACCGACCTGCCCGACGACGTGCGCCAGGACCCGTCGTTCTTCAAGTCCAACGGCCAGGACGGGCTGCGCGACGGCTGCCGCGTGCCGATCCCGTGGACGACGTCCGGCACCTCCTTCGGCTTCGGCGAGGGCGGAAGCTGGCTCCCGCAGCCCGAGGGCTGGGGCGCACTCAGCGTGCAGGCCCAGACCGGCGACCCCGGCTCCACGCTGGAGCTGTACCGCACGGCGCTGCGGCTGCGCCGCGAGCACGCCGACCTCGGCGCGGGCGACGCCGTGGAGTGGCTGGACGCCCCCGAAGGGGTGCTCGCGTTCCGGCGCGGCGCGTTCACCTGCACCGTCAACACCACCGGCGTTCCCGTCGCGCTGCCGGCGTCCCCCGGCCGGGTGCTGCTGGCCTCCGGCCCGTACGAGGGCGACGGGACCGACGGCATCCCCGCCGGCACGACGGTGTGGTGGTCGGTGTGAGTGTGGCCGAGCCGGGCGCGGCGCCCCTGCCCGCCCGGCTCGCTGACATCGCAGCCCAGGCGGAGGTCAGCGAGGCGACGGTCAGCCGCGTGCTCAACGGCAAGGCGGGCGTGGCCTCCGCCACCCGGCAGAAGGTGCTCGCCGCGCTCGACGTGCTCGGCTACGAACGGCCCGTGCGGCTGCGGCAGCGCAGCGCGGGCCTGGTGGGCCTGGTCATCCCGGAGCTGACGAACCCGATCTTCCCGGCGTTCGCGCAGGTCATCGAGCAGGCCCTGGCCGGTTACGGCTACACCCCGGTGCTGGGCACCCAGATGCCCGGCGGCGTCACCGAGGACGAACTCGTCGACCAGCTCGTCGAACGCGGTGTCACCGGGATCATCTTCCTGTCGGGCCTGCACGCCGATCTGTCCGCCGACCCCGGACGGTACGTGCGACTGGCCGGGCGCGGCGTGCCGTTCGTCCTCATCAACGGCTACAACCACCGGGTCGGCGCCCCGTTCGTCTCACCCGACGACCGGGCGGCGGCACGGATGGCCGTGCGGCACCTGACCGACCTGGGGCACGAGCGGATCGGGCTGGCCGTCGGGCCGACCCGGTTCGTCCCGTCCCTGCGCAAGACGGAGGGCTTCACCGCCGCCGTCGCCGAGGGGAACGTGCAGGGGCACGTCCAGCACACGCTGTTCACCGTCGAGGGCGGGCACGCCGCCGCGGGCGCCCTGCTGGACGCCGGGTGCACCGGCATCGTCTGCGGCAGCGACCTGATGGCGCTCGGCGTGGTCCGCGCCGCACGCCAGCGCGGCCTGGACGTGCCGGGGGACGTCTCGGTGGTCGGCTACGACGACTCGGAGCTGATCGCCTTCACCGATCCGCCGCTCACCACCGTCCGCCAGCCGGTGCGGGCGATGGCCCAGGCGGCGGTGCAGTCCCTGCTGGAGGAGATCGGCGGCACCCCGGTCCAGCACACGGAGTTCGTCTTCCAGCCCGAACTCGTCGTTCGCGCCTCCACCTCCCTGGCCCCCCACCGCTGACCGGCCCGCCCCCGCCCAGCGGGGGCGGCGCCACTGCCCCGGTCTCCGCCCTCCGCGGGCCCTGCCTGCCGAGCAGGACGGGACGCGGGGAGCGGGTGCAGCTGGGCGGAAGCCGGAGACTCACCCGGCGTCGGGGGTGGTGGTGTCGATGTGGAGAGTGTCGAAGGGGTGGCCGGAGGCGTCGTAGGCGGTGACGGTGTAGGACGTGAAGCGGGGCAGGGCGCGGGCGTCGAGGAAGTAGGTGCCCCAGCCCGGGTCGCCGGGGAGGGTGTGGAGGGCGGCCGGGTGGTCGCGGCCCGCGGCCGTCACCACGACGCGGGCGGGCGGTTCGGGCAGCCGCCAGACGCCGGAGAGCCACAGGACGGCGCCGCTGTCCGCGGCGTAGCCGCCGCTGATGCTGCGCGGGCGGATGCTGTCGCCCATGTGTGCGGAGCGGGAGGCGTCGAGCGAGGCGGCAAAGGCGTCGGCGGAGACCAGGACGTAGTTCTGGCGGCCTTCGGGGAGCAGCCCGAGGCGCAGGTCCGGCGCGACGGCGACCGGTTCGTAGGGGGCCACCGTGTGCAGCCGGGCGCCGGAGGCGGACGGGGTGGGGGAGGGGGCGGCCGGGACGGCCCGCACCTGTTCCCCGGGCGTCGGCCAGGCGGAGACGAGCAGGGGCGCCGCGAGGACGGCCACCGCGGTGACACCGGCCGCCGCCCGGTTCCGGCGGCGCCGCGCGCGGCCCGCGCGGACGACCTCCTCCACCGGCGCCGGTCCGGTGCGCGCGTCCTGCGCCTCGCGGCGCAGCGCGGCGGCCAGCGCGGCGGCCTGGGCCGCGGACGCCGCGGGCTCGTCGTGCGGGGGGCGGTTCGTCATACGTGTTCGCTCGCTGTGAGTCGGGGCAGTTCGGCGCGCAGCCTGGTCAGCGCGCGGGCCGTCTGGCTGCGGACGGTGCCCACGCCGGTGCCGAGGAGTTCGGCGACCTCGCTTTCGCTGCGGTCCTCCAGGTAGCGCAGGACGACGGTGGCGCGCTGCCGCACGGGCAGCGTGCGCAGGGCGTCCAGCAGGACGCTGCGCTCGACGACCTGGTCCGCGCGGTCGGAGGTGGCGCGCTCGGGCAGCCAGTGGGTCAGCCACTCGCTGATCCGGTTGCGGCGGAGCCGGTCGGTGTTGGTGTTGATCAGGATGCGCCACACGTAGGCGTCCGGGTCACGGGCGCGGCGTACCTTCTCCCAGCGGGTGTAGGCGCGGGCGAGGGCGGCCTGGACCAGGTCCTCCGCGTCCTGGTGGTGGCCGGTGAGCAGGTAGGCGGTGCGCAGCAGGCGCGACCAGCGGCTGTGGACGAACGAACGGAAATCGTCCTCCGCGCTTTTCTTCACACGTGTCCCATGGATCGTCGGGACCGGCCGGGCGCCCCCGAACGCCCGGCCGGTGCGGCGAGGTGGTCAGCCCTGCGGCCAGGGCTGGTGCTCCAGGGTGTCGAAGACCTCGCCGTCCTCGTCCACGCCCTCGACGGTGAAGGACGTCTCGGTCAGGTCCCAGCGCTCGACGTCGAAGTAGTACGTGCCCCAGCCGGGGCTGCCGGGGAGCTGCACGATCTGGGCGAGGTAGGACCAGTCGTCGTCCCCGAACGTGACGCGGATCTCGCGCGGGGCCTCGGCCAGGCGCCAGGCGCCGGTGATCAGCCGGACCTCCCCGTTCTCGGAGGAGACGCCGAGGCTCATGCTGTCCGGCCGGATGTCGTCCCCGACGAGGCCCTTGGCGTACTCCACCCCGGCGGCGAAGCGGTCGGGGTGGCTGACGACGTAGTTCTGCTTGCCCTGGGGGAGCAGGCCCATCTGCAGCGTCTCGGAGATGTCCACCGGCTCGTACGGCTGGACGACCTTCACCTCGAGGCCGCCGAACACGGAGACATCACCGCTTGCGGCGCTCGCGGCGGTGGCGGCCACCGTGCCGGACGCGGTGGCGGTCGCCGTGGCGGTGCCGGCTCCGGCGAGCAGCAGGGCGGAGGCCGCCGCGGTGGCGGCGGCGCGGGCGGTGCGGCGTCGGATGCGGGTCACGGGTGACTCCTCGGGGGTGGGCGCGGGCCGTGGCGGCCCGACGCGCGTCGACTCGGTCACCCCTTCAGACGTCACCGCACCCCCCTGTCTATGTCACGCGCGCCCCGGCGGGCCCGGTGCGGCAGGGCTTCCGGCCCGGCGGGCCGGGCGCGTGGGGCCCTTTCCGGGTCCCCCGGTCCGCCGGGCCGGAGCGGGCAAGAACGTAGCACTCTGCAAGCTCTTGCAACACCGGTTGCGAGCGGGTAACGCCAGTATTTCCGGGGTGTGTCCAAACTCTTGACCGGGGAGTAGGGGTCTTCTACCGTCTCGGAGCGGAAGAGTTTCCACTCTCTTTCAGTCAGTTGCAACGGTTCCTTCCGGAGCCGTACCCCCCATCAGTTGCCTCAAGGGCGCGGCGCGTTGCCCTGCGCAGGCAGACCCGCACCGGTCTTCTCCCCTCAGGCAGGAGGATTCGTGGCTCCCAGAACCACGGCCGCACGGTCCGCAGCCGCCGCGCTCGCCCTCGTGGCGGGCACGGCGGGCACGCTCGTCTCCGCACCCCAGGCGCAGGCGGCACCCCCAGGAGGCAAGGACGTCACCGCGGTGATGTTCTCCTGGACCTTCGACTCGGTCGCCCGCGCGTGCACCGACACCCTCGGCCCGGCCGGATACGGCTACGTCCAGGTGTCGCCCCCGCAGGAACACATCCAGGGCGGACAGTGGTGGACGGCGTACCAGCCCGTCAGCTACAAGATCGCCTCCCGGCTCGGCAACCGCGCCCAGTTCCGGTCCATGGTGAACACCTGCCGCGCCGCGGGGGTGAACGTCGTCGTGGACGCCGTCATCAACCACATGTCGGCGGGCTCCGGCACCGGCACCGGCGGATCCCGCTACACCAAGTACGACTACCCGGCCGCGCCCTACGGCAGCGGCGACTTCAACGACTGCCGCAGCAGCTCCATCGACTACCGCAACCGCTACCAGGTCCAGAACTGCGAACTCGTCGGCCTCTCGGACCTCCGCACCAGCAAGGAGTACGTCCGCCAGCGCATCGCGGACTACCTGAACGACCTGCTGTCGATGGGCGTCGCGGGCTTCCGGGTGGACGCCGTCAAGCACATGCCCGCCGACGACCTGCGGGCCATCAAGGCCAAGCTCAGCAACCCCGGCGTCTACTGGAAGCAGGAGGCGATCTTCGGGGCGGGCGAGGCCGTCTCGCCCGACGAGTACCGCGGCACCGGAGACGTCCAGGAGTTCCGCTACGCACGCGACCTCAAGCGGACCTTCCAGAACGAGCGCCTGGCCAACCTCCGGGCCTTCGGCGAGAGCTGGGGCTACATGCCCGGCGGCGAGTCAGCGGTGTTCGTCACCAACCACGACACCGAGCGCGTCGGGGACACCCTGACCTACAAGAACGGCGCGGACTACACCCTCGCGCACGTCTTCATGCTCGCCTGGCCCTACGGCTCCCCGGACGTCCACTCCGGCTACGAGTTCACCGACCACGACGCCGGGCCGCCCAACGGCGGCACGGTGAACGCCTGCTACAGCGGCGGCTGGTCGTGCCAGCACGCCTGGCGCGAGATCTCCTCGATGGTCGGCTTCCGCAACAGCGCGCGCGGCCAGGGCGTCACCAACTGGTGGGACAACGGCAACGACGCCATCGCCTTCGGGCGCGGCTCGCGGGCGTACGTCGCCCTCAACCACGAGGGTTCCGCGCTCACCCGCACCTTCCAGACGTCGCTGCCCGCCGGCCAGTACTGCGACGTGCAGAGCGGCCGGGGCGTGACGGTGGACGGCTCCGGCCGGTTCACCGCGACGCTCGGCGCGGGCACCGCCCTCGCCCTGCATGCGGGGGCCCGCGACTGCGGGGGCGGCGGCACCCCCGGCCCGGGCGAACCCGGTGACCCGGCCGGCGGCGCCTCGTTCGCCGTCAACGCCACCACCGTCCCGGGCCAGAACATCCACGTCGCCGGGGACTGCGCCGCGCTCGGCGGCTGGAACACCGGCAGGGCGCCCCGGCTCGACCCGGCCGCCTACCCGGTGTGGAAGCTGGACGTGGAGCTGCCCGCGGGCACGACCTGCGCGTACAAGTACGTCCGCAAGGACGCGAACGGCGGCGTCACCTGGGAGAGCGGAGGCAACCGCACCCTCACCGTCCCCGCCGGCGGCCGCGTCACGCTGAACGACACCTGGCGCGCCTGACCCACCGCGGGGCCCCGTGCGTCAGACGACGCACGGGGCCCCGCGGCACCGAACCGGCCGTCCGGCCCGTCCCGTCCCCGCTGGCGGGCCGGACGGCCCGGCACCTCCCATCCGCCCTGCAAGGAGAGCGATCCGTGACCGGTTCCTCCGCGCGCAGGGGAACGGCCGCCGCACTGGCGGCCGGGCTCCTGGCGACGCTCATCTCCACGGCCGTGCCCGCCTCGGCAGCCCGGCCCGCGCCCCCGCCGCCGTCCGACGCGCAGCTCGCCGCCGCCGAGCCGCGGCACGAGCTGACCCGCGAGCAGTTCTACTTCGTCCTGCCCGACCGGTTCGCGAACGGGGACACCGGCAACGACGAGGGCGGTCTGGACGGCGACCGGCTCACCACCGGGTTCGACCCGACGGACAAGGGCTTCTACCAGGGCGGCGACCTGGCGGGCCTCACCCGCGAACTGGACTACGTCAAAGGTCTGGGCACCACGGCCCTGTGGCTGGCGCCGGTCTTCAAGAACAAGCCCGTCCAGGGCGAGGGCGACGACGCCTCGGCCGGTTACCACGGTTACTGGATCACCGACTTCACGCAGATCGATCCGCACTTCGGCACCAACGAGGACCTGCGCACGCTCATCAAGGCCGCCAAGGCCAGGGGCATGAAGGTCTTCTTCGACGTCATCACCAACCACACCGCCGACGTCATCGGGTACGAGGAGGACTCGCACTCCTACCTCTCCAAGGGCGCCTTCCCGTACGTGACCAAGGACGGGAAGCCCTTCGACGACGCGGACTACGCGGGTGCGACGGCCGGGGCCCGGGGCGACGGCAAGGACAACGGCAAGGGCAAGAGCGGCGGCAACGGCAAGGACAACGCCAAGGACGCGCGGTTCCCCGCCGTGGACCGCGACTCCTTCCCGCGCACTCCCGTCGTGGACGACGCCGAGCAGGACGTCAAGGTCCCCGCCTGGCTCAACGACCCGACGATGTACCACAACCGGGGCGACTCCACCTTCGCGGGCGAGTCCAGCACCCACGGCGACTTCTCCGGCCTCGACGACCTGTGGACCGAGCGCCCCGAGGTCGTCACCGGCATGGAGCGGATCTACCAGCGCTGGGTGCGCGACTTCGGCATCGACGGCTTCCGCATCGACACCGTCAAGCACGTCAACATGGAGTTCTGGACCCAGTGGGCCACCGCGCTGGACGCGTACGCGGCCCGGCGCGGCAACGACGACTTCTTCATGTTCGGTGAGGTCTACTCCGCCGACCCGGCCCAGACGTCCCCGTACGTGACGCGGGGCAGGCTCGACTCCACCCTGGACTTCCCGTTCCAGGACGCCGCCCGCGGCTTCGCCTCGCGCGGCACGTCCGCCGACCGGCTGACCGGCCTGTTCGCCCAGGACTACCGCTACACCACGGGCCGCTCCAACGCCTACGGACAGGTCACCTTCCTCGGCAACCACGACATGGGCCGCATCGGCCACTTCGTCACCCAGGACAACCCGGACGCCGGTGACGCCGAGCTGCTGCGCCGCGCGACGCTGGCCAACGAGCTGATGTTCCTCACCCGCGGCAACCCCGTCGTCTACTACGGCGACGAGCAGGGGTTCACCGGCGCGGGCGGTGACAAGGACGCCCGGCAGACCCTGTTCGCCTCCCGCACCCCCGACTACCTGGACGAGTCGGCGAACGACCAGATCGGCACCGCCCGAACCCACGCGAAGGACGCCTACGACACGCGGCACCCCCTCTACCGTTCCATCGCCGCCCTCTCCAAGCTGACCCGGCGCCACCCGGCGCTGCGCGACGGCACCCAGGTCGAGCGGTACGCCGACGACGGCCCCGGCGTCTACGCCTTCTCCCGGTTCAGCGCGGGCGAGCGGCCCACCGAGTACGTCGTCGCCCTCAACAACGCCGGCCAGCCGCGCACGGTGACCGTCCCCACCGGCACCGCCCGCGCCGCGTTCCGCCAGCTCCACGGCGGCGACGCGACGGTGCGCTCCACCGCCCGGGGCGCCGTGGAGATCACGGTGCCCGCGCTGTCGGCCGCCGTCTACCGCGCAGCCGAGCCGCTCGGGCGTCCCGCGGCCCGTCCCCGGATCACGCTCACCGCGCCCGCCGAGGGCGCCACCGGCACCGTCGAGCTGTCCGCCGAGGTGGACGGCGGCGGGCTGAACCGGGTCGTCTTCGCCGCCCAGACGGGCGACGGCCGCTGGCAGACGCTCGGTTCCGCCGACCACGCCCCGTACAAGGTCACCCAGTACCTCGGCGACGACGTCCCGGCGGGCACCCCGCTGCGGTACAAGGCCGTCGTCGTGGACCACGCGGGCCGTACCGCCTCCGCGCTGGCGCAGAGCCGCAGCGGAACCCCGCCCGCCCCCGAGGTGCCCTCGGCCCTCGAACGGGACTGGGCCGTCGTCCACTACCACCGCCCCGACGGCGACTACGACGCCGCCCGGCTCGTATCCGGCGACCGCACCGCCCCCTTCACCGGCCG
The DNA here is from genome assembly GCF_036323765.1 of Streptomyces solitudinis. Classification (NCBI taxonomy): domain Bacteria; kingdom Bacillati; phylum Actinomycetota; class Actinomycetes; order Kitasatosporales; family Streptomycetaceae; genus Streptomyces; species Streptomyces solitudinis. The sequence goes on from NZ_JAZDCW010000003.1 coordinate 674,565, forward strand.
CGACGCCTACGGCGCCTTCGCCTGGCTGGCGCCGGGGGAGAACACCGGTGAGCTGCGCTTCACCATCGAGCACGACGGCGCCGCCGACGGCGGCGCACGCACCCTGGACCTGGCCCGCAGCGGCGAGGTCTGGGTGGAGCAGGGCGACGACGGCACCGCGCACGAACGCCCCCAAGGGGTCTACCCGCCGCAGGACCCGGACACGGCCGTCATCCACTACCACCGCCCCGACGGCGACTACGACGGCTGGGGCCTGCACACCTGGACCGGCGCCGCCGAGCCGACCGACTGGGCCAGTCCCGTCCGGCCCGTCTCCACCGACGCGTTCGGCGCCGTCTACGAGGTGCCGCTCGCCGAGGGCGCCACGTCACTGAGCTACATCGTCCACCGCGGCGACGAGAAGGACGAGGCCGCCGACCAGTCGCTGGTCTTCGCCTCGCACGGCCGCGAGGCGTGGAAGCTCAGCGGCACCCCCGGCTACCTGCTGCCCACCACCGGCAGCGCGCCCCGCCTGGACCTGGCCACCGCCGAGGCCCAGTGGATCGACCGGAACACCGTCGCCTGGGACGTACCCGTGACGGAGGCCACCAGCGCCCAGCTCCTCCACGACCGCGAGGGCCGCATCGCCCTCGCCGGGGACGGCACGCTGACCAGCGAGGGCCGCTGGCTGCGGCTCACCCCGGTGGCGGGCGGCCTCACCGACGAGCAGCGCACGCGGTACCCGCACCTGAAGGACCACGCCGCCTTCACCGTGGACCCGCGCGACCGCGACCGGGTGCGCGAGGCCCTGCGCGGCCAGGTCGTCGCCACCCAGCGCGCCGCGAACGGCGCCCTGCTGGCGGCGACGGGCGTGCAGCTCCCCGGTGTCCTGGACGACGTGTACGGGCGGAAGGCGGCACACGCCGACCTCGGCCCCGTCTTCGACCGCAAGGGGCGGCCCACCCTGTCGGTGTGGGCGCCGACGGCCCGCTCCGTCGCCCTGGAGCTGGACGGACGCACCGTGCGCATGCGCCGCGACGACGCCACCGGCGTGTGGAGCGCCCGCGGCAACCGGAGCTGGACGGGCAAGCCCTACCGCTTCCGGGTGACGGTGTGGGCGCCGTCGGTCCGGAAGGTCGTCACCAACCGGGTCACCGACCCCTACTCGACGGCCCTGACGACCGACTCCGAGCACAGCCTCGTCGTCGACCTGGACGATCCCCGGCTCGCCCCGCGCGGCTGGGAGAGCCTCCGCAAACCCGCAGCCGTGCCGATGCGGGACGCCCGGATCCAGGAACTGCACGTGCGCGACTTCTCCGTCGCGGACCGGACGGCCGGCCACCGGGGCACCTACCTGGCCTTCACCGACCGCGGCAGCGACGGGTCGAAGCACCTGCGCGCACTCGCGGACGCGGGCACCACCCACGTCCACCTGCTGCCCACCTACGACCTCGCCAGCGTCCCCGAGCGGCGCGGCGACCAGGCCCGGCCCGACTGCGACCTGGCATCGCTGCCCGCCGCCTCCGACGCCCAGCAGACCTGCGTCGGCGCGGTGCGCGCCACGGACGCGTACAACTGGGGCTACGACCCGCTGCACTACACCGTCCCCGAGGGCTCCTACGCCACCGACCCGGACGGACCGGGCCGCACCCGCGAGTACCGGCGGATGGTGCAGAGCCTCAACGGGGCCGGGCTCGGCGTCGTCCTGGACGTCGTCTACAACCACACGTACGCGTCCGGGCAGGACGAGAAGTCGGTCCTCGACCGCATCGTGCCCGGCTACTACCACCGGCTGCTGGACGACGGCACCGTCGCCACCTCCACCTGCTGCCCGAACACCGCGCCCGAGCACACGATGATGGGCAAGCTCACGGTGGACTCGATCGTCACCTGGGCCCGGCAGTACAAGGTGGACGGCTTCCGCTTCGACCTCATGGGCCACCACCCGAAGGAGAACATCCTCGCCGTCCGCAAGGCCCTGGACGCCCTGACGCTGGAGGAGGACGGCGTGGACGGCAGCCGGATCATCCTCTACGGGGAGGGCTGGAACTTCGGCGAGGTCGCCGACGACTCCCGCTTCACCCAGGCCACCCAGGCCAACATGGCCGGAACCGGCATCGCCACCTTCTCCGACCGGGCCCGCGACGCGGTGCGCGGCGGCGGCCCGTTCGACGAGGACCCGGGCGTGCAGGGCTTCGCCTCCGGCCTCCACACCGACGCCAACGGCTCGGCGGACAACGGCACCGGGGCCGAGCAGCGGGCCCGGCTCCTGCACTACCAGGACCTGATCAAGGTGGGCCTGACCGGCAACCTCGCGGACTACGCGTTCACCGACAGCGCGGGCCGCGCGGTCACCGGCGCCGAGGTCGACTACAACGGCGCCCCGGCCGGGTACGCCGCCGACCCCGGCGACGCCCTGGCCTACGCCGACGCCCACGACAACGAGACCCTCTACGACGCGCTGACGTACAAGCTCCCCGCCGGCACCGCGCCCGCCGACCGGGCCCGCATGCAGGTCCTGGCCATGGCCACGGCCGTCCTCTCCCAGGGGCCGTCCCTCAGCCAGGCCGGGACGGACCTGCTGCGGTCGAAGTCGCTGGACCGCAACAGCTACGACTCCGGCGACTGGTACAACGCGATCCACTGGGACTGCGGCGACGGCAACGGCTTCGGCCGCGGCCTGCCCCCGGCCTGGGACAACGAGGACAAGTGGCCCTACGCCGCCCCGCTGCTGACCGAACCGTCCGCGACGCCCGGCTGCGCCGAGATCACCGGTGCGTCCGCCGCCTACCGCGACCTCCTGCGCATCCGCTCGACGGAGGACGCCTTCTCCCTGGCGAGCACCGAGGAGGTGCAGCGCGAACTGTCCTTCCCCCTGTCCGGCCCGGACGAGACGCCCGGCGTCATCACGATGCGGCTCGGCGGCCTCGTCGTGGTCTTCAACGCAACCCCCCAGGAGCAGGGCCAGCGGCTCACCGCGACCACCGGTGACCGCTACCGCCTGCACGACGCCCAGGCGAAGGGCTCCGACGAGGCGGTGAAGGCCGCCGCGCACGACGGGAGGACCGGGACCTTCACCGTCCCGGCCCGCACGGTCGCCGTCTTCACGCAGGCGTAGCACCACCCGCCCCACGCGGCCCGCGTCCCCGGCACCCGGGGGCGCGGGCCGCGCCCCCGGGTGCCGCGGACGGGCGCGAGCGCCGTTGACAGGCCGCCGCCCGCGCGGGACAAGGGGCGCATGTGGCGTGCCAGGGTGACGGCTGCGGTGGCGGGGCTCGTACTGGGGACGGGGCTGCTCCCGCCCGTCGCGGCGGCGCCGCCCGTGCCGCCGCGCGCGCCGCTGGAGACGGAGCGGGGCTGCGACCCGCTGGACCCGGCGGCCTGCCTGCTGCCGTTCCCCAACGACTGGCACACCGTCGCCGACCCGGCCACGGACACCGGACGGCGGATCGCCTTCGGGGCGCGCACGCTGCCCGCGGACACCTCGGGCACGCCCATCGACCCGGCCCAGTGGAACCGCAGCGACGGCTTCTCCCCCGGCTCGACGGTACTGGCACAGGTCCCCGGGCTGGACCTCGCCCGGAGCGGCGCCGCGCCGGTCACCGACATCGGGGCGTCGCTGCACAGGGACGCCCCCATCGTGCTGCTCGACCTGGACACCGGTGAGCGGCACCCCTACTGGGCGGAGCTGGACGCGAGGGCCGCCGACCCCCGGCGCCGGGCCCTCATCGTCCGGCCGGCGCGGAACCTGGCGGAGGGCCACCGGTACGCCGTCGCCCTGCGCGGCCTGCGGGACGGCGACGGGCGGCGCATCGCGCCGGGCCCGGCGTTCCGCGCGGTCGCGGGGGAGCGGCTGCCCGAGGGCCACGCCCTGCACGAGCGGCAGCGGCGGCTGCGCCCGGTGCTGCGCGCCCTGGCGCGGCACGGCGTCTCCCCGCGCGGCCTCCACCTCGCGTGGGACTTCACCGTCGCCAGCGAACGCTCCCTGAGCGAGCGGATGCTGCGGATGCGCGACGACTCCTTCCGCGCCCTCGGCGACGGCGTGCCGCAGTTCACCGTCACCGGCGTCACCGAGCACGCGGCCGGCGACCCGGTCGCCCGCACGGTGCGCGGCACCCTCCACGTCCCCTCCTACCTGGACCAGCCGGGCGGCCCGCCGGGTTCGGGGCTGCGCTACGGCGCCGACGGCCTGCCCGAACGGGCCCCGGGCAACCACCAGGCGGCCGTCTTCCAGTGCGCGATCCCGCGCCCGGCGCTGAGCCGTCCGGGCACACCGGGCCTGTACGGGCACGGGCTGCTCGGCCGGGAGAGCGAGGTCGGCTCGTCCTCCGTCACCGGTTTCGCGGGCCGGTACAACATCGTGCTCTGCGCGACGCGGTGGCAGGGCATGGCGGAGGAGGACGTCCCCCACGTCGTCCGCACGTTCGGCGACCTGAGCGGCTTCCACACCATCCCCGACCGCCTCCAGCAGGGCGTGCTGAACGGGCTGTGGCTCGGACGGCTCATGACGCACCCGGACGGGCTGTCCGCCGACCCCGCGTTCCGGGGCGCGCGGGGCCGCTCCGTCATCGACCGGCGCGACGGGCTCGTCTACTACGGCAACAGCCAGGGCGGCATCATGGGCGGGATGCTCACCGCCGTCTCCACCGAGGTGCGGCGCGCGGTCCTCGGCGTCCCCGCCATGAACTACAGCACGCTGCTCCAGCGCAGCAGCGCCTTCGCCCCGTTCCAGCCGCTGCTGGACGCCGCCTACCCGGACGCGCTGGACCAGCAGCTCGGGCTGGCGCTCATGCAGATGCTGTGGGACCGGGGCGAGGCGAACGGCTACGCCCACCACATGACGGACGACCCGCTGCCCGGCACGCCGCGCCACCAGGTGCTCATGCACGTCGCGTTCGGGGACCACCAGGTCTCGCCCACGGCCGCCGAGGTGCAGGCCCGCACGATCGGTGCCCGCGTGCACGTCCCGGCCACCGCGCCCGGCCGCAACCCGGACGAGGAACCGTACTGGGGCATCCGGCCGCTGCGGCCGCTGGACCGGGGCCCGGGCCTGGTCGTGTGGGACAGCGGCAGCCCGTACCAGCCGCTCACCAACACCCCGCCGACCGAGGGCCGCGACCCGCACGGCGACCCCCGGCGCGACCCGGCCGCCCGCCGCCAGATGGCCTGGTTCCTCACCACGGGCTGGATCGTGGACGTCTGCCGCGGTCGCCCCTGCACGGCGGAGCCCGCGGGGTAGGGGGCGCGCCGGGCGGACGGGCCGTGGCCGAAAGTCTCCGGTGGCGTTTGCCTTACGACAGAGCGTGTGATGACGGTGAACGCGCATCGCACACCCGTGCAACCGGGAGGTTTCCCATGACCAATCGCATAGACCAGCCCCGCGAGTTCGACCTGGTGGGCGACCCGGTCCTGGTGGCGGGCGTCGGCCACGGCTTCGAGGCCACACTGAACTACCGGATCGGAGACGGCCACGACGAGGTGACCGGCAGCTTCACGGCCGGCGGCGGCGCGGGCGAGCACGGACCCTTCCAGCTCCAGATCGACGTCGCCGGTGCCGCTTTCAGCCGGGACCGGCTGTACGTGCAGGTCTTCGGCACCAGTGCCAGGGACGGCAGCGAGATCGACCTCGTCACCGTCTCCGTCATCTACGGCCCGCGCATCGTCCCCGGATACGTCGGCTACCGCGAGCACACCGTCGCCGCCGGCGAGACGCTCTCGGCCATCTCCACGCTCCACTACGGCGATCCGAACCTCCACCAGCGGATCGTGCGGGCCAACCCGCAGATCGACGACCCCGACGTCATCCACGCCGGACAGCTGCTGCGCGTGCCGATGGGCTCCTAGGGGTACCGGGGAGCCTCAGCGGTACTGGCCGTCCCGTGGCAGCAGGGTGTCGAGGGAGGCTGCCAGCTGGGCGAACGGGCCGTCGGGGGGCTCCTGGTCGAGGACGGCCCGCACGACGCCGGCCGTCTCCGCGTCCGTCGCCGCCGTCACGGCGGCCAGCGCCAGGAACGCGTGCACGAGCTGGAGTTCCAGCTCCTCGCGCGGCAGGGTGCGGCCGTCCAGCCAGGTCAGCGCCGTCGTCTCGGCCAGGCCCACCCAGGAGCGGATGACCAGCGCCAGGCGCGGCCCCGGCGTCTCGACGTCCAGGTGGACGAGCAGTTCCGCGTAGGCCCGCTGGCGCACGTGGTCGATCATGGCGTCCGCCTGCGGGGAGCCCACCGCCGAACCGCCGCGCAGCAGCGCGGCGAAGCCGGGGCCGTGCTCGGAGACGAAGTCGAAGTACCGCCGCATGACGCGCAGCAGCCGCGCCCCGAGCGGCCCCCCGCGGGGCTCCGCGAACCGTCCGGCCAGCTCCTCGGCGGCGATCCGCACCGCGGCCTCGTACAGGCTGTTCTTGCCGGGGAAGTAGTGGTAGACGAGCGGCCGGGAGATCCCGGCCGCCGAGGCGATGTCGTCTATGGACACCTCGTCGGGGGAGCGCTGGCTGAACAGTTCCAGTGCGACGGCGATCAGTTGCCGCCGTCGCTCCTCCACACCCATCCTGCGGCGCACCCCGGTCGTCATGGGGCCACCCTAACGAGCGCCCGTGCCCCGGCGGCCGGACGAGACCTACAGGTCCAGGGCCAGCCGCTCGCCGCGCGCCCGGGAGACGCAGATCAGCAGGGAGTCGTCACGCTCGGAGTCGGTCAGCAGTTCGTCGCGGTGGTCGATCTCCCCGGCCAGCACCCGCTGCTGGCAGGTGCCGCAGTAGCCCTGTTCGCAGGAGTACGGCAGGGCGGGCAGCGCCTGCTCGCGGATCGCGGCCAGGACGGACACCCCGGGACCGACCCGCACGACGTGACCGCTGCGCCGCAGCTCCACCTCGAAGGCGTGGTCACCGCTCCCGTCCGCCGCCCGGGGCGCGGACGGCGTGAAACGCTCCAGGTGCAGCCCGCCGCCCGGCGGGCGCTCCTCGCACAGCGCGGTGACGGCGTCCATGAGGCCGTCGGGGCCGCAGCAGTAGACGGCCGCCTTGGGCCCGGTGGCGGCCAGCGCCCCGGCGAGGTCGGGCAGCCCGGACTCGTCCTCGGGCACGACGGTGACCCGGTCCGGGCCGCCGAGCGCGGCGATCTCCGCGAGGAACGGCATGGACGCCCGGCTCCGGCCGCCGTAGACCAGCCGCCACGGCACGCCGGCCGAGCGTGCGGCGCGGAGCATGGGCAGCAGTGGCGTGACGCCGATGCCGCCCGCGACGAACAGGTACTCCGGCGCCTCGACCAGCGGAAACCGGTTGCGCGGGCCGCGCACCTCGACCTCGGTGGCCTCCCACAGCTGTTCGTGCACCTCGCGGGAGCCGCCGCGGCTGTTCTCCGCCAGCCGGGCGGCGATGGTGTACGAGTCGATCTCGGCGGGCTCGCCGCACAGCGAGTACTGGCGGACCAGCCCGGACGGCAGGACGAGGTCGAGGTGCGCGCCCGGCTCCCAGGCGGGCAGGTCCGCGCCGTACCCGCCGGACAGCCGCAGCTGCACCACGCCGTCGGCGATCTCCGTGCGCTCGGCGACGGTCAGCACCATCGTGGCCTGCCGGTTCCCGGCGGCATCGGAACCAGCGCCGCAGCCAGCAGGGGTACCGGGGACGGCGGCGGGGGCGGACGGGCCCGGGGCCCGCCGGTCGCGGCGCTTCGCCAGGTGCCTGGCCGTCAGCGCCGCCGCACCGGCGGCGAGCAGGACTGTGCGGAGTCGGGGAACGCCGACGTTGTTAGACATGGCGTCAATGTACTGACCGGTATCCGGGCGCACCAGGGGGCTGCGGCCACCCGGCGCGTGACGTCCGCCGCGGCACCGGGCGCCGCGGCGGACGTCACGCGCCTCACTCACGCGAGGGGTTCAAGCGTCCCGCCGTCGGCGAGGGTGGCCGTCAGCTCCGCCTTGGCGCCCTCGTGCGCCTCGGCGGCCAGCGTCCGCCCCTGCGCCTCGGCCGACACGTCCCCGGTCGCGGTGACGGACGTGACCTGGCTGCTCCCGGCGGCCAGCACGTACCAGGTGCCCGCCGCCGACTTCCACAGCACGCCGCTGAGGACCCGGGGGTCGCGCGGTCCGCAGGCCGGATCGTCCTCGGCCATGGCGGCCACCGCGCCCGGCGTCGCGGCCCCCTCGGCGGCCGCACGCTGCCCCGCGGTGGGCGGCGCCTGGAACTGGACGAGCGCCCGGGTGCCCGGACCGCGCCACGTCTCCGTGCGGGTGCACACCCAGCGCGCGGACCCGTCCCCCTCCGGCAGCTCCTGGGAGGCGAACGCCCAGGTGTTCACCGAGCGCACCCCGCCCCCGGCCACCGTCGCCAGGTGGCAGGCGGAGCGGGCCAGCGCCTCGCGTCCGCCCGGGGTGAGCGGGTCCTTCGGGCCCGACCCCGGCCTGCCCTGGGTGAGCAGGGCCGGGGTGATCTCGCCGAGGTCCGTCAGCAGATAGGGCGTCTCCCTGCCGTGCGCGGCTACCCGCAGCGCGGGCCAGACGGCGCACTCCGACCGCCCCAGCGGCGGGCTGGTCACCGGCTGGGTGACGCCGTCCTCGCGGCGCTCCACGGGGCCGCCGGCGTCCTCCGCCCTGAGCAGGTCCACGGTCGCCAGCTCCGTGACCCAGGGGGCCGTCAGATAACGGGCGTTGCCGTCGCTGCGGGTCAGCAGCACCGCACTGGCGGACTCGGCACCGGCCGCGTCCGCCCGCGCGAAGTCCAGCCCCACCGGCCCCTTGGTGCCGCCCTGCGGCTCGGCGTAGCGCACGATGCGCAGCCCGTCGTACAGCAGCACCACGGAGGCGGCGTCCACCACGCCCGCGTACAGCAGCTGCGGGGGCCCGGCCGCGGGACCGGCCTGCGTGCCCGGCGTCGCGGTCACGTTCACCTGGCCGCCGGGCCGGGCCCACACCGCCAGCGCCCGGCGCAGCAGCGCCTCGTCACCGGCGAGCGAACCCCGCGCGGGCCACACCGAGAAGTCGGTGCGGGCGGAGTCCTTCCACGCCGCCTCCGCGACGCGCACGAGCTTGGCCGGGTCCAGGGCCCGTTCGGCCGCGGGGTTCTGCGCGTAGGCCGGGGCGGCGGCGCCCTCCCGCCCCCAGGTGTCGCCGGGCAGGCCCAGCAGCACGCCGCACACCACCGCGGCGGCGAGCGCGGCCAGCGCCGCGCGGGCGTGCTGGCGGCGGCGCATCAGGTCCGTGGGGCGGGCCTGGAGCGAGCAGGCGTCGAACTCGGGCGACTCCAGCAGCACGCGGTCCCGGCTGCCGGGGGGCGTGGCCACCCCGTCCGCCTCGGCGAGCGCGGCCTGCGGCTCCGCGACGCCGGCGGCCTCCAGCAGCCGCACCACGTCGGGGTCGGCCATCCGTTCCAGGCCGCGCAGGACGAACGCGGCGCGCCCGGGCCCGCCGACGGCTCCCAGCGCCTGTTCGAGCGCCACCTCGTCGGCGCCGCCGGACCGGGGGAACAGGCGCAGACCCGCCACCTGCGGCAGCAGCGGCCGGGGCCGGGGCACCCAGCCCAGTTCCCGGCCGCCGAGGCGGGGCGGGCGCGGCGCGGCCAGGGCGCCGCGCACGACCCTCAGCCGCAGGTACGCGTAGTGGGGATCGGTGGTGCGCTGCCGGGGCAGGGGCGGTTCCTCCTTCGCGGCCCGCCCGCGCGGGAGCGCCCGCTGGGCGAGCGCGTGGGCGGTCAGCGCGCGCCGGTGCCGGCCGAGCGAGGGCGGCAGCAGCAGGTAACCGAGCCGTACCAGCCGGGGGTAGTGCTCGACCAGTGCCGCCTCGGCCCGCTCGACGTCCACGGGACCGGCGGAGGGGGACTGATGGGGGGAGGTCGCATCCTTCAGGGCCACGTATCGCTGAACGAGCGACGTGGGCGATGGTCACTGGCGGACGGCGTCCGGCCGCCCGCCGGCGGCTGCTCCGCGGGCCTCCCCGGGAGGACGCCCGGTCCCCCTCCGGAGGGCGCGTCCGGAGGCAGGCCGGGGTGAACTCGCCCGCTTGTGCCCGGAGTCCGGAGCCGAAGTCCAAAGTCCGGACAGTCCCGGGCGGTGCTGTGACAAACATCGTTCAGGACCGGTCAGATACGGGCGTGATCATGTCATGATTCCGTGAATCCGGGCCTCCGGGGACACCGGAATCAGCGACCCCGGCCCCCGGAGTACCGGCTCGACCCGCCCCGCCACCGCCCCTCCCGGCGCACCGTCCCCGTGCGCGACCCCCTACCCCGGAGGAGCACCTCGCCCATGTCCGTCGACACCCCTGCCCAGAAGCCCGCCCCCGGCGCGGCACCGGCCCGGCCACCGGCCCCGCGCCCGTCCGCCTGGTCCGCCCTGCGCCCCGTCGTCCTGCGCCTGCACTTCTACGCCGGTCTCCTCGTCGCCCCCTTCCTGCTGGTCGCCGCGGTCACGGGGGGCCTGTACGCGGCGTCCTACCAGATCGAGCGCGTCGTCTACGCCGACGAGCTGTACGTCCCCGGAGGGGGGACCGTCCTGCCGCTGGACCAGCAGGTGGACGCCGCCCTGGACGCCTACCCGCAGGGCACCCTGACCGCGGTGTGGCCGTCCGCCGGACCCGGCGCCACGACCCGCGTCCTCATGGACCACCCCACCGCGCCGGAGGGCCGCGCCCTCGCCGTCTTCGTCGACCCCCACACCGCCGACGTCACCGGAGACCTGGCCAGCTACGGCAGCAGCGGTGCGCTCCCGTTCCGCGCCTGGATCTCGGAGTTCCACGCCGGGCTCGGCCTGGGCGACCCGGGCCGCTTCTACAGCGAGCTGGCCGCGAGCTGGCTGTGGGCCGTCGTGCTCGGCGGCCTCGCCCTGTGGCTCACCCGCCGCCGTGCCGCCCGGAAGCTGCGCGGCACGAAGGGCCGCCGCCGCACCCTGGCCGTGCACGGCACCGTCGGTGTGTGGGTCGCGCTCGGTCTGCTCGTCCTCTCCGCGACCGGCCTGACCTGGTCGCAACTGGCGGGCGGGAACGTCGGGGACCTCAGGTCGCAGCTCGGCGGCACCACGCCTTCGATTCACATCGGCGGCGGCGAGCACGCCGGGCACGAAGGCCACGCCGGAGACGGAGGCGGCACCTCCGGCCACGACACGTCCGGCGTGCGGGAACACGTCAGCCTGGAGCACGTCCTGACGACCGCCAGGACGCAGGAGGGCCTGACCGGGCCCGTCGCGATCACCGTGCCCGCGCCGGACGGAGCGGGACCGGCCGCGTACGTCGTCAAGCAGACGGACGCCCAGGTGCCGCAGCGCATGGACCAGGTGGCCGTGGACGCCACCAGCGGTGAGGTCACCGGACGGCTCGACTTCGCCGACTACCCGCTGCTGGCCAAGCTCACCTCCTGGGGCATCAGCCTGCACGACGGCAAGCTGTTCGGCCTCGCCAACCAGATCGCGCTGTTCGCCGTCGCGGCCGGGCTCGTCGTGCTCATCCTGTGGGGCTACGCGATGTGGTGGAACCGGCGGTCCGGCCAGGCCCCCCGGTATGCCGTCGGCCGCCCGTACCCGCGCGGCGGACTGCCCCGGACGCCGCCGCGCGTGCTGCTGCCGCTGCTGGCCGCCGCGGCGCTGGCGGGCTGGTTCGTGCCGCTGCTCGGCCTCAGCCTGCTGGCGTTCCTGGCCGTGGACACCGGCCTGGGAGCCCTGGCCCGGCGCCACGGCCGCAACTCCGCCTGAACCCGCCGCGCCGGACGGCGCCTGCCCGCCGCGGAGGCAGGCGCCGTGCGGCGCGCACCCCGTCCCGCGCCCCCACGACCCGCGGGCCTCCGCGGACCACCGGCCGTGCACCGGCCGTGCACCGGCTGTGAAGCGGCTGTGAAGCGGCTGTGAACCGGGTCGCACCGGCGCCCCGCGCCGGACTGGAGGAGGCGCGGGCGGGTACCGGCATAGGCTGGGCCCCGCCCCGGGCGCCGATCACCCCGCGTCACCCCGCGTACCGACCAGGAGGAACCCACCGTGCCGCAGATCACCGTCGACTACGCGGCGCCACTGGCCGCCGCGTTCGACCGCCACGCCTTCGCCCTCGCCCTGCACACGGTCACCGAGCAGACCATCGGCGCCTCGGTCGCCGCGTGCAAGACGCGCTTCCGGCGCATCGAGGAGTGCGTGATCGCGGAGGGCGAGGAGCGCGTGGACATGATCCACATCGAGGTGGCCGTCCACTCGGGCCGCACCCAGGAGGCCAAGACGGAGCTGGCCCGCGCCGTGTGCGAGATGGCCCGGACCCGGCTGCACGCCGCCCCCGGACGGCGGCTTGACGTCTCCGTCCACGTCGGGGAGATGGACCGGCAGGCGTACGCCGCCCACCAGGAGGACGCCCGGGACCAGGGGGTGCCCGCGTGAGGATCGGCCTGCTGGGCACCGGTCACTGGGCCGCGCACACCCACGCCCGGGCCCTCGCCGGGCACCCGGGCGCCGAACTGGCCGGGGTGTGGGGCCGCCGCCCCGAGGCCGTCGCCGCGCTCACCGAGCGCTACGGCTGCCCGGGGTACGCCGACGTGGACGCGCTTTTGGCCGACTGCGACGCCGTGGCCGTCGCCCTGCCGCCCGACGTGCAGGCCCCGCTCGCGGTCCGGGCCGCCGAGGCAGGCCGCCACCTGCTGCTGGACAAGCCGCTGGCGACGACGGTGCCGGGCGCCCGCGCGGTGGCCGAGGCCGCCGCGCGCAGCGGGGTGCGCTCGGTGGTCTTCTTCACCCTGCGCTTCGCGGAGTCCTCCGCCCGCTGGATCGCCGAGCAGTCCGCCGCCGGGGGCTGGGTGACCGGCCGGGCCGACTGGTACTCGCCCGTCTTCGGCGGCGCCGACAGCCCCTACACGGCCTCGCCCTGGCGCCGCGAGAAGGGCGCGCTGTGGGACGTCGGCCCGCACGCCCTGTCGCTGCTGCTGCCCGTCCTCGGGGACGTCGCCCCCGAGGACGTCACCGCCGCCCGGGGGCCGGGGGACACCGTCCACCTGCTCCTGCGGCATGCGGGCGGAGCCTCCAGCAGCGTCACGGTCAGCCACTCCGTGCCGCCGGCCGCCGCCGGTGTCGTCGCCGAGCTGCGCGGCGCCGCCGGGGTCGTGGCGGTGCCCGAGCGGGACGAGCCCGCCCACGCCGCCTACGCCCGCGCGGTGGACGCGCTGCTCTCCGGCGAGCCGCACCCCTGCGACGCCGCGTTCGCGCTGCGCGTCACCGAGCTGCTGGCCGCCGCCGAGCAGCGCCTGCCCGCCGCGACGGCCACGGCACCGTGACACGGCGGCCCGGTCCGCGGGGAACGGACCGGCCCGCCGTGCCGCCCCCGCCGGCCCGGAAGCGGCGGCGTCAGTCCAGGGCGGCCACCCGCTCGCGGTAGCCGCGCACCGGGGGCGCGTCCCGGTACGGCTCCAGCCGCCGCTCGAAGTCCCGGACGTACTCGTGGGCCCGCACCGAGCGCAGCTCGGACACCGCCCTGGCGGCGTCCGCGCCGAGCGTGCACGCCTCCTCCACCTCCCCGAGCCCCAGCCGCGCCGTCGCCAGCACGATCCGGGTCAGCACGCGGCTGCGCGCGTAACCCGGAGCACGCAGCTCCAGCGACCGTTCCGCGTACCGGGCGGCGGTGCGGTACTGCTGGAGGTCACGGTGGCAGTGCGCGAGGTCGTCCGCGAGCTGCGCCTCGTCGAAGAAGCGTGCCCAGTGCGGCACCTCCTCGCCCGGCCCGGCCGCCTCCAGCGCCCGTTCGGCCCGCGCCAGGGACGCCGTCGCCGAGCGGGCGTCGCCGAGCACGCCGTGGGCGCGGGCCTCCGCGGCGTGCAGCAGCGCCTGGACGGGGGCGGGCACGGCCGTACCGAGCCCCTGCTGTGCCACCCGGGCGAGCTGCACCGCCTCCCGGCCGTGCTTCAGGTGGACGGCCTGGCGGCTCATCGTGACCAGCACGTAGCCGCCGTAGGTCCGGTCCCCGGCGGCCTGCGACAGGCGCAGCGCCTGCACGAAGTACCGCTGGGCGAGGCCGTGCGCGGCGATGTCGTACGCCGTCCAGCCCGCGAGCCGCGTCAGGTCGGCCGCCGAGGCGAACAGGCGGCGGCCCAGCACCTCCCCGTAGGTGCCGCGCAGCATCGGCTCCGCCTCGTGTTCCAGGTACCGCACGAGCGCCTGCCGGGCGTGCCCGCCGCCGTACGCGTGGTCCAGGGCGCGGAACAGCTCGGCCACCGAGCGCAGGGCCGCGACGTCGCCGCCGGTCACCCGCTGTCCGGGGCCGCGCTCGACCTGCTCCATGCGGTCCACCCGCAGCCGGGCCACCGTCGGCCCCCGGCCCTGCGGGGGTACCCGGGGCAGCGGTGGCGGGTCCCCGCGCCCCACCCGCTCGTCGGGACGGCCGATCAGCCAGTCGCGGCTGGGCACGACGAGCCCCGCCGCGGTGAACGCGATCTTCCGCAGCTCCCGGTGGCTCCCGGCGTCTTTGCGCCACAGCCCGCCGACGATGTCCACCGCCTCGCGGGGCGTCGCGGCGAACTCCAGACCCGCGTACACCGGGGCGCACGGGTCCAGGCCGAGGTCCTGGGCGGTGAGCCGGCGGCCGAGCCGCCGGGTGAAGACCTCGGCGATGAGCGCCGGGGTGGTGCCGCGTGGCTGCTGACCGCGCAGCCAGCGGGTGACGGAGGTCTTGTCGTATCTGAGGTCGAGGCCGTGTTCCAGGCCGAGCTGGTCCACCCGGCGGGCCAGGCCCGCGTTGGAGAAGCCCGCCTCGGCGATGAGCGCGGCGAGCTGGCGGTTGGGCGTGCGCTGCTGGGAGGGGCGGCTCCCAGGTCGTTCCGTCGACATCGGCTGTGCGGTCTCCTGCCTGTCGTTCGGTACAGACGCCTGGGCGCCCTGCGGAAACGGCGTGAATGTAACGGCCTGGCCAGCCCCGGCTTGGCGCTTGGCGCGGTATTCATCCATACGTGTGAGTGCGAGCGGTGCCCGCTCCCCGCCGCCGCCCGAGGCGACACCACCCGTCCGCCGTACAGTGGGCGTCAGACGTGCGGACGGCACGGATGGCCGTCCGCGAGCACGAGAGGGGAAGCCGCCGTGAGCGAGCTGCGCTTTGTCCACCTGGGCTTCGGCGAGGACGCGGTGGAGTACCGGGCGGCCTGGCAGCGGCAGCGCGACGTCCACGCGGCGCGGTTCGCCGACGAGATCCCCGACACCTGCCTGCTGCTGGAGCACCAGGCCGTCTACACCGCCGGGCGGCGCACGCTGGACAGCGAGCGCCCGCTCGACGGGACGCCCGTCGTCGACGTGGACCGGGGCGGCAAGATCACCTGGCACGGCCCCGGGCAGCTCGTCGGCTACCCCATCCTGAAACTGCCCCGCCCGGTGGACGTCGTCGCCCACGTGCGGCGCCTGGAGGAGGCGCTGATCCGCACGTGCGCCGAGTTCGGCGTCGAGACGACGCGAGTGGAGGGCCGCAGCGGGGTGTGGGTGCTCGGCGATCCACTGGAGCAGCGCCGCGCGCTGGGCGGCCTCGCGCTGGACTTCGGCCCCCGGCCCGCCGCGGCGTCGGGCCCCGGGCCCGACGCCGCGGGGCCGGACGCGGCCTCCGGGGGCGACGACGACTACGACCCGCGCCTGATGGGCCCCGAGTACGCGCCGTCCAACGCGGGCCAGCGCGGCGAGGACCGCAAGCTGGCGGCCATCGGCATCCGGGTCGCCAAGGGCGTCACCATGCACGGCTTCGCGCTGAACTGCGCGCCGGACAACACGTCCTTCGACCGCATCGTGCCCTGCGGCATCCGGGACGCCGGGGTCGGCTCGCTCTCCGGCGAACTGGGCCGCACGGTCACCGTCGCGGAGGTGCTGCCGGTCGTCGAGAAGCACCTGCAGGCCGTCCTGGAGTCGGCCGAGCCGCTGCCGCGCGCAGTGTGACGGTCACCACCGTGCGTCCTGGCCTTGGTAACCGTGGCGCACCATCGTGAAAGACGGCGCGACCATGGGGCGTACCCTGGAAGACGCCGAGGAATCGAAAGCTTTAGGAGCCGGACGTGTCCGCTGTCGCACCCGACGGTCGCAAGATGCTCCGCCTGGAGGTCCGCAACAGCCAGACCCCCATCGAGCGCAAGCCCGAGTGGATCAAGACCCGGGCGAAGATGGGGCCGGAGTACAACGCGCTCCAGTCCCTGGTGAAGAGCGAGGGCCTGCACACGGTCTGCCAGGAGGCGGGCTGTCCCAACATCTTCGAGTGCTGGGAGGACCGCGAGGCGACGTTCCTCATCGGCGGCGAGCAGTGCACCCGGCGGTGCGACTTCTGCCAGATCGACACCGGCAAGCCCGCCGAACTGGACCGCGACGAGCCGCGCCGCGTGGCCGAGTCCGTCCGCCAGATGGAGCTGCGGTACGCCACGATCACCGGCGTCGCCCGCGACGACCTGGAGGACGGCGGCTCCTGGCTGTACGCGGAGACGGTGCGGCAGATCCACGCGCTGATGCCCGGCACCGGCGTGGAACTGCTGATCCCCGACTTCAACGCCGTCCCCGAGCAGCTCGCCGAGGTCTTCTCCTCCCGCCCCGAGGTGCTGGCGCACAACGTCGAGACGGTGCCGCGCATCTTCAAGCGCATCCGTCCCGCGTTCCGCTACGAGCGCTCCCTGGAGGTCATCACCCGGGCGCGCGAGGACGGGCTCGTCACCAAGTCGAACCTCATCCTCGGCATGGGCGAGACCCGCGAGGAGGTCAGCCAGGCCCTGCGCGACCTGCACGAGGCGGGCTGCGAGCTGATCACCATCACCCAGTACCTGCGGCCCACGCCGCGCCACCACCCCGTCGAGCGCTGGGTGAAGCCGCACGAGTTCGTGGAGCTCCAGCAGGAGGCCGAGGAGATCGGCTACGCGGGCGTCATGTCCGGCCCGCTCGTCCGCTCCTCCTACCGCGCCGGACGGCTGTACCAGCAGGCCGTCGAGCGCCGCGAGGCGGCCGCGGCGGCCGCCGTCCCCGACGCCGCCGCGGCGGCGGGCGGAGCGGCCTAGCAGCCGGACCGCACCGGGGCGGCCGAAAGGCGTTCCACGCCTTTTGACCGCCCCGTCACGCGGTGGTAACACCATGCGGTGACGCTGGTGCGGTGGCCGGCCCCCGTCCTGCCCCGGTCCCGCCCGCCCGTCCGCGTGTGCCCGTTCCGTCCCGTTCCGCCACGCCCTCCGGAGGTCCCGACCATGGTCCTGCAGGCAGCCGACGCCCCCCGCACGCCGGTGCGCCAAGGCCGTCCCGTCGACCACGTGACGGTCACCGCCGCCCGGCCGTCCCTCTCGGACGCCCTGCGCGCGCTGGAGACCGTCCTGCTGCGCGGCGGCCACAGCACCGCCCGGCGCAACGCCTGGACGTCCGTGCTGGAGGACCGCCGCAGGGCCAGGGACCGGCTGGAGGTCGCGCACGTCCTGCAGGCCGCAGCGGAAGGCACGCGCCGGGCCACGTAAACTTCCTCCCATGGCGAGGAAGGAACAATCCGAGAACCCGGGGCGGCTCAAGCAGATCGCCCTGACCTACAAGATGACCCGAAGGGCCGACCGCTGGATCGGGTTCATCCTGCTCGGCGTCGGTCTGCTCACGTTCGGTGTCGTCCTCGGCATCGGGTTCCTCATCGGGCACCCGGTGTACCTGGGCATTCTGGGCTTCCTGCTGGCCTTCCTCGCGGTGGCGATCGTCTTCGGCCGACGTGCCGAGCGGGCGGCGTTCGGGCAGATGGAGGGCCAGCCGGGAGCGGCGGCGGCGGTGCTGGAGAACATCGGGCGCGGCTGGTCCGTGACCCCGGCCGTGGCGATTAACCGCAGCCAGGACGTCGTCCACCGCGCGGTGGGGCGCCCCGGCGTGGTGCTGGTCGCCGAGGGCAACCCGAACCGGGCGCGGGGCCTGCTGGTCTCCGAGAAGAAGAAGATGGCGCGGCTGCTGGGCGATGTCCCCGTGCACGACGTGATCGTCGGCAACGGCGAGGGCGAGGTGCCGCTGAAGAAGCTCCGCACCACCGTGGTGAAGCGGCCGCGCGTCCTCGCGGGCTCCCAGGTGACCGAGATCAACGACCGGCTGCGGGCGGTCGGTGACCTGATGAACAACATGCCGATCCCGAAGGGGCCCATGCCGAAGGGCATGCGCATGCCGAAGGGTGGCCAGGGCGGCCGTCGCTGAGACCGGGCCCGCCACCGGGCCACGGCCGTGACGAGGGAACGAGGGGCACGCCGGTCACCCGGCGTGCCCCCCTTCGCGACCTGGACGGGCCGGAACGGCGGGGCGGCCCGGACGCGGCGAGGGTGACCCGGAGCGTCAGGTGCGGACCTGGACGGCGCCCGAGAGCCGGTCGTGCAGTCCCCGGGTGTCCCGGTCCCACACCAGTGCCGGGAGGGCGAGCACCAGCAGTGCCGTGCGCAGCAGCACCCGGGGCACCGACAGCCGTCCGCCCGTCACCGACAGCACCTGCAACCGCAGGATCCGCTTGCCCGGCGTCGAACCGACCGTCCCCACCGTCAGGAACGACATCACGCCGAAGACCAGCAGCGTCCAGTTCCCCGTCCCGCTCACGCCCGAGTCCGACAAGAGCCCGTAGGCGATCACGAGGCACAGCAGCCAGTCGATGAAGATGGCGGCGAACCGGCGCCCGAGCGGCGCGACGGAACCCGGCCCCTCCTCGGGCAGGCCGAGCCGTTCACCCCGGTAGCCGAACTCCGCGCCCATCTCCTCGGCCGCGGCGCGCGGGCCCGAGAGCCAAGATCCGATTGCCTGCCTTTTGTCCACGCGTCCACGGTAGCGCGCGTGCTCCGCGAGGCGGACGGCGGCCGCCCGTCCGCGCAGGCGGGGACCGTATGCGAACGCGCGCCGGGCCCGTCGCGGCGCCCGGGAAGCCGGGCCACCGGGTCGCGCCTGGTTAACATCGGCGAAACAATCGGGTCATGCTGGAGAAATCCCGTATGCCTAGGGTCGAGCCCAGCGGGCCACCGCACTGGGCTGCGACCTTTAGCTGCAATCCCGTCCCGTCGCGGCGGGACTAGGAGGACTTGGATGTTCCAGAACGCCGACGAGGCCAAGAAGTTCATTTCGGACAACGACGTGAAATTCGTCGACGTCCGCTTCTGCGACCTGCCGGGGATCATGCAGCACTTCACGGTCCCCGCGGACATCTTCGACCCGGCCGAGCACCTGATGTTCGACGGCTCCTCGATCCGCGGCTTCCAGGCCATCCACGAGTCCGACATGGCGCTCGTCGCCGACCTGTCCACCGCGCGCCTGGACCCGTTCCGCAAGGACGCCACCCTCAACGTCAACTTCTTCATCCACGACCCGATCACCGGCGAGCAGTACAGCCGCGACCCGCGGAACGTGGCGAAGAAGGCCGAGGCGTACCTCACCTCCTCCGGCATCGCCGACACCGCCTTCTTCGGTCCCGAGGCCGAGTTCTACGTCTTCGACGACGTCCGCTTCGAGACCAAGGCCAACGCCGGGTACTACCACATCGACTCCGAGGCCGGCGCCTGGAACACCGGCGCGATCGAGGACGGCGGCAACCGCGGCTACAAGGTCCGCTACAAGGGCGGCTACTTCCCGGCCCCGCCGGTGGACCACTTCGCGGACCTGCGCGCGGAGATCTCCCTGGAGCTGGCAGCCGCCGGGCTCAAGGTCGAGCGCCAGCACCACGAGGTCGGCACCGCGGGCCAGGCGGAGATCAACTACAAGTTCAACACCCTGCTCGCCGCCGCCGACGACCTGATGCTCTTCAAGTACATCGTGAAGAACGTCGCCTGGCGCAACGGCAAGACCGCCACCTTCATGCCCAAGCCGATCTTCGGCGACAACGGCTCCGGCATGCACGTCCACCAGTCGCTGTGGAGCGGCGGCGAGCCGCTGTTCTACGACGAGCAGGGTTACGCGGGCCTCTCGGACACCGCCCGCTACTACATCGGCGGCATCCTCAAGCACGCCCCCTCGCTGCTGGCCTTCACCAACCCGACGGTGAACTCCTACCACCGCCTGGTCCCCGGCTTCGAGGCCCCGGTGAACCTGGTCTACAGCCAGCGCAACCGCTCCGCCGCGATGCGCATCCCGATCACCGGTTCCAACCCGAAGGCCAAGCGCGTCGAGTTCCGCGCCCCGGACCCGTCCTCCAACCCGTACCTGGCCTTCTCCGCCCTGCTGATGGCCGGCCTGGACGGCGTCAAGAACAAGATCGAGCCGGCCGAGCCGATCGACAAGGACCTCTACGAGCTGGCCCCCGAGGAGCACGCGGGCGTCCCCCAGGTCCCCACCTCCCTCCCGGCCGTCCTCGAAGCCCTCGAAGCCGACAACGAGTACCTCCAGGCGGGCGGCGTCTTCACCGGCGACCTCATCGAGACGTGGATCGACTACAAGCGCACCCACGAGATCGCCCCGATGCAGCTCCGCCCCCACCCCCACGAGTTCGAGCTCTACTTCGACATCTGAGCGGCCCGGCCGGGCGACCCGGGCGGAAGCCCGGGAGGCAGGCTCTGGCCTGTGCGCCGAGTGCGCGCCGCCCCGCCAGCGCTCTGACGTGATGTCAGTTGGGCAGTCCGAGGGCCGTCACCCCATGGCCGGGGTGGCGGCCCTCGCTGGCTTGGCCGGGCTCTGCGCGGCGGCACCTCCTCGGTCTCCTGGGAGCTGATCAGAACGGCGCGGAGACAGCACTATGCATCGTGCGTGACGAGTCGCGGGCGGCCTCACCGTGCCACCACAGGGCCTCCGAGCCCCCAGCCCACCCGTCTCTTGTGCCGGTGGACGGCTGTTTCCAGGCGGGGAGGGGGAGAACCAGCAGATCGTGCGGCGTTCCTGCCTCCCCCCGCGGTAGCTCAGAAGGTGGCGGGGGAGTCAGCGTGTGTCCCAGCGGCGCAGCAGGGTTCCGTCGGCGGCGTAGAGGACGGTCTCCAAGCCGTCCGACAGGCCGGCTCCCGCGCGCCGCAGATGGTCGCGGACGAGGGCGTCCAGCGCCTCGGCACGTTGGTGGTCCTCGGGGCCGAGTTCCGTGCGTACCACGACGAACGGTGTGCCGTCGGTCCGGCTGTGCCGGTACAGGAGCCGCACCCCCTGGGCGTCCGTGCCGCTCGCGGCTGACCGGAACCGCGCGGCGTTCTCGGCGGCCCGCTCTTCCAGTAACGCCGCCGAGGAGGGTCCGTCCACGGAGTCGCGCCCCCGCGGCGTGCTCTCGTCGGGGGCCGTCGACCTGCCCAGGAGGAAGGCGGCGGCCACGAGCACCGCGGTGAGTGTGACGCCGAGGACGGTTCGCCATGGGCGGTGCAAGGTGCGCTCCTTCGGAGGGTGGGACGGCGCGGTGTGCCGGGGTGGTCCGGGAACGATTGTCCCGGGTCGGGGTGGGCACGCGGGCCGGGGGCGTCACAGGGCGGGGTGATGTCCGAGGTGGCGGGCCAGGGTGGGGTCGGGCCAGGGGAGGAGGCTGGTGTCGGGGTCGGGGTCGCCCTTCAGGCTCTGGACGGCGTGGGCCAGCGCCCGGGACAGGGTCCCGG
The DNA here is from genome assembly GCF_036323765.1 of Streptomyces solitudinis. Lineage (NCBI taxonomy): Bacteria > Bacillati > Actinomycetota > Actinomycetes > Kitasatosporales > Streptomycetaceae > Streptomyces > Streptomyces solitudinis. The sequence continues at coordinate 695,980 of NZ_JAZDCW010000003.1, forward strand.
TGCGGGTGTGGAAGGTTCCTGCGGTCCAGCTTCCGGCGGTTTCGTGACGCCGCAGGGCGCGCCAGGTACGCAGGAGCATCAGGGACGTCAGCGGTCGCGGTTCGCGGCGGGCGGCCGGGGGGCGGGCGGGTCGGCGCTCGCAGCGGGGGGCGGAGTCGGCGGTGTCGAGGTCGGCGGCCTGGCGTGCCCAGTGCCGGGCGTGCCGCAGTTCGCCCCGGGTCAGGTGGAGCAGGTACAGGCATTCAGCGGCGGCCGGTTTCCCGGCCCCGGCAGCGAACTGCCAGAGGAATTCGGCCTGTTCGTCGCGGTCGGCGAGGTGGAGCAGGCAGGCGAACACCAGGGCGCCGTCGGGGTCGATCTGGTGGGTGGCGGCCAGCGCGGCGATGAGCTGGGCGGCGCCCGGGCCGTGGACGGCCCAGTAGGAGAGCTGCCGCAGTTCGCGGGCGGCCCGTTCCCGTCGGGGCAGGGCGGCGGGGGGAGGAGGGCCGCCCCGGGCAGCGCCGCGTGCGACCGCCTCGGCGGCGGCGTCCTCCAGCCGGTGACGGGATGCCCGCCCCTCCTCCGCGCCGGGGTGGTCGTGGGGGAAGGCGCGGGCGTCGTTCAGGAGGTCGTCCAAAGTGCGCGGCGGCTGCATGGGGGCGGTACTCCTCATTCCTCGTCGGGTCCGGGCTCCAGGCCCAGTTCGTGGGCGAGCCGTTGGCGGGCGCGGTGGCGGTGGGAGCGCACGGTGGCCTCGGTGATGCCCATGATGGCGGCGGTCTGCGCCGGGTCGTAGCCGAGGACGTCGCGCAGGACCATCACGTCGAACTGCCGGGCCGGGAGCCGGGAGATGGCGGCGTACAGGCCGATGCTGGTCTCCATGGCGGCGAACTCCTCGCGGGTGCCTTCCAGGACGGCGCGGCTGACGCGCCCGAAGGAGGCCGTCTCGACCATGGCGGACTCGCGGCCCTGGGCTATGAGGATCTCGTCCACGGCCTCCTTGAGCTGGGCCCAGGCGCTGGAGGCGGGGCTGGCCTCCTCCATCAGCCGCGACCAGCTCCGCATGAGGTTCTGGAAGACGCGGTGGGCGACGCGGCCGGCGAGCCGCGCGTCGCCCAGGTGCAGTTCCGCGTAGGCGCGGTAGGCGGGCCAGTAGCGTTTGTGGAAGGCCCAGAAGACGACGGGGATCACGTGGGGCGCGCGCAGTGCGGGTCGGGGCGGTCTCGGGTGGTTCCTCTCCTCGTCGTCGTTCACGCCCGCTCCTCCTCGCCGGGGGGAAGGGCCGGTCCGCCGCGCCGGTGGACCGGGGCGGCGGTGTACCGCGGTTCGCCGAGTGACGCGGCTCCCACTCTGACGCCCGCCGCGAGTCCGCGCCGGGCCAGGCGCGCCGCGTCCGGCACGAAGACGCGTACCGCGGTGGTCAGTGCCAGCGCGCCGATGAGCACCTCGTACAAAAGGTTCTGCCTTCCATCTCGTCGGTTCCGTCGGCACGGCTGGCCCCCGCGCTTCGCATGTCGTCGCGTGCCGGAGGACGGGTTGTCCTCACTGGCCAGCTAACCGGTCAGGGGTGGGCAAACGTGGAGGGCACTTGTGGGGAATTTCCGCAGAACATGACCACGTGTGTGCTGCATATGCCCTTCGCATAGCCGGTACCGACCGGTAGTGATCCGTTCACCCTTGGTTATCAGCCGTGACCTGCGCTTCCGTGGCCCCACGCGTCACGGGCGTGACGGTGGGCCGGTGGGGCCCCGGCGAGGAGGGTGACGCACATCACAGGCAGGGGCGGTGGGGTCGGGATGCGTACGCGAGGGCCGCGGTCGGCGGAGCGTGTGGCCCGGGTCCGCCGACGGGACGGTGTGGCCGTATCCGGCGGGCCGTCCTGTCCCGTACCGGCTGTCCCTGGGTGTCGCCGCTCCCCGCCGGCGGAAGGGGCCCCGCGTGGGGCGGTCGCTCCACGACCGGCCCGGCGGACCCGCGGGCCGGTCCGACGTCCGAGGGAGTGTGGGAACTCTCTCCCGTGCCGCGTCCGGGTGAACCGGCCGGAAGCGGTCTGCGGGAACGTGCGGCTGGACGTCGCACCGGGCGACACCGTCCGCCTGGAGACCGAGGCGACGACCACGGGCCTCAGGTCCGGTGAGGTGCCGCACGTCAGGTACCAGGTCGGGGACCTGGGCGGCGCCCAGGCGGACGTCGTCCTGACGGACTGAGCCCCTGCCGCGGAGGGGCCGGTCCGGGGGCGCCCCGGGCGGGCCCCGGTGGCGCGTGCGGTCGTCCACCACGCGCCCCGCGGCTCTCGCATGACCGTGTGGATTGTCATCCTTTCAGGTGGTTTACCGGCGTTGCGCGGTCTGCGCGTTCTGGTGGTCAGATGATTTTCCTTCGGGTCGTGGTCCTGCGGCCCGGAGAAGGGATGGTGCGAACACCGATGAGCGCGAGGCGACGAACAGTTCTGGGGGCCGCCGTGGCCGCCCCCTTGCTGGCCCAGTTCGCGGGTGCGGCGTCCGCCGCGGCGGACGACACGTGGGGCACGGTATCCGACGGCTGGGTGGAGATCCGCTGGACCGGGCAGGTGCGGGAGGAGATGGACCGGCTGGGGGCCGTGGTCGAAGCGGTGGCTCCGGCCCGGCTGGTCACGGACACCCGGGGCACGGCGGTCCGGTTCCCCGTGCGCGCGGGCAAGGGCGACCCCTCCGTGAGGCGCCTGTCCGACGTCGAGGGGGACAGCGCGTTGGAGGGCGGGATCACGGTCAGCACACCACGCGGCGAGTTCCGGATCGTCGCCTTGCACGGCGTCCTGCGGGACGGGGTGGCGTCCGGGAGGTGCACGGCCAACGGCGTCGAGGTCGGGCACCGTTCGGTGTTCCGCTGCGGCCTGGACGAGGGCTCGCTCACCACCAGCGGCGCCCCGGCGGGCCAGCCGCTGAGAGTGCGGGTCAGCGAGGTGCCGCTGCACGCCACCCCCGAGCTGATGGAGGCGTACGTCGCCACCTTCGGCGAGCCCGTGTTCACCGCGGGCACGCTGCTGGGGTACGTGACCGCGGAGGGCGTGTACACGCCGCCGAAGCCGTGAGGTGACAGCCGGCCCGGGGGTTCACGCGTCCCGGGCCGGTTCCTCCTCCACTGGGCGGGCGGGACGGGGGAGGCTCCCGCCGAACCGGCGCTGGCGTCCCTCGTACACCGTGACGGCCTCCCGCAGCTGGGCCAGGCCGAAGTCGGGCCAGGGGGCCGGGTCGAAGACGAGTTCGGCGTAGGCCAGGTGCCAGGGCAGGAAGTTGCTGATCCGCTGCTCGCCGGAGGTGCGGATCAGCAGGTCGACGTCGGGGAGACCGGGCACGTACAGGTGGCGGGCCAGGTCCTCCGGGTCGATGTCCTCGGGCCGGATCGTCCCGGCGGCCGCCTCGGCGGCCAGCGCGCGGGCCGCGGCGGTCAGTTCGTCCCGTCCGCCGTAGTCGACGCAGAGGGTCAGGGACAGCGCGTCGTTGTGCGAGGTCATGCTCTCCACCAGCGTCAGGGCGGAGGCGAGCGACGGTTCCAGGCGGTCGCGCCGCCCGCACCAGCGCACCCGCACGCCCAGCTCGTGCAGCCACTCGACGCCCAGGGCGATCCCCTCTCCCAACGTCTCGAACAGGAAGGTCACTTCCTCCTGGGAGCGATCCCAGTTCTCGGTGGAGAACGCGTAGACGCTCAGGTGCCGGATGCCCAGCCGCAGGGCGGCGTTGACCAGACGCATCGCGGCCCACTCGCCGGTGCGGTGGCCCTGGGAGACCGTCAGCCCGCGCCGCGCCGCCCACCGCCGGTTGCCGTCCATGATGACGGCGACGTGGTGCGGGACTTCCCCCGTGTGCGGCGGGCTCGCGCGGCGCAGTGCCGCGCCGGTCGACGTCAGCGGTTCGACGCCGTCGGTGAAGATCCGGCCGCGCTGGAGCGTGACCTCGTCGAACTGGAGCTGCACTCCCAGGATCAGGGTGTGCAGGAACGGCTGGTACGGGAGGCCCACCATCGCGGCCACCGGCACCACTTGCTCCAGCAGCTCACACCAGCGGCCGAGCTGGACGTCCGCCAGCGCGTCCAGCGCCCCCCGGGGTTCCCCGCGCCGGAGGTCCCCGACGGCCAGCCCGAACCGGCGCAGGTCGGCGTGCGGCAGGTAGCAGCGGCCGGCGGCGAGGTCGAGCGGGAGGTCCTCGACGTTGTCCACGAGCTGGCACACCTCCCCGAGCACCGAGAGCGTCGCCGTCGCCCCCGGCACCTCCGCTTGCAGCATCGGAGCCCACATCTCGAAGATCGTGCCCGCGATGCCCCGCAGGTAGCGCCGCTGGTCGTCGAAGGTCTCGAAGGCGGGCGGGGCGGCGCAGTCGGCCTGGAGGGTGTCGAAGAACTCGGCGAGCACCGCCTGGTCGAGGTCCCACCGCAGCACCGTGTCGACGAACGCCCGCCGCAGCGGGTGCCCGCTGTGCCCGGAGCACAGCTCCGCCAGGGTGTCGGAGCGCCACCGGGCGATCCGGATCTCGCGGTCGGCCCGGGTTCCGCCCTCGTCGGCGATGCGGTCGCTCCGCGCCAGGAACGCCTGCATGGCGTGGAAGTGGGGGCGGAGCGCGACGGGCAGCATCTCGGTGGCCCGCCACATCGGCGCCAGGAACTGCTTCGCCTCGGCCGCGCACAACGCGTACGACTCCCGCAGCGCGGACGAGTCGAAGGCGTCCTCGTGCTCCTGCATGGGCTGGCCTCCCCTTCGGTCGCGCCGCCCACGCGGGCCCGCCGCTCCGGTGCGGCGGCGGGGGCGGCGCCTGCTGCCCCGGCCCGCGGCCGCGGGCTCCACCCTCACCAACGAGACGCCGCCCTGCCGGTACCGGGGTGATGGACAAATTTTCTGTACAAGTGACAACCGCCGCCCGTGCGTACCGCCGCCCGCGTGCTCCGGCGCCCGGCGGTCGTCCGGCCGCGGGGCCGTGCCCCGGGGCGGACTGCGGTGCGCGCCCGGCGCGGAGCCGGCTCCGCGCGGCCGTCCGCCCCACCACGGGAAGGCCGGTGCCGTACCCGGACCCGGTGATCACTAGGCTCGTGCCATGCGATACGCCAGAACGATAACCGCCGTCGTGGCCGCCGGTCTGCTGACCGCCGGCTGCGGCGGGGACACCGAAGACGACGCGGCCTCCACCGCCACGCCGACGGCCGCGGCGGGGGCGGCCGTGGACGAGGAGACGGGGGCTCCGGCGGACGGGGCGCGGCCCGAGGGGGAGCAGCGGCCCGTCGTGGTCGAGCCGCCCGCCGAGGAGCCGGTGCGCAGCAACCCGACGCTCAGCCCGTCGCCCGACTCCGGAGCCGACCTCACCGAGAAGATCATCTACGAACTCCGCCAGCGCACGGTGGAGATGGCCGGTGTCGTCAAGGACACCGAGGGCTCGTGCGAAGGCGGCGAGGTGACGCTCAAGGCGGGCGCCACGACCGCGTGCACGATCACCTACGAGGGCGTCGAGGTGCCCTGGGAGGTGAACATCGCCGACGACTACGAAGAGGGCTCGTTCATCGTCCGCTACGACATCGCCCCCACGAAGGGCGTCCTCGTCGGCGAGACCGTCCGGGCGGAGTTCTGGAAGCTCCAGAACACCATGAGCGACGACCTGCGCTGTGACGAGCTGCCCGAGGTCGAACTCGTGGAGATCGACACGGACACGGGCTACCGGTGCCAGTACCTCATCGAGGAGGACGACGGCCCGGGCCGCTACAGCGACCGCATCGTCAAGGTCGACGACCGGGACGTCGAGTTCGACCTTCCGTGAGGCGGCCGGCCGCGGTGGTCCCGGGCGCGCCCGGGACCACCGCGGCCCCTCCTCCGCGGCGCCGTCTGCTACATCGCGGAAAGAACCCCGGTCCGACCCGGTTAGGTCATGCTCCGTGACGGCATGGTCACTGTGTGAAGCCAGATACTCCATCCACCGACGCCGCGCGGACCTTCCGCATGCGCTTCAGCTCCACCCAGCGCGGGGCCCGGCTCGCCCGGCGGTTCGCCGCCGAACGGCTCGACGCCTGGGGGCTGCCGTACGGCTGCGAGCTGGCGCGGAACGCCGAACTCGTCGTCGGGGAACTGTGCGCCAACGCCGTGTGGCACGGCTGCGTCGCCGGACGGGACTTCGAGCTGCGGCTCGCCGTCGTGGGGCGGTGCGTGCGGATCGAGGTGTCCGACGCCCGCGACGAGCGGTACCCGCCCACGGCGGTCCGTCTCCCGCCTCCCGGCGCCGAGTCCGGTTACGGCCTCGTCCTCGTCGACGCCCTCGCCGTCCGCTGGGGCAGCCGCCCCCGCGATCCGGTCGGCAAGACCGTCTGGGCGGAGCTGGCCAGGCCGGTCAGGCCCAGCGGACCCCTCGGGCGGTGACGCGCGGCGCGCGGGCGGTGTCGCGCGGTTGTCGGTGGCGGGTGTCAGGGTGGACGGGACCGCTGTCGCCAAGTGGAGGTAATGCGTCGTGCTGAGTACCGCGTTCGTGCCGGGAGCACCCGTCTGGATCGATCTGGGCAGCCGGGACGTGGCCGCTTCGGCCGGGTTCTACCGGAGGCTGTTCGGGTGGGCGTTCCGCCCGGCCGGGCCCGACGCCGGGGGGTACGGCTTCTTCGAGTCCGCGGGGCGCGTCGTCGCCGCGGCCGGGCCGCTGCGGGACGGCGGCGACCCGGCGTGGACGGTGTACTTCCACACCGAGGACGCCGACGCGACGGCCCGCGTCGTCGAGGCCGCCGGGGGAGAGGTGCGGGCGGAACCGGCCGAGGTGTTCACCGCCGGACGGGCGGCCACGTTCGCCGATCCGACCGGCGCCGCGTTCGCCGTCTGGGAGCAGGGCGAACGGCTGGGCCTGGACGTGGTGGACGCCCCGGGCGCGCTGTGCTGGACGGAGCTGTACAGCACCGACGCCGTCGCCGCCCGGGACTTCTACGCCGCCGTGTTCGGCTGGGAGTTCACCGACGTGCCGATGCCGGGCACCACCTACTGCGTCGCCGCGCCCGCCGGGGCCGGGGACGCCGGGGCGCACGCGGGGCTGATGACGCTCCTGCCGGAGAACCTCGCGGCCGGTTCCGGTTCCGAGTGGCACCCGTACGTCGCGGTGGAGGACTGCGACGCCGTCTGGGCGGAGGCCGTCGCGGGCGGGGCGGAGGAGCTGTTCGGGCCGATGGACGTGCCGGGCAACGGACGGCTGGCGATGTTCCGCGACCCGCAGGGCGCCGTCTGCGCGATCCGCACCGGCCAACGCGCCTGACGCCGCCCGAGCCGAGCCGAGGCGGCTGCCAAAGCCGGGGACGCCTCCGACGCAGGGGCCGCCGCCCGAGCCGAGGACGACGCCCGAGCCGAGGGCCCGCCGACGCAGGGGCCGCCGCGGGGTGTGGGCCGGGGAAGCACCGCCGCGGCCGGTCCCCGCTCCTGCGCCGGAAGGCCGTTGTCAGTCCCCTCTGCGAGGATGGCGAACACGCGCACAGCTTGGGCGACAAAGGGGCGACGCCATGGCAGAGATGCAGGTCAGCGAGGTTCGTGAGGTCCGCGGAGCCGATCGCTGGGCGGAACGTGAGGCCGTTCGTGACGGGACGGCCGACGGTGACTTCCCGCAGCTCGCCGACCCGTTCCGGCGCGAGCTGCTGGCCCACTGCTACCGGATGCTGGGATCGGTGCACGACGCGGAGGATCTCGTGCAGGAGACGTACCTGCGTGCCTGGCGGGCCTACGACAAGTTCGAAGGCCGCTCCTCGATGCGCACCTGGCTGCACCGGATCGCCACCAACACCTGCCTCGACGCGCTGGAGAGCCGCAGCCGCCGCCCGCTGCCCACCGGGCTCGGGCAGCCCAGCGCGGACCCGTCCGAGGATCTCGTCGAGCGCGGCGAGGTGCCCTGGCTGGAGCCGGTGCCGGACGCCCTGGTCGGCGCGGCCGGGGCCGATCCGGCCGCCGTCGTCACCTCGCGCGAGAGCATCCGGCTCGCCTTCGTCGCCGCCCTCCAGCACCTGCCCGCCCGGCAGCGCGCCGTCCTGCTGCTGCGGGACGTGCTCAGGTGGCGGGCCGCCGAGGTGGCCGAGCTGCTCGGCACCTCCGTCGCCTCGGTCAACAGCGCACTCCAGCGCGCCCGCGCCCAGCTGAAGCAGGTGGCCCCCACGGAGGAGTCCGTCACCGAGCCCGCCGGGAGCGAGCGGCGTGCGCTGCTGGACCGCTACGTCGCCGCCTTCGAGGTGAAGGACGTCGCGGAGATCGTCAAGCTCTTCAGCCAGGACGCCGTCTGGGAGATGCCGCCGTTCACCGGCTGGTACCAGGGCCCGGCCGTCATCGGCGAGCTGATCGACACCCGGTGCCCCGCCGGTCCGGGGGACATGCGGCTGATACCCGTCGAGATGAACGGCCAGCCCGCCTTCGGCGTCTACATGCTCGGCGAGGACGGCACCTACCGGCCGTTCCAGCTCCAGGTCCTCACCCTCACCCCGGCCGGCGTCTCGCACGTCGCCGCCTTCCTCGACACCAGCCTCTTCGCCACCTGCGGCCTCCCGGAGAGCCTGCCGGCCGGAGCCGAGTAGGGACCGCCCACGCGGGGCGCCGCCCCCGGCCGCCGGGGCGGGCGTCACCATGGGAGCGCCGCCGGGAGAGGCCCGGCCGCGGAAGGGCCCCACCGGTGGATCATCCCCGCTACGTCACGCACGCGTCACCCACCGGGCCGGGAGCCCTCGTCCTGCTCCTGCACGGAGGCCGTTCCGGGGCGCTGGAGCCGCCGACGCGGTGGAACCTGCCGGGCCTGCGGATGCGGCCGTTCGCCCGTGCGATCGCACGGGAGTGCGCGCGGCTGCGGCCCGTCGTCGCCCACGTCCGCTACCGCCACCGCGGCTGGAACGGGGAGCGCGCCGACGCCCTCCAGGACGCCGAGGAGGCCCTGCGCGCCCTGCTGGCGGCCATCGGAGAGGTGCCCGTCGTCCTGGTGGGGCACTCCATGGGCGGCCGGGCCGCCCTGCGTGCCGCCGCCCACCCGGCCGTGCGCGGCGTCGTCGGGCTCGCCCCCTGGTGCCCGCCCGGCGAGCCGGTCGCCCACCTCGCGGGCAAGCGCCTCGTCCTCCTGCACGACCGGGACGACGGCGTCACGGACCCGCACGGCACCTGGGCCCTCCTGGACCGCGCCCGCGACGCCGGGGCGGGCGCCTGCGGCGTCGTCCTCGCGGGCAGCGACCACGCGATGCTGCGCCGCGCCGGGACGTGGCACACGCTCGCGGCCCGCCTCGCCCACGGCCTGCTGCTGCCCGCCGCGCTGCCGGGCCCCGTCAGCGCCGCACTCGCCGCGTCCGCGGGCCGCCCGCCGGAGCTTCTGACCCCGGCGCGGATACCGGCCGTGCCCGCGGCGGCCGTCCCGGCGCCCCGGCAGGACGGCTCCGGGCGGCCCTGAGCACCGGCCCGGCGGCCTCCGGTCAGCGGCGTGCCGTCGGCGGGGCGCCGGGACGCGTTCCCGGCGTGCGGGGGCGGTTGACGAGGTGCGCGGCGAGGAAGCCGAGCGAGTTCAGCGCGGTGTGGAGCAGGGCGGGGGCCACGAGACTGCCGCTGCGGTGCCGCAGTGCCGCGAAGAGCACCCCGGCGGCGCCCGTCGCCAGCACGTTGCCCGCCGCCGTCGCCGCCGTCGAGGGGGTGCCGCCTGCCGTGGAGGCCCGGGCCAGGGCGGGGTTGGCCCGGGGCAGGGCGGTCGCCGGCAGGACGTGCCACAGCCCGAACAGGGCGGCGGCCGTCGCATGCGCCCGCGCCTGCCCGTACCGGGGCCGCAGCAGCGCGGGCAGCACACCGCGGAAGCCCGCCTCCTCCAGCAGCACCGTGCCCAGCGGCACGTCCACGAGGGCCTGGCGCAGCACACCGGGCAGCGTCGGCGCGGCCCGCCGGTCGGCGAACAGCGGGCGGGTGGCGGGCAGGGCGGCCCCGGCGCCGTACAGCGCGGCGACGGCGCAGGCCGCCGCACCGCCGTCCCGCAGGCCGCGCCGGGCGGCGGCGGGGGAGAGCCCGATGTCGCTCCGGCGCAGCCCGGCCCGGTGCCCGAGCGCCAGCACCGCCCCGGCGGCGGCGACGGACACCGGCACGCCGGCGGCCCGGGGCAGCCGGTCCTTGAGGAACTGCGCGGTGCCGAGCACGCCGAGCACCGCGAGGAGCGCGGGCCGGTCGCGGCCGGGCCGGGCGGGGAGCGGAGGCGTCATGAGGAGGGAGCGTACGCCCGCGCCGCGCGTTCCGTGCCGCCCGCCGCCCGCCGCCCGCCGCCCGCCGGGTCCGGGACAGGGGCGGCCGGGCAGACCATCGCGCCGCTCCTCCACGGGCTGGGGAGGTGGAGCGGCGCGACGACCTCGTGGGCCTCCTCACCTCGGCCACGACGCACCCGGCCTTCCTGGCACCGCACCGGCGCCACTCGGCTGGGCACGTCCGGCCACTCCTCCATGGTGCGGTCATATCGCCCGGTCGCGCACGTTCGCCCGTGCTTGCGGTGTCCCGGCCGGTGGAGCCGTCACGCGGCGGCGGCGTAGGTTGGGGCGCATGGAGATCTGGGTCAACCCCGCCTGTTCCAAGTGCCGCAGCGCCGTGCGCACGCTGGACGAGGCGGGGGCGGAGTACACCGTGCGGCGCTATCTGGAGCAGCCGCCCACCGAGGAGGAGCTGCGTGACGTGCTGGGGCGCCTCGGTCTCGAACCGTGGGACCTCGTGCGCACGCAGGAGCCGCAGGCCAGGGAGCTGGGCGTGCGGGACTGGCCGAGGACGGAGGCGGAACGGGGCCGCTGGATCGCCGCCCTCGCCGCCCACCCGAAGCTCATCCAGCGTCCCGTGATCACCGCGGACGACGGGACCGCCCTCGTCGCCCGCACCGACGAGGCCGTCCGCGACGCCCTGGCCCGCCGTCCCTAGGCCTGCCGCCCGGTGAGGGGGACGGGGAGGTAGCCGCGGTCCAGGAGGCGGGGGAGGAAGTGGGCGAGCGCCGCGACGGTCGGCTCGCGGCCGTCGCCGCCGTCGTGGGCGAGGACGATCGCGCCCGGGTGGACACCGCGCAGCACGCGGGTGCGGATGGTCCGGGTGTCGGGCCGGGTGACCCAGTCGAGGGAGTCCACGGACCAGCCCATCGGTTCCATTCCCAGCTCGGCGCAGATCCGCAGTGACGGGGCGTCCCAGGCGCCGTAGGGGGCACGGGCCAGCAGGGGCGGGGCGCCGAGGGCGCGGTCGACGAGGTCGCAGGTGCGGCCCAGTTCCGTGCGGACGCGGGCGGCGGGGACCAGGTCGAGCTGCGGATGGCTCCAGGAGTGGTTGGCCACCACGTGCCCGTCCGCCGCGACGGCCTTGAGCACGTCCGGGTGCCACGCCGCGTTCTCCCCGATGACGAAGAACGTCGCCCGGACGCCGTGGCGGCGCAGGACCGCCAGAACGGCCGGGGTCCGCGTGGGGTGCGGGCCGTCGTCGAAGGTGAGGGCCACGTAGCGGCCCGGCCGGGGCAGCGTCTCGTGCGCCGCCGTCCGGACGGGGACGGGGCGCCGGTCCGTCCCGTCCCCCCGCCGTCCGTGCCCGGCCAGCGGGCGCAGCCGGTACGAGGGCGGAGCGGGCGGACGCGCGTCGGCCCGCGCGGTGGGGCGGCCGGGGGACCCGGACGGCGCGGAGCCGGGTCCGGGCCCCGGTCCGGCGCCGGGCCGCCCCGGCGGGAGGGGCCCGGGTTCGCCGGTCAGGAGGCGGTACAGGGCGAGCACGCCGAGCCCGGCGCCGCCGCGCAGCAGGAGGCGGCGGGAGGCGTCACGAGGGTCGTACTGCATGACGTACGGATCTCATGCCCGCCGCCTCCCGCCGCCCAGGCGCACCGCGCCGCCGGGAACGGCACCCGGAAGACCGGCCCGGCGCGCGCCCGGCCCCGCGCCCGCCTACCGTGGTGACGGACTGGGCCGCGCGCCGTGCCCGGCCAGGGCGCGCCCACGGAAGGCGTGCCCCGGGGAGCCCGGCCCGTCAGCCGCGCGGCAGCACCGTGGAGAGCACCCGGGGCAGCGGCGTCCAGTCGGTCGAGACGACCGTCGCGTGGGCCGCGGCCAGCTGCGCCACCCGTGCCCGCGCCGCGTCCTCGCCCGGGTTGCGGGCGTCCAGCGCGGGCGGCACCGCGTGCGCCGACGTCATGACGAGCAGGTAGTGGTGCCGGGCGTACCAGGCGGTGTCCACGCCGCCGCCCGCGTAGGCGGCGGCGTCCCCGTCGAAGACCACGAACCACGGCCGCAGCCCGGTGTCCGCGTAGCGCTCGCGCGGGTCGCCCGGCCCGGCGCGGTGCACGGCCGGGAAGGCGGCCGCCCGCCCGAGCGTGCCGGAGGCGGCCAGGGCGCGCAGGTGCCGGGCGTACTCCACGTCCGTCCACAGCGAGTCGAAGGGGTTGCCCTCCTCGACGGTGCCGGGGATCAGGTGGATGAGGAACTTCCCGGCGAGTGCGTCCCGCGACGGCCAGGCACCGGCCCGCGCCGCCGCGTCCGGCGTGGGGTGCGCGCCCATCAGGTCGGCCGGGCGGAAGACGGCGTCGCCCAGCTCCCGGTCCACCAGCGCGTCGAACGCGGCGGGCCCGCGTCCGGCCTGCGCGTTGAAGCCGTCCTTCAGCTCGATCTTGAGCTGGATCGGACGGTGCCCCGGGTTCGCCTCGTGCCAGGCGCGCAGGTCGGACAGGCAGCCCGCGAGGTCCCGGTTGCGCGCCTTGCTCCGCAGCTCGGCGGCGGAGGAGGCGTCCACGCAGTTGTTGGCGTTCCACAGCGGCGTCTCGTGCGAGACCCGCCATCCCGCGCCGAACGCGTTGGTCCACACGTCCAGTTCGAGCAGCGCGGCGCCGGAGTCGAGGGCGTCGGCGAGGTAGGGGTAGGCAGCCTGTTCGTAGGCGTTGTGCACGCCGACGCCGGTGGTCGCGGAGTACGGGAGGGCGTCCGGCCCGGCGTCGGCCGGGCGGGGCTGGGCCTGGGCGGGCACGGTGGCCAGTGCGGCAAGGAGCACTGCCGCGGCCAGGGGGGTGGACTTGCGCACGTCGGGGTCGCCGCCTTCGCTGTCGAGACCGGGGCCCGGCCGGGCCGTTCCCGGCCGGGCTGGAGCAAAACAGCGACAGGCTAAGCGGGTTGGCCCGCGTCCGGGTACGGCTCAGGCGAACAGCCGGCCAACCCCGGGCGTCACGGCGTCAGGCCGCGCGGAGGACGGGGCGGGGGCACGCGGGGACGCCGAAGTCGCGGCGGACGGCCTCCGCCGCGCGCAGCGCCGAACGCAGCGCGCCCTGCGGCGTGCCGGTGTCCCGGTGGTCCCCGCACAGGTAGAGCCCGGTCAGGACGCGCACCGGGCGCCGGGCGTCGTGCGGCGCGGGCATCGCGGGGACGGCGTGCGGCTCGTGGTGGACGGCCAGCAGCTCCCACCGCCGGGCGTCCACCCCGTACAGGGCGCCGAGTTGCGGGCGGACGGCCTCGTCGAGGACGCCCGGCGGGGCGAGGGCGTTCGCGCCGAGCACCACCGACGTCACCAGGGTGCGGCCGGGCGGCGTCCGGGACGGGTCGACGGCGGAGGCCACCGCCGTGTGGGTCACCGGGCCGCGCCGGTCGCCGTCCAGCACCAGTGCCGGATCGGCGGGCGGCGGCGCCGCGTCGGCGGCGTGGTGCAGGACGGTCACCGGGTGGTACCGGGGCACCCGGACGCCCGGCAGCAGCGCGGCGGCGTCCCGCGCGCCGGTCGCGATGAGCACGGCCCGGCAGCCGAGCGTGCCGCCCCCGTCCGTCTCGACGGCGTTGGCCGACACCGCGACGGCCCGCACGCCCGTACGCACCGTGCCGCGCGGCAGGGCCGCCGCGAGCAGGCCCGGCAGCGTTGACGCGCCACCGGCGGGCAGGGCCAGGCCGCGCCGGGCGAAGCCGCGCAGCGCCAGGTCCACGACGCGGCTGGACGTCGTGAGCCCCGGGTCCGCGGTGAGGGCGGCCACCAGTGGGCGCAGCAGCGTCCCGACGGTGCGGGAAGGGACGCCCCGCGCCGCCCAGGCCCGCGCGGCCGGCTGCTCGGGGCGGGCGAGCAGCCGCTCCGGGGCGGTGGCGGCGAGCCGGGCGAGCTGGGCGCGCAGCCGGGCGGCGTCGAGCGCCGTGCCGAGGGAGCGCGCGGTGTGCCGGGCGCTCCCGCCCGTGCTCCCGGTACCACCCCCGGCGGCGCCGCCCGCGCCGGGGCGCAGCGCCCGCGCGCCGCCCAGCCGGACCGTGCGCTCCGTGCCCCGCACCACCGCGCCCGGGGCGAAGGGCCGCAGCGTCAGGGCGGCGAAGGCGGGGAAACGATTCAGCTCGGGCCAGTCGGCGCACAGCAGGTGCGCGCCGTGGTCCAGCCGGTAGCCGTCCGCGTCGGTGGTGGCCATCCGGCCGCCCACCGCGTCGGCGGCCTCCACGACGGTGACGGCCAGACCCGCTCCGGCCAGCTCGTGTGCCGCCGCCAGCCCGGCCAGACCGGCTCCGACGACGACGACGTCCGCGGTGTCCGTGCGACGTATGGGTGCAGTGCCGAGCACGTGCCCTCCCGAGGTCGGTGAACCCGATGGAACCCGCGTCGGCCCGTCCCGTGCGGCCGAGCGTGCCGGGCTGATGCCCCCCGGGCCGCTCCGGCAAAGCTCCGGTGTGCCACGACCCTACGGAGCTACGGGAACCGGTGGAGACGCGCATGGACAGGGCACGGGCGCACACCGGTCGCACAGCGCCGCGGCACGGGCGCACACCCCTGCGGTCACCCGCCGGCACGTGGCGGATCACCGGTGGGGTGACAGGCCGCCGCAGGACGCCACGGGCCACGGAGCGTCCGTTACAAGAGCGTCCGTTACGGGAGGGCGGCGCGGATGGCGTCGTCGATGCGGGGGAACGCGAACGTGAACCCCGACTCCGTCAGCCTCCCCGGCAGCACCCGGGCGCTGCCGAGCACGTCCCCGGCGAACTCGCCCAGCGCCAGCCGCAGCAGCGGTGCGGGGGCGGTGGCCAGCGTCGGCCGGTGCAGCACCCGCCCCATGGCGGCCGTCACCTCCCGGTTCGTCACCGGCTCGGGAGCGGTCAGGTTCACCGGCCCCGACACGTCACCGGCCTCCAGCAGGTGCCGCAGCGCGGCGACGGTGTCGTGCAGCGCGATGAAGCTCCAGAACTGCCGCCCGTCGCCCAGCCGTCCGCCCAGCCCGGCGCGGAACAGCGGGAACAGCCGACCCCACGCACCGCCGTTCCGGGCCACGACCAGCCCGGTGCGGGCGAACACCGTCCGCACCCCGGCGTCCTGCGCGGGCGCCGCCGCGGCCTCCCACTCCTGGCACAGCTCCGGCAGGAAACCGGTGCCCGGCCCGTCCGACTCGTCCACCGGACGGCTGCCGGGGTAGCCGTAGAAGCCCACCGCGCTGCCGCACACGAAGACGCGCGGCGGCGTGGCGAGCCCGGCGACCGCCTCGGCCACCACCCGCGTCCCGCGGACCCGGCTGTCGCGGAGCGTGCGCTTGTAGGCGGCCGTCCAGCGGCGGTCGCCGACGCCCGCGCCCGCCAGGTGCACCACGCCGTCGCAGCCCGCGAGGCCGGAGGAGTCCAGGTAGCCCTGCTCGGGACGCCACTGCGCCTCGTCAGCCGCCCGTGCCGGGCGCCGCACGAGCCGCACGACCTCGTGCCCGTCGGCGCGCAGCGAGCGGACGAGGGCCGAGCCGATGAGTCCGGTGGAACCGGTGACCGCGATGCGCATGCGCCCATCCTCGCCGACGCGCGCGGGCTCAGCCGCGAAACCGCGCCCACAGTCCGGGGAACCGCTCGGCCAGCGCCCGGTCGTTCTCGAAGTCGAGGGGCGCGCCCTCCGGTTCGTCCTGCGGATCGGGCAGACCCAGGTCCGGCAGCTCCGTGCCGAGCAGCGCCTCGTACGCCTCGTCCGCCGCGTACCCCAGGTCGTCGCCGTCGCCGTCCACCTCGGGGTCGAAGTCCTCCAGCAGCCCGGCCAGGGCGTCCGGATCCCGGTGCAGGGCGCCCTCGAAGACCTTGCGGCCCTGCCCGATGAGCCAGCACCGGAAGGCGTCGAACACGTCGTCGCTGGCCCCGTCCAGCAGGACCCAGGCCGCGCCCCACACGTCCCAGCGGTACGCGCGGCGGCAGCGGACCTCGAAGTGCCGGGCGAAGTCCGTGACGGAGTCCGGATCGAGCTGCGTCAGCCGCTCGACCAGCAGTTCCGCGTGCTCCTCCGGGTCGCTGCCGGCTGCCGCGCGCGTGCGGTCGATCAGCTCCCAGAACTCGTCCTCGTGCATCGTCACGCGAACAGCATCCGCCCGCGCCCCGCGCCCCGCACGCGGAGGACGGCCACGGGGGAGACCCGCCCGCGGATCCGCGGGAAAACCTGACACGAGCTGACGGGTATCGGTGCGAACGTGACGCCGCAGACCGACGGACGGACACGAGGGAGCGGGATGGGCACGACGACGCAGAAGGCGGCGGGAACGCGGGGGCCGCTGGCCGGGCGGACCGCCCTGGTGGCGGGCGCCACCAGGGGGGCGGGCCGGGCGATGGCCGTGGAGCTGGGCCGGGCGGGCGCGACGGTGTACGCCACCGGGCGCACCACCCGCGAGCGGGTCAGCGAGGTCGGCCGGGCGGGCGAGACGATCGAGGAGACGGCCGAACTGGTGACGGCCGCGGGCGGCCACGGCATCGCCGTGCCCACCGACCACCTCGTCCCCGAGCAGGTCCGTGCCCTGGTGGAGCGCATCGACGCCGAGCGGGGGCGGCTCGACGTGCTGGTCAACGACATCTGGGGCGGCGACCACCTGATCGCCTGGGAGAGCCCGATGTGGGAGCACGACCTGGCGGACGGACTGCGCGCGCTGCGGCTCGGCGCGGAGACGCACCTCGTCACCAGCCACTACGCCATCCCCCTGCTGATCCGCCACCCCGGCGGGCTGGTCGTGGAGGTGACCGACGGCACCACCGCGTACAACCGCGAGTACCGCAAGCCCCTCTACTACGACCTCGCCAAGAACGCACCGCTGCGGATGGCCTACGCCCTGGCGCAGGAACTGCCCGCGCACGGCGCGACGGCGCTCGCCCTGACCCCCGGCTGGCTGCGCTCGGAGGCGATGCTCGACACGCACTTCAAGGTGACGGAGGAACGCTGGCGCGACGGGCTGGCGCAGGACCCGGCGTTCGCCGTGTCCGAGTCCCCGCTCTACGTCGCCCGCGCACTCGTCGCGCTCGCCGCGGACCCGGACGTCGCCCGGTTCAACGGGAAGTCGCTGGACAGCGGCTCGCTCGCCCGGATCTACGGATTCACGGACGCGGACGGCTCGCAGCCCGACGCCTGGCGCTACCTGCTCGACGCCCGCGCGGGCACCGAGGGGAACCCGGAGGACTACCGCTAGCACTGCGCCCGGCCACCCCGTCCGCGACGGACAACCCGGGCACGTCATCGCCCGGCTCACGGGCCGTGCCGGTCTCACGGCTTCGTCGGCGCTCAGAGCCCGAGGTGGAAGCGCAGCAGGCGGACCCGGTCCGGGCCGAGAACGTCTTCGGCGTCGTCAGCACCGAGGCCCCAGGCGGTCGTCCATGGTCGTCCACGGCGGCGACCCTAAGCGTGGACCGAGCCGTGGCCGTCGGCGGTTCCGGGGGGTTCGGCCGGGGTGGCTGCCTCGTAACGCTGCGTCATGCGGCGGGCGGCTTCGGCGAAGCGGGTCCGCAGGGCGGCGGGTGCCAGCACCTCCGCCTCGGGGCCGAGCGCGAGGAGCTGTTCGAAGGCCACGTCCGGCGACTCGACGGGCAGGGTGACGGTGATCCGCCCCTGCCCGTCCCGCTCGCCCGCCGCCAGCGCCTCCCGCGCCGCGGCCCTGTCGCTGTGCACGTGGGGGAGCCTGTGCGCTCCCGGCTCCGTGAGGCGCAGGACGACCTCGTCGCGCAGCAGTGACCGGGCGAACTCGGCGGCCCGCCGCTCCCAGAACGCGGGCAGGACGAAGTCCCCGTCGCGGGCGAAGTGTTCACCCGAGTGCCGTACCTCGGCGAAGCGGTCCACCCGGTAGACGCGGTGGCCGGAAAACGTCTGTTCGCCGGAGACGGCCCGGGCTATGAGGTACCAGACGCCCGCCTTCAGGACGAGCCCGTACGGCTCCAGCTCCCGCGCCACCTCCGTGCCGCCGCGCCGGTACCGGACGGTGACCCGCCGGTCGTCCCACACCGCCTCCGCCAGCTCCGGCAGCAGCGCCGGTGCCGTCGGTTCCTGCCACCAGCCCGGCGCGTCCAGGTGGAAGCGCTGCGCCACGCTGGCCCGCGCGTCGCCCAGCTCCGGGCGCAGCGCGGCGAGGATCTTGAGCCCGGCCGCCGACGCCGCGTCCGCCAGGCCCAGATCCCGCAGTGCGGAGGGCACGCCCGACAGGAACAGCGCCTCGGCCTCGGTGCGGGCCAGCCCCGTCAGCCGCGTCCGGTAGCCGCCGACGAGCCGGTAGCCGCCCGAGCGGCCCCGGTCCGCGTACACCGGCACCCCCGCCTCGGACAGCGCCGCCACGTCCCGCATGACCGTCCGCTCCGAGACCTCCAGCTCATGGGCCAGCTCGGCCGCCGTCATGCCCCGCCGGTTCTGGAGGAGCAGCACGAGGCGGATGAGTCGGGCGGCACGCATGCGGCCATTCTCCCGGTTCCGCGCCCTCGGCTCGCGCCGCCCCGTCAGATGACGCCGTCTCACCAGGTGAGCCGACGAGCGCTCCGGAGGCGATCGTTTCCAGCCACTGTTAGCGTGCAGGCACCTGGACAAGCACCGAGGAAATGTGACTATGAGTGATCAGCCCCGCGAGCAGTGGGGGACCCGGGCGGGGTTCATCCTGGCCGCGATCGGTTCCGCCGTCGGTCTGGGGAACATCTGGCGCTTCCCCGCCGAGGCGTACCGCAACGGAGGAGGCGCGTTCCTCCTGCCCTACCTCATCGCCCTGCTGACGGCCGGTCTGCCCCTGCTGATCATGGAGTACACGATCGGCCGGCGTTCGCGGAAGTCACCGCCCGCCGCCTTCCGCCGCCTGGCCCGTCCGGCGCAGTTCATCGGCTGGTGGCAGGTGACGATCTGCTTCGTCATCGCCACCTACTACGCGCTCATCCTGGCCTGGGCCGTCCGCTACGTCGGCTTCTCCGTCACCCAGGAGTGGGGGGGCTCCGCCGAGGACTTCCTCTTCGCGGAGTTCCTCCAGCTGGGCGAGACGCCCGGTGAGCTCGGCGGTTACGTCAGCGGCGTGTTCTGGCCCCTGCTGCTGGTGTGGGCGGCCGTCCTCGTCGTCCTGGCCCTCGGGGTCCGGCGCGGCATCGAGGCGGCGACGAAGGTGTTCATCCCGCTGCTGGTGGTCTTCTTCGGCGTCCTCGTCGTCCGCGCGGTCACCCTGGACGGCGCGTCGATCGGCCTGGACGCCTTCTTCACCCCCGACTGGGGGGCCCTGACGGACGGGAGCGTGTGGGTCGCCGCCTACGGGCAGATCTTCTTCTCGCTCTCCGTCGGCTTCGGCATCATGGTCACCTACGCGTCCTACCTGGGCCGCCGCTCCGACCTCACCGGCTCCGCGCTCGTCGCCGGGTTCGCCAACAGCTCCTTCGAGATCCTCGCGGGCATCGGCGTCTTCGCCACGCTCGGCTTCCTCGCCGCCAGCTCCGGCGGCGCGATCGGGGACGTGGAGGGCGGCGTCGGCCTGGCCTTCGTCGCGTTCCCGACGATCATCTCGCAGATGCCGCTCGGCGCCCTCTTCGGCGTGCTGTTCTTCCTGTCGCTGGTGATCGCCGGACTGACCTCGCTCATCAGCATCGTGCAGGTCATCGTCTCGGCCGTGCAGGACCGTTCCGGCATGCGACGGGTGCCCGCGGTGCTCTCGGTGGGCGGCGCCGTCGCCCTCGTGTCGCTGCTGCTCTACCCGACCAACGGCGGCCTCTACCTGCTGGACGCCGCCGACCGCTTCATCAACCAGTACGGCATCGCGCTCGCCGCGGTCGTCGCCGTCGTCACCGTCGCCTGGGTGCTGCGCAAGCTGCCCGAGCTCCAGCGCGACGCCGACGCCACCTCCGCCGTCTCCCTCGGCCGCTGGTGGAAGCTCTGCCTGGGCGTCGTCACGCCGATCGTCCTGGGCTGGATGCTGGTGGACGCGCTGAGCCAGGAGCTGGCCGAGAACTACGCCGGGTATCCGACCGGCTTCCTGCTCTGGGCGGGCTGGGGGGTGGCCGCCGCGGCGCTCGTCGTCGCCGTGCTCATCGCCCTCCTGCCCTGGCCCGGCCGGACGGACGGGGAACCGGCGGAGCAGGTCACGCGTGAGAAGGGGAGCCGCTGATGTCGACGAGCGCCGTCGTGATGATGATCGTCTCCATGGCCGTGGTGTGGGGCGGGCTGCTCGCGGCCGTCCTCAAGCTGCGCGGCCACCCCGAGACGGAGGTGCCGCCCGAGTCGCCGGAAGGCCACTCGGTCTGACGCGGCCGGACGGCCGCCCGCCCCGGCCGGACGGCGGCCGGGGCGGGGGACGGACTGGGCGGGGGACGGACGGCGGTCCCGGGCCCCCGGGACCGCCGTGCTCCGCCACAACCGGCCGGGTCAGGCCAGCCCGTAGCGCTCGGCCGCCTGCCGCACCGTCTCCTGCTTGACGTCGCCGCGCCGGGCGAGCTGGGCCAGCGCCGCGACGGCCACCGACCGCGCGTCCACGCCGAAGTGGCGGCGGGCGTTCTCCCGGGTGTCGGAGAGGCCGAACCCGTCGGTGCCCAGCGAGGAGTACTCCTGCGGCACCCACTGGCTGATCTGGTCCGGCACCTGGCGCATCCAGTCGCTGACCGCCAGCACCGGACCCGGCGCGCCCTCCAGCGCCCGCGTCACGTACGGGGTGCGGTCCTCGCCGCGCAGGGCGGCCGCGTCGCACTCCAGGGCGTCGCGGCGCAGTTCGCCCCAGGACGTCGCCGACCACACGTCGGCCGCCACACCCCACTCGTCGGCCAGCAGCTCCTGCGCCTCCAGCACCCAG
Organism: Streptomyces solitudinis; assembly: GCF_036323765.1. Taxonomy (NCBI): domain Bacteria; kingdom Bacillati; phylum Actinomycetota; class Actinomycetes; order Kitasatosporales; family Streptomycetaceae; genus Streptomyces; species Streptomyces solitudinis. The sequence goes on from NZ_JAZDCW010000003.1 coordinate 716,910, forward strand.
TGGATCGCCGTCCCCGACGCGAGGAGCTGGACGCGCGGCGCCTGTCCGCCGTCCCGTGCCTCGGCCCGGCCCTCGCTGAACCGGTACAGGCCCCGGACGATGCCCTCCTCGACGCCCTCGGGCATCGCGGGCTGCGGCTTCGGCTCGTTGTAGACGGTCAGGTAGTAGAAGACGTCCTCGGCGTCCTCGCCGTACATGCGGCGCAGGCCGTCCTTGACGATGACGGCGATCTCGTAGGCGAACGCCGGGTCGTAGGAGAGGGCGGCCGGGTTCGTCGAGGCGATCAGCGGGGAGTGCCCGTCGGCGTGCTGGAGTCCCTCGCCCGTCAGCGTCGTGCGGCCCGCCGTCGCGCCGACGACGAAACCGCGGCCGAGCTGGTCGCCGAGCGCCCAGAACTGGTCGGCGGTGCGCTGCCAGCCGAACATCGAGTAGAAGATGTAGAACGGGATCATCGGCTCGCCGTGCGTGGCGTACGCCGTCGCCGCGGCGGTGAAGTCCGCCATGGCACCCGCCTCGGTGATCCCCTCGTTGAGGATCTGCCCGTCGGCGGCCTCCTTGTAGTACATGAGCTGGTCGCGGTCGACCGGCTCGTACGTCTGGCCCAGCGGGGAGTAGATGCCCGCGGAGGGGAACAGGGCCTCCATGCCGAACGTCCGCGCCTCGTCGGGGACGATCGGCACCCAGCGCCTGCCCGTCTCCTTGTCCCGCATCAGGTCCTTGACCAGGCGGACGAACGCCATCGTCGTGGCGATCTCCTGGCTGCCCGAGCCCTTGGTGAGCGACTGGAAGGACCGCTCGGCGGGGGCGGGCAGCGCGACCGGGTGGACCCGGCGGGCGGGGGCCGGGCCGCCGAGCGCGGCACGGCGCTCGTGCAGGTAGCGGACCTCGGGCGCGTCGGCGCCCGGGTGGGCGTAGGGGACGAGGTCGTCGTCCAGCTTCGCGTCCGGGATGGGCAGTTCCAGCAGGTCCCGCATGGCGCGGAACTCCTTGCCGGACAGCTTCTTCATCTGGTGGTTGGCGTTGCGCGACTCGAAGCCGGGGCCGAGCGTCCAGCCCTTGACCGTCTGGGCCAGGACGACGGTCGGCGCGCCCTCGTGCTCGATCGCCGCCCGGTACGCCGCGTACACCTTGCGCGGCTCGTGGCCCGCGCGGGAGGTGTGGAAGCACTCGGCGATCTTCGCGTCGGACAGCGTTCCCGCCATCGCGGCCAGCGCCGGGTCCGCGCCGAAGAAGTGGTCGCGGATGTAGGCGGCGTCGCGGGTGGCGTACGTCTGGAACTGGGCGTCCGGCACCTCGCGCAGCCGGCGCAGCAGCGCGCCGGTGGTGTCGAGCCGGATCAGCTCGTCCCACGCGGTGCCCCACAGCGACTTGACGACGTTCCAGCCCGCCGCGCGGAACTGGGCCTCCAGCTCCTGCACGATCTTGAAGTTCGCGCGGACCGGGCCGTCGAGGCGCTGGAGGTTGCAGTTGATGACGAACGTGAGGTTGTCCAGCCGCTCGCGGGCGGCGAGCGCCAGGGCGGCCGTCGACTCGGGCTCGTCCATCTCGCCGTCGCCCAGGAACGCCCACACGTGGCTGCGGCTGGTGTCCTTGATGCCGCGGTGGTGCAGGTAGCGGTTGAACCGGGCCTGGTAGACGGCCGACAGCGGACCCAGCCCCATGGAGACGGTGGGGAACTCCCACATCCACGGCAGCCGCCGCGGGTGCGGGTAGGACGGCAGGCCCTTGCCGCCGGACTCCTGGCGGAAGTGGTCGAGGTGCTCCTCGGTGAGGCGGCCCTCCAGGAACGCGCGGGCGTAGATGCCGGGGGAGGCGTGGCCCTGGATGTAGAGCTGGTCGCCGGAGCCGTGGGCCCGCGGGTCGTCCTTGCCGCGGAAGAAGTGCTGGAAGCCGGTCTCGTAGAGCCAGGCCGCCGACGCGTACGTGGCGATGTGGCCGCCCACGCCGTAGCGGCTGCCGCGCGTGACCATGGCGGCGGCGTTCCAGCGGTTCCACGCGGTGATGCGGCGCTCCAGCTCCGGGTCACCGGGCGGCTCGGGCTCGGCGGCGGTGGGGATGGAGTTGACGTACTCCGTCTCCAGGAGCGACGGCACGGCGAGTCCGCTGGTGCGGGCGTGTTCGACGGTGCGCCGCACCAGGTAGGCGGCGCGCTGCGGACCGGCGGCGTCCGCGACGGCGTCCAGGGACTCGCGCCATTCGGCGGTCTCCTGGGGGTCGCGGTCCGGGAGCTGGTCCAGCTCGCTCGGACGGCTGCGTACGGGGTCAGTCATCAAGGCCGCCTTCCGGATGGGGACGGGTGGGGCTGGGGCGCAGGGCAGGACAGGGGTGAGCCCGCGCGGATGACGATAATCCCCGATCGATGATCGATCAAAGCTTCGAGCGCGACTTTTCGCATTCCTGAAAGAAATAGGCATCGCGTGTCACAAAAGACGACACTCAGTGCCGTCCTCCCAGGTCAGCCGCCGGACGGGCGCTCACGCCGCGGGCCGGGCGCCAAAGCCGCCCGGGAGGGAGCCCCACCCGGCTAGCCGGCGCCGGAGGCCGCCGCGGCCTCCGGGGCGGGCGCGCAGCCGAGCACGTGCTCCTTCACGAGCTGCGCCACGTCCGCGTCGGACCGCCTGAACGCCTCGACGACCGCCTCGTGCTCCTCCGCGTACGACTGCTGCACCGTGCCGAGCCAGCGGATCGACAGCGCCGTCCACACCTCGATGCCCAGCGACTCCCAGGTGTGCAGCAGCACGCTGTTGCCCGAGGCCCGCACCAGCTCCCGGTGGAACGCCACGGTGTGCCGCACCTGGGCCTCCGCGTCCCCGGCCCGGTCCGCCTCGTACAACGCGGCCACGTGCGGTTCCAGCGCCGAGACGTCCCGCGCCAGGAGCGGAGCCGCCAGCTCCGCCGCCATCTGCTCCAGCCCCGCCCGCACCGGGTAGATCTCCTCCAGGTCGGCCGCCGACAGCGCCCGCACCCGCACGCCCTTGTTCGGCGCCGACTCGATCAGCCGCAGCGCCTCCAGCTCGCGCAGCGCCTCGCGCACCGGCGTCTGGCTGACCTGCAACTCCACGGCGATGCGCCGTTCCACGATCCGCTCACCCGGCTTCCACCGGCCGCTGACGATCCCCTCCACGATGTGTTCGCGGATCTGCTCACGCAGCGAGTGGACGACGGGCGGTGCCATGGGCGCTCCTAACTGTCACCCCCGACAATACGGCGCCGCCCGCCTCCCCTACTCACCGGTCACCGTCACCGGCCCGCGTCAGCCGCAGGCGCCCTTCACCCACTGGTGGGACTTGAGCATGTAGGTGCCCGCCAGGTTCCCGCGCCGGTCCTGGCGCGTGCAGCCCTTGCGGGTGCTGTAGTTCCGCCACTGGTAGTAGGCGACACCGCTGAAGTTGGTCGCCGTGCCCCGGTTCCACACCGACTTCACGTTCCGGCTCTGCGACCAGGAACACCGCTGGGCGCCCTGCGTCCAGTCCGGGTCCGCCACCGACCAGGCGCACTTCGCGCCCGTGCCGTTCGCCCCCGTGTAGAAGCAGACGTGGCCCCGCGCGCAGGCCCCCCACGCCTCTTCCGTCTCCTCGCCCGCCGTGGCACCCGGCGTGCCCAGCGCCGTCGCGCCCAGCATCCCGGCGACGGCTACGGCGGCCAGCTTCCTCCGCAGACAGCGCATGTACGAACCATCCCCTCGTGATCTCCCGGAGGACCGCGCCCGGTCACGGCACGGCCCGCCCCACGACAGTGCGGCACGGGGGAGCGCCGCGGCAGTACACGGAGCCCCAAACCACCCGCACGCGTGTCCGCGAGGCAGCCGCCGCCCGGCCGTCCGCCGGAGCGCGGGACGCCCGCTCCCGCCCACGGAGGCGTGGCGTAGGGTCGGCCCCGTGCCCGAGATCACCCGCATCGACGCCGCGGAACTCGCGGTCCACGCCGACGGCCTCGCCGACCTGCTCGCGGCGACCGTGGACGGCGGCGCCTCCGTGGGCTTCCTCGCCCCGCTCGACCACGCCGCCGCCCGCGCCTGGTGGACGGCCCAGGCGCCCGCCGTCGCGGACGGCGGCACGCTGCTCTGGCTGGCCCGCTCCGGCCCCCGCGTCACCGGCACCGTCAGCCTGCGCCGGGGGGCCATGCCCAACGGGCGGCACCGCGCGGAGGTCGCCAAGCTGATGGTCCACCCGGACGCCCGGGGCCAGGGCACCGCCCGCGCCCTGCTGGCCGCCGCCGAACAGCACGCCGCCGGAGCCGGGATCACACTCCTCGTCCTGGACAGCGAGACCGGCAGTCCCGCCCACCGCCTCTACCGCGACACCGGCTGGACGGAGTGCGGCACCGTGCCGGACTACGCCGCCGACGCCACCGGCACGCTGCGTCCCACCACGTACTTCTACAAGAGGACGCGACCGTGCAGGCCCTAGAGGCCGCGGCCATCGCCGCCGCCGGGTTCGCCGCCGGGGGGATCAACGCCGCCGTCGGCTCCGGGACCCTCATCACCTTCCCCACGCTGCTGGCCTTCGGCTACCCGCCGGTGCTGGCCAACGTCTCCAACAACCTCGGGCTGGTGCCCGGCGTCCTCAGCGCCGCCTACGGCTACCGCCGCGAACTGCGCGGCCAGCGCCGCCGCCTCCTGCGCTTCGGCACCGCCTCACTGGCCGGGGGCCTCGCCGGCGCCCTGCTCCTGCTGACGCTGCCCGCCGAGGCGTTCGGCACGGCGGTCCCCGTCCTCATCCTCGCCGCCTGCGCCCTGGTGCTCCTCCAGCCCCGGCTCAACCGCCGCCTCACCCGGCGCCCACCGGGCCGCCGGGAGGACGGCGGGGTGCCCATGTGGCTGGGGGTCCTCGGCACCGGCGTGTACGGCGGCTACTTCGGCGCGGCGCAGGGCGTCATCCTCATGGGCCTGTTCGGCAGCTTCCTCCGCGACGACCTGCAACGCCTGAACGCCGCCAAGAACGTCCTCGCCCTGATCGTGAACGGCGTGGCGGCCGTCGTCTTCGTCCTGGCGACGCACGTCGACTGGGCCGTCGCGGGCATGGTCGCCACCGGCTCCGTCCTCGGCGGCCTGGTCGGCGCCCGCGCCGCCCGCCGCCTGCCCGCGGCCGTGCTCCGCGCCGTCATCGTCATCGTGGGCACCACGGCCGCCACCCTGATGCTCCTCACCTGACCGGTCCTCCCCGTGCCCCGGCGGCCCGCCCCGGGGCACGGGGCACGGGACGGGAAGACGACGGTGCCCCCGCCCTGGTGGGGGCGGGGGCACCGTCGGGGCGGCGGGGCTCAGAGGCCGAGTTCGCCCTCGAACTCGCCGGCCTCCAGGCGGGCCTTGACGTCCGCCAGGTAGCGGGCCGCGTCGGCACCGTCGACCAGCTGGTGGTCGTAGGAGAGGGTGAGGTAGACCATGTCGCGGATCGCGATCGTCTCGCCCAGCTCCGGGTGGTCCATGACGACCGGGCGGCGCACGGTGGCGCCGATGCCCAGCTCGGCGACCTGCGGGTAGTTCACGATGATCGTGTCGAACAGCGCACCGCGCGAGCCGGTGTTGCTGATCGTGAACGTGCCGCCGGACATGTCGTCCGGGCTCAGGCCGCCGCCGCGGACCTTGCCGGCCAGCTCGGCGGTCCGCTTGGCGATGCCCGCCAGGCTCAGGTCGCCCGCGCCCTTGATGACGGGGACCATCAGGCCCTTCTCCGAGTCCACCGCGATGCCGATGTTCTCGACGTCGTGGTAGGTGATCGTGCCGTCGTCGTTGATCTTGGCGTTGACGGCCGGGTGCACCTTCAGCGCCTCGGCGGCGGCCTTCACGAAGAACGGCATCGGGGAGAGCTTCACGCCCTCCCGGGCGGCGAAGGACTCCTTGGCACGCGTCCGCAGCTTCATGACGCGGGTGACGTCGACCTCGACCACGGTGGAGAGCTGCGCCTGGTTGTGCAGCGCCTTCATCATGTTCTCGGCGATGACCTTGCGGATGCGGGACATCTTCACCGTCTGGCCGCGCAGGGCCGACGGCTGGGCCGTCTGCGCCTTCGGGGCGGACGGTGCCGCCGCGGCGGCCGGAGCCGGGGCCTTGGCGGCCTCGGCCGCGGCCAGGACGTCCTGCTTGCGGATGCGGCCGCCGACGCCGCTGCCCTTGACGGTGGTCAGGTCCACGTTGTTCTCGCCGGCCAGCTTGCGCACCAGCGGGGTGACGTAGGCGCCCTCGCCGCCGGTGGCGGGAGCGGGAGCCGGGGCGGCCTGGGCCGGGGCCTTGGCCTGGGCCGCGGGCTGGCCAGCCGGGGCGGCGGGCTGCGCCTGCGGCGCCGGGGCCTGCTGCGGCGACGGCGCCGGGGCGGGCTCGGGCTCGGGCTCGGGCTGCGGGTCCTCCCGCGCGGGCTCGGGCTCGGCCTGCTGCGGCTCGGGCTCCGGCTTGGCCTGCTCGGGCTCGGCCTGCGGCTCCTGCGCGGGGGCGGCGGCCGGGGCCGCGCCCTTCTCGCCGATCACCGCGAGCTTCGCGCCGACCTCGGCCGACTCGTCCTCGCCGACCAGGATCTCCAGCAGGGTGCCCGCCGTGGGCGCCGGGATCTCGGTGTCCACCTTGTCCGTGGACACCTCCAGCAGCGGCTCGTCGGCCTCGACGTCGTCGCCGACCTCCTTGAGCCAGCGCGTGACGGTGCCCTCGGTGACGGACTCGCCCAGCGCGGGCAGCACGACGTCGGTGCCGGACGCGGAACCGCCACCGCCCTGCGGGGCCTGCTCGGGCTCGGCCTCGGCCTGCTGCGGCTCGGGCTGCTCCGGCTGGGCCTGCGGCTCCGGCTGGGCCTGCTGCTGCGGCTGGGCCTGCTGCTGCGGCTCGGGCTGCTCCGGCTGGGCCTGCTCCGGCTCCGGCTCGGCCTCGGCCTCGGGAGCGGATCCGCCGCCGGAACCGTCGTCGATGACGGCCAGCTCGGCGCCGACCTCCACCGTCTCGTCCTCGGCGACCTTGATGGAGGAGAGGACACCGGCGGCCGGGGCCGGGATCTCGGTGTCGACCTTGTCCGTCGAGACTTCGAGCAGCGGCTCGTCGGCCTCGACGGTCTCACCCTCGGCCTTCAGCCAGCGGGTGACGGTGCCCTCGGTGACGCTCTCGCCGAGCGCCGGCAGGGTTACGGAAACCGCCATGGTTTCGGTTGCTCCTTACGAAAAGGTACGGATGTGGTCGCGCCCGACGTGATCAGTCGTGGGAGTGCAGCGGCTTGCCGGCCAGCGCCAGGTGCGCCTCGCCGAGTGCCTCGTTCTGCGTGGGGTGGGCGTGGATGAGCTGCGCGACCTCGGCGGGCAGCGCCTCCCAGTTGTAGATGAGCTGGGCCTCGCCGATCTGCTCGCCCATCCGGTCACCGACCATGTGGACGCCGACCACGGCTCCGTCCCGCACCTGGACGAGCTTGATCTCGCCCTGCGTCTTGAGGATCTTGCTGCGGCCGTTGCCGCCGAGGTTGTACTTGAGCGTCACGACCGCGTCGGCGCCGTACACCTCCTTGGCCTTCGCCTCCGTGAGGCCGACCGAGGCGACCTCCGGGTGGCAGTAGGTGACGCGCGGCACGCCGTCGTAGTCGATCGGCACGACCTTCTGCCCGGCCAGCCGCTCCGCGACGAGGATGCCCTCGGCGAAGCCGACGTGCGCGAGCTGGAGCGTGGGGATGAGGTCGCCCACGGCCGAGACCGACGGCACGTTCGTCTGGCAGTACTCGTCCGCCAGGACGTAGCCGCGCTCCATGGCGACGCCGGCCTCCTCGTAGCCGAGGCCCTGCGAGACCGGGCCGCGGCCGATGGCGACGAGCAGCACCTCGGCCTCGTACTCCTTGCCGTTGGCCAGGGTGACCTTGACGCCGCTGTCGGTGTACTCGGCCTTCTCGAAGAAGGACCCGAGGGAGAACTTGATGCCCCGCTTGCGGAACGCCCGCTCCAGCAGCTTGGAGCTGTTCTCGTCCTCGGCCGGCACGAGGTGCGGCAGGCCCTCGATGACCGTGACCTCCGAGCCGAAGGACTTCCACGCGGACGCGAACTCGACGCCGATGACGCCGCCGCCCAGGATGATCGCGGACTTCGGGACCCGGTCCAGGACGAGGGCGTGGTCGGAGGAGATGATCCGGTCGCCGTCGATCTCCAGGCCCGGCAGGGACTTGGGCACCGAGCCGGTGGCCAGCAGGATGTGGCGGCCCTCGTAGCGCTGGCCGTTCACGTCCACCGAGGTCGGGGAGGACAGGCGGCCCTCGCCCTCCACGTAGGTGATCTTTCGCGAGGCGATGAGTCCCTGGAGACCCTTGTAGAGTCCGGCGATCACGCCGTCCTTGTACTTGTGCACGCCCGCCATGTCGATGCCGTCGAGCGTGGTCTTGACGCCGAACTCGGCGCCTTCCCTGGCCTGGTCGGCCAGCTCACCGGCGTGCAGCAGAGCCTTCGTGGGGATGCAGCCGTAGTGCAGGCAGGTGCCGCCCACCTTGTCCTTCTCGATCAGGGCGACGTCCAGACCCAGCTGCGAAGCGCGCAGTGCAGCGGCGTACCCGCCGCTGCCACCACCGAGGATCACTAGGTCGAAAACGGTGCTGGCGTCGTTCGCCACGTCACGTCCTCCATGCATGGGTGCGCCGGAGCCGGTCGGCTGTGACCGGGCGGCTTGTGCGTTCGGCCGCTTCTTGCTTCGGCCCTGTGGGTTGAGCGGGCCCCTGTCCTGCCGAGACAACATCTTCGCACTTGTCGGCGCGTGACGGGACGCGGGGCCGGTGTGTGAGACGTCGCGTGCACCGTCCGATGACCGCGTACACGCCCCCACGGGGGGACTACCGGGCAGTAGGCACGCGTGATCGCTGAGGGCGAACACCGGTGGACGCCGCGCGGCCCTCCCCGGCGGCGCGGCGCGCGCCGCCGGGGAGGGCCGCGATCGCGGTCCGGGACGGCCCCCGGGGGAGGCCGCCGCCGTCACCGTCCGGGCGGGGGTCAGTCCAGCTCGCCGTCCGCCGTGCGCTCGGCCAGCCGCACCAGCGTCCGCACCGCGGAGCCGGTACCCCCCTTGGGGGTGTAGCCGAACGGCCCGGACTCGTTGAAGGCGGGACCGGCGATGTCCAGGTGCCCCCAGCGGGTGCCCTCGGCGACGAACTCCTTGAGGAAGAGACCGGCCACCAGGCCGCCGCCCATCCGCTCGCCCATGTTGGCGAGGTCGGCGACGGGGGAGTCCATGCCCTTGCGCAGCTCGGCGGGCAGCGGCATCGGCCAGGACTGCTCCCCGGCCTCCTCGGCCGTGCCGTGCAGCTCCGCGCGGAACGCGTCGTCGTTCGACATGATCCCGAACGTGCGGTTGCCCAGGGCGAGGACCATGGCACCGGTCAGCGTGGCGACGTCCACCACCGCGTCCGGCGACTCCTCGCAGGCGCGGGTCAGCGCGTCGGCCAGCACCAGGCGGCCCTCGGCGTCGGTGTTGAGCACCTCGACCGTCTTGCCGCTGTACATGGACAGCACGTCGCCGGGGCGGATCGCGGAGCCGGACGGCATGTTCTCGGCGAGCGCCAGCCAGCCGGTGACGCCCACGGACAGGCCCAGCCGGGCCGCGGCCACGACGGCGGCGAAGACGGCGGCGGCGCCGCTCATGTCGCACTTCATGGTCTCGTTGTGACCGGCCGGCTTCAGCGAGATGCCGCCCGAGTCGTACGTGATGCCCTTGCCGACCAGCGCCAGCGTCCGCTTCGCCTTGGACGGCGTGTAGGCGATGCGCACCAGCCGGGGCGGGTTCTGCGAACCCTGGCCGACGCCGAGGATGCCGCCGAAGCCGCCCTTGGCGAGCGCCTTCTCGTCCCAGACCTCCGCCGTGAGGCCGTGCTCCTTGGCGGCGGCCAGGGCCTGCGCGGCGAAGACGGCGGGGGTGAGGTCGTTGGGCGGGGTGTTGATCAGGTCCCGGGCCCGCGCGACCTCGTCGGCGAGCACGGCCGCCCGGGCGACGGCCGCCTTGTGCGCCTTGTCGCGCGGCTTGGCGCCCAGCAGGGTGATCTCGGCCAGCGGGGCGCTGCCGTCGTCCGGCGTCTTCGCGCCCTTGCCCGCCGCGCGGCCGCCCTTGCCGCCCTTGCTCCCCTTGCCGCCCTTGGCGCGGGCGCCTTCCTTGCCCTGGTAGGCGGTGAACGCGTAGGCGCCCAGCAGCGCGCCCTCGCCCACCGCGGCCACGGACTCGGTGCTGTCGGCGACGGGCAGCGCGAAGGCGGCCTTGCCGGTGCCGGTCAGGGCGCGGGCTGCGGCGCCCGCCGCCCGCCGCAGCGTCTCCGGCGCGAAGCCCGCGCCGTCCGCGAGACCCTCGGGGGCCGTGCCGAGGCCCACCGCGAGCACGACGGGGGCCTTGAAGCCCTCCGGGGCGGGGAGCTTGGTGACCTCGCCCTCGCCGCCGCTCGCACCGAGCGTCTCCAGCACGGTGGCGAGCCGCCCGCCGAATGCCTGGTCCACCGTTTCGGCACCGGGTGCGAGCACCGGGGTGTCGGCGCCGTCGGCGCTCTTGGCGATGCCGATGACGATGGCGTCCACGCGCGTCGTTGCGGCGGACGAGGTACTGAGCGTCAGTGCAGTCACAGTCCTGGCGATCCTGTTCGTCGGAGATTCGTGTGAATGTTCCGGGAGTCTGATGGAGTCCGAGCCTACGCCCCGCCGCGTCCACCGGGACGGGCGGCCGGGAACCGTCCGGGGCTCAGCCCGCCAGCAGCACGAACAGGCACGCCGTGCCCGCCGTTTCGGCCACGGCGCCGAACACGTCACCGGTGACGCCGCCGAGCCGCGTCCGGCACCGGCGCAGCAGCAGTTCCGCCGCGCCCAGGCCCGCGAGGACACCCGCCGCCCACCGCGCGGCGTCCGCGGGCCCGCCCAGGGCGCCCGCCGCCCCGCCCGCCACCGCCACCGCCGCGGCCACGGCCAGCGCGCCCCCGGCGGGAACCGCCTCCGCCACGACGGCGCCCAGGCCCTCCGCCCGCGCGGCGGGCACGCCGCGCCGGGCGGCCAGCGTCAGCGCGGCCCGCGCGGTGGTGGCGGCGACGACCAGGGCCGCCGCGCCGGTGGCCCAGCCCCGCCCGTACAGCCCGGCCAGCGCCGCGACCTGGCCCAGCACCACCAGCACCAGCGTGACGACGCCGAACGGGCCGATGTCGGACTGCTTCATCACCGCCAGCGCCCCGGCGGCGTCCCGGCCGCTGCCCAGCCCGTCGGCGACGTCGGCGAGCCCGTCCAGGTGCAGGCCGCGGGTCAGGACGGCGCAGGCCGCGACGGCGACGACCGCCGAGGGCAGCGGCCCCGCGCCGAGCGCCAGCGGCACCGCGCCCGCCAGGGCGGCGGCCATCCCGACGGCCAGACCGGCCGCCGGCGCGCAGAGCATGCCGCCCCGCGCGGCGGCGCGGTCCCAGCGGCGGACGGTGACGGGCAGCACGGTGAGCGTGCCGAAGGCGAAGCGCAGGCCGTCCGCGGGACGTGCCGGTGTGTCGTTCATCGGGCGAAAGGCTAACCGCGCCGCCGGAGGCGAACCGGCACGGGAGGAGGCCCCGGCGTCCGTCAGGTGGCCTCGAAGAGTTCCGGCGCCGCGTCCCCCGCCGCCTCCGGCTCCGGCTCCGGGGAGGCGTCCGGCACCTCGGGCAGTTCGGCGGCCAGCGCGGCGGCGGCCTGCACGAGCGGCAGGGCCAGCAGCGCCCCGGCGCCCTCCCCGAGCGTGACGCCCTGGTCCAGCACCGGTTCGAGGTTCAGGCGGTCCAGCGCCTTGGCCTGGCCCGGTTCGCCGCTGACGTGCCCGGCGAGCCACCAGTCCGGCGCCCGGAACGCGACCCGCTGCGCCACCAGCGCGCACGCGGCCGACACCACACCGTCCAGCAGCACGGGCGTGCGGCGCACCGCCGACTGGAGCAGGAAGCCGGTCATCGCGGTGAGGTCGGCGCCGCCGCAGGCGGCCAGCAGGTGCAGCTGGTCGCCCAGGGCGGGCCGGGCGCGGCGCAGCCCGTCCCGGATGGCGGCGCACTTGCGCATCCACGTCAGGTCGTCGATGGCGGTGCCGCCGCGTCCGGTGACGACCGAGGCGTCGGTGCCGCACAGGGCCGCGATGAGGATGCCCGCCGCCGTGGTGCCGCCCACGCTGAGGTCCCCGAGCACCACCAGGTCCGTACCGGCGTCGGCCTCCTCGTCGGCGACGGCCATCCCGGCCCGGAACGCCCGCGCGGCCTCGTCGGCGGTCAGGGTGTCCTCGATGTCCGCCCGCCCGCAGGAGCGGCGCACCCGGTGCCGGGTGACCTCGGCGGGCAGTTCGTCCGCGGGGCAGTCCAGCCCCATGTCCACGATCTGCAGCGGCACCCCGGACCGGCGGGCGAGGACGGCGCCGGGGCTGGTGCCCTCCAGCGCGTCACGCACCAGCGCCGCGGCCGAGCCCGCCGGGCGCCCCGAGACGTCCAGCTCGGCGATGCCGTGGTCGCCGGCGAAGACGACCAGGCGGGGCCGTTCCAGCGGCCGCACCGGCACCCTGCCCTGCGCGGCGGCGAGCCACTCGCCGAGTCCGTCCAGCCGCCCCAGCGCGCCGGGCGGCTGGGCGGTGCGGGCCCGGCGCTCCTCGGCGTCGCGGCGGACGCCGCCGTCGGGCCGCTCGACGAGGTCGCCGAAGTCGTCCAGGTTGAGGCGGTCTTCGCTTGGAGGGACGCTCATGGGGCGAGGTTACCCGCCCGGTGCGCGCGTCCCACCGCACGCCCCGGGGCCTGCGGCCCGCCCGGCCGCCCGGTCCTGCCGGGAGCGTCCGCCCGGCCCTGCCGGCTCGCCGGGAGCGCCCGGCTACACGTCGCCGCGCAGCGGCAGCGCGTTCCCGGCGACGACGAGGAGGGCCTGCTCGCACTCGGCGGAGACGGCGGCGTTGAGCCGTCCCAGCTCGTCACGGAACCGGCGGCCCGCGGGCGTGCCCGGCACCACGCCGGAACCGACCTCGTTGCTGACCGCGACGACGGTGCGGCGCGTCGCGCGCAGGGCCGCCACCAGCGCGTCCGTCCGGCGGGCCAGCTCCCGCGCGCCGCCGTTCGCCCACGCCGCGTCCGACCAGGCGTCCACCGCGTCCATCGCGTCCGTCAGCCACAGCGCCAGGCAGTCCACGAGCAGCGGCGGCCCGTCCGCGTCGGCCAGCAGCGGCACCAGGTCGCAGGTCTCCGCGGTGTGCCAGGTGGCCGGGCGGCGCTCGCGGTGCGCGCTGACGCGGGCGGCCCACTCGGCGTCGCCGTCCCTGCGTCCGCCCGTGGCGACGTACAGGACGCCGGGGAACGCCGCGAGCCGCCGCTCGGCCTCCGCCGACTTGCCCGAGCGGGCGCCGCCCAGCACCAGGGTGCGGCGCGGCACGTCGGGGACGGCGCGGAAGTCCCCGGCGGTGAGCGTGGTGCCGTCCGGCTCGGCGCGGGCACCGGCGGCCGCGAGCCGGCGGTGCAGCTCGGGCCCGGGCGGCACGTCGTGGTCGAGGTGGACGGCCACCACGTCCGTGGTCGGCCCCACGGCCTTGGCGGCGCGCAGCCGGGCCAGCGCGGCGGGGCGGCCGACGACGTCGAGCAGTACCAGGTCGTAGGGGACGGCGGCGGGGGCCAGCCCGGCGGGTGAGCCGCCCGGCGGCAGGTAGAGCAGCCGCCGCCCGTCGGGGCCGGTGATCTCGTACCCGGTGCCGGGCGCGTCCAGCGCGACCGCCCGCACCCGGTGGCCGCTGATCAGCACCAGCTCCTGCCCGTCCGGCACCCGCACCGGCGCGGGCAGCCCGGCGGGGATCTCCAGGGCCGGGCCGTCCTGCGGGTGGGACAGCAGCACCTGCCGCACCCCCTGGAGGGACCGGCCCGCGCGGGCGGCGGCGAAGGCCGGTCCGGGCGTGAGGTCGACGAGGAGGGTGCCGTCCACGAGCAGCGCGGTGGCGGCCCGCGCGCGGTGCCCGGCGGAGCCCGCGCAGGCGGCGCACGGGCAGTCGGGGCGGGGGAGTCCGGCCGGTGCGCCGGTGCCGAGCAGAGTGACGTCCACGGCACGATCGTCTCGCGTCCCGCTCCGGTCGGCGCGCGCACCCGCCCGGACACCGCCGGGCCGGGGCGTCCCCGCCGGGCCGGCACGGGTAGTCCTAGTACCCTGCGGGCAGGGATGCCGGTGATCTTCCAGTGTTTCCGCAGCAGCCAGGAGGCCGACATGGCGTGGACGTGGCAGTTCGAGAGCGCGGACGGCAGCGGGGTGGACTCCCCGGTGCCGGTCGAGGAGTTCTCCACCCAGGGCGACGCGGAGTCCTGGATCGGGGAGAACTGGAAGGAACTGCTGGACCGGGGCGTCGACCAGGCGCGGCTGCTGGAGGACGGCGCCGAGGTCTACGGTCCGATGAGCCTGCACGCGGACGACGCGGGCTGAGCGCCCCCGTCACGCCTCGCCGAGGCGGACGCGGACGGTGTCCCGTTCCCCGCCGCGCCGGTAGGTGACCGTCACCCGGTCTCCGGGCTCGTGCCCGGCCAGCGCCTCGGCGAGGGTGACGACGTCGGTGACCTCGTCGTCGTCCACCCGCACGACGACGTCCCCGGCGCGCAGCCCGGCCGCCTCGGCGGGCCCGCCGTCCGCGACGTCCACGACGGACACCCCGGCCGGGCGGAAGTCGTCGCCCAGCACGGTGCGCACGGTCACGCCGAGGGCCGCCTTGTCCGGGTCCACCACCTCGCCGTGCTCGATCATCTGCCCGGCAAGGTCGCGCACCGTCGCCGCCGGGATGGCGAACCCGATGCCCGGCGCGGGCGCCGCGCCGAACTGCGGGTCGCGGGCGGCGAGCGTGGGGATGCCGATGACCCGCCCGGCCAGGTCCACCAGCGCGCCGCCGCTGTTGCCGGGGTTGATGGCGGCGGAGGTCTGCACCATGTCGCCGATCGTCGCCCCGCCCTCGCCCTCGCTCACCGAGCGGCCCACCGCCGAGACGATGCCCTGGGTGACGCTGGAGGACAGGCCCAGCGGATTGCCCATGGCCAGCACGATCTGCCCCACCTCCACCCGGGCGGAGTCGCCGAAGACGGCCGGCCGCAGGGCGCGCGGCGGCTTCGCCAGCCGGATGACGGCGAGGTCCTGGTCCTGGTAGGCGGCCACCAGCTCCGCCTTCAGCGGCCCGCCGCCGGTGGCGAGAGTGACCTCGAACGTCTCGGCCCCGCCCACCACGTGCGCGTTGGTGACGATGTGGCCCTCGGCGTCGTACACCACGCCCGAGCCCAGGTCCTCGTCCGTGGTGATCTGGACGACTGACGGCAGCACGTCCTCGACGACGGACCGGTAGCGCTCCTGGAGCGCGTCGGGACCGGACGGCGCGCCGGAGCCGCTCGGACCATTCGGACCGCCGGACGGGGCGGGCCCGGAGGCGGACGCGCCGGGGGAGGGGCCGCTGCCGGAACCGCTCACCCCGGCGCAGCCCGCCAGCAGCGCCGCCGCGCACAGGGCGGCGGCGCAGGCGCGGGCGGCACGGGGCCGGGAGAGGCGGAGCCGGGTGGGGTGGGACCGGAAGGGGCGGGGCCGGAACGGGCGGGGAGGAGCCGGACGGCGGGCGGCAGCGCTCATGTCCGCAGTCTCCCCCTCGCCCGCCCGGCAGGGGATGCTCACTCCGCCGGACGGCGCCACGCGGTGACCCGTCCGGCGACCAGGGGGCTCAGACGGCCGGGAACAGCCCGTCGTCCGACAGCATGGCCCGCACCTCGTCGATCGTGGCCCCGCGTTCGGGGAGGATCAGCTCGGAGGGTTCCAGCGCGTCGTCCGCGAGCGGCGTGCCGAGGCGGTGCACGGCGTCGAGCAGCGCCCCCAGCGTCCGGCGGAAGCCCGCCTCGTCACCGCCCTCCAGCTCGGCGAGCAGCGCGTCGTCCAGCTCGTCCAGCTCGGTGAAGTGGGCGTCGTCCAGCTTCACCTGCCCTTCCCCCATGATCCGTACGATCACGTTGCGCTCCTTCTCAGGGGACCCCGGCCCGGGGGCCGGGTCGTACACCCGTCCGTCGCGGACGGCGGTCACTGCTTGTCGAACCGGGGGGCGTCCTGCTGCTGGGACGACGGCTGCTGCTGCGGGGCCTGCGCCCCGCCGCCCGCGCCGCCCTCGATGGCCTGCTGGCCCGCGCTCGGACCGCCCGCCAGCTCCGCCTTCATCCGCTGGAGCTCCAGCTCGACGTCGGAACCGCCGGAGATGCGGTCCAGCTCGGCGCTCAGGTCGTCCTTGGCCGTGCCCGTCGGGTCGTCCAGCGCCCCGGAGGCCAGCAGCTCGTCGATCGCCCCGGCGCGGGCCTGGAGCTGCGCGGTGCGGTCCTCGGCGCGCTGCACCGCGAGGCCGACGTCGCCCATCTCCTCGGAGATGCCGGAGAACGCCTCGCCGATGCGCGTCTGCGCCTGCGCGGCCGTGTAGGTGGCCTTGATGGTCTCCTTCTTCGTGCGGAAGGCGTCCACCTTGGCCTGGAGCCGCTGCGCCGCCAGCGTCAGCTTCTCCTCCTCGCCCTGGAGCGTCTGGTGCTGCGTCTCCAGGTCGGCCACCTGCTGCTGGAGCCCCGACCTGCGGGTCAGCGCCTCCCTGGCCAGGTCCTCCCGGCCCAGCGCCAGCGCCTTGCGGCTCTGCTCCTCCAGCTTCCCCGCCTGCTGGTTGAGCTGCCCCAGCTGGAGTTCGAGCCGCTTGCGCGAGGTGGCCACGTCCGCGACACCGCGCCGGACCTTCTGGAGGAGTTCGAGCTGCTTCTGGTACGAGTAGTCCAGCGTCTCGCGCGGGTCCTCGGCCCGGTCCAGGGCCTTGTTGGCCTTCGCGCGGAACAGCATCCCCATCCGCTTCATGACACCGCTCATGGGCCTCGCGCGCCCCCTTCGTGACGGACTGTTCGAGCCTCAGCATCCCTACAGGAACCCACAGTACGGGCCCTGTCTCCATTACCGCACTGCCACGGGCCTGATCTGCTCCTTCTCCAGGACGATCGTGCGCCGCGCGTCTCCCGCCAGGGGATGAGCGAGCAGGGTCGCGGACCGGGGACGGGAACGGCGCGCGGCCGCCCCGCCGGGCACCGTTGCCGGATCGTTCCCCGTGCGGGTGAGGGCCACACCTGTGCACGACGTACTCTTGGGGGCGTGTTCCGAAGCCGTTCCAAGGATGACCAGGGCGCGTCCGCGACGCCGGACGTGGATCTGACCAAGCAGCCGCGCGACCCGCAGGCGCCCAAGGGCCGCCCCACGCCCAAGCGCTCCGAGGCCCAGGCCCAGCGCCGGGCGGTGGCCAAGGTGCCCGCCAACCGCAAGGAGGCGGCCAAGCGCGCCCGCGAGACCCGGCGCGCCGAGATGGCCCGGCAGCGGCAGGCGATGGCCACCGGTGACGAGCGCTACCTGCCGCTGCGCGACCGGGGCCCGGAGCGGCGCTTCGCCCGCGACTTCGTGGACGGCAAGTGGCACGTGGCGGAGTTCTTCCTGCCCATCGCCCTGGTGATCTTCGCCATGAACCTCGTGCAGAACCCGCAGGCGCAGAACATGTCGCTGCTGCTGTGGCTCGGCGTGATCGTGATGATCGTGGCCGACTCGTTCGTCACCGTGCGGCGGCTGAAGAAGGGGCTGCGCGAGCGTTTCCCCAACGAGAACCTGCGCGGCGTCACCCTGTACGCCCTCATGCGCACCCTCCAGATGCGCCGCATGCGCCTGCCCAAGCCGCAGGTCGCCCGGGGCGAGGCGCCCCGCCGCTGATGCCCGACGCGGTTCGCGCGACGCTCGTCGCGCACCGGCTCGACGCGCACCTCGCCGAGCGCTTCCCGGTGGGCCGCCGGCTGCGGGTCCTGGACGTCGGGGCGGCGCCCGGCCCGCACCACCTGCTTCCGGAGCCGATACCGGGGGAGCAGCCGCTGCGGCTGGCCGGGCTCGGGCACGAGGTGACCGTCCTGGCCCCGGAGGGCCCAGGCCTCAGCGCCGTCCGGGCCCGCGTTGTGACGAAACCGGCGGGCGTGCGGAGCCGGGTGCGGCTGCTGGCGGGCGCGCCGGGGGAGACCGGGGTGCACTTCCAGCCGCGCACGTTCGACGTCGTCCTGTGCCACGGCGCGCTCTCCCACACCGACGAGCCGGGGCCGCTGCTCGCCGGGCTGGCGCGGGTCCTCGCTATCGGCGGGCTGCTCTCGCTCGTGGTGCGCAACGCCGACGCCCTGGCCCTGCGCCCGGGGCTCGCGGGGGACTGGGAGGCGGCGCTCGCCGCCTTCGACCACCCCATCGTGGCGGGGGAGGACGGCCGCCTGGCCCGCACCCACCGCCGGGCCGCGCTGACCGCCACCCTCGCCGGGATCGGCGCCCCGCTGCACGCCTGGTACGGCGTCGGCGTCTTCGCCGGAGGCCCGGCCGCCCCGTCGCCGGGCCCGGACGCCGGGGCCGGGCCCGGGCCGGAGGAGGGGGAGCTGGCCGCCGAGGAGCGTGCGGGCCGCACCGACCCCTACCGTGACGTGGCCGAACTCCTCCACCTCTTCGGCGTGCGCGGCTGACTCGCGGCCGAGGTTCCGGTGCCCCGCGGGGCGGCCCGGGCCCGGTGAGTGCGGGCGGCCCGGGCGGCCCCGCAGGGCTCAGACCCGGCTCACGGCAGGGCCAGCATCCGCTCCAGCGCCAGCTTGGCGAACTTCTCCGTCTCCGGGTCCACCTGGATGCGGTTGACCACCGTGCCGTTCGCCAGCGACTCCAGCGCCCACACCAGGTGCGGCAGGTCGATGCGGTTCATCGTCGAGCAGAAGCACACCGTCTTGTCGAGGAAGACGATCTCCTTGCCCTCGGCGGCGTAACGGTTCGCCAGCCGCCGCACGAGGTTCAGCTCGGTGCCGATGGCCCACTTCGACCCGGCGGGCGCCGCGTCCAGCGTCCGGATGATGTGCTCCGTCGAGCCGACGTGGTCCGCCGCCGCGACGACCTCGTGCCGGCACTCGGGGTGCACGAGCACGTTCACGCCGGGCATCCGGTCGCGCACGTCGTTCACCGAGTCGAGCGAGAAGCGGCCGTGCACCGAGCAGTGCCCGCGCCACAGGATCATCTTCGCGTCCCGCAGCTCCTCGGCGGTCAGCCCGCCGTTCGGCTTGTGCGGGTTGTAGACGACGCAGTCCGTGAGGGACATGCCCATGTCGCGCACGGCGGTGTTCCGGCCGAGGTGCTGGTCGGGCAGGAACAGGACCTTCTCGCCGCTGCCGAACGCCCAGTCCAGCGCGCGGCGGGCGTTGGAGGAGGTGCAGATGGTGCCGCCGTGGCGTCCGGTGAACGCCTTGATGTCGGCGGAGGAGTTCATGTACGAGACGGGCACGGTGACGTCGGCTATGCCCGCGTCGGCGAGCACGTCCCAGCACTCGGCGACCTGCTCGGCCGTCGCCATGTCGGCCATCGAGCAGCCCGCCGCCAGGTCCGGCAGGATCACCTGCTGGTCGTCCCCGGTCAGGATGTCGGCGGACTCGGCCATGAAGTGCACGCCGCAGAAGACGATGTACTCGGCCTGCGGGCGGGCGGCGGCGTCCCTGGCCAGCTTGAAGGAGTCGCCGGTGACGTCCGCGAACTGGATGACCTCGTCGCGCTGGTAGTGGTGGCCGAGCACGAAGACGCGCTCGCCGAGCGCGGCCTTGGCCGTGCGGGCGCGCTCCACCAGATCCGGGTCCGAGGGGGCCGGCAGGTCGCCGGGGCACTCCACGCCGCGCTCGCTGCGCGGGTCGGCCTCCCGGCCGAGCAGCAGCAGGGCCAGCGGCGAGGGCTGGACGTCCAGGGTGTTGGCGGGGTTCACGTTGTTCACTCCTCTGGGCGAATCCGGGCGCCTCGGAAGCTGACGGCACGCACCCTTGATTCGGGGACCTCCGGGACCGGAGACCCCTTTCTCGTCTATCTGACGTTATTAATGATAGCCGCTTCGTGTCAGTCTGACGATGCTGAGCGGGGCGATGTGACGCACTCCCCGGCCACCGGCCGTCCGCCCCCCTCACGCGCCCGTGACCGGTGGGCGGGCGGTGTGCGAGCATGAGGGGAGGAGAGACCGCGAGATCCCCAGAACCGCAGTACATCCGAAGAATTCCGCCACGACGTGCCCGCACCGGAATGAATCCGGGAGGCCGCCTGTTCCCCAGGTGGCAGAGCAGTCCGTACAACCCGGGAGAGAAGCAGATGTCCGTATCGGACGAGACGGCCACCCAGACTGACGGCATCATCCTGTCGGACGCCGCGTCGGCGAAGGTCAGGAGCCTGCTGGAGCAGGAGGGCCGGGACGACCTGGCGCTGCGCGTCGCCGTTCAGCCCGGCGGCTGCTCGGGGCTGCGCTACCAGCTCTTCTTCGACGAGCGCTCCCTCGACGGCGACGTCGTGAAGGACTTCGACGGCGTCAAGGTGGTCACCGACCGCATGAGCGCCCCGTACCTGCACGGCGCCTCGATCGACTTCGTCGACACCATCGAGAAGCAGGGCTTCACGATCGACAACCCGAACGCCACGGGCTCCTGCGCCTGCGGCGACTCCTTCAGCTGAGGCCGCCGCCCGGCCGCACGGCCGGGACGGCGAACCGCCGAAGGGCGGTCACCCCACCGGGGTGACCGCCCTTCGGCGTTGCCGTGCGACGGCGCGCGGGCGGCGGCGTCCTCAGCCGCGCACGGGCACGCGGTCCCCGGCCGCGTCCACCACCGTGCGGGCGCCCACCGGCCGCTCCAGCGTGACCTCCAGCGCCAGTTCCTTCGCGAGGAGGATGCACGGCTGCCCGGGGTCGACCGCCTCCTGTGAGACGGAGATCACCACGCGGTCCGCGCTCTCCTCGGCCCGTGCCGCGTAGGCGTGGCAGACGCCGCCCGTCAGGTGCACGGTCAGCCTCCGGTCACCGGCGGCGTAGGCGTCCGCCCACAGGCCCTCCCGGGAGAGGTCCGCGAGCCCCGGCGGCTGCTGTCCGGGACCGAGCCCGCCGAGGTCGTCCCCCTTCGGCCGCGCCGGACCGCCCTCCGGGGCCGGGCCGGGCCGCGCGGGCTCGGCGCTCCCGGGCTGCGACAGCGCCGGTTCCGCCGCACCCGGCTCCGGCGGCGCGGCCGGAACGTCCCCCGGTCCCGGCCGCTCCCCGGCCGCCGTCGTCGTCAGGTAGCGGGGTTCCACGGCGGGGAAGGCCACCGTGTGCGCGCCCGTGCCGCCGTCCACCTCGAACAGCCAGGCCGGCACCAGCAACGGCGTCCCGCCGGAGCGGTAGGCCGCCAGGCCGAACGAGGCGCCCGTCACCGTGCCGCCCGGCGCGGCCCGCCGGGAGGTCCCGCACGGCGCCCGGACGCAGTGCACCGTGGCCGCCGCGCCGTCCTCCTCCAGCGCGCGCAGCGCTTCCGGGGCGTCCACCACCGGGTACTCCGGGCCCGGGGCCGGGCGTGCCAGCATCCCCGCCGCCCGGACGAGCACACCGTCGGCGCCGACGGTCACCGTGGTCTCCCAGCCGTGCGTCGGCAATCCGCCCACCTGCGGGGCGGCCTCCACCGTGCGCAGCGCCCCCGTCGTCCGGCCGGCGTCCACCCCCGCGCCCGCCAGGCCCACGGCCTCCAGCACCGGCGCGGCGACCTCCTCGGCCTGGGCCCGCGGCACCGGCGGGGTGATCGGCTGGGCGGGCCGGGAGCCGCCTCCGGCGGGGGCGCCTGGGGCGTCCGCCGGGGGCGGCGCCTGCGTGGAGACGGGTGCGTCCGGCCCGGCCGCGGTGCCGCCGTGGCCGCCGTAGCGGGTGAAGGTCCAGGCACCGCCGCCCTGGGCGGCGACGTGCAGCACCGGGCCCGTGCCGTCCGTGCCGTCGGCCGCGCGCCAGGAACCGTTCACCCGCTCCGGCCGCGCGGCGATGCCCAGGGCGCGGGCCAGCGCCGTCACCGTCTCCTGGTCCGCCCGGGGGGCCGGCCGGAACACCGGGGCGCTCTCCGGGCCCTCGGGCAGCGTGCCCGCCACCCGGTAGCCGTCTCCCGTCCCGCTGCCCGTCCCGCTGTCCGGGGCGGGTTGCTCGGCGGCCGACGCGGCCCGCGCGGGGCCGTCCAGCGCCAGCGGCCGGAGGTCCCGCGGCACGGCGGGACCGCCGTCCGGCCGCCCCGGGCCGTGGCCCGTCGCCGCCCAGTACGCGCCACCGCCGGTCAGCAGCACGGCCGCGGCGACCGCCACAGCGGCCAGCCGCCGGCGGCCCGCCCGCGCGCGGCCGGGCCGCTCGCCGGGTCCGGTGGATTCGTCACGCTCATCCGCGGGGACGGTATCGCTGCTCACCGCATCGCTCCTCACACTCCGTGGGCCCTGCCCTTTGAGGGACGCCGGTGGGACGGGCGAGCGGCGCACACGGTTCCACCGGGGCGCCGCGCGGGTGCCCCGGTGGCGCGGGAGCCGGGTCAGTCGCCGTACTCGGACATGCCGTCCAGCAGGCGTGCGGAGCCGTCCGGGACCCGCACGCCGTGCAGCGGCTCGGGCGGCGCGGCGGCGTGGCGGGGCCGGTCCGCCCAGCGTCCGGACATCCGGGAGCAGTCGCCGCGCAGCTCTGCCAGCGACTCGGGCTCGGGGGCCGGGGACGCCTTCGGGTCGCTGAAGGCCGGGGTGGCGTCGGGGGCGGGGGCGGTACCGGGGTCAGT
The DNA here is from genome assembly GCF_036323765.1 of Streptomyces solitudinis. Classification (NCBI taxonomy): domain Bacteria; kingdom Bacillati; phylum Actinomycetota; class Actinomycetes; order Kitasatosporales; family Streptomycetaceae; genus Streptomyces; species Streptomyces solitudinis. The sequence goes on from NZ_JAZDCW010000003.1 coordinate 739,436, forward strand.
CGTGCGTTCGGTCATGTCCGTGACGTTACGCATCTTCCGCCCGCCGGGTAAGCCCTACTTTCGGGTAGTAACCGTCGGTAGGTACCGGTGCCGGGCCACCGGGGTGAACCGGTAGCGTGAGGCGTCACCCGCCACCGCCCGTCCGACAGGAGCAGTCCGCCGTGCGCATCGCCGTCTCCGGCTCCATCGCCACCGATCACCTCATGACGTTCCCCGGCCGCTTCGCGGACCAGCTCGTCGCCGATCAGCTGCACACCGTCTCCCTGTCCTTCCTGGTGGACACCCTCGACGTGCGGCGCGGCGGTGTGGCCGCCAACATCTGCTTCGGCATGGGCCAGCTCGGCGCCCGGCCCGTCCTCGTCGGCGCGGCCGGCGGCGACTTCGCCGAGTACCGCTCCTGGCTGGACCGGCACGGCGTGGACACCGGCTCCGTGCGCATCTCCGAGGTGCTGCACACCGCGCGCTTCGTGTGCACCACCGACACCGACCACAACCAGATCGGCTCCTTCTACACCGGCGCCATGAGCGAGGCGCGGCTGATCGAGCTCCAGACCGTCGCCGACCGGGTCGGCCCGCTGGACCTGGTGCACATCGGCGCCGACGACCCCGAGGCGATGCTGCGCCACACCGAGGAGTGCCGCTCCCGCGGCATCCCGTTCGCCGCCGACTACTCCCAGCAGCTCGCCCGCATGGAGGGCAGCGAGATCCGCGCGCTCACCGAGGGAGCGGCCTACCTGTTCGCCAACGAGTACGAGACGGCCCTCATCGAGGGCAAGACGGGCTGGTCCGCCGAGGAGGTGCTGGAGAAGGTCGGCACCCGGGTGACGACGCTCGGGGCGCGCGGCGTGCGCATCGAGCGGGCGGGCGAGCCCGCCGTCGAGGTCGGCTGCCCGCAGGAGGAGAAGAAGGCCGACCCCACCGGCGTCGGCGACGCCTTCCGCGCCGGTTTCCTCTCCGGCCTGACCTGGGACGTCGGTCTGGAGCGCGCCGCGCAGGTCGGCTGCATGCTGGCGACGCTCGTCATCGAGACGGTCGGCACCCAGGAGTACGCGTTGCAGCGCGGCCACTTCATGGAGCGCTTCACCAAGGCGTACGGCGCCGACGCCGCGGCCGAGGTCCACTCCCGGCTCGCCTGACGGCGCCGCCCGCTGGCGCCGGCGGCCCGGCCGGCCCCGGCGCTCACGCCGCGCGGCGGACGCGGTGGGCGGTGCCGTCGGCCCCCAGGTAGGTGTGGCCGCGCATCTCGCACCAGGCGGGGATGTCCAGCCGCGCGGCCTCGTCGTCCGCGAGCACGGTGACGACGCCGCCCACCGGCACGCGGCCGATCGCCTTCGCCAGCTCGATCACCGGCAGCGGGCACAGGGTGCCCAGGGCGTCGAGCGTGATCCCGTCGGCGCCGGGGGACGGCTCCACCGCGGCGGCCGTCTCCCGCGCCGCGCCCGCGAGCGCGTCGCGCACCGCGCGCACCGCGCCGGGCAGCGCGGCCAGGAAGCCGTCCACCTCCTGCGCCGTCGTCCCCCGGGGCAGCGACACCCGCACGTTGCCCTCCGAGAGCACCCCCATCGCCCGCAGCACGTGGCTGGGCGTCAGGGTGCTGGAAGTGCACGAGGAGCCGGACGAGACGGAGTACCCCGCGCGGTCCAGCGCGTGCAGCAGTGCCTCGCCGTCCGCGTACAGGCAGGAGAACGTCACCACGTGCGGCAGCCGGCGCAGCGGATCGCCCACCACCTCGGCGTCGGGCACCGAGGCGGGCACGGCCCGCCGGATGCGGTCCACCAGCGGACGCAGCCGTTCCGCCTCGGCGGCGGCCTCGGCCTGGACGGCCCGCAGCGACGCGGCGGCGGCCACGATCGCGGGCAGGTTCTCGAAGCCGGGCATCCGGCCGGACTCCCGCTCGTCCGCCGGGGCGTGCGGGGCGAACCGCACGCCCTTGCGCACGACCAGCAGGCCGACGCCGCTGGGGCCGCCCCACTTGTGCGCGCTGGCGGCCAGCAGGGACCACGCGCCGCCGACCTGCCCCCAGCCGAGCGACTGGGCGGCGTCCACCAGCAGCGGCACCCCCGCCTCCCGGCAGGCGTCGGCCACCGCCTCCACCGGCTGCACGGTGCCGACCTCGTGGTTGGCCGACTGGAGGCACGCCAGCGCCGTGCCGCCGCCGTCCGGGGCACCCGCATCCCCCGCGCGGAGCAATTCCGCGAACCGTTCCGGGCCGACGCGGCCGCCCCGGTCCACCGGGGCGCGGCTGACCGAGCCGCCCGCCGCCTCGTGGGCCCCGGCGGCGTGCAGGACGGCTGAGTGCTCCACGGCGGAGACCAGCAGGTGACGCCCCGCCCGGCGCCGTCCGGCCAGCGCCCCGGCGATCCCGGTGTGCAGCGCGCGGGTGCCGGACGGCGCGAAGACCAGCTCGTCCGGACGGCAGCCGACGGCCTCGGCGGCCGCCTCCCGCGCGGCGTCCAGGAGCAGCCTGGCCCGCCGCCCCTCGCGGTGCAGCCGCGCGGGATCGGCCCAGCCCTCGTCCAGCGCGGCGAGCAGGGCCTGGCGGGCGACGGGATGGAGGGGGACCGCGGACGCGGCGTCGAAGTAGGGCACCTCAGCACGCTAACCCCTGCCGGTGCCGGTGCCGGTGCCGGTGCCGTGCGTCGCCGCCGGGCCCGTGCCCCCGGCCGGACGGCCCCCGCGGCGGCCCGCCGCCGGCGGCCCGCCGGCCGGCGGCGCGCGAAGCGGCGGAGGGACCGGCGGAGGGAGCGGTTCCGGGGGGTTCCACCCCTTCGGAGGGACACGCGGTGCGTTACGTACCCTCCCCGCACGGCCCCAGAGGGCGTCCAGTAGGGTTTGGTCCGCATAAACATCCAAACCCCTGCCCGCGCCAGGGCCGGCGCCCGGTCACCAGGTCCGCGCCCGGCGGTGCGGGCGAGACTCTCGGGAAGGCGCTACGTGAGTCCCAACGGCTCCGACCGCTCGTCGCGGCGCCCGATGCGGCGGATGCTGCCGCAGGCGTTGGCCGCGGCCCTGGTCCTGGCGACCGCCACCGGTTGCACTTCGGAGGACCTGCCCCGCCTCGGCATGCCCACGCCCATCACAGAGGAGGCGCCGCGCATCCTCTCCCTGTGGCAGGGCTCCTGGTTCGCCGCGCTCGCCGTCGGCGTGCTGGTGTGGGGGCTGATCCTGTGGAGCGTCATCTTCCACCGGCGGTCGCGCACCAAGGTGGAGATCCCCACCCAGACCCGGTACAACGTGCCCATCGAGGCCCTGTACACCGTGGTCCCGCTCGTCATCGTCTCGGTGCTCTTCTACTTCACCGCCCGTGACGAGTCCAAGCTCCTGGAGACCTCCGACAAGCCCGACCACGTCATCAACGTGGTCGGCTACCAGTGGAGCTGGGGCTTCAACTACCTGGCGGACGTGGACGGCGACGCCTCCACGGACAACAGGACGGCCCCCGAGCTGGACGCGATCCCGGACCGCTTCATGTCGGCCGTCCCCGAGGGCGCCGAGGGCGTGCACGTCGCCGGCATCCCCGGTGACCGCGACCCGGAGACGGGCAACCCCGGGCCGACGCTGTGGCTGCCCAAGGGCGAGACCGTCCAGTTCATCCTCACCTCGCGGGACGTCATCCACTCCTTCTGGGTGGTGCCGTTCCTGATGAAGCAGGACGTGATCCCCGGTCACACGAACCGCTTCGAGGTCACCCCCACCCAGGAGGGCACCTTCCTGGGCAAGTGCGCCGAGCTCTGCGGCACCGACCACGCGCGGATGCTGTTCAACGTCAAGGTGGTCTCGCCCGAGCGGTACCAGCAGCACCTTGAGGAACTGGCCGAGCAGGGCAGCACCGGCTACCTCCCCGCGGGCATCGAGCAGTCGGACGCGGCCAACAATGCGGAGACGAACAACCCGTGAGCATCCTCAACGAACCCCAGGGTGCCGCCACGGCAGACGACTCGTACGAGGACGAGCTGCCGGTGCGGCGCAAGGAGCCCGGCAACGTCGTGGTGAAGTGGCTGACGACCACCGACCACAAGACCATCGGCTCGCTCTACCTCATCACCTCCTTCATGTTCTTCGTGATCGGCGGCGTCATGGCGCTGATCATGCGTGCGGAGCTGGCCCGTCCCGGCACCCAGATGGTGTCGAACGAGCAGTTCAACCAGCTCTTCACCATGCACGGCACCGTGATGCTGCTGATGTTCGCCACCCCGCTCTTCGCGGGCTTCGCGAACTGGATCATGCCGCTCCAGATCGGTGCGCCCGACGTGGCGTTCCCGCGGCTGAACATGCTGGCCTACTGGTTCTACCTGTTCGGCTCGACGATCGCGGTGGCCGGGTTCCTCACGCCGAACGGCGCCGCGAGCTTCGGCTGGTTCGCCTACACGCCGCTGTCCAGCGTCGAGCACTCGCCGGGCATCGGCGCCGACCTGTGGATCATGGGCCTGGCCCTGTCCGGCTTCGGCACGATCCTCGGTGCGGTCAACTTCATCACCACGATCATCTGCATGCGCGCCCCCGGCATGACGATGTTCCGCATGCCGATCTTCACCTGGAACGTGCTGCTCACCGGTGTGCTGGTGCTGCTGGCCTTCCCGGTGCTGGCCGCCGCGCTGTTCGCCCTTGAGGTGGACCGCCAGTTCGGTGCCCACATCTTCGACCCCGCCAACGGCGGCGCCCTGCTGTGGCAGCACCTCTTCTGGTTCTTCGGGCACCCCGAGGTGTACATCATCGCGCTGCCGTTCTTCGGCATCGTCTCCGAGGTCATCCCGGTCTTCTCGCGCAAGCCGATGTTCGGCTACACGGGTCTGATCGCCGCGACGATCGCCATCGCGGGCCTGTCGGTGACGGTGTGGGCACACCACATGTACGTCACCGGCGGTGTGCTGCTGCCGTTCTTCTCCTTCATGACGTTCCTCATCGCCGTCCCGACCGGTGTGAAGTTCTTCAACTGGATTGGCACGATGTGGCAGGGCTCCCTCAGCTTCGAGACACCGATGCTGTGGACGGTCGGCTTCCTGATCACCTTCGTCTTCGGTGGTCTGACGGGCGTCATCCTGGCCTCGCCGCCGCTGGACTTCCACGTCTCCGACTCCTACTTCGTGGTGGCCCACTTCCACTACGTCGTCTTCGGCACCGTGGTGTTCGCCATGTTCGCGGGCTTCCACTTCTGGTGGCCCAAGTTCACCGGCAAGATGCTGGACGAGCGGCTCGGCAAGATCACCTTCTGGACGCTGTTCATCGGCTTCCACGGCACCTTCCTGGTGCAGCACTGGCTGGGCGCCGAGGGCATGCCGCGCCGGTACGCGGACTACCTGGACGCGGACGGGTTCACGGCGCTGAACACCATCTCCACGATCAGCTCGTTCCTGCTCGGCCTGTCGCTCCTGCCGTTCTTCTACAACGTCTGGAAGACGGCGAAGTACGGCAAGAAGATCGAGGTGGACGACCCGTGGGGCTACGGCCGTTCACTGGAGTGGGCGACCTCGTGCCCGCCGCCGCGGCACAACTTCCTCACGCTGCCCCGCATCCGTTCCGAGTCCCCGGCCTTCGACCTCCACCACCCGGAGATCGCGGCCATGGACCAGCTTGAGAACCGCGCGTCCGAGGAGAAGGCGGTCGCCGCCGAGGCGCACGGCCTCTCGGGCGAGAAGGAGGCCGGCAAGTGAAGGTCCAGGGCAAGCTCTTCATCTGGCTGGCCGTCTTCATCCTGGTCGTGGCCATCATCTACGGCCTGTGGTCGAAGGAGCCGGTGGGCACCACCGCGCTCTTCCTCGCCTTCGGCCTGTCGATCATGATCGGCTACTACCTCGCGTTCACCGCGCGGCGCGTGGACACCGGGGCGCAGGACCGGGAGGACGCGGACGTCGCGGACGACGCCGGAGAGCTGGGCTTCTTCAGCCCGCACAGCTGGCAGCCGCTGGCCCTCGGGGTGGGCAGCGCGTTCGCCTTCATGGGCGTCGTCTTCGGCTGGTGGCTGCTGTTCCTCTCGCTGCCGCTCATCCTCGTCGGCGTCTTCGGCTGGGTCTTCGAGTACTACCACGGCGAAGCCCAGAACCAGTAACACCCGGCGAAGTCAAGGGTCACCCCCGGAGGACACTCCGGGGGTGACCCGTTTGTACGTACAGATCGCGCCCGTTCGCCGCAGTATTCATATTTTTGCTCCATGAGGCACGGGACGTATGGAACGCAACGAATCGCACGCGGCTGCGCCCTCCTGCTGGCGCCGGCCCTGGCGCTGACGGCCTGCGGAGACTCCTCGGACCCCCTGGCCGCGAAACCGTACGACGCCGCCGGACACGTCGCCGTCAGCGCGGGCGGCAAGGACACCCGCACGGTGGACGCCGACGAGCCGCTGGAGGTCACCGCCACGGGGGACGACGGACGGATCACCGACGTCATCGTGACCGACACGGCGGGGCGGCACGTCCGCGGCGAACTCACCGACGACGGCACGCGCTGGCGCAGCACCGCCCCGCTGGTCGCCGGCATCCGCTACTCGGTGCGGGTCAGCACCGAGAACGACAACGGCCGGCCGGGCCGCAGCACGGTCACCTTCGAGACCCGTACCCCGCCCCGGAACCGGCAGCTCAGCGTGGAACTCGGTCCGGAACCCGGCACGTACGGCGTCGGGCAGCCGATCACCGCGGAGCTGGGCCGCGCCGTCAGGGAACCCGTACAGCGCCGGATAGTGGAGCGGGCGCTGCGGGTACGCTCCACGCCCGAGGTGACCGGTTCCTGGCACTGGGTGGACGACAAGAAGCTGCACTACCGCCCCAAGGAGTACTGGCCCGCCCACACCTCCATCACCGTGGAGAGCCGGCTCACGGGGGTGCGGGTGCGCGAGAACCTCTACGGCGGCGAGGCCGCGCCGCTGAAGCTGCGGACCGGGGACCGCGTGGAGGCGCTCGCCGACGCCGCCGCGCTCCGGATGACGGTGAAGCGCAACGGGGAGGTCGTCAACACGTTCCCCATCACCACCGGAAAGGAGGGTTTCCGCACCCGCAACGGCACGAAGGTCATCCTCGGACGGCAGCCGTTCGTCCGGATGCGCAGCACGAGCATCGGGATCGGTCCGGGCAGCGCGGACTTCTACGACCTGCCCGTGCACTGGGCCGCCCGGCTCACGTGGAGCGGCGAGTACGTGCACGCCGCGCCGTGGTCGGTGGGCTCGCAGGGGTACGCGAACGTCAGCCACGGCTGCACGGGGATGTCCACGGGCGACGCGCGCTGGTTCTACGAGAACGTGCGCCCCGGCGACCTCGTCACCCACGTCAACACCGAGGGGACGGCGATGCCCGCCTTCGGGAACGGCTTCGGCGACTGGAACCTGTCCTGGGACGAGTGGCGCGCGGGCAGCGCCCTGCACGCCGCGGCGGCCGGACCGGCGAAGCCGGAGAAGACGGCGGGGGCGGAACAGCCGGCGAGGTCGCAGAAGCCGGGGGAGCCGGTGGAGCCCCGGCTGCGCCCGGCGGTCTGAGGGGTGGCCCCCCGCGCGCGGCCCGCGCGCGGGCCCGTCCGGACGGCTGCCGCACCGCCCGGACGGACCCCGCGGTCAGGCCGTGGCCGGAGCGGGCGCGCGCAGCAGGGCGGCGAGCGCGTCCGCCAGGGCGACCGGGTCGACCGGGTGAGCCACGACCGCCTCCGCCCGGCTCCAGGTCGCCAGCCAGGCGTCCTGCGGGCGTCCGATGAGCAGCAGCACCGGCGGGCACTCGAAGATCTCGTCCTTGATCTGGCGGCACACGCCCATGCCGCCCGCGGGAACGGCCTCGCCGTCCAGCACGCAGGCGTCGATCCCGCCCGCCTCCAGCGTGCTCAGCACGGCGGGCAGCGTCGCGCACTCCACGTACGTCACGGCGGGGGCGTCAGCCGCGGGCCGCCGGCCGGCGGCCAGCCGCACCTGCTCCCGGGTGCTCGCGTCGTCGCTGTAGACCAGCACCGTGGCCGTCGGCTGCATCGTTCCTCCGCGTGTGTACGGGTGGGGGCGCGTGTGTGGGATGGTGCCTGTGGTCCTCGGATGCTACTCCCTCGTCCTCGCCGGGGCAGCACCCCGGACGGCTTCCGTGCACCCGTTTGAGCAGGACAGGCCGGGTGGACACACCGAACGGGACCCCCCGAAGTGAGGACGGAATAAGCGACCGACATAATGTCGGTCGTGGCGACAGCAACAGCAGTAGAAACCGGGCACGCGCACCCGTCGGTCAACCGGCCGAACCTCACCAGTGTCGGAACCATCATCTGGCTGAGCTCAGAGCTGATGTTCTTCGCGGCCCTGTTCGCGATGTACTTCACCGCTCGCTCGGTCATGGGAGCCGAGTTCTGGACCGAGAAGGCCTCGGCGTTGAACCTGCCCTTCGCGGCAGCCAACACGACGATCCTGGTGCTTTCCTCCCTGACCTGTCAGATGGGCGTCTTCGCCGCCGAGCGCGGCGACGTGAAGAAGCTCCGATCGTGGTTCATCATCACCTTCGTGATGGGCGCGGTCTTCATCGGCGGTCAGATCGTGGAGTACGTCGAGCTGGTCAAGCACGAGGGCCTCTCGCTCGCCTCCGACCCGTACGGTTCGGTCTTCTACCTGACGACCGGCTTCCACGGGCTCCACGTCACCGGCGGTCTGATCGCGTTCCTGTTCGTCCTCGGCAGGACGTACATGGCGCGGCGGTTCACCCACCACCAGGCGACCGCGGCCATCGTCGTGTCGTACTACTGGCACTTCGTCGATGTCGTCTGGATCGGACTCTTCGCCACGATCTACCTGATCAAGTAGTCCCGCCGCACCGGCCGGACACAGCAGAGCCATAAGCATCGACGCAGAAGATCCTGACACCGGGGTAATCCGTGAAAAAGCTCTCCGCACGACGGCGCCATCCGCTGGCGGCGATCGTCGTTCTACTCTTCGCGCTGGCGGCCACCGGGGGGCTGTACGCCGCGTTCGCTCCCGCGGGGGAGGCGCAGGCCGAGACGGCCTCCGCCCAGTCCCTCGCCATCGAGGAGGGCGAGAAGCTCTACGCCGTCGGCTGTGCCACCTGCCACGGCACCGGCGGCCAGGGCACCAGTGACGGTCCGTCCCTGGTCGGCACCGGCGCGGCCGCCGTGGACTTCCAGGTCGGCACCGGGCGCATGCCGCTCCAGAACCCCGGCGTCCAGGCGCCCGACAAGCCGCGGACGTACACGCAGCCGCAGATCGACCAGCTCGCCGCGTACGTGGCCTCGCTGGGCCCCGGCCCGGCGATCCCCACGGAGGACCAGTACAACCCCGAGGGGCTCAGCGGCGAGGAGATCGCCGAGGGCGGTGTGCTCTTCCGCACCAACTGCGCGCAGTGCCACAACTTCACCGGTGAGGGCGGCGCGCTCACCGACGGGAAGTACGCTCCGCAGCTCGACGACGTCGACCCCAAGTACATCTACGAGGCCATGCAGACCGGCCCGCAGAACATGCCCGCCTTCCCCGACTCGGTGATGCCGGAGAAGGAGAAGCGGCAGATCGCCGCCTACCTGGGCCAGGTCAACTCCTCCGAGGCGAAGACCCCGGGCGGGTACAAGCTCGGCGGCTTCGGGCCGGTCGCCGAGGGCCTGTTCGCCTGGGTCATCGGTCTGCCCCTCCTGGTCGGTGTCACCGTCTGGGTCGCGGCCCGTAACGCCAAGGCCAGGAAGTCATGAGTAGCGAGACTGGACCGGACGAGAACGTGTCAGACGAGAACCTGCCCTCCGAGCGGGGCTCGCGCCCCGGCGCGGAAGCCGAGAAGGCGGACGGCAACCCGTTCGCCGACCCCGGGCTCCCCCCGCACGAGGACCGCATCCAGGACATCGACGAGCGGGCGGCCAAGCGCTCCGAGCGCACCGTGGCCCTGCTCTTCACGCTGTCCATGCTGGCCACGATCGGGTTCATCGCGTCGTACGTGATCTTCCCGGTTGACCAGATCGTGTACATCTTCCCGCTCGGCCACATCAGCGCGCTGAACTTCGCGCTGGGCATGACGCTGGGCATCGCCCTGTTCTGCATCGGCGCGGGCGCCGTCCACTGGTCGCGCACGCTGATGAGCGGCCACGAGATGGTGCAGGACCGCTACCCGATCGGGGCGAACGAGGACACCAAGGCCGCCGCCCGGACCGCCTTCGCGGAGGGCGCCGCCGACTCGCAGCTCGGCCGGCGCAAGCTGATCCGCAACACGATGTTCGGCGCGCTGGCCCTCGTCCCGCTCTCCGGCGTGATGCTCCTGCGCGACCTCGGGCCGCTGCCCGAGGACAAGCTGCGCCACACGCTGTGGGCCCGCGGCAAGCGGCTGGTCAACGAGAACACGATGGAGCCGCTGCGGCCCGAGGACATCACCGTGGGGTCGCTGTCCTTCGCCATGCCCGAGGGCCTGGCGCCGGACGACCACGACTTCCACAAGGAGATCGCCAAGGCGGCCCTCATGCTCGTCCGGCTCGAACCGGAGGACATCAAGGACCCGCAGGAGCTGGAGTGGTCCTACGACGGTGTCGTGGCCTACTCCAAGATCTGCACCCACGTCGGCTGCCCGGTGAGCCTCTACGAGCAGCAGACCCACCACGTCCTGTGCCCCTGCCACCAGTCCACCTTCGACATGGCCGACGGTGCCCGCGTCATCTTCGGCCCGGCCGGCCACCCGCTGCCGCAGCTGCGCATCGGCGTGGACGACGAGGGATACCTCATGGCCCTGGGCGACTTCGCCGAACCCGTCGGCCCGAGCTTCTGGGAGCGCGGATGAGCAACACCCCCGACAACCGGCGCCCGCGCCCGAAGGCGCCGGCGGGCGAACGCGTCGCCGACTGGGCCGACGGCCGCCTGGGCATCTACGGCGCGGCCAAGAAGAACCTGCGCAAGGTCTTCCCCGACCACTGGTCGTTCCTGCTGGGCGAGATCGCGCTCTACTCGTTCATCATCATCCTCCTGACCGGTGTCTACCTGACGCTGTTCTTCAAGCCGAGCATGGCGGAGATCCACTACGAGGGCTCCTACGTCCCCATGCAGGGCGTGCTGATGTCGGAGGCGTACGCCTCCACGCTGGACATCAGCTTCGACGTGCGCGGCGGTCTGCTGGTGCGGCAGATCCACCACTGGGCGGCGCTGATCTTCCTGGTGGCGATGTTCGTGCACATGATGCGCGTCTTCTTCACCGGCGCCTTCCGCAAGCCGCGCGAGCTGAACTGGCTGTTCGGCTTCCTGCTGCTCGTCCTCGGCATGTTCACCGGCTTCACCGGCTACTCGCTCCCCGACGACCTGCTCTCCGGCACCGGCGTGCGGTTCATGGAGGGCGCGATCCTGTCGATGCCGCTGGTCGGCACGTACCTGGCGATGTTCCTGTACGGCGGCGAGTTCCCCGGCACGGAGATCATCCCGCGGTTCTTCGCCGCCCACGTGCTGCTGCTGCCGGGCATCATGCTGGGCCTGGTCGTCGCCCACCTGATCCTGGTCTTCTACCACAAGCACACCCAGTTCCCCGGGCCCGGACGCACCAACAAGAACGTCGTCGGCTTCCCGCTGATGCCGGTGTACATGGGCAAGGCCGGCGGCTTCTTCTTCCTGGTCTTCGGCGTCATCGCGATGATCTCGGCGGCGTTCCAGATCAACCCGGTGTGGGTCATCGGCCCCTACCGGCCCGACCAGGTGTCCACGAACGCCCAGCCGGACTGGTACATGGGCTTCTCCGAGGGCCTGATCCGCATCATGCCGGGCTGGGAGTGGGTCATCCCGACCGGGCACACCATCAACTTCGGCGTGTTCGTGCCGCTGATGGTGTTCCCGCTGGTGCTGGCGGTCATCGCCCTGTACCCGTTCTTCGAGTCGTGGGTCACCAAGGACACCCGGGAACACCACCTGCTGGACCGGCCGCGCAACGCGCCCACCCGCACCGCGGTCGGTGCCGCGTGGATCAGCTGGTACTTCGTGATGCTGGTCGGTGGCGGCAACGACCTGTGGGCCATCCACTTCGACATGTCGATCAACGCCATCACCTGGTTCGCCCGCATCGGCTTCTTCGTCGTGCCGCTCGTGACGTTCGTGGTCACCCGGCGCATCTGCCTGGGCCTCCAGCGGCGGGACCGCGACAAGGTGCTGCACGGCCGGGAGACGGGCATCATCAAGCGCCTGCCGCACGGTGAGTTCGTCGAGGTGCACGAGCCGCTGCCGCAGGAGCAGATGCACCTGCTCACGCAGCACGACCAGCCCGCGCCCGCCGAGCTGCCCGCCGCGGAGGACTCCGGCGGTGTCCGGCGCAAGGTCGGCCCCGTCGAGCGGCTGCGGGTGCGCATCAACCGCGGCTACTACGGCCCCAAGGGCCAGATCCCCAAGCCGACGCCGCACGAGTACGCGGAGATCAGCAGCGGCCACGGCCACCACTGACCGTCCGCCGCGTCAGCGCTCCGGGCCCCGCCCGCCGTCCGAGTCCGGACGGTGGACGGGGCCCTTCGGCGTGCGGCGGGTGCCGATAGGGTGCGGTACGTCGCGGCGCGTCGGCGCGCGCGGCACCGGTTCCGTACCCAGGCCCACCCAGGAGCGTGCCCATGAGCGCTGTGACCCCCGCCGGAGGCGACACCATGGCGGACCGCTCCTGGCCGGACGTGCTGAGCGCCCTCCTGGCCGGGCGGGACCTCACCCGCGAGGACACCGCCTGGGCCATGGACCGCATCATGCGCGGCGAGGCCAGCGACGCCCAGATCGCGGGCTTCGCGGTGGCGCTGCGGGCCAAGGGCGAGACCGTGGGCGAGATGTCCGGTCTGGTGCGGGCGATGTACGAGCACGCCAACACCATCGAGGTGCCGGGCCCCACCGTGGACATCGTGGGCACCGGCGGCGACCGGGCCCGCACGGTGAACATCTCCACGATGTCGGCGATCGTCGTGGCGGGAACCGGGGCGCGGGTCGTCAAGCACGGCAACCGGGCGGCGTCCTCGGCGAGCGGCGCCTCCGACGTGCTGGAGAAGCTCGGTGTGAACCTGGAGCTGACCCCCCGCCGCGTCGCGGAGGTGGCGGAGGAGGCCGGGATCACCTTCTGCTTCGCGGTCAGGTTCCACCCCGCGCTGCGCCACGTCGCCGCCGCGCGGCGGGAGCTGGGCGTGCCGACGACGTTCAACTTCCTCGGTCCGCTCACCAACCCGGCGCGGGTGCGGGCGCAGGCCACCGGTGTCGCCGACGCCCGCATGGCCCCGATCGTCGCCGGTGTGCTCGCCGAGCGCGGCACCTCCGCCCTGGTGTTCCGGGGGGACGACGGTCTCGACGAGCTGACCGTCACCGCCACCTCCACGGTCTGGGTGGTCCGGGACGGCACCGTGCGCACGGAGACGTTCGACCCGCGCGACGTCGGCGTCGAGCTGGTGCCCGTCGAGGCCCTGCGCGGTGCGGACGCCGCGTACAACGCGGAGGTGGCCCGGCGGCTGCTGGACGGCGAGCGGGGGCCCGTGCGGGACGCGGTGCTGCTCAACTCGGCCGCCGCCCTCGTCGCGCTGGAGCCCTCCGGGGAGCCGCTGGCCCGGCAGCTCGCGGCCGGCATGGAGCGGGCCGCCCACGCGGTCGACTCCGGCGCGGCGAAGGCGGCGCTGGAGCGCTGGGCGCGGGCCACGCACGCCTGACGCGGCGGGCCGTCCGCCTGGTCCGGCCCCGTCCGGGGCCGGGCGGACGGCTGTGCCATACTCACGTCTCAGGTCACGAGTGACGGCGACCCAAGGCCCCGGCCCGCCGTCCGGCAACCCTCCAGCCGTGGCGGGGTGCCCCGGGTGATGACCGGGCCGCACGACAGCAAGGTCGGCGGCAAGCGCGGTCGAGGGAGTTCCCACATGAGCGGGCGAATGCGGTAGGGCCGTACGGCCCCGGGCGCCCCAGCGCCCCGCTGTCCTGCGCCCCGCCACCGCCGCGCCCCCCGTGGGCGCCCGCGGGCCGGGCACCCCCTCGGCACCCCGATCCGGAGATCCTCATGTCCGCTTTCCCCGCTGCCCTGACCGTCCGTGCCGGAACCGTCACCGGCGCGCCCACCGCGTCCGCCGTGCCCGGCTCCGCAGTACCCGCGCCCGCCCCCGCCGTACCCGCCCCCGCCGCCGACGGGGCGGTGCCGGACGCGCCGCTGCCCGTGCTGGGCGACGACGTGCTGGTGCCGGTCTCCGGCGGCGGCCGGGTCCCCTACGCGGCGCTCGACTACGCCGCCAGCGCCCCCGTCCTGCGCCGGGTGTGGGACGACGTCGCCGCCTACGCCCCGTACTACGGCAGCGTGCACCGCGGCGCCGGGCACCTCTCGCGGCTGTCCACCGACCTGTTCGAGGACAGCCGCCGGACCGTCGCCCGCTTCCTGGGCTGCCGCCCGGACGACCAGGTCGTCTTCACCCGCTCCACCACCGACTCCCTCAACCTGCTGGCCGCGGCGCTGCCGCCGGGCACGCGGGTCTTCGTCTTCGCCAGTGAGCACCACGCCGCCCTGCTGCCGTGGCGCGGGCACGGCACGACGTGGCTGGACGTGCCGCGCGGCCCGCGGCAGGCCGTCGCGGCGCTCGAAGAGGCGCTGCGCCGCGCGCCGGGAGGCCCGAAGCTCGTGTGCGTGACCGGGGCGTCCAACGTGACCGGGGAGCTGTGGCCCGTCGCCGAACTGGCCGCCGTCGCGCACCGGCACGGGGCCCGGATCGTGCTGGACGCCGCCCAGCTCGCCCCGCACCGCCCCGTGGACGCGGCGGCTTGGGACGTGGACTGGGTGGCCTTCTCCGGGCACAAGCTCTACGCCCCCTTCGGCGCGGGCGTCCTGGCCGGCCGCGCGGACTGGCTGCGCGATGCCCCGCCGTACCTGGCGGGAGGCGGGGCCAGCCGCAGCGTGGTGCGCGGCGCGGACGGCGGCGTCACCGCGCGGTGGCACACCACCGCCGCCCGGCACGAGGCGGGATCGCCCAACGTCATCGGCGCCTACGCCGTCGCCTCCGCCTGCCGCGCGCTGACGGAGGCCGGGTTCGGTTCCCTCGTGGCCAGGGAGCAGCGGCTGCTGGACCGGCTGCTCGCCGGGCTCGGCGCGCTGCCGGGCGTGGCGGTGCTGTCCCTGTTCGGCCCGGGCGCGCCCCGGGTGGGCGTGGTGTCGTTCACCGTCGCGGGCCTGCCCGCGGCCGAGGTGGCCGCCGCGCTCTCGGCCGACCACGGGATCGGGGTGCGCGACGGCCTGTTCTGCGCGCATCCGCTGCTGCGCGCCCTGGTGGGCGCCGGGGACGCGGAGCCGGGGGAGTGCGGCGCCGGGGACGCGCCGGGCGGGCGTCCGCTGGGCGCGGTGCGGGTCAGTTTCGGCGCGGGCACCCCGGCCGGGCACGTCGAGCGCTTCCTGGCGGCGCTGGGCGGCCTGGTGCGGCGGGCCGCGGGCTGAGGCCCGGCGGCCCGCCCCGGACGGTCAGGAGTCCAGGCCGATGGCGAAGGCCGCCTCCAGGTCGTGCTGGGAGTAGGTGCGGAAGGCGATGTGCGTCTCGGTGGCCTCGACGCCGGGCACCTTGCTGATCCGCCCGGGGATGACCTCCGCCAGGTCGTCGTGGCGCGCCACCCGCACCATGGCGATCAGGTCGTGGGCGCCGGTCACCGAGTACACCTCGCTGACGCCCTCCAGCGCGGCGATCTGCTCGGCGATCTCCGGAATCCGGTCGGTGCTGGTCTTGATGAGCACGATCGAGGTGATCACGGCTTGGTCTCTCTTTCGGTCGCCTGAGCGGGGCCGCGCCGGGCCCGGAGACGGCCGGGCGCGCGGCGGCGCGGCCCACTCTAATGCGCGGCCCTCCGCGCGGCCGGATGATGACGGCTCGGCCACGGCCGGGTCACCGCGCCCCACGTGACGGGCGGCAGGCCGTAGGGTTGCGGTAGGTCTCCGCCCCCCTTTCCGGAAAGCAGAGGACGACACATGCCGGTCCCCCAGCCCACGGCCGAGCAGCGCTGGCGCTGCACCCTGTGCGGGAACCTGACGCGTTTCGACGTGACGCGCAGCAGCCGGGTCGTGGAGTACGTCCACCTGGACCTGGCGGGGGAGCCGAAGGTGGAGGAGCGCGAGGTCCTGAGCGAGTCCGTGGAGTCCGTGCGCTGCCGCTGGTGCAACGCCGTGGACCAGGTCGAGCTGGTGGACCGGCCCGGCGCGCAGGTCTGAGACGGCTGGGACGGGTGTGGAGCCGTGCAGGAGACGACGGGCGGTGAACCGCGCGAGGAGCGGCCGCGCCCTGCCGAGGGGCTCGACCGCCCGCTGCCCGAGAAGGTGCGGCGCAAGGTGGTGGCCCTCACCGGCGAGGCGCTCGGCGGGCTGACCGTCGCGGAACTCCCCGCGCCCCTGCGGCAGTACGCCCGTTTCACCCCCGCGCGGCGGGCCAAGTTCGGCGGCAACGCCATGGCCGCCGCCCTGGAGGGTGACGCGGTCTTCCGGCAGCGCATCGCGGCCCGGCTGCGCGAGCTGGAGCCGGAGCTGTCCGGCGCGCTGGACGGCGGCTCGCCCCCGGCCGCGGCCGACCCGGTCGCCGTAGCCGCCGTCGCCTACGTGCTGCGTCCCGAGGGCTGGGCGAAGCTGGTGGCCGCCGCGGGGGAGGAGGCCCAGCGCGCCCAGGCCGAGCGGGCGGGCGAGGAGGCCGAGCGGGAACTCGCCCGGCTCCGCGCCGAGCTGGCCGAGGTGCGGGGCGCCCGGCGGGACGGGCACGACCGGATGCGCGCCGAACTGGACGCCGCCCGGCGGGAGATGGACGGGCTTCACCGCAGGCTGCGCAGCGCCCAGAGCGACGTCCGGCGCGGTGAGGCGGCCGTGCGCAAGCTCCAGGCCGAACTGGAGGAGGCCCGGGCGCAGGCGGCGACGCAGAAGACCGCGGCGGACAGTGAGGCGCGGCGGCTGCGGGCCCGGGTGGCGGAGGCCGAGACGGCGCTGGAGGCCAGCCGCCGGGCGTCCCGGGAGAGCCGGGGCGTGGCGGACATGCGGGTGCGGCTGCTGCTGGACACCGTCCTGGACGCGGCCCAGGGGCTGCGGCGGGAGCTGGCCCTGCCGCCGGCCGGCCAGCACCCGGCGGACACCGTGGAGGCGGTCGAGCCGGGACGCATGAGCCCGAAGGACGTGGCGCAGCGGGCCCTGTCCGACAGCGATCCGGCGCTCCTCGACCAGCTCCTGGCCCTGCCGCAGGTGCACCTGCTGGTGGACGGCTACAACGTCACCAAGACGGGTTACCCGACGCTGCCGCTGGAGAAGCAGCGGCTGCGGCTGCTGGGCGGTCTGGCCGGACTCGCCGCCCAGTCCGGCGCCGAGGTGACCTGCGTGTTCGACGGGGCCGAGCTGGCCACGCCGGTGCTGCTCGCGCCGCCGCGCGGGGTGCGGGTGCTGTTCAGCAAACCCGGGCAGACGGCCGACGAGCTGATCCGCCGCCTGGTGCGCGCCGAGCCGGCGGGGCGTCCGGTCGTCGTCGTCTCCACCGACCGCGAGGTCGCCGACGGGGTGGCCCGGGCCGGGGCGCGTCCGGTCGCGTCCGCCGTGCTCATCCGGCGGCTTGCCCGGTCCTGAGCCCTCCCGTCCCTTTTCCGGTCCGCCGTCGCACTCGTCCCCGATGACCGTCCGCGTGGTGAACGCAGCGTCAAGTGCCGGTCGCTGCCCGTGTGATGTTGGTAAAGGATGACGGTGTACCGTGAGATTTATGCCGCAAGGATTTGAAGCGCGCGTCGGCACGTGGCTAGTGTCTGGGCTCGAACCTTCGCGCGGTTGATCATCCATCCGGGATGTCAGCGGAGGTACCGCCGAGTCCGCTGCGCCCAAAGCGGAGCCGGGGCCAGGGTTTCTGTCGCCCCGGCAGGCGGCTGAGGAAGAAGGAGATCGCCCCAGTGGCGTCCCACCGTCGTCCCAAGCAGCCGGGCCGCACCCGCGCGACCGTCATCACCGCGACCGCCGCCGCGGCCGTCGCCATGACCGCCAACACCGCCCAGGCCGACCCAGGTGACGACCGGCGCGGAGTGAAGGCGGAGGTCGACCGGCTGCACGAGGACGCGGCGGTCGCGACGGAGAAGTACAACGGCGCCCAGGAGAAGGCCGACAAGCTCCAGGAGCAGGTCGACAAGCTCCAGGACTCCGTCGCCCGCGGCCAGGGCGAGCTGAACGAACTGCGCAACGGCCTCGGTTCGATGGCCACCGCCCAGTACCGCAGCGGCGGCCTCGACCCGTCCGTGCAGCTCTTCCTCTCCTCCGACCCGGACGAGTACCTGGAGCGGGCCTCCGCGCTCGACCAGCTCAGCGGCAAGCAGATAGCCGCGCTGAAGAAGATCCAGGACAAGCAGCGGCTGCTGGAGCAGCAGCGCGAGGACGCCGGCGAGAAGCTGGCCGACCTGTCCGAGACGCGCAAGGAACTGGCCGCCCAGAAGAAGAAGGTCCAGGGCAAGCTCGCCGACGCGCAGAAGCTCCTCAACAAGCTCACCGAGGAGGAGCGGCAGGCGATGCGGGAGCAGGAGCAGCGCGCCAGCCGCGCCGCCGGCGAACGCGCCGTGGCCGGGAACGCGGCGAGCGCGAGCGAGGCGCCGCCGGTCACCGGACGCGCCTCCTCCGCCTACCAGGCGGCCACGACGCGGGTGGGCATGCCGTACGCCTGGGGGGCGGAGGGCCCCAACGCCTTCGACTGCTCCGGGCTGATCAAGTGGTCCTACCGCCAGGCGGGCATCTCGGTGCCCCGCACGTCGCAGGCGCAGGCCAGCGCGGGCACGCGCATCAACAGCATGAGCGACCTGCGCGTCGGCGACCTGGTCATCCTGCGCAACGACCTGGGGCACGTGGCGTTCTACGCGGGCAACGGCCAGATGCTGCACGCGCCCTACCCGGGCGCGCCGGTGCGGTTCGAGGCGATCTCGACGAGCGGCATGCCCTTCATGTGGGGCGTCCGCATCTGACGCCCGGCTGCCGCGGGGCGCCCGGCCCCCGCCGGGGCCCGTCCGGCACGGCTGCCCCGTGAGCCCGTCCGCATGAGCCCGCTGACCTGAGCCGTCCGCAGAAGCCCGTCCGCCGCGTGCGGCGACAGCCCCGGCCGTCGTCCCGCACACCGGACGGGCTTCTGCCGTGCCCGGATCGCCCGTGCGGGTGATTCACCGGGGGCCCGGGTGCCGCCGGTGTCCCGGCGGTGACCTGCGCGAGTGCGCCGCGGCGCCGCTCCTTTCCCGGTTCCGCGGTCCTTGGACCCCGGGTGACCGTCCCGCTACTGTGCGGGCCGCACGTCCCCGGTCAGGGGAACGCGTCAGCGAAAAGGAGCGCGGGCACCTGTGGGTTCGCACCGGTCTCATCGACACAGCCTCCCGGGCGGCTTCGTCCGGGGGGCGCGGGTCACCGTCCTGACGGCCGCCGCTTCGGCGGCCGCGCTCACCGCCGTCCCGGCGGGCGCGGACCCGGGCGGGGCGTCGGCCGCGTCGGTCAGCGCCCGGGTGGACGAGCTGTACCTCCAGGCCGAGCGGGCCACCGGGGCGTACAACGACGCCGCCGAGAAGGTCACCGCGCTGCGCCGGCAGGTGCAGCGGGCCCAGGACGAGGTGGCCCGCGGCCAGGAGCGGGTCAACCGGCTGCGGGCCGGGCTCGGATCGGTGGCCGGGGCGCAGTACCGGGCGGCCGGTCTGGACCCGGCCGTCGCGCTGCTGCTGTCCACCGAGCCGGACGCCTACCTGGACAAGGCCGCCACCCTGGAGCGCATCAGCACCCGCAACGCGGGCGAACTGCGCGCCCTGCGCGGCGCCCAGCGGCTGCTGGACGCGCGGCGCGGGGAGGCCACGCGCAAGCTCGGCGCGCTGGAGGAGCAGCGGGGCGAGCTGCGGCGGCACAAGAAGTCGGTGCAGAGCAAGCTGGCCGCCGCGCGCAGGCTGCTGAACCGGCTCACGGCCGAGGAGCGCGAGGAGCGCGAGCGGCGGGAACGCGCCTCGCGGTACGGCAGCCGCGCCGCCGCCGCGCCGCCGCCCGCCGGGCCCGCCGCCTCCGGACGCTCCGGGGCCGCCCTGAGCGCCGCCCAGCGCGTCCTGGGCCGCCCCTACGCCTGGGGCCAGGCGGGCCCGCACGCCTTCGACTGCGCGGGTCTGACCCAGTGGGCCTACCGGCAGGCGGGCGTCTCCCTGCCGCGCACCTCGCAGGCGCAGGCGCGCGCGGGCAGCCGGGTGCCGCTGGCCCAGGCCCGCCCCGGCGATCTGGTGATCTACCGGGGCGACGCCAGCCACGTGGCGATGTACGCGGGGAACGGACAGGTGATCCACTCCCCGTACCCGGGCGCGCAGGTGCGGTACGACCCGGTGGGCATGATGCCCGTCACCGCGGTGACCCGGCCCTGAGCCCGGCGCCGGGCCCGGGGCCGGGCTCAGGGTGGCCGTCCGGCGCGCCCTCCGGGCGGGCGGCGCCGTGCGGTGCGGCGGCCGTCGTGCGCCACAGTCCCGCGCAGGACAGCAGCGCCGCCGCCACCAGCAGCCCGTTGCGGGCGAACAGCAGGAGGAGACCGAGCGGTTCGCTGCTCACCACGGCGTCGAAGAAGACGGGGAACTCCAGCAGCGTCACCCCGGTCGCCGCCAGGACGAGCCAGGCGGGCACCAGCTGGCCCCGCGAGCGCAGCGCCAGGCAGACGGCCGCCAGCCCCACCAGCCACACCAGGTACTGCGGGCTGATGACCCGGCTGGTGACGGTGAACAGCAGCACGGCGGCGAACGCCGCGTCGGCGAGGGCCGACGGGGTGCGGTGCTCCGCCCGCAGCCGCCACCACAGCAGCCAGCCGAACGCCGCCACCGTGCACAGCAGCGACGCGGTCGCCACCGTCTGCACGTGCGGGCCGAGGAACTCCATCGAGCCGTAGTTGAACCGCACCTCGCCCGGCCAGCCGAAGTGCCGCGAGACGTGGAAGACGAGGGCGCCCACCGACTCGACCTCGATGCCCCGCTCCCGCTGCGCCCCCAGGAACGCCCAGCCGCCGGGCAGGACGACGGCGGCCAGCCCCGCCAGGACGGCCGCCGTCCCGGCCGCCGCGCCCCACACCGCGCGGGTCTGCCGTCCCGGGGCGGTGCCCACGAGCAGCAGCGCGGGCCACACCTTGAGCAACGCGCCGAACGCCACCAGCGCCCCCGCCAGCCGGGGGTGCCGGGCGGCCGCCAGCAGGGCGGCCACGGCCACGGCCGTCACCATCACGTCGTAGCGGGCGTACACCGTCGGGCCCAGCAGCGGCATGCCGGCGATCCACAGCCACGCCCCGGCCCGGCCGCCCGCGGGGCGGCGGGCGGCGGCCAGCAGCAGGGCCAGCACGACGGCGTCCGCCAGGCAGGCGAACGCGAAGAACGCCACCGGGTAGGTGAGGAACGGCAGCAGCAGCGGGGACAGCACCGGCAGCGCCGCACCCGGCGGGTACTGCCAGGTGACGTCGTCCACCGGGAAGGTGCCGCCGCGCAGCACGTCCGCCCAGCCCTGGTAGATGACCGAGACGTCGGTGGTGACGTCGGGGCCGCGCAGGGTGAGCACGCCGAGGACGCACAGCAGCAGCGCGGAGCGGGACACGGCCCAGACCAGGAGGGGGAGGCGCATGGTGCACGACCGTACGCGGTGCCGCACGGGAGCCGGAAGCGGCGACCCGGTACTGTCGTCGCCGATGCACCAGATGCCCAAGACGCTGATCGTCACGAACGACTTCCCGCCCCGGCCCGGGGGCATCCAGGCGTTCCTGCACAGCATGGCGCTGCGGCTCGACCCGGACCGGGTCGTCGTCTACGCCTCGACCTGGAACCGCACCGCCGAGGGCCGCGAGGCCACCGCCCGCTTCGACGCCGAGCAGCCGTTCACCGTCGTACGGGACCGCGCCACGATGCTGCTGCCCACCCCCCGGGCCACCCGGCGGGCGGCGGCGCTGCTGCGCGAGCACGGCTGCACCTCGGTGTGGTTCGGGGCCGCCGCGCCGCTGGGGCTCATGGCCCCGGCGCTGCGCGCGGCCGGTGCGCGGCGGCTGGTGGCGACGACGCACGGGCACGAGGCGGGCTGGGCCCAGCTCCCCGCGGCCCGGCGGCTGCTGCGCCGCATCGGCGAGGGCACGGACACGCTGACCTACCTGGGCGAGTACACCCGCTCCCGGATCGCCGGGGTGCTCACCCCCCAGGCCGCCGCGCGGATGGTCCAGCTCCCGCCGGGGGTGGACGAGAAGACGTTCCACCCCGGCTCCGGCGGCGCCGCCGTGCGGGAACGGCTCGGGCTGGCCGGGCGGCCCGTCGTGGTGTGCGTCTCCCGGCTCGTGCCGCGCAAGGGGCAGGACACCCTCATCCGGGCGCTGCCGCGCGTCCTGGCCGAGGTGCCCGACGCGGTGCTGCTCGTCGTCGGCGGCGGCCCCTACGAGCGGGACCTGCGGGCGCTGGCCGAGGAGAGCGGCGTCGCCGACGCGGTGCGGTTCACCGGACCGGTGCCCTGGGCGGAGCTGCCGGCGCACTACGGGGCCGGTGACGTGTTCGCCATGCCGTGCCGCACCCGGCGCGGCGGGCTGGACGTGGAGGGCCTGGGCATCGTCTACCTGGAGGCGTCCGCCACCGGGCTGCCGGTCGTCGCCGGTGACTCGGGGGGCGCCCCGGACGCCGTGCTGGACGGCGAGACGGGGTGGGTGGTGCGCGGCACCAGCCCCGAGGAGGCGGCCGACCGGATCACCGTCCTGCTGCGCGACCCCGAGCTGCGGCACCGCATGGGCGAGCGGGGCCGGGCCTGGGTGGAGGAGCGCTGGCGCTGGGACCTCCTCGCCGGCCGGCTGCGGGAACTGCTCTGACCCCGGGCCCGGGGCGCCGGCCGCCGCGGCGCCGGTGCCGCGGTTGCGGTGCGGGGGCCGGGCGCCGAGGCTGGGCCGTGTGGAGCCCGTCGCCGCGCTGGAACGGATCGCGTACCTGCTGGAGCGGGCCCAGGCCCCCACGTACCGGGTCCGGGCCTTCCGGCGGGCGGCGGCCGTCCTCGCGGATCTCGGCCCCGCGGAGGTCCGGCAGCGGGCGGCCGACGGCTCCCTGACGGCGCTCAGGGGGCTCGGCGGCACCACGGCGCAGGTCGTCCGCGAGGCGCTGTCCGGCGCGCGGCCCGGCTACCTGGCCCGGCTGGAGGAGGAGGCGGCCGCACGCGAGCCGCTGTCCGGGGCGGCCCGGCGGCTGCGGGACGCCCTGCGCGGGGACTGCCACACGCACTCCGACTGGTCCGACGGCGGCAGCCCCATCGACGTCATGGCGCAGGCGGCGGCGGATCTGGGCCACGAGTGGACCGTGCTCACCGACCACTCGCCCCGGCTCACCGTCGCCCGGGGCCTGTCGCCGGAGCGGCTGCGCGCCCAGCTCGACGTCGTGGCGGAGGCCGGTGAGCGGCTGGCGCCCTTCCGGCTGCTCACCGGGATCGAGTGCGACATCCTCCCCGACGGTTCGCTGGACCAGGAGGACGGGCTGCTGGACCGGCTGGACGTCGTCGTCGCCTCCGTCCACTCCGAACTGCGGATGGCGGCGCCCGCGATGACGCGGCGCATGGTGGCGGCCGCGGGCAACCCGCTGGTGGACGTGCTGGGCCACTGCACCGGACGGCTGCTGGGCGGACGGCGCGCGCGTCCGGAGTCGGAGTTCGACGCGGACGCGGTGTTCGCCGCGTGCGCGCGGGCGGGCACGGCGGTGGAGATCAACTCACGGCCCGAGCGGCTCGACCCGCCGCTGCGGCTGCTGCGGCGCGCCGTGGACGCGGGCTGCCTGTTCGCCGTCGACACCGACGCGCACGCCCCCGGTCAGCTCGGCTGGCAGGACGCGGGCTGCGTGCGGGCCGCCGAGTGCGGCGTCCCGGCCGAGCGCGTCGTCACGACGTGGCCGGTGGCCGAGCTGCTCGCCTGGACGCGCGCCGGGTGACCGGCGCGCCCTACGAGTACAGGGCCTCGATCTCGTGGGCGAAGTCCTTCGCCACCACGTTCCGCTTCAGCTTCAGCGACGGCGTGATGTGGCCGGACTCCTCGGTGAACTGCGCGGGCAGCACCCGGAACCTGCGGACCGACTCGGCCCGGGACACCGCCGCGTTCCCGTCGTCCACCGCGTGCTGCACGGCCGCCTGGAGTTCCGGGTCCGCGAGCAGGTCGGTGCGGTTCAGCTCCGCCTTGCCGTGCTCGGCCGCCCAGCGGGGCAGGAACTCCTCGTCGAGGGTGATCAGCGCGCTCACGTAGGGGCGGCCGTCGCCGACGACCATGCACTCCGCGACCAGGGCGTGCGCCCGGATGCGGTCCTCGATGACGGCCGGGGCGACGTTCTTGCCGCCCGCCGTCACCAGGATCTCCTTCTTGCGGCCGGTGATGGCGAGGTAGCCGTCCTCGTCGAGCGTGCCGAGGTCCCCGGTGTGGAACCAGCCCTGGGTGAGGGCCTCGGCGGTGGCGGACTCGTTGTTCCAGTACCCGGCGAACAGGTGGTCGCCGTGCAGCAGGACCTCCCCGTCGTCGGCGATGCGCACGACGGAGCCGGGCAGCGGCTGGCCGACGGTGCCGATCTTCTGCCGGTCCCAGGGGTTGAACGCCGTCGCGGCGCAGGACTCGGTGAGCCCGTAGCCCTCCAGCACGGTGAAGCCGATGCCCCGGTAGAAGTGGCCGAGCCGGGCGCCGAGGGCGGCGCCGCCGGAGATGGCGTGGGTGGCCCGGCCGCCCAGCACCGCGCGGAGCTTGCCGTAGACGAGCCGGTCGAAGACCTTGTGCTTCAGCCGCAGCCCGAGCGAGGGGCCGCCCGGGGCGTCCAGTGCCTCGCTGTAGGCGGTGGCGACGGCGACGGCCTTGTCGAAGATCTTCCCCTTGCCCTCGGCCTCGGCCTTGGCCCGCGCCGAGTTGTAGACCTTCTCGAACACCCGCGGGACGCCGAGCACGATGCTCGGCCGGAAGGAGGCCAGCTCGTCGGTGAGCGTGCGGACGTCCGGCACGTGGCCGAGGCGGATCGGGGCCATGACGGCGGCCAGCGCGACCATGCGTCCGAAGACGTGCGCGGCGGGCAGGAACAGCAGCACCGAGTCCTCGCCGGGCCGGAACAGCGGCTTCAGGCGCTCGACCACGTTGCCGCACTCGGCGAAGAACGAGCGGTGGGTGAGCACGCAGCCCTTGGGGCGCCCGGTGGTGCCCGAGGTGTAGACGAGGGTGGCGGGGGAGTCGGCGTGGGCGGTCGCGCTGCGCTCGTCCACGTCGGCGTCGGTGATCCCGGCCGCCTCGCCCGCCTTCCCGAGGGCCGCGACGGCGCCGTCGTCGATCGTCCACACCTCGCGCAGCTCCGGCAGCCGGTCGCGGACGCCGCGCACCGAGGCGGCGTGCCCGCCGCTCTCCACCAGGACGCCCACCGCGCCGGAGTCGCCGAGGATCCAGGCGATCTGCTCGGGGGAGCTGGTCTCGTACACGGGGACGGTCACCGCGCCCGCGCTCCAGATGGCGAAGTCCAGCAGCGTCCACTCGTAGCGGGTGCGCGACATCAGCGCGACGCGGTCGCCCGGGGCCACTCCGGCGGCGATCAGGCCCTTGGCGGCGGCCCGCACCTCCGCCAGGAACTCCGTCGCGGTCAGGTCCAGCCAGCGCGAGTTGTCGGCGGGGTCCTTGCGGGCGATGACGGCCAGGTCCGGGTAGCGCGCCGCGTTCCGGCGGATGAGATCGGTCAGATTTCCGTCCGCGGGGACTTCGTACAGGGCCGGAAGGCTGAACTCGCGCAAGACTGCTGCTCCTCATCGGCGCCGGTGGGGGCCGTGCGGGTGGTCCCGCGGCCCCCATTGGCTCGCTGCGGGATCGTGGTGTGACCTCGCCGTGGACGGCCCGGACGTTACCCACCGGTATGGGTGTGGGGATAGGGCTGGCGCCCTAATGTTCGCTGCGTCACACGCATCCCGCCGATCCGCCGGACGTGCCCGGGTTTCGCACCGCGACAGTAGTCCAGCCACCCGGTAACCCGGAAGTAACCCCAGCTCCGCCGCCTTCGTGCCGCGCCGCCGCCACGACCTCCACCACGCTTTAGGGTGTCCGCATGCGAGGTACGCGGATACACGTGGTCAGCGACGTGCACGGCAACGCCGAGGCCCTCGCGCGGGCCGGTGACGGCGCCGACGCGACCGTCTGCCTCGGCGACCTCATCCTCTTCCTCGACTACGCCGACCACAGCCGCGGCATCTTCCCCGAGCTGTTCGGCGAGGCGGCCACCGACCGCTTCGTGGAGCTGCGCACCGCCCGCAAGTACGCCGAGGCCAAGTCCTACGCCGACCGCCTGTGGGACGGCGTGGACCGCGCCGCCGCCATCGAGGCCGCCGTCCGCCGCCAGTACGCCGAACTGTTCGCCGCCCTGCCCACCCCCTCCTACGCCACCTACGGCAACGTGGACATCCCGCGCCTGTGGCCGGAGTACGCGCGCCCGGGCACCACCGTCCTGGACGGGGAGACGGCCGAGATCGGCGGGCTGGTCTTCGGCTTCGTCGGCGGCGGGCTGCGCACCCCCATGAACACCCCCTACGAGGTGGACCCGGAGGTCTACGCCGCGAAGGTGGCGGCCCTCGGGCCCGTGGACGTGCTGTGCTCGCACATCCCGCCCGAGGTCCCCGAGCTGTGCTACGACACCGTCGCCCGCCGCTTCGAACGCGGCAGCACCGCGCTCCTGGAGGCCATCCACGCCGTCCGCCCCCGCTACGCCCTGTTCGGCCACGTGCACCAGCCGCTGGCCCGCCGGATGCGCGTCGGCGCCACCGAGTGCGTCAACGTCGGCCACTTCAACGCCACCGGGCGGCCGTTCGTCCTGGAGTGGTGACGAAGCCGTTCCCACCGCGCGGTAGCCTTCGAACGCAGGACGGCAAGCGGCGGCACGGGGCACTCGAAAGGCTCACAGCGATGGCGGAACACACCAGGTCGAGCACCACGATCGACGCGGAACCGGCCGAGGTCATGAGCGTGATCGCCGACTTCGCCCGCTACCCCGAATGGACCGGCGAGGTCAAGGAGGCCGAGGTCCTGACCACCGACGCGCAGGGCCGCGCCGAGCAGGTGCGCCTGCTGCTGGACGCCGGGGCCATCCGCGACGAGCACACCCTCGTCTACACCTGGCACGGGCCGCATGAGGTGAGCTGGACGCTCAGCACGTCGCAGATGCTGCGGGCGCTCGACGGCTCCTACCAGCTCGCCCCGGCCGGCTCCGGACGCACCGAGGTGACGTACCAGCTCACCGTGGACGTCAAGATCCCCATGCTCGGCATGATCAAGCGCAAGGCCGAGAAGGTCATCATCGACCGGGCGCTGGACGGGCTGAAGAAGCGCGTCGAGTCCGGCGCGCCCGGCACCGCCGGCGGCCAGGGCTGACCGGAGTGCGCCGTACGGTCCTCGTCACCGGCGCGGGCGGCGCGGGCGTCACCACGGTGGCCGCCGCCACCGCGCTCGCCGCCGTCCGCGACGGCCACCGAGCGGTCCTGCTCAGCCAGGGGCGGCTGCCCGCGGTCCTCGACGGCGTCGCGGGCCTCACCCTCGTCCGCGTCGACCCGGCTGCCGGGTTCCGCGCGGCGGTGCTGGCCGCGCAGCGGCACGGCGGCGGCGCGCTCGACCTGCTCGGCGCGCAGCCGCTGGACGAGGACGAGCTGACCGAGCTGCCCGGCACCGCGCACCTCGCGCTGCTCCACGCCCTGCGCACCGCCCGCGAGCGCGCCGGACCCGGTGACGTGCTCGTCGCCGACCTGCCGCCCGCCCCCGACGGCGTCGCCCTGCTCGGACTGCCCGCCCAGCTCGCCCGCTACCTGCGCCGCCTGCTGCCGCCCGACCGGCAGGCCGCCCGCGCCCTGCGTCCCGTGCTCGCGCAGCTCGCGGGCGTCCCCATGCCCGCGCAGTGGCTGTACGAGTCCGCCGGGCGCTGGCAGGAGGCGCTCGCCGCCGTGCGGGAGGTGCTGGACGACCCTGGCACGTCCGCGCGGCTGGTGGTCGCGCCGGTGCCGGGCGCCCCCGCCGCCGTCGCCGAGAGCCGGGCCGGGCTCGCGCTGCACGGGACGCCGCTGGACGCGGTGATCGTCAACCGGATGCTGCCCGCCGGTGTGGCGGACGCCTACCTGGACGCGCTGCGCGGGGAGCAGCGGGCCGTGGCGGACGAGCTGCGCGCCGCCCCGCACGGGCCGCCGCCGCTGGAGCTGCCGTGGCTGCCCGCCGCTCCGGCCACCCCCGACGACCTCGCGGCCCTCGGCGTCCCGGGCCCCGGCGCGCCCCCGCCCGGGCCCGCACCGCGGATCGCGGACCGCCGCACGGAGGACGGCGAGCTGGTGTGGCGGCTGCCGCTGCCCGGTGCCGTCCGGGAGCGGGTGGCGCTCGTGCGGCGCGGGGACGAGGTCATCGTCACCGCGGGCCCGCACCGCCGCGCGCTGCCGCTGGACGGCGCGCTGAGCCGCTGCGCCGTCGCGGGGGCGCGCCTGGCGGACGGCGGGCTCACCGTCCGGTTCCGGCCCGATCCCGCGCTGTGGCCCGAGGGGAGTTGACCGGTACTGTCGGTACGAGGCGGGGGCCGCGGCCGTCCGCCGCAGCAGGCAGGGGCACGCGGGAGCCGCCAGAACGTACAGGAGCAGTCATGAGCGATGCCGCCGGGCGCGACACCAGGAAGTCCGGCGCCGGGGACCCCGGCGCGACGGGACCCGGAGCCGCGGAAGCCGGAACCGCGGGAGCCGGTGACGCGAGCGCCGGGGCCGGGGCCGCGGGGCCGGGGGCCCCGGACGCCGACGCGTGGGCCGACGCCTGCGCCGAGGACCTGGCCGCCGAACGGGACCGCCGCCGCGAGCGGTACGGGAGCGGCGGCGCTCCCGGCGGGGCCGCCGAGGAGCTGCGCCGCCTCGCCGAGACGGTCGCCGGGCGCCTCGCGGACCTCGCCGGTCCGCTGACCGGCGGCGCCGCCCAGGGCGAGCAGTGGGCCCGGCAGCTCGTGGACGGCGCGCGGGCCGCCGCCCGGCCCGTCCTCCAGCGCAACCCGGACGTCGTCGCCCACCTGTCCGCCGCCGGCAGCGAACTGCTCGCCGCCTACCGGTCCGCCGTCGCGGACAGCGAGCAGCGCTGGACGCGCACCCCGGACGGCACCACCGCGCCCGCCCCCGGGCAGCGGGAGGACCCCGGCGCCCCGCCGTCGCGGGAGCGGTCCGCCGAGCCGCCGGGCACCGAGCGCATCGACCTGGAGTAGGGCACCGGCACCGGCCGGGAACCCGCGCGTCCAGCGGGCGTCCAGCCCGCTGCCCACGTGCTGGGCACCCGCCACCTGGGGTCCCGTGGCTCCGGTAACGTTGAGTTCAGCGGGGATCTACCGGATAACTGAGGGACTTATGGGACTCACCATTGGCGTCGACATCGGCGGTACCAAGGTCGCGGCCGGTGTGGTCGACGAGGACGGCAACATCCTTGAGACCAGCAGCGTGCCGACCCCGCAGACCGCCGAGGGCGTGATCGACGGCATCGCCGACGCGGTACGGGAGGCCAGCTCGGAGTACGAGGTCGAGGCCGTCGGTATCGGCGCGCCCGGCTACGTCGACGACAAGCGGGCCACGGTGCTGTTCACGCCGAACCTGACCTGGCGCCACGAGCCGCTCAAGGACAAGGTCGAGCAGCGCATCGGCCTCCCCGTCGTCATCGAGAACGACGCCAACGCGGCGGCCTGGGGCGAGTACCGGTTCGGCGCGGGCAAGGGCCACGGGGACGTCGTCTGCATCACCCTCGGCACCGGCCTGGGCGGCGGCATCGTCATCGGCGGCAAGCTGCACCGCGGCCGCTTCGGCGTGGCCGCCGAGTTCGGCCACATCCGCATGGTGCCCGACGGCCTGCTGTGCGGGTGCGGCAACCAGGGCTGCTGGGAGCAGTACGCCTCCGGCAGCGCGCTCGTGCGCTACGCCCGGCAGCGCGCCGCCGCCACCCCGGAGAACGCCGGCATCCTGCTCGGCCTGGGCGACGGCACCCCCGGCGGGGTGCAGGGCAAGCACGTCAGCCAGGCCGCCCGCGAGGGCTGCCCGGTGGCCGTGGACTCCTTCCGCGAACTGGCCCGCTGGGCCGGAGCCGGCCTCGCCGACCTCGCGTCCCTCTTCGACCCCTCGGCGTTCATCGTCGGCGGTGGCGTCTCGGACGAGGGCGAACTCGTGCTGGAGCCGATCCGCAAGTCCTACCGGCGCTGGCTGGTGGGCGGCCAGTGGCGCCCGCAGGCCCAGGTGCTCGCCGCCCAGCTCGGCGGCAAGGCGGGCCTGGTGGGCGCGGCGGACCTCGCCCGGCAGGGCTGATCCGCCGAAGGCCGTGTGGCCGGGCCGGGCCCGGACGTAACGTGGGGGCATGACGACGACGCTCGCCGACCTGCCCGCGTCCGGTACCGCCGCCGACGGCTCAGCCGTCGTCCGCCTGCTCAGCTACAACGTCCGCTCGCTGCGGGACGACGAGGGGGCGCTCACCCGGGTCATCCGGGCGTGCGCCCCCGATGTCGTCTGCGTGCAGGAGGCGCCGCGCTTCGTCCGCTGGCGCAAGCACGCGGGGCGGCTGGCCCGGCGCAGCGGGCTCGTCTACGTCACCGGTGGCGCCACCGCGTGCGGCCCGATGGTCCTCGCCTCGCTGCGGCCCACCGTCGAGCGCACCGAGGACGTGCTGCTGCCCCGCACCCCGGGCCTGCACCAGCGCGGGCTGGCCACCGCCGTGCTGCGGTTCGGCCGCCACGCGCGGCTCGCGGTCGTCAGCGCGCACCTGAGCCTGCGGCGCGACGAGCGCCACGCGCAGGCGGGTCTGCTGCTCGACCGGCTGTCCGCGGTGGAACCGCTGCCCGCCGTCGCCGCCGGGGACCTCAACGAGCGTCCCGGCGGACCCGCCTTCCGGCGGCTGACCGCACGGCTCAGGGACGGCTGGGCGACGGCGCCGTGGGGCGCCGAGCACACCTCGGACACCGTGCGGCCGCACCAGCGGATCGACGCCGTCCTCGCCGGGCCGGGCGTCGAGGTGCTGGGCTGCGGCGTTCCGCTGGGCCTGCCCGGCGTCACCGACGCGGCACTGCGTGCCGCCAGCGACCACCGCCCGGTCCTCGCCGCGCTGCGCGTCCCGGCCACCCGCTGAGGGCCGCCGGGCCGCGTCCCGCGGGCTCCGCGCGCCGCTCGCGGTCCGCCCGCTCCGCGTCCTGTTTCAGCAGGACGTTGACGACTCCTCCCGTCACCAGCGCCACGGCGCTGAAGACGACAAGCAACACCAGCATGCTCGTTCCCCCACCCTCGACCTGTTCCGGGCCCGCCCCCGCGGGCCGGCGGCGCGTCCCGCGTGCGGAGCGCCGCCCGGGACCAGGCTAGGGCAGGCCGGGCCCGCGCTTGCAGGCCGGAACCCGGCAGCGAAGGAGGCCGCACGGCTGCCGTTCCCGTGACGCCAGGGGCGGGTGTGAACGCCGCGCGCGGGGGAGTGGGCGGGCGGCGCGTGGCGCGGGGTCACACGACGGCGCCGCGCCCCGGGTCGTCGAAGTCGTCGTCCTCGCGGCCGTCGCGCATCCGGGCGACCAGGGTGCCGAAGCCGCCGAGGAAGCCGCCGATGCCCAGCGTCGTCATCCACCACGTCACGTCCCAGCCGAACAGCACGGCGGCCAGGAGCAGCGCGGGCCCGCCGAGCACGGCCAGCCACGCGAACTTCGTCGCCGTGTCGGCCTCCGGCAGCGGCGGGGGCTCGGGCGGCACGAAGTGGTCCTCCGCCTCGGGCGCCTCGGCCGGTTCCCAGTCGCGCGGCCCGGTGCCCGCCGCGTAGACGGTGAAGCTGCGCACCGGCGCGTCACCGGCGCCGCCGCCGTCCCCGCGCGGCTCCCGCGTCTCTCTGGCGAGGCCGTCCCCCTCCCCGTCCCCGCTCCCGTCCTTCTCCGGCTCCGCCGCCGCGCGCTCGGCGGGACCGGACTCCGCGCCGGGCTGCGCGCCGGACTCCGCACCCGGTTCCGGGCCCGGTTCCGCGCCGGTCTCCGCCTCCCGGGGCTCGTCGCGGGCCTCCGCCTTCGCCCAGACGCCGGGCGGGTCCGGCGGCTCGGCGCCGTACCCCGCGACGATCTGCGCCCAGGCGGCCTGCTCGTCCAGGGGCTCGCGGCCTTCGCCGCGGCCGTGCTCACGCTCCGTCACGTGCCGTCTTCCTCTGCCAGCCGGGTGATGAACGCGTACGAGTCCGCGAAGATCCGCTCCGCGTCGTGGTCCAGTGTGGCCACGTGGTAGCTCCGCTCCAAAACCGTCTCCGTCACGTCGGTGGACGACACCGAGCCGAGCACCAGCGCCGAGTCGCCCGGCGGCACCACGTGGTCGACCCGGCTGTGCAGGACGAGCAGCGGCTGCGTCACCTGCGGCAGCTCGCCGCTCACGAGCCGCAGCAGCGCCCGCAGCGAGTGCGCGGCGTGCAGCGGCACCCGGGTGTACCCGATCTCGCGCGGCCCCTCCTTGCGGATGTCGCTGGTGATGCCCCGCGTCGAGCGCACCAGGTACCGGCCGACCGGCAGCCCGTACCCCTGGAGACGCGGGAAGGTCATGGCCGGGTTGACCACGGCCACCCCGCTGATCGCGTCGCCGTGCTTGGCGGCCAGCCGCAGTGCCAGCGTCCCGCCCATGGAGAGGCCGGCGACGAAGACCTGCCGGCAGCGGCGGCGCAGCGCGTGCACCTCGTGGTCGACGGCCGCGTACCAGTCCTGCCAGCCGGTGATCTGGAGGTCCTCCCAGCGCGTCCCGTGACCGGGCAGCAGCGGGACGGAGACGGTCAGCCCCCGGTCGGCCAGGTACTGCGCCCAGGGCCGCACGGACTGCGGTGAGCCGGTGAAGCCGTGGCTGATGAGGACGCCGGTGTCCGCCGATCCGTCGTGGCGCACCGGCTCGCACCCGGGTAGCAGCGGCACCGTCATCTCCTCGACGCGTGTGGACAGCACGGATGGGGTCCTGCCACCCTACGCGTGCGCCCGGCTACCGGGTAGCCCGATACGCCCGGCGGCAGGCCGCCGGAACCGGGATAGGCTGCTGCCCGGCAGACACAGGAGGTTCCCCGGTTGTTGTACGGCGCGATGAAGGTCTCCATCGGCGGGTCGCTGAAGCTCGCCTTCCGGCCGTGGGTCGAAGGGCTGGAGCACGTCCCGGAGGCGGGGCCCGCGATCCTGGCGAGCAACCACCTGTCCTTCTCGGACTCGTTCTTCCTGCCCGCCGTCCTCGACCGCAAGATCACGTTCGTGGCGAAGGCCGAGTACTTCACCACCCCCGGGGTCAAGGGGCGGCTGACCGCCGCGTTCTTCAAGGGCGTCGGGCAGCTCCCGGTGGACCGCTCGGGGGCGCGCGGCGCCGCAGAGGCGGCCATCCGCAGCGGCATCCAGGTGCTGGAGCGCGGTGAGCTGTTCGGCATCTACCCCGAGGGCACCCGCTCGCCCGACGGGCGGCTCTACCGGGGCAAACCCGGCGGGCTCGCCCGCATCGCGCTGGCCACGGGCGCGCCGGTGCTCCCGGTGGCGATGATCGACACGGAGAAGATCCAGCCGCCGGGCAAGGTCGTCCCCAAGCTCATGCGCCCGGGCATCCGCATCGGCGCACCCCTGGACTTCAGCCGCTACCAGGGCATGGACGGGGACCGCTTCATCCAGCGTTCACTGACCGACGAGGTCATGTACGAGATCATGAAGCTGTCCGGCCAGGAGTACGTGGACATCTACGCGACGGCGGCGAAGCGCCGCATCGCGGACGCCGCGAAGGCCGCGAAGGCGGCGTCGAAGGAGCAGGAGCAGGACGGCAAGCAGGACGGCGCGGCGGCCTGACGCCGCCGCGTCCTGCGGGGGAGACGATGTGACCGGCACCGCAGAGCCATCCGCACGCCCGGAAACCGGCCGCCCGCCGCCAGGCCCGCCAGGCGGCCTCCCGCCCGCGCCCGCCGGGCGTGCGGTGGCCTGGTGGGCGCGGCGCGGCGGTCCCGGCGCCGGCACGTCCGTCGAGCAGCCGCTGTGGCGGGCGCTCGCGGGCTACCGGGTGCTGACGGCCGGGTACGCCGCCGCCGTCTTCGCCTACCACGCCGACACCTACGGCCGCCCCGCCGTCGGCATCCCCTACCTCGCGCTGCTGGCGCTGTGGACGCTCGGCACGCTCCGGAACGTCTCCTGTGCCGCGCGCTGCACGCCGCGCTTCCTTGCCGCCGACCTGGCCCTCGCGCTCGCGGGCATCCTCCTCACGCCGCTGGCCGACACCGCCGGTGCCGTCGGGCCGACGCTGCCGTCGATCTGGGTGGCCGGTCCGGTGCTGGCGTTCGCCATCAAGGGCGGCTGGCGCTGGGCCGCCGGGGCGTCGCTGGTCATCGGCGCCGCCAACGTCGTCGAACGCGGGGGGCTGTCCAGCGACACCGTCCACAACATCCTGCTCGTGACGGTCGCCAGCATCGGCATCGGGTACGTCGTCGAGGTGGCCCGCGTCTCCGAGCGCACCCTCGCCGAGGCCCTGCGCGTCGAGGCGGCGACGAGGGAAAGGGAGCGGCTGGCGCGGGACATCCACGACAGCGTCCTCCAGGTGCTCGCCATGGTGCAGCGCCGGGGTGCCGCGCTGGGCGGTGAGGCGGCGGAGCTGGGCCGGCTGGCCGGTGAGCAGGAGGTGGCCCTGCGGACCCTCGTCTCCAGCGGGGTCGGCGCGGAACCCGGCGCGGGTGCGACGGACTCGGCCGGTGCGGACAGGACGCGCGCGGGTGCGGCCGGTGTGGCGGGCGGTGCGGGGGACGGCGGCGCGGTCGGCGGCGGGGTGGACCTGCGTCCGCTGCTGGCCCCGCACGCCGGGAGCCGTGTCACCGTCGCCGAGCCCGGGGCGCCGGTGCTGCTCCCGGCGGACGCCGCCCGCAGCGTGGCCGACGCGGTGGCCGCCGCGCTCGACAACGTCAGGCGGCACGCGGGCGAGGGCGCCCACGCGTGGATCCTGCTGGAGGACGAGCCCGGCGCGGTGCTGGTGACCGTGCGGGACGACGGCCCGGGCATCCCGGCCGGGCGCCTGGCGGCGGCGGAGGCCGAGGGCCGGATGGGGGTGTCCCTGTCGATCCGCGGCCGGCTGCGCGAGCTGGGCGGCAGCGCGGACGTCGTCTCGGTCCCGGGGCAGGGTACGGAAGTCGAACTGAGGGTGCCGAAATGACCGAACCGAACGCAGCGCCGCCGCTGAGGGTGATGGTGGTCGACGACCACCCCATGTGGCGGGACGCGGTCGCCCGCGACCTGGCGGCGGCCGGGTTCGACGTCGTCGCCACGGCCGGGGACGGCCCGCAGGCCGTGCGCCGCGCCGAGGCCGTCCGCCCCGACGTGCTCGTCCTGGACCTCAACCTCCCCGGGCTGCCCGGCGTGGAGGTGTGCCGGCGCCTGGTGGCCGAGGGCTCGGCGCTGCGCGTCCTGGTGCTGTCCGCCAGCGGGGAGCACGCCGACGTGCTGGAGGCCGTCAAGTCCGGCGCCACCGGCTACCTGGTGAAGTCCGCGGGGCCGCAGGAGCTGATCGACGCGGTGCGCCGCACGGCGGCGGGCGACCCGGTGTTCACCCCGGGGCTCGCCGGTCTCGTCCTCGGGGAGTACCGGCGGCTGGCCGGGGAAGCGGGAGCGGGGGAGGCCCGGGGGCGGGGGGACGGCCGCGCGGACGCCCCGCACCTCACCGAACGGGAGACGGAGGTCCTGCGCCTGGTCGCCAAGGGGCTGTCGTACAAGCAGATCGCCGAGCGTCTGGTCATCAGCCACCGCACGGTGCAGAACCACGTGCAGAACACCCTCGGCAAGCTCCAGCTCCACAACCGGGTGGAACTCGTCCGCTACGCCATCGAGCGCGGTCTGGACGACGGCTGAGCACGCGGTAGCGTGATCGTGCCGGGGCGCCGGAGCGCGACGCGCCGAGGGCGCCGGGAGAGGGGCGGCAGCTCACCGAAGCAGCGAGAAGGGAAGAGGCCATGCGGATCGGAGTGCTCACCGGCGGCAGCGACTGCCCGGGGCTCAACGCGGTCATCCGCGCCGTCGTCCGCAAGGGCGTGCAGGACCACGGCGATACCTTCACCGGGTTCCGCGACGGCTGGCGCGGCGTGCTCACCGACGACGCGATGGAACTCGGCATCCCGGAGGTGCGCGGCACCCTGCCGCGCGGCGGTACCGTGCTCGGCTCCTCCCGCACGGACCCGCTCGCCCGCCCCGACGGCCCGGCGCGCGTGCGCGCCACCCTGGAGGCCCGGCGCCTGGACGGCCTCGTCGTCATCGGCGGCATCCACACCCTCACCGCCGCCGCGACCCTGGCCGACGAGCACGGCATCCCCTGCGTGGGCGTGCCGAAGACCATCGACAACGACATCTCCGGCACCGACTACACCGTCGGCTTCGACACGGCCGTCGGCGTCGCCACCGAGACGATCGACCGGCTGCACACCACCGCCGAGTCCCACAAGCGGGTCCTGGTCGTCGAGGTGATGGGCCGCACCAGCGGCTGGATCGCCATCCACGCGGGCCTGGCCGGGGGCGCCAACGGCGTGCTGATCCCCGAGCGGCCCTTCGACCTGGACCGGGTGTGCGGCTGGGTCGCGTCCCGCTTCGGGGCCAGCTACGCCCCGATCGTCGTGGTCGCCGACAACGCGCGGCCCGCCGGGGAGCCCGTACGGCTCGGCGGCCTCTCCGGGATCGGGGAGTGGCTGGGCCGGGAGATCGAGCACCGCACCGGCCACGAGTCCCGCGCCACCGTCCTCGGCCACATCCAGCGCGGCGGCACCCCCTCGCCGTTCGACCGCTGGCTCGCCACGCGCTTCGGACTGCACGCCGTCGACGCCGTGCACGACGGGGCCTGGGGCCAGATGGTCGCCCTGCACGGCCAGGACGTGGTGCGGGTGCGGCTGGCCGACGCCGTCGCCACGGTGAAGACGGTCGACCCGGCCCGCTACGCCGAGAACGAGGTGTTCTTCGGCTGAGCCGGGCCGGGCCCGCACCGGGCGGTGGTGCACGCGTGCCGCGGCGGTGTGGCGGCGCGTCAGACGTGCACGGCCGCCAGCAGTCCGGCGGTGAGCGTCACCCCGTCGAGCGTCAGCACGGACTCCGGGTGGAACTGGACGCCCGCGAAGCCGGGGCCGCGCAGCGCGTGCACGTCACCGGACGCCGCGTCGCGGGCCACCTCGACGCCGTCGGCGGCCAGGCGGGCGGCCGCCGCGGCGTCGCAGCGCGCGGTGAAGGAGTTGTAGAACCCGACCGTCTCGGGCCGTCCGAAGAAGTCGATCCGCTCCTGCGCGCCCTGGTGCGGCACGGCCTTGCGGACCAGCGGCAGCCCCAGCTCCGCCGCGAGCAGCTCGTGCCCCAGGCACACGCCGAGCAGCCCGTGCCGGTGCCCGCGCAGCAGATCCGCCGACAGGGCGCGCAGGAACCGCATCTTCGGGTCGGCGGCGTCCCGGGGATCGCCGGGGCCCGGCCCGAGCACGACCGGCCCCGGGTGGGCCAGCGCCGCCGCGCGCAGCCCCGGCTCGTCGTAGCGGCGGACGGTGACCGCCATCCCGGTGGAGCGCAGCAGGTGGGCCAGCATCGCGGTGAACGTGTCCTCGCCGTCCACCACCAGCGCCTCGTGCCCTGAGCCGCCCGGCACCGCGCCGGAGCCGTCCCCGCCGGTCCCGCCGCCCGGGAGCTCCCCGGCCTGGAGTTCCCCCGCCCGGGGGTCCCCGGCCTGGAGCCGGAGCCAGAAGGGGGCCAGGTCTGCGCGGCGCGCCTCCAGGGCGGCCCGCACCCGGGCGTCGTCGGCCAGCCGTCCGCGCGGCTTCGCCCCGGCCGGGCGTCCCGGCCGCACGCCGAGGGCCGTCAGCACCCCGGCCGCCTTCGCGTGCGTCTCCGCGACCTCGCTCGCCGGGTCGGAGTCCCGCACCAGCGTCGCCCCGACCGGCACCCGCAGCCGTCCCGTCGCCGCGTCCACGTCGGCGGTCCGGATGAGGATGGGGGAGTCCAGCGTCTGCGCGCCGCCCGCGTCCCGGCCGAGCAGCGCGAGCGCGCCCGCGTAGTAGCCCCGGCCGCCCG
Organism: Streptomyces solitudinis; assembly: GCF_036323765.1. NCBI lineage: Bacteria > Bacillati > Actinomycetota > Actinomycetes > Kitasatosporales > Streptomycetaceae > Streptomyces > Streptomyces solitudinis. The sequence continues at coordinate 777,321 of NZ_JAZDCW010000003.1, forward strand.
CCTCGTGGCGCCGGATCACCCGGCACGCGTTCTCCACCGGGCTGCCGGTGACCGTCGCCGCGAACATCGTCTCGCGCAGCACCTCCCGGGCGTCCAGCGTCGTGCGGCCGCGCAGCTCGTACTCGGTGTGCGCGAGGTGGGCCATCTCCCTGAGCCGGGGCCCGACGACGACGCCGCCCCGGTCGCCGACGGTGCACATCATCTTCAGCTCCTCGTCCACGACCATCGACAGCTCCGCCGTCTCCTTCGCGTCCGCCAGGAAGTCCAGCAGCCCCTGCGTGCTCGGGCCGGCGGGAGGGTAGCGGTAGGTGCCGCTGATCGGGTTCATCACGACCGTCCCGCCGGTCATCCGCACGTGCACCTCGGGGCTGGCCCCGATGAGCGTCCGCCCGCCGGTGTGCACGACGAACGTCCAGTACGCGCCCCGCTCGCCCTCCAGCAGCCGCCGGAACAGTGCGAGCGCGTCCCTCGGCCCGTAGCCCTCGACGACGCCCTCGAAGGTGCGCCGGACGACGAAGTTCGCGCCCTCGCCCTCCGCGATCTCCCGGGTGACGACGTGCCGCACCGTCTCCTCGTAGGCGGCGTCGGACACGTCGAACCGGCCGTCGGCGACCGTCACGCGGTGCGCGGGCAGGGCGGCGAGCACGTCCGCCGCCGCCAGCTCGTACCGCTGCGTGGGCACGAGGACGGCCAGCGGCGTCCCGTCGTCCGTGACGTCGAACCCGCGCTCCCGGATCTGCCGGAAGGGCACCAGCGCGAGGGCGCCCAGCTCCGCCTCGGGGATGTCGGCCAGCCGCTCGGCCTCCCGCACGGGCCCGGTCAGCACCTCGACGGTGTCGCGCTCGCGTCCCGGTGTGCGGCGGCGGAGCAGGGCGAACGGCGGGGCGTCCGGGGCGAGGAGTCGTCCGACGAGGGTTTCCGGGGTGGTGGCCATGGGGCTTCCTTCCGTGGCGGTGGGGGAGGGAAGCGGCCCGGACACGCCGAAGGCCGCCCCTCGGGCGGCCTTCGCGTGCGGTCTTGGGTGCGCGCAGTCAGTGGGCCGCCGGATGAGCGGTCCACCACCAGGAGGCGGCGTGCGTCTGCGCGAACATGCCCGCACCCTACCCGCGCGCCACCGGCCCCGCGAGCACCCGTCCGCATGCCGGTCACGCGGCGGGCGCGCGGCGGGCCGGGGAGTGGTCCGGGCGGCGGCCCGGGCGGCCGGGACGCGGCCGGGCACGCGGCGGGCGCGGCCCGCCGGGCGGGGGCCGGGCGGGTCAGTCGTCGTCCAGGTTCAGCACCGGGCTCTCGCCGGTGTAGGAGTCGAGGTCGTTGAGGTTGACGTTCGGGTCGATCTGCGCCAGGTCGGGCGTCCGCGCCGTGGCGGTGTTGAAGTCCGTCGCGTAGCCGAAGCCCTCCTCCGCACCGGCGAGGGCCGCCAGTTCGTCGCGGATGGCGGTGGCGTCCGCCCGCGTGTAGTCCAGCTCCGGCAGCTCGCCGGGGAGCTGCGCGCCGTCGGGCAGCGTGTACCGCACGGCGTCCCCCGACGCGTTCGCGTCGATGGCCGCCGCGGCGACGGCGTGCTGCATCGACCAGTCGCCGTACAGCTCGTTGGTGTACTGGAAGTCCGCCATCACCTGCGGCTGCTCGGGCTTGGGGCCGCTGTAGAAGCCGTTGGCGAAGCCGTACCCGGTCGAGGCCAGGGCGACCCCGGCGGACGCACCCCCGGTGGCGGGGATGGCGGCGACGCCGAGCCCCGCGCTCACCGACGAGGTCACCAGCTTGTGCGCGAACTGCGCCTGGGCGTCCGCGTCGCCGCTCAGCTCCGCCAGCGCCAGCGCCTCGCCCATCCCGACGACCGCGTTCACGTCGGAGATGTGGGTGAACCGCTCCGAGGCGTTGGCGTTCTCGTCGGTGAACGCCTGGCCGGCCACCTGGTACTGGTGGTTGTACACGCCCTCCTTGAAGTGCGCGTTGACCGACTCCTCCGTCTTGGCCAGGAACGAGAACAGGTCGCCCCGGTCGTCGTGGCCGAAGGTGAAGGTGCCGTCGCCGCGGTCGAACTGGGTCTCCGTGTCCTGCGGCCGGGCCAGCAGGTCCAGGTAGGCGACGGTGGTGTCGGCGACGGCACCCTGGAGGGCGGTGTGGTCGGTCGGGTACACCTTGTCGTAGCTGTGGTCGGTGGGGTCGTCCGTGCCCAGCATGCCGTGGTGGCCGGCGGCGTACTCCAGCACGTGGAAGGCGGCCTCGGTGTAGTGGTCGCCGCCCTGCCCCTCGACGGGGATGGTGCCGCCGCGGATCAGGTCCGCGACGCCGTCGCTGTCGGCCCAGTTCGCCCCGAGGACGCGCTCGCGGTACTCCTCGTCGATGAGCAGCTCGGCCGAGGTGTCGCCGTTGCGGGACACGGCGATCAGCAGGCCGCTGCTGCCGGTGTTCTCGTACAGGTCGAGGCCGTCGGGGATGGGCCGCTCGGCCCCCAGGTACTCGTTGGCGATGTTCCGGTTCCACCGGTCCACGGTCTCCTGCACCGTCATGGCGGTCTCGGCCATGTCCCGGCTGAAGGAGTCGCCCGCGGGGACGGTCGCGTGCCCCATGAGGGCGCCGAAGTCGTTGTAGGCGTCCAGCACCGCGTCCGGCTCGCTGGAGGTGTCGGACATCGTCTCGCCGTAGTCGTACACGAACTCGCTGATCGAGTCCGGGACGGATTCCCGGCCGAACCGGGAGCCCGGGTCGATACCCCCGACGGTCGGGTCCATCAGGACCTGGATGCCGTTCGCGACGGCCGCCTGGGCCGCCTCGACGCGCTCCACCTGGGCGCGTTCGTTCCCCGGCGAGGTCGTGCCGACGCCTTCGCCGAGCGCCGCGAGCGTCTCGGCGTCGAGGGCGCCGTAGAACGCGCTGAGGTAGGCGACCTCCTCCGGCGTCAGGTCGCGGGCGGGCTCGCCCGGTGTGCCCCCCGGGGGGTGGACGCGGTCCAGGATGCTGCCGACGCCCGCCGTGTAGCGTTCGAGCTGCTCGGGGGTGGGCTCCCCGTCCGCGAACAGCTCCTGGAGCCGTTCGCCCTCGTACGCGGCGCGGCCCTCGGTGGCCCAGATGTTGACGGGGGAACCTCCCGCGTCGTAGCCGAGGTCGCTGAGGTAGCCCTCGCGGCCGCGCAGGAAGTTGTAGTAGCCGTCGAGTTCGGTCTCCATGTCGCCGTGGCAGGCGGAGGCGTAGTTCCCGGCGTGCTCGGTGCGGGTGGACTTGATGTGGGCGATGATGTCGTCCAGCGGGAAGACGCTCGGCGAGATGGTGAACGTCCGCTCCAGGACGACGTACGACACCTGGCCGCCGCCGTCCTTCATCGGCACGTAGGGCAGCTCGTCCATCGCGGCCTTCTTCTCGCGGGCGGCCCCGATCTCGTTGTTGCCCTTGGTCTCCAGCCGGTCGATGTCCGCCTGGAGGTCGTCGGCGAGGTCGTCCACGTCGCCGACGACCTCCTCGGCGCGCTCGATCACCTCGGCCAGCACGCCCGCGACCTCACCGAAGTCGGCGCCGTTGCCCTGGAGGTCGGCGTGGTTGTCCCGCAGGTGCTCGGCGGCGTCGTCGTAGAGGGCGGTGGGGCCGCTGGTGCCCGCGTCCTCCTCCAGCTGCGAGGCGTAGGCGGCGATGTCGCCGGACTCCTCGGCCTCCTTGCCCGCCTGCCGGAAGATGACGCGCAGCTCGTCGATCGCCTCGACGTCCGTCTCGTCCTTGAAGGTCTCCCGCAGCTCCCACGGGTCGCAGCCCGCGGCCTCGGCCACGGCGCTGCGCGTCAGCGTGAACTCGTCACTCATCCCTGTGTCCTGGTTCGGCGGCCGTCACGCGTGCCCACGTGCCTTCTGCGTTTCTCGCGCGCACTCACATGCCGTCGGCCACCGAGCGGCGCACCGCCGGGTCCGCCGGTACCGCGCCGCGCTGGGCGGTGCCCGCCAGCTCGTCCGTCTCCACGCCCAGACCGGCCGCCGCGCTGCCGCCCTCCCCGAGCGCGTCACGCTGCTCCCGGGCGCGCTCGGCGCCCCGCGCCTGCCCTCCGGCGGTGCCGTTCAGCACCCCGGAGAACGACGACGCGCCCCCGCCGCCGAACTGGGTGGCCGACGTGCTCACCGCGCGCACCCGCCGCGCGACGCCGTCCGCGGCGTCGGCCGCGTCGTGGTTGTGCCGCGCGCTCTCCCTGAACCCCTCGGGCAAATACTCCAGTTCGCCGTCCCCCATGGCCGCCTCCCGTCGTCGAGCACGTCGTGCTCCACCGTAGGCCCGGGGCGTATCAGCGGCGTATCAGTGCGTGCGGCTGACGTTCACGGGCTCTTCGCCCCGCGATCCCTGTACGGCGCGGCGTTCCTCCGGCACGTTGGCACCGCCGACCTCTGACACCAGGGAGTAACTTATGGAGCGCCGTACCTTCCTCCGCGCCGCCTCCGCCGGGACGGGCGCCCTCGCCGTCTCCGGCGCGCTGTGGCAGGGCGCCGCCGCGCAGGCCGTCGCCGCGACGCCCGGCGCCGGTCCGTACGGTCCGCTGCTCGCCCCCGACCGCAACGGCGTCGCGCTGCCGGAGGGCTTCACCAGCCGCGTCGTCGCCCGCTCCGCCAGACCGGTCGGCGGCATCCTGTGGCACGCGGCCCCCGACGGCGGCGCCTGCTTCGCGGACGGCGACGGCTGGGTGTACGTCTCCAACAGCGAACTGCCGCTCATCGGCGGCGTCTCGGCGATACGCTTCCGCGCCGACGGCTCGGTGGACCGCGCCTACCGCACGCTCACCGGCACCACGCTGAACTGCGCGGGCGGCGCGACCCCGTGGAACACGTGGCTGTCCTGCGAGGAGACGTTCCGGGGCCGCGTCTTCGAGACCGACCCGTACGGCAGGCGCGCCGCCGTCGCCCGCCCGGCGATGGGCCGCTTCAAGCACGAGGCGGCGGCCTGCGACCCCGAGCGCGGCGCGGTGTACCTCACCGAGGACGAGTCGGACGGCTGCTTCTACCGCTTCACCCCCGACACCTGGGGCGACCTGTCCGCGGGCCGCCTCGACGTGCTGTGCGCCGCGTCCGGCGGCGGCGTGGAGTGGGCGCCCGTCCCCAACCCGGCCGCGCCGCTGTTCGGCACCCAGACCCGCCACCAGGTCTCCGCCGCCCGGCACTTCGACGGCGGCGAGGGCTGCCACTACCACGACGGCGTGTGCTACTTCACCACCAAGGGCGACGGCCGCGTGTGGGCCTACGACGCCCGCCGGGGCACCCTCGGACTCGCCTACGACGGCAACGGCACGCTGGACGGCGTGGACAACGTCACCGGAACGGCCGGCGGCGACCTGTACGTCGCCGAGGACGGCGGCAACATGGAGATCAACATCATCACCCCCGACGGCGTCGTGGCCCCCGTCGTGCGGGTCGACGGGCACGACGAGTCCGAGATCACCGGCCCCGCGTTCTCGCCCGACGGCTCCCGGCTCTACTTCTCCTCCCAGCGCGGCGCCTCCGGCTTCGCCGCCGGAACCGACGGCGTCACCTTCGAGGTCACCGGCCCCTTCCGCCACTGAGACGCACCCGGCCGGGCGGCTTCCCCCGGAGGCCGCCCGGCCGCCCCCGCACCGGCCGGGCGCCTGCTGCCGTCCCGGCCGCCCCGGGAGGCTCGGGGCGTCACCGGGGCGGGCGGTCCGGGCCGGGGCGCCGCACGCGGAAGTGGTAGCGGCCGTACTCGACCGCCCGCACGTGGACCACGGCCACGCGCGGGTCCGCGAACGCCTCCTCCAGCGCGGCGTCCACGGCCGCCGACGGGTCCGCGCCGGGCAGCCGCAGCAGCCGCCCGCCCGCGATGCGCCCGCCCGCGATGCGCCAGGCCGCGATGCGCCAGGCCGCGATGCGCCCGGCCGCGTCGTAGCGGCGCAGGACGCGCGACGCGCCCGGACGGGCGAACGGGCGGCCGTCGGCGGGCGCCGGACCGGCGCGGGTCGTCCAGCGTCGCGGCGCCGATGGGTTCGGCCCGGTACGTCCTCATGGCGACCAGTGCGGGAACGGCACGCACCGGGGCGCCGGTGGCGGCCGGACACCGCGTTCGAGCCCCCGGTGCCTTGCCGTGCGGAGCCGTGCGCGATCATGATGCGCCATGCACACCGAGCCCTACACCCTGCGCCGGGCGGTCCCCGCGGACGCCGGCTTCCTCGCCGACATGCTCGTGGCGGCGGTCAACTGGGACCCCGCACGGGAACCGCTCGACCGGGACGCCGTGTTCGCCGATCCCGCCCTCGCCCACTACGTGACCGGTTGGCTCCGCGAGGGTGACGCGGGAGTGGTCGCCGTCGACGAGGACGGCACCCCCGTGGGTGCCGCCTGGGTGCGGCTCTTCGCCGCGGACGACCCCGGGTACGGACACGTCGCGCCGGACGTTCCGGAAGTGTCCCTGGGCGTGGTGTCCGACTGGCGCGGCCAGGGCGTCGGCCGCGCCCTGCTCCGCGAGCTGCACGCCCTCGCCCGCGCGGCGGGGCACCGCCGCCTCTCCCTCAGCGTGGAACGCGCCAACCAGGCCGCTGCCCGCCTCTACGCCGCCGAGGGCTACGCCACCGTGTCCGGCGACGCCGAGGCCGACACGATGGTGAAGCACCTGACCCCGTGACGGCCGGGGCGGCGTAGGCGGCGCGGCGCCGTGCGGCTGACGTGCGGCGCCGGGTGTTGCACAGGACGGGGGCCGTGTCGATCACCCGGGGGCGGTACCGGTTTCCGGCCAGGTGGCGGCCGGGTCCGGAGGTCCGGCGACCGGAGCCCACACGGGCCCCTGGTCCGCAAACGCCGATTTTCGGATCATGGGCTCGTCAACCAGGTGTGATGGGCTGTTTGCGCACCGTGTCTCCCCGCCAAGTTCCTGCTTGCAACGTCCACGTGCAACAGGCAGGAGAACGGTATGGCTGAGTGGAAGCAGATCTCCGGTGGCCTCACGGCGATCTCGGCCGGCTCCCGGACGAACGTGTGGGGCGTCAACGCGAACGGCGGCATCTACCGGTTCAGCGGTGACGACGCCAGTCCGTGGGTGAACATCCCCGGCGGTCTGTCGGACATCGGCGCGGCGGCCGACGGGACGGTGTGGGGCGTGAACTCCGGCGGCAACATCTACCGGTACGGCGGCGACCTCGGCTCAGCCCGCTGGGCCGGAATCCCCGGTGCCCTGACGCGCATCTCGGCCGGGTCCCGCACCAACGTGTGGGGCGTGAACACGGCGGGGAAGATCTACCGGTTCACCGGTGACGACGCGAACCCGTGGGTCAACATCCCCGGCACGCTGGTGGACATCGGCGCGGCGGCCGACGGGACGGTGTGGGGCGTGAACGCCGCCGGGAACATCTACCGGTACGACGGCGACCGCAGCTCGACGCACTGGGTGCGCGTCTCCGGCAGCCTCGCGCGGATCTCGGCCGGGTCCCGGACGAACGTCTGGGGGGTGAACGCGCAGGGGAGGATCTACCGGTACTCCGGTGACGACGCGAACCCGTGGGTCAACGTCTCCGGCGGTCTGTCGGACATCGGCGCGGCGGCCGACGGGACGGTGTGGGGCGTGAACTCCGGCGGCAACATCTACCGGTACGCCGGGGACCTGCCGGGCTGAGCCGCCCCGGCTCCGCCGGGTTTCCGTCCCTGTGGCGGAGGTCCGTTGTACGGGGTGGAGCGGGACGCGGCCGCGTGGGGCTCGCCGGGCGGCGGGGGCAGGGCAGGGGCGAAGCCCTGTCGGAACCCGTCGCCCGCGCGGGCGGCGCCCGGCCGGGAGGGCTTCTCGTCCGAGTCCCGTCGCACCCTGGACCGGGCCGGGGGCGCCTACGCCAACGGCGCCGGGAGCGGCCTCGCCTGGCACGTGCGGGGACTGCGTGAGGGTGGTGAGGAACGGGACGCTCACGCTCACGCCCGGTCCGGGCGTGGAGTACATGCCCTGGCGGGAGGTCTGCCTCCACGACGGCAGCGGTGTGCGGAAGGCGGAGTGCAAGGTCAACGCCGACAACACCGCCACCTGCCCCAACGTCCACCCGCACGTCCCCCCCCGGGGCGAGAGCCAGCGCCTGTGGACCGAGGTGAGGACCAGCGGGCGCAAGGCCGGTGACATCCCGCACGTCATCTTCAGGGTCGGTGACCTCGGCAGCGCCCAGGCCGACTTCCGCCTGACCGACTGACCCAGTGACCGGCTGACCGGCCTGACCGACCACCGGCCAGACCCCCGTGCCGCCGCGTACGCGACCTCCGCGCACGGGGCGGCACGCGGGACGTCCCGCCCCGCCGGCCGGTTACAGGTAGGGGCGGGTGATCAGCTCGATCGCGTGCCCGGCGGGGTCCTTGAAGTACACGCCCCGGCCGCCGTGCTCGTCGTTCGTCTCACCGGGGCGCCGCATCTGCGGATCGGCCCAGTGCTCGATGCCGCGATCGCACAGCCGCCGGTACGCCCGGTCGAACAGCTCGTCGTCGACGAGGAACGCGTAGTGCTGCATCTGGATCTCCACCGGCGGCTCGGCGAACTGGAGCAGTACGCCGTCAGCGAGCTGGATGTTGGTGAACGGGCCCCACGAGGGTGCTTCCGGCAACTCCAGCAGCTCGCGGAAGAAGCGAGCTGACTCGCCGCGGTCTTTGGCGGCGATGATGGTGTGGTTGAACGTGACTGCCATGCAGGTGACCTCAGTTGTGTTCGACACGACAACGGACGCGCAGTGCTCGGGCACTGGGAGGTCCGCGTGCCGGACTGAGGGGGTGCCTTCTCCGCACCCGCCCTGGGATCAGCCCTCCACCGGGTAGCCGATCCGTGAGTGGCGCAGCGCCGGCCCGGTGTTCACGGCAGGTGACCCTACCGGCCCCGACCAGCCACGACAACGGCCTCGTCGGCCACCCCGAACCCGCCGGAGGCACCCGGCGACGAAGCGGGGCAGCCCGGCCATCTCGCCCCACGCGCCGCCGCCATTCTTCGCGATCCGGCGTCGTTCGCGGCCCGCACGTTCCATGCTGACTGCTGACGCTGCGGTCGCAACGTCGTACGGGGAGAAGGGGCTCCGTCTGCCATGGACGTCTTGTGGAAGCTGGTCGCGCTCGTGGGCGTGGTGCTGTCGGTGCCGTTCCTGGCCATCGGGGTGGTGATCGCCGCGGATGCCGTCAGTACGTGGCGGACCCGCCTGGCCCGCAGACTCGGCCCCGGCGCCTGCCGCTTCATCGGCGGGCACGTCTGGGCGCACAGCGACGAACGTACGCGGAGGCTCTCCATCACGGCCTACCGCTGCTCCTCCTGCGGCAAGCGCTGGTACAGCGACGACACCTGACCGGGACGCCCGGACGTGTGCCCGTTCAGCGTCCCGGGGTGGCGGCGGTGGCGTGGATGAAGGCGGTGAAGGCGGCGGGGGAGAGGGTGAGGGCGGGGCCGTCGGGCCGCTTGGAGTCGCGGATGGCGACGAGGTGCGGCAGCCCCGCGACCTCGACGCAGGAGCCGCCGTCGTCACCGCTGTGGCTGGACTTGCGCCACGCCGCCCCGTGGAGCGTCGCGCACTCGACGCATTCGCCGCCGGTGTCAGCGCTGTAGCTGGACTTACGCCACAGTGCTCCGGCCGGGCGCGGGCTCGTCTCCATAGTGTTCCTCCATCAGGCGGGCGATCAGCTCGGCCGACTTCCTCGTGGAGAGGGCGTCCGTCCGCAGCAGATCGTACCGAAGCGAACGGTTCGCCACCTCCTTCGTGTTGGCCGTCGCCCAGCCCTCCTCGTACCCCTCCGAGTAGGCCACGTCCGCCTCATCGGGGAACGAGAAGAGAGTGAACGAGCCTGGTAGCGCCGTGTGCGCGCCCGCTTCGAAGGGCAGCACCTGAATCTGCACGTGGTCGTGTGCGGCGAAGCTCAACAAGTGCGCCAGTTGCCCACGCATCACCGCCCGCCCGCCGATCGCCCGGTGGAGCACGGCCTCGTCCAGCACGACCCACAGCAGGGGAGGGTCGTCGCGGGTGAGGATGCGCTGCCGGTCGAGTCGGCCCTCCAGCTTCGTGTCCAGCTCGCTCTGGCTCATGACGCCGAGCACCGCGCGGGCGTAGCTCTCCGTCTGGAGCAGCCCGTGCACCAGTTGGGCCTGGAAGACGCGGATCTCCGTCGCCTTCGCCTCCAGTATGGCGATGCCCTGGAACCAGCTCGGCAGCCGGTGCCGCTGCACGAACTCCCAGAGCCGGACGAGGTCGCCCTGGGCGCCCAGCGCCGTGTCCAGCCGTGGCACGTGCTCCGACTTGGGCGTCTTCGTCGCCGTCTCCACCTGGCCGATCATCGAGCCGGTGAGGAAGACGATGCCGCCGAGCTGGTCCAGGGTGAGCCCTGCGGCCTCGCGCAGGCGGCGCAGTTCCGCGCCGAAGTAGTGGAGCGGTGACGCTCCCGGGTCGAGCCGCTTGATGTTCGGCATGGTCGCCCCCACAGCGAACGAAGTTGTATTCACGCCATAGCTCAGCGTAGTTGGCGCAGAGCAGGCTTGTGGTGTGAACGTGATTGTTGAGCACTTCGACTTCCCGCCCGAGCAGTACCGCATGGAACTGACCGTCGGCGATCACTCGCCGGGTCATGTGCGGCGCATCGTGCGGACGTACCTGCGGATGTGGGGCATGAGCGCCGTCGCGGACGCCGTGGAACTGGGCGTCACCGAGCTGCTGACGAACGTCCACCGGCACGTGCCGGACCGCCGGTGCCGCCTGACCGTGCTGCGGCGGCCCGGCGGGGTGCGGGTGGAGGTGTACGACCGGCACTCCGTGCTGCCGCTGCCGCGCCAGGCCCGCGTCACGGACGAGGACGGCCGCGGGCTCGTCCTGCTGGCGCTCGTCTCGGACGAGCACGGGGTCAGGGCGGAGGCGTCCGGCAAGACGGTGTGGTTCGTGTGCCGGTGCGTCTCATCTGTCGGGCACGGCGAAAACCGGCCGCGGGGACGCCGTAACCTGGATTCCGTGACCGTGAACGCTGAGAGCAGCTCCCCTACCGCCACCTGGCGGGATCTTCCCGCGGCGCAGCAGCCCGACTACCCGGACGCCAAGGCTCTGCGCGACGTGATCGCCGAGCTGGAGTCCTATCCGCCGCTGGTGTTCGCCGGGGAGTGCGACCAGCTCAAGGAGCAGCTCGCCGCCGTGGCGAAGGGCGAGGCGTTCCTGCTCCAGGGCGGGGACTGCGCCGAGGCGTTCGACGGCGTCTCCGCCGAGCACATCCGCAACAAGCTCAAGACGCTCCTCCAGATGGGCGCCGTCCTCACCTACGCGGGGTCCGTGCCCGTGGTGAAGGTCGGACGGATCGCGGGCCAGTACAGCAAGCCCCGCTCGAAGCCGACGGAGACGCGCGACGGGGTGACCCTGCCCACCTACCGGGGCGACTCGGTGAACGGCTTCGAGTTCACGCCCGAGGCCCGCACCCCGGACCCGCAGCGGCTCAAGCGCATGTACCAGGCGTCGGCGTCCACGCTGAACCTCGTCCGCGCCTTCACCACCGGCGGCTACGCCGACCTGCGGCAGGTGCACGCCTGGAACCAGGACTTCGTGCGGAACTCGCCCTCCGGGCAGCGCTACGAGGCACTGGCCCGCGAGATCGACCGGGCGCTGAACTTCATGAACGCCTGCGGGGTGGACCCGGAGGAGTTCAAGACCGTCGAGTTCTTCGCCTCCCACGAGGCGCTGCTGCTGGACTACGAGGCCGCCCTGACCCGGGTGGACTCCCGCAGCGGCGAGCTGTACGACGTCTCCGGGCACATGGTGTGGATCGGTGAGCGCACCCGGCAGCTCGACCACGCGCACATCGAGTTCGCCTCCCGCATCCGGAACCCGATCGGCGTCAAGCTCGGTCCGACGACGACGCCCGAAGAGGCGCTGACGCTGATCGACCGGCTGGACCCCGCGCGCGAGCCGGGCCGGCTGACGTTCATCACGCGCATGGGCGCGGACAAGGTCCGCGACCGGCTGCCGACGCTGGTGGAGAAGGTCACGGCGTCCGGCGCGCGGGTGGCCTGGGTGTGCGACCCGATGCACGGCAACACCTTCGAGGCGGCCTCCGGCCACAAGACGCGGCGCTTCGACGACGTGCTGGACGAGGTCAAGGGCTTCTTCGAGGTGCACAAGGGCCTGGGCACGCACCCCGGCGGCATCCACGTGGAGCTGACCGGCGACGACGTCACCGAGTGCGTGGGCGGCGGCGACGAGATCTTCGTGGACGACCTGCACCAGCGCTACGAGACGGCCTGCGACCCGCGGCTCAACCGCAGCCAGTCGCTGGACCTGGCGTTCCTCGTCGCGGAGATGTACCGCCACCAGTAGGCGGCCCAGGCGACCGGAAGCAGCAGCGAGCCCGTGGGGCGCGGATCACAGCGATCCGCGCCCCACGGGCTTTCGTCCACCGCGCGGGATGGGTAAGGTAAGGGTAACCTTATTGATCAACGGCCCCCCAGGGGTACGGTTCCGCGCTCCGGAGGTGCCCGCGTGTACGTCTGCTCGTGCTTCGGCGTCACCGAACAGCAAGTGCGTCAGCATGCGGACGCCGGTGCCTGCACGCCCCGGCAGATCGCCTCGGCCTGCAAGGCCGGGACGGACTGCGGCTCGTGCGTGCGGCGCATCCAGGGCATCCTGGGCCGGGGCGCCTGCCCCCGCCGGGAACTGGCGGACCAGGGCGCGCCCGCGCTGACCGCCGAGCCCGTGCCCGCCCCCGCCGTCGGCCCGCAGCGCGTCCACGAGGCCGCCTAGACCGGGCAGCCCCGGCGCACGCTCCGGTCTCCGTCCCGGCGGTTTCAGCCCCGGCGGTCTCAGCCCCGGCCCCCGGGCGTCACGCCTCGCTCGGCTGCTCGATGAGCTGCGCGATGTACAGCGCCTCACCCAGCTTCTCGATCAGTTCGAGCTGCGTGTCCAGGTAGTCGATGTGGTGCTCCTCGTCCGCGAGGATGTCCTCGAAGATGTTGGCCGAGGTGACGTCGCCCTTGGCGCGCATGACCTCGATGCCCCGCCGCAGCCGGTCGATGGCCTCGACCTCGATCTGCCGGTCCGCCTGGAACATCTCCGTCACCGTCTGCCCCACCCGCACGTGGAACAGCCGCTGGTAGTTCGGCAGGCCGTCCAGGAACAGGATGCGGTCGGTCAGCCGCTCCGCGTGCTTCATCTCGTCGAAGGACTCGGCGCGCGTGTACTTGGCGAGCTTGGTCCAGCCGAAGTTCTCCTGCATCTTGGCGTGCAGGAAGTACTGGTTGATCGCGGTCAGCTCGGCGGTGAGCTGCTCGTTGAGGAATTCGAGGACCTCGGAATCGCCCTGCATGACAGCGGCTCCTTCCAGCACGATGATCGTTGACGTGATCGATCCTCGCACCGGCGCGTGATCGCGTCCAGTAAGCGAAGGCTTACCGAAATGCCCTGATTACCGGGGTCTTCGGGGAAGGCCGGTCGGGACCACGGGGCCGGGTCTGTCACCATGGGAGGCATGGGTCAGCCTCAGAGCCGCGCACCGGGGGACGAACAGCTCCCGCCGGGCCAGCGGCTCCAGCGCGGCTGGCCGGTGACCCACTACGGGCCCGTACCGAAGTTCCGGGCCGAGCGCTGGGAATTCCGCGTCTTCGGCGCCACGGCCGACGGCGACAAGCGCTGCTGGACGCACGAGGAGTTCACCACTCTCCCCTACGACACCGTCACCGCCGACCTGCACTGCGTGACGAAGTTCAGCATGCTCGGTGTCGAGTGGGGCGGCGTCCGCGCCCGCACCGTGCTGGACCTGGCACCGCCCGCCCCCGACGTCACGCACGTCATGGTGTGGGCCGAGTACGGGTACAGCGCGAACCTCCGGCTCGCCGACTTCACCGCCGACCACACCCTCTTCGCCACGCACCGGGCCGGGGAGCTGCTGACCGCCGAGCACGGCTTCCCGCTGCGGCTCGTGGTGCCGCACCTGTACGCCTGGAAGGGCCCGAAGTGGGTGCGCGGTGTGGAGTACATGACCGCCGACCGCCGGGGCTTCTGGGAGGAGCGCGGCTACCACAACCTCGGCGATCCGTGGAGCGAGCAGCGCTACTCCTACCAGGAGACCCCGGGCGACGGCCCGGAGCTGTAGCCGCCACCCTTCTGCCGTCTCGCCCCCCCCCCCGGAGCGCGACGGCGCCCCAGCGGCTCGGGGCATCGCTGGGGCGCCGAGGGGCCGGGTTCCCCACGCGGCCGCCCCCGAACCCGGCCGACCGGGTGACACCCCACGGCCAGCCGCCCCGGAACCCATGGCCCGCCCCCCCCGGGCCGAAAGGCTCCTTGGAGGCGTTCATCGGGCGATCGCGGGCTCCGGAGCGGCGGACGTGTCGTCTCGGCTCAGGTCACTCTGGCCATCCGCTTGAACGCCGCGATGGTCCCCGAACCGGCGATGCCGTCAATCGCACCGTTGTAGTTGTGCCACTGCTTGAGGAAGCGCTGCAACGCCTTCACCGTTCCGGTGCCGACGATTCCGTCGATCGCGCCGTTGTAACCCCAGTGCCTCAGCTGGCGCTGCATCGCCTTCCAGCTGTTGGTGCCGAGCTGTCCGTCGAGCGCGCCGGTGTAGCCCCAGTGCCGCAGGTGCTTGTACTGAAGCATGCTGGCCTCCTGCGTGGTCAGACCGAGGTTGACCACGGCGAGCGGGGCGAACGCCTTCGTGCTCGCCACCGGCGTCGTTTCCGGGGCCGCCGCGAAGCTGGTGCCTGCGGCGGCCAGGCTTCCGGCGGCGATTCCGACGGCGGTGGTGACACTAACGAGAGCCCTCGTCATGGCTCGCATACGTATCCCTTCCGATGACCGGAGCCGACCGCTGCGGGCGGCTCGGTGAACAGCCTGCGGGCGAAGGGACACGGACCTCAACAGCCACCGCCCAAGTGACGTCCGCGCGGGACGTCCCAGACGCTGACGTGCGGGGACGTCAATCTCAGCGGGACACGGCGGGAAGGTTGCGGCAACCGTCCCGCGAGCGCCAGCACGGCGATCCCGCGCCGCTTTGGTAAGCGCCGTTTTCCCGCACGTGGACGGGCAGGAACTAACCGGATGGCGACAGGTCGTCCACGAAGCGCCCCACGTCCAAGGTGCGCATGGGTGAAACCAGCAACTCCCGCCCGCCTCTGAAGGAGTCACCTTGCCTGTCCACTTTCAGACGGTCGTGCTGTAAAGAGGCGGAGCACTCACGCCTCGAAGCCTCCCACACCACCTTTCCGGGAGCGCCGGTGAGCGAATGGTGATCGATGACCAGCACTCGGCTACTGGTAAGTGCAATGATGTACCCCTCCAGTAGTAGCCAGAACGGTATTCTTCCCCTCGGTATGCGCGCACTGAAGACGCTGACCAAATGTTCCTCAGAGGTGAGGAATCTTTCGATTCTGCGATTACTCCAGAACACCATTTCTCCGCTTGTCGGTCCGGCGTTCTTCCGTCAGTTATTCCGTCGCGTTGATGCGGCGAAAAAGATAAATCAAGTGTCGCCACGGAGCCTGGATCAGCAAACCACGCCTGGAGTAATGTCACTTGCGTGTCATAGATCGACTCTGCCCGCCAGGATGAGAATCCCGAGAATTGCCAAGCCGCTGCCGACTCCGCTAAAAATGATCCTGCCGTAAATCTCTGAAATTCTGCCGCTCGCGCCGAAGATTTCTCGTTGGCCGGCAACGGACGCGCGCACCAGTCGCCCGAGAAAGACGAGGATGGTCATTCCCATGGTGATCATGGCGGCGCCGAGCAGCAGCCTCATGTAATCATTCCCTCCGCCTCCTCCGATCCTTTCGTTACACCACCCGAAAGATTCCGAGAATGCCTAGCAGCGCCATGCCGCTGCCCATGACGATCACCATCAGGTGCCCGACCTTTTCGGACCATTTTCCGCCCGTGCCGAAAATTTCTCGCTGACTCTCCATCGCTCCACGCACGAACCGCGCTCTGAAGATCAGTAGAGATACGCCAAATACGGTGAGGAAGATACTGAACGGTATGCCCACGAAAAATCCATCTAGTGAAAACAAAAGGATTAGGTCCCCCGTCGTGACGGGAGGCATCTAAGATCATCACTGCTTCTGCCACCCGCCGAACACGTGGGAGAGATCAGGGCCGCTGAGGTCGAGGAAGGCGTCGGCGTACTGGGACGGCCGTCAGCGCTCGTTCAGTCAGGCTGTATGACGCCGAGGGGGATGAGCAGGCCGACGATGACGAGGAAGCCTCCGATCAAGAGCGGGCCCATCCGCACGCTCTTTTCTCCTGCGGTGGCGTTGGCTCTTCCGAATATATTGTTCTGCGTCACCGCCTTGCGGGCAAACCATCGGCTATAAAGGATGAGTACCAAGCCGCCCAAGATAGCAAGCAACGGGACGATGATGTCCTTCATACGGTACCCCTCTTTCTGTGAGAGAGCGGGTGGCCCGGGGTGCCTTCCCGGGCCACCACGTGTCGTCTAGCGAAGGCGCGGAAATTACGCGGCGCGAGCCGTTCCGGAACGCACGGAACGGCTGCCAACTCCGCCGACGACCTACCACGGCCGATCTGAATTATGCCCATATTCCCAGTGCGGAAAGAAGCCCCCCAACGGCTAGAATACTACCAATGATGCGAAACGCCCAAATGCTGAACATCGTTCCCTTTGGGCCGCGTGCTTCTGCAAAAAAAAATCTGGAGCTAGCCGCGTTCATTCGCTCTAGCGGCTTGGCGAAAATAACAAATCCCGCACCGACTACAGCGACGATAATTTTCATAGCAATGTCCACGTGGCCCCTCCTGGGCGGGCGGCGCGGCAAAGTTACTTGCCGTTGCTCCTGTGCTTGCGCTTCTTCCAATTCGAAGAGATCTTATAGGTGATGAAAATTCCAACGGCTGCCCATATGCAGAAAAAGACAACTAGTAGCCCAGGTGTCATTTCCCAGCCCTCTGTGGCGGCCAATATCCATTGCGGTGACTCCCAGCCTTCTATGGCTCTCCTCCTAATGTATTCCGGTGAAAGGGGCCGGATTGCCTGTCCCTGGCACCATGCTAGCCGAGGGTATACACTGGGTGCGTGAGCCGGGCGAAACCTTATTGCTTCGCCCGGCTCACAGGGTGTCGGGGGGGTAGGGAATTGCTTTGTTCTTTTATCTACCACCTCTCACTCTTGTTTGTATTCAATCCATTAGAATTGAATATGGGAGCCGCCGGAACAGCCGGGAGTGCTTATCCCCGGCCCTGCACCGAAATCCGGCATGCCTCCGCCCCAGTTGGCCTCAGCTGAGCCAGCGATGAAGTCGCAACTGCCGTAGAAGTAACCGTCGGTACCGCTCGAAATGTTTCCGGTGTTTTCCTGATAGCTCGTGGAGGCGCCTGGCAATCCTAGCCCGACTCGGAAGTATCCTCCGCCTTCACTTCCGTCCTTGTTTTGCGCGTACCCGCCCCCTAGGCACAGGTAGAAGCAGACCTCTCCACCGATCGACCATGAGGGCCAGGATTCAAGGCCGCTGGGGTCGCTGCGGTTGACGGGGTCGCCACCGGCGTAGAGGTAGGCGTTGGTCTCCTGGCCGCTGGGGTCGGGCTGGGTGAAGCGGCCCAGGGCCGGGTCGTAGTAGCGGGCGCCCATCTTGTACAGCCCCGACGGGTCGAGGTAGGTGCCGGTGTAGCGGTAGGGCTGGCCGGCGGGGCCGTCGGCGGTGCGTGCCTCGCCGTAGGGGCTGTAGGTGTAGGTGGCGGTGCGGTTGCCGGAGGCGTCGACCAGGCCGATGACGCTGCCCTGGGCGTCGGTGAGGTAGTACTGACTGCTTCCGCCGCTCCTCATGGCCACCAGCGTGCCCGAGGGCTCACGGACGAAACCGGTGGCGGTGCCGGAGACGTTCTGGCCGGTGAGGCCGACGGCGGCGTTGGTGAACGTCGCCGAACCCCGGGTCAGGCGGTGGGTGTTGTCCACTCCGGCGTAGGTCTGGTCCGTGGTGGTGCCGGACTGGGTGTAGGCGGCGAGCTGGGTGAACGGCGTCCACGTTCCGTCGCTGCGCGTGCCGGTGGGGCTGGCGGCGGCGGTTTCGTTCCCGGCGCCGTCGTAGCCGAAGCCGTCCTGGCCGTCGTAGGCGGTCAGCTGGCCCGCGTCGTTGTAGTCGTAGGTGTGCTGGGCGTCGTCGCAGTCGGCCGGGAGGCTGGTGCCGGTGGAGCTGCCGGTGCGGTTGCCCGCCTTGTCGTAGCAGTACGCCCAGCCCGCGGTGGTGGAACCGTCCTCGGTCTCCACCGCCTTGGTCAGCCGCCCGGCGGTGTCGTAGGTGTAGGTGATGGCGGCGCCGTCGGCGGTGCGCTTGCGGACCTTGTCCGTGTCCTGGCCGCCGTCGGCGTAGTCGTAGGTGATCGACGACAGCGTGGTCGAGCCGGACTTCACCTCGACCTTCGTGGGGCGGCTGGAGTCGTCGGGCGTGACGGTCTGCGTCGTGCCGCCGGGGAAGGTGGTCTTCGTACGCTGGCCGTTGTTGTTGTAGGTGTGGGTAGTCTTCGCCCCGCCGGGCTCGGTGACGGAGGTGAGCTGGTTGGCGTCGTCGTAGCCGTAGGTCACCGTGCCCGCGGCGTCGGTGGCGGTGGCGACGTTGCCGTTGGCGTCGTAGGTGATCGACGTGACCGGCGTGCCGGGCAGGGCGCGGGTGCGTTCGCGGCTCTGCTCGTCGTAGGTGAAGGTCGACGTCCCGGCGGGTGTGGTGCGGGTGGTGAGGTTGCCGTCCGCGTCGTACGTGAAGGTGGCGGTGGCGCTGCCTGCGCTCCGGGTCCTGACCCGGTCGCGGTCGTCGTAGGTGTAGGTGGTGGTGACGCCGCGGCCGTCGGTCGTCGACTTCTGGCGGCCCAGTTCGTCGTAGGTGTAGGTGACCGGCTCAAGGGGGCTGGGCGGCGTGACCTTGGTCAGGTCGCCGTCCGCGTTGTAGGTGTAGCTGGTCTTCTTGCCCCGGGGGTCGGTGGCGGTGCAGCGCTGGCCGGGCAGCCCGCCGCAGTCCATCTCACCCGACTTGGGGTTGTAGGTGTAGGTCCACGTGGCGGCGGTGCCGCCGGAGGTGGAGTCCTGCGAGGTGAGCAGGTTGCCGGAGGCGTCGTAGGCGTTGGTGGTCTTCTCGTCGGAGGCGCTGGTCAGCGTCTCCGGGAAGTAGCCGCTGCCCTTCTTCACCCACGTCGCCGTCGCCGAGGCGCCCGTCGGGATGGTGACGGTCGTGGGGTTGAACGCCGAGTCGTACGAGTAGCTGGTCACGTTGCCGTCCGCCGGGGAGACGCCCATGGCGTCGGTGGCGGTGGCGACGTTGTTGTCCGGGCCCCAGGACGTGGAGTGGGTGTGGCCGAGGGGGTTCTCGGTCTCCTTGGTGCGCCAGCTGCCGTCGACCGTCTTGAGGGTCTTGTTCCCGCGCGGGTCCGTGATCTGGACGAAGCCCTCGCTGTTGCTGTTGTTCGGCGGCAGCAGCCAGCGGAAGGCGGTGGTGTTGCCGGCGCCGGTGGTGTTGTTCACCACCCGCGTGAGGGACGCGGCCTTCGTGCTGTCCCAGGTGAAGGTGGTCTGCCGCCCCTCCGCCGTCGTGACCTTGGTCAGCCGGTCGGAGGAGTCGTAGTCGAAGGTGGTGGTCTTCCCGGCGGTGTCGGTGAAGGTCCTGATCAGGTCACCGGTGTAGGTGTACTCGACCGAGCGGCCGGTGTCGTCGGTGACCTTCGTGATGTGCGTGCCGTCGTCGGACAGCGTGAGCGTGCGCCCCGACGCCGAGGTGATCTCCGAGGCGAAGGACCCCGCGTAGGCGATCGTGGTGGCGTTGCCGTTCTTGTCCTCCACCTTGGACACCCGCGCGTCGCCGGTCGTGCCCGAGCGGGTGAAGGTGGTCTTCTGGCCGGTGCTGCGGCTGGTGAGGGTGAAGGACTTCTTGTCCGAAGCCTCGGTCAGGTCCTGCTTGTAGCCCTTGGCCGGGGTGAAGCCGTCACCGTCGCGGGCGAAGACGGCCATGGTGCCGGACGGTCCTTCGACGACCACGGCGTTCGGGGTGGCCTCGATGACGCGGTAGTCGGCGCCGGTGGTGGCGTTCCAGCCCGACTGGTTGAGGCTGTTGAACGTGTTGCCCCAGGACAGGCCCGGCCCGGCGTCGGCGATGTCGAAGCCGACGACGGTGACGAGGAGGTTGCCGGTACCGTAGTTGATCTGGGCGCTGACGCTGTCGGACAGCTGCGCGCTGAAGAACCCCGACCACGGCACCTGGCCGACGCCGACCGCGACGACACCGGGGTCGGCCGCGGCGGACTTCAGCAGGGGGCTGTCGGTCTCGGCGGAGGTGACCGGCGTGCTGGCCGGTGCCTTGGTGACGCCCAGTGGTGTCGGTTTCGCGCTGGCGGCGGCCGCGGGGGACGCCGCGGCGCGCGGTGAGGCGTTGGCGGCGGTGACGGTGGCGGTCATCGTGGCGACCGCCGTGGCTGCCGCCACGATCGAGAGCGGCAGCCGGTATCTGTGGTGCCGCCAGGCCGGCGTGCGAGAATTCACGAAGGTCTCTCCAGGCGTGAGATGTCAGGGAGCAGGACCTGTGGGGCGGCACCCCTGCACGGGTGCCGCCCCGTCCTGCTCCTCGGTGCGAGAGGTGTGCGGCGCGGGTGAGGTTCAGCAGCGCTGTTCGGAGCGCACGTCGTAGCTGGCCTCGTTGAGGATGGTGACCTGGCCGTAGCCGGAGGTGCACTCGTTGACCGTGTCGGCGGCGTTGCTCCAGAACTCCTGGGCGTGGGTGTCGATCACCAGCCGCTTGCCGACGAGGTAGTCGCGGTCGTAGGACCAGACCCCGGTGACGAGGTCGAAGTTGATGTCCTGGTCCAGGAAGGACTGCCACACCCAGGTGTAGCCGTAGTTCTCGTCGCAGCTGGGCGAGTAGAACTGCTTGACCGACGCGATCGTCTCGGTGTTGCGGTAGACGTAGGCGGTCGAACCGATCTGGTAGGCGTCCGAGCAGACCCCCGACGCGGTGGCGACGGCGCTGCGCGGGTTACCGGCCTCCGTGCCCGCCGCCCCGGCCGCCTCCGTGGCGGCCCGCTCCTGCGGCGACGGCGCAGGACCCGAACCCGCTGACGCCACCCCGGTGCCCAGCAGCGACAGGGCCGCCCCTGCCGCCGTCGCCGCCACGGCCATACGTGCACGTCTCACGTGCAAAGCCCCCTCTGGGTAGTGCGCGGCTCCCGGTGACCTCCCATGAGTGCCCCGACAGCTCACACGAATGAAGGCGCACCGCCCGGTGCGCCTTTGCATCATCGCCACAACCTCCACCGGAAGGGCAGATTCCATGAACACCAATACGGAGGGTGAGTCTCCTGACGCCTGGTCATGTCACGGATTCCGTCGGCTTCCGTCTTCGCTTCGACGGTCGCTAGGCTGGATTGGCTTGTGATTCCAGGTGAACCCCGTGACTGGGTGTCACATGTGTGAAGCAGTGTGTCAGGTGTGAGTTGGGCAACATGCATAGCAGGTGAAAACCGGGGCACCCGGCTGGGTTTGGCCGGTGGCGGAGCGCCGGACGACGTCACGGCCCCCCCGCGGCGGCGGTCAGCGTCTGACGCGGTTGCGGACCGCCAGGACGGCCAGGCCGAGGAGGACGGGTTCGACCAGCCGGGCGGCCATCTCGGTGTAGGTGCCGGTGGTGGTGAGGTTCTGGCCGGACGAGCGGAAGACCACCGAGTTGATCACCACCCGCAGGGCCTTCTCGCCCCGCTCGGAGGTGACGCGCCCGGCCAGCGGGCCGGTGGGGTTGACCGGGGCGGGGGTGTCGGCGGCCAGGCTGATGTCCGGACCGCTCTGGCGGCCGGTGAGGGTCGGCTTCGGGTCGTCGGCGGGCAGCCCCCACAGCATCAGCACCGCGACCGTGGCGGCCATGGACGCCCCCAGCCAGACCAGCGCGCGGGCGGCGCGCAGCCCGTACCCGGACAGGGCCCAGTAGACGGCCAGCAGCGCCCGCTCCCCGCGCGGCCTGGTGGTGTCGTGGCGGCGCATCTCGCACTCGCCGTAGTAGAAGTCCGCGGCGTCCGGCGCGTTCTTGCCGTCCTCCAGCGACTTGCGCAACTGCCGGTACAGCGCCGCCACGGCCGCCGTCTTCAGCTCGGGGGCGTCCTGCGGCGGGACGGCCCAGCCGCGGGCGGTGGCCCGGCCCGAGCGGCGGGCGGTGCGCACCCGCCAGTGGTGCTCCTCGGTCAGCGTGTTGCGGCGGCTCCACCGCCAGGGGAAGCGCCTGCCCCAGCCCGCGGGGGTGGCGGCGAAGGTGCACCAGCCGTCCACCTTGAGCTGGTCGAGGTGGACGGCCCCGGCGAACCGGCACCCGCTCAGGTCGATGTCGTGCAGCGCCAGGTGCGCCGCGTCCACCCCGCCCACCGACGCCAGGCGCACGCCGGGGTCCTCCCCGGACAGCTCCTCCTCCGGCAGCGGGCCGCCGGTCCCGGTGGCGTGGAAGGGGTCTGGGCGGGCGGCGACCAGCACCGGGTACTCGCAGACGGCGTCCCGCAGGTCCAGGTCGGCGTAGCGCAGGTGCAGCGTGGCGGTCGACGCCCACCGGGTGCGGGCACAGCTCACCCGCCGGGCGGCGATCTCCACCGTCACCGGCTGCTGGAACACCGCACCGTCCAGCACCACCCGCTGTGCGCACACCAGCGGTCCCAGACTCGACGCCCTCTCGAATCGCACCCCGTCGAACATGGTGTTTCCGGAGAAGGACATCCCGTTGAACCAGGCGACACCGGAGAAAGACACCCCGCTGAACCAGGCGTCGCCGCAGAAGGACGCCCTGGCGAACTCGGCGCCGCTGGAGAAGGACGCCCTGGCGAACACGGCGTCACGGGAGAAGCGCGCGCCGTTGAACCACGCATCACCGCAGAAGGACGCGCCGCCGAACCAGGCGACACCGGAGAAGGGCACCCCGCCGAACCGGGCGTCGCCGGAGAAGGACGCCCTGCCGAACTCGGCGTCACGGGAGAAGGACGCCCCGCCGAACACGGCACCGCGGGAGAAGGACGCCCCGCTGAACCGGGCGTCGCCGCAGAAGGACGCCCCGCTGAACCAGGCGT
Organism: Streptomyces solitudinis; assembly: GCF_036323765.1. Taxonomy (NCBI): domain Bacteria; kingdom Bacillati; phylum Actinomycetota; class Actinomycetes; order Kitasatosporales; family Streptomycetaceae; genus Streptomyces; species Streptomyces solitudinis. The sequence goes on from NZ_JAZDCW010000003.1 coordinate 800,287, forward strand.
CGCCGGAGAAGGATGTCCCGGTGAACACGGCGTCGCCGGAGAAGGACGCCTCGTCGAACCGGGCGTCGCCGGTACGGGGCCCGCCGGTAGCGGGGTCGTGCAGGGCGGTGAGGAGCCGGGGCAGCAGTTCCGCGGTGAAGGGGGTGCCGCGGTGGTCGAGGTCGGCGCCGGGTGACAGGGCCGCGAGGCAGGCGGCGCGGTCGGCCTCCGCCAGGTGGGCCAGGCAGGCGGTGCGGCCACCGGCGTGGACGCCGCGGCAGCCGACCGGGTCGGCCGGGGTGGCGCCGTGGCCGCAGTGCGGCCACGGCGGCGGGATGCTGGACGGCTGGCGCGGCGCGGACGTCATGGGGGCAAGGACGATCCGGGTGCGCCGGCCGGTTGCCGCCGGGCTCCCCGCCACCGGCCTCCCCGCCACCGGGCTCCGGCGGCCCGGGTCAGGCGTCGCGCAGGGTCTTGAGGCGGGCGACGTCGGTGGCGTGGCCCTCCTTGCCGCCCGGGGTCTCGATCACCAGGGGGACGCCCGCCGTCGCCGGATGGCGCAGGAGTTCGCCGAAGGGCGCGGCGCCGATGTGGCCGTCACCGATGTTCTCGTGCCGGTCCTTGTGCGCGCCGACGACGTCCTTGGAGTCGTTGGCGTGGACCAGCCGCAGCCGTCCCTCGCCCGCGACGTCGGTGATCTCGTCCAGCAGCGCCTTGACGCCGCCGGGGGCCGCGAGGTCGTGGCCCGCCGCGAAGGCGTGGCAGGTGTCCAGGCAGACGCCGACGCGCGGGTGCCGGTCGAGTGCGTCGAGGTAGGGGCCCAGGTCCTCGGCGAGGGAGCACAGCGAGGCGCCCTGGCCCGCCGTGGGTTCCAGGAGGAGCCAGGGGGCGTCGTCGGGCTCCAGTTCGGCCAGGAGCGGGCGCACCAGCTCCCCGACCTGCGCGAGCGCCGTGGCCCGCTCCCGGCCGCCGGTGGCCGAGCCGGTGTGGACGACGACGCCGAGCGCGCCGATGGCCCGGCCCCGCCGCAGCGAGTGCCGCAGGGAGACGACGGACTTCTCGGCGGTCGCCTCGGTGTGCGAACCGAAGTTGATCAGGTACGGCGCGTGGACGTAGGCGGGGATGCCCTCGTCCGCGCAGGCGGTGCGGAACGCCTCGTCCTGGCGCGGGTCGCCGGGCGGGGTGGCCCAGCCGCGCGGATTGGCGACGAAGACCTGTACGGCCTCGGCGCCCAGCTCGCGGGCGTAGGCCAGGCCGGCCGACGCCAGGCCGCCGGCCACGGGGACGTGGCCGCCGATGGGATTGCGGGCGCGGCGCCCGGACGTGCCGGGCGCCGCGCGGTGCTCAGGGGTGCTCACCCGGTCAAGGGTGCCAGGTGGGCGCGGGCGCCGCCGGGGCGGAGGCGCCGGGAGGGCCCGGGGCGGTTCAGTACGCGCTCCACACGTGGTCGATGGAGCCGTAGCGGTCGGCCGCGTAGTTGCAGGAGGCGACGATGTTGGCCACCGGGTCCCACTGGCTGTGGGGGGTGCCCTCGACGTGGTAGGCGTCGAAGGTCGGCTTGATGATCTGGAGCAGGCCGATGGACGGGACGCCGTTGCGGGCGTTGATGTCCCAGTCGTTGATGGCGTTCGGGTTGCCGCTCGACTCGCGCATGATGTTCCACTTGATGCGGTCGTAGCTGCCCGGTATGCCGTGCTGGTCCATGATGGCCATGGCCTCGCGTATCCAGCCGTCCAGGTTGTCCGGGTACGTCTGCTGGGTGGCGGGGGCGGCCTCGCGCTTGCTGCTGCGGTCGGCGGCGGCCTGGGTCTCGCGCTCCCGCTCGGCCTTCGCCTCGGCGGCCTCCCGGGCCTCGGCGGCGCGGTCGGCGGCGGCCTCCTGCTGGCCCTCGATCGGCTCGACCTGGCCGTGGACGCCCTGGGCGAGGAGGACGCCGGCGGGGCCGTCCGCGATGGTGCGGCTCTCGTCGGCGGAGCCGGAGGCGGGGATCAGGGCCAGGCCCACGGCGACGGTGCCGGCGGCGGCCGTCACGGCGATCGCCGAGCGGCGCGGGTCGCGGGCGACGGCACGGGCGTGGCCGGGGACCTCCCGCAGGTGGTCCGGAAGCTCGCGGAGGTGGTTCGGGACCTCCCGCAGGTGGTCGGGGACCTCGCGGAGCTGGGCGGGAAGCTCGCGGAGCTGGCCGGGGACGGCGCGGACGTTGTCCTGGAGCTCCCGGAGGTAGCCGGGAAGCTCGTTCCGCAGGCTCGCCGGGATCTGGCGCAGGTGCATCGAAATCTTGGATTCCGGCTTGGTTTCGGGCGTGCGGTTGGGCATGCCGAGATCAACCTCTTCCAATCGCTGATGTCGCAGGCCTGAAGCGGCGAGGTACGCCGTTCACGTCCACGGCGCCATGCGACATGAAGCATTGTTAGCGGCCGGAAATTCGCGTGGCAATCATGTGACGTACTACCCCGGGTCGGAGAACGCGGGGGTGATGACGGGCGTTATGCCCGTTTCGCCAGGGCTTATATGCCACTAATCCCGGTCGTAGGTGAGGTGCGTCCTATGCCTCGGATCACAGGTGGTTGCCCGCTCAACGACCGCTCGGAGTTGCAGTCGCACGCAGGGTCAGCGAACCCAGAGGGTGATTTCCGAGCCCTTCGGGGCCTGCTCGCCGCCGTCCACGGACTGGTTGAAGACCTCGCCCGTGATGAACACGCGCCGCACGTCCACCTCGAAACCGGCGGCCTCGAGAGCCCGCACCGCCGCGTCCTCCTTGTCCCCGGTCACGTCGGGGACGGTGACCATCTCCGGCCCCTTGGAGAGGGTGAGCGTCACCGTGTCGCCGCGCGCCGCTGTGGCACCCGCCTCGGGCGACTGGCGGGCGACCGTGCCCGGCTCCCGTTCGGAGTGCACCCGCTCCTCGGCGATCCGCACGTCGAAACCGGCCTCCTGGAGGGCCGTGCGCGCGTCACCGCCGTCCACCCCCGCCACGTCCGGGACCTCGATCCGCTCGCCCTTGGAGACCGTCAGCGACACCGCCGTGCCCGGACGGCGCTCGGTGCCGGCGGGCGGCTCGGTGCGGATCACGGCGCCGCGCTTGACGGAGTCGCTGAACTCACGGGTGACGGACGCGGGCTCGAAACCGGCCCCCTCCAGCCGCTCGCGCGCCCGCGCCAGCGGCACGTCCGCCACGTCCGGCACGGCCACCACCTCGGGGCCGCGCGAGACGGTGATCGTCACCGTGGCGTTGCCCCGCACGCGCGCGCCCGGCCCCGGGTCGCTGCCGATGACCAGGCCGCGTTCGACCGTCGCGCTGTGCGCCCGCTCGACGCGCACGCCGAGGCCCGCCTCGGCGAGCGTCTGCTCGGCCTCGGCCTGCGGCATCCGCAGCACGCCGGGGGTGTGGGTGAACTGGCCGGAGTTGATGTACCAGACGCCCGCGCCCACCCCCAGCACCAGGAGCAGCACCAGGGCCAGGAGCGCGGCGGGCGACCTGCGTCCGCGCCGGCCCCGCCGTCCGCCGCCGTGCGGCGGGACGGGGACGGCGTCGTACGCGCCGCCGTCGTCGCGGCCGGTGGTGCGGGGCAGCCGCGCCGTGCGCCCGGTCTCCTCCCGCGGCGCCCCCGCGCGGTGCGGCGGGGCTCCGGCGGTGACCGGCGGCAGCACGCTCGTGCGCTCCACGTCCGGCTCCGGGTCCGCCCGGCGGTCCGCCACGCGCGGCAGCACCGTGGTGGGGTCGTCCGCCTCGTCCGGGGGCCCGGCCAGCGGCGGCACGGCGTCCAGCTCGGCGTCACTCAGCAGCGCGCGGGCGGCCCGCAGCTCGGCGAGCAGCGCGGCCGCGTCCGCCGGACGCCCGGAGGGCTCCCGCGCCGCCGCCCGCAGGACCAGCGCGTCCAGCGCCTCCGCGAGCCCCGGCACCGCGTCCGACGGCGTGGGCACGTCCCGGTGCAGGTGCTGGTAGAGCACCTGCGCGGGGGTCTCCCCGGTGTGCGGCTTGGCGCCGGTCAGCATCTCGTACAGCATCACGCCGCACGCGTACACGTCGGCCGTCGTCTCGGTGACGCCGTGCTCGATGTGCTCGGGCGAGAGGTAGGAGACGGTGCCCATCACCGACGTGGTCGAGACGGCGGTCTGCGCGCCGACCGCCCGCACCAGCCCGAAATCGGCGACCTTGACCCGTCCGTCGTCCCCGATCAGCACGTTCTCCGGCTTCATGTCCCGGTGGACGAGCCCGGCCCGGTGCGCCGCGCCGAGCGCCGCGAGCACCGGCTCCAGGACGTCGAGCGCGGCACGCGGCTGGAGCGCGCCCCGGCGCACCAGCACGTCCCGCAGCGTGCACCCCACGACGCACTCCATCGCCAGGTAGACGGACGTGCCGTCCGATCCCTGGTCGTACACGGCGACGACGTTGGGGTGGTCCAGCCGGGCCGCCGACCTGGCCTCCCGGATGAACCGCTCCACGAACTGCCGGTCGTGGACGAGGGAGGGGTGCATCACCTTCAGCGCGACCACGCGGTCCAGCCGGGTGTCCAGCGCCCGGTAGACCGTGGCCATGCCCCCGGCGGCGATCCGCGCCTGCACGCGGTACCGGCCGTCCAGCACGTGCCCGATCATCGGGTCCTGAAGGGTCGCGTCCACAGCAGGGAGTCTACGAGCCGCTACCGGCACCTCCGTTCGCGTCCCCGGCCCCCCGCCGTACTGCGACGCGTCCGTGACGAGACCGCAGCCGCGCCGCGACCGGCGGGCGGCTCAGACCTCGGTGGTGTCCTCGTCCCCGGCCTCGGCGCCCCAGCCGCCGGGCGGTTCGGTTGCCAGGCCCAGCGCGTCCCGCGCGGCGACGGCCTGCTCGTGCCCCAAGTGCCCGTACCCGGCCTCGTACGCCTCCCAGAACGCGGGCTCGCCGGCGGCGTCGGCGGCGCGTGCGAAGTGCCCGGCGCCCGCCTCCAGCTCCTCGCGCAGCGAGGTGACGGCCTCCCGCGCCTCATGCGGCCACCCGGCGTCGTCCAGCTCCGCGGCGGCCTGGCTCATCTCGCGGGCCGTCCGCTCGGCCCACCGGCGGGTCTCCGGCAGCGTGCCGCTCGTCGGCTCCGCCTCGAAGGCCGCGTCCACGGGGTTGAGCGCGTGCAGGTAGCGCACCTGGTGGACGTCCATGGTCGAGAGGTCGCTGCGGACGGAGGCGTCCAGCAGGCCGTCCCACCTGGCGTAGGTGCACAGCACCTCCCGGTCGCCCTGCCGCCAGGACACCTCGTCCGGGCTCAGATAGGAGAGGTACACGTCGTACGGCAGCGACCAGGCGTCCATGGCGTACTCCGCGCCCAGCTCACCGCACCGCTGTTCGGCCAGTTCCCCGACCCGGTCGTCACCGGGGAACGGACCGCCGGGCAGGTCGAAGGTCCCGAACGCCTCGGCCTCGTGCGGGTCGGAGCAGGGCGTGATGCGCACCGTGAACACCTCGTCGGTGGTGTCCGACCAGAAGTCGAAGCAGTCCCCCGCCTGGAGGGAGTAGACACCCACCTCCGAGGGGTAGGTCACCCGGCCCGTCTCGTCGCGTTCCGGCCCAGCCGGTCCGCCGGCCCCGGCGATGCGGGCGATGACGCCCAGCGTGAGGACGATCTGGGCGGCGGCCACCCACACGCCCGCGAGGGCCATGCCCCGGCCGCGCTCGCCCGTCCTGCGGATCTGCCTCAGCGCGACGAGGCCCAGGACGAAGCCGACGGGGAACGCGCACATGAGCGACGTCACCAGCGCCGCGACCGCCAGCCCGTTGAGCGGCGCCGGGGGCGCCGGGTACGGGTACGGGTACGGGGGCCAGCCCTGGGGGTGGGGCGGGCCGGGGGCCGGGGGAGGTGTGGTCACGAACCGTGCGCCTTCCGATGATCGTCCGGAGAGATGCGCGGATCGTACGTCAGTGCGAGAAGGCCGGACGCTCCGGGTCCAGATCGGGAAGACCGGCCTCTGGGGAGGAGGCCAGCGCGAAGTGGCGGCGGGGGATGCGGCCCGCCCGGTACGCCAGGCGGCCCGCCTCCGCGGCGTGCCGCATCGCGGCGGCCATCAGCTCCGGCTCCTGCGCCCGCGTCACCGCCGAGGCCAGCATCACCGCCGCACAGCCCAGCTCCATCGCCAGGGCCACGTCCGAGGCGGTGCCCGCACCCGCGTCCAGGATCACCGGCACCCCCGCCCGCTCGGTGATGAGCTGGAAGTTGTGCGGGTTGCGGATGCCCAGGCCCGAGCCGATGGGCGAGCCCAGCGGCATGACCGCCGCGCACCCGGCGTCCTCCAGCTTCCGGGCCAGCACCGGGTCGTCGTTGGTGTAGGGGAGCACGGTGAAGCCCTCGTCCACCAGCGTCTCGGCCGCGTCCAGCGTCTCCACCGGATCGGGCAGCAGCGTGCGCTCGTCCGCGATGACTTCCAGCTTCACCAGGTCCGTGCCCAGCGCCTCCCGGGCCAGTCGCGCCGTCAGCACCGCCTCACCCGCCGTGAAGCAGCCCGCGGTGTTCGGCAGGACGGCGATCCCCCGGCGCTCCAGGACGGACAGCACCGAGCCCCGCACCCCGGGATCGACGCGGCGCATGGCCACCGTCGTCAGCTCCGTGCCGGAGGCGGCCAGGGCGCGCTCCATGACGTCCAGGCTGGGCGCCCCGCCGGTGCCCATGATGAGCCGGGAGGAGAGGGTGAGGCCGCCGAGCACCAGCGGATCGGCGGGCGCGGCCGTGGGGGAGTCGGTCATGCGGTCAGCCTCCTTGGACGGCAGTCAGGACCTCGACCCGGTCGCCCTCGCCCAGCGGCGTGGCCGCCCACCGGCCGCGCGGCACCACCGTCTCGTTGACGGCGGCGGCGACACCGCTGCGGGCGGAGGTCAGATCCGCGACGAGGGCATCGAGGGTCGCCCCGTCGGGAACGACGCGGTCCTCGCCGTTGACGCGGACGTTCATACCGGAAGCTCCTGTCGTACGGGCGCGCCCGCGGCGGTGTGCGCGAACCGGCGCGGGGTGAAGGGGCGCGCGACCTCCGGCAGCTCGCCGGTGGCCAGCGAGGCGGCCAGCGCGTCCCCGGTGACGGGCGTGAGGAGCACACCGTTGCGGTGGTGCCCGGTCGCGAGCTGGAGACCCGGCAGCGCGGTCGGGCCCAGCAGCGGCGCGTTGTCCGGCGAGCAGGGCCGCAGACCGGCCCGGGTCTCCGCCAGCGGCAGCTCGGTCAGTCCCGGCACCAGCTCGTGCGCGTCGCGCAGCAGCTCGTAGACGCCGCCCGCCGTGACGGTGGTGTCCCAGCCCAGCTCCTCGCTCGTCGCCCCGACGACCAGCTCCCCGTCGGTGCGCGGCACCAGGTACACCTGCCCGCCCCGCACGACGGCCCGCACCGTGCGGGACAGGAACGGCGCCGGACCCGGCGGCATCCGCAGCCGCAGCACCTGGCCCTTCACCGGCCGCACCGGCGGGAGGACGTCGTCCGGCACGCCCGCCAGCCGTCCGCTCTCGCTGCCGCCCGCCAGCACCACCTGGTCGCAGGCCAGCTCCGCGCCGTCCGCGAGCAGCACGCCCCGCGCCCGGTCGCCGCCCACGAGCAGCCGCTGCGCGCGGGCGCGCCGGAACACCACCCCGGCCGCCGCGCAGGCGGTCAGCAGCGCCGCCGCCAGCCGCCTCGGGTCCACCTGGTGGTCGCCGTCCACCCGCAGCCCGCCGCGCACCCCGGGCGCCAGCATCGGCTCCAGACGGCGGCACTCCCGGCCCGTCAGCCACTGCGAGGTGAGCCCGCAGCGCTGCTGGAGGGCGTGCAGCTCCCGCAGGTGCGCGCGGTCGTCGGCGTCCAGCGCGACGGCGAGCGTGCCGCACGCGCGGTAGCCGACGTCCTGGCCCGACACCTCGGACAGCTCCGCGGCGAACGCGGCGTACCGCTCGGCCGAGGCCAGGTTGAGGGTGAGCAGCGTCTCCTCGCCGAAGTGCAGCTCCGTCACGGCCGCCAGCATCCCCGCGGCCACCCGCGCGGCCCCGCCACCCGGCTCCGGGTCCACGACCGTGACCCGCATCCCGCGCTGCGCGGCCCGCCAGGCCGTCACCAGCCCGATCACGCCTCCGCCGACCATCACCACGTGCATGGGGGTCCAGCTCCTCCCTTCGCCGGCATGATCCGGATCAGGTCCTTGACGGTCGGAGGCCGGCCAGCCTCCCTCTCAGCCCGGTGCGCCGGGCTCCCGCGAGTGCGTTATGACGACCACCCTACTGCCGGGCCCTGCACGTCCCGAAGCCGGAGTCCTAAAGTGACCGGGTGACCTCACGCAGCGAGCAGAGCGGGCAGCGCGTCGTGATCGCCGGCGCCGGAATGGCCGGGGTGCAGACGGCCGTGCAGCTACGCGAACAGGGCTGGCCGGGCGCGGTGACGCTGCTCGGCGCCGAACCGCACCGCCCCTACGACCGTCCGCCGCTGTCCAAGGCGGTGCTGTCCGGCAAGGCCGAGGGCGCCGCGTTCGACGTGGACTTCGACGCGCTCGCCGTCGACCTGCGGCTGGGCCGCACGGTGACGGGGCTGCGGCCGGCGGACCGGCTGCTCGACACCGCCGACGGCCCGGTCCCCTACGACCGGCTCGTCATCGCCACCGGCGCCGAACCCGTCGCCCTGCCGGGCAGCGCCGGTGTGCCCGGCGTGCACCTGCTGCGCACGCTGGACGACGCCGAGGCGCTGCGGCCCGTCCTGCGCGAGCGGCGGCGCGTCGTCATCGTCGGCGCCGGGTGGATCGGCGCCGAGTTCGCCACGGCCGCCCGCGAGGCCGGATGCCCGGTCACCGTCGTCGAGGCCGCGGCGCAGCCGCTCGCCGGGGCGCTGCCCGCCGCGGTCGCCGCCCGCATGCGCGGCTGGTACGCCGAGAGCGGCGCCGACCTGCGCACCGGTGCGGCCGTCACCCGCGTGCACGCCGACCCCGGGCACAAGGTGGAGCTGGCCGACGGCACGGTGCTGGCCGCCGACACCGTCGTCGTCGGCATCGGCGCGCGCCCGGCCACCGGCTGGCTCGCGGGCTCCGGCGTGGAACGGGCGCCGGACGGCTCGGTGCTGGCCGACGAGCGGCTGCGCACGACGGTGCCGCAGGTGTACGCCGTCGGGGACTGCGCCTCCTTCCCGTCCGCCCGCTACGGGCGGCGGCTGCTCGTCCACCACTGGGACAACGCCCTCCAGGGGCCGCGCGTGGTGGCCGCCGCGCTGGCCGGGGACGCGGGCCGGGCCGCCGGGGCGGACGACGCGCCGTACGACCCGGTGCCGTACTTCTGGTCCGAGCAGTTCGGCCGCTTCGTGCAGTACGCGGGGTACCACGGCGAGGACGACGAGGTGCTGTGGCGCGGCGGCCCGGACGGCGTCTCCTGGTCCGTGTGCTGGCTGCGCGAGGGCGTGCTGCGGGCCCTCCTCGCGGTCGGGCGGCCCCGGGACCTGGCGCAGGGCCGCAAGCTGATCGAGCAGCGCGCGCACCTGGACCGGACGCTCGCCTCGGACCCGACGGTGCCGCTGAAGAAGGCCGCGGCCCCGGCGAGGCGGTGAGGCCGGGGCGGGTGCTGCCGGGCGCCGGCGCCGGGGCGCCGCGGCCGGGCCGCCCGGCGGCCCGTGGTGCCGGATGTCCGCGCGGGATGGCAGGCTTGTACGCGTGACCGAGATTGACGCGAAGACCGATGCTCTCGTCCCCGCCTGGCTCACCCTGCCCGACATCGCGGAAAGGTTCGACGTCGAGGTGACGCGGGTTCGGCAGTTCATCAGGGAGGGCCTGCTGATCGCCGTGCGCCGCGGCGAGAACCGGGTGCTGATGGTGCCCGCCGACTTCATCGGCGAGGACCGCATCGTGAAGGGGCTCAGCGGCACGCTCACGCTGCTGCGGGACGACGGGTTCAGCGACGAGGAGATGCTGGAGTGGCTGTTCACGCCCGATGACACCCTGCCGGGCACCCCGGCCCAAGCCCTGCGGGAGAACCGCGGGACCGAGGTGAAGCGCCGCGCCCAGGCGCTCGCCGTCTGACACGTCCCGTCCGTGCGGGGGCGGGAGGGGGCGGCCCCGCACGCCGCCCCTCCCGCCCCCGCACGCCGCCCCAGGGGGAGAAGCGCATGACCACCGCCGACGCCCGGCTCGCCGACGCCCGGCTCTACCTGTGCACCGACGCCCGCACCGAGCGCGGCGACCTGCCCGCGTTCCTGGACGCCGTCCTGGCCGGCGGCGTGGACATCGTCCAGCTGCGGGACAAGGGCATGGAGGCCGGTGAGGAGCTGCGGCACCTCGCCGTGTTCGCCGAGGCGTGCCGCCGCCACGGCAAGCTGCTCGCCGTCAACGACCGGGCGGACGTCGCGCACGCCGCCGGCGCCGACGTGCTGCACCTGGGCCAGGGCGACCTGCCCGTCCCGGCCGCCCGCGCGATCCTCGGCGCCACGCCGGACGACGTCCTCGTCGGGCGCTCCACGCACGCGGAGGCCGAGGTGGACGCCGCGCTCACCGACGCGGGCGTGGACTACTTCTGCACCGGCCCCTGCTGGCCCACCCCCACCAAACCGGGGCGCCACGCCCCCGGGCTGCCCCTGGTGCGGTACGCCGCCGAACGCGCGGCGGCGCTGGGCAGCGAGCGGCCCTGGTTCGCCATCGGCGGTATCGACGCGGACAACCTGGACCAGGTGCTGGACGCGGGCGCCCGCCGGGTCGTCGTCGTCCGCGCGCTCACCGAGGCCGCCAACCCGCGGGCCGCCGCGGCCGCGCTGAGCGAACGGCTGCGCGCCCGCTGAACCGGCGCCGCGGGGTGTCCGCCGGGCCGTCCACCAGGTGGACGGCCCGCGAGGAGCCCCTGAGCAGCCGGTTAGCCTGCCCGTATGGCCCTCGGCATCTCCTCCACCAGGAAAGACCGCGCACTCACGATCCGTGAGCTGCTCGCCTCCGGCGAGCGCTCCTACTCGTTCGAGTTCATGGCACCCAGGACGCCCAAGGGCGAGCGGACCCTGTGGAACGCGATCCGCCGCATCGAGGCCGTCGGACCCACCTTCGTCTCCGTGACCTACGGAGCGGGCGGTTCCTCACGCGACGGCACCATCCGCGCCACCGAGCGGATCGCCACCGACACGACGCTCACGCCCGTCGCCCACCTGACGGCGGTCGACCACTCGGTGGCCGAGCTGCGCAACGTCATCGGCCAGTACGCGGGCGCGGGCATCCGCAACATGCTCGCGCTGCGCGGCGACCCGCCCGGCGACCCGATGGGCGAGTGGATCGCCCACCCCCAGGGCGTCCGCCACGCCTACGAACTGGTCGAACTGATCAAGGAGTCGGGGGACTTCTGCGTCGGCGTCGCCGCCTACCCGGAGATGCACCCGCGCTCGACCGACTGGGATACCGACATCCGCCACTTCGTCAACAAGTGCCGGGCCGGGGCGGACTACGCCATCACCCAGATGTTCTTCTACGCCGACGACTACCTGCGGCTGCGCGACCGGGTGGCGGCGGCGGGCTGCGAGACGCCGATCATCCCCGAGATCATGCCCGTCACGAACGTCCGGCAGATCGAGCGGTTCGCCGAACTGAGCAACGCAGCCTTCCCGCCGGAGCTTTCGGAACGCATCCTGGCGGTGAAAGACGATCCGGCGGCTGTACGCTCGGTCGGAATCGAGTACGCCACGGAGCTGGCTGCGCGGCTGATGGCCGAGGACGTCCCCGGACTGCACTTCATCACGCTCAACCACTCCACGGCGAGCCTGGAAATCTACGAGAACCTGGGGCTGCACCGGCGGTCCTAGGCTCGGTGTGAGGGGGCGTACATGGGCTGGACGGTCCTCTACATCGCGTTCGGCGTCGTGGCACTGTGGCTGCTGGGCGAGGTCCTGCTCCAGTACAAGGCCCGGCTGCGGTGGCGGCTGACCGCCTTCTTCGGCTTCCTCACGGTCGTCATCGGCGTCGTGCTGCCCTCGCTCGCGCTCATCGCGGCGGGCACGGTGGCCTTCGGCATCGGCCAGACCTTCGTGACGCTCTCCTTCCGCCGCGGTTTCGACCACGGCTGGGCGCTGGAGACCTCGCGGGGCCGCCGGGGCAGGAAGGCGCCGAGGGAGGCGGACGACGGCCCTCCCGCGCGGCCGGCCGACGCGCCGCCCGGGCTGGAGGTGTCCGGGCTGGAGGTGTCCGGGCCGGAGCACGCCACGGCCTACCGGACCGAGCCCGTCCCCGACGACACCGGCGGCTACGGCGTCTACCAGCGCTCCGGGGACGGGGACGGGGGCGGGTACGCGGACCCGTACGCCTACGCGTACCAGGGCCAGGAGCAGGGCCAGGACGGCGGCGGGTACGCGGACCGGGGCGGTTACCAGGACCAGGGCGGCTACGAGGGCCGGGACGGCGGTCACGCGGACCAGGGCCGGGACGGCGGTGGGCACCAGGACCCGTACCAGGGCCACCAGGGCCAGTACGCCGACCCCTACCAGGGCCACCACCAAGGCGGCGGCCAGGACGCGTACCCGGACCCGTACGGCCAGCCGTACGCCGCGGGCTACGGCGGCTACCAGGGCACGTACCCCGACCCGTACGGCACCTCCGGCGCGACCGGCGAGGAGGAGCAGCACCACTACGCGGCGAGCCCCGACCACGGCACCCCCTACGCGGCCTACACCGACCCGTACACCGGCGGCGGCCAGCCCTCCGGCCCCGGGCACGGCCAGGACCCCTACGCCGCCCCCGCCGCCTACGCCCCGCACCCCGGCGGCCAGGACACGTCCGACCCGTACGGCTTCCCCGGCGCCGGAGGGCACGGGGAGCGGCAGGGCGGCTACGGCGTCTACGCGGCCGGCGGCTACGACGCCTACGGCTACCCCGCGGACGCGTACGCGGAGCCGTCCGGCCCCGGCCAGACGCCGCCCGGGGGCGTGTGGGTGCCCCAGCCCCGCGACCCCGACCCGCAGCACCAGCCCTACCCCTACGGCGACTCCGCCCCCGACCCCCAGCGCTACTGACCCGGCCCCTCCCGCCGGACGGGCACCGTTCGCCGGACGGGCACCGCCCGCGCCGGGCCGCCGTCAGCGCGAACCGCGCCAGCCGGGGCCCTCGGTGACCAGACCGGCCACCAGGGCGCCCGACATCCCCGCGTGCGCCAGCCCGCCGCCCGGGTGCGCCCAGCCCCCGGCCGCGTACAGCCCCGGCGTGCCGCCCGCGTTCGGTACGGGACGCGGCCCGGCGCCCGGCCCCGCCAGCGCCGGAACGGGCACCGCCCCGCCGGGGACGCCCGTCTGGGCCGCGGCGTCCGCCGGGGTGTGGACGGCGTGCCACAGCAGCCGCTCCCGCAGCTCCGGCACCGCCCGTCCGGCGGCCGCGAGCAGCCGCCCGGCGTACGCCTGCGCCACCTCCGGCTCCGCCCAGGCCACCTCGCCGTCCGGCGGCACGGTGGCGGTGAGCGTCACCGCCTCGTGCCCGCCGTCCGGCACGCAGTCCGGATCGTCGGGCCTGCGCACGGTCACGGTGAGCCCCGCCGCCGGGTCCGGGCGGCCGAACAGCGCGGCCAGCTCGGCGTCCCTGGCGGGCGCGTGCACCACCGTGGTGTGCACCGCGTCCGCGGGCCGCGCCCCCCGCAGGGCCAGCGCCACCGTGAGCCGCCCCCGGCCCGGCGCCGGGCCGGGGTGCGGGCACGTCCCGTCCACGACGGCGTCCGCCGCCACCCGTGTGCCGTCCGCCAGCACCACGCCCGCCGCGCGTCCGTCCCGCACGTCGGTCCGGACCACCTCGGCGCCGAACACGAACTCCACGCCGCGCTCGGCGCAGCGCCGGTGGACGGCGTCCGCCAGCGCGCGCACCCCGCCGCCCACGTACCAGCCGCCGAACGTCTGCTCCAGGTAGGCCAGCACGCTCGCGCTCGCCGGAGCCGTGCGCGGATCGAGCCCGTGGCCCAGGGCGTAGTGCTCCAGCAGGGCGACCAGCCGGGGGTCGCCCAGCTCGTCGGCGGCCACCTCGGCGAGCACCGGCGGGCGGCGGCGCAGCAGGCCCCGGCGGCGCAGCGCCGGGTACGGGTCGGCCAGGGCGGCCGGCTCCGCCCGCTCCCCGGCCGTCAGCGGCTCCTCCAGGAGCGGGCGGCGGGTGGCGTCCCACGCCGTCCGCGCCCGGACCAGCAGGTCCGCCCAGCGCCGCCCCGACCCCTCGCCCAGCGCGGCGTCCAGCGCGCGCAGCACGCCCGCGCGGGAGGCGGCGGGCAGCGTGACGCCGGTGCCGTCCGCGAACAGGTGCCGGGCGCCCGGATCGACCTGGCGCAGGGCGACGCGGCTCTCCAGCGGCTCCCGCCCCGTCTTCAGGAACAGGTCCCGCCACACCGCGGGCAGCCACAGCACCCCGGGGCCCGTGTCGAAGGCGAAGCCGTCCCGCTCGTAGCGGCGCACGCCGCCGCCGTACGTCTGTCCGCGCTCGAACACCGTCACCCGGTGTCCCGCCGTCGCCAGCCGTGCCGCACCGGCCAGCGCGCCGAGCCCGGCCCCGATCACCGCAATCCGTGCCATGACCGGCGACCCTATCCCCGCCGCGCCGCCGCCCCCGCGCGGGCACCCCGCGCCCGCCTGGGGCCGGACGCCCAGGGCTGAGTAGCCGTACCCAGTCCCGGGCTTGAGTACCCGCGCGGATAGGCCGCGACCTGCCGGAACGGCACAGTGATGCGTACCGGGACAGCGCGGGGCCGCACCGCCGGCACGGGGCGGCGGAACGCCAGGCGCCTCCCGGAAGGGGGAGACCGGTACGGGGGAACGGGGGAACGAGGGGGAACGGGGAAACGGGGGACGGACGGGCGGCTCCGGTCATCACGCGACCGGAGCCGCCCGCGGCCGTCCACCGCCCCGGCCCGCGCCCCTTTCCTCCACCGTCCGGCCGTCAGCCCCCGGGGCCGCCGCCCGGCCGCTGTCGCCGTGCGCCGGACGGCGGCCCCTCCCGCCGGGCCCGCCCTTCGCCGGGCCTCCTTCCGGCCCGCCCCCTCCCACCGCGCCCGCGTCCGCACGGCGGTCCGTCCTGTGGTGGAAACAGCAGGTCAGGGCCGATTGTCAGTGGCGTGGTCCACGATGTGCGCATACGAGCCCTTGAGTGAAGGAAAGCGAAGGAGGCACCAGTCATGAAGCTGAGCGGGCCCCCGAGCGACATCCACCCCGTGCTGCGCCGGGCGGCCGCCCCGCCCGCCGCGCTGGACCTGCTGGCCCAGGCGCAGCACGGCCTCGACGAGGCCGCCGCCCACGAACTGCCCGGCGACCGCTACGCCACCGCCCACCTCGCCGCCCTGCGCACCGCCGCGGCCGTCCTCGCGGTGCGGGGGCGGCCCGAGGCGAGCGAGCGCGCCCGGCGCCGCATCCGCAGCGCCTGGGAGGTCCTGCCCGAGATCGCCCCGGAACTGACGGAGTGGAGCGTCCTGTTCGCCTCCGGCGCCCCCCGGCGCGCCCGCGCCGAGGCCGGGATACCCGGGGCGGTCACCTGGCGGGACGCGGACGACCTGCTGCGGGACGCCGGGATGTTCCTGCGCATCGTGGAGCGCATGCTGATCGCCCAGCCCGCGTTCCCCAGCGCGCGGGTGGACGCGGAAACGCCCCGGGCGGCGAGGCAATAGGGTGGGGCCTGCCAGCGGGTGACCGCAGTCGTCACCCACGCGAACCGCCGCCGAGGAGCACCGCATGTCCCGCCCGCGCGCAGCCCTTCGTACCGCCGTGGTCCGGGAGGTGCTGCGGGACGCGCTCGACCGCCGGGCCAAGGCGGCGGGCCGCCCCGTCCTCGACGTCCTGGACACCGGGGGCGGCTCCGGGCACTTCGCCGTGCCGCTCGCCCGCCTGGGCCACCGCGTCACCGTGGTCGATCCGAGCCCCGACGCCCTGTTCGCCCTGGAGCGCCGCGCCGCCGAGGAGGGCGTGGCCGACCGGGTGCACGGGGTCCAGGGCGACGCGCACGGGCTGTTCGACGTCGCCGAGCGCGGCGGGTACGACGCGGTGCTCTGCCACGGCGTCCTGGAGTACGTGGACGACGCCGCCGAGGGGCTGCGCAACGCCGTCGCCGCCCTGCGCCCGGACGGCGGCACGCTCAGCGTCCTCGCCGCGGGCCTGGGCGGCGCCGTGCTCGCCCGCGCGCTCGCCGGGCACTTCGCCGAGGCGCACCACGCCCTCGCCGATCCGGCCGGCCGCTACGGGGACGCCGACCCGGTGCCGCGCCGCTTCACCGCCGGACAGCTCACCGCCCTGGTGGCCGGCACCGGGCTGCACGTCGAGGCCGTCCACGGCGTGCGGATCTTCGCGGACCACGTGCCCGGGGCGCTGGTCGAC
Source organism: Streptomyces solitudinis (assembly GCF_036323765.1). Lineage (NCBI taxonomy): Bacteria > Bacillati > Actinomycetota > Actinomycetes > Kitasatosporales > Streptomycetaceae > Streptomyces > Streptomyces solitudinis. The sequence goes on from NZ_JAZDCW010000003.1 coordinate 816,514, forward strand.
ACCGAGCCGAGCGCCGTGGAGGCGCTGGCCCACCTGGAGGCGGCGGCGGCCGAGTCGCCCGCCTTCCACGCCATCGCCACACAGCTGCACGTACTGGCCGAGGTGCGGTAGCGCTCCGAGCTGCGCGGGAGCCCGGCCGAGTGGGTCCGCCCACACCGGCGCCGACGCCCCCCGATCGGCTCAGCGTCGCCGTATGATCTAAGGACATCGTCAGGCATGACGGGCTTGAGTCAGGGAATGAACAGGCCACTGCCCTTGTCCGTCGTACCTGTCCTGATGGGAGGAACTGGCGCAGAGGGGCGGGTTTCACGGGGGCGATTCCCTGCCTATCCTTGAAGGGTCGCATCCGGTCGCCCCCGCGACCGACGAGTAGGAGGACTCCGTGCCGCTCTCTGAGCACGAGCAGCGCATGCTCGAGCAGATGGAGCGAGCGCTGTACGCCGAAGATCCCAAGTTCGCGACAGCGCTTGAGGGTAGTGAGCTGCGCGCGCCGACCCGCAAACGGGTCTACCAAGCGGTCGCGGGCTTTCTGGTGGGCATCGCGCTCCTCATGGCGGGCATGGTCGCGCAGGCGATCTGGGTCAGTGTGGTCGGCTTCCTGGTGATGCTCGGATGCGCCGTCCTGGCCGTGACCGGCTGGCGCAAGGCGCCGCAGGGCGGGGCCAAAGGACAGGGTGAGGGCAGCGGGCAGGGCCGTGGCGGCCCCGCCACCGGCCGCGGCCGGCAGCAGCGCCCGCGGCGCTCGATGATGAACCGCATCGAGGACCGCTGGCAGCGCCGCCGCGACGAACAGCAGTAGCCGGGTTCCTTCTCCCCGGCCGCGACCCACGCGAGAGGCAGCCCGTTCCCCGGAACGGGCGGCCTCTCGCGCTGCTGTGCGTCAGCCGCGTGCTGCCGTGCGTCAGTCGCGGGCGGCCCGGGCGCGGGGGCGCAGGGAACCCAGCGCGGTCCCGGCCCGGCGGAGCGGTGCGCGGACGGCGTCCGCCACCGCCGCACACCGCTCCGTGGCCGCCCACACCACCCGGACGGACGAACGCGGCAGCAGCCGTGCCCGCACCCGCGTCCCCCGGTCGGCCGACGCCCGCAGCCCGGCCCGGACCCGCCGGACGTCCGCCGCGAGGCCGCCGTCGGCCGGGTGCCCCGGCCCCGCCGCGGCCGCCGGCGCGTAGAGCGCCGCCTCCACCGCGCCGGTCAGCCGGTGCGCCGCGGCCGCCGCGTCATCCGGCAGCCGCCCTTCCGCGATGATCCGCTCCGCCGCCTGCCGGGGTGTGCGGGACGCGTCCGGTGGAACACCGTGGTCCCAAGCGGAGTCCAGCACCTCGCGCCACGCCGCGAGCACCCCCGCCCGCGGGTCGGGTGCCCGCCCCGGGGCCGGACGCTGCCCGGGAGCGGCGAGCCGTCCGGAACGGGCCCGTTCCCGCCACAGCAGGGGCAGCAGCGCCAGCGCCAGGACCAGCAGGACCGCCGCACCGGCGAGCAGCCACCACCACGGCCGGGAGCCGTCGTCCCCGGACGGGGCCGCGCCCAGCTCCGCGTCGCCGCACTCGCCCGCCCGGCGCGACTCCTCCGGGCAGCCGTCACGCGGCAGCGGCTGCGGCCGGGGAGCGGTGGTCGCCTCCGGGCTCGGCAGCTCCGGGCCTTCGGTGGCGTCCGGCGCGGGCAGCGCGGGGCTGGCGTACTCCGGGGTGCTGCCGCGCGACGGCGTGGGCTCGAACCGGGTCCAGCCGACGCCCTCGAAGTACAGCTCGGGCCACGCGTGCGCGTCCCTGAGTCCCACCTCGCGGGTGCCGTCCGAGAGGGCCGTGCCCGAGGTGAAGCCGACCGCCACCCGGGCGGGGATGTCCAGCGTGCGCGCCATCGCGGCCATGGAGAACGCGAAGTGGACGCAGAAGCCCTCCCTCTGCTCCAGGAACCGCACGATGGCCTCCGTGCCGCTGCCCGCCTCCACCTGCGTGTCGTAGGTGAAGCTGCCCGAGCGGGCGAACCACTCCTGGAGGGCGACGGCGCGCCCGTAGTCGCTGGTGGCCGCGCCGGTCACCGCGTACGCCGTGTCCCGCACGACGGCGGGCAGCGCGCCTGGCACCTCGGTGTACTCCCGCAGCAGGCCGGCGGGCGGCCGCGGGGCACCCGCGAGCTGCTCGGCCGTCGGCCGCAGCCGCAGGCTCTCCACCTCGTACTGCGCCCCTTCCGTCGTCTGGCCGCGGTCGCCGACCAGCGTGCGGCCCTCGGGCTCGAAGCGCCAGCGACCGTCGATGCTGACCCGCTGGGCGGGGTACGGCATCGGCAGCCAGTTCTGCCGGTACCAGTCGGCCGCCCTGATCCGCGTCGTGACGACCTCACCGGCCACGTCGGAGGCGAGCCCGGGGGGCGGCGGGAGCGTGCCCGGCACCTCCTCGATGCGCCGTTCCGACGGCTTCCAGGCGGCGCCGTCGAACTGGTCCAGCGCCACGATCCGCAGGTACTCGTCCCCGGCGTCCGCGGGGTCCGTCCCGTAGGTGAGCACGGTGCGGTCCTCGGGCTGGTTCAGGCTGTCCTGCAACGCGACCACCGGGTTCACGGCGGACACCGTGGAGCCGGTGCCGGGGAGGTTCCCGGCGCCCCCGGAGGGGCCGATCAGCCCGGTGCCGAGCGAGGGCAGCAGCACCGGGACGACCAGCGCCAGGCCGAGCGCGGCCACACCGATGCGGCGCCCGGTGTGCGCCGGGGAGCCCGGGTCCGCCGGGGCGCCGGGCCGCCCGGTGAACACCTCGCCCCACTGGGCGAGCCGGTCGCGGGCCTCGGCGAGGAGCAGCAGCAGGTACCCGGCCGCCGCGCACAGGAACCACAGCCAGCTCCCGGAGTCCTGGCCGCCGAGCCCGGCGGCCACGGAGAACAGTGCGAGCAGCGGCAGCCCCGCCGGGGCGGAGCTGCGGTAGGTCACGGCCAGCACGTCCACGAACAGGCCGATCAGGAGCACGCCGGCGACCAGCATGAGCCGTATGCCGTCGCTGACCGGCGCCGGTATGGCGAACTGGCCCACGTCCTCGGCGCCCCGGGCGAGCAGTGCCGCGAAGTGCTCCCACGCGCGCGGTCCGGGGACGACGAGGGCCACCGCCGACTCGCGGACGAAGACGAGCGTCAGCAGCAGCAGCGACGTGACGGCCTGCGCGGCGACCGTCAGCGGACGGGGGAGCGGCACACGCCGGGCGGCGGCGCCCACCGCGCCCTGCCCGGCCAGGAGCACCGCCGCCTGCGCCAGCCAGCCGTAGCCCTCCACCAGCGGCAGCAGCGCCGTCGCCGCCGCCAGGGTGGCCAGCCAGGCGCACACCGTGAGCCTGCCCTGCCCGCTCACCGGCTTCCACCTCCCGGGCCGCCGGCGCCCGCGGCGGCCTGCGCCTGCGCCGGATCGGCCGACTGCCACAGGGCCGGGAGGGCGTCGCCCGGGGAACAGGGCAGCACCGTCCACCCCGCTTCCCGCAACGCCCGCATCCGTACCTCCTCCGTCTGCGCGGACTGCTGGCCCCGCGCCGCCAGGGCCACCGCCGCCCCGGCCCGCTGCCGGATGCGGGCGGCCACGTCCGTCTGCTCGGTGTCCAGCGCGCCGAGGAACGCCACGAGCAGCCCCTCGGTGCTGTCCCGCAGGACGTCGTGCGCCCGCGCGAAATCCCGTTCCGCCGAGTGCTCCACCACCGCGAGGGTGTCCAGGATCAGCCCGGCGGTGTCCGTCGAGTCCGCGTGGAAGCCGCCGCCGTCAGGTCCCGGCACCAGCGCGCCGGTGTCCGTCAGCAGCCGCACCTGGTAGCCGCGCGCCAGCAGGTGCACGACCGTGGACGCGGCGCCGCCGACGGCCCACTCGAAGGCCGAGCCCGGCCCCGAGCCCCTCCAGGCCCCGCGCCGGGTGTCCAGAAGCACCGTGCAGCGGGCCTGTGCGGGCTGCTCCTCGCGGCGCACCATCAGCTCGCCGCGCCGCGCGGTGGTGCGCCAGTGCACCCGCCGCACGTCGTCGCCGTACCGGTAGGCGCGCGGGATGACGTCGTCGTCGCCGGTCACCGCGAGGGCCCGGCGCTGCCCCTCCCCGTACCCGGCGGCCTCGCCCGGCAGCCGGACCGGCGGCAGCGGCTCGACGGCCGGGATCACCGTGAGCGTGTCCTGGGCGCTGAACGAGCGGATCAGCTCCACCATGCCGAACGGGTCGGTGACGCGGAGCTGGAGCGGGCCCAGCGGGTAGCGCCCGCGCAGGTCCGAGCGCACCCGGTAGGAGACCTCCCGGCGCCCGCCCGGCTCCACCCGGTCCAGCACGAAGCGCGGCCGGGGCCCGAGCACGTAGGGCACCCGGTCCTGGAGCATCAGCAGCCCGGTCGGCAGCCGGGAGACGCTGTCGATGCGCAGGTGCACCCGGGCCTCGTCCCGCACGGCCACCCGGGCCGGGTCGAGCCGCCGCGAGGCGGTGACCCGGTGCCGGGTGCGGTGCAGCACCACGACGCACACCGCCGGCAGGGCGGCGAGCAGCACGCCCACCCGCAGCAGACCCGGCTGCCCCAGCACGTAGGCGCACACCGCCGCCGCGATCCCGGCGGCCAGGAAGGACCGGCCCCGCGTGGTGAGCCCGCCGAAGGAGGCGCGCAGCGAACCGCGCGCCTCCCGGTCCGTCCCGCGCGGGCCGCCCATCAGTACCTCCGGGGCTGCGGCCGGGCCTGCGGGCCGCCCCAGGCGGACGCCGGGTCGGGCAGCGGGGTGCGCTGGACGATCTCGCCCACGATCTGCTCGGCGCCGCGCCGGTTCAGCTGGGCCTGCGCGGTCGGCAGCAGCCGGTGCGCCAGCACGGGGACGGCCAGGGCCTGCACGTCGTCCGGCAGGGTGAACTCCCGGCCGGCGAGCGCGGCGGCGGCCCGCGCCGCCCGCAGGAGCTGGAGCGTGGCGCGCGGTGACGCGCCGAGCCGCAGCTCGGGGTGACCGCGCGTGGCCGACACCAGTTCGACCGCGTACCGGCGCACCGCCTCCGAGATGTGCACCTCGCGCACCGCCTCGATGAGCTTGACGACGTCGTGGGCGTGCGCGACCGGCTGGAGGTCGTCCAGCGGCGAGACGCCCCCGTGCACGTCGAGCATCCGCAGTTCGGCCTCGGGGCTCGGGTAGCCGATGGACAGCCGGGCCGTGAACCGGTCGCGCTGCGCCTCGGGCAGCGGGTAGGTGCCCTCCATCTCGACCGGGTTCTGGGTGGCCACCACCATGAACGGGTCGGGCAGCGGGTAGGTGCGCCCGTCCGTGGTGACCTGGCGCTCCTCCATCGACTCCAGCAGCGCCGACTGCGTCTTCGGGGAGGCGCGGTTGATCTCGTCACCGATGACGATCTGCGCGAACACCGCGCCCGGTTTGAACTCGAACTCGCGGCTGTCCTGGTCGTAGACGCTGACGCCGGTGATGTCCGACGGCAGCAGGTCGGGGGTGAACTGGATGCGCCGCACCGAGCAGTCGATGGAGCGGGCCAGCGCCTTGGCGAGCATCGTCTTGCCCACCCCGGGCACGTCCTCGATGAGGAGGTGCCCCTCCGCGAGCAGCACCGTGAGCGCCAGCCGCACGGCCTCCGGCTTCCCCTCGATCACGCTCTCCACCGAGCGGCGCACCTGGTCCGCTGTGGTGGTCAGATCGCTGAGGTTCCCTCGTGCGTCATAGGTCGTCACCCGGCCCTCCTCGGCCCGTCGTGGCCGGGCCTCACGGGTAACGAGACCGGCCCACCCCGACATCACACGGCGCCCGGGGGCCGCCGCGCCCGGCGGACGCGGCGGCCCGAGGCCGTTGATGATTCATTCTTCCTGTACGCCGGGCCTTACGTCACTGCCCCGGGGGCACCCCGGCGTCGATCTCTCGCAGGGAACCCGTCGCCACGTCGAAGACGAAGCCGCGCACATCATCAGTGTGCGGCAGGAACGGGGAGGTCTGGACCCGCCGGATCGACTGGCGCACGTCCTGGTCGAGGTCGCGGAAGCACTCCACGGCCCAGGACGGCCGCTGGCCCACCTCCATCTCCAGCTCGTGGCGGAAGTCCTCGGTGAGCGTCAGCAGGCCGCAGCCCGTGTGGTGGATGAGGACGACGGCCCGGGTGCCCAGGGCGCGCTGGCTGATCGTCAGGGAGCGGATGACGTCGTCGGTGACGACACCGCCCGCGTTGCGGATGGTGTGGCAGTCGCCGAGTTGCAGGCCCAGTGCGGCGTGCAGGTCGAGCCGGGCGTCCATGCAGGCCACGATGGCCACCTTGCGCACCGGCCGGGCGTCCATGCCCGGGTCCGTGAACCGGGCGGCGTACTCGGCGTTGGCTTCGACGAGACGGTCGGTGACCGTCTCCGGATTCGAGGAGGTCGGCATGGTCAGACGGTAGCCGGACGCCGCCGCCAGGGCACGGCAGCGGGCCGGACGTACGGGAGGAATGGGACGAGCGGCCCCCGGTGTGAGGCAGCCCACACACCGCCGTGGAGGCGTCGGTGGTGCGCGGTGGACCGTCCGGTGACGTGTGGCGGTACCGGCGGGACGCGCCAGACCGGTTGATTGACCGGGCGGACGTCTGGACTAGAGTGGCGCGAGCGGGAGGCGAGCGGCACATTCCGGCCATTCCCGGCATCCGACCGGCATCCGACCGGCATCCGACGACGGCGCCCCGAAGGGCCTCCCCGGGCCGCCCGCCGGAGCGGACCGGATCTGAGAGGGCTCATGACCAGCAGCGACGAGCGGCACGTTCCCGTCATGCTCCAGCGGTGCCTGGACCTGCTGGCGCCCGCGCTCGCCGAGCCCGGCGCCGTGGTCGTGGACTGCACGCTGGGCCTGGGCGGGCACAGCGAGGCGCTGCTCACCGCCTTCCCCGAGGCCCGGCTCGTCGCGCTCGACCGGGACCCGGCCGCGCTGCGGCTCGCCGCCGAGCGCCTGGCCCCCCACGGCGACCGGGCCACGCTCGTGCACGCCGTCTACGACGAACTGCCCGCCGTGCTCGCCCGCCTCGGCACCCCGCGCGTCCAGGGCGTCCTGTTCGACCTCGGCGTCTCCTCCATGCAGCTCGACGAGGCCGACCGGGGCTTCGCCTACGCCCAGGACGCCCCGCTGGACATGCGCATGGACCAGAGCCGCGGGATCTCCGCCGCCGAAGTGCTCAACACCTACCCGCCGGGCGACCTGGTGCGGCTCCTGCGCGCGTACGGCGAGGAGAAGCAGGCCAGGCGCATCGTCGAGGCCGTCGTGCGGGAACGCGCGGAGGAGCCGTTCAGCCACAGTGCCCGCCTGGTGGACGTCATCCGGGCCGCGCTGCCGCAGGCGGCCAAGCGCACCGGCGGCAACCCCGCCAAGCGCACCTTCCAGGCCCTGCGCATCGAGGTGAACGGCGAACTCGCCGTCCTGGAGCGGGCGCTGCCCGCCGCCGTGGACGCCCTCGCCGTGGGCGGGCGTATCGCCGTGCTGTCCTACCACTCGCTGGAGGACCGGCTCGTCAAGCAGGTCCTGGCGGCCGGTGCCGCCGGTACGGCGCCCCCGGGCCTGCCCGTCGTGCCCGAGCGCTACCAGCCCCGGCTGGAACTGCTGACCAGGGGCGCGGAGCTGCCCCGCGAGGAGGAGGTCGCCCGCAACCGCCGCGCCGCCCCGGCCCGGCTGCGCGGCGCCCGCCGCATCCGGGAGGTCGCACCCGTATGAGGGCGGCGACGCGGTGGCAGGAGCGGGTCGGCCGGTTCGTGCCCTCCGGCGGGTCCCGTGCGGCCCGCACCCCGTTCGTGCTGCTGGTCGTGCTGCTGCTCGGCTCCGGACTGCTGGCCCTGCTGCTGCTCAACGCGGCCGTCAACGAGGGCTCGTTCGAACTCGGCAAGCTCCGCGAGCAGACCCGGGAGTACGCCGAGGAGGAGCAGGGACTGCGGCAGGACGTGGACGCCTACTCCGCGCCCGGCGCGCTCGACAAGCGGGCCAGGGAGCTGGGCATGGTCCCCGGCGGCCCCCCGGTCTTCCTCCGCCCGGACGGCACCGTCCAGGGCGACCCCGAACCTGCGGCACCCGACTCCGGGAGGTGAGCGCCGTGCGCGACGCGCGGTACGTACCCGCTCCAAGGGACGCCGGCGGGCCCGCCGGCGCGTCCGGCCCCGCCGGGGCCGGGCGGTGAGCGCGGAGGAGCCCCCGCGCCGCCGGGTGCCCCGCCCGGCGCGGCCGGCGCGCGGCGGCGGCCCGGCGCGGTCCGGCCGCGAGGGCAAGCCCGGCGCCCGCGAACCCGCCGCCCGCAAGCCCGAAGGGCGCAAGCGAGCCGAGCGCAAGCCCGCCGCCCGCAAGCCCGCCGCCCGGCGTCCCGCGCGGCCCGCCGCGGCCAGGGAACTGCGGCTCGCGCGGCCCCGAGCCCGGCTGCGGCTGCTGAGCGTGGCCGTCACCCTGGTGCTGACGGCCTTCACCCTGCGCCTGCTCCAGGTGCAGGCCGTCGACGCGGACAGCTACGCCGAGGCGGCCAACGTCAACCGCTACGTCACCGTGCCCATCGCGGCCGAACGCGGCGCGGTCACCGACCGCAGGGGCCGGGACCTGGCCACCACGGTCGACGCCTACGACATCACCGCCGACCCGTTCCTCTTCAAGGCGGAGCAGGCGCTCGTCCCGGACGCCCCGGCCCGCGCCGCCGCGCTCCTCGCCCCGATACTGGGCCAGGACCCGGCCGAACTGGAGGCCAAGCTCACCGACCCGCCCTCCGAGCGGTACGTCCTGCTGGCCCGGCAGCAGCCGCCGCAGGCGTGGCGGCAGATCCAGGACCTCAGGGCGGCCCTGGCCGACAAGGCGGACAAGGCGCAGGGGAAGGCGCCCAACGTGCTGGCCGGCGTCTACGCCGAGCCGCGCTCCAAGCGCCTCTACCCGAACAAGGAGCTGGCCGCCCGCGTGCTCGGCTTCGTCAACGCCGAGGGCGAGGGCGGCGGCGGCCTGGAAGCCCAGTACGAGCAGGAGCTGGCGGGCGAGGACGGCAAGATCACCTACGCCCAGTCGGCGGGACGCCGGGTGCCCACCGCGGGCGGCCAGGAGCAGCCCGCCACCCCGGGCACCGGGATCGAACTGACCCTGGACCGGGACATCCAGTGGGCCGCCCAGCAGGCCATCACCGACCAGGTGGAGGAGTCCGCGGCCGACGGCGGCTACGTCATCGTGCAGGACACCCGTACCGGGGAGGTCCTGGCCATGGCCAACGCCCCCGGCTACGACCCCAACGACCTGTCCACCGTCACCACCGGGACGCTCGGCAACCCCGCGCTCCAGGACGTCTACGAACCCGGCTCCACCGCGAAGCTCATGACCATGGCCGCCGTCCTGGAGGAAGGCGTCGCCACACCCACCACCCGGGTCACCGTGCCCAACCGGCTCCCGCGGGCCGGCCGCAACTTCGCGGACGACCACAACCACGAGACCTACCACCTGACCCTGGCCGGCGTGCTCGCCAAGTCCAGCAACATCGGCACCATCCTGGCCGCCGAGCGCCTGGGGAAGACGCAGAAGCAGGCCAACAAGGTGCTGCACGGCTACCTCACCGACTTCGGGCTCGGCCGCCCCACCGGCCTCGGTTTCCCCGGCGAGAGCCCCGGCATCCTCGCCCAGCCCGAGGACTGGAGCCCGACCCAGCAGCACACCATCACCTTCGGCCAGGGCGTGTCCGTCAACGCGCTCCAGGCCGCCTCCGTCTACTCCACCATCGCCAACGGCGGCGTGCGGATCACCCCGAGCCTCGTGCGCGGCACCACCGGGCCCGACGGGCGCTACGAACCGGCGCCCGAACCCGGGCGGAACCGGGTCGTCAGCGCGAAGACGGCGGCCGACCTCACCCGGATGCTGGAGGAGGTCGTCACCGATGAGGAGGGCACGGGCCGCACGGCCGCGATCCCCGGCTACCGGGTGACCGGCAAGACCGGCACCTCCAACCGGGTCGACCCGGAGACCGGCCGCTACAGCGGCTACACCGCCTCCTTCGCGGGCTTCGCGCCCGCCGACGACCCGCGCGTCACCGTCTACTGCGCGGTGCAGAACCCCACCAAGGGCGGCTACCACGGCAGCACGGTGTGCGGTCCGGTGTTCCAGCACGTCATGCAGTTCGCCCTCAAGACCCTCCAGGCCGCGCCCACCGGCGGCAAGGCCCCCGACCTGCCCACCACGTTCGAGCCGGGCGACTGACGCGCGACACGCGCGACTCCAGCCCACCCGGACGGCCCAAGCGAACCGGACGACCCACGCGCCGCGCGCGGCCCCCGCGCGCACCCGCGCCCGACGAAAGAACCCTCACGTGACCACCATCACCGGCGACCCCGGGAACCGGGCGGCGAAGCCCGCCCCGCCCGGCCCCTCACTTCGCGGCGCGCCCGCAGCGCCCGGTAATCTCACCGCCGTGCCACACGCTGATCAGAACCCATCCTCCCCGCCGCGCCCCGCCGGCGTCCGCCCCGTCCGGCTGGCGGAGCTGGCCCGGACGCTGGGGATCGCCGAGGCCGTCCCCGCACCCGCCGGCGGCGGCGCGCCCGACGCCGACGTCGCCGTCACGGGCATCACGAACGACTCGCGGGCCGTGCGGCCCGGTGACGTCTACGCCGCCCTGCCCGGCGCGCGCTTCCACGGCGCGGACTTCGCCGCCCAGGCCGCCTCCCGGGGGGCCGTCGCGGCGCTGTGCGACCCGGCGGGCGCCGAGCGCTGCGCCGCCGCCGGGCTCGCGGTGCTCACCGTGCCCGAGCCGCGCCGCCACCTGGGCGCGCTGGCCGTCGCCATCTACGGCGACCCCGGCCAGGACCTGCTCCAGCTCGGCATCACCGGGACGTCCGGCAAGACGACCACCGCCTACCTCATCGAGGGGGGCCTGCGCGCCGCCGCCAAGGACGCCGAGCTGACCGGCCTGATCGGCACCGTCGAGACACGCATCGGCGACGAGCGGCTGAAGGCCCAGCGCACCACCCCGGAGGCCACCGAACTCCAGGCGCTGTTCGGCGTGATGCGCGAGCGCGGCGTCACCGCCGTCGCCATGGAGGTCTCCAGCCACGCGCTGGTCATGGGCCGGGTCGACGGCTGCGTCTTCGACGTGGCCGTCTTCACCAACCTCAGCCCCGAGCACCTGGACTTCCACACCGACATGGAGGACTACTTCCAGGCCAAGGCCCAGCTCTTCACCCCCGAGCGGTCCCGCGCCGCCGTCGTCAACCTCGACGACGACTACGGGCAGCGCCTCGCCCGCGAGGCCGGTGTGCCCGTCACCACCTACTCCGCCGAGGGCCACCCGGACGCGCACTGGCGCGCCGAGGACGTCGAGGTGGGGCCGCTCGGCTCGGTGTTCACCGCCGTCGGGCCCGCGGGCGAGGCGGTGCGGGCCGCCGCCCCGCTGCCGGGCCCCTTCAACGTCTCCAACACCCTCGCCGCCATCACCGCCCTGGTCGCCGCGGGCGTCGACCCGCAGACCGCGGCGGACGGCGTGGCGGGCATCCCCGGCGTCCCCGGCCGCCTGGAGCGGGTGGACGCGGGCCAGCCCTACCTGGCCGTCGTGGACTACGCGCACAAGCCCGACGCCGTCGAGTCCGTGCTGCGCGCGCTGCGCCGGGTGACCGAGGGCAGCGTCCACGCCGTCCTCGGCTGCGGCGGCGACCGCGACCCGTACAAACGCGGCCCCATGGGCGCGGCGCTGGCGCGGCTCGCCGACACCGCCGTGCTCACCTCCGACAACCCCCGCTCGGAGGACCCGCTGGCCATCCTGGCCGCCATGCTCGCGGGCGCCGCCGAGGTGCCCACCTTCGAGCGCGGCACCGTCCTGCTGGAGGAGGACCGGGCCGCGGCCATCACCGCCGCCGTCGCCCGCGCCCAGCCCGGGGACGCCGTTATCATCGCCGGGAAGGGCCACGAGGTGGGCCAGGACGTCGCCGGGGTGGTCCGCGCCTTCGACGACCGCGAGGTGCTGCGCGCGGCCATCGAGGCCCGCCTGCGCGGCGAAGCCGCCGCCGGGGCCCGGGAGACGGCCGCCGGGACGGACACGGCCGGGACGGGCACGGCGGCCGGCACCGGCGCCGGGGAGCGGGACGCCCGGTGATCCCGCTCACGCTCGCCGAGATCACCGACGTCGTCGCGGGCCGCGCCCACGACATACCGGACCCGCGGGTCCAGGTCACCGGGCCCGTCGTCAAGGACTCCCGGGAGGTCGTGCCCGGAGCCCTCTTCGCCGCGTTCGCCGGAGCGCGGGCCGACGGCCACGACTACGCGGAGCAGGTCACGGCCGCGGGGGCCGTCGCGGTGCTCGCCACCCGGCCCGTCGGCGTGCCCGCGATCGTCGTGGACGACGTCACCGCCGCCCTCGGCGCCCTCGCGCGGCACACCGTGCGCACCCTCGGCACCGCCGTCGTCGCGCTCACCGGCTCCTCGGGGAAGACCAGCACCAAGGACCTCATGGCCCAGCTGCTGGAGCACCTCGGGCCGACGGTGTACCCGCAGGGCTCGCTCAACAACGAGATCGGGCTGCCGCTCACCGCCCTGCGCGCCGACGCCGCCACCCGCCACCTGGTGCTGGAGATGGGAGCCCGCGGCATCGGCCACATCCGCTACCTCGCCGGGCTGACCCCGCCCCGCATCGGCGTCGTCCTCAACGTCGGCACCGCGCACATCGGGGAGTTCGGCGGCCGGGAGCAGATCGCCGAGGCCAAGGGGGAACTCGTCGAGTCCCTGCCGCCCGCCGAGGAGGGCGGCGTCGCCGTGCTCAACGCCGACGACCCCCTCGTCCGCGCCATGGCCGCGCGGACCGTGGCCCGTCCCGTGCTGTTCGGGGAGGCCCCGGATGCTGCCGTACGCGCCGAAAACGTGACACTCGGCCCCGACGGCAGACCCTCGTTCACGCTCCACACACCCTCCGGGTGCGGCGACGTGAGACTGCGCCTGTACGGTGAGCACCACGTGTCGAACGCGCTCGCCGCGGCAGCCGTCGCCCATGAGTTGGGCCTGCCCGCCGACGCCATCGCACAGGCGCTGACCAGTGCGCGCACGCTCTCCCAGTGGCGGATGGACGTCACCGAGCGCGCGGACGGCGTCACGGTCGTCAATGACGCGTACAACGCGAACCCGGATTCCATGCGGGCCGCTCTGCGCGCACTGGCCGCGATGGCGGGAGGAGGGGCCGACGGCGTGCCGCGACGCACGTGGGCGGTGCTCGGTGAGATGGCCGAACTCGGTGAGTCGGCGCTCGCGGAGCACGACGCGGTCGGACGGCTCGCCGTCCGGCTCAACGTCAGCAGGCTCGTGGCGGTCGGCGGCCGGGAGGCCGCGTGGCTGGACATGGGTGCCAAGAACGAGGGTTCGTGGGGTGAGGAGTCGGTGCACGTGTCCGACGCTCGGGCGGCGGTCGACCTCTTGCGCAGTGAGCTGCGCCCGGGGGACGTCGTACTGGTGAAGGCTTCCCGTTCGGTGGGTCTGGAGCAGGTCGCGCAGGCGCTGCTGACCGATGTCGAGGGCGGGGTCGCCGGGCGATGAGGCAGATCCTCTTCTCCGGGGTCATCGGTCTCTTCCTGACCCTGATCGGTACCCCGCTGCTCATCAAGCTGCTCGCCCGCAAGGGCTACGGCCAGTACATCAGGGACGACGGGCCGCGCGACCACCACAGCAAGCGCGGCACCCCCACGATGGGCGGCATCGCCTTCATCCTGGCGACGATCGTCGCCTACGTGCTGACGAAGCTGATCACCGGCAGCGAGCCCAGCATCTCCGGGCTCCTGGTGCTCTTCCTCATGGCGGGCATGGGCCTGGTCGGCTTCCTCGACGACTACATCAAGATCGTCAAGCAGCGTTCGCTGGGACTGCGGGCCAAGGCCAAGATGCTCGGCCAGCTCATCGTCGGCATCACCTTCGCCGTCCTCGCGCTCAACTTCGAGGACCTGCGCGGCAACGCCCCGGCCTCCGACCGGCTGTCCTTCACCCAGGACTTCGGCTGGCAGATCGGCCCGGTGCTCTTCGTCGTCTGGGCGCTGTTCATGATCCTGGCCATGTCCAACGGCGTGAACCTGACGGACGGCCTGGACGGCCTGGCCACCGGCGCCTCGGTCATGGTGTTCGGCGCCTACACGTTCATCGGCGTCTGGCAGTACCAGGACTCCTGCGCCGTCACCGGCAGCCCCTCCTGCTTCGAGGTGCGCGACCCGCTCGACCTCGCGGTGGTCGCCGCCGCCCTGATGGGCGCCTGCTTCGGCTTCCTGTGGTGGAACACCTCACCGGCGAAGATCTTCATGGGCGACACCGGTTCGCTCGCCCTCGGCGGCGCGCTCGCCGGACTGGCCATCACCTCCCGCACCGAGCTGCTGCTCGCCATCCTGGGCGGCCTCTTCGTCCTCATCACCATGTCCGTGGTGATCCAGGTCGGCTCCTTCCGGCTGACCGGCAAGCGGGTGTTCAAGATGGCGCCGCTCCAGCACCACTTCGAGCTGAAGGGGTGGAGCGAGGTCCTGGTCGTCGTCCGCTTCTGGATCGTCCAGGGCATGTGCGCGATCGTCGGCGTCGGCATCTTCTACGCGGGCTGGGCGGCGCAGAAGTGAGCGCCGGACCCACCGGGACCGGGGCGGCCGGGACGGACGCGTTCACCCCGGCCGGGCGCGCCGTCACCGTCGCCGGGCTCGGCGTGAGCGGCGCCGGCGCCGCCCGCGCCCTGGCCCGGCTCGGCGCCCGCGTCACCGTCGTGGACGGCGGGAACGGCGACGCCCAGCAGGCCGGCGCCGCCGCGCTGGAGGCCGACGGCGTCGCCGTCCGCCTCGGCGACGGCGCCGCCCTGCCGCCGGGCACGGAACTCGTCGTCACCTCGCCGGGCTGGCGCCCGGACAGCCCGCTGTTCGCCGCGGCCGCCGCCGCGGGCGTGCCGGTGTGGGGGGACGTGGAACTGGCCTGGCGGCTGCGCGGCCACGGCGGGCGCCGCCCCGCGGACTGGCTCGCCGTCACCGGCACCAACGGCAAGACCACCACCACGCGGATGCTCGCCGCCATCCTGGCGGCGGCGGGCCTGCGGACGGCGGCCGTCGGCAACATCGGCACCCCGCTCACCGACGTCGTCCTGGCGGAGGAGCCCCACGACGTGCTCGCCGTCGAGCTGTCCAGCTACCAGCTGCACTGGGCGCCCTCGCTGCGCGCCCACTCGGCGGCCGTCCTCAACCTCGCACCCGACCACCTCGACTGGCACGGCTCCATGGCCGCCTACGCCGCCGACAAGGGCCGCGTCTACCACGGGAACCGGGTCGCCTGCGTCTACAACGCCGCCGACGCGGCCACCGAGGAACTGGTGCGCGAGGCGGACGTCGTCGAGGGTTGCCGGGCCGTCGGCTTCACCCTCGGCGCGCCGGGGCCCTCCCAGCTCGGCGTGGTGGACGGCCTCCTGGTGGACCGGGCCTTCGTCCCCCAGCGCCACCGGCAGGCCCAGGAACTGGCCGGTGTCGCGGACATCGCCCCGTCGGCCGGACCCGCCGCCCCGCACAACGTCGCCAACGCCCTCGCCGCCGCCGCGCTCGCCCGCGCCCACGGCGTCCCCCCGGCCGCCGTGCGGGACGGGCTGCGGGCCTTCACCCCGGACGCGCACCGCATCGCCCGGGTGGCCGAGACCGGCGGCGTCACCTACGTCAACGACTCCAAGGCCACCAACCCGCACGCCGCCCAGGCGTCGCTGGCCGCCTACGAGCCGGTGGTGTGGATCGCCGGGGGCCTGGCCAAGGGCGCCGCGTTCGACGATCTGGTCTCCCGCGCCGCCGGACGCCTGCGCGGCGTCGTCCTCATCGGCGCCGAACGCCACCTGATCGGTGCGGCCCTGGCCCGACACGCCCCGGATGTCCCGGTGGTGGACCTCGACCGGACGGACACTGGGGCGATGGCGGCGGCGGTCCGCGCGGCGGCCGGGCTCGCCCGCCCGGGTGACACGGTCCTGCTGGCCCCGGCCTGCGCCTCGATGGACATGTTCACGAACTACGGGCGCCGCGGCGACGCCTTCGCCGAAGCGGTCCGCGCGCTGGCCGCCGGGGAGCGGACGCCGTGAGGCGGGGGAGGCCGCGGCTCCCGGCGGGGTGAGGCGCACCGGCGCCGCCCGGGGGCCGTCGGCTTTGGCCACGGCGCGTTGCGAAGGAGTGGGACTTGACGGCGCACAACCGGCTCACCCAGCAGGCCCGCGCGGCGGACCGGCCGCCGTCGCGGCGGCCCCGGCCGCCGGGCGGCCGGGAGCCCGCCGCCCCCCGCCGCCCGCGCGAGGACGGCCGCCGGGCGGCGGGCTCCGGCCGCCCGGCGGCGCGCCGCACGGGGACGCTCCTGGCCCCCGTGGCGCGCCTGCACGACCGGGCCCGCCGCGCCTGGGACCGGCCGCTGACCGCCTACTACCTGATCCTGGGCGGCAGCCTGCTCATCACCTCGCTCGGCCTGGTCATGGTGTTCTCCTCCTCCCAGATCCAGGCCCTGCGCTACGACCTCCCGGCGACCTACTACTTCCAGAAGCAGCTCGTCGCCGCCGCGCTGGGCACCGTCGCCCTGCTCGTCGCCTCCCGGCTGCCCGTCAAGCTGCTGCGCGCCCTGACGTACCCCATGCTGGTGGTCACCGTCATCCTGCTCGTCCTGGTCCAGGTGCCGGGGATCGGCGTGGAGGTGAACGGCAGCACCAACTGGCTCCGCGTCGGCGGGCCGTTCCTGCTGCAGCCGAGCGAGTTCGCCAAGCTGACGCTCGTCCTGTGGGGCGCCGACCTGCTCGCCCGCAAGGGGGAGCGGCAGCTCCTCACCCAGTGGAAGCACCTGCTGGTGCCGCTGGTCCCCGGCGGCCTGTTCCTGTGCGCCCTGATCATGCTCGGCCGCGACATGGGCACCGTGATGATCATCGCGGCCGTCCTCTTCGGGCTGCTGTGGCTGGCCGGAGCCCCCGCACGGCTGTTCGGCTCCGCCCTCGTCTGCGCGGCGGCGGCCACCGTCATCCTCATCGCCACCAGTCCGCACCGCATGGACCGGCTCGCCTGCCTCGGCGCCTCCGGGCCCGGCCCGGACGACCGCTGCTGGCAGGCCCTGCACGGCATCTACGCGCTGGCCTCCGGCGGCTGGTTCGGTTCCGGGCTCGGCGCCAGCGTGGAGAAATGGGGCGAACTGCCCGAGCCCCACACGGACTTCATCTTCGCCATCACCGGTGAGGAACTGGGCCTGGCGGGCACGCTGTCCGTCCTCATGCTCTTCGCGGCCCTAGGCTATGCGGGTATCCGCGTGGCCGGACGCTCGGAGGACCCCTTCGTGAGATACGCCGCGGGAGGCGTGACGATCTGGATCATGGCCCAGGTCGCCATCAACATCGGAGCGGTCCTCGGACTGCTGCCGATCGCCGGTGTGCCCCTGCCGCTGTTCTCCTACGGGGGGTCGGCCCTGCTGCCCACCATGTGCGCCATCGGGCTGCTGATCGCCTTCGCCCGCAGCGACCCCGCCGCACGTGCGGCCCTGGCCATGCGGCAGCCTGGTGTCCCCCGGACGCTGGCCGGGCTGAGACGGAAGACGATGAGACGGCCCGTCAGGAAGCGGCCGTCCGGAGAGCGGTGAAATTCGGTGCATGTCGTACTCGCCGGCGGAGGGACCGCCGGCCACATCGAGCCCGCGCTCGCCCTCGCGGACGCCCTGCGCAGGCAGGACCCGGCCGTGGGGATCACAGCACTCGGCACGGAACGCGGGCTGGAGACGCGGCTGGTGCCCGAGCGCGGCTACGAGCTGGCCCTCATCCCCGCCGTACCGCTGCCGCGCAAACCCACCCCCGAACTGATCACCGTCCCCGGGCGGCTGCGCGGGACGGTCAAGGCGGCCGAGCAGGTGCTGGAGCGCACCAAGGCGGACTGCCTCGTCGGCTTCGGCGGATACGTGGCGATGCCCGGGTACCTGGCGGCCAAGCGGCTGGGTGTGCCCATCGTCGTCCACGAGGCCAACGCCCGCCCGGGGCTGGCCAACAAGATCGGCTCCCGGTACACCCGGTACGTCGCCGTCTCCACCCCGGACAGTAAG
This sequence comes from Streptomyces solitudinis, assembly GCF_036323765.1. Classification (NCBI taxonomy): domain Bacteria; kingdom Bacillati; phylum Actinomycetota; class Actinomycetes; order Kitasatosporales; family Streptomycetaceae; genus Streptomyces; species Streptomyces solitudinis. Next base: position 834,478 of record NZ_JAZDCW010000003.1, read on the forward strand.
CTGCGCCACGCCCGGTACGTGGGCATCCCGCTGCGCCGCTCCATCGCCACCCTCGACCGCGCCGCCCTGCGGGCGGAGGCCCGCGCCGCGTTCGGCCTCGACGCGAACCTGCCGACGCTGCTGGTCACCGGCGGCTCGCAGGGCGCCCGGCGGCTGAACGAGGTCGTCCAGGCGATCGCGCCGGTCCTCCAGCGCTCCGGCGTCCAGGTGCTGCACGCGGTCGGCCCGAAGAACGAACTGCCGCAGCCGGACCACATGCCCGGAATGCCGCCCTATGTGCCGGTACCGTATCTGGACCGGATGGACCTCGCCTACGCCGCGGCCGACATGATGCTCTGCCGCGCGGGGGCGATGACCGTCGCCGAACTGTCCGCCGTGGGGCTGCCCGCCGCGTACGTGCCGCTGCCCATCGGCAACGGCGAACAGCGGCTCAACGCCCAGCCGGTGGTCAAGGCCGGCGGCGGACTCCTCGTCGACGACGCGGAGCTGACGCCGGAGTGGGTCCAGGGCAACGTCCTGCCGGTCCTCACCGACGCGCACCGCCTGTACGACATGGCGCGCGCCGCCGCGGAGTTCGGTCGCCGGGACGCCGACGAGCTGCTGGTCGGCATGGTGCACGAAGCGATCGCGGCCCGCTCGGCGGCCTAGCCGGGCAGGGCGCAGGAAGCAGGGAAGAGTGGGCGGCGCAGCCGGACCGACGACCACCGCGGCGACCCGCGGCGGCACCCCCGACCCGTCGGACCCCGGTGCGCCGCCCCCGCCCTCCCGGCGCTTCCGGCTGCCCCGCCTGCGGCCGGCCTCCGCCCGGCCCCGGGGGCCGCGCCGACGGCTGCTCGTGTACGTCCCGCTGGCCCTCGCGGTGCTCGCCGGGCTGGCCGGCTGGGTGCTGTACGGCTCCTCCTGGCTGCGGGCGGAACGCGTCACCGTCACCGGGACGCGCGAGCTGACCGAGGACCAGGTGCGCAGCGCCGCCGACGTGCCCGTGGGGGACCCGCTGGCCTCCGTGGACACCGGGGCCGTCGCCGGCCGGATCACCGGGGCGCTGACCCGGGTCGCGCGGGTGGACGTGGTGCGGGACTGGCCCCGGGGCGTCCGGCTGGAGGTGACCGAGCGCACGCCCGAACTCGTCATGGCCAAACCGGGCGAGGAGGGCACCTACCTGGAGGTGGACGCCCGCGGCGTGCGCTACGCCGCCGTGCGGGAGCGTCCGGCCGGGGTGCCGCTGCTCGTGCTCGACCTCGACGCCTCGCCCAGCAACCGGCGCTTCGGCGCGGACCGGTTGCGTGCGGAGGCGGTGCGCGCGGTGGGCGATCTCCCCGCCGCCGTCCGCAAGGAGACCCGCGTCCTGCGGATGCGTTCCTACGACTCGCTCACCCTCGAACTGTCCGGCGACCGTACGGTGCTGTGGGGGAGCAGCGAGGCGGGGGAGGCGAAGGCCGCCGTGCTCGTGGCGCTGATGAAGGCGGAGGAGAACGCGTCGCACTTCGACGTCAGCGTGCCCGCGGCCCCCGCCGCGTCCGGTGACTAGGCCGCCGAAACGCCTCCGGTGTTAACCGGTTGACGCACGTTCACCCAGGCCAGCACCCTGGTTGGTTACCACGCACCGTGATCACATAGGGTGAAAAGAAATACGGGAGGTTCGGCGTGTTCGTTGAACGCGCAGCACGTGTCGACTTAGTGTCCGTTCCAGAAGACTCCAAGGAATGACGGACACTGGTAACCCTAAACTTCACCGTTAGGGTTAGGGGTCGGCGTTCGAGCCGCCCCATCGGCATAGGTCGGCGCACCGCAGCAACCGTGGCGCGGCGACACGTAAATCGAGGCGAGAGGCCTTCGACGTGGCAGCACCGCAGAACTACCTCGCAGTCATCAAGGTCGTCGGCATCGGCGGCGGTGGCGTCAACGCCATCAACCGGATGATCGAGGTCGGTCTCAAGGGCGTCGAGTTCATCGCGATCAACACCGATGCTCAGGCGCTGCTCATGAGCGACGCCGACGTCAAGCTCGACGTCGGCCGGGAACTGACCCGCGGGCTCGGCGCGGGCGCGAACCCCGACGTCGGCCGCAAGGCCGCCGAGGACCACCGCGAGGAGATCGAGGAGGTCCTCAAGGGGGCCGACATGGTCTTCGTCACCGCGGGCGAGGGCGGCGGCACCGGTACCGGAGGCGCGCCCGTCGTGGCGAACATCGCCCGCTCGCTCGGTGCCCTGACGATCGGTGTGGTCACCCGCCCGTTCACCTTCGAGGGACGGCGCCGCGCCAACCAGGCCGAGGACGGCATCGCCGGCCTGCGCGACGAGGTCGACACCCTCATCGTCATCCCCAACGACCGGCTGCTGTCCATCTCCGACCGCCAGGTCAGCGTGCTGGACGCCTTCAAGTCGGCCGACCAGGTGCTGCTGTCCGGTGTCCAGGGCATCACCGACCTCATCACCACGCCCGGCCTCATCAACCTCGACTTCGCCGACGTCAAGTCCGTGATGTCCGAGGCGGGCTCGGCGCTCATGGGCATCGGGTCCGCGCGCGGCGACGACCGCGCGGTCGCCGCCGCCGAGATGGCGATCTCCTCACCGCTGCTCGAAGCCTCCATCGACGGGGCCAGGGGCGTGCTGCTGTCCATCTCCGGCGGCTCGGACCTCGGCCTCTTCGAGATCAACGAGGCGGCCCAGCTCGTCAGCGAGGCCGCGCACCCCGAGGCCAACATCATCTTCGGCGCCGTCATCGACGACGCCCTCGGCGACGAGGTCCGGGTCACCGTCATCGCCGCCGGGTTCGACGGGGGCCAGCCGCCGCCCAAGAACCGTGAGAAGGCGCTCGGTTCCTACGGCGGCAAGGAAGAGGCGGCCAGCCCCGCACCCCGGCCCGCCCCGCCCGTCCCGGAGGAGCGGCCCTCCTTCGGCGGGCTGGGCAGCGTCCCCTCCCGCGAGGAGGAGCCCGAGCCGGTGAAGGCCGACCCGGCGCCGTCCGCCGAGGCCGTGCCGCCGCCCGCGCCGCCGCACGTCCCCTCGGCCCGCCCCTACCAGGACAGCCAGGCCGAGGAACTGGACGTGCCGGACTTCCTGAAGTAGCAGCGGACCCGGCGCGACGTGATAGGGCAGCACGACACCGCAGGCGGCGCCCACTTCGCCTTCACCGACCGGTGGGGCGGGGTGAGCGCCGCTCCTCGTGGCACGCTCAACCTCGGCGGCGCGGTCGGTGACGACCCGTCCGCCGTGCGCGCCAACCGCGGCCTGGCCGCGCGGGCGCTCGGCCTCAGCCCCGGCGGGGTCGTCTGGATGAACCAGGTCCACGGCGACGCGGTCGCGGTGGTGGAGGGGCCGTGGGAGGGGGAGGAGGTGCCCGCCGCGGACGGCGTGGTCACCGCCCGCCGGGGCCTGGCCCTGGCCGTGCTCACCGCCGACTGCACCCCGGTCCTGCTCGCGGACCCCGTGGCCGGGGTCGCCGGCGCGGCGCACGCCGGACGGCCGGGACTGGTCGCCGGGGTGGTGCCCGCGACCGTGCGGGCCATGGTGGCGCTCGGCGCGGACCCGTCCCGGATCACGGCACGGACCGGGCCCGCCGTCTGCGGCGCCTGCTACGAGGTTCCCGGGGCCATGCGGGCGGACGTCGCCGCCGCCGAGCCCGCGGCGCACGCCGTCACGCGCCGGGGCACCCCCGCCGTCGACGTGCGCGCCGGAGTGCACGCCCAGCTGCGGAAGCTGGGGGTCGCCGACGTCGCCGGGAGCGCGGTGTGCACCCTGGAGTCGGATGACCATTTCTCCTACCGCCGGGAGAGCACGACCGGACGGCTGGGGAGTTACGTCTGGCTGGAGGGCTGAACGGATGGCGCACGGCGAACGGGACGCGGGCTTGGTGCGGGAGCGCGCGGCGGAGCTGGCGGCGAACCTCGCACGCGTGGAGGAGCGGCTGAAACGTGCCTGCGCCGCGGCGGGCCGGGACCGCGCGGAGGTGACCCTCGTCGTGGTCACCAAGACCCACCCGGCCGAGGACGTGCGCCTGCTCGCCGAGCTGGGCGTGCGGCACGTCGCGGAGAACCGCGAGCAGGAGGCCGCCCCGAAGGCCGCTGCCTGCGCCGGACTGCCGCTCACGTGGCACTTCGTGGGCCAGCTCCAGACCAACAAGGTCCGCTCGGTCGCGGAGTTCTGCGACTACGTCCACTCCGTCGACCGTCCCCGGCTCGTCTCCGCCCTCTCCGCGGCGGCCGTCCGGCGGGGGCGGGAGCTGGGCTGTTTGCTCCAGGTGGCCCTGGACAGGGAGGTAGGGGAGGGTGCGGCGGCCGCGGGCCGGGGCGGCGTCGCGCCGGACGGCGTCCCGGCCCTCGCCGACGCGGTGGCGGCGGCACCGGGACTCGCGCTGTCCGGTGTCATGACCGTCGCGCCCCTGTCCGGGCCGTACGCGGGGAACCCGCGGGCGGCATTCGATCGCCTGATGGAAGTTTCCAGCGGGCTGCGCGGGGTCGGTGGTGCTGCAACGATGGTGTCGGCGGGAATGAGTTCGGACCTTGAGGAAGCGGTGGCGGCCGGTGCGACACATGTACGCGTCGGCACTGCGGTACTCGGAGTCCGTCCCCGGCTCGGGTAACGTCGCCAAGAAAGTCGGACTACAGCCGAAAATATGGTCATTTCCGGCGATACGGGCAGATTGCGTGGATTCGGGGCCACCGTTGACGGAGCCGATCCACCACAGAGCGGAGGATGCGGAGCATGGCCGGCGCAATGCGCAAAATGGCGGTCTACCTCGGCCTCGTGGAGGACGATGGTTACGACGGCCGGGGGTACGACCCCGATGACGAGTTCGAGCCCGAGCCGGAACCCGAGCGGGAGCACCGGCGCCAGCATCCGCCCGCCCGTGAGCCGCAGCCCGAGGAGTCCGTCCGTGTCGTCCAGCCGCCCGCGCAGCGCGAGCGCGAGCAGACCCCGGCCCTGGTGGGCGACAGCGGCCGGGTGAGCAGGATCGCCCCCGTGTCGTCCATCACACCCGAACGTCCCAGTCTGGAGAAGAGCGCCCCGGTGATCATGCCCAAAGTCGTGTCCGAGCGCGAGCCCTACCGGATCACCACGCTGCACCCGCGGACCTACAACGAGGCCCGTACCATCGGGGAACACTTCCGCGAGGGCACGCCGGTGATCATGAACCTGACCGAGATGGACGACACGGACGCGAAGCGACTTGTCGACTTCGCCGCCGGTCTGGTCTTCGGTCTGCACGGCAGCATCGAACGAGTGACGCAGAAGGTGTTCCTGCTGTCTCCTGCTAACGTCGATGTAACGGCGGAGGACAAGGCCCGCATCGCAGAGGGCGGGTTCTTCAACCAGAGCTGAGACGCAGTACCGAACAGCCGCCGGCCGGGAGGCCGGGGGTACGCCCAGGGGAGAGGGAAGCGCGGGAGATGGCCATCGCACAGCAGGTGATCGTCGTTGCGCTACAGATCTTCCTGTACGTGCTGATCTTCCGGCTGGTCATGGACTACGTCTTCATGTTCGCCCGCTCGTGGCAACCCGGCAAGGCGATGGTGGTGGTCCTGGAGGCCACCTACACTGTCACTGATCCGCCGCTGAAGCTCCTGCGACGGTTCATTCCGCCGCTGCGCTTCGGGGGCGTGGCGCTCGACCTGTCCTTCTTCGTACTGATGATCATCGTTTACATCCTGATCACCGTCGTGGCCAGGCTGTGAACGAGTACGGTCTTGCCGATATGCCGATGACCTACGTTGAGGTGAAGAGATGCCGCTGACCCCCGAGGATGTGCGGAACAAGCAGTTCACGACCGTCCGCCTCCGCGAAGGCTATGACGAGGACGAGGTCGATGCCTTCCTTGACGAGGTCGAATCCGAACTGACCCGTCTGCTGCGGGAGAACGAGGACCTCCGCGCCAAGCTGGCCGCGGCCACCAGGGCCGCCGCGCAGAGCCAGCAGCAACAGGGCATGCGCAAACCCCCGGAGCAGGAACGCAGCGGTGGCGCACCCGTGCCCGCTGCCATATCGGGCCCGCAGCCGGTGCCTCCTGGCCAGCACGGCCAGCAGATGGGTGGCCCTCCCCAGCTGCCCGGAGCACCCCAGCTGCCCGCGGGACCCGGCGGCCCTCAGCAGGGCCAGCACGGTCAGCAGGGCCAGCACGGCGGTCCGCAGATGCAGCAGCAGGGCGGTCCCGGCCAGCACGGCGGACCGGGCCAGCACGGCGGACCCGGTCAGCACGGGCACGGCCCGATGGGCCACGGCGGTCCGATGGGCGGCCACGGCGGCCCGCAGATGCAGCAGCAGGGCGGGCCGGGCAACGACAGCGCCGCGCGCGTGCTCTCGCTGGCCCAGCAGACCGCCGACCAGGCCATCGCCGAGGCCCGTTCCGAGGCGAACAAGATCGTCGGTGAGGCCCGCAGCCGCGCCGAGGGCCTGGAGCGGGACGCCCGCGCCAAGGCCGACGCGCTGGAGCGGGACGCCCAGGAGAAGCACCGCGTGGCGATGGGCTCGCTGGAGTCCGCACGTGCCACGCTGGAGCGCAAGGTCGAGGATCTGCGCGGCTTCGAGCGGGAGTACCGCACGCGGCTGAAGTCCTACCTGGAGAGCCAGCTCCGCCAGCTGGAGAACCAGGCCGACGACTCGCTCGCCCCGCCGCGCGGTTCCGCGGCCCCGTCCCTGCCCGCGTCCCCGTCGATGGCCTCGGCCGGAGCGCCCTCCGGCGGCAGCACGATGGGCGGCCACCAGTCGATGGGCAACGGCCCGTCCATGGGCGGCCACGGCGGCGGACACAACCAGGGCGGCGGCCAGACGTACGGCGGGCAGCAGCAGATGTCCCCGGCGATGACGCAGCCGATGGCGCCCGTGCGGCCGCAGAACCCGCAGCCGATGCAGCAGGCTCCCTCGCCGATGCGGGGCTTCCTCATCGACGAGGACGACAGCTGACCGCAGCCGTCCGTCAGGGCGGCACCGCGACGACCGGCATATCGGTGAAGGGCCGGACCCGCCAGGGTCCGGCCCTTCACGTGTGCGGCCCCGGAACCCGGCCCGCCCCGTCCTGCCCCGCCCCGTCCGTGCCCCGCCGCCGGCCGGCGCCGGGACGGAGCGCGGACGGCGGGGCGGCGGGGGTGGCGGGGACGGTGAGGACTACGCCTTGCGGAGGCGGAAGGCGAGACCGAGGGCGTCGTCGGTGAACGGGGCGCCGAAGGTGCCGTCGGCCGGCCCGGCCGACACCTCGTCCGCCAGCACCTCGGCCGCGATGAGCGACGCGTGCCCGGTCAGCGCCGCCGCCGTCTCCGCGTCGCCGGACTCCCAGCGCAGCACGATGCGGTCGGCCACGTCCAGGCCCGAGTTCTTGCGGGCCTCCTGGATGAGCCGGATCGCGTCGCGGGCCAGCCCGGCGCGGCGCAGCTCCGGGGTGATCTCCAGGTCCAGGGCGACCGTCGCGCCCGTGTCGGACGCCACCGACCAGCCCTCACGCGGGGTCTCGGTGATGATGACCTCCTCCGGGGCGAGACCGACCCGCTCGCCGTCCACGGTCACCTCCGCCGTCCCGGCCCGCAGCGCGGCGGACAGCTCCGCCGCGTCGGCCTCCGCGATGGCACGGGCCACCGGCTGCGTGCGCTTGCCGAAGCGGCGGCCCAGCGCCCGGAAGTTGGCCTTCGCCGTGGTGTCCACCAGGGAACCGCCGACCTCGGCGAGGGAGGCGAGCTGTGTGACGTTCAGCTCCTCGGCGATCTGCGCGCGCAGGTCGTCGTCCAGCAGCTCGAAGCCCTGCGCCGCGATGAGCGCCCGGGACAGCGGCTGGCGGGTCTTGACGCCCGACTCCGCCCGCGTCGCGCGGCCCAGCTCCACCAGGCGGCGCACCAGCAGCATGTCCAGCGACAGCCGCTCGTCGATCGCCTCCAAGGTCGCCGTCGGCCAGCTCGCCAGGTGGACCGACTCCGGCGCGTCCGGGGTCACGGGGACGACCAGGTCCTGCCAGACCCGCTCGGTGACGAACGGCACCAGCGGCGCCATGAGCCGGGTGACCGTCTCCAGCACCTCGTGCAGCGTGCGCAGCGCCGCCGCGTCGCCCTGCCAGAAGCGGCGGCGGGAGCGGCGCACGTACCAGTTGGACAGGTCGTCGACGAACGTGGACAGCAGCTTGCCCGCGCGCTGGGTGTCGAAGTTGTCCATCGCCCGGGTGACCTGGTCCACCAGCGCGTGCAGCTCGCTGAGCAGCCAGCGGTCCAGCAGCGGACGCTCGTGCGGCGCCGGATCGGTGTCCCCGGGCGCCCAGCCGGTGGTGCGGGCGTACAGGGCCTGGAAGGCGACGGTGTTCCAGTAGGTCAGCAGCGTCTTGCGCACCACCTCCTGGATCGTGCCGTGCCCCACCCGCCGGGCCGCCCACGGCGAGCCGCCCGCCGCCATGAACCAGCGCACCGCGTCCGCGCCGTGCTGCTCCATCAGCGCGATGGGCTCCAGGATGTTGCCCAGGTGCTTGGACATCTTGCGCCCGTCCTCGGCCAGGATGTGGCCGAGGCACACGACGTTCTCGTACGCGGAGCGGTCGAAGACCAGGGTGCCGACGGCCATGAGCGTGTAGAACCAGCCGCGGGTCTGGTCGATGGCCTCGGAGATGAACTGCGCCGGGTAGCGCTGCTCGAACAGTTCCTTGTTGCGGTAGGGGTAGCCCCACTGCGCGAACGGCATCGAGCCCGAGTCGTACCAGGCGTCGATCACCTCGGGCACCCGCGTCGCCGTGAGCGCGCAGCCCTCCGCCGTGCAGGGGAACGTCACCGCGTCGATGTAGGGGCGGTGCGGGTCCAGCGAGGACTGGTCGGTGCCGGTCAGCTCGCTCAGCTCCGCCAGCGAGCCGACGCAGGTCAGGTGCCCCTCGTCGCAGCGCCAGACGGGCAGCGGGGTGCCCCAGTAGCGGTTGCGGGAGAGCGCCCAGTCGATGTTGTTGCTCAGCCAGTCCCCGAAGCGGCCGTGCTTGACGGAGTCCGGGTACCAGTTCGTCTTCTCGTTCTCCCGCAGGAGGGCGTCCTTGACCTGCGTGGTGCGGATGTACCAGGACGGCTGCGCGTAGTACAGCAGCGCGGTGTGGCAGCGCCAGCAGTGCGGGTAGCTGTGCTCGTAGGCGACGTGGCGGAACAGCAGGCCGCGCGCTTCGAGGTCGGCGACGAGCGTCTCGTCGGCCTTCTTGAAGAACTGGCCGCCCACCAGGGCCAGGCCCGGCTCGAAGGTGCCGTCCGGCTGCACCGGGTTCACCACGGGCAGCCCGTAGGCGCGGCAGGTGCGCAGGTCGTCCTCGCCGAAGGCGGGGGCCTGGTGGACCAGCCCGGTGCCGTCGTCCGTGGTGACGTAGTCGGCGTTGACGACGAAGTGGGCGCCCGTCAGCTCGGCGGCGTCCACCAGGCCGAACGGCCGCTGGTAGGCCCAGCGCTCCATCTCGGCGCCGGTGAACCGCTCGTCCGTCGCCGTCCAGCCCTCGCCGAGGGCCTTCTCCAGCAGCGGCTCCGCCACCACGAGCTGCTCGGTGCCGTCGGTGGCCACCACGTAGGTGACCCCGGGGTGCGCTGCGACGGCGGTGTTGGACACCAGCGTCCACGGCGTCGTCGTCCACACCAGCAGCGAGGCGCGTCCGGCGAGCGGCCCCGACGTCAGCGGCAGGCGGACGTAGACGGACGGGTCCGCCACCGTCTCGTAGCCCTGCGCCAGCTCGTGGTCCGACAGGCCGGTGCCGCAGCGCGGGCACCAGGGGGCGACGCGGTGGTCCTGCACGAGCAGGCCCTTGCCGAAGATCTCCTTCAGCGACCACCACACCGACTCGATGTACTGCGGGTCCATCGTGCGGTAGGCGTCGTCCAGGTCCACCCAGTAGCCCATGCGCCGGGTCAGCTCGGCGAAGGCGTCGGTGTAGCGCGTCACGGACTCGCGGCACTTCGCGTTGAACTCGGCGATGCCGTACGCCTCGATGTCCTTCTTGCCGTTGAAGCCGAGTTCCTTCTCGACCGCCAGTTCCACCGGCAGGCCGTGGCAGTCCCAGCCCGCCTTGCGGGTCACGTGGTAGCCCTGCATGGTGCGGAAGCGCGGGAAGACGTCCTTGAAGACGCGGGCCTCGATGTGGTGCGCGCCGGGCATGCCGTTGCCGGTCGGCGGGCCCTCGTAGAACACCCACTCGGGGCGGCCCTCGGACGCCTCCAGCGACCGGGCGAAGACCTTCTGCTCCCGCCAGAAGTCGAGCACGGCGTGCTCCAGCGCGGGCAGGTCGACCTGGGCGGGCACCTGGCGGTATTGCGGACTCATCGGCGGTTCCTCCGGCGGACGCGGCTTCCGTCGGAGGGACGAGACGCGCCGCTGCGGCGCCTTCCCGCGGTACCACCCTCCTTGGCGGTGGGCGCGTGGCCCATCACCCGCTCGTTCGGGCCGGGACGCTCTCCGGGGAGGCCGTCCCTGCGTGCCGGTTCTACTCGCCCGCGGACCCGCCCCGGGCTTTCCTCCGGCGGCTCCGGGGTGATCTTCACGTCGCGCTCGCCCCCGGGCTCCCACCGTCCCCGGGTCGCTGGTGGCTGCGTACGGCGCTACTCGTCCCCTTCGACGCCTTTCGCTGCGCACCAGTGTACGGGCCGCGGCGGCCGGGTGCTCAGCGGTTTCCCCGTGGCCGGGCGGGGCACAACGCCTTCGCGGACGCCCCGGGCGTCCTTCCGGAGATCCCGCCTCCGACGGCGCGTCCCGTTGCCGAGTGCTTCGAGTCGATTTATCGTTCCGGGCACGATTCGCGGGCAAGATCACACTATGTGAAGGGGGCGCGGTCATGGTGCCGAGCGGCGGGCCGCCGGCGGAGGACGGGCCGGTGGAGGACGGGCCGGTGGAGGCGCCCGGAGCCGCGAAGAGGGCTCCGGCGAAGGTGGCCGGAACGGTCGCGGAACCGACCGCGCCGACGACGGCTGAGGAACCCGGTGAGCGGGGTAAGGACACGGTGGGCCGGGAGCCGGCCCAACGGGAGACGGGAGCCACGGTGGCTGCGAAGAAGACGACGACCGGCACGGAAGCGGCGGTGCCCCAGGCACGCGGCAACGCGGCCCCCGGAGAGCTGGCGGTCCGCGCGGGCGAGGACCCGTGGACGCAGGAGGAGGTCGCGGAGGCGCGCACGGAGCTGACGGCCGAGGCCGACCGGCTGCGCAAGGAGATCGACGCCGCCGAACGGGCGCTCGCCGGGCTCATGCGGGACTCCGGCGACGGCGCGGGCGACGACGAGGCCGACACCGGCACGAAGAACGTCACCCGCGAGCACGAGATGGCCATCGCCGAGAACGCCCGCGAGATGATGTACCAGACGGAACGGGCGCTGGAACGCATCGAGGCGGGCACCTACGGGCTCTGCGAGAACTGCGGCAACCCCATCGGCAAGGCCCGTATGCAGGCGTTCCCGCGTGCCACCCTCTGTGTGGAGTGCAAACAGAAGCAGGAGCGGCACTGACGGCGCGCGGGCGCGCGTGTCGTACTCTCGTGACGTGACAGCAGAGGCGGAACAGGCCATCGACGGTGTGCCGGAGGAGACCCCGGACGAGACCCCGGACGCGGCGGCACGGACCGGCGAGCGTCCCCGGGGCAGGCGCCGCGTCGGCGTCCTGCTCGGGGTGGCCGCGATCGCCTACGCGCTCGACCTGATCTCCAAGATCATCGTGGTGGAGCACCTGGAGGGCCGCCCTTCGATCGAAGTGGCCGGGGAGCTGCTGCGGCTGCACGCGGTGCGCAACCCCGGCGCCGCGTTCGGCATGGGAGAGGCGCTGACCGTCGTCTTCACGGTCATCGCCGCGGGCGTGGTCGTGGTGATCTTCCGGATCGCCCGGAAGCTCTACAGCACCCCGTGGGCGCTCGCGCTCGGCCTGCTGCTGGGCGGGGCCCTCGGCAACCTCACCGACCGGGTCTTCCGGTCGCCCGGCGTGTTCCGGGGGGCGGTGGTGGACTTCATCGCCCCCGCCCACTTCGCCGTCTTCAACCTCGCCGACTCCGCCATCGTCTGCGGCGGCGTCCTCATCGTCATCCTGTCCTTCCGCGGCCTCGACCCGGACGGCACGGTCCACCGGGACTGACGACGGCCGGTGCCCGCCCCCGGACGGGGGCGGCGCCCGTCCTCGCCGAGCAGGCACGCGTCCGTCCGTACCCGGGGGTGTCCATGTCCGTCCAGGCGGTGTTCCTGGCGCTGGCGCTGGTCGCCGTGACCGTGGTGGTCGCCTCCGCGCTCTCCAGGTGGCGCCCGGCACCCCGGTGGGCCGCCCGCCGTGGCCGCAACTGCCCCGGCTGCGGCGGTTTCCGGGTACGGACGGTCACGGGCGGGGGCCGGCTGAACGGCATGCTGGAGTGCCGCGCCTGCCACCGGACCTGGCAGCCGGCGGCCCGCCGCCGCTGAGGACGGCGGGCCGCCGGACGTGGCGGTCCGGCGGCCCGACCGCGCTCAGCCGGTGTACGCGGCGTCCCAGTGGCTGCCCTCGCGGGCGTAGACGTCGCCCGTGCCGGCTTCGTACAGGGCCGCGCCGTCGGACCGCCGGCCGAGGTAGGTGAACGTGCCGGTGATGTGGCCGCTGACGCAGGAGTACGGAGCGAAGTCGATCTTGTAGCCGTTCCAGTGGCTGTAGGTGCCGCCGGCGTGGCCGGTCTCGGTGCCGCCGGTGATGTGCACCGCGCAGCCGCTCGCCCGCTTGAGCGCGATGATCCCCTCGGCGGTGGCCCTGCGGAGCTGGTCGAACGAGGTGCAGGTCCTGTTGTCCCGGTTCGAGCAGTCGCCGGAGGACGACCAGGAGATCCCCGCGCTGGTGAACATCGCGGCCGCCTGGGAGTGCGTCAGCTTCCCACCCGTCCCACCGGAGCCCCCGCCGGAACCGGAGACCAGGGCGCGCCAGGTGTCCGGGCCGATGATCCCGTCCACGGCCAGTCCCTTGTCGTCCTGGAAGTCCCTGGCGGCGGCGTGCGTCCCGGGGCCGAAGTCGCCGTCCACGGCCAGGCCGTAGCCGTACTTGTTGAGCTGGACCTGCGCCGCCTTCACGGCGCTGCCGCGCTGGCCGCTGGACACCGTGACGACCAGCTCGGGCCAGGTGGCCGGACCGACGTACCCGTCGGCGGTGAGCCCCTGGCCGCTCTGGAAGTCCCTGACCCGGGCGCTGGTGCCGGTGCCGAAGACCCCGTCCGCCTGGGTGCTGTGGCCGTGCGCGGTGAGCAGGTGCTGAACGGCGGCCACGTCCGGGCCGGTGCTGCCGCTGCCGACCACGGGCCAGTCGGCCGCGTGCGCCGCGGGGGAGGAGAGCAGCGTCGCGAGCAGGGCGGCCAGGACACCCGTGACCACGGCTGGGAGGCGTCTCATAGGAACTTCTTTCTCTGCGATTCCCGGGAACGCGGCTCAGTGTCACCGACGTGACCGCAGGCACCGCCGTTTCTATGTCAGCACGGGAAAACGCGGGACAAGAATTCTCGTGCGCCGCTGCTGAGCTGGGAGGATGGCGGTTCCCGCGGGACGGCGGCGGGACGTGGGACACCGGCTGCGGGACAACCGCGCCCCGCAGCGTCCGTCCGGGACGGGCGACGGCCGCGCTCCCGGCGGACCCGCGCCGACGTGAGGGTCGATTGACCGTCACAGGCTCGTACGGAACGCCTGTACGTTCCTCTCGCCGTATCCGCTCCCCGCCTTCCCACACGGGTGAGCGGACTCATGGTCCCCCCCTCCCGGCCCGCGCGGGCAGCGTCGCCCAGCCGACGGGTGCTCGCCTCCCGCCCGCGGGCGCGGCTCGTCACGGCGGGCGGACGGGCAGGGGCGGACCGGCCGCGTACCCCCGAGACCTCCCCCCGCCGCCCGCGGCCCGCCGTGCGCGGGGTTCCGACCCGTCCGCCGACGGACATGTCCCCAACGACTGAGGGAGTTGCTGACCTCTCATGGCACACACACCAGGTCCGAGCCGCAGGCTCAGACGGGCAGCCGGAGCGCTGATGTCCGTGGTGGTCCTCGCGGTGGCCGTTCCGGCGGGCACCGCGATGACCGCGGAAACGGCCTACGCGGACACCTGCTACACCTGGGACCGTACCCTCAGCGAGGGCACGTCCGGAGCGGACGTCACCGAACTCCAGATCCGGGTGGCGGGTTATCCGGGATACGGCAGGACCCTCGACGTCGACGGCGAGTACGGCCCCGCGACCGCGCAGGCCGTCCGGCGCTTCCAGGCCGCCTACGGACTCGACGCCGACGGCATCGCCGGCCCGCAGACCTTCGGCAAGATCTACGAGCTGCAGAGCGCCGACTGCTCGCCGGCGCACTTCACCTTCAGCGAGCTGAACCGCTGCAACGACGACTACAGCGGTGGCAGCGTCAGCGCGGACGCGGCGCGCGAGAACACCAAGCGGATCATGTGGAAGCTGGAGGCCCTGCGGCACGCGCTCGGCGACCAGCCCATCACCGTGACCGACGGATTCCGCTCGGCGGAGTGCGACACGGCCGCGGGAGGCGGGGCGGACAGCCGCCACCGCCACGGCGACGCGGCCGCCCTGGCGGCGGGACCGCACTCGCTGTGCGCCCTGGCCGGGCAGGCCCGCAACCACGGCTTCACCGGCATCGTCGCCCCCGGGCAGGAGGGGCACGGCGCGCGCCTGCACCTCGACGGCCGTGCCGACCGCGCGTGGACGGCGCCGGTCTGCGCCACGACCGACTTCGACGGCGACGGGGTGAACGACGTCGCGATCGCCGACCCGGAGGCGACGGTGTCCGGCCACGGCGGGGCCGGGCTGGTCCGGATCGTCTACGGCGGCGGCACGGGCACGGCCGAGATCTCCCGCGCCGCCGCGGGCGTCCCCGGGGACGCGCAGCCGGATGAGGGCTACGGCAGCGCGCTCGCGGTGTACGACGGGAACCAGGACGGCTACGACGACCTGGTGATCGGCGCCCCGCACGCGGACGTCGCGGGCCAGGCCGACGCCGGTACCGTGCACGTGGTGTACGGCAGCCCCGACGGCCTGGGCGCAGGTGAGGCCACGCGCGCACTCGTCCAGGGCCAGGGCGGCGGCAGCATCGGCGGCTCGGCGGCCGAGGCGGGCGACTGGTTCGGGTACGCGCTGGCCGCGGGGGAGACCGCACAGGGCGAGCCCTACCTGCTGATCGGAGTGCCGGGCGAGGACCTCGGCTCCGTACGGGACGCGGGCTCCGCCCACTACCTGCGCGGCACGGTGGACGTGGCGGTGCACCAGGACAAGCCGGGCGTCCCCGGCACCGTGGAGGCGCACGACCGGTTCGGGTACGCGGTGGCGGCCACCGGCCGGCACCTGGCGATCGGCGCGCCCGGCGAGGCCATCGGAACGGAGGCGTTCGCCGGGGCCACGCAGCTCCTCAGCCACACGCTGAACGACGACGGCGTCCCCACGCCGCTGGCCGGTGTCGACCAGAACACCGACGGCGTCAGCGGCGTCTCGGACCCGGGCGACCGGTTCGGCGCGGCGCTGGCCATGACCGGGTACCGGCCGGCGGGCGGCACCGCCGGCCACTCCGTCCTCGCCGTGGGGGTGCCGGGGGAGAACATCGCCGGCGCCGCGGCCGCGGGACGGGTCGTGCTGCTGGAGGTGACGGCGTCCGGCGCCGTCCGGCAGCGCGCGGAGTTCAGCCAGGACGTCGCGGACGTCATCGGGGACAGCGAGGCGGGCGACCAGTTCGGCCAGCACCTCGCCATGGTGAACCTCGCGCCGGACACGCCCGCGAACGACGAGACCGTGACGGTGGCGGTCGGCGTACCCGGTGAGGACCTGGCGGGCATCCGGGACACCGGCGCCGTCCAGGTCTTCTCGATGACGGGCGCACCGGGCGCGAGCGACCAGTGGATCCAGGCCGGCCGGAAGGGGCTGCCCGGACCGTACGGCCTGCGGGAGTACGTCGGCTCCAGCCTGTCCGCCACGACCGGCCACCTCTACGTGGCCACGCCGTACGGCACGCCCGAGCGGCACGGCGTCCACGCGCTGCCCTGGAGCAACGTGCTCGTGGACGGTGCCGACGAGGCCGTCTCGTGGAAGCCCGGCGAGGGCGGCCTGCCCGCCCAGCGGCAGGCGTTCGGCGCGGTGGTGCGCTGATGTACACCGACAACCCGCGTGACGCGACGCCGACGACCCCGGGAAGCACCGCGATGACCGGACACCGGCCGGCAGGGCCAGGGCGCGGACGCCTCGGCGGCACGGTCCGCACGGCGCTGACCGCCGCCACCCTCCTCGCCGTCCTCGGCACCGGCATGACCACGCCGTCCGCCCAGCAGCCGGCCGCCCGGGCCGCCGCCGACACGACCCTGACGGCGTCCGAACGGGAGGCCCGCACCGAGGCGGAGGAGAGCGGGAAGCGGGTGGAGGTCACCGCGATGCGGCAGGAGCGCCGCAAGGTCTTCGCCAACCCGGACGGCACCTTCACGGCCATCGAGTACACCGAGCCCGTCCAGACCGTCAAGGACGGCGCCTGGGTGGCCGTCGACCCGACCCTCGCCCAGCGGACGGACGGCGGCTGGGCGCCGAAGGCGTCCACCGTGGAGCTGGAGTTCTCCGGCGGCGGTGACGGCCCGTTCGCGCGCATGCGCACGGCCGGCCGGGAGTTCTCGCTGACGTGGCCGGGCGGTGCGCTGCCCGAGCCGCGCATCGACGGCGACAGCGCGACGTACGAGGAGGTGCTGCCCGGCGTCGACCTGGTCGCCCGCGCGGAGACCGACGGCATGGGCCACCTGCTGGTCGTCAAGTCCGCCGAGGCCGCGCGGAACCCGGAGCTGGAGAGGATCGAGATCGGCATGGGCACCCGGGGGCTGGAGGTCGAGGAGGACACCTCCGGCGCCCTGCGCGTGGTGGACTCCGCGGTCGGCGGCACGGTCTTCGAGGCCGGACAGCCGGTGATGTGGGACTCCGCCGCGCCCCACGGTCCGGACACCACGACCGGGACCGGCACCGTGACGCAGTCCGGCACCGGCACCGGCACCGGCATCGGCGCCGGTACCGGTACCGGTACCGGCGCGGCCCCCGGCGCGGCCCGTCCCGCGGCCCTGACGGAGACGCCGGCGGCCACCCAGGCGGACGACGCCGACGACGCCGCGCTGCGCGGCCCGGGAGACGGCGGCCGGACGGCACCGGTCGGCATCGAGGTCGGCGACGGCGCACTGACGCTCGTGCCCGACCAGGAGCTGCTCGGCGGCGCGGACACCGTCTACCCCGTCGTCATCGACCCGATCCAGAAGACCGTGCACCGCTCGGCCTGGACGAACGTGATGTCGGGCAAGCCCTCCGCGCGGAACTGGAAGTACTCCGGCGACCAGGGCGTCGGCAGGTGCCCCACCAACTACAACCCGGTGGGCTGCAACGGGATCGGCGTGCGCCGCGCGCTGTTCACCATGCCGGTGTCCGCGTACCGGGGCAAGCAGATCCTCAAGGCCACGTTCTCGGCCCGGGTGGCCCACGTGTACTGGGCGGACGCGAGCGCCGAGCCGATCCGCCTCTACCGGATCGGCGGGAAGAACTACAAGGTCACCTCGTCCAGCGTCTGGTCCAACACCAAGGACGACTGGGACGACTACCTGATGACGGCGAACCGGAGGATCTCGCCGACGTCCTGCTCCAGCCAGGCGAACCTGCACTTCGAGGGCGGGGAGCTGACCAGCGAGGTGCAGACCGCGGCCGACGACGCCTGGTCCTCCATCTCGCTCGGGCTGCGGACCACGAACGAGTCCCGGTACGAGGAGTGGAAGCGCGTCTGCGGCAACGCGTACCTGTCGGTGCAGTACAACACCGTGCCCGAGCAGGTCGACCACCGGCTGATGTCCTCCGACCCCGGCGGCGCGTGCGTGTGGGGCGCGGACCGTCCCTACGTCGAGCGGCCCCCCGTCCTGCGCGCGGAGGCACGCGACCCGGACCACACCTCCTCTCGCACGGACAAGGTCAAGCTCCAGTTCAAGGTCGCGTGGCAGGACGCGTCCGGCACCGAGAAGTCGTACACCTACGACACGTCCTACAAAGCGCCGAACCGCGGAACGACGTTCTCCCACGAAGTGCGGGAGACGATCCCGCAGAACACGGTCGTCTCCTGGTCGGCGCGGGCCTACGACGGTGACGCGTGGGGCCCGTGGAGCTACGACGGCAGCCCGCAGCGCTGTGAGTTCGTCTACGACACCACCCGCCCGGGAGCCCCGGACGTCGACTCCGCGCAGTACCCGGACGACGGCATCTGGCACCACGGAGTCGGCACCCCCGGCACGTTCACCTTCACCCCGGACCTCGACGACGCCGGCCCGGACAGCGACGTCGTGGAGTACCGCTACGCCTTCGACGGCGAGCCGATGAAGGCCGTCGCCCCGGAACAGGCCGGAGGCCCGGCCTCGGTGACCTGGAACCCGCAGTCCTCGGGCCGCCACTGGGTGACCGTCGAGGCGTACGACCGGGCCGGCAACTCCAGCACCCGGGCGCAGTACGAGTTCCTGGTGACCGACGGCCTGCCGGCCGCCGGGCAGTGGAACCTGGCCGACGAACCCGGCGCCCGGGACGCGCACGACGAGTCCGGCCGCCATCCGGCGACCGCGGGCGACGGCGTGACCTTCGGCGTACCGGGTCCGGGTGGCCAGGCGGACTACGCCGCCCGCCTGGACGGCACCCAAGACGCCTACCTGGACGCCGGCGACACCGTGGTCGACACCGCCGAGGGCTTCACCGTCAGCGCCTGGGTCCGTCCGGCCTCCCTGGACCGGGACATGACGGTGGTCAGCCAGGACGGCACCGGCGAGCCGGGCTTCGTCCTCGGCTACGACGAGGCGGCCGGGAGCTGGACCTTCTCCACCCCCGTCTCCGACGTGGACTCGCTCGGCCGGTGGGAGGTCAGCGCCGAAGCCACCCCGGTCGAGGACCAGTGGGTGCTGCTGACCGGCGTCCACGACGCCCAGGCCGCCGGAGGTCCGGAACTCCGGCTCTACGTGGGCGACCAGCACCGGGGCAGCGCCAGACGGCACTCGCCCTGGACGTCCTACGGGCCGCTCCAGATCGGCCGCTCCCTGGACCGTGCCGGCTACCGGGACCACTTCCACGGCGACCTGGCCGAGGTGCGGGCCTTCCCCCGGGTGCTGCCCCCCGCGCAGGTGGCGGAGCTGACGACCGTCAGGGCACAGCGCGAGGGCTACTGGATGCTCGACGGCGCGGCCGACGGCACGTCACCGAACGTCCAGGACGGCGGCCAGCCGCTGGACCTGGCCGGAAGCGCGGCGATCTACCAGCCCGCCGACCCGCTCTTCGACGAGGCGGCGCTGGTGGGCGACGGGCACCTGGAGCTGGACGGCTCCGGAGGCCACGCGGCCACGGCCACCCCGCCGGTCGGCGGCGACTCCAGCTTCACCGTCGCCGTCCGGGCGCAGCCCACCACGCTGGACCCGGAGCGGTCCCAGACGGTGATCTCGCTGCCGGGCGCCGAGGCGGACCGGTTCGCGGTGCGGTACCAGGCGGCCACCGGCCAGTGGGAGCTGGAAGTGGCCGAGGAGGACCGGGCCGCGGCGCCGACCGTGACGGTCACCGACGACCAGGAACTGCCGGACACCGGCGGCTCCGGACAGCACCTGGCCGTCGTCTACGACGCGTTCGCCAACGAGTTGCGGCTGTACGTCCAGGGGCAGCTCGCCGACTCGGCGATCGCCACCGACACCACGCTGTGGAGGGCCACCGGCGGCCTGCAGATCGGCCGCTCGGCGCTCGGCGGTGGCAGCGAGTACTTCGCGGGAGCCCTGGACGAGGTCCGGGTCTACGCGGGCGCCGCCGACCCGGCCGCCATCCGGCACATGGCCTCGCTGACCGCCACACCGGGCATCTGACGCGGCCCTGGGCGCGCCGGGACCGGGGCCACCGGTCCCGGCGCGCCCGCACCCGCGTCACCGCAACCGTCACGCCTCACCAGGCAACCCAGGGAGTAGAGACCCAGTGAAGTCCTTCAGAGGACGATTGCTCACCCGGCGGATACCACGCCGCGCGGCAGGCCCGATCGTGATCGGGCTGAGCCTCGCCGTGACCACGGGGCTGGTGCAGTTCGTCCACTTCGACGACCTTGGCGACGGCCGTCCCGGCGTCCTGAACTCCGGCGACCCCGCTGAGGGGAGGAACGCCGAGGCGAAGCCCCGCGCGTCCGACCCGGCGAGGAGGGCCGCGGTCACGGCCCTTGAGGAATCCCGCTGGCCGCAGGCCGCCAGCACCACGGTGCCGGTGGGCGCGGAGGCCGGCTCCGATGGGGGCACCGCGGTCGGCGGCCTCCCCGTCACGGTGACCGCCACCGGCGCCGACGCGGGGGACCCCGCGCAGGTCACGGTGGACTCGCTGGGCCGGGGGAAGGCCGTCGAGACGGGCAGCGCGGCCCTGCTGAAAGTGACCCGGGCCGACGGGGGCGCGACCCCCGTGCCCGTCGACCTGTCGGTGGACTACAGCGCGTTCGCCCAGGCGTACGGCGGTGGCTACGGCGCCCGGCTGCGGCTGGTCGAGCTGCCCGAGTGCGCCGTGCGCGCCACACCGGGCAGCGCGGCGTGCCCGGACCTGCCCAAGCCGCTGCCGACCCGCAACGACGCGGGCAGCCGCACCCTGACCGCGACCGTCGAGGCGCGGGGCGCCCGGGAGGGCCTGTCGACCCAGACGGTGGACCCCGCCCCGCTGCTCGCCGTCCAGGCGGGTGACTCCTCCGCGCAGGGCGACTACAAGGCCACACCGCTGACGCCGTCGGCGGAGTGGTCGGTGGCCACGTCCTCGGGCGGGTTCTCCTGGAGCTACCCGTTCCGGACGGTCCCGACCCCGGGCGGCCTCAAGCCGAACATCGGGCTCAGCTACTCCTCGCAGGCGGTGGACGGCCGTACCTCGGCCACCAACAACCAGGGCTCC